>CAWIVU010000014.1:0-29843 GCA_963839755.1 uncultured Actinomycetes bacterium
CAGCGCAGCTCCTTGTTCGCCTCCTGGTCGAACCACATGGCGAAGAGCGTGAACTGCGTGCCGGACACGAGCAGGAGGGCGACGAGGACGATCGTCGGCGTCGTGATGTCGTTCCCCCAGCCGATGCGCAGGACCGTGACCAGCAGGCCGAGCAGGAAGCCGACGAGCGTCATCAGCGCGCCGAGCGTGTAGAAGAACACGAGCGGGTGGAAGTCGCGGATCACGTACTTCTCCTTCATCCGCCACCAGAAGCCCTTGAAGAGCAGCCACGCGATGCGCGGAGCGACCCGCGTGATGCGGATCCCCGAGCGCTCGCCGACGCCGTAGATCGGCCGGGACGGCACGTCCCGCACCTTCGCGTTCTGCACGTTCAGGTGGACGAGCATGTCGTTCGGAAACCCGTACCTGCGATAGAGACTGTCGAGGTCGAGGCGGCGCAACGCGCCGATCGAGAGGGCCGTGTACCCCGCCTGCGAGTCGGCCACGTGCCAGTACCCGGACGCGATCTTCGTGAGCAGCGAGAGGACGGCATTTCCGAGGTAGCGCGACCGGGGAATGAGTTGCCAGGCCTCGCCGCTGACGAGCCGGTTCGCCTTCGCGTAGTCGGTCTCGCCGCGCGCGACCGGGCGCGACGAGCTGCTCGAGCTCGTCCGGGATCCATCTGGTTGTCGGCGGCCATCACGCACGTCACGTCGACGGCGAGGTCTCGGCAGCGCGCGTAGCCCGTTGCGATCGCCGCTCCGACTCCCTTATTCGCCCCGTGCTCGATCACCTCGAGCCGGGGGTCGCGCGTCGCCCGTGCGCGCTCGACGGTCGCGTCGCTCGAGCAGTCGTCGACCAGCACGATCATGTCGACGAAGTCCGGGATCCCGCGGATCGTCTCCGCGACGAGCTGTTCCTCCTGGTAGGCCGGGACAACGACCGCGACGCGCTTGCCCTCGACCAAGTGGCCTGCCTATGCGGCCGTCGCGCTCCTGCGACGGAGCCAGGGGTCGGCCACGATCGCGGCGAGGGCTCCAAGGAGCAGGCCCGCTAGTGCCCCGACCACGGCCGCGTTGCGCCGACTCGTCGCGGACGTGCGTACGGCGACCGCGGGCTGGACGACGCGGCTCAGCTCGACGTTCTTCGCAAGCGAGAGCAGCTGCTCCGCTGAGTTCTGGCTCTGCTGCACGGCTGCACGCCGCGACTCGGCGGCGTTGACCGTCAGGTTCGAGTTGGTCGACACGAGGAGCTTCTCGCCGAGGGAAAGGCTCGGGTCTCTGAGCGCCAGGCGGAGCTGACTGTTCGCGTTCGCGATCCGTTGCTCGATGGCCGAGAGCTCGCGCGAGTCGTCCGCGATCTGGCGTTCGAGGAGAGTCATCTTCTGCCTGATGTAGGGCACGACCGACGACACGACGGTGTTCGCGAACGAGTTGGACGCCGTCTCCGCCTTCGCCCTCGTCGGCCCCCTCACCTGGATCTCGACGAGCGGGGTGAAGTTGCGTGCGACCTGGCCGGGCTGGACGACGGCCGTCGCGGTGACGTTGCCGCGTAGTGCGCCCGGACTCACGCCCGCCGCATTTGCGGCAGTCCTGATCGCGGCCTCACTGCGGACGATCTCGCTGACCGTCTTCGGGTTCGTCTGGAGGCTCTGGAGCTGTCCGCCACCGGCCGGCGTGAAGGGCTGGCCGAGGTAGATGAGCGACTCGGCCCGGTAGACGTCGCCGCTTCCGACGGAGACGAGCACGCCGAGGATCGCGCCCAGGACGAGCCCGCCGATCGGGAGCCACCAGCGCGCGGTGATCCGCGACCAGGCCGACTGCAGGTCGACCTCGCGCTCGGCGTCGAGGTCGACGCCATGTGACAGCCGTTCGACGCTCACCGGGCCGGAACCCTAGCTGTGACCCATTCCCACTGCGCCTGGAGGCCGTCCTCGAGCGGGGTCGACGGCGCCCAGCCGAGGTCGCTCTGCGCCTTCGAGACGTCGGCTCGCGTCCGCCTGACGTCGCCGACGGCATCGCCGTGGCGTTCGACGATCAACTCCCGCCCGCCGATCCGCTCCACGAGCGCGATGACCTCGCTCATCGTCGCCTCGTCGCCGCCGCCGATGTTGTAGATGTCGCCTGCTCGTCCGCGCTCCATCGCGGCGGCGGTCCCTGCGGCGGCGTCCGCGACGTACGTGAAGCTCCGCGAAACCGTCCCGTCGCCGAAGAGGCGGAACCCGCCGCCGCTCGCGAGCGCCTCCAGCATCGGCGTGAACGCCATGTCGGGCCGCTGCCGCGGGCCGTAGACCGTGAAGTAGCGGACGCCGACCGCGTCGAGGCCGGCCGTCCGCCCGTGGGCGTAGGCGAGGTGCTCGACGCAGAGCTTCGTGACGCCGTACGGCGAGATCGGGCTCGGCCTGGCGTCCTCGGGCGTGGGGTAGGTCTCGGCGTCGCCGTAGATCGAGGACGACGACGCGTACACGACGCGGACTCCATGGCGTGCGGCCGCCTCGAAGAGGCGCGCGCTCGCGTGGACGTTGCGCGTCACGTAGTGCTCGAAGTCGGGGCCGAAGCTCGCCCGCACACCGGGCTGGCCGGCGAGGTGGAACACGCCGTCGAGCCCCTCGACGAGCCCGTCGAGGTCGCCGTCCAGGAGATCGCGCTCGACGACGCCCAGGCCGTTCGCGTTCTCGCGCTTGCGCGCCGGGTCGTAGTAGTCGTTGAACGAATCGAGGCCGACGACGTCGTGCCCCTGGGCGACGAGCGCCTCGGCGAGATGCGAGCCGATGAACCCGGCCGCCCCGGTGACGAGGTAGTGCATCAGGCCTGACCGGGCTCGACGGCCACGGGGTGCGGGAGCTCCTCGGCGAACGGGACGAGCGTGCCCGCCCCGTCCTCGACGAGGCAGAGGTCGGAGAAGAAGCGCGTCATCACGACGCCGGCGCGGAACTCTCCGAGCCGCGGCTCGGGACGCTCGCCGCGCGCGAGCGCGAGCGCGAGCTCGGGGTACCGGCTCCCCGCCGCGAGCGGCAGCGGGAATGCCCCGCCGAAGCGCGGGTTGACGTCCGTCACGGGAAGCGATCCGTCGGGCTCGCGGAAGCACTGGATGTTCGCAGGCCCGACGATCCCGATCTCCTCGGCGACACGCGCGCCGTGCTCGATCAGCTCGCGATCCTGCAGCGAGCGACCCTTGATCGACTCCCCGCCCTTCGACTGGATCATCGAGCGGGGGATCGCGTTGAGGCAGCGGCCGTCAACGTCGGAGAAGACGTCGATCGAGAACTCCTCGCCCCGACAACACTCCTGCACCATCGAGTCGACGGGCGTGTGCCGGAGGTGGAAGTCGAGCTGCTCGCGATCCTCGGCGCGATAGATGTGACGGGACCCGAACCCCTCGCGCACCTTGACCAGCAGCAGGGAAGCGGGCGTCGCCCGGACCCTCGCCGGGGAGCCACGTCCGCGGGCTCGGGATGTCGTGCTCCACGAAGAAGCGGTGGGCGAGGTACTTGTCGCCCATCGTGCGGCACACCGCGGGGCTCGGGGCGAGGACGAGCGCCGGCGCGAGCTCGTCACGTGCGGCCGAGACGATCTCCTGGTCGAGATCCGTGAGCGGAACGACAAGACGCACGTCGTGCTCGGCGACGAGCGCGGTGAGCGCGGCCACGTAGCCGGGGTCGTCGACCCGAGGGACGAGCGCGGCGTGGTCGGCGTGGTAGAGCGTCGGCGCGAGCGGGTCGAGGTCGGCGGCGACGGTCGTGGCGCCGGCACGCGCCGAAGGCGCTCACGATGTCGACGCGCTGACCTGCGCAGGTAAAGAGGACCGCTGTCATCCGACGTCTGAGGGTAGCTGGGTGCGGCACGCTGGTTTCCGTCACTCGTACCAGCAGTCGTACATGCCCTGGCGTTGCGTCGGCGAGGGCGCGTATGGCCGCTCCCATACGTAGACGACGCGCCCGCGAACGTCGACGCGGAGCTCGATGCTCCGCCCTTCGGTCCGGAGATACGAGTTGGCGAGCTCCGCTGCTTCTTCGTCCGACTTCGCGATCAGGACGTGTACGCCGTTGCCCTCGACGCGGGTCGCGAGAGCGCCACCACGCGCAGTTCGCGCGATGGGGTCGGCTCCGATCGACTCGACCGGGAGGAACTTCTCCCGGCGGAGGCACCTCTCGGTCAGCTCGAGCGCCGTTGGCTGGTCATTCGCGAGGCGGTTGACGACCCACCCGGCGAGCTCCGCGACGACGAGCACGGCGACAACCGAGCACGCTGCGCGCAGATACGGCCATTCGTCGGATGCGCGCCGCTCGGTCACCCTTCCGCGACCGCGACGAGGAATGGCGCCCCGGCGAGAGCGAGCACGGCGAGCGCAACGATGAACACGAGAGAGAACCGTCTGAACCGCGACCGGAGCCCATCGAACGCAAAGCCGAAGCATGCCGCCCAGGCGGGAACCGCCGTCAGCATGAACGACCCCTTCACCGTGTCCCCGTCGGGAGTCGGGTAAGCCGTCGCGAAGTAGACGACCCCGGCGAGTGCGGCGAGCGGAAGCAGAACCACGAGCTGGTGCTCGGTGAAGCGCCCGGGATGGCGGACGACGAGACCGAGGAGCGCCAGCCATCCGGCGATGGCGACGAGGGTGAACGGCAGACCAATGACCGACATCGTCACGAGCTCTCGGTGGACGCGGGGCGAGGGCCGCTCGTCACGCGGAAACCATCTCCAGACTCCGAAGTAATCGCCCCAGGCTTCGGTGTAGGCGATGGGGACGAACTGACGCGAAAACGACGGGCGGTACGGCCTCGTCACGAGCTGCGGCAAGCCTGCGTCGACGAAGAACCCGAGTGGCCGACGTGACCAGATCGGCTCGTCGGGGTGCGGCTGCCCGAACACGGCGCTGTCGTATCGACCGACCTGGTGCGCGTACCACGGTGCCGGAACGAGGATCGCGATCGCTGCGACGACAGCGATCACACCGATGAGCGGGCGACGGTCGCGCGCGCGTGTGACGGCCGCGATGAAAAGCACGACGATGACGACACCGAAGGTCCAGAGCGTCCAGGCGCGGACGAGCTGCGAAAGACCGAGCATCAGCCCGAGCGGGACCGCCGCGCGCAGCCGGTAGTCCGAGTGGACGAGGATCCTCGCAGCGAGGACGAGCGCAGCGGTCGAGAGCAACATGGACAGCGGCTCGGGGTGGAACATCGCGGCGGACTTCATGACGACCGGGCAGGCGACGAAGAACACGACCGCCGCGAGATGCAGGACGTCCCGCCCAGGCCAGAGCAGGCGCACGAGAGCGAGCAGCAGCAGCAGCGTGCCGACCGCCGCGAGTGCGTTGAAGATCTGCCCGGCACGCTCGGGGCGGTCGAGGCCGAGCCAGTCGAAGAACTCGATTCCCAGCCCGCCCACTGCGAAGAACGCAGGCGGTGTGTAGTAGCTCCCGGTCGCATCGGGGAGCCGACCCTCCTCCACGAGCAGCTGAGCGTAGTCGATCGCCTCGCGCGCGTCGTACCCCAGAAATGCCGGGTAGACCATCGCGTTTCGCACCGCAATGATCGCGGCCGCGGCGATCACGCAATATGCCGCCAGACGCGCAACGTTTCGGCCCGAACGCCGAGCCTGCACGGCGCGAGCGTAGTGTCCGATGCGGACGATCGTCGAGCGAGTCGGCTAGCGCAAGCCGCCGCTCGAGCCCCTGTAGGTGCCTCCGAACAGCGCGAGCGGGGTGCGGAGGAGGATCGTCAGGTCGACGAGTACGGAGCGATGGTCGACGTACCACACGTCGAGGTCGATCCGGTCATTCCACGGTAGCGTCGCGCGGCCGTGGATCTGTGCCCACCCGGTCAGTCCTGGACGGACGTCGAGCCGCTTGCGCTGACGTGGGGTGTAGCGGTCGACCTGGTAGCGAAGCGTCGGCCTGGGGACCGATCACCGACATGTCGCCGCGGACGACGTTCCACAGCTGCGGGAGCTCGTCGATCGACGTACGCCGGAGAACTCTGCCGACGCGCGTGATCCGTGCGTCGCCGCGGTCGACCGCGTACCCGGCGCCCTTGCCCTCGGCGCCGACCACCATCGTGCGCAGCTTGAGCACGTCGAAGTCGACCCCGTCCTTCCCGACCCGCATCTGGCGGAAGAGGATCGGCCCGCCGTCCTCGAGCTTGATCGGCAAGCGCCGCGGCAGCGAGCGAGCGGGCTGCGTCAGGGCGCAGACCGAGCCCGGCGAGCGCGATCGTCGGACAGCGCGGTTCACCGTGTGGCCGCCGTGTCCCAGGCCGCCGGGCACACCGCGGCGGAGGTAGTTCCAGAGCGCCTGCACGGTCGCCCAGGTGACGTACACGTAGTACCGCGCGATCGGGACGCCCGCCGCGAAGGCGGCGAGCAGAGCGAGTTGGCAGAGGAGCGCCAGCGCGTAGGGCCACCCCTCGGGCGCGAGGAGGACGCTCGTCGCCAGCAGCGCGGCGTGGAGCAGCCCGCTCCCGTAGCGGAGCACCCGGTGGGAGAGGATCGAGACGAGGTAGCCGGGCGGCAGGCGGCGCAGCATCGACCCGCGGAGGGTGATCTCCCAGCAGTGCTCGAACATCCGGACCTTGCGGGCGTATTCCGTCTCGTTGGTCGGGGTGGGCTTCTCGAATGCGAGCGCTGCCGGCTCGTAGACCGCGCGCCGCCCCGCCTGCACCATCCGATAGGGGAAGGCGAGGTCGTGTCCCCAACGTGGATCGACCTCGATGTAGTCGTCCCGCTTCAGGGCGTAGATCGAGCCGTTTCCTCCGGTCACCGATCCCAGCCGGGACTCCTGCTCGCGGAGCCAGAGCTCGTAGCGCCAGTAGAGGCCTTCGCGGTTCGAGCCGTCGGCGTCCTCGAGCCGGAGACGTCCGCAGACGTACGCGACGTCGGGATCGGCGAGGCTCGCAACGAGCTTCCGGAGGGCGTCGGGTGCCCAGGTCGCATTGGCATCCGAGAACGCGACCACCTCGCCCGCCGTCTCGCGAACGGCGCGATCCTGCGCCGCGACCTTCCCACCGCGCGGGCAGTCCAGCAGCCGCACGGGCGGTTCGCGTCTGGCCACGGCCTCGACGAGCTCGTTCGTGCGATCGGTGGAGGCGTCGGAGGCGACGACGATCTCGAGCCGGTCGCGCGGGTAGTCGAGCGCGAGCAGGTTCTCGAGCCGGCGCTCGATCACGGCCTCCTCGTTGTGGGCAGCGACGATCACCGCCGCCCGCGGCTCCCACGACGGGTCCTTGGCGACGCGACGCTGCCGAACACGGGCAAGCGTCCCCGTGGCGAGCGGGTAGCCGACGTGCGTCCAGGCGAGCGCGCCGAGCGAGCCCCAGAAGAGCGCTTTCGCCACGGCCACGGGGCGAGTGTAGTTACGCTCGCCCGCGATGAAGAAGCGTGTCGAGGGGCGGCCGATCCGGATCGTGCGGGTGATCGCGCGACTCAACGTCGGGGGGCCTGCGCTCCACGTCACGTACCTTGCCCGCGGGCTCGCAGACCGCGGATACGAGACAATGCTCGTCGCGGGCGACGTCGCACCCGGCGAGGAGTCGATGGAGTTCGTCGCCGAGCAGGCGGGCGTCCAGGTCGTTCCGCTGCGCGGGCTGTCACGCGAGCTGTCGCCGCTGCGCGACGCGCTCGCGGCGTGGCGCCTCGCGCGCATCATCCGCAGGGTTCGTCCGGACATCGTCCACACGCACACGGCGAAGGCCGGCGCGGTCGGGAGAGTGGGCGCCCTCCTGTCGGGCCGGCGGCCCATCATCGTCCACACGTTCCACGGCCACGTGCTCCGGGGGTACTTCGGAGCCGCGGGAACGCTCCTGTTCCGCGCGATCGAGACTGCTCTGGCGCGAATCTCCGATCGACTGATCGCCGTCAGCCCCGAGGTGCGAGACGAGCTCGTGCGGCTTCGGGTGGCACCCGAGAGCAAGTTCTCGGTCGTGCGACTCGGGATCGAGCTCGAGCCGCGCGTCGACTTCGACGGCGACCCGGCGGAGGTGCGTCGGCGGCACGGGATCCCGGCCGAGAAGTTCGTCGTCGGCTGGTTCGGCCGGATGACCGCGGTCAAGCGGACGGAGGACCTGCTCACGATGCTCACGGGAGCCCGGGAGCGCGGGATCGACGCGCTACTCGTGCTCGTCGGCGACGGCGACGACCGGCCACGCCTCGAGCAGCGCGCACACGATCTCGGGATCGCCAAGTCGTGCCTCTTCCTCGGCTACCAGGAGAACGTGGCGGCGTGGTACGCCGTGTGCGACGCGGTCGTCATCAGCTCCGCGAACGAGGGCACACCCGTGACCATCATCGAGGCCATGGCAGCCGGGCGACCGGTGGTCGCGACGAAGGTCGGCGGGATCCCCGACCTGATCGACGACCACGAGACGGGGTTCGTCGTCCGCATGGGGGACACGCATGCGATGGCGGAACGGCTCGAGATGCTCGCTCGCGATCCCGCCCGGCGCGCCGAGATGGGTCGGCTCGGGCGGGAGCGCGTGCTCGAGCGCTACTCCGTCATCCGCCTGGTGGACGACATCGATTCGCTCTATCGCGAGCTATTGGGCACCGCCAGCTCGCCGATGAGCCGGCGGTAGCGGTCGAACGCGACCTCCTGGTCGGCCTCTCGCTCGGCCCACGCACGGCCGCGCTCCCCCATCCCGTCGAGCGACACCTGCCCTTCGATTACGTCGCGGATCACCCCCGCCACGAGCTCCGGCCGTCCGGGAGGCACGACCACCCCGCATCGGGCCTCCTCCACCAGCCGGACGGTCTCGCTCTCGCGATCGGCCGAGACGAGCACGGGCCGGCCGGCGGCGAGGATCCCGTAGACCCGGCTCGGAACGACATACCCGGCGAGGCCGCGCGCGAGGCCGACATAGTGGAGGTCGCCGGAAGCGAGCGAGAGCGGGAGCATCTCTCGAGGCTGGTAGGGCAGGAAGTGCACCGTGCTCGTCACCTCGAGCCGTTGTGCGAGACGTGTCACCTCGCCGTGGCGGGCGCCGAAGCCGATCACGACGATCCGAAGCGACTCCAGGTCGCGCAGGAAGGTCGCGGCGCGGACGAGCGTGTCGAGATCCTGGGCGTGGCCGATGTTGCCCGAGTGCATGACGACGAACCGACCGTCGAGCTCGTGCTCCGCCGACCACGTGTTGGAGCGCGGCCCTGGGGTCAGCTCGGTGGTGTCCACCCAGTTCGGGATCACGGCGACTCGATCGGCAGGTGCCCCCTTCTGCTCGAGCCGATGTTTCATGGTGTCGCCAATCGCCACGACACGGTCGGCGCGGCGGAGGTAGAGAGCCACGAGCCCGCGGAGCGCGCCGAGGACGAGAGGCTGCTCGAGCCGTTTGACACGCTCGGCGATCTCCGGGAAGACGTCCTGGCTGATCACGACGAGCGGGACGCCGAAACGACGTGCGACAACGAGCCCTACGTCGCCGACGATCGGCGGGTCGGTCATGCAGAGCACGAGGTCGGGTCGTGCGCCGCGGAGCGCGGTGAGCACCGTGTCGCCGAGATAGCTGGCGTAGTTCGCAGCCCGCAGGTGGATCTGCGAGCGCTCGTACGCCGTCGAGCGGACGCGGACGATGCGCACACCGTTCCTGGACTCCTCGGCCGGCAGCTCGAAGCCACGGAGGGGCCCGGTCACCACGGTCACCTCGTAGTCGCGAGCGAGCGCTTCGCAGAGCTGCGCGAGCAGCTGCGCCGTCGCCTCGACACCCGGCCAGTAGTACTGGTTGAGGACGAGGATCCTGGGGCGTGGGTCTATGGACATCGACCGCGGACGCTAGACGATCTTCGACGTAGGCTCCCGCGCGTGAGCCCCCCGCTCCGGATTCTGTTCGCCAGCCCCGCGTACTGGCCCGCGCACGCTTTCGGTGGGCCGGTCGTCGTCGCACACGAGCTCGTCGCACGGCTCGTGCAGCTCGGTCACGACGTGGAAGTCGTGACCACGACGCTCCGCGACGTGAGCGAGCGTCCTTCGCGCCGCACACAGGTCGACACGATCGAGGGCGCGCGCGTCACGTACCTTGCGACCCCGGTGCGGTACCGGTGGATGGGCATCACGCCGACTTTGCCCGCTCACCTCAGGCGCCTCCAGCGGCCGGACGTCGCGCACCTGATGGGCTTCCGGGATCCCGTGACGACGTTCGCTTCGGCCTGGTGTCGCCGCAGGCGCGTCCCGTACGTGTTCGAGCCCGTCGGCATGCTCCGCCCCCGGTTGCGGAAAGTGACCCTCAAGCGCGCCTTCGACGCGACCGTCGCTCGCGGGGTTGCGCGCGACGCGCGGCTCGTGATCGTCTCGTCCGAGCGCGAGCGTGAGGACGCGATCGACTGCGGCGTGGATCCGGAGCGCGTCCGACTGCGCGGGAACGCGTTCCCCGATCCGCCGCCGCCCACCGGGCTCGACCCGCTCGACGGGGTCGTGCCCGACGAGGCGCCCGTCGCCCTGTACGTCGGGCGGATCGCCGCGGAGAAGGGGATCGAGCACCTGCTCGAGGCCGCACGCCGTGTGCCTGCGCTCCACGTCGTGCTCGCCGGCCCCGACGACCGCCACGGGACGATGAGCGCCGTGCGCGCCGCGGTGGTGGAGCCGACGACCCGCGGGCGCGTCCATCTCCTCCCTGCGACCCCGGGGCCGCCGTACGACCTGTTCCGGAGGGCGGACGTGTTCGTGCTCGCGTCGGGCGGTGAGAACTTCGGCCTCGTGGCCGCCGAGGCGGCCGCGGTGGGCACGCCGGTGATCGTCTCGGACCGGACGGGGGTCGCGTCCATGTTCGAGGACGGCGAGGCACTCGTCGTGCCGTACGACCTGAACGCCACGGTCGGCGCGATCGAGCGCGTACTCGGCGATGCTGCACTGCGGGCGCGTCTCGCCGAGGGAGCGCTGCGAGCGGCGTCGCGCTCGACGTGGGACGACGTGACGGCGCAGCAGGTCGCGATCTACCGGGAGGCAGTCAGCGCGGTGTCCTGACCGCCGACGACCCGGCTGACGACGCGGACGAGGTTCTCGATGCTCGGCTCGTAGCCCCAGCCGCTCACGATCTCCCGCGAAGCCGCGCCCATCGCCGCACGTCGCCGCGGATCGGCGGCGAGTGCGCGGATCGCCTCACCTGCAGCGGCGGGATCGCCGGCAGGGACGAGCAGCCCGTTCCGTCCGTCCTCGAGCAGGTCGTACGCCGCCCCGACGTGATCGGAGAGGACGAGCGGCAGCCCGGATGCCGCGGCCTCGTTGACGACGACGCCCCAGGGCTCGTGCGTGGACAGGAGGGCGAACACGTCCGCGATGAGGTACCGCTCGGCGATCCGCTCCCACTCGACGTGCGGAAGAAGCTCGAGGCGGACACCCTCGCGCCGGGCGAGGTCGGCAAGGCGCTCCCGCTCCGGGCCTGCGCCCGCGACAACGAGAACCAGCCGCGGATCATCGGCCGCTGCGACGGCCCGCACCAGCGTGTCGAGACCCTTCTCCGGTGCGAGCCGCGCCACGGAGAGAACGACGACGTCGTCGGCGCCGAGCCCGATCTCCGCGCGAAACGCGTCGCGCCGCGGCTGGAGCGCGTCGACCCGATCGGCGAAGGCGGAGACGTCGACCGTGTCCGCGAAGACGTCGATCCGCGCCGGGTCGGCGCCACGCGCGAGCACCGATTCTCGCGCGAGCGAGCCGACCACAAGCACATGCGCGGCGCCTCGCACCACCGAGGGGACGAGGGCTCGCTTCACGCCACGACGCCAGATTGGTCGTGCGTCGCGGTCGTTCGACTCGACGAGCAGCACGTACGGCACCCGCCGGAGACGGCACCACGCGATCGCGGCCTGCGAGGCGAATGTGCTCCAGCCCGACACCACGACGACCTCCGGCCCGCGACTTGTCCAGTGCGCCGAAGACGTCGAAGGAGATGGGGTAGTCGTGCCGGAGCACACGCCCTGCGCCGGGAACCCGGTGGCCGTCCAGCACCACGGCGCGGTGCCCGAGCTCGAGAGCCCACGATCGTCGCTGAACCGAGCCTCCGGCGTAGATCGCGGTCAGGTCGAGCTCCGGCCGGTCGGCCAGACGTTCGAGCATCGGGCTCCGATAGGGCGTCGGCTCGGGAAGCACCATCGTGAGCGCGATCGGCGCCGCGCCGGATCGGCGCCGCAGCCAGCGCTCCGCCGCTCGGCGCTCGGCACGATCGGCGCGCCGGCTGCGGGCCCGAGCGATCGCGCGGCGTGGAAGCCCGGGGTCGAGCCTGAGCGCCGCCCGCACGAGCACGTCGCGGTCGCTCCCACGCGCCGCCGCGAGCGCGCGGGCGGCGGCACGACGAGCCTCGTCGCCGCCGAAGCTCCGCTCGAACGCGTCGACGAGCTGGGTGAGCGCCGCCGCGGCGTCGGCTTCGGACCCGTCGGGCAATGCGGCGACGCGCACCCACCAGCCAGGCCAGCTCGACTCGCTCGGCGTGCATCTGAGGGCAGAGCCGCTCGATCTGTGCCGCTGCGACGCGCTGCTGGCATTCGCGCTGCAGGGCAGCCCGCCGGTCCGAGGCCTGGCCGGGGTGCCTGCGATAGCAGACGAGCGGCTCGGCTACGTTGTCACCTTCAGCAACAGAGAGTAGCCGTGTCCACAGGTCGTAGTCCTCGCTCTCGGCGAACGACGTGTCGTAGCGGAGCCCATGCCGATCGAGCACGGCGCGGTCGACGAGCACGGTCGGGTGGAAGAACGGCGACGAGAAGAGCGCCGCCCACCGGATCGCCCGCGCGCCGACGGGCATCCGGTGCACCGTGCCGAGCGATCCGCCTGGGTGCAGATCGATCACGGCAGCACCGACCACTGCGGCCGTCGGAGCCGAGCGGATGCGGCCAAGAAGCCGCTCCAGCCAGCCCGGCAACGCGACGTCGTCTGCGTCCATCCGCGCCACGTACGACCCGCGCGCCGCGTCCAGACCGACGTTGAGCGCACCCGCAAGCCCGAGCGGCTCGCGATTGCGAATCACGCGAAGCCTCGCGTCGTCGACCGCGCCGAGCACGTCCCCCGTACGGTCGACCGATCCGTCGTCGACCACAAGGAGCTCGAGATCTGCGTTCGTCTGACCGAGCACGCCCTCGACGGCCTCCGCGACGGTCGTCTCCGCGTCGCGGGCGGCGAGGAGGACCGAGACGAGCGGGGTGGCCACGGCCGGCTGAGGGTAGCCTGCGCCGGTGGCGGAAGCGGCTCGAGATCTCCGCTTCGACCTCGTCGTCGCGACGGTCGACCGCACGGAGCCCCTCGAGGCGCTGCTCGCCTCGCTCGAGGCGCAGACGCATCGGGCGTTCCGGCTCGTCGTCGTCGACCAGAACGCCGACGACCGGGTCGCGGCGCTGCTCGCCGCGCACCCCGGGCTCGAGATGCTCCATCTCCGCTCCGACCCGCGGGCTGTCCCGTGCCAGGAACGTTGCGCTGCCCTCGCTCAGCGCCGATCTCGTGGCGTTCCCCGACGACGACTGTGCCTATGCGCCGGATCTCCTGGAGCGAGTTGCGACTCGCTTCGCCGACGACGGCGGGCTGGACGGCCTCACCGGCCGCGCTGTCGCGAGCGACGGGATGTCGGACGCCTCGTGGGAGCAGGACGCAGCCGTGCTCGACGCGAGCAACCTCTGGAACCGTGTGATCTCGTTCACCGTCTTCCTCCGCCGCGAGCTCGTCGAGCGCGTCGGAGCCTTCGACGAGCGGCTCGGGCTCGGCTCGGGGTCGCTCTGGTCGTCGGGCGAGGAGATCGAGTACGTGGTTCGCGCGCTGCGCGCGGGCGCGCGGATCGAGTACGACCCGACGCTCGTCGTCACGCACGCGGTGAAGCGCTACACGCCCGACGAGCTGCGGTCGGTCGGGCTCCGGGACGGCGCCAGCGTCGGCTGGATTCTCCGCCGCCACGGGTACGGGGCGCGCACGACAGCCCGCATGCTGCTCCGACCGCTCGGGGGCATCGGCGCCTCGCTCGCCCACGGAGACCTCACGCGGGCGTCGTTCCACGCCGCGACGCTCCGCGGCCGCGTCCAGGGCTACCTGGGCGCGCCCTCGTCCTGACCGACGAGCTCGGCGAAGATCGCCGCGTGGCGGTCGAGCCAGTCGGCCAGAGCGAAGCGCTCGACCGCCCGCCGCCGCGCGGCCTGCGGCGAACCGCTCGCGCTCGGCGAGCACCCCGGACACGGCGGCGGCGAGCGCCTCCGGCGAAGGGCGGCTCGTCGCGGTCGAAGCCGTCGTCAGTGCGGGACGCCGATGCCTGCCTCGTCCTCGACGAGCTCCGCTGTCCCGCCGCTCGCCGCGTACGCCACCGGGACGCCGCAGGCCATCGCCTCGATCACCATCGTCGGGCAGGGATCGTTGACCTTCGTGTGGAGCAGGACGTGCGCACGGCGGAAGACGTCGGGTGCGTCGGCCTGCGTGTACCCGCCGAGGAAGTCGACTGCGTCGCGGAGCGCGAGGCGGCGCAGCGTCGGCTCCGGATCGGAGACGAGGCGACCGCTGACGACGAGGCGCGCGGTCGGGTGCTCGTCGACGACGTGCCGGAACGTCTCGAGGCCGACTCGAGCCGGTAGGCCTGCGTCTGGTCGCCCCCGAGCAGCACGACCGGGCCGTCGACCGGCGGTGTGCCAGGCGTGAACCGCTCGACGTCGACCGCGTTCGGCAGGATCTCCCACGATCCGCTCGGCTGACCGAGGAACTCGTCCGAGGAACGCTTGCTGAACGCGCTCTGGTAGACGACGTGGTCGGCCGCGAGCACCGCGCGACGGAGCGGCGCGTTGAGCTCGTCTGTCCGGTCGCCCGCCCAGCCCGGGTAGGCGACGCCGTCCTGGTTGACGACGATCCGCGCGCGCGCTGCGACGCGCGAGCCAGAGCAGCGGTCGCAGGTCGCGCGGCAGGTACGTCGTGCCGAGGTAGAGGAGCGAGAAGTCCGTGGGGTGGTTGGGCCAGCGCTCGGCGAGCTTCTGCAGCTTCGCGGTGCCGCCCGCGACCTGCTCGCCGGGCGCGGGGATTCGGTCCCAGCCGTAGAACACGCGGAGCCCCGGCTCGCGCACGGCCGCCGACGAGCGAGCTTTCCCCAGCGGGTCGCGGCGCGGCCGTAGCGCGCGACGCGTTCGCTATCCACCGGGTCGCTCCGCGAACCCGTCGAGCAGCGCCTCCCAGCGCAACGCGAGGCGCTCGTGGGAGTTCTCGCTCGCTGTCAGCCGCCCGGCCGCGCGGAGCGTCGTCGCGAGCTCCGAATCGCGGTGGATGCGCACGAGCGCGGCCGCGATCGCCTCGGCGTCCTCGACGTCGACGAGGATCCCGTTCTCGCCGTCGACGACGAGGTCTGGGGCCTGCCCGGCCCGCGTGGTGACGAGCGGAACGCCCGTCGCCATGGACTCGAGGATGCTCTTCGGCCCGCCTTCCTGTCGCGACGCGACGACGTACGCATCGAGCGCGTGGTAGGCGGTCGTGAGCCCGTCACGCGTCGGGAGCAGCCGGTGGACGTGCGGGACCGAGCGTCGCTCGAGCTCCCGGCGCACGTAGCCCCGCGCGGGGCCGGTGAGAAGCACGACGAGGTCGTCGAGCTCGCGTCGCGCCGCCTCGAGCGCGTCCACGAGCACGTCGGGGCCTTTGATCGACTTCGGCTCGAGGCCGTCCTCGAAGCCGACACCGTCCTTCTGGAACGAGCCGACGACGAACGCGTCCTGTGGAAGCGCCGAGCGCCCCTCGCGCCGCCCGACGTCTGGCGTCGTCGCCGACCGGGAAGCGGTCGAGCTCGATCCCGATCGGGATCCGGTGGACGTTCGCAGGCGCGACGCCCGCCGAGACGACGATCTCCTCCATCTCGCGATGCGTCACCTGTACGCGGTCGAACCGGGCCGGATCGCGCTCGAGTGCCGCGAAGGCCCGGTCGAACTCGGGGTAGCCCGGCGTGCCGGGGCGGCCGTGGAAGTACGCGAGCCCGAGCCGGTGAGATGAGCGGGTCCAGAGCGGGTCGAGCGCTGCGAAGTGACTCGTGTGGAAGACGACCTGGTCGCGGGCATAACGGGCCCAGCCCGGCGGGCCGAGCTGGTAGCCGGCCCGACCCGCGACGCCGGACACGTACGCCGCCTCGTCGTCGAGCGCCCAGCCGAACGTGTCGCCGAGGACGAACAGGCGCGAGTGGGGCGCCCAGTCTCGCGTCCGCGCACCGACCGCGGCGCGTCGGAGCGGCCGAGCGACGGGCGCGGCGAAGCGCCGCGCGTGCCTCGTGACGTTCATCGGGGTCGCGAGGATAGCGGCGCCGACGAAGAAGGTGTCCCCGTCGCGGCGGCTAGCATCGCCGCGAGCGTGGCGACGGACCTCGAGACGGCGTCGACCCTCGAGACGGGGTCGGCCGAGCGGAAGCATCCGCGCGCGACGGGCAAGGACCGGCGACCGGCGATGGTGCTCGGCCTGGTCGTGGTCGGCGCGCTTCGCCTTCTACACCCTGCTCGCGACGGGCTGTCGACGGGCCGCGTGTCCATCCGGACGAGGAGCGCTACGTGATCGGCGGCGTCCTCGCTCGTCGAGGGCGACGGCCTCACGCTCCGCGGCGAGGAGTACGGCTTCGGGCCGCTCCTCGCGATCGTGCTCGCGGCGATCCTTCGCCTCGCGGGGAGCGTCGACGCGGCGTACGACTGGTTCAAGGCCGCGAACGCGCTTTTCTTCGCGCTGACGGCCGTGCCCGTGTACCTGCTCGCGCGGCGGCTCGTCTCCGCCTGGTGGGCCGTGCTCGCAGCAGCCCTGTCCGTCGCCATCCCCTCCTCCATCTCGGTCGCGACCGTGATGACCGAGAGCCTCTCGTACCTCGCCGCCGCCTGGGCCCTCTACGCCATCGCGATGGCGCTGGAGCGGCCGACTGTCCTCCGCCAGCTCGCGCTCCTCGCAGCGATCGCCGCCGCCTTCCTCACGCGGCCGCAGTTCGGGATCCTGTACGCGACGTGGGTCGGCGCCCTCGCCGCCCTCTGGCTGATCGCGCCCGGTGGCGAGGCCCCGGACGCGCGCCGACCTGATCGGCTTCTGGCCGACGGCGCTGCCGTTCGTGCTGGGCGTGCTCGCTTTCGCCGCGAGGCTCGCCTCGGGCGCGTCGGCGTCGGACTCGCTCGGCGCCTACTCGGTGCTCTGGCGCGGCTACGACCCGCTCGAGGTCGGAAAGTGGGTCGTCTACCACCTCGGCGACTTCGCCGTCTACCTCGCGATCGTGCCGGTCGCGGTCGCGCCGATCGTGCTCTGGGAGCTCGCGCGGGCCGGGAGAACGGGATCGCGCCCGGCGGCCGCGTTCGTCGCGCTGTTCGCCTCGGCCAACGTCTTCGGGCTCCTGGTCGTCGCCGCGTTCACGAGCACCCCCTGGGGCTTCGACCGGCTCCACGACCGCTACGGGTTCTACCTCCTCCCGCTGTGGCTGATCGGGCTCGTCGTCTGGCTCGCCTCCGGCCTGCCGCGACCGCTCGTCGCGACCGCGTTCGGAGCCGTCGCGGTGCTGGTGATCTCCCTCGTCCTGCCCTTCCGCCAGCTCGCGAACGAGGCCGGCATCGACACCGTCCCGGGCGCGCTTTGGGTGCGGATCGAGGCGGAGCTCGCCGGGCCCGGGCCGGCCTCCGGGCGCCTCGCCCTCGCGCTCTTCGTCATCGGGCTGCTCGCGGCGACGCTCTTCCTGCCGCGGAGGGTTGCCCGAGTGGCACTCCCGCTGGCCGTGGCCGCCGTCTTCGCAGCCATGTCGGCCTTCGCGTGGGAGCGCCTGATCGGGGCGCCCGAGGACCTCGTCTTCGCGGGCGGCCTCGAGCGCGCCTGGATCGACGAGCGGCTCGCGGACGACGGCTCCGTGACCAAGCTCTACGTGGACACGACATGCGGCTCCGCCCTCGAGCGGCACGCGCTCTTCCTGACCGAGTTCTTCAACTCGTCCGTCGACCGCGCTGCGTACATCGACAACTCGGTTCCGGACGGCCTCCCGATCGAGCGCGTCGACGTGGCCGCGATCGGGTGCGCTCGAGCTCGCGCCGGGGAATCCGCTGCGCGCGGACTACGTCTTCACGCAGCCGGGCATCGAGCTCGCCGGTCGACGCGTCGCGGAGGGAACCGCCGCCGGTCTCGTGCTCTGGCGACGTCGGCGGCCCCGTGCGCGTCGTCGGCGCGTCGTCGAACGACGCAGCTGCGACGGATCGCCTGCGCCTAACGCACCCGGCGCAGGTAGCCGCTCGGGTTCTAGGTGATCAGGAACTTCTCGCGCGTCGCGGTCGATCTCGAACTCGTCCGTCCGGGCGAGGAAGGCCTCGATCGCCTCGCAGCGGGCCGGGGAGCAGGTCCTTGCGGATCTGCCCGATGTTCGAGTCCTCGACGATCACGTAGCCGCCGACGGGCACGAGGGGCGCATACTCGGCGAGCTCGGCCTCGACGTGCGCCTGCGAGTGATCCGAGTCCAGGATCACGAGCGTCCGCTTCCCTTCGGCGCGTGCGCGGATGTCGGCGACGACGTCGGGGTCGGTCGAGGAGCGCCCGCCGAGGTACGTGATCCGCGGGTGCGCCGGGTAGTCGTCGCGCACCGGCTCGATGTCGATCGAGACGACCTCGCCGACTCCGAGCAGGTCGCAGATCGAGGCGAGGAAGAACGCGCTCCCGCCACGGTACGTGCCGGTCTCGACGACGAGCTCGGGCCGCGTCTCGACCATGATCTCCTGGTAGACCCAGAGGTCGAGCGGGTTCTTGAGCGCCTGGGCGCCGAGCCAGCTCGCCTCGGTCCACGCATCCGACAGGTAGAGCACGTCGTGGGCGCGCGAGACGGCGGCGCGGTCGAGCCGCTTGCCGACGCGGTAGCTGACGCCGCGCACGCCTCGTCGCAGGTAGTTCTCCACGGTCGCGGGATTCTAGGTCTCGACTCGGAGGCCGAGGACCTCCAGGTAGCGATCCGCGACCCACGAGATCGGGCGGGCCGCAATCGCCGCTCGCCGCTCGTCGAGCTCGACGACGAGTCGCTCGAGGACCTCGCCGAGCTCCTCGTCCTCGCGAAACGGCAGGCCGCCGTCGCCGACGAGCTCGGGGTGGCCGCCGCTGTCGCGGTAGGCCGCCGGAAGACCGCACGCGAGCGCCTCGAGGAGCGCGTTCGAGCACGGATCGTCCCGGCTCGGGGCGATGTAGATGTCCTGTGTCCGGAGGAGCGCGGCGAGCGCCTGCGAGTCGAGCGGGCCGACGACGCGAGCTGCGCTCGAACGCGGTCGGCGCGCCGCCCGGCGAACGTGAGCTCGAAGCGCGCGTGGTCGAGGTTGCGGTCGAGCCAGGCGAGCGTGTCGGCGCCCTTGCGGGGGTTGTCCGACCAGCTCGTCGCGATCGAGCCGGGCGCTCCTCCCCTCGAGCGGCTCCGGTTCGCCGGCGGATGGAAGATCGCCGGGTCGACGGCGTTGGGGACGACCACCGGGTCGCGCAGCTCGATCCCGAGCTCGCGGTGCTTCTCGAGCGAGAACCGGGACTGGAGGATCGTCGCGGCGGCGAGCTCGGCGTTGACCTGCGCGATCCGCTCGTCCGTGCCGTCGTCGAAGCCGCGGTAGACGCCGATCGGGCCGTCGACGCGGTGCACCATCCGCGCGCCGCGGTCCGCGAAGCGCCGCAGGCGCGCGAAGTCGAAGTTGAACGAGTTGAACAGGCAGGCCGGCGTCTCGGCGGAGACGCGGTTGAGCTCGACGGTGACGCCGCGCGTTGCGAGCTCGCGCGTGAGGGCCCGCAGGAACTGGTGGCCACCGCCCGAGGGCGGCGGCGCGAACTCGTGAAAGAGCGCGAGGTCGGCCCGGCCCTCGCGAGAGCGGATCACGTCGACCTCGGTTCCGAAGCGACGCGCCGTGGTGCGCGCCAAGCGCCGCGCCGCTCGACCGGCGGCGCGGAGGCCAGCTGTCGGCACGCGGCCACTCATGCCGAGCGGCGCTTCCACACCTGCACGCCCGGATGCTCTCGTTCGACGAGCTCGTAGCGCGCTTCCAGAAGTCGCCTGGAGCGCTGGACGAATGCGTTCCACTCCGGGACGTCCCCGGCCGGCTCGAAGAATCCGAGCGTCACGAGGACGAAGGTCGGGCTCTCGCGGGCGGCGCACGCCAGCGTGTCGTCGAACTGCTCGCTCCGGCTGAAGAAATAGAGATGGAAGTACCGGCAGGCGAGATCGAACTTCCGGTCGATGAACGCGGCGTGGCCGCCCTCGCTGTTCGACCCGAGAACCATGTACGTGACGCGCCGGGCGTCGGGCTGAAAGCGCTCGCGGGCGCGCTCGAGCGCGATTGCCCCCGGGCTGACCGGCATGCCCCGTCCAGAGGGGCGAGACATCCCGGCTGCCCTCGTGCTTTGAGCGTCGACCAGCCCGCGAACAGCGTGACGACGGTCGCCGCGACTGCTCCCGATCGCCGGCCGAGGGATGCGTCGGCACGCCAGATCAACGAAGCGGCGACGAGGGTCGCGGGGCATGCGAGCAGCTGAAGGTGCTCCCACCAGTACGCCGTCAGGGCGAGCACGACGAACGCGGCTACGAGCGTCGCGGCCGCGACGGCACCGAGCAGGCGCTCGGCTCGCGTCCCTCGAGCCCACGCGAGACCGACGGCTACGGCGAACGCGACGAGAACGAGAACAGCGAGCGGCGCCTGCCAGCGGCCCGCGCCGTAGAAGAAATCCCATGCGACTCTGAGATGCTCGAGAGCGCGACCAACCGTCCCATCGGCGGTCGTGCGCGCGTTCGAGTAGTGGACGTTGTGCGTGATCGCCCCGAGATACGATCCGAGCTCTCCGCGGACGCCGAGGAACGCTGCAGCCGTCGCAAGCGCTCCGCCCAGGCCGAAGGCCCCCTGTGCAAGCGCGCGCCGCCGACGCTCCTCCGGTGCCCCGAGCGCGAGCAGCGCGCCGAGCGGCGCGAGGGCGAGCGGCGCCAGGTTGAGCTTGAGCAGCATCACCACAGCGACAACGACGCCGGCCCAGGCGAACCGCCCTCGGAGCCAGAACCACGGCGCGAACGGGACAACCGCGAGAGCAGCGAGCATGGACAGGCCCACGAGGTACCAACCTGCCGTCAGGGCCAGGGGGTATACGAAGAAGCTCGCAACCACTGCTGTGCGTGGCGCCCCGATCCCTCGAGCCAGCAGCGCGGCGGAGACGCCTGCTAGCCCGACCCAGACCGCGTCGAGCAGGAACGGGCCGCGCCATCCGCCGACCCAGAGGGCGCCGGCATACGTGTAGAAGAAGAGCGGATCCTTGTTGTCGAAGACCTCCGCGTAGAGCTGGTCGCCGTCGAGCATCCTCCCCGCGACGCTGAGGAACACGCCCTGGTCACTCGCGACGAACGGGTCTCCTCGCAGCAGGACGAGCGCGAGCCCGAGGCCGAGTGCGAGCACCCCCACTCCGGCCGCCCGAACAAGCACGAGGTGACGATAGCCTGCGATCCTGCTGCCTACCGGGCGCCGGGGCCGACGCTCGCTCTGAGGAGCGCTTCGATCCGCCCCACGTACCGCTCCCACGAGAGCGCGCGCTCGACGGTCGCGCGTGCGCGCGAGCCGAGCGCTCGCGCGAGCTCGTGATCGCTGAGCACCTCCGCCAACACCCGGCCGAACGAGGCACCGTCCCCGGGCGCTACGAGCCGCACGTTCTCCCCGTCCTCGAGCCCGTAGCCTGTCGCGATCGCGGATGTCCGCGTGACGACGACCGGCTTGGCGAGCGCCATCGCCTGGAGGAGCACCGTCGTCGCGCCCGAGTAGCTGTTGTCGCGCACAGGAAGGGCGACGACGCGCCCGCGCTCGAGCCGCCGGCGCATCTCGTCGAACGGCAGGTCGGTCTCGACCGAGACGTTGGCCGGCCACTGGCCGTCGAGTGCCCGAGCACGCTCGGCCGTCGTCACGACGAGGAAGCTCGTGTCGGCATTGCCCGTGCGACGTCGAGGAGCAGTGAGAAGTCGCGATGGGGGTCCGCCCCGATCGAGACGACGTCGACGTCGGGCGGAGCCGCCCGTCGGCCGGAGCGCCTCGACGTCGACGCCAAAGCGGCACGAACTCGACGGGCACGTCTGCTCCCCGCTCGCGGAGCCATCGTGAAAGCTCGTCCGTCTCGTACTCGCTGTAGGCGACGATCGCGGACGCCGCGCCGAGCGCCCGCGCGTACAGCCGCTCCATGCGCCCGGAGCGGAGCTGCACGAGCCGCTCGGGCAGCCCGATCGCCGTGTAGACGAACGGCGAACGCACGACGCGGCCCTGCGCGAGGAGCATCAGCGGGATGCCCACGGTGTCGACGGTCGAGAACACGACGTCGGCGCGGTTCAGCCGCCGGAGCGACGAGAGCACGGTCGCGAAGTCGCCGCCGTATCCCCCCGCGCCCTCGAGGCCGCGCTTCAGCGCCGCGCCCGTCATCCGCGCCCAGCCCGAGGGCGTCGAACGCTCGAGGTTGTGCCGCACCGCGTACCCGCGCTCGGCGAGCTGATCCATCCCGAAGAGCGAGTAGCGCGCCGGGGAGCCCGGCTCGAGCTCGAGCGCCGCACGCCGGTGCGGCGCGTCGCGGAAGAGGTAGAAGACGGAGGTCACTGGATGCCGTGGGTAAGGTAGGCGACTGCCGCCCGGCGGCCCCAGAGGAACATGCACAGGCAGCGAACCAAGTTCTCATCCCGCGTGAATCGCGTGTTCACGCACCGCGCGGACCGGGTGGCGAAGACGATCGAGCGCCAGGGCATCCGCGCGACCTACGAGCTGCACGACCGCCTCCTCTCGAACCGCGCGAGCCGGGCGCGCTTCGGCGAGGCACCTCCGCAGCTCGACGACGTCCAGCGAAGCATCCTCGTCCGACGTCCGGGAGCACGGGTTCTCCGTCCGCTCCTTCCAGGACGTCATCAGCGAAGACGGGGCAGTGGACCGACCTCGAGGAGCAGCGCGACCGGTTCGTCGCCTCGACGGAGGCGGACCTCGCCGCGGGCGGCGAGCACGTGCGGGTCAGACCGGGCAAGGAGTTCGTCGTGCGGCTCCAGAGCTACGGCGTCGCGCTCGGCCTCGACGACCCCTGGTTCAGGGCCGTGTCCTCGCACCGCCTACTCGACATCGCGAACGCGTACCTCGAGATGTGGTCGAAGCTCGAGTACGTCGACGTCTGGTACTCGGTGCCGCAGCCCGCGGCGGCCGAGCGCATCTCGTCACAGCGCTGGCACCGCGACTACAACGACAAGCACCTGCTGAAGGTCTTCCTCTACCTCGTCGACGTCGACGAGGACATGGGCCCGTTCCAGTACGTCGCCGGCAGCCAGCCGGGCGGCCCGTACGCGGACGCGTGGGAGCTGGCAGCCGCTCGGCCAGAACTACCCGACCGAGGAAGAGCTCGAGGCGCGCGTTCCGGCGGAGGCGGTGCAGACGTTCACGGGGCCGGCGGGCACGCTCGTCTTCTGCAACACGGCCGGCTTCCACCGCGGCGGCTTCTCGACGACGAACCCGCGCGTGCTCGCGACGGCCACGTACTCCTCGCCCGCCTCGCTCGCGTCGCTGACCGAGCGGAGCTACACGTACACGGGCGCGCTCGACGAGCTCGACGCACGTCACGCGGTTCGCGCTCACCTGAGCGAGCGCGCTCGAACGGCGTTCACGCTCGCTCGGCCGTCCACTCGAGGAGCGGCCGCACGACTCCACGCCACTGGCCGGTGAAGGTGCCGCGCGACGAGTCGCCCTCGGCGGGATCCTGCACGTGGAACGACACCGCCTCGTGTACGGACACGTGGTGGTGGAGCTTCGGCGAGTCGATCGAGCACACCGCGGCGTCCACCCAGACGAGGCCCTCGTTCAGGAAGTTGCCCGGGATCCATGCCGTCGCCACGTACTCGCCCGGTGGCGAGGGGTCGTGCCAGCGCGGGTCGACGTCCATCGCGTTGAACGCGATCTGGCCTGCGGTCGTGACCTTGATCTTCGGGCACCACTGGCGGTCCACCGCTCTCGAGCACCGCGAACCCGAGCTCGACGCCGACCGGCCGCCTCACGTCGACGTAATCGACCGTCCGGCCTTCGGGGTCGACGATCCGCACGGAGCGCAGGCGCACGAGGTCGTCTCCGGGAGCCTCGTCCGCAGACCACGTCCGGCTGGAGCCGGCTCCCGCCGAGGTCTGCAGGTAGTGCGCGACGACTTCCTCGCTCCGCCCGTCGCGAACGATGCGCCCGTCTTCGAGAAGCAGCGCGCGGTCACAGAGCTGAGCGACTGCCTGCATGTTGTGCGACACGAAGAGCACCGTCCGTCCGGTGTCTCCGAGATCCTCCATCCGCCCCAGGCAGCGCGCCTGGAACTCAGCGTCGCCAACGGCAAGAACCTCGTCGACGAGCAGGATCTCGGGCTCGAGGTGGGCCGCGACGGAGAAGGCGAGCCGAACGTACATCCCGCTCGAGTAGCGCTTCACCGGCGTGTCGAGGAACTGGGAGACCCCGGAGAAGTCGACGATCTCGGGTAGCTTCTGCTGGATCTCGCGGCGCTTCATGCCCAGGATCGCACCGTTCAGGTAGATGTTCTCGCGCCCCGTCAGCTCGGGGTGGAAGCCCGGTCCCGACCTCGAGCAGGCTTCCGACCCGGCCGCGGATCTCCGCTCTCCCCGCGGTCGGCGAGGTGATGCGCGTGAGCACCTTCAGCAGAGTCGACTTGCCGGCGCCGTTCCGCCCGATGACGCCGAGCACCTCGCCCTGCTGCACCTCGAACGACACCTCTCTGAGCGCCCAGATCTCCTCGGGCGAGCGACGGCTCTCCTGGCCCGTGAGCCGCTTCGCGGCATGCGAGAGCGACTCCCGAAGCGTCCCGTACGCAGCCTGAAGCTCGCCGATCCGGTAGCGCTTGCCGAGCCCCTGGGCGTCGATCGCGGTCGCCATCAGATCGTGTCCGCGAAGCGTGGCTCCGACGACGCGGAACACCGCGAGGCCGACGACGAAGAGCGAGGCCGCGACGGAGACGCTGACGGCGAGCTGGCCGGTGCGGGCACTGTCGCGTCGAGCACCGCCCAGCGCCAGCCCGCTGATCACCGCCGTCATCGGGTTGAGCGAGAGGATCCACTGCCACTTCTCCGGGATCGAGTCGACCGCGAACATGACGCCCGAGAGCAGCGGGAGGACCTGGAGGAAGACGGGGATCATGTAGCGCACGTCGCGGTAGCGGACGTTGATCGCGGAGAGCAGGAAGCCGAGCCCGAGCGCGGTCAAGATCGCGAGCAGCATGAAGAGCGGCGCTGCGAGCACCTCCCAACCGCCGGGCCACGTGCCGTAGAAAGCCATGAGGCGACGAGCACGGGAAGCCCGACGAGGAAGTCGACGAACGGCACGATGACCGCCGCAAGCGGCAGGAGCGTGCGCGGGAAGTACACCTTGGTGACGAGCGGCAGGTTGGCAGCGAGGCTCAGGCTCGAGCCGGTCAACGCCGAGGCGAAGTACTGCATCGGCAGCACGCCGGCGATGACGAGCACCTGGTACGTCATGCCTCCCGACGGGAAGTCCGCGAACTTGCCGAAGACGACGATGTAGACCGCGGCCGTGAACGATCGGCACGAGGATCGCCCACGCAATGCCGAGGAACGTCTGCTTGTAGCGGACGACGACGTCGCGCCAGATCAAGCGTCCCGAGCAGCTCGCGGAAGTGCCAGAGCTCGGGCACGTCGAGATGCGGCCACCGGCGCGCGGGCCGGATGACGCGTCACGCGGCCGAGACCGGCGGTTTCGTCAGGTTGCAGGGAGCTCGCGCGACGCGCCGTTCGAGGTGTCGTGCCCGTCCGGTTCGCTCCTCGAGCGTGCTCCGAGCGTGGCTCACGCGGCCGATGGTAGCGGCGGCGACGGCTCGTCCTGCTCGGGAGCCGGCCGGCCACGCTCGCCCGCGAGCGCTCCCAGCGCGGTCACGATGAACAGCGGGTAGAGCGGGAGCGCGAACTCGGGCGCGACGCCTTGCGACGCGGCGTGGATCAGGAGCACGGCCGCGGCGGCGGCCCAGAGCACGACGATCGTCCTCCAGCCCCGCGGCCTCCGCCACACCAGCGCGACGGCACCGACCGCGAGCCAGAGCGGCGGGCGCGGGAAACGCGGCGTGATCCGGTTGAGGATCTCCGTGACCCACGCCTGGCCGGTCCGGGATGGGAGCTCTGCGTCCCAGGCCCGCACCTGCGAGACGACCTCGCGGTAGCGCTCCTGGACGGCCGGGTCGTCCCAGACCTGCGACGGATCCTCGAGGGTGCACGAGTCGATGTAATCCGACGCGCACCACACGAACCCGTACGGGACGCCGTCGAGGAGGATCGTCGCCTGCGGGTTCGGAAGCACGACGCCGTCGCTCTCGAACGTTGGTGGAGGTGGCTCGGGCGCCGTCTGCTCTCGCGGAGCGACATCCTCGCGGAGCGGACGCTGCATGAGGAACTCCCAGAACACGTCCGCCACCCCGCGGGCGTACGTCTCCGGGTCCTCGCGGATCGCTTCGACGGCGGAGTCGAAGAGCACGTCGTAGTTACTGTCCCGCCCGAGCACCCGGTCGGAGAGCGCGATGAGCCGGACCGTCTCGTAGTTCGTCCCGTTCGCGAAGTACGCGTCGAGCGGCACACCGAGGCTCCTGAACGGCTCCTCGGCCAGGACCTCGTCCTCGACGAGCTCGCCGAGCCGCCGCGATGCGGGGCCGTTCTCCGGCGCGATCGTCCCGTCGGCGACGAAGACGCGCAGGAACGGCACCCAGGCCCGGCCGCCACGGGTGACGGTGAGGTCGTCGTACCGGACCTCGTTGTGCACGGCCCAGCCCGCGAGCGGCACCGCCGCTGCCGCGAAGCAGGCGGCAACCCACGTGAGTCGCCGACGCCACGGAGCGACCGCGAGCAGCGGCACGAGGACCGCGGGGAGCAGCACCTGGTTCGCGGGGCGGATCAGGACCAGCGCCGCAATGCCGGCGCCGAGCGCGACGAAGCCGCCGGTGGTCGGCCGTCGCAGCGTCCTCGCGAGGACGAGCGCCCACAGCGCGAGACCGGTCGCGAAGACGGCGTCGCTCGACGCCTGGTGGTAGAGCGTCGCCCAGGCGGGATAGACGAGCAGGAGCGCAGCGGAGGCGAGCGCGGGAATCCGCCCGAACGTGAGCGCGGTCGCGCTCCACGCGACCACCGAGACGGCGAAGAGCAGGCCGAAGACGACCTCGAGCAGGACGCTCCCGCCGAGGTCCATCGGCAGCCCGACGACGAGCGGCGTGAGTGGAGCGCGGAAGAGCTGCACCTGCGAGAGCGGCGGCTCGGAGTCGAAGAGCTGGAGGTAGTAGACGAGGTAGTCCCAGGTGTCCCGTCCCTTCGCCATCGGCCAGCCGAGCGCCTGGAGCCAGAAGACGCCGAGAGCGATCCCGAAGAGGACGAGCGCCGCCCTTCTCGTCGGGACGAACGCCAGGAGCCGCTGCGCAGGCGCTCGCGTCACGAACGCAGGCTTCCGGCGAGACGGCGGACACGCGCGGCGGGCCCGCGTTCGAGCCGGCCGAGCCGCGCTTCGAGGTCGTCGATTCGGGCGCCGAAGGAGGCGCCGAGATCGGCTTCGCCGAGCGCCGTGTACTCGGCGGCGAAGAGGGCCGCGTCCTCGACCGCCGAACGTGGCGCCGCCCCGTCTCGAGCCGACGGCCGGTCCACTGCCCCGAACCCGAGGGAGCGCAGCGTGTCGCGCAAGCGCGTGTCGAGCGCGTACGTCCCGTCTGCGAGCCCCGCCTCGAGCGCCGCGTCGTCCACGACGAGAGGGGCGTAGAAGGCATCGAGCCGGCCGGCGCGATACGCCTCGTAGGCGTCCGCCATGTGCCCGGGGATCCCCTTCTCGGCGTTCCGCTCGAGCGCGACGAACTGGGTGACGTACTTCCGCCGGCAATGCTCGTACGAGCGGACCGGAAAGTGGAGGATCTCGATCGGGTACCACCCGCGGAGCGCGACCAGGTCGTCCGCGAGTGCCTCGTGGTTCCCGCGTCCGATGCGGATATCCGGACGAGCGCGGTGCGCGGACTTGAAGTGCGTGCTGAGCGGGTGCGGATGGAAGCTCGGCGTACAGAGCCGGGCGGTCATGCGCTCCGCGAAGAACCGCGCGTCGTCGGGCCGCGGCACGAAGTTCCGCCAGGCGCCGCGAACCGCACCGAAGCGCCCGGGGACGGCGCCGAGCAGCTCCTTCAGGCTCGCGCCGCGTGCAAGCCAGAACTCGTCGGCGTCGGCGTTGAAGACCCAGTCCGCCCCGAAGTCGGTTGCCGCGAGCCGCGCCATCCGCGTGACCCACTCGCTCTGGCGCAGGTCGTCGCCGGGCTCGCGGATCAGGTGGAGCACGCCCTCGCGCGCGTAGCGCTCGAGGATCTCCGTGGTCGCGTCCTCGGAGCGGTTGTCGGTCGCGACGACGAAGTCGACGCCCCCGTGCAGGTGGTACGCAATCTGCGCGTCGACGATGTCGGCCTCGTCGCGGACGAGGAGGGTCATGACGAGCTTCATGGCGCCGTGGAGGTTAGTCCCGTGCCCGGGTGACCCATTCGGGAGCAAGGGCGTAGCGGTGCGGGCCTCGCCGAAGGCTCCGGCGCATCCCGAGCAGGGGGAGCTGCGAGCGGTAGCGCCGGATCGCACGCCACTTCGCGAGCCGATCGCGCAGCAGGGTGCGAACAGGCTCGAACTCCGCCACCCCGCCCACGGCCTCGGAGACCCAACCCGGCACCCGCGGCTCGACGCCGTCGCGACGCGTGTACGGCTGCTCGGCATAGAGCGCGATCCGGCCACAGCCGAGCCTGCCCGAAGCGAGCGTCAGCACGAGCCATTCGTGGTCGGGATGTGTGAGCGGGGAGCCGGGAACGAGAGCGAGGTCGGCCCCGTCAACAGCATCCGCGACCGCCCGACGCACGTCCCCTTCGTCTCCGTGGCGCTCGTAGTCGACGCTGCCGAACGGCAGCCACACCGGCGTCGCGCCCATCACCGCGCACGCTCGACGATCCTCCTCGCGCCGTAAGCGAGCCGACTCGCCCTCCGTCGCGAAGCCGCCCCGTCGGTCCCAACCCCCGGCGGGCGCCGTCGAGTCGGGATCGCAGCCGAAGACGGTGAGGAGCTCGACGATCGCTCCGGCGCGGCTCCAGGACGCCATCGACGCGCCGAGCGAGAGCACGCCGTCGTCGAGATGGGGCGAGACGACCACGATCCGGCGCCCGTGCATCTCCGCTGGGTGAAGCGCGACCACGACGCCCTATGATCGCGGCCTTGACGGGAGGTCGCTCCTGAACCCGCGCCGCTACGTCCCGCAGGCCGTCCGGACACGGCTCCGCCCGCTGCGCGCGGCCTACGTGGACTGGCGTCGCCGG
The DNA here is from genome assembly GCA_963839755.1 of uncultured Actinomycetes bacterium. Lineage (GTDB taxonomy): Bacteria > Actinomycetota > Thermoleophilia > Gaiellales > Gaiellaceae > Gaiella. The sequence continues at coordinate 29,206 of CAWIVU010000014.1, forward strand.
CGTCCGCCGGCGCTCGGCGACCTCCGGCGCGTGACGCCGATCGACCCGAACTGGGGGTTCGAGCGCGGCACGCCGATCGACCGCGTCTACGTCGAGGAGTTCATCGGCGCCCACGCAGGCGACATCCGCGGCCGCGTGCTCGAGATCGCGGCGCCCGACTACACCACGCGCTTCGGACGCGGCGTCGAGCGGGTCGACATCCTGATGGCGACCGAGGGAAACCCGCAGGCGACCATCGTCGGTGACCTCACCGACGCGCCGCAGATCCCGAGCGACTCCTTCGACTGCGCAATCGTCACGCAGACGCTCCAGTTCGTCTACGACGTCCGCGCCGCGCTCGCGACCCTCCACCGCGTCCTCGCGCCGGGCGGAGTCCTCCTCGCCACCGTGCCGGCATCACGAAGATCTCGCCGCCCGAGGACGAGCAGTACGGCGAATGGTGGCACTACACCGCCCGCTCGGCGCGGCGGCTCGCAGAAGAGGCGTTCCGTGCGGGGAACGTCGAGGCGCGCTCGTACGGGAACGTGCTGAGCGCGGCGGGGTTCCTGTACGGGCTCGCCGCCTCCGACCTGAAGGCCGAGGAGCTCGCCGCTCACGACCGCCTGTACGAGGTGATCGTCGGCGTGCGGGCCATGAAG
>CAWIVU010000015.1:0-481199 GCA_963839755.1 uncultured Actinomycetes bacterium
CGCGGACGCTCACTCGGCAGGCGGAGGAAACGCTGCGATTTCGAGGCGCAAGCTCCGACGATGAGGAGCCACGGTGGGCGCAGCCGTCATCGGAAGGCACGAGGAGAAAGAGACGATCGTCTCTCTCCTCTCGTCGGTTGCGGACGGGCACGGGCCGGCCGGCATTGTTGTGACGGGCGAGGCCGGGATCGGCAAGACGACCCTCTGGGAGGCGGGCGTCGAGGCTGGCCGTGAAGGCTCGTTTCGGCTCCTCGTCGCCCGTCCCGCTGAGCCTGAGGCAAAGCTTTCGTTCGCCGGCGTCGGAGATCTCCTCGATCCGTTTCTGGAGGACGTACGCGCGCTGCTGCCTCCTCCGCAGCGTCGTGCCCTCGAAGTCGCGCTGTTGGTCGTCGAGGCTGAGGGCCGAGCGCCGGAGCCCCGGGCCGTGGCCGTGGCATTCCTTGGCGCACTGCGCGCGCTCGCACGCGCGAGCCCGATCCTCGTCGCCGTCGACGATGTCCAGTGGCTCGACGCACCTAGCGAAAGCGTCCTCCGCTTTGCGGCCCGGCGTCTCGCGGATGAGCGCGTTGCTCTCCTCGTCACGCAGCGGGCCACCGACGCGGGGGCTGTTCCGCTCGACCTCGACCGCGCGTTGCCGCGCGACCGCTTCGCTTCGATCCGTCTCGGCCCGCTCGCCCTCGGCGCGCTCCACCGGCTCCTCCACGAGCGGCTCGGGACAGCCTTCCCCCGGCCGCTCCTCCTACGTCTTGTGGAGACGTCAGGGGGGAATCCCTTCTTCGCGCTCGAAATCGCCCGCGCGATCCAGCGCGGAGAGCTTCGGGCGCTGCCCGGAGAGCCGCTTCGGGTGCCGCGCACGCTCGACCAGTTCGTCCGAGCGCGGATGGCCGCCCTCCCCCCGGAGGCGCGGGATGTACTCGCCGCAGCCGCCATGCTGTCCGAGCCGCGACTCTCGGTCGTCCAAGTGGCTCTAGGAGCAGACGCGGTCGCAAGCCTGGAGCCGGCCGTCGGGGCCGAGGTCGTCTCGTTCGACGGAGACATGATCCGGTTCTCACACCCGCTGCTCGCGTCCGCTGCCTGTGCAGCCGTCGATCCTGTTCGGGGGCGAGCGCTCCACCGCCGGCTCGCCGAGGTCGTAGACGACCTAGAGGAGCGCGCCCGGCATCTGGCCTCCGGAGCCGAGGCGAACGAGGCGGCCGTGGCCGACGTGCTGGACCAGGCCGCTCAGCGAGCACGAGCGCGCGGAGCGCCGGCCGCGGCCGCAGAGCTAGCCGAGAAGGCGCTCCACCTGACGCCGCCAGAACACGACCGGCAGGTGCTGCGTCGAGGAATGGATGCCGCGGCCGACTACTTCGAGGCGGGCGACCCTCCGCACGCGCGGCGGCTGTTGGAGGACGCCCTCGCGGCGGCAGCGCCCGGCCAAGAGCGCGCCGAGGTGCGAACGCGCCTCGCGCGCGTGCACGCATTCGAGGCCGATCTTCGCCGGGCGGCTGCTCTGTACCAGGAAGCGCTGGCCGAGGCGAACGCCAGCTCCGAGACGCGGCTCGAAGCAGAGTCTGGGCTCGCGGTCGCGCTGATGCGAATGCTGAGCGATCTTCCCTCAGCAGCGCGGCACGCCCGGACAGCGGCGGCGCGGGCCGAGAAAGGCGGCGATCGCGCTGCGCTGTCCGAGCTGCTGGCGAGGCAGGCTCTAATCGAGGGACTGCTCGGGCGCCCGGAGGCTCTGCAACACGGAGAGCGGGCGGCCCGCCTCGAGCGGCGAGCGCTTCAGGGCACCGGAGCGTACGACCCGTTCCTGCGCGGGCTCGGCGGCGCGCGGTTCATGCTCGGGGTGCTCCTGACGTGGCGCGACGAGATCAACCCGGCGCGCGCCAGCATCGACGCAGCCGTTGTGCGGGCGGCGGAGCTCGGCGACGAGAGCTCGTTGCCGTTGCTTCTTCGCTGGAGGGCATACACGAGCTGGCTCGTGGGTGACTGGGACAGCGCCCTGCGTGAGGCCGAAGCTGGCCACGATGCCGCGATCCGGAACGGGCAGCCGTCACAGCAGGCCGTCCTGGCGGCGGTGCAGGGCCTCGTGCTCGCACATCTCGGGCGGGTACCGGAAGCTCGCGGCGCGGTGGAGGAGGGGTTGCGCCTCGCGGACGAGACGGGCGCGACGTTCGGCGCGATGGTCGGGCTCTCCGCGCTCGGGTTCCTCGAGCTCTCAGTCGGTAACGCCGCCGAGGCCGATCGTCTCCTCGCCCCGCTTGTCGAGCAGATGGAAGCAGCCGGAATCCGAGAGCCGGGAGCTGTTCGGTTCGTGCCCGACGAGATCGAGGCGCTGATCGTGCTCGACCGCCTCGACGAAGCGGAAACACTCCTTGCTCGGTTCGAGCGACGGGCCCGGCGGTCCGAACGCACCTCCGCACTCGCTGCCTCGGGACGCTGCCGCGGGTTGCTGGCCGCGGCGCGCGGCGACCTTGCCTCCGCCTTCTCGACACTCGAGGGCGCGCTTGCCCAGCACGACAAGGTTCCGATGCCGTTTGAACGCGCGCGCACACTCCTGGTGCTCGGCGAGGTCCGGCGTCGTGCCAAGCAGAAGCGCGCAGCACGCGAGACCCTCGCGGCATCCCTCGCCTCGTTCGAGGAGCTCGGCGCCCAGATCTGGGCGAGGAGGGTGCAGTCCGAGATCGCACGGATCGGAGGGCGCGCGCCGGCCAGCGACTCGCTGACGCCGACAGAGCGGCGGGTGGCGGAGCTCGTCGCCGAGGGGCGCCCGACAAAGACCGTTGCGGCGGAGCTCTTCGTGTCGGTCAAGACGGTCGAGGGGCACCTGTCGCGGATCTACGCGAAGCTCGGCGTGCGCTCCCGCACGGAACTCGCTGCGACGTTTCGCTCCGAGCCGCCTCCGCTCTCTCGGCTGTAACGGCGGGCAAAGGCGGGGGATTTCCCCCGTTTCTTCTCGGCCGGATCGGCCTTACCGTCGCTCGCAGTCCGAAGTGATGCAAGAGGAGGAGGAGCGATGCGGAAATCGATCATGTTGCTCGCGGCGAGCGCGGCGTGTCTCGTGCTCGCCGGCCCCGCGAGTGCCGACCGCGAGGTCTTCAACAACTGGCACGTCCACAACGGCCTTCCGGGCGGAAGGACGGCCGCGTTCTTCCCGACGATCCTGGGCGTCTCGCTTTTCGCCTACCAGGCCGACCCGGCGCTCTGGGCCTATTGCCCGAACGCGACCGACAAGCCGCTCCTCGGCGACGGCGTCGTCGACGGCAGCAAGTCGACGGCCGGCGTATGCATGAACGAGAGCACGGTCATCCATTTACTGGCCGTGCCCACAGGACAGTCTGCGCCCGAGGGCTGGTCGCCGATCCCAGGATCATCGACGGGCTACTACAAGCTCACGGCGCGTGGGTAGCGGCGTGGTGACGTTCCTGGTCGAGACGTACGAGCCGCGCGGCCCGGCCGGCGCGCTCTCCGCTTTGGAGGCGCGCGCCCGTGCTGCGGTCGGTACGGCCGGCGTCGAGTACGTCCGCTCCATCCTCACGCCGCAGGACGAGCTGTGCCTACACGTCTTCGAATCGCCGACGCGCGAACGGCTCGAGGAGGCGATGGCGGCCGCCGGCCTCGACTACGTCCGCATTACGGAGGCGGCCGAACTTCCGGAAAGGAGAACACTGTGAGTACGCGAATTGCGACGTTCTTCGTCGCCGCACTGTCGGCGCTCGCGCTCGGAGTCGGAGGGGTATCGGCGTCGACTGCTCCCCTGACGTGGAGCTTCGACGTCTCCTTCGACTCCGCCGCGACCGCCGCGAACGGTGGGGCACCCACCTGGACGGGCACCGCGAGCGGCCCCGGCTCGGGGACGATCGCCGTCAAGCTGCTGGCGGCCGACCTTCGCGGTGAGGCGCTCCACATCGAGCTCGAGGTCGCCGTCGCTGCGGGCGCTCGCTCCTCGACGATCCAGCTGAGCGGTGTCTTCAACGAGGTCACGACACGGGGGGTCATGAACGGCGTTGTCTCGAACGGCTGGCTGGCCGGCGCACAGGCGCATCAGGAGGCGGCGCGATTCGACCCCGCCAGCCCCGCGCGGCTCACCGGCACGCTACGTCTGATGTCCGGCAGCGCCGGGTAGCAGCGGCTGGAAAGCGCGCCCGCGCATGCGTGGCGCCTAACGATCGAAAGAGGAGGACCGCTGCCGGCGGTCCTCCTCCATGAACGTGATGACATCGATCGCTCAGCTCCAGGAACGCCCTCATCAGCAACTACATCGCCCAGTACACACAGGTGCCGAGCAGGTATTGGAGAGAGTGCGACTCGCCCTTTGAGCAACCTGATCGCAAAGATCCGTGGCTGGCTGGGCTTCGGGAAAGACGGCGGGAAGAAGAAGTCCTAACCGGGCCCTACGCTCTGGATGAGCTAGAGTGTGTTGACTGGCCCTGCGGCCAGAAGCCCGGCCGAAAGCCCGCAATCTCCCGACGCGCCATAGGTGCGTGAGACGTAGGAGCCCAGGCGAACAGGATTCGACTTGCAGGGCCAGCACTCGTTGTGCCGAGCGGGCCACGCTGCGAGCGGAAATGCCCTGGGGTGCTGCGGCGCGATCGCAACTGTCAGGCGCGGGGTGCGACGCGGACAGGCGACGAGCGCCCGTCCTCCGCAGGAGAGCAAATCCGACGTGGGACGCGTCACCTATGGCCGGTCGATACGCGAATCGACCTCTGTCGTCCGTCCGGAGGTCCCTTCGCCAACGGCGCGGCGCCGCCTTCGTCTTCCCAGTCCAGGAGCGCGGACGATACGGCCAGGCCGCTCGCGGCTTGCCTCCGGGCGGCGTCTTCGCCTGACCGCTCGTCGACCGCGTGCGAGCGCCTGTACGCGCCGTACGCGGTCAACGCCTCGAGATCGTGCCGGCGCCGCCCGGGAAAGTAGGCGGCCGAGAACGTCTCCCAATCAAGCCCGTCCGGGGCGTCCGCGCTGCCCGCGACGGCGGATCCGGCACTCTCGGTCAGCGGGCGCTTTCTCTCCGCGTCAAACATGCCCGCCCCCGCGAAGCCGGTGTGGCGTCGCGGTCCGGCTTTAACCCGCACGGTGCCGGGGCTCCGGTCCCCGGTGTGTCCGGTGGAGGTTGAGGACGCGCAGCTGCCCCCGGTGGGGCTTGACGAGAATGCCGTGCAGGCCGCGACCCTGTTGGAAGAGCGGCTGCGTGGCAAGCCAGAGCAAGCTGAGCAATGTCATGCCCGCGAGCCACAGCAGGCCGACGCGTGTCGCGTCGATGCGTCCGCTGAGAATCAATGCGGTCATGGCGGCGCTCCAGGCCAGGAGCGTCCAGGTCATCTTGCGCCAGTGGAGGACGTTGGTCATCTGCACTCACCTCTTCCCGACCCGCGCAGCCACGCCGCGGCGAGTTGATTGGATCGAGCGACGTCGGTTGGATTCCCGGGGGAGGGCGTTGGCCCGCCGGGGTGTGCGTGCCGATTGCCCAGACGACGGAACGACGTGCTCGTGCGCGATCACCGTGCCGTAGGTGACCTTCGGCGGATTGGTCGTGCTTCAACCAGGCGACCACGATCTCGGTTGTCTCATCCATCTGCGGTGGCTCCTGAACCCCTCGAAATCCAGCAGGTCCCGGGCGACGGCTTGGCCGGTCTGGCGGCTGAGCCCGTCGGTCCATTTGCCGACGACGCCCTCGTTGCGGCGGACTGTTGTGTACATGGTGCGCTCCTCGCTCTTCGTCAATGCAGAGATCTCGAACGAGCTCCCTGCTGCGCTAGGCCAAAGGAACAGCTGAAGAGGAGTGCTAAGGCCTCGGCGGCTACAACGCTCCAACCGGACGCCCATGCAGCATACCACGTTTGTGCGATCTGTCACATTATGTGATAGTCTCCATAGCTGGCACTCTTGGTATCCGAGTGCCAGACCCCTTGGTCAGAGACCAAACGAATGTGTTCTGGGAGGCGTCTGATGAACTTGCAACCGCTCGGTGACCGTTTGATCGTGGAGGTGCTCGAGGAGGAGCAGATCACGATCAGCGGCATTGTGCTGCCGGATACGGCGCAGGAGAAGCCGCAGCGCGGCAAGGTCTTGGCGGTGGGCCCGGGCCCGCGCGACGAGGATGGGGAGTACATCAAGATGGACGTGGTGGAGGGTGACGAGATCATCTTCTCCAAGTACGGCGGCACCGAGATCAAGCTTGGCGCCGACGAGGTCCTGATCCTGCGCGAATCGGATGTGCTCGCGAAGGTCGTAACCACAGGCAGCAAGGGCAAGCGCAAGCTGGCCGGCGCGGCCGCCTAGCTCGTTTCGCACAGGAGGAAGAGATATGGCTCACAAGGAGCTGAAGTTCAACGAGGACGCGCGCCGCGCGCTGGAGCGGGGCGTCAACACGCTCGCCGACGCGGTGAAGGTGACGCTTGGCCCGAAGGGCCGCTACGTGGTGCTTGACAAGAAGTTCGGGGCGCCGACGATCACCAACGACGGTGTCACGATCGCCCGCGAGATCGAGGTCGAGGATCCGTTCGAGAACCAGGGCGCGCAGCTTGTGCGCGAGGTGGCCACGGCGACCAACGACGTGGCCGGTGACGGCACGACGACCGCGACCGTGCTCGCCCAGGCAATCGTGCGGGAGGGCCTCAAGAACGTCGCCGCGGGCGCCAACCCGATGGGCCTCAAGCGAGGCATCGAGCAGGCCGTCGAAAGCGTCGTCGACGACCTCAAACGGCAGTCGAAGCAGGTCAACGGCAAGGAGGACATTGCCCGGGTGGCGACGATCTCGTCGCGCGAGCGTGAGATCGGCGACGTGATCGCGGACGCGATCGAGAAGGTCGGCAAGGACGGCGTCGTGAACGTCGAGGAGGGCCAGACGTTCGGCCTCGAGCTCGAGTTCTCGGAGGGCATGCAGTTCGACAAGGGCTACCTGTCGCCGTACATGATCACCGACGCCGAGCGCATGGAGGCCGTGCTCGACGACCCGTACGTGCTGATCGCCAACCAGAAGGTCGGCGCGGTCAAGGACCTGCTCCCGATCCTGGAGCAGGTCATCCAGGCCGGCCGCCCGCTGCTGATCGTGGCCGAGGACGTCGAGGGCGAGGCCCTCGCAACGGTCGTCGTCAACAAGCTGCGTGGGGTGTTCACCGCCGTCGCCGTCAAGGCGCCGGGCTTCGGGGATCGGCGCAAGCGGATGCTGGAGGACATCGCGATCCTGACCGGCGGCGAGGTGATCACCGAGGAGATGGGTCTCAAGCTCGAGAACACGAAGCTCTCGCAGCTCGGCAAGGCCCGCAAGATCGTGATCGACAAGGACGCGACCACGATCGTGGACGGGGCCGGCGACTCGGAGGCGATCAAGGGCCGCATCAAGCAGCTGAAGGCAGAGGTCGAGAACACCGACTCCGACTTCGACCGCGAGAAGCTCCAGGAGCGCCTCGCGAAGCTGTCGGGCGGCGTCGCGGTCGTCAAGGTCGGCGCCGCGACCGAGACCGAGATGAAGGAGAAGAAGCACCGCGTCGAGGACGCCCTCCAGGCGACCCGCGCAGCGCTCGAGGAAGGCATCGTCGCCGGCGGCGGCGTCTCACTCCTCGACGCAGCCAGGGCGATCAAGCTCGACACGCTCGACGGTGACGAGCGCACCGGCGCGTCGATCGTCGTGCGCGCATTGGAGGAGCCGCTCCGCCAGCTCGCCTACAACGCGGGCCTCGAGGGCTCGGTCGTCGTCAACCAGGTCCGCTCGGCCAAGAAGGGCCACGGCCTGAACGTCGACACGGGGGAGTACGTCGACCTCGTGGCGGCGGGCATCATCGACCCGACGATGGTCACCCGCTCGGCGCTCCAGAACGCCGCCTCGATCGCGAAGAACATCCTCATGACCGAGGCGATCGTCACCGACGCGCCCGAGACGGCCACTGCCGGCGCGGGCATGGGCGGCATGGGCGGCATGGGCGGGATGGGCGACTACTAGACCGCTCAGCGTGACCTAACAGCAGAGGGCCGGCGGGAGCCGGCCCTCGCGCCTCAGAGCAAAGAGGCCCGCCGATCGCAGCGCCTGTCCGCATGGGGTGGCTAGAGGGGTTGGGCGGGTCTCCACATCGGGACGTCCCCCGAGGCGTCCGCTGCGTTCCGGAACGCGATCGCGACCCACAAGAGTCGTGTTCCTACTCCTCGGTCCGCCTGTGGGTGCGGCCTCGCGGTCAGACGTCGAGCCCTCGGTCGGTTCGACTCCGGCGCCGCTCCGTTGAGCCAGGCAGGCTCAGCACGGGCGGCGCGGGCTCCGAGGTCGAGGGACCGCAAGGCCTGACTATGGTGGTCGTGCAGCACCACGGAGATCGCCGCTCTGAGGAACCATGATGCGAGCACGCAACGACCAGGAGGAGCACCGGAAGAGCGCGCTGACCGCGTTTCTCGATGCGCGAGTACGCGAGGGTTATCGCGTCGAGACGCGCACGGACACGCATGCGATCATCGCCCCGGCCGACCGGCGTCGCTCGTTCCTCGACCTCCTCCGTAAACCGAACGTGCCCGAACGCCAGGTTGTCTCCGTCGACAGTGACGGCGAAGTGTCCATGCGGCCGGCTGAACCGCTGCGATCCTGAATTGCGGCGCTGCGCTTGACGACCGGCCCTGGGAACCGGTGGCTGAAGCCGCCGGCTCAGTGTTTGGGCGGGCGACGGCCTCAATGGCGCCGCGAGGCGTCGGCTACCATGGGCCCGACCCGGCCAGGCCACCGGCGTTTGAGCGCCAGCACGCCGGACACCTGCCGAAAGGGGCGCACGGAGAGCGTGCGTACTGCGATCTTCTCGACGTACCCGCCGCGTGCGTGCGGAATCGGAACGTTCGCATTCGACGTCCGGACAGCGCTACTGGCGATTCCTGACGTGAAGAGCGTTGGTGCGATCGCCATCGTCGACGAGGCGTCGAGCCCGCAGCGGCACGATGTCCTCGCGACCGTGTCGCAGGCAGTGCGGGGCGACTACGTCCGAGCGGCAAGGCTGCTGGGTCGACTCGACGTCGACGTCGTCCTGTTGCAGCACGAGTACGGGATCTTCGGCGGCGCCGACGGCGAGTACGTGCTGTCGTTCGCCCGGGAGCTCACGCGACCGCTCGTTCTGACGCTTCACACCGTCCTTTCGGAGCCGACGGATCACCAGCGCGACGTGCTGACCGCGTTGTGCGAGGAGGCGGAGCGCGTGATCGTGATGACGGACACGGCGCGAGAGCTGCTTCTGCGGATGAACGGCTGCGCCCCGGACAAGATCCGCGTCGTCCAGCATGGGGCGCCGGCCGTCCTCGGTCGCCGGAGCGGCAACGGCTCGGTGCAGTCACGTGGGCTCGATCGTCTCCGATCGCGTTTCGTTCTCTCGACGTTCGGGCTCATCTCCCCAGGTAAGGGCATCGAGACTGCGATCGCGGCTCTGCCGGGCATCATCGAGCGTCATCCGCAGGTGCTGTACCTCATCGCAGGGCGGACGCACCCCGAGGTGGCGCGGCTCGAGGGCGAGCAGTATCGACTCCTCCTCGAGCGTCGCGCGGTCGACCTCGGAGTCGCGGACCACGTCGAGTTCGACGATCGCTTTCTTTCCGTCCCCGAGCTGGCCGACCTGCTGCACGCCACCGACGTCTTCCTGACGCCGTACCGCAACCCGGAGCAGATCGCGTCGGGCGCGTTGACCTTTGCCATCGCCGCCGGTTGCGCTTCGATCTCGACGCCGTACCTCTTCGCGAAGGACATGCTCGCGACGGGTGCCGGGAGGCTCGTCCCGTTCGATGACGCCGCCGCGATCGAGACCGCGGTCTGCGGCTTCATCGAGAGCCCCGACTCTCTGGCCGCAGCCCGTGCGGAGGCGCGGCGGATCGGGGCCGCGCTTGCCTGGCCCGAGATCGCTGCCGAGACGGCGGTCGTGCTGCGAGAGGCCGCTGTGGCCCAACCGCGGCGCGAGCCGATCCCGATCGTCGAGCTCGAGCTCACGTCGGTCAGAACGGACCATCTCCGGACGTTGGTCGATGACGTCGGGATCGTCCAACACGCCAACGGTGTGATCCCTAGCTGGGAAACGGGGTACTGCGTCGACGACGTCGCCCGCCTCGCGGTCGTCGCGCTGGAGCTCTCCGGGCGTACGCACGATCGTCAGTGGACACCTGTCCTCCATCGCTCACTCGCCTTTCTGCAGTTCGCCACGGGACCCGAGGGCACCGGGATGCGGAACTTCATGGGCTACGACAGACGCTGGCTGGACGAGCCGCATGTCGGCGACCATGTCGGCAGAACGATCTGGGCGCTCGGCGAGATCCTCGCGACTGCCTGGATTCCGGCTCTCTCCGGACCGGCAAAGACGCTGCTCGACGCACTCGTGCCGTCGCTCCGCGTGGACGTCTCGTTGCGCACCGCGGCCTACACGATTCTCGGCCTCGCGCGCCTCGATCCCGATCGTCTCGATCGCGACGCGAGAGTGCTGCTCGAACGGCTCGTCGACCAACTCGCCTCCGCCTATCGCGAGACGGCAGCAGGCTCGTGGCTGTGGTTCGAGGATCGGCTCACGTACGACAACCCGCGGCTCTCCCAGGCGCTCATCGTCGGGGGATCGGCGCTTCGGCGGCAGTCCGACGTCGCGATCGGGCTCGAGTCGCTTGCGTGGCTCGGCGACGAGTGCGGCCTCGACGAAGACATGCTGCGCCTACCGGGGCATCACGGACGAGACCGAGATGAGCCCGCCCCGGGGGAGGGGGACGAGCAGCCCCTCGACGCGACCGCGTTCGTCGAGGCGGAGCTCGCTGCGCTCGTCGCGACGGGGGACGGCGATCACGGATGGCGGGCGCGCAACGCGTTCGACTGGTTCCTGGGCCGCAATCGGCTCGACCGCCCGCTCTACGACTTCGCAACAGGAGGCTGCAGCGATGGTCTCGGCGAGACCGACCTCAACGAGAACGAGGGCGCCGAATCCACGCTTGCTTTCCATCGCGCCCAGCTGCTGCTGGATGCCGCTGCTCTCCCGGCGCCCGAAAGACGCAAGCTTCGGGTCAAAGCGGCCTGATGTCGAACCACGAGGTGTTCCGGCGCTATACCGGCAATCCGATCCTGACCGCGGCCGACTGGAGCCAGCCGGTCAACGCCGTCTTCAACCCTGCGGCGGCGCTCGTCGACAGTGAAACCGTCGTGCTTGCGCGCGTCGAGGATCGCCGAGGCATTTCCCATCTGAGCGTTGCTCGTTCGGCCGACGGCCTGAGTGAATGGTCAATCGATCCGGAGCCGTTGCTGGCGCCGGCCGAGGGGGTCGAGAGCGAACAGTGGGGCTTCGAAGATCCCCGTGCAGTCTGGGTGGCTGAGCTCGAGCGTTGGCTGATCACATGCACGGCATACGGACCGAGCGGCCCGGCCGTCTATCTTGCGTCGACGACGGATTTCCGGACGGTCGAGCGGAGCGGAATCATCTGTCAGCCGGAAGACAAGAACGCGGCAGTTCTGTCCGAGCGGGTCGACGGACAATGGGTTCTCTTTCACCGGCCGATGACGTCCTACGGCGGGTCACGGGGCGAGGTCGTGCTCTCTCGGTCGGACGACCTGACGAACTGGGGCACCCCCGAACAGGTTCTCCAGCCGAGGCACGGCGCCTGGTGGGACTCACTTCGTATTGGCATCGGCCCGCCACCACTTCGCACGGACGACGGCTGGCTCGTGATCTACCACGGAGTCAAGGAGACCGTGGCCGGCACGATCTACCGTGTCGGCCTCGCGTTGACGGCCCTGGACGATCCGGCGCGCGTCCTGCACCGTGCGTCGAACTGGGTGCTTTCGCCTTCCGCCCCGTATGAACGCGAGGGCGACATTCCCAACACCGTGTTCCCGTGCGGGCTCGTCCACGACCCGCACTCGGACGAGGTCAGACTGTATTACGGAGCGGCCGACACCACGATCTGTGTGGCGACCGCACGGCTCGAAGACCTGCTCGACGCCGTCCGTTCCTAGGGCCTCCAACGTGCGCGGTCGGGCCGCCGACGCTGACCGGAAGCACGCCGTTGGGAGCCGGCCCAACGCCGCTGCCCGGCATCCGTCACCCTGCCGTGACCGCTTGTATCATCGAGGCCGACAAGGAGTACGAATGGAAACCCTGGACGAGGCCCTGCGAGCACGCATCGACGAGTTGACGGGGTCGGACAAGGGTCGGCAGCCAATTCTGTCCACGACGGGGACACAGGTTGCGATCGCGGAGCTCATTGCACGGAACGACCGGCTCGAACGGGTCGTCGGCGAACTGAGCCTCGAGATCGAGGCACTCGCCGCCTCGCAAAGAGGCGGCACGGCGGCGCGGGTCGCGGCCGAGTCAGACCGCTAGCGCGTGCCGGACAACGAGCCGGCCGCGCCCGCAGCTACGGCGCCAGGCGCCGGGCTCCGCATAGCGATGCTGGCACCGATTTCGTGGCGCGTCCCCCCGCGTCACTACGGACCGTGGGAGCAGTTCGTGTCACTCCTGACCGAGGGCCTGGTTCGTCGGGGAGTGGACGTCACGCTGTTCGCCACGGCCGACTCGGTAACCGGTGCGCGCCTGGTGGGGACCGCCCCGACCGGATACTCCGAGGATCCGGGGCTGTCAGCGAAGGTCTGGGAGGCTCTCCACATCTCGGCGTTGTTCGAACGAGCGGGAGAGTTCGACGTGATCCACAACAGCTTCGACTTCCTGCCGCTCACATACAGCGATCTGGTCGAAACGCCGGTGGTCACCACGATTCACGGCTTCTCCTCCGAGCAGATCGTCCCCGTCTTCGAGAAGTACAACGCGCGGGGGTACTACGTCGCGATCAGCGACGCTGACCGGCACGAGCGCCTCGACTACGTCGCAACGATTCACCACGGCATCGACATGCACGAGTTCGAGCGGGGCGTGGGGCCTGGCGACTACCTGCTGTTCTTCGGAAGGATTCATCCCGACAAAGGAACCGTCGAGGCGATCGACGTGGCCAGAAGGGCTGATCTCCCGCTGATAATCGCCGGGATCATTCAGGACGAGGAGTACTTCGAGCGATCCGTCGAGCCGCAGCTCGACGGACAACGGGTCACGTACCTCGGCCCCGTAGGTCCCGATCGCCGCGGCGAGCTCCTCGCCGGAGCGCGCGCCCTCCTCCACCTCGTCAGCTTCGACGAGCCGTTCGGCTTCAGCGTCGTCGAAGCGATGGCGTGCGGAACGCCCGTGATCGCCCATCCCCGAGGGTCGATGCCTGAAATCGTCCGCGATGGTGTCAACGGCTTCCTGGTCGGCTCACTCGAGGAAGCGGTCGTCGGCGTGCACGCGTCCGCCTCAATTGACAGGAAGGTCGTGCGCGCGTCGGTCGAGCGCCGCTTCGACTCCAACCGCATGGTTGACGACTATCTCGAGCTCTATCACCGCGTCGCGGCGCTCGATCACGCGCGACGCGCAGGCACCGTTGGCTGACCCCCTCACGGCGAGCGAGCGCTTCCGGCTCGGCGTCAACTACTGGCCGGCTCGGACGGCGATGGGGTGGTGGTCGGACTTCGATCGCACGGAGGTCGCCGACGATTTCGCACGGATCGCCGCGAGCGGTCTCGACTCGATCAGGCTCTTCCTGACCTGGGCGGACTTCCAACCGGCCGCGGACGAGGTGGATCGGCGCATGCTGGATCGGCTGATCGCGGTGGCGGACCTGGCCGCCGGGGTAGGCCTCGCGGTCGTTCCGACCCTCTTTACGGGTCACATGAGCGGAGTGAACTGGATCCCGGCGTGGGCGCTCGGCGGGACCGATCGCGACCATCGCTTTCGCGTTGTGTCCGACGGCAGGGTCAATGAAAGCGCGTTGCGGAACTGGTACTCGGACCCGGTCATCGCCCGAGCGCAGGCGTCTTTGGCGACCGAGACAGCACGAGCTCTAGCCGGCCACGAAGCCGTTTGGATGTGGGACCTCGGGAACGAGAACTCGAACTGCGTGATACCGCCTACCCGGTCGTCTGCGCGGGAGTGGCTGCGCCTAATCGTCTCGGCGATCCGCACGGCCGACCCGAAGGCACGGGTCACCGTCGGCTTGCACATGGAGGACTTGGAGAACGACCGCGTGCTCGGGCCACGTGAGGCCTCCGAGGCATGTGACGTCCTCTCGATGCACGGCTATCCCATCTACGCTCGCTGGGCGGACGGCCCTACGGACGAGCAGCTCCTGCCGTTCCTCGCCGACGTCACGCGCTGGCTCGCCGGCGGTTGCGATGTGTTATTCGCGGAGTTTGGTCTGCCCACCTACCGCCGGGGTGATCCGGTCGGCGAGGCGGTCAGGCATCAACACGCAAGCTCTCTCGTCGAGGAGCAGGCTGCGGCGGCCTACACGGAACGAGCGCTTGCGGCGTTGCAGCGGGCCGGTTGCATGGGCGCGATGCTCTGGTGCTACACCGACTATGACTCAGCCATCTGGAAAGACCCGCCCCTCGACCTCGCCGTCCACGAGCGCTCGTTCGGACTGTGGCGAGCCGACGGATCCCCCAAGCCCTCCGTCGCCGTCGTGGAGGCGTTCGTCGGCGCTCGGCGACTCGCCGGCCCAAACGAATACCCGTGGATCGATCTCGAGCCCGAGGAATTCCTCGTCGAGCCGAAGACGGCGCTTCCACGCCTCTACGCTCGGTATCGCGGCGCGCTTGCTCATGACCGGGAGTCACATTCGTCCGGCGCGCCTCCGCTACATGGAGTGCCTCCTCCGCAGGCTCCGTGATGCGGGGTTCGACGCCGAGACGACGTACCAGGTCTACCACCTGCTCGACCACGCTCGGCCGGTTCGACTCCGGCGCCGCTCCGTCAAGTCGATCTCGGCTCCAAGACGCCTGCGGCGCATCGCGTACCACACGTCCGCCCCGCGGGCCACTTGCCGGTCGAGGCCCCCGAAGCCGTCTCAGAGGTCGGCCGGTGTGGCGCGAATGTGGCGCGGCGCGCGTCGTGAGCGGGTCGTGATGTCGCGCGACGTGTAACAGTGGGGCCGTGGAGAGCTCGCAGCCTGCAGGGGAGCGGCCGTACCCGATCCGGATCGAGGGGCGGCGCGACGCCGACCTGAGTCGCTGGCTCTGGGTCGTCAAGTGGGTGCTGGCGATCCCTCACTACATCCTGCTGGGCTTCCTCTGGCTCGCGTTCTTCCTCCTGACGGTGGTCGCGTTCTTCGCGATCCTCGTCACGGGCCGCTACCCACGCGGGATCTTCGACTTCAACGTCGGGGTGCTCCGGTGGACGTGGCGCGTCGCGTTCTACTCGTACGGCGCCCTCGGGACTGACCGCTATCCGCCGTTCACGCTCGACGACATCCCGGACTACCCCGCGCGTCTCTCGGTCGAGTACCCGGAGCGGCTGTCGCGCGGGCTGGTGCTCGTGAAGTGGTGGCTTCTCGCGATCCCGCACTACCTCGTCGTTGGGATCCTGCTCGGCAGCGGGTCGTATGTCGCGTCGCACACCGACGAGTGGGGTGCGGGCTTTCACGCCGGGCTCATCGGGCTCCTCGTGCTCATCGCCGGCTTCGCTCTCCTGTTCACGGAGCGCTATCCGCCCGGAATCTTCGATCTCGTCCTCGGGCTCGACCGCTGGGTCGCACGCGTTGCGGTCTATGCCGGCCTGATGACCGACCGGTACCCCCCGTTTCGCCTCGACCAGGGCGGCGACGACCTCGACGACAGCGACAGCAGGGCTCTCGTCGATGCTCCGTCGGACGCTCTGCCGGAGGCTGTGCCGCCGGGACCTGCGCCGCCCTCGGGCGGCGGAGGGGGCCGCGTTGTGCTCCTCGTCCTCGGGAGCATCGCGGCGATCTTCGCTTTCCTCGCCCTCGCCGGCGGCTGCGCGCTCGTCGTCGTCGACCAGACGCAACGCGACGACGACGGCTACCTCGTGTCGCCGAGCGAGGACTTCTCGTCGCCGACGTACGCGATCGTCTCGGAGAGCGCGGAGCTCGACACCGACGGCGCGGAATGGGCGCTCGACGCGTTTCTCGGCACGGTTCGCGTCCGGAGTGAGAGCGAACGCCCGGTCTTCGTCGGGATTGCGAGGGCAGCCGACGTGGCCGGGTACCTCGGCAACGTCGAGCGAGACGTCGTCGCAGACATCGAGGACGACCCGCGCTACGAGCGGCTCGAGGGGAGAGCGCCGACGGGGTCGCCCGGAGAGCAGACGTTCTGGGTGGCGCAGGTCTCCGGCTCGGGCGAGCAGACGCTCGAGTGGGAGCCCGAGGACGGCGACTGGCAGCTCGTCCTGATGAGTGCAGACGGGTCGCGCGGCGTGTCGTCCGAGCTCGCGATCGGCGCCGAGCTCGACTCGGTGCTGTGGATCGGGATCGGGCTGCTCGTGGCGGGCGCATTGCTCGCCGCGCTGGCAGCGCTGGCGATCAGCGCCGGTATCCGTCGGCGCGCAGCGCCCAGCTAGCCGGCAGCCGCGGACGCTGGGCGGGGCAGTCTCGTTTGTGCTGGGGCCGTGGAAGAACTGGCCAGGGGATCAGTGCCATCATCCCCGAAAGCAGCCAGGGAGGATGGTGCAAGTGCAAGTCGTGTCCGCGGTTCGGTTGAGGCGTTGGGCGATCAGAGGCCTCAGCAAGGTGCACCTGGCTGTTCATCGCGTGACCAGCGGACGTGTTCTCGGCTCGGTGGCCGGTATGCCGGTGCTCCTGCTCACCACGACGGGCCGGCGGTCGGGCAAGGCGCGCACGACCCCGCTCACGTTCTTTCGGGACGGGCCTGACCTGGTGGTGATCGGATCGAACGGTGGTGCGGACCGACCGCCCGACTGGTCGCTCAACCTCGAGCAAGACCCGCGCGCAGTCGTCCAGATCGGCACCGACAAGTTGGTTGTCACGGCCAGGCCGGCGTCGGGGCAACAACGCGAGCGGCTGTGGGTCGTGATCACGGCCACGTACGCCGGCTACGCCCGCTACCAGGAACGGACAACGCGAC
Organism: uncultured Actinomycetes bacterium; assembly: GCA_963839755.1. GTDB lineage: Bacteria > Actinomycetota > Thermoleophilia > Gaiellales > Gaiellaceae > Gaiella. Next base: position 16,874 of record CAWIVU010000015.1, read on the forward strand.
GCATACCGGTGGTGCTTCTCACACGCGAAGGCGCCTAACGCACGCCGGCCCTCAACCTTGCCGTGACCCGGCTGGTCGGTGGATGTGCACGCTGGACGAGATCCAGCCTGTCCCGAAGGGGTTCACCGTGGCTCGAGCCCAGTGATCGCGCGCTCACGTATCCGGGCTACCGGGCCCCACGCCCTGGATCGGTGAACTCGACTAACGCTTCAGCGGCGCGCACATGGAGCTCGAGTTCCTACTCCCGGTCAGACGTCGAGCCCTCGGCTGGCGTGTTTCGCGGCGGCGCGCTTTGCGGTCCGTCGTTCCTTGAGTGTCTTCTGCGCGGGCTTCTTTCCGAGCTTCTTGGGTTTCTGCGAGCCCTTCACTTGCATCCTCCCTGGTCGCTGAGTTTGACCGCGCTCGTGGGCGTGACGCGAAACCCTCGGCAAGGCGACAATTCAAGCTCGAGGACCGGCGGCGACCGCGAGCGTACGCGCACGCCGAGTATCGCACGGATCCCACGCGCATGTCCCTGTCGGGACGACGTTCGCGATCCGCGTCGGGGCTCGTCGCACGCCTCGGTTTCCTTGTCGGGCTTGCGTCGCCGTTCGACGCGATTCAGCCCGATTGCATGACCCGCGGAGCCCCTCGCGAAGCGTTGGTGTATGTTCGAGGCGTGGCGTCGAAGTCGAAACGACGGAAGGACAGCGAGCCTGGAGCGCGCCCAGATCGTCCTGGCGGCGGCCAAGCAAAGGTGTTCAGGCGGAAGTCGTGTCTCTTCTGCAAGGACAAGGTGCGAGAGGTCGACTACAAGAACGTCGATCAGCTCCGCAGGTACACGTCCGACCGAGGGAAGATCCGGTCGCGTCGGATGAGCGGAGCGTGCCGCCGGCATCAGCGTCAGCTCGCGGTCGCGATCAAGCGAGCGCGCGAGATGGCGTTGCTTCCCTATGTGACGGAGGGCGGCGGGCCTCCCTCGCGGTCTCGATCCAGCGAGCGCCGCTGACCAACGGCCATCCGGGGGAATAGGTACCACCCCAGCCGAGCGCGACTTCTGTGCATCACGCGTGCAATCGGGCTGACCGGGGGTAGTCCCCAACTGGTCGAACGACCCGGGCCGGACGCACAAATCGCGGCTATGGTTGGAGTGATTCGGGTGTTGCGTTCGGGGGCAGGCTTCGAACACGACCTCCTTACGGAAGTTCCCATCAGCCTTGAGGAGGTCGTCTTGGCCGAAGCACTTTGGTCTCTCCGTTCACCTGGAGAACGGGCGGTCGGGTTCGATCGTGACACGCCTGCGGCTCCGGTGCGCAAGCGGGACGCGAAACAGCTTCGCTGCTCGTTTTGTCAGGCTGAGCTTGGCGAGGACATCGAACTCACGCCTCCACGATGGGGGAAGCATGATCAACGCGCATCCAGCAGCTTTTGCTCGACCCACTGCCGCGACTGCGTTCTGGCACTTGCCGCGCTCCACCCGTCGCCGCTGGCGTCTAACGACTTCGTCGCAAGGCGTGGACTGCTGACCGACCGGCTCCTCGACCTATGGCGGCACGGTCAAGGACCAGACCCGGCGCTCGTCCTACAGGCTGCGCGAGCCGCCAGTAGCGGACTCGCGAGTACCGACGCCGTCTGACCGACGCGCACCCGAGTCACCAGAGGAGCATCGAGCATGGGACGCGCGGGCGCAGGCTGCGAGCTGCACGATCGCGAGGACTCAGGCGCTACCCGTGTTCCGAGATCGTTCGCGGGGGTCGTCGAGTACATGGGCGGACTGGAGCCTGATGAAGCCGCAGTTCGCGCAGGTGAGCGGGAACGCCTCGCCGCGCCGGTCGACGGTCCCGCTCCCGATCGCATGGTCGAGCGTGATCCGTTCGTCCCAGCCGTGCCAGTCCTCGTGGCCACAGAACGGGCAGGACATGCGCGCTCCTCGACTCGTCAGGAAGTCGAAGATGGGCGGCTTCGCCGTCATTCGCTTCGCCACCGTAGCGCGCACCGGCCGTCTGCCACGGCCCGAGGGCGATCCCAATCTCGTCGCTTCCCTGATCCTCGTCCGACCGGACATCGACCCTCGCGAGCGGCTCCCCGCATTCGCACCCATCCACCTCGCTCGGTGAAGGGAACTCATCGGACGCCGGATTTCAACGTGCATTCCAGTGCCCGACCTAGACCGCAAGGCTCCCTCGGTGTACAACGGCGTCATGCCCACGGTCCACAGCGGACACAAGACGCTCGTGAACTACCCGGACGGCACATCCAAGGTCATCACCCTCTACGTCCGCCCCGTCGAAGGCCAGATCATCGCCCACGGTTGGGAGGTCACGAACGTCGCGCCCGGCTCGGACGATGGGGCTGGAGTCCCGGTCGAGTACCAGATCTCGGTCGCACGCCCGGCGAACGAGTCTCAAGGGACAGCCGTTCCGCCTTCATCGTGACCCTGTAGGGCGACTCGAGGCCCTCCTACCTCTGCGACGGTGCGACGGTCGACTTGCCGGCTGCGATCCGAAGCAGCGCCCACAGGTTGCGGCGTGTAAGCGTGACGGCGGCTCCTGCTGGTGAGACGCCACGCGCATGACGCGGCAATCGGACACGTAGCGCGCCCGGCAACGAGACGAACCGTAGTGGCGGCTCGAGCACAAGCGCCTCACCGTCGAGCCCGACGGCAATGGGCGAACTTGCGCGGATTTCGAACTCGAGCGCCGACCATTCGAGCACCCCACCAAAACGCCTGTGCTGGCCGATCGTGCCGAGGGTTACCAGCTTGGCCATCGCGTGGGAACCGCGCATCCGTGTCGCGAAGACGCCCAGTCGGCCGGTGTCGAGACGCGGGCGTGTACCGGCCCCTCGAAAGCGTCGCAGCTGATACGGGTTGTTCGAGACGATCACGAGCGATGCGTTGGCCCAGTCCTTGGCGTGCGGTGCGTCGAACTGGAGATCGATGTCCGCTGCGCCCCGCCGAGCATTTCCGGGAGCATCCGTTTCCAGGTCCCGAGCTTGGCGTCGCGGTAGGCATTCGACTGGACGACCTGTGCGTAGACGCCGAGCGAGGCGTTGTTGACGAAGATGCGCTCGTTCAGCGAAGCAAGGTCGATACGCCGTTCGACTCCGTCGGTGAACGCATCGAGCGCCCCGACGACGTCGTCGCGGTCGAGCCCGAGGTCGAGCGCGAAGTGGTTGCGCGTCCCGGCGGGAATGCAGACGAGGGCGATGTCATGTTCCATCGCGACCGTCGCCACCAAGGCCTGTGATCCATCCCCTCCTGCCATCCCGATGACGTCCGCACCCCGCCTTACCGCTCGCCTGGCGAGCTCGCAGAGGTCGTCACCGGGGCCGAGCAGCAACGGCTCGATGCCCCGTCGCCGCGCCTCCTCCGGCAGGTTGAAGCGCTCTGCCTTGCCGCCACCAGACCGGGGATTGATGATCAGCACGCCTCGTGTGGCTGGCTTCGCGAGGCGCGCGTGCCGGCGCGCGACGTGTTCGGTTGGGCGGGCATGGCGCACCGCGTATCGCGCGACGACGCCGAACAGTGCCAGCACTCCGATCAGCAAGGGCAAGACCACCTTGTGGTCGTATGCGAACCCGATGAGGTTGATGAGCGCCCACAAGATGACGGGCAAGACAAGTAGACGTCGGTAGCCGCGCCTGGTCACGAGAAACCAGCCGCAGAACGCGAAAACGAACACCCACACAAACGCCAGGACTAGCCCCGCGGGATCGTCCGCGACGAGGGAGAGTACGACCAAGAGGAAACCGACCGAAACGATCAGCGCGCCAACCGCTGCAAAATGCGCGCGGAACGGTTTCGGGGTACGACCCGTACCGTTGGATTGCGGCGAGTGCTCGGGAGAAGACATGCGCGGCTCCAAGGTTCCGTCCATGGCGACCGAATGCTGGAGCCGAAGGTGGCCTGCCGAACTCTGGGGCAGGCAAGCTCCACCCTACACCTGTCTGCGCCGGCTGTTGGGCGCGGGACACGGTCGGCTCAGCTAGGCGTCCAACGTCAGTCGCGGTGCTGGCCATCATCGCTGGCCTCGAGCTTCTCGCCGTTCGCCGGCCGAGCGAAGCGGACGAGTCGAGGGCTCGCTCGAACACAAGCCCTTTAGACGCGCTGAACGTACGGCTCGACGCGGGCTAGCTCTCGGCGACGCCCGGGTTCCGGAACAGAACCCACGGGTCAGGCGGCGTGATGCAGATCGCTCCGCTCCCAGTGCCCGCCCAGACCGTCGAGACCTCCTCCGGGCGAGTCGGAATCGGGGGTAGCTCAGCGCCCCGCTCACCGACGTCCCAGCAACGCCCACGAACCCATCCCCTTCGGCCACCCGCCATACGTAGCGGGGCGTCCGCTTGCTCGGGCTTCCGAAGCGTCTCCCGTGAGATGCCCTGCGGACGCCCGGTTGCTTGACCTCCGGCACACCCTGGATCAGGGGGTCGGGGCGGAGAAATCAGGGTGCGGGATCAGGGTGGTGCACTGATGGCGCCGCGGCAAGTGTGCGACACGCTGAAGCCATGTTCGGTCAGCTGCTCAATCGCCTCCAGACGCCGCGCGAAAGTCGCGTCGTGTTTGCCTCACATAGGCGCTATGTGCTCTGGACGCTCGCCGGTCTCTCCCTCGTCTCGCTGTTCGTCGGGCTGGACACGATCCTGAACGTGGCGCTTCCGTTCTCCGATCAGCTCGGCGCCGAGGGCTCGGCACTCCGGTGGATCGAACGCGCTGAGGCGATCGCGACCTGGTCGTGGACAGCGACCGTGGAGATCGGCCTCGTCGGGAGCGACCTGCTCTCGCTGATTCCCCTGAACATGCCGTCCTTCTCGTCCCCGTCGGCCGCGCCTTCGATCTTCCGGTCTTGGTAGTCCGGCTCGCCGGCAGGAGGCGGGAATACGCCGAGAGCAGGGCCGAGGACCTGTGCAGGGCGAGCGCGGCGGCGGCACCATCCGCGTGTGGCCATCAGGTGGAGGGCATGGAGCCGGTCCCCGGGCGCGGGCGGCTGCGAAGCATGGCGGCGCGCCTCAACTACGCCCTGAGACGCGAGTAGGGTGGATGGGGCCGTGCAGTTTGATGCAAGCGTCTGGCCGACCGTCGGGCGCGAGTCAGAGCTCGAGTTGCTCGAGGCGACACTCGACGCCCTAGCCGACGAGGGCTCGGTCTGCGTGACCGTCGAGGGCGAGCCCGGCATCGGCAAGACGCGCCTGCTCGCCGAGCTGAGCAATCGCGCCGAGGGACGTGGCTGGCTCGTCCTGACGGGTGCGGCGACGGAATTCGAGCGCGATCTGCCGTTCAGCGTCTGGGTCGATGCTCTTGACGCACATGTCGCCTCGCAGGAGCTGCGCTTGCAGGTCGAATGGGACGCCGAGGCGATCGCCGAGCTGGCGGAGGTCTTCCCGTCCCTCCAACGCACAGCCGGACCGGCCGTCGGTTCGGTCGCCGACGAGCGCTACCGCGCCCACCGTGCCGTCCGGATGCTGTTGGAGCTGCTCGCGGTCGATCGGCCGCTGGTGGTGCTGCTCGACGATCTGCACTGGAGCGACGGGGCGTCGATCGAGCTACTGGGGGCGTTGCTTCGGCGGGGGCCAGACGCCGGGGTCCTGTTCGCGCTCGCATTGCGGCCCAATCAGGCGCCCGCGCGTCTATCGGCTACGCTCGGGGCTGCGTCCGTGCGACGGATCGGGCTCGGTCATCTCAGCGAGGCGCAGGCGACGCAGCTGTTGGGCGAGCTCGACCCGCGAGCAGCGGCGACGATCTACCGACACACCGGCGGCAATCCGTTCTATCTCGAGCAGCTCGCGCGTGGGGGTGGCAGCGCGACGCTCGCGGCGCCGGTGAGCGACGCTGGGGTCGACGGGATCGGCGTTCCCCGAGCCGTCGCCGCGTCCCTGGCCGAGGAGCTGACCGCGCTCTCGGCGACCGAGCGCGGGCTCCTCGAGGCCGCTGCCGTGGCCGGCGAGCCGTTCGAGCCCGATCTGGCAGCGACGATTGCGGAGCTTCCGGCCGCGGACGGGCTGGCTGCGCTCGACGCCCTGCTCGCACGTGATCTCCTGCGCCCGACGACGGTCCCGCGGCGGTTCGTATTTCGCCACCCGCTCGTCCGCACGGCGGTCTACGAGTCCGCGCCGGGGGGCTGGAGGCTCGCGGCACACGCGCGGGCGGCGGCAGAGCTGGCGGCGAGAGGCGCTGGGCCGGGCGAGCGGGCGCACCACGTCGAGCAATCGGCCGAGCAGGGAAACGAGGAGGCGATCCAGCTCCTGCACGAGGCGGGTGCTGCGGCTGCGACGCGCGCTCCCGCCGTCGCGGCGCGTTGGTTTCGGGCGACGCTGCGGCTGCTGCGCGCAGCGGACGGCGAGCGGCAGGTCGACGTCCGCGTGGCGCTCGCCTCGGCGCTCCGCGCCGTGGGCGAGCTGGAGCAGTGTCGGACGACGCTGCTTGAAGCGATCGAGCTTCTCCCGGCCGACGCGAGAGAGCGCTCGGTCGAGCTGACGGCTTGGTGTGCGGCGACCGAGCACTGGCTCGGGCGCCACGAGGACGCTCATCAACGGCTCACTCGGGCGTGGGACGACCTTCCCGATCGCAGTACGACCGCCGCGGCGGTCTTGCAGATCGAGCTCGCGGTCGACGGCCTCTACGAGCTGGACTTCGAGCGGACCGCCGAGATGGGTCGCGAGGCTATGGCGACCGCGCGCGCCCTCGGTGACCGGGCGCTGTTCGCAGCGGCCGCATCGGCGCTCTGCTTCGGCGAGACCGCAGCTGGGCGCATCGCCCTGGCGCGGGAGCTCCGTGAAGAGGCGCGGGCGGAGGTCGACCGGCTTACGGACGCGGAGTTGGCCCCGCGTGTCGAGGCGCTCTACTATCTGGGCTGGGCCGAGACGTACCTCGAGCGCTACGACGAGGCTGTCGCGCATTTCGAGCGCGGGATGGAGATCACACGTGCGACCGGCGACGGGCGGCTGCTCGTTCCGATGCTGCTGGGGAAGAACTACCCATTCGAGATGCAGGGCCGTTTGGCCGAGGCGACCGAGTGCTGCCAGCAGGCGCTCGAGGCCGCGCGGCTCGCTGCGAGCCCGCACGAGCTCTACCGGGCGCTGTTCGAGCTGGGCTGGACGCTGTACTTCGCGGGCGATCTCGACGGCGCCATCGCCGCCTTCGAAGAGAGCCTTCAGTTCGATCGCCGCCTGGCCGGCGGCACCATCCCGAACGGAGGCGGGGGGCCGGGCTGGGGCCTCGGCGTCGCCTGGTTCGACGCCGGCGACGTTGAGCGGGGACGGAAGAGCCTGCTCGAGCTCGTGGGCGACGACGTCGCGCGCACGATGCCGGTGGAGCGCTGCTTCGACTGGGAGAGCCTGACGCTCGTCGAGCTGGCGGCCGGGCACACCGAAGCGGCCGACGCCTACGCTCGCCGTGCCGAGGAGGATGCCGCTCAGCTCGGGCTGCAGTTACCCGAGGCGCTGGCCGGCCGCGCGCGCGCGGCGGTATTGCTCTTGGGTGGCGAGCCGGCTGAGGCGGCACGTGTGGCGGCGCGTTCGGCCGAGGCCGCCGAAGCGATCGGCGCGCATCTGCACGTCGCACTCTCGCGCAGCCTCCAGGGGCGCGCACTCGCCGCCGCCGGTGAGCGTGAGGAAGCGGTCGCCGTGTTGCGCCGGGCCGAAAGCGAGCTCGGCGAGTGCGGCTCGCTGCGCGTACGCGACGAGACACGCCGCGAGCTCCGACGACTGGGAGCCCGAGTCGAGGCACGTGGTCCGGCCGGTGAAGGCGACAGCGGGCTCGCGTCTCTGACTCGGCGTGAGTTCGAGATCGCCGCGCTCGCAACAGACCGCAAGACGAACCGCGAGATCGCAGCCGAGCTCTTCCTGAGCGGCAAGACCGTCGAGTCGCACATGCGTCACATCTTCCAGAAGCTGGGCGTCTCCTCCCGTGTCGAGGTCGCGCGCGCGATCGAACACGCGCGACGCCAGCTCGACGGCGCGCAGCGACCATGAGTCTCGTAGTCGCGCCGCCACTCGATCCCGACGCGCAACGGCTCGCGGAGCTGGGCTACCGGCAGGAGCTCGCGCGCGGGCTTCGCTTCGTCGACAACGCCGCGATGGGGTTCGCGACGATCTCGCCCGTCGTCGGGCTCTACGCGGTCGTGCTCGTCGGCACCGCCGTGGCAGGCCCGGCCTGGGTCTGGGTGTTGCCGGTCGCGCTCGCCGGCCAATGTCTGCTGCTGGCGGTGTACGCGGAGCTCGCCTCAGAGTTTCCGATCGCGGGTGGCGCGTACCAGTGGAGTCGTCGCCTGATGGGCGGCGCATATGGCTGGCTGAGCGGCTGGGTGGCGATCTGTGCCTACACAGCGGCCAACACGACGATCGCCTACCTCGGCGCTCCCTGGGCGCTGACTCTGGCAGGTGTCACGCCGACCCCGAACGCGATCGTGGCGACCGGGATGGCTTTTCTCCTCGTCTGCGCCACCGTCGGCGCACTCCGGATCGACGTGCTCGGCCGTGTGATCCGAGCCGGCATCGCCGCCGAGGTCGTGGCGTCGGTCGGGATCGGCCTGGCGCTCCTGCTCGTCTTCCGCAAGCAGGACGTCTCGATCCTCACGCAGACGCTCGGCGCCGAGACACTCTCGCGTGGGTCCGTCGGTGCAGGCATGCTCGCCGCCCTGGCCGTCGGCGGCTGGGTGTTCATCGGCTTCGACGCCTGCGTCGGCGCCTCCGAGGAGACGAGGGGCGCGGCGCGCCACGTTCCGCGCGCGATCTGGATCGCATTGCTCAGCGTTGCAGCGGTGGTGATGCTCAATGCCGTCGCCGTCGCGCTCGCGCACCCGAATCCCGCCGACGTCGTCGCCGGGGGTGACCTCGATCCGGTCTCGACCGCGGTCGTCAGCTCGTTCGGGACATGGTCGGCCAAGCCGTTCGCGGCCGTCGTGCTCACGGCGTTCCTTGCATGCGGCATGGCCGCCCAGGCGCTGACCGCACGGACGGTCTTCTCGATCGCTCGCGACGGCGTGCTCCCGGCCTCCCGGTTCCTCTGCAGTGTCAATCGGCGGCAGGCGCCGATCGGTGCCATCACGGCAACCACCGTGGTTGCTTGCCTCGCCTTGCTGCTCGGCCTCAACTCGGCCGCTGTGGGCAGCCTGATCGCCTTCGGTACCGCGGCGATCTACGTCGCCTTCCTGCTCGTCGCGGTCGCCGCGCTCATCGCGCGCCTCCGCGGGAGCTGGGTTCCGGCGGGGCGTGTCCGGCTCGGCCGTGCCGGCCTGCTCGTCAACGCGCTCGCCGTGGCGTGGCTTGCCTTCGAGACCGTCAACATCGCCTGGCCGCGCACCTCGTTAGCCCCTCCCGGTGCACCTGCGTACCAGGTCTGGGCTGCTCCGCTCGTGCTTGCCGTGATCGGTATCGCCGGATTCTCGTACCTGTTCGTCGCTAAGCCGCACCACAGGCTGGGCAAGCACTCGCACGGGTAGCCGCGCTCGCCCGCCGGCGGTGCAGATCGTGACCATCCATGGCATCACGCCTCGATCGGCAAGACGCCCAGCGGTTCGAAGCGCCCGTCTCGAACAACGAGGCGTGTCGCGCGGCGCAGATCGATGTCGCCGTTTGCGTCGAAGCTCCAGCGGCCGAGCACGCCGTCGAACTCGCGCGTCGCGAACGCGGCCCGAGTGATTGCTGCGCGGTCGATGCGACCGACGCTCTCGATCGCGCGCAGAATCACTCCGGTCGCGTCATACGCGGAGGCTGCGTAGCACTCGGGCTCGCGTCGGAATCGCTCGACGTAGCTCTCGAAGAAGATGCGTCCCTTCGATTCGAGTAGTGCCGGCGGCACGCCTCCGAATGTGAGCAGCGTCCCCTCGGCGGCCGCACCGGCGTCATGGAGGAAGGCGTGCTCGAACAGAGTGTCGGGTCCCATGATCGTGATCGCGGGCGACGCCGTGCGAATGTCGCGCCACAGTGGCCCGACTCCGTTTTGGATGATGCCGCCGTAGAAGACGAGATCGGCGCCGCTGTCAGCGATGGTCTCGGCCAGCGCCACGTACTCGCGTTGCTTCGGCACGATCCCGACAGGCGCCTCGACGAGCTCGACGCCGAGCTGCCCGCAGGCTCCAGCAAACGGCAACGCCACGCCGCGACCACACGGCTCCGTGTCGTGGAGGACGAAAGCGCGCCTTGCTCCGAGCTCGGCCGCCCATTGTGCGGCGAACAGTCCCTGTAGATCGTCGGTCAACGCGGTGCGCAGATAGTTGCGACGGCCTGTCGGATAGTGCCTGTCGGGCTCTCCGGGTCCGAACGGCTTGGTCAAGCCCGGGTAGGTGTTGCACGGCGAGATCATCAGTAGATCCGCCGCATTGGTGATCGGGATGGAGTACGGCGCGGCGTCAGTGTCGAGTGTGCCGATGTAAGCGACGACGTCGGGCTGGGCGGCCGCGTAGCGAGCGTTGGCCTCCTCTCGCGCCGCATCCCATGAGCCACGCTCTTCGGTACCGCCGTCCAGGTCCTCATAGAGGACCGGAGCATTGCCCGCCCGGTGTCCGGCATCCTCGAGCCGCATCCTGATCGCGTTCACGACCGAGTCGCTCTGGCCGACCGACGACCCGCTCCGCGTCAGGCTCGAGACGATTCGTACCTGCTCACCGACGACGCTCATCCTCGCGTTCGCCATACGGAGACGCGGCGCTCCGCCCCGCGCCTAGGAGGTTCTCGCTGCTCGACGAGCACGCGTGACTACCGCCGTCGGGTGCTCAGCGACGATCGTCATCGGCAGCGGTGAGTCGTTCGTACTGCTGGACCTCGGCCGGCCTCCCCGCCGCGATTCGAGCCAGTGTCCGAAGGTTGCGTCGGTTGAGCGGAACTGCCGCCCGCGCGGGCGAGATGCCACGTGCGTGTCGCGGCACCCGGACGCGCAGGGCGCCCGGCAACGAGACGAAGCGCAGCGGCGGCTCGAGCACGAGCGCCTCACCGTCGAGCCCGACGGCAACCGGCGCACCCGAGTGGACTTCGAATTCGAGGCAGGACCACTGGAGTACGCCGCCAAAACGCCGGTGCTGGCCGATCGTCCCGAGTGTCACCAGCTTGGCTACTCCACCGGCGCCGCGCATGCGCGCTGCGAAGATGCCCAACCGTCCGGTGTCGAGATGCGGCCGTGTGCCTGCGCCGCCGAGACGTCGCAGCTGGTAGGGATTGTTCGAGACGATCACAAGAGCTGCGTCGCTCCAGTCTGGTGCGTGCGGGGCCGCGAACTCGAGCTCGCCGGGCGGCGCGTCCTGCCCGAGTATCTCCGGCAGCATGCGCTTCCAGGTTCCGAGCTTGGCGTTTCGATATGCATCTGATTGCACGACGCGTGCATAGAGGCCGAGCGACGCGTTGTTGACGAAGATGCGTTCGTTGACCGAGGCGAGGTCAATGCGGCGTTCGACCCCGTCGGTGAACGCATCGAGCGCGCCGACGACGTCGTCCCGGTCGAGCCCGAGATCGAGCGCGAAGTGGTTGCGCGTCCCTGCCGGAACACAGACAAGGGCGACGTCGTGCTGCATCGCGACCGTCGCGACCAGCGCCTGCGATCCGTCCCCGCCCGCCATCCCGATGACCTCTGCACCGGTCGACACCGCCCGCTTCGCCAGCGCGCAGAGGTCGTCACCCGGTCCGAGCAGCACGGGCTCGATGCTGCGCTTCCGCGCCTCCTCCGGCAGGTTGAAGCGCTTCGCCTTCCCATCGCCCGACTTGGGGTTGATGATCAGCACACCTTTCTGTGCCGACTGCACGGGCCGTGCATGCCGGTGCACCGCGTGCTGAAGCGGCGCTTGATGGTGGCGCACCGCGTAACGGGCGGTGAGACCGAAGAGCACCAGCAGCGCGATCATCACGACCAGCTGGTACTTCTGGTCGTACCCGTACGTGAGCAGGGCGACGAGTGCGAAAAGGCCGAGGGGCAGGACGAGCAGGCGTCGAACGCCCCGCCTGACGAGAAAGAACCAGGCCGAGAAGACGATGAGGAACACCGAGACGAACGTGAGGACGAGACCGACGGGATCGTTCGCGATGAGTGAAAGCGTGAACCAGAAGAGGAAGAAGAGGACGATTAGCGCAACAACCGCGGCAACTCGCGCACGATGAGGCGCGCGGACGCGTGGTGAATCGGCTGTACCGACCGGCTGGGGCGAGGGCTCGGGCGAAGACATGCGCGGCTCCTGAATTCGCGTCCACGCCGACCGAGTGTTGGAGCCGGAAAAGATCGCCCGCCGAGCTCTAGGGCAGGCGCGTCCACAGTACCACCATCACGTCCGAGCGATGGTCGTGGTAAAGGCGGTCAGTCTCGGTCAGGAGCGGCGTCAAGTGCTTTCGGCTGCTTCGGTAGCAAGCTGTGGCCGTCCACCACGGCGGAGGCCACATCGACGAGCTTGCGGTTCCGCGAACGCGATTGCGTGCGCAGCATCTCGAAGGCAGCGGACTCGTCGACCGAGTGGCGCTCCATCAGGATTCCCTTCGCGCGCTCGGTAACCGCGCGACGGCCGAATGCGCCCTCGAGGTCGTTGTACTCGGTGAAGCGGCGCAGCACGATGTCGATCGAGCTCTGCCAATCCGTTGTATCAACGTCGGTGATATAGGCGAAAACGCCGCGCTTCGACGCCTCCTTGACGAACGCGGGGTCGGGCGCGTGGAGGAGGACGATGACGGGACATGCCGCCTCCTTGACGATCTTCTCGATCAAGCCGAGCGCATGCGCGGAGCTCTCGCCGAGGCCGACGAGCGCGACGTCCGGTCGCTCCCGCGCCGTGACCTGCCCCACGTCCTCGAGGTCGATCTCACGGGCGATCACCTCGTGCCCGAGGCTGGCGACAATCGGGGCGACGAGGGCCAGCCGGTCCTGCCGTTCGTTCGCGATCAGAACGCGCAGATGCTCGGTCTGCCGGTAGCTCATTTCAGGTCCTATGGACTGAGTCTACGCCGCTGCTTTTCTTCAAACATCCGCGCAGTTAGGTTCTGCGGTGGCCCGGTGCTATGGTCGTTGGGTCTCGCCCCAGCACTCGGCGGGCAGTCTTCTCCGGCTCCGACACTCGGCCGGCGTAGCGTCGACACCCACTGGGTCGGCGCCAGTCGCAACCGCAAGGAGCCGCGCATGTCCTCTACGCCCAGTCCGTCGACCGCACAGGGCGCGCCCGCGGTGCGCGCGGGAAACCACGTTCAACTAGCACCTGGCGTGGATGCAAAGATTCGCAACCCGATCCTGGTCGTGGTCTTCACCATCATCACCCTCGGGATCTACCAGGTCTTCTGGTGGTACTACGCCAACCGCGAGCTCGCGGACTACGGTCGTGCACGCGGGACGAAGGAGCTCGGGGACAACCCCACGATGTCGACGCTCGCGCTCTTTCCGGGCGCCCTGATCGTCGTGCCGGCGATCTGGACGTTCGTCACGACGTTCAAGCGCATCCAGGCCGCCCAGCGGCTGAACGGGCAGCTGCCCATCAACGGCTGGCTCGGCCTCGTCATCGGGATCGTGATCTCTCCCGTGCTCGTCGGCTACATGCAGAGCGGGCTCAACTCCGCCTGGGAGGCGGCTACGCAACCGGCATAGGCGGCCGCCTGAGACACGTGACGACGATCGAGCGAATCAGAGACAAGCGCCTGCCGAGCCGGGTCGCGGGTCGACGGTCACCCAACCTCATCGCAGCCATCGAGGGAACGATCGTCGCGACTGCGGTAGTCGCGACCATCGATGCAAGCGACTCCGGCTCGCCATTCCGCGCGTTCTGGCTCCTCCTAGCGACCGGAACCTTCTTCTGGGTGGCCCACGTGTACGCAGACCTGCTGGCTTCCCGGATCAAAGGGCACCACCGCATGAGACGGGAAGACGTGGCTCACGTGATGCACCGCGAGTGGCCGCTCTTGCAGGCGAGCCTCCTGCTCGCCGTGCCGCTCGCGCTCGGCGCGCTCGGCATCGTGAGTGGAGCCTTGGCGTTGGATCTGGCCCTGTTCGTCGGCGTGGCGGCGCTCGTCGGCTGGGGGATCGTCTTCTCGAGGCGAGAGGGCCACGGGCTCGCGGGCATCATCGCCGCAGCGAGTGTCAACGCTGCCGTCGGCCTCATCATCGTCGGGCTCAAGGTGGCGGTGCGGTGAGCCCTGAGTGCACCACACGAGATCTCCGCCGTTCCGTGATTCGCGGCACGAGGACAGGAGGTTGAAGGTGTCTGAGACCGTCGCCCCACAGGCGCCCGCGGAAGCGCAGGGCCTCACCTGGCAGAAGATCCTCCTCGGCGACTGGTCGCGCTGGGTTCGCGATCCGCTGGACGTCGCCCGTATCGTGTTCATCGCGGGCACGATCATCTGGGGGCTCTCGGGGAGACCCGTCACCGTCCTCGTCGCGGCGTCGATCGTCCTCATCCTTGCTCGTATCGTGAGCCTTCCTCGCTTCTACGACTTCAGCCTCATCGTCGTCATGGTCCTGATCGCGTGGGGGGAGGTGCTCGGGGTCTACGACTCGTGGAAGTTCTACGACAACGTCGTCCACTTCACCGTCCCTTTGCTGGTGACTGGGATGATCTACCTCCTCCTGGTTCGCCTGGGCGTCATGCCTGAGCTGAGCGAGCTGACGCAGGTGCACCAGAAGTTCGGCTTCTTCATCACTGCGGTGGCGCTGGGGATGGCGATCGGCGCCGGCTGGGAGATCATCGAATGGTCGCTCGACGAGTGGGCCGGCGCGAACCTTGTCGGCAGCGCAACGGACACCGCCACCGACCTGATCTGGGACACGATGGGCGCAACGGGTAGCGCGCTCATCCTCACCCTCTGGAGCCTCGGCGGCCACTCGCTGAAGACGCCGGCCGGGCGCCGCGCTGGCCAACAAAGCCGTTCGGAAGCTTCCTGACGATCCGCGAGCACGGAACCCGCGTCTGAGCTGAGTGACGAGGAGCGAGACAATGCCTGAAGGGGACAACGAACCTCACCGAGATCGACAGAGCGCTCCGGTCGTCGGGAACGCACGAGATCGAGGTTGCGGCTCGCGCCGGAGATCACATGGGACGTGCTGACGACGATCGATCGCTGGCCAACCTGGAATCCGGCCGTCACGTCCGTCACCGTCGAGGAAGGCCTCGCCGAAGGATCGAGATTCCGCTGGAAGGCGGGGCCGGGGACGATCCAGTTCCACGATCAGGGACGTCGAGAAGCCCTGGCGGATCGCCTGGAGCGGCACGTCGTTCGGCATCAAGGCGATTCACGTCCACACGCTCGAGCCGCGGGACGGCAGGACGTTGGTCCGGACCGAGGAGTCGTACGACGGACTAGTCGCCCGCCTCTTCCACGGACGCCTCCAGAAGACGCTCGACAACGCGCTCCAGAGTGAGCTCCAGCACCTGAAGGCCGAGGCGGAGCGACGGCAACGCCCGGCGTAGGCCGTCGTCGATGAGCGGCCACGCCTCCGGCACGGTCGAGAGCCCAGGCGGCGAGAGACCGGCCTGGGTCGTCCAGCGGCCGCGGTTGCGTCTGCGCACTGTGCTGGTCGGCTGGACTCTCGCTGCCGCAGGCCTCCTGGCCGCGGCCGTTGTCTTGCCTGGGCTCCATGTGGACGGTGTGCCGGGGGCATTCGGCGTCGTGGCGGTCATCGGTGTCCTGAACGCGCTGATCGTTCCCGCTCTCGCTCGAATCCGCCTCCCGTTCACTGTGCTCAGCGGGTTTCTGCTCGTCCTTCTTCTCGACGCCTTGGTCCTCTGGTTCGCCGCAGACCTGGTCAGCGACTCCGTCACGGTGGACTCGTTCGGCTGGGCAATCGCGGGTGCGCTTGCCGCTGCGGCTGCGACGCTCACGTTCCAGATCGCGCTCGGCGTCAACAACGACGACACGTACTCGCTGCACGTGATCGAGCGGATGGCTCGACGTTCGGGCAAACAGGTTCACACGGACAGGCCTGGCATCGTCTTCGTCGAGATCGACGGCCTCGCCTTCCCAGTGCTCCAGCGAGCGCTTCGCGACGGTCACGCCCCGGAGATGGCCCGCTGGCTCGCGGCCGGCACGCACCGGCTCGTCGAGTGGGAGACCGATCTCTCGTCGCAGACGGGCGCGAGCCAGGCCGGAATCCTGCTCGGCTCGAACGACGACATCCCCGCCTTCCGGTGGGTCGAGAAGGAAACCGGCACGCTGATGACGTGCTCGGCGCCCCGTGACTGCGCGGAGATCGAGCGCCGTCACTCGAACGGCGGAGGGTTGCTCGTCGACGGAGGCACGAGCCGTGGGAACCTGCTTTCGGGGGGAGCCGAGGAGGTCATCCTCACGGTGAGCCGGATCGGCGCGGAGCGAAAGGCAAATCCGGGCTACCGGGCGTTCTTCGCGAACGTCCACAACGCAACACGGGTCGCGGCGCTCTTCGTGGGCGAGATCGTGCTCGAGCTGTGGGCGGCGGCCCGCCAGCGACGGCGCGATGTCCAGCCGCGCGGACACCGAGGCGGAAGCTATCCGTTCGTGCGCGCTGCGATGTGCGTCGTCCTCCGCGACCTGATCGCCTTCTCGGTGATCTCGGACATGCTTCGCGGCCGTCCGGCCGTCTACGCGACGTTCTCGAGCTACGACGAGGTCGCGCACCACTCGGGTCTCGAGCGCCACGACACCCTCGAAGCGCTTCGCAAGCTCGACAAGCAGCTCGTCCGGATCATGCGCGCGCGTCGCTATGCGCCGCGCCCGTACGAGATCGTCGTTCTCTCCGACCATGGGCAGACCCAGGGCGCGACGTTCAAGCAGCGCAACGGGTACGGGCTGGACGAGCTGGTTCGCCGCTCGGTCGATGCGCTGCCGGTCGAGACGATGCTCGGAGGCGACGAGAACGAGACCGCGGTCGGGCTCGCGCTCGAAGAAGCGAGGGACGCAGATGCCACGACACCGACCACCGATGGAGGCAAGAAGAGGCTTGACGACCGAGCTGTCGTCGTCCTCGCGTCCGGCAACCTCGGCCTCGTCTACCTGATGGAGGAGCGGCATCGCCTGACGCTCGAGGAGATCGACGCCCGACATCCGCGACTGGTACCGGCTCTTCGCCGGCATCCCCACGTCGGTTTCGTCCTCGCCCACTCGTCCGAACTGGGCCCCGTGGCGCTCGGGCCTCGAGGCGCTCGATATCTGGAAGACAATCGCGTGCAGGGCGAAGACCCTCTTGCCCTATTTCCGGCCAACGCGGCTCAGCACCTCGCGCGCTCGGACGGTTTCGAGCACGCGCCGGACCTGTTCGTCAACAGCTTCTACGACCCGCAAACGGACGAGGGGTGCGCCTTCGAGGAGCTGATCTCGTTCCACGGCGGCATGGGTGGCTCGCAGACGCGCCCGTTCCTCCTCGCGCCGGCCAGCCTGCCGCTCCCGCAGCGGCCGATCGTCGGCGCGGCGGATGTGCACGCGATCCTTACCGGCTGGAGAGCGCTCCTGAAGGACGGGCCCTCGACCGTCTAGGCGCGACGGACACAGGGTGCTAGGGTGAACGTGCCTTGCCCCAGCCTTAGGCGGGCAGATTCCTTCCGGCTCCGACACCCGGCCGGCGTGGCGCGCGACGTCCTCTGCTGCGCCGAAACGCAAGCGTCAGGAGCCGCACATGGCTTTTTCGCCAAACCGCTCGATCAACGGCCCGCGCTCCCGGACCTTTATGCGGCCGCTGTACCCGGTTGTCGTCGACACGCTGATCGTCGGCGGCGGCAGCCCGCGAGAGAGGAGGAGTGGTGGCTGAGGTTAGGCCCCCGATCAAAGTGTCCGGTGTCCCGCTCGATTCGCGCGCATCGCGAAGGATCAAGCCGGGCGAGGGAGGTCTGGCCGAGCGCCTGGGTAATCGGATGCGCCGAATTCACCCGCTGGCCGTCTCGTGGATCGTCGCGAACGTCGGAGCCGTCCTTCTTGCAACCGTCATGGTCGCACTCGGCTTCTTCGTCACGGAGGTGCTGCTTTCGAGCCAAACCATCGAGGATGCAGACGCATGGTTGCCGAGATGGGCGGAAGACCAGCGGACCCCGTTTCTGAACGACGCGTCGTTCGTCACGTCGCACATCGCGGACCGCTGGGTTCTGATCCCGCTCGTAGGGATCGTCGTGCTCTCGCTCGCTTTGCGGAAGCGCTGGAGGCTAGGCAGCTTCTACCTGCAGGCGATCCTCGCCGAGGTGCTCACCTACGGACTGGTGACCAGGTTCATCGAGCGTCCTCGTCCCGAGCCGGTCGAGCAACTCGACACGTTCAACCTGCTTCACAGCTACCCATCGGGGCACGTGGCGGCGTCCGTCGCGATCTACGGTTCGCTGGGGCTGCTACTCGCTGCGCACTTCAAGGACATTCGGGCGCGAGTCGCGATCTGGACGGTTGCGGCGGGATTCCCGCTCGTCGTCGCCGCGTCGCGGATCTACCGCGGCGAGCACCATCCCATCGACGTCATCGCAGGGGCGCTGATGGGCGCCGGGGCAATATGTGTCGCGCTCTTCGCAGCGCGCACGGCCCGCAGGGTCGCGGAATTGCGGACCGTGCGGCATGCCGAGCGGCGCGCGGCTGGGGTGCCGGCATGAGCTCCGTCGCGGTCATAGCTCACTCTGGCAAGAGCCTCGGCGGCGGTCTTCCGGCGCTTCGCAAGGCCCTCGAGAAGAGAGGCATCAGCGACCCGCTCTGGCAGGAGGTTGCCAAGAGCCGCCAGGCTCCCAAGCAGGTCAAGAGCGCACTGGAGCAAGGCGCGGATCTGATCTTCGTCTGGGGCGGCGATGGAATGGTGCAGCGGTGCGTCGACGTGGTTGCCGGTACGGGTGCGACAATGGCCATCCTGCCCGCGGGCACCGCAAACCTGTTCGCTTCCAACCTCGGCATTCCGAAGCACATCGATGCGGCGGTCGACGTGGGGCTCAACGGCGCGCGTCGCAAGCTGGATGTGGGGCGATTGAACGGCGAGATGTTCGCCGTCATGGCGGGCGTAGGCTTCGACGCGCGCGTTATCCGCGACGCCACTCCCGCGATGAAGCGCGCGCTTGGACGCTCCGCCTATGTCTGGGCGGGTGCAAAGAACCTCCGCACCAAGCCCTTCGAAGCGAAGGTCGTCGTCGACGGAAACGAGTGGTACGAGGGGCTGGCGAGCCTGGTCCTCTTCGGCAACGTCGGCAATGCGTTCGCCGGCATCAAGGCGTTCGAAGATGCTCAGCCGGACGACGGACTGCTCGAGATTGGCGTGGGCAGCGCGGACGGCGTCTTCCAGTGGGGCCGGACTCTCGCCCGTAGTGCCAGGGGCGGTGTCGGGAAATCCCGCTTCGTCCACATGACGAAGGGTCGCTCTGCCAAGGTGACGCTGAGCCGCAAGGTTCTCTACGAGCTCGACGGCGGCGACAGAGAGAAGAAGAAGACCTTTAAGGTCGACGTCCAGCCGAGTGCCGTCACCGTTTGCGTCCCGACGTCGGAGGTCGCGTAACTGAATACGCCCGGCGGCCGCAGGCATTGGTAAGACTGCTGGATCGCGAGGTCCCCTGACTCGAGCTCGGCCGACGAGCGTCCGAGCTCGTCGTCGATGTCACTCCGAGCGACTGCCGTGACCGGACGGGTTCTCCACATCTCGGATCTCCACCTGGGGCACGCGACGGCGCCGCAGCCGCTCGAGCGGTTGCGCGAGCTGATTCCCCGGCTGGATCCCGAGATCCTCGTGGTGACGGGCGACCTGACGCACCGCGGTCGCCCGCCCGAGCTCGAGCGGGCGCGTGAACTGCTCGAGAGTCTCGGTCTCGCACTGCTCGCGGTTCCAGGAAATCACGACATTCCGTACGTCTTCCCAACGCGCTTCACGCGAACTCGCGAGGCCTGGGAGCGTGTCTTTGGAACGACACAGCCGGTCTACAACTCCGATCGGCTCGCGGTCGTCGGCATGAACTCGGTCCGCCCGTGGCGCCAGCAGGGAGGCGCGCTCGGATCGGCGCAGCTGGACGGCCTCGCGCCGAAGCTCGAAGCAGCGCAGGAGGGTGCACTGCGGACGGTGGCACTCCACCACCATCTCGCCGCACCACCCTGGCGCGCCGCACACAAACGTCCTGTGCGCAAGCGCGACCTGGTGTTGCAGAGGTTCGCGTCCGCCGGCGTGGAGCTCGTGCTGAGCGGCCACGTCCACCAGAGTGCGGTTGCCGAGCGGCGAGAGTTCGAAGTGGTCGAGGACGGGCAACGGAAGGCGATCGTCCTCGCGACCGCTGCCGGCTTCGGGCGGCCGAGACCGGAGCGCCGCGGGGAGGCGCTCGGATTCAACGTCTACGAGTTCGACCAGGAGAGCATCTCGGTGGTCACGTGGTCCTGGTCGGGTGGCCAATTCACCGAGGTCGGACGGCGGACATTTCAGCGTCGATAGCGAACAGTGTCTGCTTGAAGGCGGATCTGTTGAACGGCGACCTCGCCCAGGCGGCCGTCACAGACGCCCACGGCATCGAGATCACGCGGTAGAGCCAACTTCACGTCTGCCCGACGAGCTTCGTCGCGAAGCGCTACGCAATCCGCGGCGCGGCGGACAAGGAGCCGTTCGCCGCGGCCCTCGGTAGACGCCTGCTGCACGATCGCTTGACCAACCAGACCGGGCGAGTCCGGGCGTACCTCGGCGATGACCTCCGGCCAGGACTCTCGGTCGAGGAGGCGGGGGAGCGTTACTGCGCCCTCACAAGCCCCGAGCTCTACTTCCAGCTCACCGTCGAGTTCGGCTGGACCGCCGACCAGCATCGGACGTGGCTCACCGAGCTGCTGACGGTCGAGTTGCTTGGACAGCAGCGTGCGCGATGGTCGGAGTCGGCGGTTAGCCGGCGACGGCGCGAGGGCCCTCGAACGTCGCATTGATCGCCGGAGTGTGGCGCACACATGGCACGCGCTTCATCCTGAGCGCATTGCATCCGCAGTCGCCGGGTCGTAGGCTCGCGCGATGCGGATTCTCTACCTGTCCACGGCGGGGTCGTCGGACCCGACCCGCGCGTCGATTCCTCTCCACATCGCGGCGAACGGCTCGATCGAAGCGGGGCAGGAATGCGCCGTCGTGCTTGCCGGTGACGCGACCGAGCTCGCCTCGCGCGAGACGGCAGAGCGCGTCACGGGCGTCGGCGTCCCACCTGCGCGAGAACTGCTCGAGAAGCTCGTCGACAACCGGGTTCCCGTTTTCGTCTGAAAGGGCTGCGCGGTCGCCCGTGGGGTGACCGAGGAAGACCTCGAATGGATCGGGGCGAGCTGGCTCACGCCACCTGAGCTCGCCAGGATGATCGTCGAGTACGACCGAGTCGTCGGCTCCTAGCTCACCGCCTTCCTCACGAGCGCGCCGATCGTTGCCTCGTCGGCCGCCGTCAACTTCTTCAGCGCGAAGGAGGTCGGCCACATGGCGCCGTCGTCGAGGTTGGCCTCGTCGCTGAAGCCCAACGTCGCGTACCTCGACTTGAACTTCTCCGCGCTCTGGAAGAAGCAGACGACCTTGCCGTCCTTGGCATACGCGGGCATCCCGTACCAGGTTTTCGGCGAGAGGGCCGGCGCGGTCGCCTTGATGATCTCATGGAGCCGGTTCGCCATCGCGCGATCCGGTCCCGGCATCTCGGCGATCTTCGCGAGCACGTCGCGTTCGCCGTCCGCCCTGTTCTTGCTCGCGCGTGCTTCCGCCTTCAGCTCCTGGGCGCGCTCCTTCATCGCGGCCCGTTCCTCCTCTGTGAATCCCGTGGACTGCTTGCCGGTCGCAGCGGTGCTCTTGGTGGCCTTCTGCGTGGTCTTCTTTGCGCTCATCGTTCCCTCCTGCGCGGACTCTCTGTCCGGTCGAGCCTAGAGACATTCCCTGGGTCTCTGACGCGCGCCTCGCCGCCGAGCCGCGTCGATTCTTCGGCATGCGGCGACCTCCAGCACCGTCCGTCGAGCGTCCTAGGTTGCACGGGTCGTGTTCTTCTCGCTGAGCAGCTGGGAGCTCGGGCTCCTCGTCTTCGCGGTCATCGGCGGTGCCTGCGTGGTCGGCATCCTCGCCGGGCGCTACCTGCGGGAGCGCTCGGAGACGCATCGCGAGTCGATCGGTGTGCTGCAGGGGGCGTTGCTCGGGGTCGTCGGCTTGATCCTCGCGTTCGGCCTCTCACTCGCCGTTGGCCGATATCAAGACCGGCGTGGCGACGTCGTCGCCGACGCGAACACGATCGGCACCACGTACCTCCGAGCGCAGACGATCGCGGAGCCGCAGCGCAGCCGCTCGCTGGCGCTGCTGCGCACCTACAACGACCTCGCGATCCAGATCACGTATCAGATCCCCGGCAGCGCCGCGATCCGGGCGACCGCTACGGAGCAAGGAGAGGTGCAGCGAGCCCTCTGGCGACTCGCCGGACTGAGTCTCAACGCGCACCCGAACGCGACTGCACCACGGCTTTACGTGGAAAGCCTTAACGAGATGATCGACCAGCAGACCGTTCGGCTCGCCGGGTTGAACAACCGCGTGCCCGATGCGGTCCTCTTGCTCGAGCTGCTCGGCGCGGCGTTCGCTCTCGGCCTGCTCGCTCTCTACCTCTCGATGCTCGGCAAGGGGCTGCTCCCGATCCTCGGCGCCGCGGTCATCGTCAGCTTCCTCGTCCTCGTCACCTTCGACCTCGATCGGCCGACGCGGGGTCTGATCCAGATCCCGGCCACACCGCTCCTGGCGGAGAAGGCGACGATGAGCCTGCCGCCGGCGGCCCCGGCACCCCGCTGATCCGGGGACCTGCCCGACTCGACCCCGCCAAGTACGCGGGTCTCAGCGAAGGCGACGCCCACGTCATCCGCAACGCGGGAGGCCGGGCGAGTCGACGACGCGATCCGCTCTCTCGTGATCTCCTACAAGCTGCTCGGGACGGCCGAGTGGTTCGTGATCCACCACTCCGACTGCGGGATGGAGTTCTTCTCGAACGAAGTGATGGCCGGGCTGCTCGAGCAGAGCCTCGAGACCGCAGAGCTTCGGGGCAGGATGGGTTCCACGACGTCGGCGCCGGACCAGGCTCCAGTGAAGGACGCAACATCGACTGGCTCTGCATTGCGGACTGCGAGCAGAGCGTTGTCGAGGACGTCCGCCGGATCCGCGACCACCCGCTCGTGCCCGCGAGCATTCCAATCCACGGGTACATCTACGACGTCGCGACCGGCAGCCTCGAGGAGGTCGCCGACGCCACGGAAGCTGGCCGCCCAACGTGACTCCCAGCCGCCTGCGGCGGCCCGCATGTCGTCACAGGTCGTTGGCGATCGTGAACGCGAGGCGTAGGCCGCCCTTGTTGCCGCGGAAGTCGGAGGCTTCGACCTCGAGCTGGTACGGACCGTCCTCGAGCAGGCTCGTGGTCCACGTGCGCGCGAGGTAGAAACGGTAGAGGCCGGGCCGTCCGGCGCGGTTCTGCCGTGTGCCGGGTGCGTAGATACGGCGGAACGCCTCCTTCGGCAAGAGCGTCGAGCCGAGGTCGACCGGGGTGCGCCAGGGGCGGACGGTTCGGCCGCCGCGGCGCACGCGCCACCGGAGCCTGGCCGGCGTCACCGGAAGGCGGTCCCACGGCGCCGGCACCGGGAGCGGCGGCATCTGGTGCGCTTCGGCGATCACGTCCACCGCTCCGGAGACTGCCGCCGGAGAGAGCACCCGGCCGTTTCGTGAAAGCACGATCCTCGTTACTTGGGGCGTGGTGGTGTCTTTCCACGGCGCCAGCGCGCCGGGTCGCAGTGGGTCGCGGTAGCTCCCGGAGCGGCGCTCGGCGAAATGGACGTGCAACCACGGCGCCTCCACGTGGCCGAGGACCTGATGCCGCTCGACCCGCTGTCGGTGTCGCACGACCGGGATGACGTGCCAGTAGCCGAAGGCGACGTCTCCGTCGGCAACCGATAGCGCTCGCTGTCCCTGGAGATGCACCACGCCGCCGCGGACCGCGTGCACCGGCGTGCCGTTCGGCGCCGAGATGTCGATCCCGAAGTGAAAGGCCCTCGACGCCCCCGAGATGCGCGGGTCGTTGAAGGAGCCGCGCACCGGATGGGGCCGGTCGAACGGCTCCAACGGCCAGCCGTACACGCTGCCAGTATCGCTCCGCCGCCCGACCTTCGCGGCGTATCCTGAGCCGCGGCGTGCCGGTCACGGTCGACGAGGTTCGCGCGCTCGCGGTCATGCTGCCTCGAAGCAGCGAGGTGGTCGTGCGCGGCCGCCTGAAGTTCAGGATCGGGAAGATCGTCTACCTGTCGTTCTCACGTGACGGGGAGACGATGGGCTTCGCGTTCCCGAAAGAGTGGCGCGACGCGCTCGTCGAGGCAGAGCCCGAGAAGTTCTCGCTGCCGGACGAGTCGGACATGCGCTTCCACTGGGTCCACGTGCGCCTCGCTGCGATCGACGTCGAAGAGATGCAGGAGCTCGTCGAAGGCGCCTGGTCGATGGTGGTGCCGAAGAGCGTGGCGGCCGCGTACGCCGCGACGCGGTCGGACTGACGATCGGCTGCGCCGGGCCGGTGTCAGGTCGCGGCGGCGGTCGTGAGCAGCGCGCGATCGAGGCGTTGACCGGCAAGTCATTCCCCCCGGTCTGACGGCGCCGCGCGTCGCCCGAGCACGACGACCGGGGCCGTGAGGCCCCGGTCGAAGCGCGGGTCAGGGGTGCGGTCAGTCCTGGATCACGACGTTGTTGCCGTTTCCGCCGTCCAGGATGTCCACACCGGGGCCGCCGACGAGCACGTCGTCGCCGTCCCGACCGAACATGACGTCGTTCCCGGCGCTGCCGATCAGGACGTCGTCGCCCGTGCCCGCGTCCATCGTCAGCTCGAGCGAGGTCGCCGCGAGCCCCGACGCCTCACCGACGTCCGCGCCTGCGAGCAGGTCGATCGTCAGCGAGTCGTTCGCCGGCTCGGCGTTCGTCACGTGGACGGCGGCGGCGAGGCCGAGCACGCTGGCCGCGCCGTTGCTCCCCGTGACGAGAGCCACGTCGTCGCCGTTCGTGCCCTTCACGATCACGTCGTCGGGCTGGCCGTCACCTGTGTTGCCGCCAGGTGAGCCGGCGAGGTCCGACCTGACGGTCGTGACGTCCGTGCCGCTGAGGTCGTTGACCGTCACGACGTCGGCGCCGCCGAGCGCGCGGACGTCGACCGTCTCGACGTCGTTCGTGTCCATCGTGATGTTGCCGAGGTTGCGGAAGAACCGCAGCCGCTCTCCGTTCGCCGACAGGTCGAACTGCTCGGCACCGTTCGAGCCGTTGAACAGCATCGTGTCCGAGCCCGCCTGGCCCTCGACGACGTCGCTGCCGTCGCCCGGGTCCCAGACGAACGTGTCGTCGCCGGCGCCCATCAGCCCGACGTCGTTGCCGCCGTTCCCGTCGAGCGTGTCGTTCTCGTCGCCCCCGAGCAGCGTCTCGATGCCCGGGTGGCCGGCGATCGTGTCGTTCCCGCCGTCGCCGTTGAGGCTGAGCTGCATCGTCCCGGACGCCAGCCCGGTCGCCGAGATGCCGTCGGCGCCGCCGCGACCGTTCACGGCGAGCTCGTCGGTCGGCTCCTGGTGGCGGATCGACACCAGCGCCGGGAGACCGGTCACGGCGACACCGGCAGCGTCGCCGGCGACCGCGATCGTGTCGTCCCCGTTGGTGCCGTTGACGACGACCCGGTCGAGCTGCCCGTCGCCTGCCCCGCCGCCGGGCGTGCCTTCGAGGTCGACGTTCGCCCTGGTGACGTCGGTCCCGGTCAGATCGTCGACCGTGACGATGTCAGCGCCGCCGAGAGCCTCGAGGTCGACGGTCTCGACGTCGTTCGTGTCCATCGTGATGTTCCCCAGGTCGCGGAAGAACCTGAGGCGGTTCCCGTTCGCCGACATCTCGAAGCGCTCGGCGGCGTTGGCGCCGTTGAAGAGCATCGTGTCGGCGCCGTCCTCGCCCTCGACGACGTCGCTGCCGTCACCGGGGTCCCAGACGAACGTGTCGGCACCGTCGCCCATGTTGGCCACGTCGTTGCCTCTGTTGCCGTCAACGGAGTCGTTGTCGTCTGCCGCCCAGGAACCTCTCTGCTCCCGAGCCTCCGTCGAGCTCGTCGTTCCCGTCGTCACCGTCGATGGTCGTCGGGATGCGGTCCGTGAACGCACCGTTCACCTCGTCCACGAGGACGTGGTCGGCGCCGGCCTCGGCGTCGACAACGATCCTCTCGACGTGCTTGAGCTTGCGCTTGAAGTCCGCCGAGCCGTCGTTGCCGACGTCGACCTGGAGGACGTCGGGGTCGCCGGCCTCGAGGCGAAGCGCGATCGTGTCGTTCGCGTTCGTGCCCTCGATCGTCAGGACACCGTGCCTGAGCTTCGGGTGCTTGAACTTCTGCTTCCCCTGCGGATGCGAGGCCTTGTCGGCGCTGGACGGCGACGCGCTTGCCGGTCCGGCCAGCAGGCCGGCGGCCAACACTGCCACCGCAGACGCGATCAGACGGGCGGGTCGCATCGTTCGGGACTCGTTGGGTCGAAGAGTCTTCATGGTGTGCGTCCTTTCTTCTGAGCGGATGAACCTGGTCGCTCCCGAGGACGCCATTCGCGGCCATCTATTCCCGGCTCTATGCTCAACCCGACGTCCCGCCCGCCTCAGGCCAGCTCGCCGATGGAACGCCAGCTCGACCCCGCCCGGCTCGGAGACCACCTCGACCGGCTCTACCGGGCCGCCTGGGCGCTCGCCGGCTCGCGCGAGGACGCGGAGGACCTCGTCCAGGAGACGTACGCGCGCGTGTTGGCACGGCCGCGCCTGCTCCGCAACGAGGACGACCTCGGCTATCTGCTCGGGGCCTTGCGCAACACGTTCCTGACCCAGAAGCGGACGGAACGCCGCCGACTACGCCCCGAGCCGCTCCCCGACCAGCTGGACCTCGTGCCCGACCCGCACGCGCGGCAGCCGGAGGACGCGCTCGAGGCCGGCGAGCTCTATGCCGCGGTCGCCGCGCTCCCCGACGATTTCCGCGACGTGCTCGTCGCCGTCGACGTCACGGGCCTCTCCTACAAGGAGGCGGCTCGCGTCCTGCGGATCCGCGAGGGCACGGTGATGAGCCGGCTCTACCGCGCCCGCCAACAGGTCGTCCGCCGCCTCGAGGGCAGCGCGGCCTGATCGACGGCGAGCGACGGCTCAGTCGCCGGCGTCGACCGTTCCGACCAGCACCCGTTCGCCCGACGACGCCTGATCGCCGTCTGCCTCCTCACGGGTGACGCTCAGCGTTCGAAAGTCCTCCGGTGACACGCCTGCCCACAGCGTCACGTCCTGGCCCTCGTTGAACGACCCGATCGGAACGAGCACACCGGTGTCGTTGCGCAGCCAGGCCTGGTAGAAGCGACCCCCCTCGAGCCGGGGGAGCCCCGTGGCGTCGAGCTCGATCCGCCAGCCGGACGTGGTCTTGGTGAGCGTCGCCTCGCCCGTGGCGCCCGGCGCCAGGTTGGTGGACGCGAGGGCGGCGTACAGGCGCTCGTCCGGTGTGCTCGAACGGATGGCGGTCAGGCCGATCGCGACAGCCAAGGCCGCAGCGACAGCGCCTCCGAGCAGGACAAGGCCGCGCCGCGCCGGCCTGTGACGGACGCGCGACTGCGCGTCGATGCGCTCGCGCAGGGCAGTCGGCGCCTCGACCTGCGCAGCAGCGCTCTGCATGAGGGCGACCGCACGTTGTTGCTCGGCGAGCTGCTCGGCCAGATCCGGCGAGGCCGCGACTCGATCCTCGAGGGTCGACCGATGCTCCGGCGCGAGCGAGCCGTCCGCGAGGGCGGCCAGCTCGACGACCTCCTGACCGTCGGCCTCGTCTCCTCGACGGCGTCTCATCGGCACGGCACCAGGAACGGTAGCTCCGAGGGAGCGCCCGGGCACGTTCGAGGGACGCGCCGCGACGCGGATGCCCACGAGCTCGGCGTGGGACGCCGAGCGCGACGTGCGCGTGACGAATCCATGCGAGGAAGCCGGAGGACGCTCACATATTCGATGATCCCCGCGCAGGGTGTGTTATTCCGCGCGACGCGACGGTTTAACGCGTCAGAACTGGAAGTAGATGAACGGCGCGACGCCCTCGGGGCCCATCGCGCTCGTCAGAACGAGCGCGAGCGCGAGGACGGTCGCCTGGCCGAGTACCGGGAGACGCGAGAACCGGGCCATCACGAGCTGCGGCACCCGCGGCGGAAGGTACTGGGAGCCGATGCCCACCGCGATCGCGAGGAGCACGCCGCTCGTGACGAGCGGGGACGCCTCGCTCCACCCCGTGAAGAGGCCGACGATCATGTCCCAGGCCGCGTCGAACGAGTCCGAGCGGAAGAAGATCCACGCGAAGCAGACGAAGTGGAACGTCAGGATCCGCCCGACCCAGCGGCTTCGGCTCGTCTCCGGTCGGGGCGTCCCGCGGCGTTCGTTCCGCCAGCGCTCGCCCGCGAGGGCGATTCCGTGCAGGCCGCCCCAGACGACGAACGTCCAGGCGGCGCCGTGCCAGAGGCCGCCGATCAGCATCGTCAGAAGGAGGTTGCGGTAGGTGAGGATCGTGCCGCGGCGGTTGCCGCCGAGCGGGATGTAGACGTAGTCCCGCAGCCAGCGGGAGAGCGTCATGTGCCAGCGACGCCAGAAGTCCTGGACCGACACCGCTGCGTACGGCGAGTCGAAGTTCTGGGGGAACCTGAATCCGAGCAGCAGCGCGATCCCGATCGCCATGTCGGTATAGCCCGAAAAATCCGCGTAGATCTGCACGGCGTACGCGTAGACCGCGATCAGGATCTCGAGCGACGAGTGCTGTCCGGGTGCGGCGAAGACCTCGTCCACGATCGACGAGGCGAGGTAGTTGGCAATCACCACCTTCTTGAAGAGGCCCGTGGCGATCAGGTAGAAGGCGCGGCTCGTGTCGACGCGCCGCGGATTCCTCGGTGTGTCGATCTGCGGGATCAGCTCCGAGGGCCGGACGATCGGCCCTGCCACGAGGTGCGGGAAGAACGAGAGGTACACCGCGAACTTCTCGAGGGTCGTCGGCTCGAAGTCGCCGCGGTACGCGTCGACGACGTAGCTGATCGCCATGAAGGTGTAGAACGAGATGCCGACCGGAAGCACGATCGACTTCAGGCTGAGCGGCACGTCCACGCCGACCGTCGTCGCGAGGTTGTCGGTCGACGAGACGAAGAAGTCGTAGTACTTGAAGTAGCCGAGCACTCCGAGGTTGCCGGCGAGCGCCAGCCACAAGAGCGCGCGACGCTGCGACTGCGACCGGCTGCGCCAGATGCGCACCGCGAGCACCTGGTTCCAGAGCGTGCACCCCGCGAGCAGGAAGACGAACCGCCAGTCCCACCACGAGTAGAAGACGTAGCTCGCGACGATGATGAACGGCCGCCAGCGGTGCGGCCAGGGCATCGTCAGCCACGAGAGTGGGAGGACGACGAGAAAGAAAAGCGCGAAGGTGGCGGTGGGGAAGAGCACCCTGCGCGCAAGGCTATTTCTTGTTCACCGGCGGGATCGCAGGAGCGGATTCGGCCGCTCGAGGCAGCCGCAACTGCCGTTCGGAGCTCGCCCGCGGCCTCGCGGCCGACGTCGCTCGAACGCCGAGGCTCTTGCTACAGCGCCGGTCGGCGCTCGGCCGTCGACTCGATGTCTGCGGCCGGCGGGAGGCGGGTCACCTCGGTGACGTTGTCGCCGTCGCCGACGTCGAGCAGCGTCTGCTCGACCGGCGGGCTGAACCACGCCGGGTCGGTCGCCGGCGCCGTGGCCACCTGCGGCGGCAGGTAGAGCGCGGGATCGGGTCGTCGCTCGGCCCGGGAAGCCGCCCATTCGATCAGCGCGACGAGCACCCAGGCGCCGATCATCACGCCGGCGATCGCGACGGCGTCCAGGTCGGCGATCGCAGCCGCGGTCGCGGCGGCGGCGAGGAAGAGGCCTTCCAGCAGAAGCCGCGGCACCTGCGGACGGCGACGGACGGGCGGGTCGAGCGCGCCGAGCCACGCGTAGGCGGCGGGCGTCACGGGAGGGGCGGACGACGACTGCGCGGGAAGCGCCGACGGCGCGCCGAGCCGCCGCACGTCGTCCCGCAATGCTGCGACCTGCTCCTCGAGGCGCGCGAGCGTGTCGTCGCCGGGGTCGGCGGGAGCCTGGTCGCTCACCCCGGCGGCTCCTGCATTGCGTCGATGGCCTCCTGGGCCTTGGCGTGAACGCGGGCGCGTCGCTCGTCGAGTGACTCGGTCGGCGCACCTTCCGTCTCCTGCGTCGCGACGGGCTCGCCGTCGTCGTCCCCTCGGGTGTCGGAGAGCTTCTGTCGGAGCGCCTCGGCCGGATCCGAGCTCGTCGCCTCCTGCGGCGGAGCGGGCGCCATCGCTTCCCGCTCGGCCTGCCGGCGGGCGAGCAGCCGTGCGAGCGCCGCGATCCCGACGAGCCCCGCCGTCCAAGCGAAGAGCCTCCGCATGGCGGCAGTGTAGATCCCCCCGGTCCACGGGCCGGACAGCCGACCGCTGCTACCCTTCCGCGGCTTCCTGCCACGCCGCGCGACGCCGTTCCCGGGCGTTGCACCACCCGGCGGGGCCGATTCAGACCGAAGGAAGGAGAAAGGGAACGCTGTGAACGAATACGAGATTCTGCTGCTGCTCGATCCCGAGTTGCCCGAGGACAAGCAAGGCGTCGTCGTGGATCGTGTGCGCACGCTGATCGAGCAGGGCGGCGGCGCCGTCGAGCGCCACGACGCGTGGGGTCGGCGGAAGCTTGCGTACCCGATCGCGAAGAAGGACGAGGGCGTCTATCACCTCGTCAGCTTCACCGCCACCACCGAGACGCTCGACGAGCTCGGGCGCGTGCTGAAGATCGACGACGATGTTCTGCGCCACATGGCGACACGTCGCCTCGAGGGGGGTCCCGTCGAGCCAATAGCGGTCGGCGCTCCGATCGGCGACGATGCCTCGACGCCCGCGGACGCCCCGGAGGAGGAGTAAGAGATGGCTTCGATCAACCGCGTCGTGCTCGTCGGCAACCTGACCAAGGATCCTGAGCTTCGCCATACCCAGTCGGGCATGGCGGTCTGCAGCCTGCGGCTCGCTGTCAACACGCGCCGCAAGGACGACACCGGTCAGTGGGTGGACAAGCCGAACTACTTCGACATCACCGTGTG
The DNA here is from genome assembly GCA_963839755.1 of uncultured Actinomycetes bacterium. GTDB lineage: Bacteria > Actinomycetota > Thermoleophilia > Gaiellales > Gaiellaceae > Gaiella. The sequence continues at coordinate 47,833 of CAWIVU010000015.1, forward strand.
GGGCAACCAGGGGGAGCGCTGCGCGCAATACCTCGCCAAGGGACGCCCGGTCGCGGTCGACGGCCGACTCGAATGGCGTGAGTGGGAGACCCCCGAGGGCAACAAGCGTCAGGCGGTCGACGTCGTCGCCGACACGGTGCAGTTCCTCGGCAGCCGTGGGGACGGAGAGGGCGGCGGCTACATCCCGGCCGAGGTCGCGACGCCCGCCGGCGACTTCCCCACGTCCCCGACCGACGACGACATTCCGTTCTAGGAGGGCGACGATGGCTGCGAAGACCCAACCGCGCAAGCGGGCCGCCGACCGGGCCACCGGAGGCCGGCGCAAGAGCTGCCACTTCTGCAAGGACAAGATCGCGGAGGTGGACTACAAGAACGGCAACCAGCTGCGGCGCTACATCTCGGAGAAGGGCAAGATCCGCAACCGCCGCATCACGGGCGCGTGCCGCCGCCACCAGCGGCAGGTCGCGGTCTCGGTGAAGCGGGCCCGCGAGATGGCGCTGCTGCCGTACGTACAGGGGTAGCGATGGAAGTCATCCTGACCAACGACGTCGAGAAGCTCGGCCTGAAGGGCGAGGTCGTCGACGTGAAGCGCGGGTACGCCCGCAACTACCTGCTGCCGCGGCGCCTGGCCGAGGTCGCGACCCCTGGGCGGGTCGCCGAGATCCGCAGGATCGACGAGGAGCGGGCACGCCACGAGGCGCGGTCGGCCGACCAGGCCGCCGAAATTGCGGACACGCTGACGAAGACCGTGCTCCGCTTCGAGGTGAAGGCGGGGCCGACCGGCGCGCTGTTCGGCTCGGTCACGCCGACGGACATCGCGGAGGAGCTCTGGCGGACGCGAAAGATCCGCGTCGACCGCCGGAAGATCGATCTCGACGTGATCAAGCGGATCGGCCGGTTCAGCATCCCTGTCCATGTGTTCGAGGGAGTCACCGCCGAGGTCAAGACCCTCGTCGTGCCCGAGGGCGGCGAGCTGCCACCCGAGGAGGAGCTCGCGGCGCTGGAGGCTGCGGAGCGGGCCGAGTCGGAGGCTGCCGCGGCCGCGCACGAGGAGGCGCTTCGCGAGACCGAGGCGGCGCTCGCCGAGGAGGAGGCGCTGCGGGCGGCTGCGCTCGCCGCCGACGAGTCGTCGCCGGACGAGGCGGACGTCGGGGACGACGGGGTGCCGGACGAGCCGGCGCCTGCGGCCGAGACCGAGACGACCTGACAGAGGGCCCTGCGGGGCCCTCTTCTCTTCCACAGCGCCCTCGAGACCGTCCACAGCGGGGGGTGGATGGCTGTGGACTGACGAACGAAATCTCCGCACGGTGCGGGCTCGAAAAGAGGAACAACTCCGGCCGCCCTGTGGTCAGTCCGTCCGGTCCTGGGTATAACTCTATAGAACATATGTTCTATTGCCCTGCTCATCGCGTGATCGCCACCGCCCGCGCGCCGACAGCGGCTCTGGTGGACGTGTTCGCTCGAGACGGGTTTGATCCGGCACCGTGAGCACGACCCACGCGCCGCAGACGGCCATGGTGCCGCCGCAGAATCTCGAGGCCGAGGAGTCGGTGCTCGGGGCAATGCTCCTGTCGGAGACGGCAATCGGCGCGGTCACGGAGAACCTCGACGCGGCGGACTTCTACCGGGGGTCGCACGGGACGATCTACCGCGCGATGCTCGCGCTCTGGTCGAAGGGCGAGCCCGTCGACGCGATTACGCTGGTGAACGAGCTCGAGGAGCGCGGCGAGCTCGAGCAGGTTGGCGGCAGCCCTCGGGTTGCAGAGCTCGCAGCCCTCGTCCCGGCGGCCGCCAACGTCGAGCACTACGCGCAGATCGTCAAGGAGTCCGCGACGCTGCGCGCGCTCATCAACGCCGGGCAGGAGATCACGCGTCTCGGGCGGGAGCGCATCGGCGAGACAACCGAGCTCGTCGACCGGGCCGAGCAGATCGTGTTCGATCTCTCGCAGGAGCGCGTCCGCGGCGATTTCGCGCACATCGGGCCGCTCCTGACCGAGAGCTTCGAGCGGATCACGAAGCTCTACGAGGCCGGGGTCGACGTGACCGGCGTGCCGTGCGGGTTCCGCGAGCTCGACCGTCTCACCTCCGGCTTCCAGCCGGGCAACCTCGTGATCCTCGCCGCTCGTCCGTCGATGGGGAAGTCGGCGCTCGCGCTCTGCATCGCCGCGAACCTCGGCGTGCGCTCCGGGACGCCCGTTGCGCTGTTCACGCTCGAGATGTCGAAGTCCGAGGTCACGCAGCGGCTGATGTGCAGCGAGGCGAAGGTCGAGTCGAACCGGGTTCGCTCCGGGAAGTTGACGCAGGAGGACTGGCCCCGCCTGACGGCCGCCTGCGACAAGCTGATGAAAGCGCCGATCTGGGTCGACGACACCGGCTCGATCACGATGATGGAGCTTCGCTCGAAGGCGCGACGCCTCAAAGCCCGCGAGCCGCGGCTCGGGATGATCATCGTCGACTACCTCCAGCTGATGACCTCGGGCGCGACGGCCGAGAACCGGGTGCAGGAGGTGTCGCAGATCTCGCGGAACCTCAAGGTGCTCGCCCGGGACCTCGACGTCCCGATCCTCGCGCTCTCCCAGTTGTCGCGCGCGGTCGAGCAGCGCCACGACAAGCGGCCGATCCTCTCCGACCTGAGGGAGAGCGGCAGCATCGAGCAGGACGCCGACCTCGTCTTCTTCGTCTACCGCGACGAGTACTACAACGGCGACGAGTCCGACTCGCAAGGACTCGCGGAAGTGATCCTCGCCAAGCACCGGAACGGCCCGACGGACGCGGTGAAGCTCAGCTTCCTGAAGCGCTACGCGAAGTTCGCAGACCTCGCCGGCAGCACCTCCTGACGCCGACTCGTCCAGGGGGCGACCGACCGCGGTCGACGCAACGGCGTCGAGGCGCGATGTCGTCCGAACGCGCGGGCCGGTCGCATGTCCGCCCGGCGTTCGACTGACGGGCGTGCAAGACTGCGGCACGTGCCCGCGACCGTGATCGTCGGCGCGCAGTGGGGCGACGAGGGGAAGGGCAAGATCGTCGACCTGCTCGCCCAGGAATCGGACCTCGTCTGCCGCTATCAGGGCGGTCCGAACGCCGGGCACACGATCGTGGTCGACGGCGAGACGTTCAAGATCCGCGCCATCCCGTCCGGCATCGTGGGCGGCGTGGCGAGCGCGATCGGCGCGGGATGCGTCGTCGATCCGCAGGTACTGATCGACGAGCTCGACGAGCTCGAGGCGCGAGGTCGTCGCACCGACGGCCTTCTTTTCGTATCAGGCAACGCCCACCTGATCATGCCCTGGCATGTGGCGCTCGACGGCGCCCGTGAGCGCCGACTCGGCAAGCTCCAGATCGGCACGACACGACGCGGCATCGGGCCGGCGTACGCCGACAAGGCGACGCGCATCGGCATCCGGGTGCAGGACCTCCTCGACCCGAAGATCCTCCGCGAGAAGGTCGAGCTTGCCGCCGGCGAGAAGAACATGTGGCTCGAGCGCGTCTACGGGATCGAGCCGTTCGACGTGGGCGAGGTCGTCGAACGGACGCTCGCGCACGCCGAGCGGCTCGCGCCCTACGTCGCGGACACCTCGCTCCTCGTCGACCGGGCGCTGCGCGAAGGTCGCAAGGTGCTGTTCGAGGGCGCGCAGGGGACGCTTCTCGACCTCGACCACGGCACCTATCCGTTCGTCACGTCCTCGAGCCCGATCGCGGCGGGGGCGGCGGTGAGCTTCGGGATCGGCCCACAGCGGATCGACGAGGTGGTCGGAGTCTCGAAGGCCTACGTGACTCGCGTCGGCGAGGGGCCGTTCCCGAGCGAGATCGCCGGTCCGGCGCAGGCGCGTGTCCGCGAGATCGGCGGCGAGTTCGGGACCGTGACCGGCCGGGAGCGCCGCTGCGGGTGGCTCGATCTCGTCGCGCTGCGGTTCGCCGTCCGCGTGAACGGGATCACGTCGCTCGCCCTGACGAAGCTCGACGTGCTCTCCGAGTTCGACGAGATCCCGGTGTGCGTTCGCTACCGGCTCCCGGACGGGAGCGAGACGGAGGACTTCCCGGCGCACCAGTCCGACTTCCACCACTGTGCGCCGGTCTTCGAGACGCTGGGCGGATGGCGGGAGGAGCTCACCGGGCCGTCACTCCCCGGCGCGGCTGCGGAGTACGTCTCCTTCGTCGCCGAGGAGCTCAGCGTGCCCGTGACGATCGTCGGGACCGGAGCTGCCCGCGACGCCGTCCTGGCGCTGCAGCCCTAGGCTCGGCCGGTGCGCGTTCTCCTCGTCGGCTCGGGCGGTCGCGAGCATGCGCTCGCGTGGCGGCTCTCGTCGTCCCCCGCGCTGACGGAGCTGCACGCAGCCCCCGGCAACCCGGGCATCGCGACGCTCGCCACCTGCCATCCCATCGCCGACGACGACGGCGACGGGCTGCTCGGGCTCGCACGGTCGCTCGACGCCGAGCTCGTGGTCGTCGGGCCCGAGGCGCCCCTCGTCGCCGGCGTCGCCGATGCGCTTCGCCACGCCGGGATTCCGGTCTTCGGCCCGTCGGCTGCCGCTGCGCGCATCGAGGGCTCGAAGCGGTTCGCGAAGGAGGTGATGCAGGCGGCCGGTGTTCCGACCGCCGCGCTGCTCGACGCGCCGCGCGCCCCCTGCGTCCTGAAGGCCGACGGCCTCGCGCAGGGAAAGGGCGTCGTGGTCTGTCGGACCGACGAGGAGCTTCGCGCCGGCCTCCAGACGGCGCGCGGCTTCGGCGGCACGGTGCTCGTCGAGGAGCTCCTCGAAGGCCCCGAGGTGTCCCTGTTCGCTCTCTGCGACGGAGTCGATGCTCTGTTGCTCGCGCCCGCGCGCGACTACAAGCGGGCAAACGACGGCGACGAAGGTCCCAACACCGGCGGCATGGGCTCGTTCGCGCCCGCCGGCGTCGAAGACATCGACGAGCTCGCTGCGGCCACCATCGAGCCGGTGCTCGCCGAGCTGCACCGGAGAGGAGTGCCCTTCGTCGGGACGTTGTTCGCCGGGCTGATGCTCACGGTCGACGGCCCTCGCGTGCTCGAGTTCAACTGCCGTTTCGGCGATCCGGAGACGCAGTCGGTGCTGCCGCTCGTCGAGGGAGACCTGCTCGGCGCGCTCGCGGCAGCCGCCAACGGCTCGCTCGCGGGCGCCTCGCTCGGTCGGACGAGCGGCGCCGCGGTCACGGTCGTGCTTGCCGCCGGCGACTACCCCGCGTCCGCCGATCGTGGTACGCCGATCGAGGGGGTCGAGGCTGCCGAGGCCTCGGGCGCGCTCGTCTTCCATGCGGGCACGGCGCTGACGCGCGGACGGCTCGTGACGAATGGAGGTCGCTTGCTGGGCGTGACCGCTACAGGCTCGACGCTCTCCGACGCGCGCGCGCGTGCCTACGCGGCGTCCGATCTGGTCAGGATCCCCGGAGCGCGACGACGGAACGACATCGCCCTGCACGCCTCGGGGAGCGGCGAGGATCTTCGCAACGAGCGCGATTCCTCCGGGGCACCCCATCCCACCACCCACTTCTAATTCTAGTGTCTGGAGAGGCAACCAAACGTCACGACTTTGTGCCACCTTCGCGCCGAGATGGCGACAATCGAGCACCCCGAGGGTGCCGTAAGAGGGCCTGTCTAGACTTGACCCAGTGATCGCGCGTTACTCCCGTCCCGCCATGACGCACATCTGGTCGGACGAAGCGAGGTTGACGCGGATGCTGGACGTCGAGCTGGCTGCTCTCGACGGCTGGGCTCACGTCGGGGCCGTGCCGGCCGACGCGGTCGAACGGATTCGTGCGCGGGCGCTGCCACCCAGCGCCGATCGTGTCGCCGAGCTGGAGCGCGTGACCAACCACGATGTCGCGGCGTTCGTCGACGCGGTTGCCGAGACGCTCGGCGACGACGGACGCTGGTTCCACTTCGGCCTCACATCGTCGGATGTCCTGGACACCGCCCTCTCCCTCGCCGTCCAGGAGGCCGGCGGCTTGCTGCTCGAGGGCCTCGACCAGGCATTTGCCGCCGTCGTCGCGCGGGCGGAAGAGCATCGCGAGACCCTCTGCATGGGGAGGACGCACGGCGTGCACGCCGAGCCGACGACGTTCGGGCTCAAGCTCGTCGGCTGGGCCTTCGCGCTCGACCGCGACCGTGTGCGCATCGAGCGCGCGCTCGACGGGCTCCGCGTGGGCAAGTTGTCGGGCGCGGTCGGGCAATACGCCGCGATCGACCCGGAGGTCGAACGGGTCGCATGCGACCGGCTCGGGCTCGAGCCGGCGCCGAGCTCCACGCAGATCCTCCAGCGTGACCGGCACGCCGAGTTGCTCGCGACGCTCGCGCTGGTGGCGGCATCGCTGGAGCGCTTTGCCCTCGAGATCAGGCATCTCGCGCGCACCGAGGTTCGGGAGGTCGAGGAGCCGTTCGCACCACGCCAGAAGGGCTCGTCCGCGATGCCGCACAAACGGAACCCCATCGTCGCCGAGCGGATCTGTGGGCTCGCTCGTGTTGTCCGCGCCAACGCCCTCGTCGGCTTCGAGAACGTCGCGCTGTGGCACGAGCGCGACATCTCGCACTCGTCCGCCGAGCGGATTGTCCTGCCCGACTCGTTCCTGGCGGTCGACTACGCGATCGAGCGTTTCGCCTGGCTCGTCGACGGAATGGTGATCCACCCCGCGCGCATGCGTGCGAACGTCGACGCAAGCCACGGCCTCTACTTCAGCCAGCGGCTCCTGCTCGCGCTCGTCGACGCCGGCCTTGCACGGGACGCGGCGTATCGGCTGGTCCAGCGTCACGCGATGCAGGCCTGGGAGGAAGAGCTCGAGCTTCGTGACCTCGTGCACGGCGACCCCGAGGTCGCCGACCGCGTCGACCTCGCCGCGGTCTTCGATCTCGGTGCCTACACAGCTCATGTCGACACCGTCTTCGAGCGAATGCGGGCGCTCGTCGCAGAGAGAGGGCTCGCGGTCCATGCCTGACGCCGTGCACGTCGGCAGCGGCAAGGTGCGCGAGATCTACGCGCTGGACGATGTGCGGCTGCTGCTCGTCGCCTCGGATCGCATCTCGACGTACGACGTCGTGCTGCCGACGGAGATCCCGGACAAGGGGCGCGTGCTCACCGGCCTCTCTGCCTTCTGGTTCGCACGCACCCGACACATCGTTCGAAACCACCTCCTCGCTGTTCGCAGCGACGGGCGGTCGCTCGAGTGCGAGCGGCTCGAGATGCTGCCGGTCGAGCTCGTCGTCCGTGGGTACCTCGCCGGCTCCGGCTGGGCCGACTATCGCGACTCGGGCGTCGTGTGCGGCCACCGCCTGCCGGCGGGCCTTCGTGAGTCAGAGCGACTGGCGGAGCCCATCGTGACACCCGCGACGAAGGCCACCACCGGGCACGATCTCAACATCACGGAGGACGAAGCGGAGTTGCTGTGCGGAGCGCCGTACCGCGCCGCGCGCAACGCGGCGATCGAGCTCTACCGCTTCGCGGCCGCGCACGCGGAGGCGCGCGGAATCCTGCTTGCGGACACGAAGTTCGAGTTCGGCGTCGACCGCGACGGCGCGGTGACGCTGGCGGACGAGGCGCTGACCCCGGATTCCTCGCGTCTCTGGCCTGCGGAGGGCTACGCGCCTGGCGGCGCGCAGCCGTCGTTCGACAAGCAGTACGTCCGCGACTGGTGCGTCACCACCGGCTGGGACCGCACGCCCCCCGGCCCCGAGCTGCCGGCGGAGGTCGTCGCGGGCACGCGGCGGCGCTACGCCGAAGCCTTCGAGCGGCTCACCGACATCTCGCTCCAGCGGTACATCGACGATCCGGAGTCCGTCCTGTGCGACTGACGGTCCTGATCAGACCGAAGGCAGGGATCCTCGATCCACAGGGTGAGGCGGTTCAGGCCTCGCTCGAGACCCTCGGGTTCTCGGTCACGAGGGCTCGCGTCGGCCGCCTCGTCGACCTCGAGGTGGAGGCCGACGACCCGGAGACCGCGCGCGGCGAGGTCGAGCGCATGTGCGCCGAGCTCCTGGCGAACCCGCTCATCGAGAGCTTCGAGGTCGTCGTGGAGGACACATGAGAGAGCAACGTCCTCGCATCGGTGTTGTGACGTTCCCCGGGTCGAACGACGACGGTGATGCATGCCTCGCGCTCGAGCTTCTCGGCGCCGAGGCGGTGCCCGTCTGGCACACGGACTCGGAGCTGCCCGGAGACGTCGCCGGTGCCGTGCTTCCGGGTGGCTTCTCGTACGGCGACTACCTGCGCTGCGGAGCGCTCGCCCGAGTCGCGCCGGTGATGGACGCGGTGCGCCGATTCGCGGGCGACGGCGGACCCGTGCTCGGAATCTGCAACGGTTTCCAGATCCTCTGCGAGGCGGGCCTCCTTCCGGGCGCGCTGCGCCCCAACCGCCAGCTCGAGTTCGTGTGCGAGGACGTCACCCTGACGGTCGAGTCGATTGCGACTCCCTTCACGGCCGCTTGCGCCCTCGGTGACGAGCTCGTGATCCCCGTCAAGCACGGGGAGGGCTGTTGGGTCGCCGACGACGATCTCTTCGCACGTGTCGTCGAGCATGGCCAGATCGTCCTCCGGTACGTCGACGACCTGAACGGCTCGCGCGATCGCGTCGCGGCCGTGGTGAACGAGGCAGGCAACGTCCTCGGCCTGATGCCCCATCCGGAGCACGCGGTCGATCCGCTGCTCGGGCCCGGTCGGTGGGATCCCGATTCTGGAAGGTCTGATCGCCTCGGCGCGAGAGCGCGTCGCCGACTACGCCGTGGGCGGGCGGTAGCCGAGCTCGGGCAGACCCCACTTCCGGCGCCTCTCTGCGCTCCGCTTCAAGGCTTGCTCGAGCTGTTGTCGCCGCACGCGGGCCAGGATCGCCTGATGCTCCGGCGAGAGCTTCTTGCCGATCGTCGACGAGCTGACGACGAAATCGTCCTCGTGGACGCCGGCGAACCGTCGTCGGTCGATCGTGATCTCGACGTCGTCAGGAACCGGCACGTGCCACGCCGCCCTCCTGCAGCATCCGTCCGAGCTCCGGCGACCGCTCGAGCGCGGCGCGGAGCTTCGCGAGGTCCCGCTCGCGCAACGTCACCGGCCCGCGCCGCGCGGTCCCGTCCGTCGCGTACGAGAACCGCACCAGCCGCTCGCCGTCGTCGGTTGCGAGTAGCTCGATACGGGTCGTGAAGCGCTTGTCCCCCGATCGCTGCGGCACGGAGACCGCTTCGACGCTGGTCGCCTTCCCCCAGGGTGTGGTCACTGTCGCCATGCGAGACAACGTAGCGTCTCACGGGTGCCGTGTCTGTGTCGCCTTCGTGTCACCTCTGCGACGATGAGCGGGTGCTGGAGCTCTGGCAGGCGGAGTGGTGCCCCTACTCGCACCGGGTCAGGCTGCGACTCACCGAGCTTCGGGTCGACTGGATCGCGCGGACGATCCCACTCGACCACGCGGAGCGGGACACGATGGAGGTGGCGACCGGGATCCGGTCGATCCCGACACTTGTCGACGGCGCCACGGTCGTCCACGGCGCCGACGCGATCATCGCCCACCTGGATGCGAATCACCCCGAGCCGACCGACGCTTCACGCCACCGCGCGCAGATGCGCGCGGAGTGGCCGCACTGGACGGCACTCGAGGGCGGCCCGATCTAGGGAAGCGGCGCTCCGCCGTCGCGGGCGAGTCGCTCGACGACGCGAAAACGGAAGCACGCGACGAGCGTGTCGTCGTCGATCGGGACCGGCGGCTCGCCGAGCAGCGACACCATCTCGGGGCTCGTGAAGAAGCGGACGTGGGCGTCCCGCCACTGCTCGAGCGTCTCGAAACCCTCGCCCTCGTCGATCGCGAACGCGAGGTCGACGTCGCCCATCCGCTTGACCTCGACCTCCGTCGTCTCGATGATCGCGACGCCGCGCCCGGCGGAGTCGACAACGAGCTCTCGGTCGCCGACGGCGCCGACCGGCGTGCCCTCGCGGACGTACTCCTCGTGGAGCCCGGTCGTCGAGGTCTTCTCCCCCGACAGGATGGCCGCGACGAGCCGGTCGCGCAGCGGGCCCGGGAAGCCGAACTCGGCGTGCGGCAGATCGGTCGTGCTCATCCGCGAAGCCCAGGCACGGCCGTTCAGTCGCCGGCCGCGGACACGCCCTCACGCATGATCCGAAGGACGCGGTCACGATCGACGCCGTGACGGTCGAGGAGTGTGGCGGCGACGCCCTTGCGCTCCCTCAGCAGCGCGAGCAGCACATGTGCGGTGTCGATGTGACGGTGCCCGAGAGCGAGTGACTCGCGCAGCGACAGCTCCAGGACCTTCTTGGCGGCCGGGGAGAACGGGATGTGGCCTCGTGCCGTGCTCGTGCCTCTGCCGCCGACCGCGACGACCTCTTGCTGGACGACGTCCGGACTGATCCCGCACCGCGCGAGCACTGCGGCGCCGACCGCGTCAGGGCCTGCGTCGAGGATGCCGAGCAGGAGGTGCTCGGTGTCGACGTGGTCGTGGCCCAACGTGCGGGCAGCGGTCTGGGCCTCGACGACCGCGAGGCGCGCGTCGGGGCCGAATCGCGACATACCCGCGCGGCCGCCCGCCACACGCCGCACGTGTCGCAGAAAACCGCCGTAGCGCTGCTGAACCGCCTGACGCGTGACGCCGAGCACCGACCCGATCTGTGCCCACGAGCAGCCGTCGCGGCGCGCCGCTTCGACGAAGTGGTCGACCACCTGATCGCCGAGCGCGCTGAGCTCGATGCTCAACCGGCTGGCGGCGGCGACCCGGGCGAGCGGCGTCTCGTCCAGCGCCTCCGCCTCGGCTCTCGCGATGAGCTCCGCGACCTCCACCTGTCAAGGTGTAGTTGACAACCAACGCGTATGTCAAGGCGAGGTTGACACGGAGCCGTCGTAAGCTCGACGGGTGCACAACGTCGCGACCGTCTCGGCCGGCTGAGGGCCGCGTGTCGAACCTTGTCCTCTGCTGCCCGGACAAGTTCCGCGGCAGCCTCACCGCATTCGATGCTGCCGACGCCCTCGCAGCCGGCGTCGAGCGCACGGGCCGCGCGGCGCTCCGAATGCCTCTCGCGGACGGCGGTGAGGGCACCCTCGATGTCCTCTGCCCCGACCCGCGCGACCGGCACCGTGCGACGGTGACAGGCCCGCTCGGCAAGCCGGTCGAAGCGGAGTGGGGGATGCTCGACGACACCGCCGTCGTCGAGATGGCGCGAGCGAGCGGCCTGGCGCTCCTCGACGAGGCGAACGATCCGCTCCGCGCCACGACCCGCGGCACCGGCCAGCTGATTCGCGCCGCGCTCGACGAAGGAGCACCGCGTGTGATCGTGGCGGTCGGAGGGTCGGCGACCGTCGACGGCGGCCTCGGAGCGCTCGAGGCGCTCGACTTCGACCTCGGCGGCGCGGACGTCGTCGTCGCCTGCGACGTCACGACGACCTTCGTCGACGCCGCACGCGTGTTCGGGCCCCAGAAGGGCGCGGATCCGGACGCCGTCGACGAGCTGGAGCGACGGCTCACCGAGCTTGCCGAGCGATACGCCGCGAGGGGTGTCGACGTGCGAGCCCTGCCTGGAGGAGGCGCCGCCGGCGGTCTGGCGGGCGGTCTCGCCGCGATCGGCGCCCGACTTGCACCCGGGGCAGCGCTCGTCGCGGAGATCGCGGGCCTCCGAGTCAGCGCTCTCGTGCCGCCTCGCTCGCGATCACGGGCGAAGGGACGATTCGACGCGACCTCGCTCGCGGGCAAGGTCGTCGGCCACGTGCTCGCGCAGGCCCGCGAGCTGCAGGTGCCGGTCGCCGTCGTGGCCGGCGACGCCGACCGGGACCACCTGCCCGCCGACCTCCGGTGCACGACGCTGATCGAGCGCGCGGGCTCGGTCGACATCGCGCTCCGCGACGCTGCCCGGCTCGCAGCGGACGCTGCCGAGTCGCTGGTGGCCTCGCGTCAGCCCGCGAAGCCGCCCGTCTGAGGACACCGGTCGGAGCCCGCAGCTCCCGTCTCTGTCCAAGCTCCGGTCCCGCTCTGAACGGCCTCTGAACATCGAGGTGCAAGATGGGCGCATGGATGAACACACGAACAGCAACGAGCGTCCTCGTCCGCTCACGCGTCGAGGCTCGCTCCTCCGCCTCGGCGGCCTTGCCGCCGGCGCGCTCGGCACGGCGTCGTGGAAGCTCGAATCCGTGGACGACGCCTCAGGCGCCTCGTCCGGACCGGCCGCCGTCGCGTCGGGGCTGGTCACCTGCGTGCTCGCGCCCGAGCAGACCCAGGGCCCGTACTACCTCGAGGGCGACAAGGTGCGACGGAACGTCCGCGAAGGGAAGCCGGGCGTTGCGCTCGACCTCCGCACGACCGTCCTCGACGTCTCGAGCTGCACGCCGATCCGGGCTGCGGCAGTCGACATCTGGCACTGCGACGCGGGAGGAACGTACTCCGGCTTCGCTCAGGAGGGGACCGAGGGGCGCACGTTCCTGCGCGGCATCCAGCGCACCAACCGCGCCGGGCTCGCGATCTTCGAGACGATCTACCCTGGCTGGTACGAGGGCCGGACGGTGCACATCCACGTGCAGGTGCACGTCGGTGGCGACGTCGTCCACACCGGCCAGCTCTACTTCCCCGACTCGCTCACGGACGTCGTCTATCGCCGCGCGCCGTACAACCGGCGCCCGAGTCGCACCGTACGCAACGCCTCCGACTCGATCTTCCGGAACGGCGGCAGCCGCTCCATGCTCAAGCTCGCCCGGAACGGCAACCGGTACATCGGCAGGATCACGATGGGCGTGCAGACGAGCTGACGATCAGCCCGCGGCGGTGCTCGCTGCGACGTCGGTGTCCACCGAGCCGACGTCGGGGAGGCCCGACGCGGCGCACGCGCCCTCGACACCGGCTCGCTCGCCGACGATCACGTCGGCAGGCCCACCGATCGAGCGGACCCGCGCGAAGAGCGGGATCGCCGCCGCGGTCGCGAGCCCGCCGACGACGAACGCCGTCCCGACCGAGCGCGCCTCGCCCAGAGCGCCGAGGCCGAGCTGGCCGACGGTGCCGCCGGTGTTCGAGATCATCGAGTCGAACGAGACGACGGTCGCCCGCTGCTCGGTCGGCACGACCTGGTGGAGGTACGCCTGTCGGACCGGGCTCATCACGCCGACGGCCCCGGTCACGAGCAACAGGGCGGGGAGGGCCACCCAGAACGAGCCTGCCAGCCCGAGGACGACAGCCGCGACCGTCTCGACAGCCGCCGCCGCGAGGAGCAGCGTCGTGCGGCGCCCGCACCGCCGCGACAGCACCGTCACGACCTGATTGCCCGCGATCGTCGACAGGGCGATGCCCGCGGCGACGAGGCCGGCGACCCAGATCGCATCGCTCTCGAGCAGGTCGAGGAGGTAGGGCTGTGACGCGTAGAACCCCCACATCAGGAACCCCATCTCGACGAGCGAGGCAAGCATCAACAGGCGGAGCGGACGCACCCCCCAGCCGAACCGCACCCCCGCTCGCGCGTTCAGGGCGATCTCGCGCGGCAGTTCGGCGCGCGGTACCCGACGCGGCGTGAAGCCGAGGTCGTGCATCACGACGTAGGCGATGACGAACACCGCAACGAGAAGGACCGACCGCACCAGGTAGGGCAGCGACAGGTCGATCTGCCCGAGAAGCCCGCCGCCGACCGTGCCGACGAGCATCGCGGCGCCGGTGACCTGCTGGCCCCGCGCGAACACGCCGTCGAGCGCCCGCGTGTAGCCCGTGGCCGTCAACGCGTCGACGAGCCAGGCCTCCATTGCGCCGGAGTAGAAGGTGAACCCGAGGCCCATCCCGACCGAGACGACGGAGAACGCGACGACACCCGCGCCGACCTCGGCGAGGCCGACGTACATCAGCGTCGTCGCCGCGAGCACCGACACCGAGAACAGGAAGGAGACGCGCCGCCCGAGCGTGTCCGCCACGACCCCGGTCGGCACCTCGAACAGCACCATTCCCGCCGAGAAGGCGGCATTCGCGACGAACACCTCGAAGAAGCTGAGACCCGCATCGAGCAGGAACAGCGTGTTGACGCCCCAGATCGCCGCGGCCGACGAGCGTGTACAGGCCTGCGAGCGTGAAGTAGCCCGCGAGGACGCGCCGAGACGCGGGTGGTCCGCTCGCTACGAGCTCGGTCATGTCTCGAGCCTACGGATCGCCCGCATACTGTCCGTGTGCATCGGCTGGCTGTCCTCGTCGCCGTGATCGCCGCCGTTGGCGCGACTCCCTCGCTCGGCGTCGGAGCGCAGACGGCCGCCCCTGCGGCGGTGGAGCTGGTGTCGTTCGATCCGCTTCGTGTGCGCGGGGAGCGGTTCAAGACATTCGAGCGCGTGCGGCTGACCGTCCGCATCGACGGTCGGACGTCCGTCGCCCGGGTCAGGGCAGGACGGCGCGGTGTCTTCGTCGCCTCGCTGCCGGGAAGCGGCGGGCAACGCGGATGCACCGTCAGGGTCGTGGCCGTCGGCGGCCGCGGGAGCCACGCCACGCTCGCCGTCGACCATTTCGTGTGCTGAACCGGAGACCAGTCCCGCCGGCGGGCCTTCATCCAACCGCTCATCACTCGCCGCAGCTGCAGCCGTGTTCGGCGTCGAGACCTCGGCCTGGGCGGGATCCGTTCTGAGGAGCCCTGCGGCGCCCGCGGTCGCACATGACCGCCGGCGCCCGTCAGCTCAGTAGTCGGAGCGCTCGATCAGCTCGATTCGATAGCCGTCGGGGTCCCGGACGAAGCAGAGGAGCGAGCCGCCGTCGCGCACCGCGTACGGCGGCCGTTCCGGCTCGATCCCCTTCTCGGCGAGCGCGGCGAGTGTCTCGTCCATCGACGAGACGGTCAGGGCGATGTGCCCGTAGGCGGTGCCCAGCTCGTACGAGTCGACGCCGAAGTTGTAGGTCAGCTCGAGTTCCGGCTGCTCCTTGCCGGGGACGCCGAGGAAGTAGTTGACGGCCTCGTCGCGGATCGGCAACTCGCGCCGCTTCTCGAGCCCGAGCGCCTCGTAGAAGGCGACCGACCGCTCGGGGTCGGTGATGCGATAGCAGGTGTGAATGAGCTCCATGCTGCGAGCCTATCGCGTCTGCGATGTCGTACCTGGAGTGGCGCTCTCGTCCACGACGTAGCACCGAGAGCGTCGTAATGGCGCGGTCGTGAGCACCATCGCGTGAGCCCGCCGGCGCGTCCCGCCGAACACGATCGGGGATGTATCCGACGGGGTCATCCGCAACCACGCTGCGTTCATCTGGTCGGTCGCGGCCAAGTGTGTGGGGTCCCGACGCCCCGCGTCGTGTCCGGTTGACCGTCCTCACCACGGTTCGGGGAACCGAACCCCGTCGCGGCGCTCCATGTGTAGCCTCGTCGCCGTGGATGCTCGCGCGCACGGCGTCAACCCGTGGCTCGTCCTCGTGCTGGTCTGCCTCGCGCAGTTCATGGTGATTCTCGACGCGACGATCGTGAACGTCGCGCTGCCGTCGATCCAGGCCGATCTCGAGATGACGGAGTCGGGTCTGCAGTGGGTCGTCAACGCCTACGCGCTCCTCTTCGGCGGGTTCCTCCTCCTCGGCGGGCGCGCCGGCGACCTGATCGGGCGCAAGCGCGTGTTCCTCGCAGGTCTCGTCGTGTTCACCGCCGCCTCGCTGCTCTGCGCGCTGGCGCAGGGCGAGACGATGCTGATCCTCGCGCGCGGGCTCCAGGGTCTCGGCGCTGCGCTCGTCTCGCCGGCTGCACTGTCGATCGTGACGACGACGTTCGCAGAGGGCGCCGAGCGGACGAAGGCGCTCGGTGTGTGGGCCGCGATCGCGGTGGGCGGCGGCGCCGTCGGCCTCGTGCTCGGCGGGCTCCTCGTCGAGACGCTCTCGTGGCCCTGGATCTTCTTCGTCAACGTTCCCGTGGGGATCGCCGCGTTCGCCGTCTCGCTGCGCTACGTCCCGGAGTCGAAGGACACGCACGTGCACAAGAGCTTCGACCTCGCCGGCGCGGTGGCGGTCACGGCCGGTCTGATCGCGCTCGTCTACGGCATCGTGCGCTCCGCGGAGTCCGGGTGGGGCTCGGGGGAGGTGCTCGGCTTCCTCGCGCTGGCCGCAGTCCTCCTCGTTGCGTTCGTCTTCATCGAGCGGCGGTCCGCCGAGCCGCTCGTCCGCCTCTCGATCTTCTCGGTGCGGACGGTGCGCGCCGCCAACGTGGCCATGTTCGTCGTGGCCGCGGGCCTCTTCGCGATGTTCTTCTTCAACACCCTCTACGTCCAGCGCGTGCTCGGCTTCTCGCCGCTCGAGGCTGGGTTCGCGTTCGTGCCGTTCACGGCAGGCGTCATCATCGGCGCCGGGCTGTCCCAGAAGCTCGTCCCGGCGCTCGGCGCGCGGGAGGTGCCCATCATCGGCGCCGCGATCGGGGCGCTCGGCCTGCTCCTCTTCCTGCGGCTCACGCCGGACTCGTCGTACGTCGCCGATCTGCTGCCGGGGATCATGCTCACGTCGATCGGGATGGGCCTGGTCTTCGTGCCGATCACGCTGATCGCGACAAGCGGTATCCCGGGCGACGACGCCGGCCTCGCCTCGGGCCTCTTCAACACGTCCCAGCAGATCGGCGGTGCGCTCGGGCTCGCGCTGCTCTCGACGCTCGCGACGAATCGAACCGAGGACGAGCTCTCATCGGTCGGTCGTCGGCCGACCGAGGCGGACACTGCCGAGGCGCTCGTCTCGGGCTTCCACGTGACCTGGGCGGCGAGCGCGATCCTGCTCGCAGCCGGGGGCGTGCTACTGCTCCTGCTGCTGCGCAGACGGGACGTCGCGGCGGTCGCCGACGGCGAAGCCGCGCCCGTTGCCGTCTAGGCTTACGAGGCTTACGAGGCTACGAGGCTGCGATGGCGGCCCGGCGGTCGACGACGTCGTCGAGCGCCCGCCGGAGGCCGAGCGCCAGGGCCCCGGTGAGCACGGCTGCCTCACCCAGCGCAGACACCTCGACGCGCGGCGGGTAGGGGATCCATCCCTCGAGACGGCGCCGCACCGGCTCCAGGAGGAGGTCACCGTTGGCCCCGAGACCGCCACCGAGAACGACGAGCGACACGTCGGTGACGGCGGCGACCGGGACGATGTGGAGCGCGATCCGGCGTGCAACCTCGTTCACCACCTCGCGGGCGACCTCGTCGCCGGTCCGCGCTGCAGCGAAGATATCGCGCGCTTCGTAAGGCGGCCGGAGCGACGTCGTCGTGCTTCGGGCGGCGACGACTCCGGCCGTGAAAGCCGACACGGCGCCGGCACACGGGTCGACGTCCTGCGCCAGCCCCACGAGCGCGAAGTCGACCTCGCCGGCGGCGCCGTTGTGACCGCGGTGGAGCTCACCTCGGAGGACCAGCCCAGCGCCCATCCCGGTTCCGATCGAGAGGAACAAGAAGTCGTCGACGCCGCGCGCGACGCCCTGCCAGTGCTCCCCCAGCGCAGCCAGGTTGACGTCGTTCTCCAGCACCACGGGGAGATCCAGGCGCTGCCCTAGGTCGGCGCCGAACGTGTCGCCTTCGAGCCCGGCCACGCTCGTCGCGAGAGCGATCTGGCGGCGCTCGGCATCGACCACGCCCGGAACGCCGACGACTGCCCCGTTGACGAGGTCGTCGTCGAGTCCTGTTGTCGTGACGAGACGACGGCGCAGCTCGGCAATCTGGTCGAGGACACGTCCGGCGTCAGCTCCGTCGATCTCGATGTCGAGACGCGCGCGAATGTCGCCGCGCAGATCACAGATGGCCCCGCGCAGGAAACGGCCACCCACATCCAGACCGAGGACGACAGCGGCCTCCGGCACGGGCTCAAAGAACACGGCGCCGTACCGGGGCCCGTCGGGCTCGCTCGTCGCCTCGCGCACGAGGCCCGCGTCGAGCAGCGACTGTAGCGCCAGCGAGACGGTCGGCTTCGAGATACCAGCGCGACGAGAGATCTCTGCGCGCGAGATCGGCGAGCCGGAGCGAATCGCCTCGAGCACTGTTCGCTCGTTCAGGTGCTTGAGGAGCGGCGGGATCGCCGGCGCTGAGACTCGGGAGTTGGAGATCATCGGTTCTCGGACAGAATCTTAACGAAACAGCGCGGATGAACCCACGATCTTGACGTGATCCCCCATGAGGTCTAGTGTGCTAATTCGTAAACTTTCCTAACTGTGACCTGGCGTGGAGGTCGGGAAGCGGGAGGAAACGGCAAGCGACCGTCCAAGGAGGAGGTCCCGATGAGACGCAAAGCGGCGATCGTCGTCGCACTCGCAGGTCTCGTGCTCGCGGCCGCGATCGGAGCGACGGGAACGTCGGCGGCGCCGGAGCGCGCCACTGCGACGAACCTGACGATCTGGGTCGGCTGGAGCGCGCGCGAGCTGAACGAGTTCAAGAAAGTCGTGGCCGAGTACGACGCCAAGAACGCGGACGTGACCGTCAAGGTGGTCGGCGCGATCAACGACGACAAGATCACCGCCGCCCTCCGCTCGGGGAACGTGCCGGACGTGGTGAGCTCCTTCACCTCGCAGAACGTCGGCGTCTACTGCCCGTCGGGCGGCTGGATCGACCTGGCTCCCTACCTGAAGCGCGACAAGGTCAATACGAGCATCTTCCCCGCCACGACGCGCTACTACACGCAATACGGTGGCAAGCGGTGCGCCCTGCCGCTCCTCGCCGACGCCTACGGCTTCTACTACAACAAGGAGCTCTTCAAGAAGGCCGGCATCACGAAGCCGCCGCGCACGCTCGAGGAGCTCAGCGCCTACGCGAAGAAGCTCACGACGCGGAAGGCCGACGGATCGCTCGACGTCGTCGGCTATGACCCGTTCATCGGCTTCTACCAGAACTCGATCGGCGCCTATCAACCGCTCGTGGGGGCGAAGTACTTCGACCCCGCGGGAAGGTCCTCGCTCTCCAGGGACCCGGCCTGGCAACGCCTCCTGCGCTGGCAGAAGGGCCTCGTCGACTACTACGGCCACGACAAGCTCGTCAAGTGGCAAACGGGCGCCGGTGACGAGTGGTCCGCGCCGCACGCCTTCGGACGCGGGAAGCTCGCGATGATGATCGACGGCGAGTGGCGCGTCGCGTTCCTCGCGGCCGACCACAAGGGCCTCTCGTACGGCACCGCGCCGATGCCCGTCGGCGCCAACAGCCTGTACGGCTCAGGCTACATCAACGGGACGATCATCGGCATCCCCAAGGGCGGCAAGAACACCGACCTCGCGTGGAATCTCGTGAAGTACCTCACCACTGACACCCACGCGCTCGCGATGTTCTCGAACGGGATCCGCAACGTGCCCTCGACCGCCGCCGCGGCGAAGTCGAAGGAGCTCAAGTCGGACCCGAACTTCGCAACGTTCACGAAGATCTTCGTGCATCCGCGCTCGGCGACGATCCCCGTGACGCCGCTCGGGTCGGCGCACCTCGAGACGTTCACGAGCTTCCTGGCGAAATGGCAATCCGGAAAGGTGAAGGACCTGCGCGCCGGCCTCGCCGAGGTCGACAAGCAGATCGACGCGAAGCTCAAGCAGTCCGGCGGCGGCGTGCCGTGACAGCTGCGTCGGCCGCGACCGAGGCGGTGCCCGCCGCGGTCGCGGCCGACCGCCGACGAGCCAGGCGGGGCGCCGGTTGGCGCCGTCGAGCGACGGTGCTCGCCTTCCTCTCGCCCTGGCTCGTCGGCTTCTCCGTCTTCTTCGGCTACCCGCTCGTGATGAGCGCCTGGCTGTCGCTCCACAGCTATGACCTGCTCACGCCCGCACGCTGGGTAGGCCTGGCGAACTACCGCTACATGTTCGGCGACGACCCGCAGATCTGGCCCGCGATCTACAACACGCTCTGGCTCGTCGTCTTCGCGGTCCCGCTGACAGTGCTGTTCGCCTTCGGGATCGCAATGCTCCTGACGCGCGCTCGGGTCGGAGGAAGTGTGTTCCGCACCGTGTTCTACCTTCCAGCGCTCGTGCCGCCGGTCGCGGCGACGCTCGGGTTCGTCTACCTGCTCAACCCCTCGACCGGCCCGGTCAACGTCATCCTCGGCTGGGTCGGGATCGAGGGGCCGCTGTGGTTCAACGACCCGGGCTGGTCAAAGCCGTCCCTGGTGATGCTGGGCCTGTGGGGCGTCGGCACGACGATGATCATCTTCCTGGCGGCGATCCTCGACGTACCGCGGCACCTCTACGAGTCGGCCGAGCTCGACGGGGCGGGAGCTTTGCAGCGTCTGCGCTACGTCACGCTGCCGACGATCAGCCCGGTGATCCTCTTCGCGGTCGTCCTCGGGGTCATCGCCTCGCTCCAGTACTTCACGCAGGCCCACGTCGCGGCGAGCGTCGCGGCCGGGTCGGCGACGCAGGGAGGCACCACCACGAACATCGAGATCGGCTACCCCGAGGGCTCGACGATGTTCTACCCGATCCTCGTCTACAACCACGGGTTCCGCTACTTCAACATGGGATACGCCTCCGCGATGGCGATGCTCCTGCTCGCCGTCGCGTTCGCGGTCACGGCGATCATCATCTGGAACTCGCGGCGCGTCGTGCACTACCAGGGGATGGCCCGGTGACCGGCGTCGCCCACGCCGAGACCGCGAACGTCACGCGCACGGTGCCGCGTTCGATCCGGCGACGGCGGCTGCTCGTCGCCATCGCCGACCACAGCCTGCTGATCGCGGCGGGGATCGCCTTCGTCGCGCCTGTCGTCTTCGTCGTCCTCACGTCTCTGATGACGAATCGACAGGCGCTCTCGGCAGAGATCTGGCCGCAGCCGTTCCGCTTCGAGAACTTCCTCGACGTGTTCCGCGACGCGCCGCTCTGGCGCTGGGCACTCAACTCATTCATCTACGCGTCGCTGGCGACGATCGGCCTCCTGATCTCGAGCATCCCCGTGGCCTACGCGTTCGCCTGCCTGCGCTGGCGCGGCCGCGACGTCGTGTTCATGGTCGTCCTCGTCGCGCTGATGCTGCCGCCGCAGGTGACGGTCGTCCCGCTCTACATCATGTGGGCGAAGCTCGGGCTCGTGGGCGGCCTCTGGCCGCTGATCATCCCGAACTGGTTCGGGGACGCCTTCGCGATCTTCCTGCTCCGGCAGTTCTTCCTCACGATCCCCGGCGAGTACCTCGATGCCGCCCGGGTCGACGGCTGCGGCGAGCTCCGCGTCCTGACGCGCGTCGTCCTGCGGCTGGGCAAGCCGGCGATCGCGGCGGTCGCGCTCTTCTCGGTGCTCTACACCTGGAACGACTACTTCCTGCCGCTCCTCTACCTGAGCGAGAACCCGGCGAACTGGGTCACGTCGATCGGCCTCTCGCAGTTCCGCTCGCTCCATCAGGTGCAGTGGAACCTGACGATGGCGGCCACCGTGCTCGTGATGCTGCCGGTGGTCGTGGTGTTCTTCCTCGCCCAGAAGGCCTTCGTCGAAGGCATCACGCTGACAGGGGTGAAGGGATGAGCTGGTCGTGTCGTCCTGGGGGAACCGCCCTGTTCCCGCAGACCCATTCCACTGGCCCGCTTCGGGGACAGGCCTCTTCGCGGCCGGGGGTTGAGAGATGAAGCTGGCGGTGATCGGGGGCGGCTCGACGTACACGCCCGAGCTCGTGTCCGGGCTCTCGCGCGAGCGCGACCGGGTGCCCGTCGACGAGCTCGCGCTCCACGACATCGACCGGGAGCGGCGCACCGTCGTCGGTGAGATGGCGGCCCGCATGCTCGAGCGGCAGGGGTTCGGCGGGACGTTGACCATCACCGACGACCTCGAAGCTGCCGTCGACGGGGCGTCCTTCGTCCTTCTCCAGCTCCGCGTAGGCGGGCAGGCGACGAGGCTCCGCGACGAGACCGCCCCGCTGGCCTGCGGGTGCATCGGTCAGGAGACAACCGGGGCGGGCGGGTTCGCGAAGGCGATGCGCACCGTGCCGGTCGTGCTCGAGATCGCCGACCACGTCCGGGCTCTCGCCGAGCCCGACGCGTGGATCGTCGACTTCACGAACCCCGTCGGGATCGTGACGCGCGCGCTCCTCGACGCCGGGCACCGCGCAATCGGGCTCTGCAACGTCGCGATCGGCGTTCAGCGCGAGGTCGCGCGGCTCCTGGAGATCCCGCCGGAGCGCGTGCTCGTGGATCACGTCGGGCTCAACCACCTCACGTGGGTGCGGCGCGTCGTCGTCGACGGGCGCGACGTGCTGCCCGAGGTCCTCGAGCGCCACGGGGCAGAGCTCGCTCGGCATGCGGCCCTGCCGCTGCGTCTGCTGGAGGAGCTCGGCGCGATCCCGTCGTCGTACCTACGGTACTTCTACGCGCACGACGCCGTGCTCACGGAGCAGCGGGACAGCGTGCCCCGTGCCGCCGAGGTGGCCGAGATCGAGGCGCAGCTCCTCGACATCTACCGCGACGCGGAGGTCGCCGAGAAGCCCGCACTGCTCGAGCAGCGAGGCGGCGCCTTCTACAGCGAGGCGGCGACCGCGTTGATTGCATCGCTGTCGGCCGACAGCGGCGACGTCCAGGTCGTCGACGTGCGGAACGGGGGAATCGTCGCGGGGCTTTCCGACGACGACGTCGTGGAGCTCCCGGCGCGCGTCGGTCGGACGGGCGCCGTGCCGCTCCCGCAGTCGCCACTCGCCCCCGAGCTGCTCGGGCTCGTGCAGCACGTCGCTGCGTACGAACGGCTCACGGCCGAGGCGGCGGTCTCCCGCGACCCGGTCACGGCCCGGAAAGCGCTCCTCACCCATCCGCTCATCGGTCAGGACGAGCTCGCGGGCACGCTCCTCGACGCGCTCCTTGCCGAGGAGCCGTTGCCGCTCGCCGGAGTCGGGCGATGAGCTACCGGACCGTGCTGGCCGTCGACGGCGGCAACTCGAAGACCGACCTGGCGCTCGTCCGGTCGGACGGCGCCGTCCTCGCTCACGTCCGCGGGCCGCTCTCCTCGCCGCACCACCTCGGCCTCGCCGAATCGGTCGGCCTCCTGCAGCAGCTCCTCGACGAGGCGCTCGGGGCCGCAGGCGAGAACGGAAAGACCGAGCTGAGCGTCGCTCAGGTGTTCCTCGCGGGAGTGGACTTCCCGGCGGAGGAGGAGAGCCTGCGGGCGGCCCTGGAGGCACGGCGGATCGCGAGCCATGTCGTCGTCGGCAACGACACGATCGCCCTGCTCCGGGCTGGCACCGAGCGCGGGTGGGGCGTGGCGGTCGTTTGCGGCGCCGGTATCAACTGCGTCGGCGTCGCGCCGGACGGGCGGCAGCTTCGCTTCCCCGCCCTCGGGGCGATCACCGGCGACTGGGGCGGCGGCTACGACGTCGGTGCGGCGGCGCTGTTCGCGGCCGCACGTGCAGAGGACGGCCGCGGCGCCCACACGAGCCTCGAGCACACCGTCCCGCGGCACTTCGGGCTCGACTCGCCGCGACGGCTTGCGGAGGAGCTGCACACCGGGCGGATCTCGCACCGCAGGCTGATCGAGCTCGCGCCGGTCGTGTTCGCCGAAGCGGCGGAGGACGCCGAGGCAGCTGCCATCGTCGAGCGCCTCGCCTGCGAAGTCGTTGCGCTCGCCCGCGTCGCGCTCACCCGGCTCGGCCTCGATCGCCGGCCTGTCGAGGTGGTGCTCGGCGGAGGCCTGCTCCGGGCAGGCGACGAGCGGCTCCAGGCCGCGATCGTCGCCGGCCTCGCCGACGTGGGCGACGACATCGTCGTCCACACGACCGACGCGCCACCGGTCGTCGGCGCTGCGCTACTCGGGTTGGACTGGCTCGACGCCGAAGACGCCGCGAAGGAGCGTGCCCGCCGGGAGCTGACGGCCGCTGCGGACGCCGACGACGACCTCGAGCCGACGCGGCCGGTGGGAATGGAGGCACGACGTGGCTGACATTCGGTTTGAGCGCGCGACGCGGATCTATCCCGGGACCGACGCACCCGCGGTGGACGCGCTCGAGCTCCACGTCGCGGACGGCGAGCTGATGGTGCTCGTTGGCCCGTCCGGCTCCGGCAAGTCCACGGCGCTCCGCATGCTTGCGGGGCTCGAGGACGTCGACGATGGCGGCATCTGGATCGGGGACCGCGACGTCACCTACGCCCGCCCGCGCGATCGCGACGTCGCGATGGTCTTCCAAAGCTACGCCCTCTACCCGTACCTGACGGTCGCCCAGAACATCGGCTTTCCACTCAAGATGGCGCGGGTCAAGCGCGACAAGCGAGACCGCCGCGTCGCCGAGGTCGCCGAGCTGCTCGGGCTCACCGACCTGCTCGAGCGCAAGCCCGGTCAGCTGTCGGGAGGCCAGCGGCAGCGGGTCGCGATGGGGAGGGCGATCGTCCGCGAGCCGCTCGCCTACCTGATGGACGAGCCGCTATCCAACCTCGACGCAAAGCTCCGCGTCCAGATGCGCGCGGACATCGCAGATCTCCAGGCACGCCTCGGAGTGACGACCGTCTACGTCACGCACGACCAGTCCGAGGCGATGACGCTCGGCAGCCGCGTCGCCGTGTTGCGTGACGGCCGCCTGCAGCAATGTGCGCCGCCGCGCGTGCTCTACGCGCGGCCGGCGAACGCTTTCGTCGCCGGGTTCATCGGCTCGCCCGCGATGAGCCTGCTCGAGGTCCCGCTCGGCACGAACGGGTCGATCGACCTCGCCGGTGTCCCGATACCGCTCCCGCACGACTGCGCAACGGCAGCGACCGCGCGCGGGCTAGCCCGGCTGCTCGTCGGGCTCCGTCCCGAGGCCCTTCGCCTCTCCGGCGACGGGATCGCCGCGCGTGTCGAAGCGGTCGAGGTGCTGGGGGCGGACGCCTACGTCTTCTGCTCTGCCGAGATCGGCGGCGCCGATTCCCGCGTCACGGTGCGCGCGGACGCACGCGAGGCACCCGAGCGCGGCGCGTCGGTGCACCTCGCCCCGCAGGGAGGAGACGCACACCTCTTCGATCCGGTGAGCGGTGAGCGACTCCCGTCCTGATCCCGGGGCCGCCCGCTTCCGCATCGAGGTGTCAGAGGAGTTCCTGCCGATCCTCGCTCTGGCAGCCTGAGCACCGCCGACAGGGAAGGCGCAGGTGATCGAGGTCGAAACTCCAGCCATCGTCGTCGACGTCGACCGCTTGCAGCGAAACCTCGAGCGCTGGCAAGCCCATTGCGACGACGCCGGGTTGGTGAACCGTCCGCACGTGAAGACGCACAAGTCGGTCACGATCGCTCACCGGCAGGTCGCGCTGGGAGCGCGCGGGATCACCTGTCAGAAGCTTGGCGAGGCCGAGGTGATGGTCGATGGCGGGATCGACGACGTGCTCGTACCGTACAACGTGATCGGCGAGCGCAAGCTCGAGCGTCTCGCGGCGCTCGCGGCGCGGGCCGACGTCGCCGTGACGGTCGACGACGAGCGGCTGCTGCCCGGTCTCGCGGACGCCGCCGCGCGGTCGCGGCGGATTGGTGTTCTCGTCGAATGCGACACGGGGCTCGGTCGTGTCGGCGTCGCGACACCGGACGCGGCCGCCACCCTCGCCACGGTCATCGCGCGCTACGACGATCTCCGGTTCGACGGCTTTCTCACCTATCCAGCACCTGACGCTGCGCTCGGCTTCCTCGCCGAGGCCGACCGACTCGCCCGCCGAGCGGGCCTCGAGGTGGGAACGATCTCCGTCGGCGGGACTCCTACGATGTGGGATGCGGGCGCCCTTCGTCCAACGGTGACCGAGTACCGCGTCGGCACCTACGTCTTCCACGATCGGGCGACCGTGGCAGCAGGAGCGGCGACGCTCGACGACGTCGCGTTGACGGTCCACGCGACCGTCGTCAGTCGACCCACGGCCGGTCGTGCGATCCTCGACGCAGGGAGCAAGTCGGTGACGCACGATCCGGGCCCCGGTCCCGGGTACGGCACGATTCTCGAGGCACCCGCGTCGAACATTGCATGGCTTGCCGAGGAGCACGCGATCGTCGAGCTCGGCGCAGGCGACGCGCTCGAGCTGGGTCAGCGCGTCAGGATCGTTCCGAACCACGTTTGCGTCGTCGTGAACCTCGCCGACGAGCTCTTTATCCACGGCGATGGGAGCGGGGCGACCTCGTGGACGGTCGACGCACGCGGCCGCTCGCGCTGACCGCTCTGGCGCGTCGGCCACCGCGGGTGGCGACGTGGGGGGACGCGGCTCTCGACTCGGTCGGCGTCGAACACGAGGTCGTGACGTACCCCGGAGCGCCGCACAGCTTCTTCGACCGCAAGCAAGAGGAGTTCGCACGGGAGTCCGGGGACGCGTGGGAGCGCGCCCTCGCCTTCCTCGAGCGGTACGGCTAGCGTCGCAGGCAGGTTTCGGTTCGGACTGCGCTCACATGCGCCGGTCGGCGGACGTGATCCACGCGGCCAGCGCGCACGGGATGCTCGCCAGCGCAACGACGATGCCGATCACCTCGAGACCGACCACGTAGAGCACGATGCCGCCGATAAGCGCGGCGAAGAACGCACCAACTGCGATGAGGAATGGCATCGAGCCTCCTTCGTGACGACGAGACGAACGTATCGTGCTGCGCGCTCCGGACGTGGGCCCTCGCAGCCGCTCGACTCACCCGGGTGAATCGCGGCTGAGCGCTAGCGCTCCAGGTCCTCGGCGACGAGCCCGAACAGCACTCCGTCGACCCACTCGTCGTTCCGCCAGTACGCCTTGCGGCGCACACCCTCGCGGATCCAGCCAGCCCGCTCCGCGTGGCGGAGAGCCCGCTCGTTGAAGCCGTAGATCTCCATCTGGATCCGGTGGAAGCCGAGCTCCCCGAGCAGGTGTCGCTGGAGTGCATGCGCCGCGTCCGTGCCGACACCCCTCCCCCGGAATGCTCCGTCGACCGCGAATCCACCGACCGACGCGATTCGCGACCTCCGGTTGACGCGCTCCCAGCTCGCCGTGCCGGCGGATGCGCCGTCCACCTCGATGACCATCACGCCGACGGCATCCGGGTCGCGGTGGGAGCGCTCGACCTCGGCCGCGACGTCCTCCACGCTCGCGGCGCGGACCGCCGCCAGGAAGGGCGCGACGTCGGCGTCACCGATCAGGCGCACGAGGAAAGGAATGTCGTCCGCCGTCGCAGGGCGCAGCGTGACGCTCAACGTGCTGCGACCTCGGCCGGCGCGCGTCGCGTTGCGCGCCGGAGCGCGCCGGATCCGAGCGCCACGCCGGCGAGGATCAGGGCGAGCCCGCCGAGAGCTGCCAGGGTGATCGGCTCGTCCAGGAGCAGCGCTCCGTAGACGATCGCGAAACCGGGCATGAGGTACGTGACGAGACTCATGCTGCGCGCCCCGAAGAGGTTCAGCATGCGGTAGAGGACGAGCTGCGCGAGCGCGGTTCCGAGCAGCGCGAGGGCGAGCAGTGACAGGATCGCGTCGGTCTCCGGCATCTGCGTCGGCGCCTGGATGACGGCAAACGGCAGCAACGTGACCGCTGCCGCAAGCATCGCGCCGGCGGCGAGCACGGGGCCGGGCGTGCTCGAGACGCTGCGCTGCCCGATCACGCTTCCACACGCATACGCGAGCGACGACAACACGACCGCGAGCGTCCCGGCGACGGCCCACCAGCCACCCTCCGGATGGGCGCCCGCGAGGACGCCGACGCCGACGAGGCCGAGCGTGAACCCGAGCAACTGCGCGCGGGACAGCGGCTCGTGGGGGAGGAAGCGGAGGCCGAGGAGGATCGTGAACAGCGGCACCGTCGACTGCGCGATCGCGGCGATCCCCGAGTCGACGTGCTTCTCGCCCCAGGCCACGAGCCAGAACGGCAGCGCGTTCGCCACAGCGCCGATCACGGCCCACTGCCGCCACGACCCCCTGAGCTCGGCGAGCGCCCGGTCTCGTCCGAGTGACCGGAAGACGTAGACCAGAAGCACCGCTGCGGCGATCGCCGCGCGTGCGCACATCATCGGCGCGGGCTCGAGCCCGCCTTCGACGGCGACCTTGATGAAGAGGTACGAGGCGCCCCAGACCGAGGCCAGGATCAGCAGCAGGGTCCAGTAGCGGTTCACGACCTCACGCTACCGGCGGTTGCGTCGCGCTCCGGTCGCGAGCGCCGTGCCCGCGAGGATCAAGGCGAGACCCACCAGCGCGGAGGTCGTGACGTCCTCGTCCAGGAACACCGCGCCGTAGACGAGCGCGAAGGCAGGGACGAGGTACGTGACGAGGATCGCCCGCGAGGCGCCGGCGCGCGCGATCAGGGCGAAGTAGAGGAGGTAGGCGACCCCGGTCCCGAGCGCGCCCAGCGCAGCGATCGCAGCGAGCGTCTCGGCGGGCGGCACGGCGGACGGACGTTGCACGAGCGCGATTGGAGCGGTCAGCGCGGCGCCGACCAGGAGCTGCCCGAAGGACACCTCGAGAGGTGGGAACGAGCGCACGGCGCGGCCCGCATACAGGACGGAGACCGCGTAGCAAAGGGCTGTCCCGAGGACGGCGAGCGCGCCGACGAGCTGACCGCCTTCCTGGACGCCGACGAGCAGCGCGACGCCGAGGAACCCGACGCCCACGCCCAGCAACCGCGGCCCTCTCACCCGTTGCGACGGGTCGATCCGCGCCGCGAGCAGCACCGTCAGGATCGGGGCGGCGGCCTGGATGACGGCGGCGAGCCCGGAGTCCAGCCGCGTCTCCGCGAAGCTCAGAAGCCAGAACGGGAGCGCGTTGTTCAGCGCGCCGAGCACCAGGAGCGGGACGACCATCGCGCGGACGTCGGAGACGACACCGCGGGCGACGACGAGGGGGAGCAGCACCACGAGGCCGACCGCGAGGCGGCCGAACGCGACTACGGACGGCTCGACCTCCTCGACGCCCAGCTTGATGAACAGGAACGACGAGCCCCAGATCGCGGACAGGGCCAGCAGCAGCGCGACGTCTCGGCGGGACACCGTTCGACGCTAGTCGAGGGCGAGGGACCCACCCGGCGACGACTGACGCCGGGGCTAGACTGACCTTCTGAGCTTCGTAGCGGAACAGCCGCTTCACCGTCAGCTCGGCCTCACGGACGGGGAGCTCGACCGCATCGTCACGCTGATGGGGCGTGAGCCGAATCACTTCGAGCTGGCGGTCTTCTCCCTGCTCTGGTCGGAGCACTGCGGTTACAAGCACTCCGCCCTTCTTCTCCGACGGCTGCCGAGCGAGGGGGCTCGCGTGTTGCAGGGTCCGGGCGAGAACGCGGGCGTCGTCGACCTCGGTGAGGGCGTCGCGGTCGCCTTCAAAGTCGAGAGCCACAATCACCCGTCGGCCGTCGAGCCGTTCCAGGGTGCGGCGACCGGTGTCGGCGGGATCCTGCGTGACGTGTCCGCGATGGGCGCGCGCCCGATCGCGCTTCTCGACGGTCTTCGCTTCGGCGCGCCCGACGGCCACTTCTCGCGCGCGGTCGGCGGTGTTGGCCACTATGGCAACTGCGTCGGAGTGCCGAACGTCGGCGGCGAGGTCGTGTTCGACGAGTCCTACGCGTCGAACTGTCTCGTCAACGCGATGTGCGTCGGCCTGCTGCCCTCGGAGCGCCTGACGCGCGCGAAGGCGACGCGGGAAGGCGCGCTGGTGGTGCTCTACGGCGCCACGACCGGACGCGACGGGATCGGCGGCGCGTCGGTGTTGGCGAGCGCGGAGCTCGGGGACGAGGACTCGGACAAGCGCCCTTCGGTGCAGGTCGGTGACCCGTTCACCGGCAAGCGGCTGATCGAGGTGTCGGTCGAGCTCGTCGAGCGGGGCCTCGTCCTGTCGCTCCAGGACTGCGGCGCTGCCGGTCTCGCGTCCTCGCTCTCGGAGATGGCGGCGGACTTCGGGATCGACGTCCACCTCGACCGGGTTCCGCAACGGGAGGAGGGGATGGCGCCGTGGGAGGTGATGATCTCCGAGTCGCAGGAGCGGATGGTCGCGATCGTCGATCCCCGACGGCTCGCCGAGGTCGAGGCGGTCGTCGATCGGTGGGAGCTCCACCGCGCCGTCGTGGGCACGGTCACCGGGACGGGTGAGCTGCGGGCGTTCTGGGAGGACGACGAGGTGGGCTCGATCCCCGCGCGCCTGCTCACCGACGAGTGCCCGCGGTATCCCGTCGAGCGCGCGCCGCGCATCGCTCCGGCGGAGGCGCCGACGCCGGTTCCGCCCACCGGGGAAGCGCTGCTCGAGCTTCTCGGCTCACCCCAGCTTCGCTCGCGCGCCTTCGTCACCCGTCGCTACGACCAGCTCGTCCAGTCGCGCACGGTGCGGCGGCCCGGGCTCGACGCGGCCGTTCTCCGCCTGCGGCCCGGGTGGAGCGGGCTCGCGCTGACCCTCGACGGGCAGGGCCGGGTCGGAGCGCTCGACCCGCGCATCGGGGGCGAGCTCGCCGTCCTCGAGGCCGCACGGAACGTGGCGTGCGTGGGTGGTGAGCCGCTTGCGGTCACCGACTGCCTCAACCTCGGCAACCCCGAGAAGCCCGAGATCGGTTGGGAGCTCGCAGAGACGATCGAGGGCATGGCGCTCGCGTGCGAGGCCCTCGGGATCCCGGTTGTCTCGGGGAACGTCTCGCTCTACAACGACACCGACGGCCGATCGATCCATCCGACGCCGGTCGTCGGCTGCGTCGGGCTCGTCCCCGATGTACGGCGCGTTCCGGCGCGCTGGCGCGAGGGCGACGCGATCCTGCTGGCGCGGTCGAGCTCGCCGCTCACCTTCGCCGGCTCCGAGGCACAGGCACGTTGGAGCTCGACCGGCGGCTCGCCGTCGCTCGACCTCGTCTCGGAGGTTGCGCTCGTGAGGCACGCTGCACGGGTCGCGGGCCACGCCTCGCTCGTTCACGACGTCTCGGAAGGAGGGCTCGCCGTCGCGCTCGCCGAGGCGGCGCTCTGGAGCGGCGTCGGTGCGGCCCTCGAGCTCGACGACGATCCACTGACGCTGTTCGGCGAGATCGGCGGGCAGGTCGTCGTCGCGCTTCCCTCCGATCAGGTCGAGCCGGACCCAACGGGCGGTGAGGTCGAGATCAGGAGAATCGGCACGGTCGGCGGCGACACGCTCTTCGGGCTCACGCTCACCGAGCTCGGGCGGGCGCACGAGGGAACCGACTGATGTGCGGCGTCTTCGGCGTGAGGTCGGTCGAGCGCGACGTCGCGCGCCTCACGTACTTCGGCCTGTTCGCCCTCCAGCACCGCGGCCAGGAATCGGCCGGGATCGCGGTCTACGAAGGCGGGAGGGTCACTGCCGTGCGCGAGATGGGGCTCGTGCCGCAGGTGTTCGACGAGGAGAAGCTTGCCGCGCTTCCCGGCGAGGTCGCGATCGGCCACACGCGCTACTCGACCACGGGGGGCGCCCGCTGGGCGAATGCGCAGCCCCTCGTCTTCCACGGCCCGGCGCGAACGGTCGCGCTCGGCCACAACGGCAACCTCGTCGACCTCGAGTCCCTGCGCGAGGAGCTGCTCGCGGACGGAGTCCGGCTCGCGACGAGCTCGGACACCGAGGTGATCGCCGCGCTCCTCGCGCGCGACCCGGCACCCCTGCCGGAGGCCGTTGCCGCGACGATGAGGCGACTCGAGGGCGCGTACTCGGTGGTCGCGATCGCGGACGGGGTGCTCGTGGCCTTCCGCGACCCGCTCGGGATCCGGCCGCTCACGCTCGGTCGGGTCGGTGAAGACTGGGTCGTCGCCTCGGAGACGTGCGCGCTCGACCTCGTCGGCGCAGAGTCGGTCCGCGATGTCGCTCCGGGCGAGGTCGTCTGGATCGATGAACAGGGATGCTCGAGCGCCCAGGCCGTCCCGCGCGGACGCGGGGCCGCGTGCATCTTCGAGCACGTCTACTTCGCTCGCCCCGACTCGACCCTCGACGGGACGGGCGTTCACGCCGGCCGCGTGCGGATGGGCGAGCGGCTCGCCGAAGAGGCGCCGGTCGACGCGGATTTCGTGATGCCGATCCCCGACTCCGGCACACCTGCAGCGATCGGGTTCGCGAAGCGCTCCGGAATCCCCTACGAGGAAGGCTTGATCAAGAACCGCTACGTCGGGCGCACATTCATCGAGCCCGACCAGGAGCTCCGTCGTCAGGGCATCCGACTCAAGTTCAACCCGCTCGCGGAGATCGCCGGACGGCGGATCGTCGTCGTCGACGACTCGATCGTCCGTGGCAACACGATGCGGGCGCTCGTCGAGATGCTGTTGGGCGCCGGTGCGGCCGAGGTGCACGTCCGTATCTCGTCGCCACCCGTCGTGTCACCGTGCTTCTACGGGATCGACATGGCCGACGAGGACGAGCTCGCAGCGGCCCATCGCTCGGTCGAGGAGATGCGCGAGCACGTCGGTGCGTCGAGCCTCCACTACCTCTCGCTCGACGGCATGCAGTGGGCGACCGGCCTCGCCGAAGACGGTGTCTGTCGGGCCTGTTTCACGCGGAACTACCCGACGCGCGTGCCCGATGACCGGCTCACGTCGAAGCTCCGCTTCGAGCCCGCAGGCTTGCGGGCCTGAGCGTCTGCAAAGGGCGTCGCCCGCGGGTGTGCGCTTCGCGTCTGCGGCCTGCGGGCTGGGCGCGACGAGGGGCTTCGGGTGGGTGCTCGACGCTGCTGAGCTCGAGCGCTGCGAGCTCGTGTCCTGACGAGTGCTTCGAGCAGCGACCCGACGCCTCAGGGCGCAGCCTGTTCTTCGTGGTCGAGGATCGCGTCGAGGCTGCGCGCCAATGCGCCGCCTCGAGCGCCAGCGGCAGGCGCCGCCCTCGACGAGACGGTCTGCGGACGACACAATCTCGGCACGAAGTCGGCGCACACCCGTCCGGATTTTCGCGATAGCGTTTCTGTAGGGCACGGGGGTGCCCCTGGGGGTGGTTACGCTCGTCCTCGCGCGGTCTCGCCCCTACCCGGCGCGAACCCCTCGGTCTCCCATTGCCGTCAAGGATGGGAGTTGTCGCGTGACGCGCCACTCCCCACAGCACGCCGCGTCAGCCGAACGTGACCACGAGCCGGAGGATCCGGCCGTCGTCGACCACCAGGCGCATCTCCCCGGAACGGGCGCCTGCGTCCGCTGTCCACGAGAACTCCTCGACGATCGTGCCGTCGTCCCCGCTCTCCACGGAGAGAACCGACATCGTGTCGGTCGGCGGCTGCGCTGCGTACGCCGCCGCGATCGCGTCCCGCCCCTCGAACGGGCCGACCGGGAGGTCCGCGAAGTCCAATATCGCGTCGACGGCGAACAGCGCGACGAGCGGGCCGAAGTCGCCGCTTCGGACCGCCGCGTTGAACGTCGCGACGTGCCGGGCGAGGAAGGCCTCGACCGCGTCATCCATCCGACGACCCTATCCCGGTCACCCCTCCGGGCGGTCGACTACGCTCGCGGCGTGCCGCCGGAGGAGCAGACCTATGTGGCCGCCGGCGTCTCGCTCGCGACGGCGGACGCGATCGTCGGTCGTCTGCGCGATGCGGTGGACGCCACGCGCACGTCGCCGGTCGTCGGAGGGATCGGCGCTTTTGCCGGTCTGTTCGCGATCGACGACGAGCGGTTGCTGGCGGCCTCGACCGATTCCGTCGGCTCGAAGCTCGTGCTCGCCAGGCGCGCCGGCAGGCTGCGCTGGTGCGGCGCCGATCTCGCCGCGCACGGGATCAACGACGTGCTCACGACGGGGGCCGACCCCCTCTTCTTCCTCGACTACGTCGCCGCCAACACGATCCACCCCGAACAGGTCGTGGAGCTCGTCGAAGGCGCCGCCGACGTGTGCCGCGCGGCAGGCTGCGCGATCCTGGGCGGCGAGACAGCCGAGCTGCCCGGGATCTATCGCGAGGAGGAGCTCGACTTCTGCGGCACGGTGGTCGGGGTCGTCCGCCGCGACGAGCTGATCGACGGGACGCGTGTCGATGCCGGCGACGTCGTCCTCGGACTGCGGTCGGCCGGTATCCACGCCAACGGCTTCTCGCTCGTCAGGCGCATCGTCGGCGACGGTCCATTCGACGCAGACCTGCTCCTGCCGCCGACCGTCTGCTACCTCGACGAGGTTCGCGCGCTCCGGGCGCGGGCGGACGTTCGCGCGCTCGCCCACGTCACGGGCGGCGGGATCGCGGGAAACCTCGCGCGCGTGCTTCCAGAGCGCCTGGGAGCGGTCGTCGACCCCACTGCGTGGGACCGCGCCGCAGGTGTTCGAGTGGCTCGCTGCGAACGGCGTCGGCGAGGACGAGCTGCGTCGGGTCTTCAACCTCGGGATCGGGTACTGCGCCGTGGTTCCCGCGACGGACGTCGCATCGGACGACCTCGTGATCGGGCGAATAGAGGCAGGGATGAGCGGCGTCGAATGGAGCGACGGATGATCGGCGTCCTCGTCAGCGGCGAGGGGACGAACCTCCAGGCCCTCATCGACGCCGAGCTCCCGATCGTCGCCGTCGCCTCGAACCGTTCCGGCGTGCGCGCGCTCGCGCGAGCAGAGGCTGCGGGGATCCCGACCGCGACGTTCGACGCGGCCGACTACGCGGGCCGCGATGAGCGTGACGAAGCCCTGGCGCACTGGTTTCGCGAGCGCGGCGTCCGGCTCGCCGTCCTCGCGGGGTACATGCACATCCTGCGACCGCGGTTCTTCGAGGTGTTCGGCCGGCGCGTGGTGAACACCCACTCGGCGCCGCTGCCCGCGTTTCCCGGCCCACACCCGATCGAGGACGTCCTCGAGGCCGGTGTGCCCGAGACGGCTGCGACCGTCCACTGGGTCGACGAGGGTGTCGACACCGGGCCGGTGATCCGCGCCGAGACGGTCAGGGTCGAGCCCGGCGACACGACGGACACGTTGCGCGCGCGCGTTCAAGCGGTCGAGCACCGGTTGCTGCCCGACGTCGTGAGTGAGCTGATCGCCTCGTGACCATCCACCGGGCACTCCTCTCCGTCTACGACAAGGCCGGCATCGTCGACTTCGCACGCGAGCTGCACCGGCTCGGCGTCGAGCTGGTCGCGAGTGGCGGGACTGCCCGCGCGCTCGCCGACGAGCGCATCCCGGTGACGCCGGTCGAGGACGTCACGGGCTTCGGCGAGCTGCTCCGGCACCGCGTGGTGACGCTCCATCCCGCGATCCACGGCGGAATCCTCGCGCGCCGCGATGTGCCGGCAGACGCTGCGGAGCTTCAGGCCCACGGGATCGCTCCCATCGACCTCGTCTGCGTCAACCTCTATCCGTTCGAGCGCACGGTCGGTCGGCTGGACGTCACGTGGGAAGCGGCCATCGACCAGATCGACATCGGCGGCCCGGCCCTGCTCCGGGCGGCTGCGAAGAACCATGCGCACGTTGTCCCGATCTGCCGTCCCGCGGACTACGAGGCGATCATCGAGGAGTTTCGCGTGAGCGCCGGAGTCTCGATCGAGACGAGACGCGCGCTTGCGACTCGCGCATTCGAGACGACCGCCGCCTACGACGCAGCGGTCGCACGGTGGTTCGGCCGCGACGACGACTTCCCGGAGACGTACGTCCCGGTGTTCGACCGAGTGACCGAGCTCTCGTACGGCGAGAACCCGCACCAGCGCGCGGCGTACTACGCCCAGCGCGGCGTGCGAACGCACCTCCTCGCACGCGTCGAGCAGATCCAGGGCAAGCCGCTGTCGTTCAACAACCTCGGCGACCTCTCGGCGGCCCGGATGTTGATCCGGGAGCTGGACGGTCCCGCCGCCGTGATCGTCAAGCACGCGAATCCCTGCGGCGTCGGCCTGGGTGCGACGATCGACGAGGCGTACGACAGGGCTCTCGCCTCCGACCCGGTCTCTGCGTACGGCGGGGTGGTTGTCCTCAACCGGCCCGTCGACGACCGCCTCGGACGAGCGCTCGCACAGCAGTTCGTCGAGGTCCTGTTCGCGCCGGGCTTTGGCAACGCCGCGCTCGAGGCACTCGGCGAGAAGGAGGCGACGAGGGTCCTCGTCGACGGAGAACGGCGCGGCTTCGTGACGACCGAGCGCGACCTGCGCCGCGTCTTCGGCGGCCTGCTCGTCCAGGACCGCGACGCGGACGGCGACCCGCTGGACGCGATGGACGTCGTCTGCGGCGACCCCGCGGCCGAGACGTGGGAGGACCTCCTGTTCGCCTGGACGGTCGCCAAGCACGTCACGTCGAACGCCATCGTGATCGCCCGCGGGGGACAGACCCTCGGGATCGGCGCCGGCCAGATGAGCCGTGTGGACGCCACGCGCATCGCCGTCGACAAGGCGCTCGAGCTCGGGCACTCCCTCGATGGGGCGGTCCTGGCGTCGGACGCGTTCTTCCCGTTCGCGGACGGCCCGCGTGTAGCGCTCGAAGCCGGTGTCCAGGCGATCATCCAGCCCGGCGGCTCGAAGCGCGATCCGGAGGTGCTCGACGCCGTCCGCGAGGCCGGCGCCGCGATGGTCGTCACGGGCCGCCGCCACTTCAGGCACTGACGAGAGCGCTTTCGCCGTCGGGCCGGGTGCTCGATCTGGCTTCCGCCAAAGGGGGGTTCCCTCTGGACCTCTGGTCGCGGTGGTGCTGCTACCGTTCCGCGGTCGCTGACACCGACGGCGGGCCCGCTCTCGCGTGGCCACCTCAGTTGCCGTCCCGTGCCGCCTCTCCCTGCCGATGCCTCGTCGCCTCGTCATATCCTCGCTCGCCTGTGCCGTCTTCCTCGGCCTGTTCGCCGGCAGTGCGCACGGAGACCCCACGAAGGCGTTCCGCGGCCTACAGCTCCAAAGCCCGGCCCAGTTCGTCCTGCCGAAGAGGCCGAAGCGGCCGGGACGGCTGACGATCGCGCAACGCGCGGTGAAGATCGCACGAAAGCAGCTCGGTGTCCCGTACGCCTGGGGCGGCGCATCGCCGTCGGGGTTCGACTGCTCGGGGCTCGTGATGTGGGTGTACGGCCGGCTCGGGATCAATCTGCCCCACAACGCGGCCGCGCTGTACGGCGTCGGGCGTCCGGTGCCCCGCTCGAGGCTCCGGCCCGGCGACTTGCTCTTCTTCCACGGGCTTGGCCACGTCGGCCTGTACATCGGACGCGGCCGGATGATCCACGCTCCGCAGTCGGGTCGCACCGTCGAGATCCAGCCTCTGACGTCCCGTTCGGCGCCGGTCGGCGCGCGGCGCATCGCGCGGTTCTAGCGAGCCCCCGCGGCTAGTGTTGCGCCGCATGGCGCGCGAGTACCCGACCGTCCTCGACCTCGTGGGCTCGACGCCGATCGTTCGCCTCGTCGACTTCGGGAACGAGACGGGAGCGACGCTCCTCGCCAAGCTCGAGCTCATGAACCCCGGCGGCTCGAACAAGGACCGCATCGGGGTCTCGATGATCGAGGCTGCGGAGCGTGACGGCCGACTCAAGCCCGGCGGGACGATCGTGGAGCCGACGTCGGGGAACACGGGAGTGGGGCTCGCGATCGCGGCTGCGCACAAGGGCTACCGGTGCATCTTCGTGATGCCGGACAAGATGAGCCAGGAGAAGATCTCGACGCTGCGGGCATACGGCGCCGAGGTCGTGATCACCCCGACCGCCGTCGAGCACGACTCGCCCGAGAGCTACTACTCGGTCTCCGACCGGCTCGCGGAGGAGATACCCGGTGGCTTCAAGCCCGACCAGTACTCGAACGAGTCCAACCCGGACGCGCACTACGAGACGACCGCCCCGGAGCTCTGGGAGCAGACGGGCGGCGAGCTCGACGCGCTCGTCGTCTCCGTCGGGACGGGCGGCTCGATCTCGGGCATCGGGCGCTACTTCAAGGAGCGCAAGCCCGAGGTGCGGATCGTCGGCGCCGATCCCGAGGGGTCGGTCTTCACCGCCGACGCCGATCACCCGGTGCACCCGTACCTCGTCGAGGGGATCGGAAAGGACTCCTGGCCTCGGACGATGGACCCGTCGGTCGTCGACGAGTGGATCCGCGTGTCAGACCGCGATTCCTTCCTGACGGCCCGGCGTCTCGCGCGCGAGGAGGGCTTGCTCGTCGGCGGCTCCTGCGGCACGACCGCATGGGCAGGGCTCCAGGTCGCGCGCCGGCTGGGGCCAGGCTCGACCGTCCTCATGACGTTCCCCGACGGCGGGCGCTCGTACCTCTCGAAGTTCTACGACGACAACTGGATGATCCAGTACGGCTTCATGGAGCGACGCGCCCCGGCTCCCACGGTCGAAGAGGTGATCCGCTTCAAGATCGGCGAGGACTCCGATGTCCCGGAGCTCGTGGTCGTCGACGCGCACAAGAAGGTCGGGACGGCGATCGACCTCATGCAGCGCTACGGCATCTCGCAGCTACCCGTGGTGCGCAGCGAGCCGCTCGAAGCGCTCACGGACGTCGTCGGGTCGCTGCAGGAGCGAAGCCTCCTCGACCGGGTGTTCCGCAACCCGGACGCCCTGAACGACGACGTCGCCGTCGCGATGCAGCCCCCGCTCGCGGCGGTGGACGCGCGGGCCTCGGTCGACGACGTGTTCACCGAGCTGACCGGCTCGGGCGCGGCCGTTGTCGTCGCACGAGGCGGCAGCCCGATCGCGATTCTCACCCGGTCGGACCTGCTCGAGTTCCTCGCGGCGCAGCGGACACACGTCGAGGTGTGACCGGTGCTGCGCGGCCCTCGCGTCGCGCGGTGACGGCGACCGCGCCGACGATCAGCGCGGCCCCCACGAGCGTCGCCGGGCCTGGACGCTCGTCGAGGAGCAGCGCGCCGAGCGCGACTGCGACCAGCGGGTTGACGTACTGGTGCGTCACGACCTGCGAGATCGGCGCGTTGTCCAGCAGCCACGCGTAGGCGCTGAAGCCGATCACCGAGCCGAAGACCGCCAGGTACGCCCATGCCGCGACAGGCCCCGGCTCGAAGGACGCGCTGCTGAGCTCCGCAGCCTCACCCACGACGAGACCGGCCGAGGCGAGGACGAGCCCGCCGCCGAGCATCTCGTACACGGTGGCCACGAAGGGGTCTGCCGGAAGGCGCAGACGCCGCGAGACGAACGACCCTCTCGACCAGGCCAGGGAGGCCGTCAGCATCACGAGCAGGCCCACTGCGGTCGACCCGCCTGCCAACCCGTCCGGGCCGACGACGAGCGCGAGCCCGCCGAGGCCGACCAGCGCCGCCACGACCGTCTCCCGCGGAACACGCTCTCGCGCGATCGTCCGCCAGACGACGATCTGAAGCGGGACGGAGCCCGCGATCATCGCGGCGACGCTCGAGTCGATCCGCGTCTCGGCCACGTGCACCAGGCCGACGCCGCATGCCAGCAACACGACGCCGAGCCCTGCCGCCGTGAGCGCCTCGCGAGGAGCGACGCGTACCGACCGTCTCGCGATCGCGAGGACCGCGGTCAGGAGCACGGCTGCGGCGAGGAAGCGGGTCCCGGCCGTCAGGAGCGGCGGCAGCGTCCGAACCGCGAGCTTGATCGCGAGGTAGGTCGAGCCCCAGACGATGTACACGATCCAGAGCGCGGTCCAGAGCTCGATGCGCTGCCGCCTCACGTCGGGGCCAACGCGCCGCGCGGACCACGTGTGAGGTCGATGGTCGGCGGGCGAAGCATCCTCGAGTGTCCAACGCACGTGTCACGCAAAACGATCCCGCCCCTCGCGGCCGGTTTGCCTCGATACGAGCGACGACGTAAGGTCCGTGCCATGGGATTCCTCGACAAGTTGTTGGGCCGTACGAAGGAGACCACCGAGACGGCTGTGGACGAGGCTGCCACGACGGTCGACAAGGCCACGGAGACCGCGGGCGCCGCGTGGGACAAGACCTCGGACGCCGCATCCAGCACCGTCGACGACGCGACAGAGGCTGTCGGCAGCGGCGCCGACGAGGTGAAGAAGGCTGCGGACGACGCAACGGGCGCCGACAGCCCTTCCGGCTCCGGTCCCGCGGCCGCTTAGCTCGAAGGCTCGCGACGGACGAACGAGGCCGCGTGGCCTCGCTCGTTGGCGTGGACGATCTCGCCTTCGTCGAGCGCGCCGATCCGGTGCAGGAGGGCGAACTCGTCGCGTAGGTGGGTCCGCATCATCTCCGGCCCGTCGGTGGCCACGGTGAACGCCACACCGTGCTCGACGAAGCGGCGGAACGTCTCGCGCACGGCCTCCTCGTTCGCGAGCGCCCTCGTCAGGAGGTTCGAGGTAGGGCAGATCTCGAGTGTGACCTCGGCATCGCGGAGGGCGCGCATCAGCTCGGGATCGCTCGCCGCCAGGATCCCGTGGCCGATCCGGTCGGGGCGTAGCGATTGCACGACTTCGCCGATCTCCGCGGCGCCCGTCTCGCCCTCCTCGCCGACGTGGATCGTGACGCCGAGGCCTGCGGCACGTGCGGTCTCGACCATCGGCGCGAGGCCGGTGTAGTCGTAGCGAAGCCCTCCCGGACGAGGCCCCGCGATGTCGACACCCACCACGCCGCGGCGTGCCCAGTGAATCGCCTTCTCGACGATGATCTCGTTCTGTCGCCGGTCGAAGGTGCGGTCCATCATCAGGATCAGCCCCGCGCTCACCTGGGGGTACTCGAGCTTCGCGAGGTCGAGCCCGCGGATCGCGGCGAGGATGATGTGGTCGAGGTCGCGCTCGCCGCCGCGGTTTCGCTTCATCGGGTTGAACCGCAACTCGAGCGTCGTGATGCGCTGCGAGCGGTAGGCCCCGCCGATCGCGGCGTGGACGGAGCGCTCGACGGCCAGCGGTGAGGACTGGATCAGCTCGGTCCAGTGGTAGATCGCGTCGAGGGCGTCGAGGTTCTCCACTCCGCGGGGGTCGGAGACCGTTACGAGCGCGTCGAACTCCCAGTAGTCCTTGACCGGAAGCGCGATGCCCTGCTCGTGGGCGAGGCTCCACATGATGTCCGACGCGACGGAGCCGCCGAGGTGCGTGTGGAGCTCGGCGAGCCCGACGTCGGCAAGCAGCATCCGCGGAGTCTAGGTCGTCGCGCGCGCGACGAGCTCCCGCAGTGGCTCGATCCACGCGGGGTCGACCATGTGCGGGACGGGGGTCTCGAGGCGCAGGACGTCGGCGCCTGCGGCGGCGAGCGTCTCGGCGGCCTCGGCGCCGAACCGAGCCGGTATCACCGGGTCGAGCGCTCCGTGAGCGATCCCGATCGGGACGCCGGCGAGACGCTCCGGCTCGAGCGGGAAGTCGGGGACGCGCGGCAGGAAGCCGGACATCGCGACGACCGCTGCGGGTTGCGGGCGCTCGGGTCCGAGGCTCATCGCCCAGCTCATCACCGTCCCCTGCGAGAAGCCGCCCAACACGATGCGTTCCGCCGGCACAGGCAGCGCGTCGAGGAACGCGGCCAGGCGAGGGGCGGTGGCGTGAAATGTCGGCGGGTCGGGCGTCGGGATCCCGCCGAGCGCGTACCAGTGCCGGCCGCCGGGCGGCAGGGCGAGCGGGCCTCTCGGCGTCACGCCGAGGAGCCGACGGTCCGGATCGAGGACATCGAGGAGCGGGAACAGGTCGTGCTCGTCCGCGCCACGCCCGTGGAGCAGGACGAGGGCGCCGGCCGGCTCGGAGACCGCATCCCTCCAGCGTGCCTCGAGAGGCTGGACATCCGCCGACGTCACGACGCCCATGCGCCCCGTGAATCGGGGAGCGGCGTCAGAACCTGCTCGACCTGCGAGCGCAGGTGCTCGAAGGCGGGCGGCAGGATGAGCGACTCACCGAGGTGCTCGGGATCCTCGTCGATGCCGAAACCCGGCCCGAGAGTGGCGATCTCGAACAGCACGCCGCTCGGCTCCCGGAAGTAGACGGACCGGAACCAGAAGCGGTCGATCACGGGCGTCGCGCGCATCCCGGCCTCCGTGGCGAGTCGCTGCCAGGCTTCGTGATCCTCCATCGTCGATGCCCAGGCGACGTGGTGGACGGTGCCCGCGCCGGCCACGCCTGACCCTGCGGGCGGAACGTCGTACGCGTAGAAGCCGCCGCGCTCGGCCCCGCGCGCCTCCCATGAGGCCTCGCCCGTCGAGGTGAAGCGAAGGACGTCCTCGAGGAGGCGGCGACTCCGCTCCGGTTCCGCCGCGAACGCACGGACCCCGTCGAAACCCTGGAGCGCCATGTCGGCGGGTATCTCGGGGTGACGCGCGACGAGCGGTCGATCGTCCACCTCGGAGACCCTGAGCTCGAGCCCCAGTCCTTCCCGATCCTCGAATCGCAGACGTCCGTCCTCGCGCGCGGTTCGAATGCCCGCGTCGTCGAGCCGCGACTCCCAGAACGACAGCGCGTCGTCCGACGCGACGCGGAACGCGACGGTGTGCACCATCCCTTCCCCGGCGCGGCCGCGCCGTGCGCCCGGGTATTCGAAGAACGTGATGTCCGCGCCCGCGCTTCCCTCTTCGTCCGCGTAGAAGAGGTGGTAGACGGTCGGGTCGTCCTGGTTGACGGTCTTCTTCACGAGCCGGAGCCCGAGGACGCCCGTGTAGAACGCGACGTTGCCCGGCGCGTCGCCGGTAATGCACGTCACGTGGTGAATCCCCTCCAGTCGCATGGTCGTCGTTCCCTCCTGGACATCCTTCCGAATGTCGTTCGTCACTGCTGGCATCTCACGCCTCCGGTGATAAACTTGCTTTAGCAACCAATATATTTGCATATGCAACAGTCTGACGTCAACACGGTCCTGACCGGGCAGGAGATCGCCGCCTGGCGCGGTTTCCTGCGCGTCCACGCGGCACTCGTCCGCGACCTCGACCGGGAGCTCGAGGAGTCGCACGGACTTCCGCTCACGCACTACGAGGTGCTGTTGCACCTGGAGAACGCGCCCTGCGACCGGCTCCGGATGAGCGATCTGGCGGGATCGGTGCTCCTCAGCCAGAGCGGCGTCACGCGACTGGTCGATCGGATGGAGAAGGCGGGGCTCGTCGCCCGCGAGCCATGTCCGGAGGATCGCCGGGTCCTCTACGCGCGCCTCACGGAATCCGGCAAGTCACGACTCGCCGACGCGCGGCCGACCCATCTGGCCGGCGTGCGGGCACGTTTCCTCGATCACTTCGAGCCGCCCGAGCTGGTCGAGCTCGCCGCCGCCTGGGAGCGCCTCCGCCCCGGCGTGACGTCGTAGCGTCTGGATCGACCCGTCCGCGGAGGACGAGGTCCGGTCGCGGCCGCAGGCCGAGGGCCTGCGTCCCTCGAGAAGCCGGCCCAGCGAAGCGAGAGATCTCGTCGGGGAATCATGGGTTCCCCCACGTCCAATAGGCTCCCGGCGTGAAGATCGGCATCGTCGTGCCGTTCTCGTGGTCGTTCTGGGGCGCCGTGGTGGAGCATGCCGAGCTTCAGGCGGCCGCTCTCGAGGCGCGGGGCCACGAGGTGCGGCTTGTCATGGGGAACGATCCTCCCGGCCAGTTCACCCGGGCCCTCCACCCTCGCGTCGGGCGTCACGGCGATCCGCCCGCGAACGTCATTCCGGTCGGACGGTCGGTGATCGTTCCCGCAAACGGCTCGTTGCCGAACATCGTGCTGAGCCCCCGTGCGTTCTTCCGGGTCCGTCGGGTGCTCGAGCGCGAGCGGTTCGACGTCCTCCACCTGCACGAGCCGATGACGCCCGCGATCTGCGTTGCCGTCCTCGCCGTGGCCAAGACGCCCATCGTGGCGACGCACCACGCATCCGGCGACCTCGGCTGGATGCGGCTCGGCATCACCGGCTGGGGCTTCCTGATGGACCGCGTCGACCAGCGCATCGCAGTGTCCGAGCGGGCTCGCGCGTCGGCCGAGAAGTGGCTCGGCGGCGACTGGGAGATCGTGCCGAACGGCGTCCTGATCCCCGACGAGGCGGATCCCGGGCACCGAGACCACACGGTCGTGTTCGCGGGCCGCCACGAGCCGCGGAAGGGGCTGCACGTCCTGCTCCGGGCCTGGCCGGAGATCCACCGCCGAACGGGCGCCAGGCTCGTCGTTGCGGGCGCCGACCCGCTCGCGGTCCGACTCCTTCTCTCCCGGGTCGGCGTACCGGACGAGGGCATCGAGGTCCGGGGCTTTCTCTCGCAGGACGCGCTCACCGACCTCCTCCGGTCGACAAAGGCGCTCGTCGCGCCGTCGCTCGGCGGTGAGAGCTTCGGCATGGTGCTGACCCGCGCCTTCGCCTGCGCAACACCCGTGATCGCGTCCGACATCGAGGGCTATCAGGACGTCGTGACGCCGGAGACCGCCGTCTCGGTCGCGCCGGGCGACCCGGGAGCGCTCGTCGAGGCCGTCGAGCGGTTGCTCGCCGACGAGCCGCGCCGCGCCGCGATGGGGGCGGCGGCGCGCGCGCTCGCGAAAGAGCGTTACGGGTGGCCGGACATCGCAGCACGGCTGGAGGGGATCTACGAGCGCGTGGCCGTGGGACGCGCGGTGAAGGCGGCTGCGTGAGCCAGCTTCAGGCGCTCGCGCGCAACCCCTGGGCGCGCGGGCTCTTCGTTCTCGCCTCGCTCGTCGCGGCGATCGTCGCTCTGTGGTGGCGCGGACCGGAGTGGGACACCGTCTACGACTCGTTCGGCTTCGTCAGCTGGCGCTGGGTCGTCGTCGCCGTGTTGTTGAACCTGCTCTCCGTGCTCGCCCGCGCTCTCTCCTGGAACCTCACCATCCACCAGGCCCTGGCGCCGCCGTTGCCGACCTTCCCGCAGGTGTTCTCGGCATTCGGCGTGGGTCTCCTCGGAAACGCCGTGCTCCCGGCGCGGGCCGGCGAGCTTGCGCGAGTCGCGGTACTGCGGCGGCATCTTCCGGGCCGGCCCGGAACGAGCGCGACGCTGCTCGGAACAGTGTTCGCGCACCGGCTCTTCGACCTCTTCCCGATCGCGCTCCTGGTCGCCTACGTCGCCGCGACAGCCAAGCTCCCGCACTGGGCGGTCACCGGCGTGGTGATCGTCGGCGCGGTCGGGCTCGCGCTCCTCGCCGCGGCGATGCTCAGCGCGCACCGCGCCCACCGTGCCGCCCCTGACGGCCCGC
Organism: uncultured Actinomycetes bacterium; assembly: GCA_963839755.1. Taxonomy (GTDB): domain Bacteria; phylum Actinomycetota; class Thermoleophilia; order Gaiellales; family Gaiellaceae; genus Gaiella. Next base: position 92,440 of record CAWIVU010000015.1, read on the forward strand.
GAACGGCAAGCCGGCTCGTCACGATGGCTCGTCAGGGGCTCGCCGTGCTTCGCGCCCCCGGGGCGGCGTTCGCCGCGATCCTGCTGCAGATCCTCGGATGGACGCTCCAGTTGCTCGCGGTGTGGGCGGTGACCGCGGCATTCGACCTCGACGTCCCGCTCCCGGCCGCGGCGCTGGTCCTCCTGCTGATGAACATCGCGACCGTGTTCCCGCTCTGGCCCGGCAACGTCGGCCTGCTTCAGGCGGCGGTGGCGCTGCCGCTCGTCCAGTACGGAGTCGCCTACGGCACGGGGTTCGCGTTCGGCCTGGTGCTGCAGGCGATCGAGATGTCGGTCGGCGTCGGCGTCGGCCTGGTGATGCTGGCTCGCGAGGGTCTGTCCTTCGCCGCGCTCAAGCGGATGGAGGAGCAGGAGGAGTCGTCGGCCGAGAACGCGCTCGAGCATGCCGAGGGCGTGTCCGACGAGGACGACGGCCGCGTCGACGAGGAAGAGCTCGTCACACGCGCCCGGGCCCGGCGCTGAGCGAGCCGAGGCGGGCGGCGATCACGGTGTCGGCGGCGGCCGTGCTGGGGGCATGCCCCGTGACAGCTGCGACGAACGGCTCGCGCTCGAGGGCCACGAGCGCAACGTCGGTGACCGCCATCGCGGTCGCCGTGCGCGGCACGTCGCGGAGCAGGGCGATTTCCCCGAACGACTCGCCGGGCCCGAACGTCCGCCCGAGGATCGACACCTGCCCCGAGCGGACGACGTAGAACCGGTCGCCCGGCTCGCCCTCGCGCACGATCGGAAGGCCCGCTTGGAGCTCGACGGGGATCGCCTCGCGAGCGAGACGCTCGAGCACGGCCTCGGGCAGTGCCGCGAGCAGCGGCACACCACGCAGGAGCTCGGTCGACTCCGGCGCGCCGGACGCCCGGTCGATCGCGCGCAGTCTCGGTCGGGTCACGAGCGCGAGGGTCGGCAGCACCGCCCCCGTCACCACGAGAGCTGCCTCGGGCCCGACGAGGTCGATGAGCACAGGCGCCAGGACGGCGCCGAGGCCCAACGTTGCGAGCAGCAGGCCCTCCAGCGCGCCGAGCGCACGCCCGAGGACGGCGTCCGGCACCGCGCGCTGCATGATCGTGAGCGCAGTGACGTCGACGATCGAGTTCCCGATCCCGAGCACGCCGAGCGCGACCACGGCGACGACGGCAAACGGCAGGCCACCCAGGATGGCGAGCGGGAGCCCGAACAGCGCGAGCCCGAGCGCGAAGTCGCGTGCCAGGCGCCCGCGAGCCGAGAGAACGAGCGCGACGAAGCCGCCCACGAGCCCGCCGACGCCGACGGCGGCGTAGAGGAGGCCGACACCGGCCTCGTCGAGGTCGAGCAACTCGAACGCCGTGACGACGACGAGAACGTTGAGCGCGCCGGCGACGAGCGTCTGGGCGGCGTACAGGCCGACGAGCGTGCGGAGATTCGGCTCCGTCGCGATCGTCGTAATGCCGGCCAGTACGCCGTGGGACGCGTCCGGGGTGGCCTCGTCAGTGGGTGCGGGCTCGCGTGGCTGCTCGGTGCCGCGCAGGCCGATCAAGAGAACCGCCGACCAGAGGAACGTGACGCCGTTCGCCGCGAACACGACGGCGGGGTCGCTGACTGCGAGGAGCAGGCCGCCGAGCGCCGGCCCGAGAAAGGTCCCGACGCTCTCCAGCGTGCTCGACGTGACGTTCGCCGCTGTCAGCTCGGCCGGCGACGCGACGAGCGAGGGGAGCAGGGCGGCCTGGGCAGGCCGAAAGACCGTGCCCGCGACCGTCGTCAGCGCGACGAGGCCGTAGACGACCGGGGCCGGCCCATCGGTGGCGATCACGGCCGCCGCGGCGACCATCAGGCCGAAGCGGACGAGATCGCTCGAGACCATCACCGCGACGCGCGAATACCGGTCCGCGAGCGTCGCCGTGAACGGCGACGCGATCGCCGCCGGCACGAGACGGATCAGCCCGACCAGGCCCACGGCAGCCGCGCCGCCCTGCTCGTAGGCGTAGACGCCGAGCGCGACGAGGTATGCCCAGCCGCCCAGGATCGACCCGACCCACGCGAGCTGGAGGCGACGGAGCCTTGGGCTCGCGAGCACGGCTCCGAGTGCGCGCAGAGATGCCCGCGCCCGACTCTCTGCCCCCCGATCGACTGACCCCGTCATCGTCCTTGCAGACCACATCAGAAATGAGGGAAGATTTCATCTCACCCGCACGTCGTGTGGTGAGAGAGAGCGACCCCTGCACCGCGAAAGGAGATGGACCGTGTCGGACGAGCGCGTAGACAAGGGAAAGGCAGAGGAGCAGGACTTCGAGGCGCACAAGCTCGAGATCCAGCGCACCGAACTGGGTCAGGTCGAGCCGGGCCAGGAGCCCGGACGGGGCGAGCTCGGTCGGACCAAGAACGACAGCGAGGACGACGACTTCGAGGGCCATCAGCTGGGCAATCCGTCGGTCGAGCGCGGCGTGGTCGAGCGCGGCAAGGCCGAGAACGTCTAGCGCGAGGTGCTGGCCGACCCTCCCGCGGGGGGCCGGCGCGGTTCGGAGGCGGCGCCATAGGCGCCGTTTCCGTTTCTAGGGGCTCCGACTCGAGAGAACCCGCTCGATCGCCTCCAGGAGCTTGACGCCTGCGTCGTCGTCTGCGTCCTCGAGGAGCGAGGCGATCCGCGCGACGAGCCCCGAAGCTCCCTCGCCGGCGAGCGCCGACTGGGCGCGGCGCGCCCGCAGCAGGAGATCGAGTCCGATCGCGGCCTGCGTGGAGAACCGTCCCAGAAGCTCGAGCTCCGCGACCCCGAACGGCCGATCTTTGGCGCGGTCGAGCACCGACAGCACGCCCAGCGCCCGCTCGTCGTGGAGGAGCGGGGACGCGACGATGCTCGACGGCACGTAGCCGGTCGCCTGCGCGCGCTCGGCGGAGAAGCGCGGGTCGGACGTCAGGTCGTCGACGACGAGCGGCTGCCGCGTGACGAGCGCGAAGCCGGCGATTCCGGTGCTGGACGGGAAGCGCGTTCCGACGAGGGTGTCGCCACCCTGGCCGGAGACGGCCTCGAAGACGAGCTCGTCGCTCTCCTCGTCGTAGAGGAAGATCGACGCCGCTTCGGCGGCGAAGATCGTGCGGGCGACGTCGACGATCGACTGGAGGAGACCCCGGTAGGTCTCCTCGTCTCCGCCGAGTGTGCCGGCGGCGGCGGCTTCGCGAGCATCGAGCCGGTCACTCATGTCGAGCCTCCGTGTTCGTCGCGGTCAGGTGCAGGATGCTCTTCAGCTGGAACGGCGTGAGTTCCGGGTGCTTCGCCAGCACGAGCGCCGCCACCCCCGCGACGTGCGGTGCGGCGAAGCTGTTGCCCGTGCAGCGAAGCGTCCCACCTCCGAGCCACGCGACCTCGACGTCGACGCCCCGCGCGAAGAGCTCCACCGGGGGGCTCGGGTTGACGTACCAGGCGAGCGGGTCCGGCTCCTCGTGGCTGCCGACCGAGATCACCGAGGAGAACCGCCACGGGTAGCTGTCGACCGGCAGGTTGTGCGCCGAGGCGACGACGACGGTGCGGTTGAAGTACGCGAGGTCCGCGAGCTCGTGGAGCTCCTCCGCGAAGCGCCGCTTGGTCGTCGAGAGGCTCAGGTTGATGACGCGGTGACCCGCCTCGATGGCATGCCGGAGGCCGGCGAGGATGAGGTCGCCGGCGCCGGTTGCCCCGGCGCCGAGCACACGGACACTGTGCAGCCTGCAGGCGGGCGCGATCGAGCGGACGATCCCCGCGCAGGCGGTGCCGTGCCCGCAGACGTCACCCCTGTCGTCATCGACGATCGAGATCGTGTCGCCGTCACGTTCCACGGCGACCGTGCTCGCGAGCGGTCCGATGAGCGGATGCTCCGACTCGACGCCGGAGTCGACGATGCAGACATCGACCTCGCCGGTGGAGCCGCCGAGCGCCCAGTCCCGGGTGACGGCCTCGTGCCAGACGCCCGGCACGGCGACCGCCGGCGCCTCGCCGGATGCAAGGCTCCAGGCGGGAACCGGCCGCGCGCTCACGTCGTGTGCAGGGCCACGTCCCGGGCGGTCGCCGCGGCCTCCGCCGCCGCCTCCGCCCGGACCGAGAGCTCGTCGTCCGGTCGCGTCGCGAGATTCACATGAACGAGCCGTGCCGCCGCATTGCTCGCGGCCTCGGCGAGGGTTGCGGCCGCCCACGCGTCCCCGCGCACCGAGTCTGCGCCGTCGCGCGCGGCGAGGGCCGCCAGCACGGCGACATCGGCTGCGACCTCTGCGATCTCGAGCGGCACCACCGCTGCCCGGTGGAGCGCCCTGCCCAGCGCGGCATCCCGGTCGGGCGCGCGCAACTGCTCGAGCGCGTGGGTGTACGCGACGTGATCGTCGTCCGCGAGCAAGAGGGCCCGGTCGCCGAGCGCGGCCGCCTGGGCGGCGACGCCGGGCGCCTCCTCCCACTCGTGCGACACGCGGGTCACGAGGCGGACCAACCCCGCGGCCATGCTCGTCGCGAGCGCAGCGGCCGATCCGCCGGCAGGGCCGGGCCCCGCCTCGGCGAGCACGTCGTGGAGGCGACCCGCGGGAACGCTTGCGAGGACGATGCCGGTCGTGCTGACGCTCACGGTGCGAGACGGCGGCGCAGGTGGGCGACGACGATGGGCGTCGGCTCGACGCCTTCGGCGCGGAGCGTCGCCTCGAGGTCGGCAACGGCGCGCTCGCGGAACCGCTGGTCCCGCTCGATCCGCTCGAAGATCGTCTCGAGCTCGCGTCGTGCCGCAGGCAGCTGCTTCGCGGCCTCGATCCAGCCCTTCGGGGGCATGGGGAGGGCGCGGAGCGCCTCTGCGATCCGTTCCTCGGGGGTCATCGTCGATCTACCACCTTCTCACCCGACGGTGGAGGAGGGGTCTTTCTTCCCGGCTCGAGCACGTCGCGGAGGCGGGTCAGGCAGCGCGCGATCCGGCTCGCGATCGTGCCGGACGGAAGCTCGAGCTCGGCCGAGATCGTCCGGTAGCTCTCGTCACGGCAGAAGAACCGGTCGAGGATCTCGCGGCAGTCGGACGAGAGCCCGTCCATCGCGGCGTGCACCGTCAGTGCCTCGTCGAGCCTCGTCAGCCCTTCGTCCGTCTCGTCGGGCAGCTCGTCGACCGCGACCTCGCGGCCCGACCGGCGCAGGACGTCTATCGCGCAGTGCCTGGTCGTCTGGGCGATCCAGGGGCGCAGCGCGTCGTCGGAGCGCAATGTGTCCAGTCGCTCGAAGACCCGCGAGAAAACCTCCTGGAACACGTCCTCGGAGTCATGCGGGCCAAGCCGATAGACGCGGGACGCGATCGCGTAGACGTAGCGGGCGTACCGGTCGACGAGCGCTTCCCACGCGGCCTGGTCCCCGGCGCGACAGCGGGAGACGAGCTCGGAGTCGGACGCGGTGTCCACCGCGACCCTCTAGGGGGACCTCACCTGTGCTCTGCGGCGCGGAGTCGTTCGGCGAGGAGCTCGAGCAGCTTCCACGTCACCGACGGACGCGATTCCGCGAAGCTGCGGAAGCTCCACACGGGCAGGGCGAATGCCCGCAGCTGCGAGGTTGCCGTCACGGTCGCCGACCGGGCCGACTTGTCGACGAGCGCGACCTCACCGAACGACGCGCCGGGGCCGAGGCTGCCGACGGTCTGGCCCCCCACCGAGACGTCGGCGGCGCCGCTCTCGACGACGAAGAAGTTGAGCCCGCCTTCGCCTTCCGTCGCAATCGCCTGGCCGGCGGCGAACTCGCGCTCGATGAAGTCGCTGGCGAGCTGCTTGACGGACGCGTCGTCGAGGTCCGCGAAGATCGGGATGCTGCGGATGAGCTCGGGAGTCGGCTGGGCCATCGCGTGCCGACCTTACCCTTCCTGCGGGGTGCTGTCACCCTCGAGGCGCGACACGCCGAGACGGAGCTCTTCGATGCGCAACTCGGCCTGGTCGAGCCGTTCTGCGCACGCGCGGTAGAGCTCCTCGCCGCGCTCCCAGAGGGCCAGCGCCTCGTCGAGCGGGACGTCTCCTCGCTCGAGGCGCGCGACCAGCTCGTCGAGCTCTCGCTGGAGCTCCTCGAACGTCCGCTCGGGTGTCACCCGCGCACCTCCTCGACCCGCGCGCCGAGGCCACCGGTCTCGAGCTCGACGTCGATTGTGCTCTGGAGATCGACCGTGCGTGCGTCCCTGAGCACCGTGCCTTCCGAGCGCACGATCGCGTAGCCGCGGGCGAGCGTGGCACGCGGAGAAAGCGCCTGCAGGCGGACGCCCGTGCGGTCGAGTGCCGCGCGGCGACGCTCGACGAGGAGCCTCGGAGCGGCGACGAGCCTCTCGCGATCCCGACCGAGCCGGGCTCGATCGCGCTCGAGCGCGCGCGTCGCGCCGGCTCCGACTCGCTGGCGGGCGCGCTCGAGACCGGCGCGCAGCTCGTCGAGATCGGGCACCACCAGGCGCGCGGCCGCGGTCGGAGTTGCGGCTCGAACGTCCGCGGCGAGGTCGCAGAGTGGCTCGTCCTGCTCGTGTCCAACCGCGGAGACGATCGGAACGGGGCACGTCGCAACGGCGCGCACGACCCGCTCGTCGCTGAACGGGAGCAGGTCCTCGAAGCTTCCTCCTCCGCGCGCGAGGATCACCACGTCGACGCCGTCGCAGGCGGCGAGACCCGACAACGCGCGCACGATCGAGAGCGCCGCAGTCGGGCCCTGGACGCGCGTCTCCGCGACGACGAGGCGCACCGCCGGGTAGCGGGTGGTGATCGCCGCCACGACGTCGCCTCTCGCAGCGGCGTCGACGCCGGTCAGCAGACCCACGGCCCGCGGGAAGCGCGGCAGGCGTCGCTTCCGCTCGGGCGCGAAGAGACCTTCGGCCTCCAGCGCGCGCCGCAGCCGGCCGAGCGCGGCGGCGTGGTCGCCGGCGCCGACCCGCTCCACCACCGCGACTCTGAAGCTCAGCTCTCCACGGGCCTCGTACAGCTGGAGCCGGCCCATCGCCTGGACGCGCTCCCCTTCGGCGAGCGCCGGAGTGAGCGCGTCATAGCTGCGCCGCGCCATCGTCGCGGGCAGGCACGCGCCGCTCTCGGGGTCCTTCAGGGTCAGGAACACCGTTGCCCAGGCGGGGCTCCGCTTGAGCTCCGAGACCTCGCCTTCCACCCAGACGTCGCGGACGCGCGCGACGTATCCGGCGAGCCGGCGGTTGAACGCGGCGATCGGGTAGACCTTGCGCTCGCCGAGCGGAAGCTGCGCCATGAGGCGGAGCGTAACCAGGGTCTGTTCGCGGGCGGCGACCGACGACCCGTGAGCTCAGCGGGGCAGGCCCTCGGGGCCGGCCAGTCCTGGCTTACAGAAGAATCTCGGCGGCTATGACGGGCTTGCAGCCCTGGGCGACGAGCTCGACGCACGTGTGGAGGTCGGCTTCGCTCCCGGCGAGCCGCTCGGCGAGCGGCAGCGGGAACCCGGCCTCGATGAGCACGTGCAGGCGCCAGCTCTCCACCTTGGACTGCTCGTCCTCGCGCCACACGGGTGTCTCGGTCAGCTCCGCCATCGTGCCGGGTCTTTCGTTCTGCCTCTGACGATCCCTCCCGCGAAAAGTTGGCCAGGCGGTTCGTTCGAGCTGCTCCGGCGAAGAGTGTGCTCGGGGCTCGGAGTGGGCTCGCGCCCGGCGCTCGAAGCGGCGGGGCGAGCTGCTCGAGATACGCGGCTCAGCCGCCCCGACGACGTCACCTGCCAGGCCTCGGCAACCGCTCCAACCCACCTGCGCACGAGGCCCCCAATCCGCAACCGCCCAAATGCCCCCAGGGGCACTCCCGTGTCCCTACACGAACGCTACCGCCGATCTCGTCACAGAAGTGTCACGAGATCGTGCCGAGATCGTGCCGGCTGTCGAGAGTCGAGATCGGGCCGAGTGTTCAGATCGTGTCGACATGGTGCGGAGCGTCGAGATCGTGCCGAACGTCGAGAGATTCGTCGGAGACGGCGCCGAGCTCGTGCCGGGTATCGAGATCGTCTCGAGATGGTGCGGAGCGTCGCGCGAATCTGCCGGGCGATTCTGTCGGGACGACGCCCGGTCGTGTCGCTCAGCGCGCGTCGAGGCGCTGGGCGAGCTCCTCGCGCACGAGCAGCTCGACGGCGCGGTCGAGCTCGCGCTGGAGTCGCGTCGCGGCCTCCTCCCGTACCTCCCGGAGCCTCGCGTCGAGGGCGAGCATCGCGACCTGGGCGTGTCGCTCGGCCTCGCGCTCCGTGACCCGCGCGAGACGCTCCGTCTGGCGTCGCTCCCACTCGACGAGCACGACGTCGAGCCTGGCCCTGACGTCGGTCTCCGCCTTCTCGATCGAGTCGGCCACGAGCGCCTCGCGGGCCCGCAGGCGCTCGGTGATCTCGTCGATCGTTCGCCGACGCTCGATCGTCTGCGACTCGAGCTCGTCGAGAGCCTCGGTCACGGCCTGCCCGGCCGCGCGCTCGAGCTCCTCGCGGAGCCGCAGTACGATCTTCTTCTGCTCGTCGGCTGTCGATCCGAGCTCGGCCGCCTCCGCCTCGAGACGCGACTCGACCTCGGCGATCGCCTGCCGATTGCTCTGTTGGAGACGGGCGAGCTGCGCCTCCAGGTGCCGCTGCGCGCGATCGAGGTCTTCCGAGAAGCCGCGGAGCCTCTCTTCGAGCCGCCGTTCGCCACGTACGAGCTCCTCCGCGAGGCGTTCGCTCGTTTCCCGCTCCTGCTGCTCGAACGACGCCCGACGCTCCTCCGCGAAGCGGCGCTCCTCCGCCGCGAGAACCGACGCGGTCTCGGCTCGCTCCCGGGCGAGGACGCGACGGATCTCCTCGGTGTGCGCCGCGGTCTCGGACTGGACGGCCTCGCGAAGGGCACGACGCGCGCTCGCGACGAGCTCGTCGGACGCCGCGGAGGCCGCGCGAGCCCGGCGGAGCGCGACCGCGAGCGCAGCCGCGAGGAGCACGGCCAGGACGAGACACGCGCCGAGGATCCACGGGGCCATCGCCGCCGATCGTAGTCGCCCGAGTTATCAAGGATCGAAAGCTGCTAACCAATGGGAGTGGCAGTCGTCATACCGTAGAGGGGGAGGGGAGAACCTTTTGGCTTCACACTTTCGCATCCGTCATGCCGTGGCTCTGGGGCTGCCGATCGCCGGGCTCTGCCTGCTGCTGCTGCTTCTGCTGCTTCCCGAGGAAGCGCTGGCAGCGGAGTTCCGCGACGGGATGCGCTCCGGCCTGGGTGGGATCGCGGATGCGGACGCGCGTTGGCTCGTCGTCACGGGCCTGCTGCTCGCCTGCTCGCTGACGGGAAGCGCGCTCGCCTGGCGCGCCGCCCTACGGGCCTGCGGTACGCGGTGCGGCCCCGTCGACGCGGTGGCGAGGTACGGGGTCGGGTCGCTCGCGAACGCTGTCCTGCCGGCAAGGGTCGGGGGCGTGATCAGGATCGCGCTCTTCTCGAGGCTCGTGCACGGTGAGGGGGCGGTCTGGACGACGGGTGGGGCGGCCGCAGTCGCGGGGCTCGCTCGCGCGCTGTGGCTCGGGGCGCTCGTCGCCGCTGCGTCGACGACCGGAGTCCTTCCGACCTGGCCGGCGTTTGCGCTCATCGCTGCCGGCTGCGTCGGGATCGGCGTCGCGCTCGTCGCCGTGCGGACGCGGTTCCGCGCCCGGGCGGCGCACGTGCTCGATGCGTTCGGGGCGCTGGTCGCCCGGCCGCGTGCCGCGGCATCCGTCGTGCTGTGCGTCGGCTTGGCGATCGCCGCCAGGATCGCGGCGGCCTCGGCGCTCGCGCTGGCATTCGGCGTGGAGCGTCCTCTCGCCGCCGGGTTGCTGGCGGTGGCCGCCATCGAGCTCGCGGCGATTCTGCCGATCTCGGCCGGCGGCGCAGGCATGGCCGGCGGCGCGGTCGCGTTTGCGCTGGCCGCGCACGGTGTCTCCGGCGGCATCGCTTTCTCTGCCGGCATGGCGTTCGCCGGCGTCGAGACCGCGACCGCAGTCGTGGTGGGCGGCCTCGGCGGTCTCGTGCTCGGGCTGCCCGCGCTGACGCGGTGGGTCGGACGCGCACCCGAAGCGGCGATCGTGCCGCTGACCGCTAGAGACTAGAGGCGCAGCGCCACGAGCGCGGCCGCGATCGCGACGGTCGATGCGGTGAGCAGCCGCAGTGCCGCCTCCGGCACCGCTGTCAGGGCGGCACGGTCGAGATGTTCACTCGTTCCGTCGGCACGGACGATCCGTCCTTCGACGGTCGCGACGTCGCGTCGCGCACGGCGCGCCACATGCGACAGTCGCCGCTGGGCGAGCGAGAGCAGCGTCGCCCAGGCGGCGGCGAGCGCCGCCTCCGCTCGCACGGCGCCCGTCTGGGCGACATAGGCGGTGATCAGAGGAAAGGCCCCCCACGCGAGGGCGAAACCGACGTCGGTGTGGAGGCGACCACCGAGGAGCTCGAGGTTGTACACCGGGACGAGGAACGCGCCGAGCGCGACCAGCGGCACGATCCAGAGCGTGGTCTCGACCGCGACGGCGAGCCCGATGATGCAGGCCGCGCCGACGGAGACGACGGCGAGACCGACGAGCGCCCACGACGGGATCCGGGTGCCGAGCGGTCGCCCGCGAAGCTCGTCGAGGGCGTGCGCGCCGACCCCCATCGCGAGCGCGAACGCGAGCACGGTGAGGCCCAGACGACCCCACGCGACGCCGACCGCGAGGCAACCGCCCACGACCACGTAGGAGAGGTGCCACGCCGTGTACGGCAGGTGGAGCAGCGTCACGTAGTCGCGCCAACCCCCTGGCTCGAGCGCGTAGAAGGCGGGTCGGCCCGTGGGCATCCCCTCAGCGCCCACGCCGTCTCCCCCAGACGACGAGCCCGCCGCCGAGACTGAGCCGGCGGGCGCGGACGTCCTCGATCCCGGCCGCGCGCCAGAGCTCGAGCAGTCGAGGCTCGGGGTACCGCGCATGAAACGCGCGGATCGAGTCGCCGAGAAACCGTCCCACGTCGTGCCAGCCCGGCGAGATCAGCCGACCGGCGACGGGAAGCCCGACGTCGACCCACAGGTTCCAGGGCGGGCGCCAGATCCCCCGCGGCAGGCCGAACTCGAGCATCGCGACCGTCCCTCCCGGGCGAACGACGCGCGCCAGCTCCACGAGGGTCGCCGCCGGGTCGTCGACGTACCGGAGGAGGTATGTGAACGTCAGGTGGTCGAACGCGTCGTCGGCGTACGGGAGCTCGTTCGCCGAGCCTTCGACGAGCGCGACACGGTCGCCGAGCCTGGCATGCGCTCGCGCCAGCATCTCGGGGCTCTGGTCGAGCCCACTCACGCGGAAGCCGCGCGCGAGGAGCGCGCCCGCGACGAGGCCGGTACCGGTCGCGACGTCGAGCACCGAGCCCCCGTCGCGGGGCAGTGTCGAAACGAGGACGCGACGCCAGCGCGGATCCTGGCCGAACGAGAGGACCGCTCCGACGCGGTCATACGTCGGGCCCAGCGGCGCGAAGAGCGCCTTCGCCTGAGCTTGGCGCTCGGACACCGCTCTATCCTGGCACGGTGGCCTCCGGCACTCTCGCGGACGACGTGGAGCGGGCCGCGGCGGCCGCTCGAGAGCACGTCGGCGATGCAACGCTGACCGGCGTGCTGCCGACCGAGCCCGCTTTGGGCGTCCGGATCTACGTCTGCGCCTTCGAGCGCGGAAACGGCGCACCGGTCGTGGTTGGCGCTCGACCACGAGGGGCATCCGCTCCGCGGCAGGCTGGACGTTCGCGACGCGGTCTCGATCGCAGCGCTGTGCGAGGTCGCCGAGGAGGCGGCCTTCCCCGGGGACCTGGACGAGCTGCGTGCGCAGCTCGTCGCCGTACGGATCGCCGAGATGCCGGAGGGGATCGAGGAGGCGGAAGAGGCAGCGCGCGAGCTCCAGCACGTTCTCGGCGCGCCGCCGCAGCTCGCGTCCCCGGCGCGGCTCGACGCGATCGGGCAGGCGGCGAGGCGCCTCGAGCGCGCGCTCGATCCGACGGCGCCGTCGCCGTTTACCGACGTGATGCGCTCGGCGGCACAGGTGGCGGACGCACTGTGGACCGACGTCGAGCCCGCTTACCTCGGTCCTCTCGACTAGCCTGACCGACATGGAAGGCGGAGGCTTCTTCCCGTTCGGCGGCGACCCCGAGGAGATCATGCGCGGGCTGCGCGAGTTCGCGGAGCAGCAGGCCGAGGGCGTCAAGGAGGCGCAGCGCGAGCAGTTCGCGACGCTCACGCTCTCGACTGCGGTCGACCTGACGCAGGCGGCGCTCGCGCAGATCCAGCCCACGGGCGGGGTCGACGAGCAGTCGCTCCAGCTTCGCGACGCGATGCGCGTGCTGTTTCCCGAGGCGGTCGCGCTCGTCTCGGCCGCCCGTCAGGGCTTCATGCGGGAATGAGGGCGCGGGTCGTGGCCTCTGGCCGCGTCCCGGTGTCTGTGCGCTGGTCGGGACCCGGCTGAATCCACGTCCCCACGTCCCGCACGTCTGCTCGCCCGCTCGTCCCGTCTAGGATCCTGCGGCCGTGAGCCTGTTCGACCGCGCCGTCGTGCGTGTGCTGCCCGCAGTGCCGCGCTCGATCGTGAGGCGGGTCGCCGCGCCCTACATCGCCGGCGCGACGCTCGACGACGCGCGCCGCACCGTCGCCTCGCTCAACGCGGAAGGCATGCGCGCGACCGTCGACGTCCTCGGCGAGGAGATCTCCCGTCCGGACGAGGCCGAGGCACTTGCCCGCGCATATCGCGACGCCCTCGCTGCCATCGAGTCAGACCGGCTCGACGCGAACATCTCGATCAAGCTCACCGGGTTCGGCCTCAAGCTCGACCCGGGCCTCTGCCGCTCGCTCGTCGGTGAGCTCGTCGCCGACGCGGCCGCACGCAGGATCTTCGTCCGCATCGACATGGAGGACTCGAGCACGACGGACGAGACGCTCGCGCTCTACCGGTCGCTTCGGGCCGAGGGCCACGACGGGATCGGGATCGTGCTCCAGGCCGCGCTCCGCCGGACGCAAGCGGACATCGAGGCGCTCGCGCCGCTCGAACCGAGCATCCGCCTCTGCAAGGGGATCTACGTCGAGCCGGCCTCCATCGCGTACCAGGAGTTCGACGCTGTCCGCCAGAGCTTCGTCCGCTGCCTCGATGCGCTGCTCGGATCCGGGTGCCGCGTCGCGATCGCGACGCACGACGAGTGGCTCATCGGCCGGGCGCTCGAGCGTGTCGACGGGCTCGACCCGTCCGACTACGAGCTCCAGATGCTGCTCGGCGTCCGCGCCGACCGCGCGCGCGAGCTCGTCGCCGCCGGGCATCCGCTACGTGTCTACGTGCCGTACGGCCACCAGTGGTACGAGTACTCGTTGCGGCGGCTGCAGGAGAACCCGAAGGTAGCCGGCTACGTCGCGAAGGACGTCCTCGCGCGGATGCTGCCCGGCAAGCACTGAGGACGTCGCGCGGCTCACGCCGCGGCGTAGATCGCGCGCGCGGCGTCGATCGACCGAGCCGACCACCCGTCGCGCTCGGTCCATCCCCAGGCAAGCGCGTGCGCGACGCTCCACGCGCGGGCGCGATCGCGGTCGAATGAGCACTCCTCGAGGACGTCCAGCCACCGGCGCACCAACGCCGAGCCGCCGTCGAAGGCCGCGTTCCGCAGGAGCCCCACAGCGTCCATGTCGCGCTCGCCGACGAGCGGCTTGGGGTCGACGACGAGCCACGGCTCGCGGGTCGCACGGAGGATGTTGAACCCGTGGAGGTCCTGGTTGACGAGGAACGCCGCGGATCGATCGACCCCGGCGAAGACGTCGACGGCGAAGGCGAGCAGCGAGCGCTCGAACGGTCGGCTCGCCGAGCTCGTAACGGGCGGGGACCTCGTCCGCCCAGCGGTCTGCCTCGTCCGCCAGCAACCGAAACGGATGCGGTTTCGTCATCTCGACCGAGAGCCGCGGGAGCAACTCGGCGACGACGGCCGGCTCGTCGACCCCGGCGCCTGCGAGGTGGGTTCCGGGGAGGCACCGCTCGACGAGCAATGCGCGCCGTTCGTCGTCCCGCGCGACGAGCCGTGCCGCGCCACGCCCCGCCCACTGGAGGAGCGCGTCCGCCTCGTGGTCCGCCTCGTCGTGCGAAGGCGCGTTGAGCTTGAGGACGACCTCGCCCGCCGGGACGACGAGCGACCGCGGCGTCTCGAACGGCGCCTCCAGCGCGAGGCCCCATTGCGCCGCGCACTCGGAGGCGAGTCGGGGTAGGGCGGCCAGCCATTCCGGATCTCGTCGCCATTCCTCCGAGAGCCCGGCGGGGAGGCGGATCACGGCTCGGTGTGGACGACGACGTCGGCCACGCCCGGAAGGGCATTGCGTATGCGCTCGGAGACCGCCGTCGCCTCGTCGTGAGCGCCCGCGAGGGAGACGTTCCCCGGGAGCGCGAGCGTCACGAGCACGACGAGGCCGTCCTGCGTGTCGAGCGTGCGGAGCTCGCGCGGTCGGCTGCCCGTCACCGCGACGACGGCCCGCTCGATCTCGCCGGGATCGTGCGGGACGACCCGGCCGGGAGCTCGCTCGGTGAGAGGCTCGAGGTGCGTCTGCACTCCCCGTACCTCGGGCGCCGCCTGCCGGATTGCCTCCTCCACCTCCTCCGCGATCGCGTGCGCCGTCGCGAGCATGAGGTCACCCGGCAGCTTGAGGTGCAGCGACGCCTCGATCCCGTCGTCCGTGTCGATGAGCGTCAGGTTGTGCAGCTCACGTACGTGGGAGACCGTCATCGCCGCGGCCCGAATCCGCTCGCGGAGCTCCGCCTCCGAGGCCGCCGGCTCGACATGGACGACGACGTCGCTGCCCGGGAACACCCGCTGGACGGCGTCCTCGACGCGGTCGGCGTCGGCGTGGCCCTGGCCGACAACGGCGGCCGGCGAAACGCCGATCACGACGTCCGCGAACGTGCGCCCACCAGCCTGGCGAAGGCGTAGCCGGCGAACCGAAACGGGCGGATCGAGTCGGGCGATCGCCTCGTGAGCAGCGGCGACCGCATCGGCGGGCGCGCGGTCCATCAGCACGTCGACGTTGCGACGGATCAGCCGAGCCGCAGCTGCGACGACGAGAACCGCAACGAAGAGCGCCGCGATCGAGTCACC
Organism: uncultured Actinomycetes bacterium; assembly: GCA_963839755.1. Taxonomy (GTDB): domain Bacteria; phylum Actinomycetota; class Thermoleophilia; order Gaiellales; family Gaiellaceae; genus Gaiella. The sequence goes on from CAWIVU010000015.1 coordinate 107,525, forward strand.
CTCCGGGAAGCCCGCTCTGGCGGCGATGAGGCCCCCGAGCACGGCGACGGTCGCGAGCAGGTCGGAGCCGAAGTGGACCGCGTTCGAGAGGAGAGCGGCGCTGCCGTGTCGTTGCGCGGCCCTGTAGGAGACGATCGTCCGCGAGAGGTCGATCGCCACGACGACGCCGAGGGCGGCAAACGCCCACCACGCGGGCTCGACGTCGAGCTCGATCCAGCCCGCGAGCCGCGCGACCGCGAGTACCGCGACGCCGACCGAGACGAGCACCAGGAAGGCGGCCTCGGCGAGCGCGGCGAGATGCTCCGCCTTGCCGTGGCCGTAGAGGTGGCCGGCGTCCGCCGGCCTTGTCGCCACGCCGACCGCGAAGAACGTCAGGAGGGCGGCGACGAGGTCGGTGCCGGAGTGCGCTGCATCGGCGATGAGCCCGAGGCTGCCCGCCGCGAGGCCGGTCACGAGCTTGATCGCGATCAGGACGACCGCGGCGGCGACCGAGACGAGCGCGGTGCGGCGCTGCGGGGACACGCGGGAAGGCTATTCGCCCGGGGGCACCGAGACCGTGCGGCGACGTGCAACGAGGATCCCCAGCGCGATCAACGCGCCGCCCACGATCTCCAGCGGCCCGAGCGACTCCCCGAGGAGAACGACCGCGACTGCAGCCCCGAGGAAGGGCTGGAGATTCGCGGCCAGGGTCGCCCGTGCAGGCCCGATGCGGTCGAGTGAGCGGAACCAGAGCTCGTTCGTCAGCACGAGCGGGCCGAGCGTCGCGAAGAGGAGTAGCGCCCAGACCTCCCAGCCGAGGTTCCAGTCCTGGCTCGAGACCTGAGCTGCACCGGTCAGCGCGATCGGGACCCACGCAGCTCCCAGCACGACGGCGCTGATCCGCGTCGCGGAGTAGCGGCGCATGAGAGGCGTGACCAGCATCGAGTAGCCCGCCCATGTCGCTGCGGTCAGGACACCGAGGAGCACGCCGCCGAGGTCGCCCTCGAGGTTGCCGCCCGAGCCGACCGCCACGAGCGCGACCCCCGCGAACGAGAGCGACGCTCCTCCCCAGAATCGCGGCGGCAGCGACTCGGTTCGAAGGGCGAGCCCGGCGAGCGCGGCGAAGATCGGAGTGGCGCCGAGGATCAGCCCGAGCACCGAGGCGGACGTCTTCTCGAGTGCATAGACGAACCCGATCTGGTTGACGTAGACGAATGCGGCTGCCCCGGCGACGAGCGCGACGTCGCGTCGCCGGAATCGGAGCGACCGCTCGATGCCGAGGGCGAGTGCGACGAAGACGAGGGCGGCGAGCCCGTACCGGACCGTCGCGTACGCGAGCGGCTGGAACCCGTGCGTGAGGATGTACCGGCTGACCGTCAGGTTGAGCGCCCAGAGCCCGACCGTCGTCAGCAGCATCAGCTCCACAGTCGACGGACGGCGCATCTCGGCGACGCTACTGGCTACGCTTCGCGGCCCGATGAGCGAGCCGACCATCGACGACATCGACGCCCTCGTCGGCCCTGCAACGCCGCACTTCGCCTTCCAGATTCGGGCACGCGTTCGCGAGGCGATCGCGGGTCTGCCCGAGGACAACCCGGTGAGGATCTACGGAGAGCAGAAGATCGAGCTCCTCGATCGGCTCGGCTTCGCCTCGACCAAGGCGGAGCATTCGGAGCCCGAGTCGCGCGAGCGGATCGGCTGGGAGACGATCCCGTCGGCCGCGACCGCCGCGCACCCGTTGCCGCGCAACGACGCGTGAGCGCGGATCGCTCGGTTCTCGTCACCGGAGGATCGCGCGGGATTGGCAAGGCGATCGCGCTGCGGCTCGCCCGCGAGGGCGCGACCCGGGTGGCGATCGGCTACTTCCGCTCCGACTCGGCCGCGGAGGAGACGGCCGAGGAGCTCCGCGCGCTCGGCGCCGAGCCGGTCCTCGTCCGCGGCAATGTCACGTCCAGCCGGGTCGCCGAGCAGGTAGCGGCACTCGGACCGCTCGACGTCCTCGTCCACAACGCCGCGACCGGCGTCATCCGCCCCGCGCTCGAGACCGAGGACAAGCACTGGGACTGGACGCTCAACGCGAACGCCCGCGCGCTGCTCGGTCTCACACGGGTCGCGGCGCCGGCGATGAGCCCGGGCTCCACGATCGTTGCGATCTCCAGTCTCGGCTCCGTTCGCGTGCTCGAGAACTACACGCTCGTCGGCACGTCGAAGGCCGCGCTCGAGGCGCTCGTGCGCTACCTGGCCGTGGAGCTCGCTCCGCGCGGGATCCGCGTCAACGCCGTCTCCGCGGGCGTCGTCGAGACAGGCGCCCTGGAGCACTTCCCGAACCGTGAGGCGATGCTGGCCTCCGGCGCCCGGAACCCGGCCGGCCGCATCGTCACGCCCGAGGACATCGCGGGTGTCGTGGCGTTTCTCTGCTCGCCGGACGCAGAGATGATCCGCGGCCAGACGGTCGTGATCGACGGCGGCTGGTCGCTGCCGGCGGGCTAGGTGTCCGCCTGACGTCGGACACCGCACAGGGGCTGCCGCTCGTCCTCGATTGGGACGGAACGGTCACCGAGCGGGACACGCTCCACATGGTGATCGAGCGCTTCGGCGACCTCGCGGTGTTCGACGCCCTCGAAGGCGAGCTCGGCCGGATGACGCTCGACGAGGTGATCGCCCGGGAGATGGCGACGATCACGGCGCCGCTCGACGAGGTCGTCGAATGGATGCTCGAGCACGTCCGGATGCGACCCGGGTTCCGCGAGCTCGTGGAAGCCCACGATCCCTTGATCGTCTCGGCCGGTTTCCACGAGACGATCGACCCGATCCTCGCGCGCGAGGGGGTGGTCGCGCGGGTCGTCGCGAACCACGTCACGGCCGACCCGACGGGCTGGCGCTCGTCCTTCCCCGACTGGACCGACGTGCGAGGTGTGCGGCGAGCGGTGCAAGCGCGTCGCGGTCTCGGCCCTGCGCACGTTCGCGTACGTCGGCGACGGGGTCTCCGACCGGTGCGTCTCGCTCGCTGCGGAACGACGCTTTGCGCGAGCGGGGCTCGCGACCTGGCTCGACGAGCGGCGCGTCGATTACGAGCCGTTCGAGGATCTCTTCGACGTCCTGCGCGCCCTGCCCTGAGTGCCTGGCTAGAGGCAGGCATCGAGCGCGCCCGGCGCAGCAAGAGAGGTGCCTGGCGACGGTCGAGGGGGATGACCGCCGCCGGGCTCCTCACAGCATAAAGACCGTTCGGCGATCCGGGAAGCCGCTCGATCGGGGGAACCCGCGCGACCCCTCACCGGCCGTCTAGCATCGCCGTGTGCCTGTTCGCGCCGCCATGCCCTCGGACGCGGGGGTGCTCGAGGAGCTCTGGCGAGAGTTCGAGCGCGAGGTACCGCCGCTCGCGCACGTCGATCTCGACGAAGCGCAGGAGCTCGCCGAGATCCGCGAGATCGTCGATGCGGGGCTCGCGTTCGTCGCCGAAGAGGACGGACGAACGCTCGGCTTCGCGCTTGCGCGTCGCTCCAGCCCTCGTATCGGTCGGCTCACGGATCTCTACGTCGTCCGCGAGGCTCGCCGCGGTGGGGTCGCGGCGGCGCTCGTCAACGCGGTCGTGGAAACGCTGACGGAGGACGGCGTCGAGCATCTCGAGCTCGAAGTCCTCTCCTCGAACGCGGACGCACGGGCCGTCTACCACCGGTGGGGTTTCGCCGAGGCGGAGCTCACGCTCGTGGCGCCGATGTCCGCGTTGAAGGAACGGCTCGAGCCCGGTCGGCACCTCGAGTCGTTCGCCTCCATTCACGTCCAGACCGATGCCGTCGTCGACGTGGAGCGCGCCGCTCTCGCCTTCGCGCCGCGCATCGGCTCGCGCGGCACGCGCGTGGTCGGGCCACGGAACGGCTGGGTCGCCGTGTACGACGAGACGGCGGACGCGGATCCGACTGCGCTCCTGCGCTTCGCGCGCGAGATCTCCTCGCGGCTCGGGGCGGTGGTCGTGGCGCTCTCGCTGGAGGTCGACCAGGTCGTGCGGATGATCGCGCTCGACCGCGGCGGGATCGTCGACGAGTACCTGTCGGTGCCCGAGTTCTACGGGCCGCTCCCTCCGGGGGACGTGATCGGGCTGGCCGCCAACCCGACCGTGCTCGCGCGGCTCACCGGCGCCGATCCGCACGCCGTGAAGGCCGTGGCCGCCACCGCATCGACGCCGGCCGGACTGCCCGACCCCCGCGAGCTTCTGGCCTCGCTCGCGGCAGCCCTCGGGCTCGAGGGCACCGAGCACGGCTATGCGCACCTTGCGGCGGCCGACGAGGAATGAGCGGCGCGCCCCTCACCCTGTACGACGCCCCACGCTGCCCGTACTGCGCGCGTGTGCGCATCGTGCTCGCCGAGAAGGCGGCGCCCTACGAGACGGTCACGATCGACCTTTCCGACAGACCGGCCTGGCTGATCGAGCGCAACCCGCCGCACGGGCGTGTCCCGGTGCTCGACGAGGAGGGCTGGGTGCTGCCGGAGTCAGCCGTCATCGACGAGTACCTGGACGAGCGCTACCCGGAGCCGCCGCTCCTGCCTCTCGACCCCGGCGAGCGTGCGGCGGCGCGGCTCATGGTGTTCCGCTTCGGGGATCTCGGCGACCCGTACTACGCGTTCCGACGGGAAGAGCCCGGCGCGGACGCGGCACTCGAGGCGTCGCTCGCCTGGCTCGACGCGTTTCTCGGCGCGTCCTCGTTTCTCACGGGACGGAGCTTCGGCCTGGCCGACGTCGCGTACCTGCCGTGGCTGCTTCGGCTGCGCGACCTGATGGGCGTCTCTCTCGAGCCGTTCCCCGCGATCTGCCGCTGGCTCGAGGAGTGCAGCGCCCGGCCGTCGGTCGCGGCCGAGATCGAGACGGTCGCCTCGCTCGCGGCGTGAGCGACATCGCTCTCGCGGAGCTCGTCGAGCGCCTCGCGGACCCGAGTCTCGTGCTCCTGGACGTGCGCCGGGCGGACGAGTACGCGGGCGACGTCGTAGCGCCATGCGACCCGCGGCCCGGCCGGATCCCCGGCGCGCGTCATCTCGACGTCGCAGCGCTCCTCGAGGCGCGCGACGCGGAGACCGTGCGGGATCTCGTCGGCGAGCCCGTCGGAGCAGAGGTCGTCGCGTACTGCCACTCCGGGAGCCGCTCGGCGATCGCGGTGCAGATCCTCGTCGCGGCCGGGTACGACGCGCGGAACTACGTCGGCTCGTGGCACGAGTGGTCGCGTCATCCCGAGCTGCCGGCTGACCAGGGGTCTGTCCCGCAAGTGGACTGACCCCCGTCGGCACTGTGCCATGTCGTGACGTTCACAAGGGACAGACCCCCTGCGGGGTCAGTCCCCTGCGACATCGAGGAAGGCGGAGCACAGCGCCCGCCCGTGCTCGTTCCACGTCGCGAGGTGGAGGTCGGTCTCGGCGGCGATCTCGCTCGATCGGCTTCCCGAGCTCCTCGCGTCCCACGTCGAACCAGTGGTCGAGCATGTGCCGCTCGACCTCGGGGTGGAACTGGACGCCCCACGTCCGGTCGCCGAGCCGGTACGCCTGACGCGCCGCCGCGCTCCTCGCGAGCTCGACGGCGCCCGACGGCAGCTCGTACGTGTAGTAGTGCCACTGGAAGGCCATGACGCGAGGCGGCAGGGCGCCCAGCACCGGATCGGCCGCGCCGTCGTCGTTCAGGGCGACCTCGTGCCAGCCGACCTCGGCGCGCTCGGCCGGCCCGACCCGCGACCCCGCTGCACGGGCGACAAGCTGTGCGCCGAGGCAGACCCCGAGGAGCGGGACGCCGGACGCCAACGCCCGCTCGATGAATGCGGTCTCGCCGGCGAGCCAGGCGTGCTCGGCGTCGGAGTCCGGGTGCATGGCGCCGCCGAACACCATGATCGCGTCCCAGTCGCCGGGATCACCCGGCGTCTGCGCTCCGTCCGCCGTGTACCAGCGGTCCAGGCGCTCGCCCCGCTCGAGCGCGACCCGCTCGAAGAGCCCGCCGCCGCCCGTGTCGGTGTCCTCGTGGACGACGGACAGGACCCGCATTTCCGCGACTGTATCGCCGCGCTAGAACAGCGTCAGCTCTGTCGGCGGCGGCTCGATCCCGCCGGCTGCCGGCACGCCCGCTTCGTCGAGGAGCCCGCGCAGGATCTGCGCGCTCCGGGGCGCGAAGTCGTCGCGGTTGTTGTTGAACATCGCGTAGACCTCCTCCGCCTCGTCGACCAGCCCCGCGAGCGGCGCGACCCACCCGGTCAGCTCCTCGGCCGAGTAGAGCCAGTCGAAGCGGTCGGCTGCGCTCTCGGCGTCCCGGATGTTCCAGGTCTTCGCGTTCCGGCCGTGAAATCGCACGTACGCCACACGGTGAGTCGTCGCGGCCAGCGTCGGCGAGACGTTGGAGGCCCGCGTCGGGGGGCTGTCGACGGAGACGTACGCCAATCCGTGCGCCTCGAGGAATGCGAGTGTGTCCGCCCGCTCGTTTTCCTCCATCCACGAGCGGTGGCGGAACTCGATCAGCGGGACGAGCGGCGCGAGTCGCTCCGGCGCACGCGCGAGCTCCGTCTTCGCCTCCTCGCTCTTCGTGAAGCGCGGGTGGTACTGGAGGAGAACGCCGCGCAGCTTGCCGGATAGCTCGAGCGGCTCGAGGGAGGCGCGGAACAGCCGATAGGCCTCGTCGGAAGGCTCACCGTCGTGCCACGTCATCGCGGCGGAGGCCTTGACGTGGAACGTGAAGTCGTCGGGCGTCCGCCTCGCCCAGCGCTCGGTCACCTCGGGGTCGGGAAGCGCGTAGTACGGCGAGTCGACCTCGACGACGTCGAAGCGCTCTGCGTAATACCGAAGGCGCTTCTCGGCCGTCGAGACGCCGCGTGGGTACCACGCCGCGAGGAGGCCCTTGTCGGCCCACGAGCAGGTGCCGATCCGGACGGTCGCCGCCACCCTGCAGTTCTAGTGGACGCGGGCGCCGGAGGGCGCCCGCGTCCACCGAGCGCTACCGAACCAGGACGTTTCGCGAACGGGCAGTGAACCCGCTCACGGTGCCGTTCACGCACGGGACGCCGAGCGCACCGAACTGTGTGCACACGGCCGCCGAGGTGCGCCCCGCGACGGCGACGCGTGCCTGGAACGTGGTCGCCCTCGACCGCCTTGGAACGGCGTACGTGAATGCTCCGGTGGCACCCGACCTGACGGTCGCGATGCGGCGAAGCGCGGCGCGGCCCGCGGCGCCGTAGATGCTCACCGTGGCGGCGACGCCCGCGCCGCCCTGCGTGACCCGCCCGGCGAGCCGCTTCACGCTCCGCACCTTGCGGCCGGTCAGCGTCAGGCCGCCGGGGGCGATCGCCGCCGGCGAGGCAACCGTGCCACCTGCGTTGACCTGGCCGGTGCCCGCCTGCCACGGCGTCCAGAACGCGACCCAGGCGCCCTGCAGGACGGGGCCGATCACGCCGGTCAGCGTGAGGTCGGCGGTCAGGAACTTCGCGCCGAAGGTCGCCCCGAGCGGAGGGGGAACGTCCGGCGGTGGGAGGCAGAACACGAGCTGCGCCGATCCCAGAGCCGCCTGGGGGCCGCTCGTCGGGATGACGTACGCGGGGAGGGGGATGGTCTGACCGGCGGCCTGCAGCACGAGCAGCAGCGTCACCTGGGGAGTGGCCCCCTGGGTGCATTGCGCCTGCGTCACGGGGTTGACCGAGCCGGGCGGCGCGACGACGATGTCGCCGGCGAGCGGCAGCAGGGCGCCGCCGAGTGCCAGCGCGCTGACCTGCGCCTGCGCCGTGCCGACCTTCGTGCCGGGCGCCGCCGTCGTGGTCAGGGCGCTCCCGTTCGGGATCACAACGGCCGCGCGCGCGGTCGCGTCGTCGGCGTTCGACGCCGATGCGACGATGCGCGTCACGTTTCCGGTGCCGTACGTCACCGTGAGCTTCGGCGTCGTGTACGCCGCGGTGGCGACTGCCGTGAGCGCGAGCGCCGCAAGCCCGGCGAGCGCCAACACGGCCATGCGTGTGCGCTTCCTCATGTGCGTTCCACTCCCTTTCTCGTTCGCTTCGTGCGTCATCAGGTCGCGAAGGGCCCCGCCGTGCGGACCCACTCGCGATTGTCGTACCGGTACAGGTAGACCGAGTCGATCGGGAAGGCGTCCCTCGCCGAGGTGCGCAGGAGCGTGCCCGGCAGCAGGAACGGGTTCCGGGTGGTGTTCAGGCTCCGAGCCGCTCGGAGCACGCTCGCGCGTGTGGGGCTCTTCCCGGCCCGCTCCAGCGTGTCGACCATCGTCCATGCCGCGCTCATCCCGTACCAGTGGTACACGTCGGTCGGCTTCGCGCTCGGCGCGAACCGCTTCAGGATCGAGCGGTAGAGGGCGACCGTCGGGTCCTTCTTCCAGACGGGGTCGTTCGGGTTCTTGACGAACGCGATCGCGCGTGCCCCGCGTGTCAGGTCGGGCGCGTTCGCGCGGGCGATCGCCATGATCGTCGGCTCGATCGAGACCGACGCGAGATAGAGCTGCGGCTTCCAGCCGAGCTTCTTTGCCGCGACGATCCCCTGGATCATGAACTTCGGCGTCGCGAACAGCATCAGCGTGTCGGCGCCGGAGCTCTTGAGCTTGGAGATCTGCGAGACGACGTCGGTCGACGTGAGCTCGTACGCCTCCGACGCGACGATTCGAGGGCCCTTTCCCGCGAGCGCGCGCGAGAGGCCGCGCGTCATGTCCTTGCCGAGCTCCGTGTTCTCGTAGAGGACGCCGACCGTCGCGCGCGGCTTCGTGCGAACGAGGTCGCGACCGACGACCGAGCCCTCGCCCTGGTAGCTCGGCAGGAAGCCGACGGTCCACGGGTAGCGGGCGGAGCCTCCACCGAGCGCCTGCGAGCCGTCGCCGGCGAAGAGGTGCGGAACCTTCTGCGCGTTCAGGTAGTCCCGGATCGCGAGGTTGTTCGCCGTGCCGATCGCGTTGAACACGGCAAAGACGTGATCCTGCTCGACGAGGCGACGCGTCTGCTGCACCGTCTGCGCCGGGTTGTACCCGTCGTCGTAGAAGCGGTACTCGATCTTCCGCCCGCGGACGCCGCCGCGCGAGTTCACGTAGTCGAAGTACGCCTTCGCGCCCGGGCCGACGGCGCCGAACGCCGCCGCCTCGCCTGACAGCGGCACGGTGCCGCCGATCAGGATCGACGTCTTCGACATGCCGGGGTCGGCGATCGTGCCCGCCCCGGCGGCGGCAGTTGCGACGAGCGCCGCGAAGGCGATCGCGAGAGTGCGCCTCATCCGGAGATCGGCGTCGCGAGCTCGGGGAGACGCAGCGAGCCTCCGGTCACTGCGAGCCCCGCGGAGGCGGGGAACGGGAGATCGAGGTAGAGAAGGTTCGCCGGGTTCTGGGCGAGCGACGACGAGCCGAGCGTGAGCCAGAGCCGGGAGCCCCTCGGAAGGAACGTCGCCTGGTCGCCCAAGACGATTCGGTAGGTCCGCTTCCCCGGGCGCGTCGGGACACCGCCCCCGGCGACCACGATTTCCTTGCCGGCCGGAGTCGTCGCGCTGACCACAGCGACGATCCGCGACCAGCCGCCTCGAGCAGTCGCTGTGACTTCCACGATCGGCGAGCCGAAGACCTCGGTCGGACGCCGGAGCGTCGAGATGAGGACATGGCGCTTGCCCGACTGGCCGAAGCTCTCGCGGGCGGTCTTGAACCTCGCCGTCCGGCGCACGATCTTCGGCAGGCCGGCGTAGCGCACCGGGCGGCCGCGCCAGCGCTCGGGCGCGATCGCGACGGGCTTTGCGAGCGGTCGGGCCGTGTCACCGCGCAGGTAGCGGTCGAACCAGCGTGCGCCCTCCGCGAGCATCGCAGGCGTATCCGCGGCGACGCCCGACGACGGCGCGTGGCCGTGCAGGCCGATCCAGAGTTGCTTCGGGCCGGCGAGCGCCGCGTAGGCGCGCTTGGCCTGGTCGAGGCCGAAGGCGAAGTCGCGACGGCCCTGCATCATGAACACGGGCGTCCTGACGCCCTTCAGAGCCGCGATCGACGAGCGAGCCGTGGCGAACGGTCGCACGCTCGACATGTCGCCCCGGAAGGCCGCATCGCGGATCGCGAGCACCTCGGGGTCGACGCGCTTCGGGTCGAGCGCGGAGACGAACCCCGTGATGACCCCCGTCTTCGCGAGCCCCTGCGGTGCCAGCGCCTGGAGGAGGTCGGTCCAGGAGATCGAGATCTCGAGCGCCGCCCACGGCACGCCGGCGGCGAGCGAGTTCCAGGCGGCGCCACCGCCGTACGAGACGCCCCAGCCGCCGATCCGGCGGTCGGCGACGTCGGGCCGGTCACGGAGCCAGCCGAACACGGCCTTCACGTCTGCGACTTCCTTCGGGCCGTCGATCCCGACCAGGCCGCCCGACTCGCCGTGGCCGCGCGCGTCGAAGGCGAGCACCGCGTAGCGCTCGCCGAGCCCCATCGCCTGCGCTGCCGCGAGGCCGACGGAGCGATTCTGACCGAGGCCGTGCATTGCGATCACCGCCGGCCATCCGCCCGCGGGCGCCGGCGCGTCCGGAAGCGTGAGCGTTGCCGCCAGCGCCGTCCCGTCGGTCGAGGCGATGCGCACCTCTTGCCGCGAGAACGCGCCCGCCTGCGCCGTTGCGATCAGGGCGACCAGCCCGAGCAGGACGACGACCGCGCATCTGGAGACCCCCGTCACGGCGGCGAAGGGTAGCCCACCATTGTTAGACCGGCCCGTTCGGGCCGGGCCGTATCATCCGCGCGATGGACGGGCGGCCGATCGGCGTGTTCGACTCCGGTGTGGGGGGCCTGACCGTCCTCCACGAGCTGCTCGTCACGCTTCCCCACGAGGACGCGGTCTACCTCGGCGACAATGCCAGGCTCCCGTACGGACCCCGTCCGCTCGCCGAGGTGCGGCGCTTCGCCCTGGCCGTCGGCCGCCACCTCGAGTCCGAAGGCGTCAAGCTCGTCGTCGTCGCGTGCAACAGCGCGACCGCGGCGGCGCTTCCCGACCTCCAGCGCGCCCTCTCGGTGCCCGTCGTCGGCGTCCTCCAGCCGGAGGCGCACGCAGCGGCGCTCGCGACACGGAACCGGAAGGTAGGCCTCCTCGCGACGGAGGCGACCGTGCGCAGCGGCCGGTACGAGGAGCTCGTCCACGCGCACGACGCGAGCGTCGATGTCCTCGCCGTGGCGTGCCCGCGTCTCGTGCCGTTGATCGAGGGGCCCGACCCGTTCGGCGAGGAGACGACCGAGGCGGTGCGCGAGGTCGCAGCGCCCCTCAAGGAGGCCGGCGTCGACACCGTGATCCTCGGCTGCACCCACTACCCGATCGTGCGACCCATCTTCCAGCGGGTCTTCGGTCGCGGCGTGACGCTCGTCTTCTCCGCCGACGAGACCGCGCGCGAGGTGGCCGAGACGCTCCGGCGGAAAGGCATCGAGAACGGAGATGAGCGCGAGGGCGCGTACCGCTTCCTGACGACGGGCGACCCCGCGGCATTCGCCGAGATGGGCAAGCGGTTCCTCCAACTCCCGATCCGCGACGTCGAGCACGTCACGTTGCACGCGCTGGAGAGCGCGGCGGCGTGACCACCAGGCACGACGGGCGCCGCCCCGATCAGCTGCGCGAGCTCGACCTCCAGCCGGACTTCCTCGAGCAGCCGCACGGCTCGATCCTCTACGCGCAGGGCCGCACCGTCGTCCTCTGCACCGCCACGGTCGAAGAGGCGATCCCACGCTGGCTGCGCGGGAAGGGCCAGGGATGGATGACCGCCGAGTACTCGATGCTTCCCGCGTCCACCGGGGAGCGCACGCAGCGGGGAGTCTCCCGTGGCCGGCCGGACGGGCGCACGGTGGAGATCCAGCGGCTGATCGGCCGTGCGCTCCGAAGCGTGTGCGATTTCAAGGCGCTCGGGGAGCGAACGCTGTGGCTCGACTGCGACGTGCTCCAGGCCGACGGCGGCACGCGGTGCGCCTCGATCACCGGCGCCTACATCGCCGCTCATCGCGCACTCGATCGGTTCGGGCTCGCGAAGGCCCTCTCGGGCACGGTCGCGGCCGTCTCGGTCGGCGTCGTGGACGGGCGACCCGTCCTCGACCTGGACTACGTCGAGGACTCGGCCGCGGAAACGGACATGAACGTCGTGATGGCCGGGGACGGCCGCCTCGTCGAGGTGCAGGCGACCGCCGAGCGCGACCCGTTCTCGCGCGAGCTGCTCGACGGCATGCTCGACCTCGCCGCGGGCGGCATCGCCGAGCTCGGTGCCGCGCAGCGCGAGGCGTGCGACATGCCGCAGGTCTGACCCGCGTGTCGCGGCGGCTCGTTCTCGTATCTGGCAACACTCACAAGCTCGAGGAGCTTCTTCGCGCGCTGCCCGGCTGGGGCATCGAGCTCCTCGACACCGCCGGCACTCCCCCGGAGGACGGGCAGACGTACGAGGACAACGCGCGCATCAAGGCGCGCTGGGGCCGCGCACGGACGCCGCCGGATGCCTGGGCGGTCGGCGAGGACTCCGGCATCGAGAGCGCGGCGCTCGGCGGGGCACCCGGCGTGCGCACCGCCCGCTGGGCCGCCGGCAGCCCCGTCGAGCGGATGCTCGAGGCGCTCGACGGGGTCGACGAGCGACGGGCGCGGTACGTGTGCGCGATCGTCGCCGTCGCGCCCGACGGGCGGGAGGTCGTCGCCGAAGGGACGCTCGAGGGATCGATCGCGCGCGTCGCCGCGGGAACGGAGGGGTTCGGCTTCGATCCCGTGTTCGTCCCGGCCGGAGAGACCCGCACCGTCGCCGAGCTCGGCAATGCGTGGAAGCAGCGGAACTCGCATCGGGCCAGCGCCGCCTACGAGCTCGCGCGACGGCTCTCCTAACCGGTGTCCGACTTCAGTCGGACACCCTCGTCTCCTGACCCCTCGTCGAGCGACGCGCCTTCCGGTCGCTTCGGCTGCACCTGCCGCCCGGTCGTGCCATAGGCAAGCACGTAGTTGAGCGTCGCTCCGAAGACGATCATGATCCCCATCACGTAGAGCGAGACGAGCAGCAGGAACGTCGTCCCGAGCGCCTGCAGCGCCACGATCTCCTTCGTCAGGAACACGAAGAGCGGCAGGCTCTGGAGCGCCACCTCCATCGCGACAGCGACGAGGATCGCCCCGGGCAGCACCTCACGCCACGTGAGGCGGGCATTCGGCAGGCGGTGATAGGCGGATACCAGGAACGCGAACAGAGTCAGTGCCGAGAGCAGCACTGTCAGGCCGAACGCGACGAAGTGGTTGGACACGACGTCTGCCGCGTAGCGGCGCAAGAGGTCGTAGCCGAAGCCGCCGATCGTGAGCCCGAGGAAGAGAACGACGAGCGCGACGCTCATGTACACGGTCGCGAGGACCTTTCCGCGCAGGAACGGCCGATTCGGGCGTCCATACATGATGTTGAACGCCGACTCGAGCGCGGAGAACAGCGAGACCGAGCTCCAGAGGAGCGCTCCTGCACCGACGATGGACAGCGTTGCGGCGTTCTCCTGCACGGCGTCCACGACGTCCACGATCGACTCGACCGACCGCTCGGGGAAGATGTCCTCGAGGTAGTTGACGAGCGCGCTCGACGAGTCTGCCTGGTCGAGGAAGCCGAGGATCGACAGCGCGAGGAAGACGAGCGGCACGAACGACATCAGCGCGAAGTACGCCACCATCGCGGCCAGGTGGGTACCCCGCTCGCCGAAGAACCGGTCGAAAGTGGCGCCGACGGCTCGCATAGCGGAGGAACCGTAATGGTCGATGGCGGCGCACCCGGAAACCCGGCTTGGTAGCTTCGGGCGCCGGCATGGACGCCTCCGCCGCCCTCTCCAATCTCCTCGAGCTCTCGACCCAGATGGTCGAGGTCGTGATCACGGGACAGGACGGCCGGATCGAGGCGGCGCGGACAGCGGGCGAGGAGCGGACCGCGGCGCTCGCCGCCTCCGGCGCCGCGCTCCTCGACGCCGCCGCCACCCTGCGCGGAGATGCCGTGCGAGTCGAGCGCGTCCACGTCGATCTCGCCGGGGGATCGCTCGTGGTGGTGGGGGACGGAGAGCGGACGATCGTCGCGACGACGGTCGCCGAGCCGACCGCGGGCCTCGTCGCCTACGACCTCCGCACGACGCTCGCGGGACTGCGTGGGGCAAGCGCGTGAGGACGATCGTCCTTCTCGCGGGCGCCATCGCAGGTCTGTGGCTCGTGCTCAGGCGACGCCGGGACGACGATCGACGCGTCGTCGTGGCCTGGCAGGACGGCTCCGAGCTCCAGCTGGGGCACGACACCCCGGAGCACGCGCGCCTCGTCTCGATCGCAAGCGACGTGGTCAGGTGACGGAGCTCGACGCTCTCGGGCGGAAGCTCCTCGACACCGCGCTTCTCGAGGGCGACTTCACGCTGCGCTCGGGCAAGCGCTCGACGTGGTACCTCGACAAGTACCGCTTCGAGACCGACCCCGAGCTCCTTCGCGAGCTCGGAGAACGTCTCGCGGCGGCGACGCAGCGCGTCGAGCCGGAGGCCGTCCGGCTCGCCGCCCCGGCCGTCGGTGCCGTCGCCCTGGCCGCGTCAGGGGCCATGGCGTCCGGGCTGCCGTTCATCATCGTGCGGGATGAAACCAAGGGATACGGCACAGGGAACCGGATCGAGGGCCCGTACGAGCCCGGCGAGCTCGTGTGCCTCGTCGAGGACGTCGTCACCTCGGGCGGCGCGCTTTGCGAGGCAGTGGAGGCCGTTCGCGCGGCCGACCTCGTCGTCCGCCATGCGGTCTGCGTCGTGGACAGGGAGGAGGGTGGTGCGGACGCGCTCGCCCGAGTCGGCGTGCGGCTCGACGCGCTCTACCGCGCGAGCACGTTGCTCGCGGCGCGGGAACGAGTACAGAACCCGCATGGTTGAGCCATATCATCCGCAGGATCGCTAGGGTCCCGCGCAGACAAGAAACCATCGACCAGGGAGGACTGGCGTGACCAAGCAGGAGTTCGTGGATGCAGTCGCCGACAAGGCGGGCCTGACCAAGCGCGATGCCGGCGCTGCGGTCGACGCATGCCTGGACGTGATCGAGAAGTCGCTTCAGAACGGCGACCCCGTGACGTTCACCGGGTTCGGCAAGTTCCACGTCACACGGCGCGCCGCCCGCATGGGTGTGAACCCGCGCACCGGAGAGAAGGTGCAGATCTCGGCCGCCAACGTCCCGAAGTTCTCGGCCGGCTCGCAGCTCAAGAAGGCCGTCAACTAGGGCGCACCTCCGAGCCTTCGGCTCGGAGCCCACCAAAGCGTTCCCGGCGGGGGACGGCGACTCGGATCGCCGTCTCCCGCCGATCTGTCGGAGCGGTCTGCCGCGAGCCCGGTGGCGATGGTAATCGAACGTATGTTCGTTTACCATCACCACTCATGCAGTTGTCGTTCGACGCGGCGGACCGGCTCGTGGAGCTCGTCGAGGCCCGCCGCGGGCCAGTTCCCGCCGAGGAGGCGGCGCGGGCGCTCTTCGCCCTCGCGAGCGCGCCGACGGCGCTCGCCCGGTCGCTCCTCGACGACGTCGTCACGGGCGACGCGCGTCTCTCGTGGCGCGGCGCCTCGGTCGGGCTCGCCTCCCCGCCCGGCGCGGACGTCCTCCTCGAGCACGCCCACTTCGTCGTCGTCGACCTCGAGACGACGGGGCTGTCGCCGCGCACGTCGCGGATCTGCGAGATCGGCGCCCAGCGGGTACGCGCGCTGGAGCTGGAGGACGCGTTCGAGACGCTCGTCGACCCGGGCGTCCCGCTCCCACCGGCCATCTCCTCGCTCACGGGGATCGAGTCGCGCTCGTTGCGAGGGGCACCGCGCCCGGAGCTCGCGGTGCGGCGGCTCGTCGCGTTCACCGGAGATGCAGCGCTCGTCGCGCACAACGCGCGTTTCGATCTCGCCTTCCTCGACGTCGAGGTCACCCGGCTCACCGGGCGGAAGATCGCGGCGCCCGTCGTCGACACGGTCTGGCTCGCCCGACGGCTGCTCGGCGAGCGGACGCGGCGGGTCGGGCTCGCCGCGCTCGCGCACTTCTTCGGCGTCTCGACCGAGCCGTGCCACCGGGCGCTCCCCGACGCGCGGGCAACCGCGGAGATCCTGGTCGTGCTCATCGGGCTCGCCCAGGAACGCGGCGCTCGCACGCTGGCGGATCTCGTGGAGCTTGCGGCGCCGCGTGCCCGGCGCCTCCACGCCAAGCGCTCGCTGATCGCGGGCGCGCCCACGCGCCCGGGCGTCTACCTCTTCCGCGGGAAGGGAGACATGGTGCTCTACGTCGGCAGGGCACGCGAGCTGCGCGCGCGCCTCCGGTCGTACTTCTCGGGCGGACGCCAGCGGCCCGCAGTCGAGGCCGCGCTCGGCGCCCTCGAGCGCGTCGAGTGGCGGGAGACGGGCTCCGAGCTCGAGGCGGCGCTCGAGGAGCTCAGGTTGCTCCGGGAGTTGCGCCCGCCCGCCAACGCGCGTGGCACCCGGCCGGACCGGCACGTCTACCTCCGCCGTCGCGACACCCGCTGGAGCGTCACGACCGAGCGGACGCCGGTCGGGCCGGTGACCGGCAAGGGGCTCGCGCGGCGTGCCGCCCGGGCGCTCGACGGTCATGCCTCGGACGACGTCGAGGCCGCCGTCGAGCCCCTCCGGGCGAGACTCCGCCGGCTCGCGCGCGAGCAGCGCTTCGAGGACGCAGCCCGGCTCCGCGACCGACTCGCGGCGCTCGAGGAGGTCGTCGCCGTGCTTCGCGAGCTCGACGAGCTCCGCAGCCTGCGCGCCTGTGTCGTCGTCCCGGCCGGGCGGCCCGGGTTCGTCCGGGCGTATGCGCTCGCGGGCGGACGTGTGGCGGGCGAGCGACTGCTGCCGAACGGCCCCGCCGTGTCCGTCGAGGCCGCGACGCTGCTCGCCGACGCGCGCGGGCGGTCGGCGGTCGACGCCTCCGAGGACGTCGACGAGGTTCGGCTCGTGGCGTCGTTCCTCCGTCGACCGCCGCCCGAGCTCCATGTGGGCCCACTCGACGTCGAGGCGGTGTGCGCGCTGGTGCAGGGGCTACCCTTGGCCGCGTGACGAGCGAGGCCGCAGGCGGCGCCACGCGACCGTTCGCGGACAGGCTCGCCGAGGCGGTCGAGCGCAAGCGATCGCAGCTCGTGGTCGGTCTCGACCCGGTCGTCGAGCTGTTGCCGGTGGAGCTCCGGGGTGAGGCAGCGGGCGGCCGCGCGGCGGCGGCGGGCGCGGTCGAGCGGTTCTGCAAGGGAATCATCGATGCAGTCACGCCGTACGTGGTTGCGGTCAAGCCACAGGCGGCGTTCTTCGAGGCGCTGGGCAGCGACGGCTGGCGGGCTCTGGAGAACGTCTCTCGCTACGCGCGCGAGGCGGGCCTGCTGGTGATTGCCGACGGCAAGCGCTGCGACATCGGCTCGACAGCCCGCGCGTACGCCACGGCGTTCCTCGAGCCCCGGGCCACCGAGCCGCCGCTCGCGGACGCCCTCACCGTGAGCCCGTACCTGGGCCGTGACTCGCTCGATCCGTTCATCGCCGCGTGCCGCCGCGACGGCGCGGGGCTCTTCCTGCTCGTCCGCACGTCGAACGCGGGAGCAGCCGAGCTCCAGGACGCGATCCTCGCCGATGGTCGCCCGGTGTGGCGGTACGTCGCCGACCTCGTGGACGTGTGGGGTGAGGACCTCGTCGGGGCGCGCGGCCTGTCGAGCGTCGGCGCCGTCGTCGGCGCGACCGTCCCCCGGATCGTCGGCGACGCCCGGCGCGCCATGCCCAGGGCGATCATCCTGCTCCCCGGTGTCGGCGCCCAGGGGGCGACCCCCGCCGACGTCGCCAGAGCCTTCACGAGCGGCCCCGCGAGCGCGCTCGTGAACGCCTCGCGATCGGTGATCTACGCCTACCGAGACGACCCGGCCGAGGACTGGCGCGCCGTCGCGGGCGCCGAGGCCGCGAGGCTCGCAAGCGCCGTCTGGTCGGCCGCCGGATGGTAGGTGCTCGTCCCCGCCGACTACTCTTCGGCGGCGTGAAGCGCTGGGGCCTCCTTGCCGCGCTGGGTGCTGCCCTCGGGCTCGTGGGGTCGGCGTACGCGTCCGCTCCCGCCGTATCGGCGCCCGCGTACGTCGTCCAGAGCACCGTCGACGGCCGCACGCTCGCCGCTCGCGAGGCCGACACGCCGCGGGCGATGGCGAGCATCACGAAGCTCATGACCGTGATCGTCGCGCTCCAGCGGCTGCCCCTCGACGGAGCCGTGACGATCCCGGCCGAGGCGCCGCGCGTCGGCGAGTCGTCGCTCGATCTCCGGGCCGGACAGCGTGTCCCGGTGCGCGACCTGGTGATCGGCACCCTCGTGCCGAGCGCGAACGACGCCGCGACGGCACTCGCGGTTCGGGCAGGGGGAAGCGTGCCGCGCTTCGTACGGCTGATGAACGACGCAGCCCAAGAGATGGGGCTCGTCCGCACGCGGTACCGCAACCCTCACGGGCTCGACGAGCCCGGCCACGTCTCGAGCGCCGCGGACTCGGCAGCGCTGCTCCGTGCCGCCCTCCGGGTCCCGATCATCCGCCGCTATGCGGGGGCGGCGCGAGCGACGCTCTCGGACGGCCGGGTGGTCGAGTCCACCGACAACCTCATCGGCCGCGTCTCCGGCTTCGTCGGCGGAAAGACGGGCCATACGACGCTGGCGGGTTGGTCGCAGGTGGCGTTCGCCCGCGCGTCCGGAGTGGGCGTCACGGCGTCGGTGCTGGGCGCTTCGTCGGAGGCACAACGCGACCGCGACCTCGCCGCGCTGCTTCGATTCGGCCTGCAGAGCTATCGGCCGTCGAAAGTCGTCGACTCGAGACGGACGTATGCACGTGTCGCCGTCGGCTGGGGGCTCGAGCCCCTGGCGCTCGTCGCGCCCCGGGCGATCGTGCGGCCAACTCCGACGGGCCGCCCGCTCGTCGAGCGTATCGTCGCTCCCGCCGTGGCGTCGCTGCCGGTCGTCGCCGGTCAGCGGCTCGGCACGCTCGTCGTACGGGACGGGTCGCGGGTCGTGGCGCGCTCGCCGCTCGTTGCGGCGAGGTCGGAGTCCGAGCCGAGCCTGACCGGGAAAGGGCGGTGGGTCGCCGGACGTGCCGTCGATCGCCTCGCGGGGCTCTTCTCGTGATCGTCACCGTCACCCTCAATGCAGCCCTCGACCGTTCGCTGACGGTGCCGATCCTCAAGCTCGGACAGCGGCACCGCGCGAGCCAGGTCCTGACGCTCGCCGGCGGCAAGGGGATCAACATCGCGCGCTCGCTGAAGCGGCTCGATCGGCCCGTCGTCGCCACGGGGCTCGCGGGAGGACGCACGGGTACGCGCATTGTCGAGGAGCTCACCGCCGAGGCGATCCTCAACGACTTCGTCCGGATTGCGGACGAGTCCAGGACTTCCACGCTCGTCGTCGACCCGACGTCCGGCACCCAGACGGAGATCAACGAGTGGGGGCCGAAGGTCACGGAGAGCGAGCTCGAGACGCTGATGGAGAAGGTCCGCTACCTGTCGCGGGGCATGGAGCTCGTCGTGTTCGCAGGCTCGCTGCCGCGTGGTGTCTCCGAGACCTTCTACGCCGACGCCATTCGCGAGCTCGGGCGGCGCGGCGTTCGCGTCGCGCTCGACACGGAGGGCGAGCCCTTGCGCCTCGGCCTCGAGGCGGAGCCGTGGCTCGTGTCGCCCAACCAGCACGAGGCGGAGCAGCTGGTCGGCCAGGAGCTCTTCGACGACGACGACTTCCTCATGGCGCTCGACGCGATCGCCGAGCTCGGAGCCCGCAACGTCCACATCACTCTCGACAACGGGTGCTTCGCACTGACACGTGAGGAGCGCCAGGTCCGCCGCTACCGCGCCGTCACGCCGCGTCTCGAGCCCGTCTCCGTCGTGGGGGCGGGCGACGCGCTTCTCGCGCAGTGGGTCGCCTCGGTGCTCGACGGCCGGCCGGCCGAGGATGCGCTGCGCCTCGCTGCCGCGGCGGGGGCGGCGTCGGTGCTCGAGGTCGGCGCAGGGCGCTTCGATCCCGCCGAGGCCAAGCGGTTGGCGGCGGCCGTCGAGATCTACGAGCTCCAGCACGCCGCGTAGGGCGAGGCACGAGCTGGGGGAACCTCCCGGTTCCCCCAGACCCCCTCCACTGGTCCGCTTCGCGGACAGGCGGCTTCCGCCGCCGGCGCTGTTACGATCGCAGCACTTGGGTGACCTGCAGGACAAGTTCGCGAAGGAAGGCCTCACCTTCGACGATGTCCTGCTCGTCCCGGCCGAGTCTGCCGTCCTCCCGAACGACGTCGCCACCGCGAGTCGCCTGACGCGCACCATCGTGCTCGAGATTCCGATCGTCTCCGCGGCGATGGACACCGTTACGGAGGCCAGGATGGCGATCGGGCTCGCGCGGCTCGGTGGGATCGGAGTCCTCCACCGCAACCTCGCGATCGGCGACCAGGTGGCGGAGGTCGACAAGGTCAAGCGCTCCGAGGCCGGCATGATCGTCGAGCCGGTCACGCTCCCGCCCGACGCCCTCGTTGGCGACGCGCTCGAGCTGATGAAGCGCTACCGCGTCTCGGGCATCCCGGTCACGGACGCCGACGATCGGCTCGTCGGGATCCTGACGAACCGCGACCTGCGCTTCGGCGTTCCCTCGACGATGCTGGTCGAGGAGGCGATGACCCGCGAGGGTCTCGTCACGGCGCCCGTCGGGACGACGCTCGAGGAAGCGCAGGCGATCCTCGGCCGTCACCGGATCGAGAAGCTGCCGATCGTCGACCTGGAAGGCAGGCTCAAGGGGCTCATCACCGTCAAGGACATCGCCAAGCGCGAGGCGTATCCCCTCGCGACGAAGGACGAGCGCGGTCGCCTTCGCGTCGCCGCGGCGGTCGGCGTCGGCACCGACGCGCTCGAGCGCGCGGCTGCGCTGGTCGACGCCGAGGTCGACGCGCTCGTCGTCGACACGGCCCACGGGCATTCGCACGGAGTGCTCGACGTCGTCCGCGCGATCAAGGACGCGCACGACATCGAGGTGATCGCGGGGAACATCTCGACAGCCGAGGCCGCCGAGGCGCTCGTGGACGCAGGGGCCGACGGATTGAAGGCCGGGCAAGGCCCGGGCTCGATCTGCACGACCCGAGTCGTCGCGGGCGTCGGCGTCCCTCAGGTGACGGCTGTTTCGGATATCGCCTCCGTCGCCTCTGACCACGGCGTGCCGGTGATCGCCGACGGCGGCGTCACCTCCTCGGGCGACGTGGCGAAGGCGATCGGCGCCGGCGCCGACACCGTGATGCTCGGGTCGATGCTGGCAGGGACCGACGAGGCCCCCGGCGCGGTGATCGTCGTCCAGGGGGAGCGGTTCAAGGAGTACCGCGGGATGGGCTCGCTCGGCGCGATGAAGGCGCGCTCGTTCTCGAAGGACCGCTACTTCCAGGGTGACGTGGAGGACGTCGCGGAGCTCATCCCCGAGGGCATCGAGGGACGCGTCCCGTACAAGGGGCCGCTCGGCCCGATCGTGCACCAGCTCGTCGGCGGCCTGCGGCAGGCGATGGGCTACTGCGGCGCGCCCACGATCGACGCGCTGCAGGACGCGCGCTTCGTGCGGATCACGGGCGCGGGGCTTCGCGAGAGCCACCCGCACGACGTGACGATCACGAAGGAAGCGCCGAACTATCGCCGTGGCTGAGCCGGCCGAGGTCATCGCCTTCCCCGGGCCCGAGCCCGGCCCGGAGGCGCGCCCCGTCCTGGTGCTCGACTTCGGCGGCCAGTACAGCCAGCTGATCGCCCGCCGTGTCCGCGAGGCGCGCGTGTACTCCGAGCTCGTCTCGCATCGGCTGGAGGCGAAGGACATCGCGGCCCGGAACCCGGCGGCTCTCGTCCTCTCGGGCGGGCCGGCCTCTGTCTACGCGGACGGTGCGCCACTCGCCGACCCGGCGATCTTCGAGCTCGGCGTTCCCACGCTCGGCATCTGTTACGGCATGCAGCTGATGGCGCGCGAGCTCGGCGGCGCGGTGGAGGCGAACGACGTCTCGGAGTACGGGAAGGCCGAGGTCTCACTCGACGGGTCGGCGACGCTCTTCCACGACCTCGCCCGGGAGCAGGTCGTCTGGATGAGCCACCGCGACTCGGTGACGGCCGCCCCGCCCGGGGCCGCGGTAACGGCGTCATCGCCGACGACGCCGATCGCCGCCTTCGAGGATCGCGAGCGCGGCCTCTACGGCGTCCAGTTCCATCCCGAGGTCGTCCACACGCCGCAGGGCCAGCGGATGCTGGAGAGCTTCCTCTACGAGGTCGCCGCCGCGCCGCCCGCCTGGACTCCCGCCGCGGTGATCGAGGAGCAGGTCGAGCGGATCCGCGCGCAGGTGGGGTCGGAGCAGGTCATCTGCGGCCTCTCGGGCGGCGTCGACTCCGCCGTCGCCGCGCTCCTCGTCCACAAGGCGGTCGGTGACCAGCTCACGTGCGTCTTCGTCGACCACGGCCTGCTGCGCGAGAACGAGGCGGAGCAGGTCATCGAGACGTTCGGCGGCCACTTCCACGTCCCGCTCGTCCACGTCGACGCGCGGGAGCGGTTCCTCTCGCGGCTCGAGGACGTGAGCGAGCCCGAGGAGAAGCGCGCGATCGTGGGCGAGGAGTTCATCCGCGTGTTCGAGGACGAGGCCCGCAAGCTCGGCAACGTCCGCTTCCTCGTCCAGGGAACCCTCTACTCGGATGTCATCGAATCGGGCGGCGACGTCGGCGTCGCGGCCAAGATCAAGTCGCACCACAACGTCGGCGGCCTTCCGGCGGACATGCGGATGGAGCTCGTCGAGCCGCTTCGCTCGCTCTTCAAGGACGAGGTGCGGCGGGTCGGCGAGCAGCTCGGCCTCCCCGAGCGGATGGTCTGGCGGCACCCTTTCCCAGGCCCCGGCCTCGCGATCCGGATCATCGGCGACGTCACGGAGGAGCGCCTCACGATCCTGCGTCACGCCGACGCGGTGCTGCTCGAGGAGGTGCGCAAGGCGGGGCTCTACCGCGAGCTGTGGCAATGCTTCGCCGTGCTGCCGGCGATCCGCTCGGTCGGTGTCCAGGGCGACGAGCGGACGTACGCCTACCCGATCGTGATCCGCGCGGTCACGTCCGAGGACGCGATGACCGCGGACTGGGCGCGGCTTCCGTACGACGTGCTGGACACCATCGCCAGCCGGATCGTCAACGAGGTGCCGGGCGTCAACCGCGTCGCGCTCGACCTCTCCTCCAAGCCGCCGGCGACGATCGAGTGGGAGTAGGGCCGGATCCCGGCTGCGCCGGGATCCGCAAGGAGAACGAGGGCGTGGCTTCAGCCGCGACCTGACGGCCCTGCTACGGCACCTCCGGCAGCGGCCCCTCGATCGGCGTCTCGAACACCGGAGCCAGGCCGTCGGGATCGATCGTGACGGCTCCGCCCGAGGCGAGGAACGTCGCGAGCTGCGCCTGCGCCTGCAGGGCGAACGCGGCGGTCGCGGGGTTTCCGATCCCGGTCAGGAACGTGTGCGGGTTGGCCACCGAGCCCGCCCCCGCGAGGTCGTTGCGGTAGTACGTCGCCCGGCCCGCGAGGTCGCCCGCGCGGAGGATCGCCGTGGTCGTCGGATTCGGCACCGTCCGGTCGCCCTTCGCGAACTGGATGATCACGGGATGCTCGAGGTGCGGCGCCAGGGCCGCAGGGTTGGCCGCCTGCTGGGCCCATTCGGTGCGGTCGATCAGCTCCTGGATCGCCGAGGCGCCGGGTACGGTGTCGACGAGAAGCGGCTGACCGCGGAGCGGGATGTTCTCGACGAAGCTCGTCAGCGTGGGGTTCGGTGCTGCGTTGTAGAGAGAGGGCGTCCGGCTGATCAGCGCAAACCCGACGAGCGGCCGGAAGCTGGGTGAAAGCCGCGCGATCTCGATGATCGGTCCGCCGGGCACGTTCGCCACGCCCGCCACGAGGTCGGGCTCGACCGCGAGGAAGTCGAGGCCGTAGATCCCGCCGAAGGACTGGCCGGCGTAGGAGATGCGCGATGCGTCGAGGTCGGCGCCGCCGTCTCCGTCGACGTCGAGGCCGACCTGGATCTCGCGAACGAGCTGCATCAGGTCGACGACGGTCTGTCGCAGGCCGTCTCGATTCGAGACGAGCGTGTCGGGCGGCGCCGCGTTGACGCCCTCGGTCGAGTCGATCGTCCCGTTGCCGTCCTGGTCGATGCCCCGCCCGCCGTCGGGAATCACCGTGGGGCCGGTCGGCGTGAGGATCGTCAGGTTGCCGCCGGCGCCGCCGCCGTGCCCGACGACGTTGATCGCGACCGACGCGAGCCCGAACCGAGCCAGCGACGAGGCGACGGCCCAGGGGGAGCCTTGCTTCGAATCGGTGAAGCCGTGCCCGAAGATCACGACCGGCCAGCCGCTCGCGGGCTCGCTTCCCGCGGGGAGGAACAGCGTGAACGAGATGCGGTTCGTTCCTTGCCGCTGCGGAGAGCCGGTCAGTGTCCCCGTCGCGGGGATCACCTTCGCAGCGGTCTCGTAGTCCGGCGAGTCGTAGGCGCCGAACACGACGCGTCCGACCGAGCCGGGAAAGACGTCCAGTGCGGGCACGGGCAGGAAGCTCTGTGCGAGTGGGCCGCTCGTCGTCGTCTGCCGGTTCCAGGCGATCGCCGTGATCTGCGAGCGTGGGAACGACGCCGTGACCTGCGCCGGCGCGGGGCTGGAGGCATCGAGTTGCGCTCGGATCTTCTCGAGGTCGGCGGTGATGCTCTGTGTCGTGAACAGGCTCGCTGCGGCAGCCTCGGTGAACGTGCCGGTCGCGTGCAGCGCGCCCCGCAGAGCCGTCCGATAGAGCTTCGCGTGCTCGTCCTTCGTCTGGCCGAAGTTGAGGTCGCGAAGGAACGAGGAGCGGTCGAGCGGCTTCCCGTCGCTCGAGTGGATGCCGGTCGTCGCGACGAGCAGGTACGTCTCGTCCTGCTCGAGTTGCTCGGCGGGCTCGGCGTGGAGCGTGGTCGCCGCGGGCTCCCACACGCCCTGGTCGATGCCGATCGGAGCGCACGCGAGGCAGTCCAACGCGTAGAGCCGCACCGTTGCGCTCGACACGGTCGCGAGGTCGATCGGCGCGCTGAACGGGATCGAGAGGCGAGGCTGGACGTTGAAACCGTCGAGCCGGTTGAGGACGGCAACGTCCGCGCAGTCGGAGGGGCTCGTCGCGCAATTCGGCAGCGGCAGGTTCACGCGCACCCCCGTGATCTGCGTCGGATCGGGGGCCGTCAGCAGGTTCGAGGGGAACGGTGCGCCCGCCTCGACGCCGGCAGCGTGCGCGACGCCGGGCAAGACCAGTAGAAGGGCCACGATGAAAGATGCGAGACGGCTGAACGACATGGAAACCTCCATTCGTCCTGTGGCAGCCGCGGACCCTACTGTGGCGAGCGCTTTCTGTCGAGGTCGCAGCGCTCGGTGTCCGACTTCAGTCAAACACCTTCCCATACGGGAACCTCGACGACGCCTGCCGGGTCGATCTCCACCGAGACGCGATCTCCCGGGCGTGCGTGGTCGATGCGCGTCGTGACCGCCTCCAACTCGACCCCGTCGTCGCGGCGCACGCGAAGCCACACGACGGCGCCGTCCCGCTCGGCGCCGACCACGAGCGCGTCGTCGCCGGAGACGACGCGCACGGCCTCCGGGCGCGTCACGGTCGCGCGGCCGCCGTCCGCGACGACGTTCCGCATCCCGAGGAACCGCGCGACCCAGTCGTCCGCCGGCTGCGCCCAGAGCTCGTCCGGCGGCGCGACCTGGGCGACCCGGCCGTCGCGCAGGACTGCCACCCGGGCGCCGATCGCGAACGCCTCGCCGACGTCGTGCGTCACGTGGACGACAGTGAGTGCCAAGCGCTCGAAGAGCGCGAGGAGGTCGTCCTGGAGACGCTCGCGGAGCGGGCCGTCGAGTGAGCCCAGCGGCTCGTCGAGGAGAAGCACGTCGGGGCGGGTCGCGAGCGAGCGGGCGAGCGCGACGCGTTGCGCTTCGCCTCCCGACAGGGTCAGCACGTCACGTCGCTCCGTCCCCGACATCCCGACGAGATCGAGCGCCTCGGCCATGCGCGTTCCGCGCTCGGCGTCGCCGAGGCCGGCCACGCGTGGTCCGAATCCGACGTTTCCCGCGACGTCGCGGTGAGGAAAGAGCACCGCGTCCTGGAAGACGAGCCCGACGCGTCGCCGGTGCGCCGGAACGCGAGTGACGTCACGGCCGTCGAGCAGGACGCGACCATCGGTGGGGCGCTGTAGCCCTGCCGCGACGCGCAGGAGCGTCGACTTCCCGGATCCACTCGGTCCCAGCAGGGCCAGCCGCTCGCCCGAGGAGACCTCGAGCGAGACCCCGTCGACGATCGGTGTACCGTCGAGCGTGACGTCGATCCGCTCGAGCGTGAGGTTCATCGAGCTCCCCTGCGGACGAGGGAGCGCTCGGAGGCGAGCGCAACGAGCGTCACGAGCGCCATCAGCACGACGGACAGCGCCATCGCGGCGCCGACGTTGTCCGCCCCGGGGCGACCGAGGAAGCGAAAGATCGCGACGGGCACCGTGGGCCAGTCGGCCCGGGCGACGAAGACCGTCGCGCCGAACTCGCCCAGCGCGACCGCGAACGCGAGCCCCGCCGCCACGGCGAGCGGCCGTGCGAGCAACGGCAACTCGATCTCGCGTCGCACCTGCCACGGCGTGGCGCCGAGCACGGCGGCCGCCTCGCCCACCCGGGCGTCGACCGCCCGGAGGGCCGGCACGAGCGCGCGGACGACGAACGGAATCGCGACAAGCGCCTGCGCGATCGGCACGATCGCGGGTGACGAGCGCAGATCGAGCGGCGGGGCGTCGAACGCGAGCAGGAATCCGAAGCCGAGCATCGCCGCGGACGCGCCGAGGGGAAGCATGACGAGCGCGTCGACGCCGCCTCGACCGCGGGCGACGGCAACGGCTGCAGGGATCCCGACGAGGAGTGCGATCGACGCAGCCGCGGTCGCGAACAGCAGCGAGTTGGCGACCGCATGCCACGGCACGACGAGAAGCGCCGGTGTCTCGTCCCACAGCGAGGCGAAATGATCCAGCCCGTAGCCGCTCCCGACGCGGAGCGAGCGGGCGACCAGCGCGAGCGGCGGCAGCGCGAGCAGGGAGAGCGAGCAGAGCACCACGAGCCTCACCCAGAGCCGCTGACGTCCGACCGGACGGAGGGCCGGTCGGCCGGCGCGGCGGCTGCCACCGAGTCGTCGCTCGAGGCGACCCGAGACGAGAACCGTTGCGCCGATCGCCGCCAGCTGGAGCAGCGCGAGCGCCGCCGCGGTGCGCAGGTCGAATAGCCGAGCAGCCTGGTTGTAGATCTCGACCTCGAGTGTCGCGTACCGGATCCCGCCGAGCACGAGGACGACGCCGAACGACGTGAAGCAGAAGAGGAACGCGATCGACGCCGCAGAGGCCAGCGCCGGTGACAGGAGTGGAAGGGTGAGTCGCAGGTGGCGCTCGCGAGCGGAGGCGCCGAGCGTCGATGCGGCGTCGTCGAGGCGCGGATCGAGCCCCGCCCAGAACCCGCCGACGATCCGCACGACGACCGCGACATTGAAGAAGACGTGCGCGAGGAGAATCGCCCAGATCGACCGCTCGACCGCGTCGGGGAGCAGCGCCAGAAACGCGGTCGCGACGACGACCGTCGGTAGCACGAACGGGACGAGCACGAGCGCCTCGACGAGCGATCGGCCGCGGAAAGAGAATCGTGCGAGCGCCCATGCGAGCGGGAGGCCGGCGAGCAGGGTGAGAGCCGTCGAGACCGCCGCCTGCCAGAGGGTGAACCAGGCGATCTCGAGCGTCGACTCGTGCGTCAGGACGTCGAGGGGCACGTCGAGCGTGCCGTCGACGACGAGGCTCCGCTCGAGGATCGCCGCGAGCGGCCACGCGAAGAAGACGCCGAGGAACGCCACGGGCACCGCGACGGTCGCGGCTCTCAGCGCACGACGATGTCTGTCCACCTGGCGACCCAACGGTCGCGGTTCTCGTCGATCTCGCTCGCGGGCAGCTGAAGCGGCGCCTCGGGGACGACGGCGTGCTCGACGAACGCCTCGGGCAGCTCGACGCCCTCCCGCACCGGGTAGACGAACATCGATCCCGGGACGTCCGCCTGGAATCGCTCCGAGAGCATGAAATCGATCAGCTCGCGAGCGCCGTCCTCGTTCGCGGCGCCGCGCAGGACGCCGGCGTACTCGACCTGCCGGTAGCAACCGTCCTCGACCGCCGCGGTGGGCGACGCCTCGAGCGGCTTCGAGGCGAAGATCACCTCGGCCGCCGGGCTCGTGGCGTAGGAGACGACGATCGGCCGCTTGCCCGGGCTGCCGGCGGCGCCGGAGAACTCCTGCGTGTACGCCTGCTCCCAGCCGTCGACGGCGAGGACGCCGTTTGCCCGAAGCGCAGCGCCAGTAGCTCTCCCAGCCGCCCTCGCCGAACCGCGCGACCGTCGCGAGCAGGAACGAGAGCCCGGGCGAGGACGTCGCGGGGTTCTCGACAACGAGGAGGCCGCGATACCGCGGATCCGCGAGGTCGTCGAGGGTGCGGGGCGGCGCGACTTTGCGCTCGGCGAACCACGCGCGGTCGACGTTGAGACAGACCTCGCCGTGGTCGATCGGCGTCAGGTGCTCGTCCGGCGACGCGTAGGACTCGGCAACGGAGTCGAGCTCGTCCGACCGGTACTCCTCGAGCAGGTCGCCCTGGAGCGCGCGCGAGAGGACCGAGTCGTCGATCCCGAAGATCACGTCGCCCTGCGGGTCGCCGGCCGTCAGGAGCGCGCGGTTGAGCATCTCGTTCGCATCCCCGCCCTGGAGGATCCGGAGCGTCAGCCCGCTCTCCTCCTCGAACGCCGCCTTGACCTCCTTCGAGACGGCGAACGAGTCGTGGGTGACGAGCACCACCTCGCTCGGCGCGTCGCCGTCACCCCCGCCACAGCCGGCCCCCAGCGCCAGGGTCAGCCCCGCGGCGACGGCGGCCCCGAGCGAGAGATGCTTGTGGCGACTCAACACGAGCTGCCTCGCGTGCTGCTCGGCCGGACGGCGAGGAGCACCCCTCGCGCGACGGTGACGACGGCAGTGTCGGCAGAGAGGACGTTCGAGACGCCACGGGTCGAGCCGGGATCGAGCGTCTCGCCCCTGAGCGGGTACTCCAGGCCCTCCGTCGTGACTCCGTGGGCGGGCGCGCCGACAGCCAGCAGACTCACGAGCTCTCCGGGCGCGCCCGTGAGGCGGCGCGTGCCCCGCACGACGTGGACGAGTGACTCGCCGACGAGCGCGTCGATCTCGATCTCCGCATAGCGATCGGCGGCGAGCAGCAGTGTCGCGGCGAGAAGGTGGTCGAGCCGTCCGCCCGCGCTCGCGACGACGAGCATGCGTCGGGCGCCGAGCGCCGCGGCCTCGTCGAGTGCGAGCTCGAGGTCCGTTGCATCCTTTTCCACCGGGTGGCGGACGACACGCGCACCTGCCGTCTCCGCCGCGGCCAGCGCTGCCGGGGAGACCGAGTCGAGATCGCCGATCACGACGTCGACGGCGAGCCCGAGGGCAAGCGCCCGGTCGAGCCCTCCGTCGGCCGCGACGACCGTCCGCGCGGCGGGCACGCTGAGCGGGGGCCCCTGGCCCGAGGCGACGACGACGACGTCCGGCTCGTTCACGCATTCCTCCGCTGGCATTACCCAGATCAGGTTCTGCGGGTCGGCGGCGCGGTAGCCGCCCTCTCAGCCCGGTTGCCCGAGCTCCCCGGTTCGCTGCCGCATCCTAGCGCCTGGCCACTGACCCTAGTGCGCGACCCGAAACCCCCGATGACCCGTCGGAGTCAACTCCTCGAGCTCGATCTGGACGACGTGTGCGGCGGACGGGCCGTGTCGGAACCAGGAGACGAGCACCTCGACGTCCTCCGCGGCTCCCTCGAGCTCCGCCTCGACCGCGCCGTCCTCCCGATTTCGCACCCAGCCGGACACGCGGAGCTTCTCCGCGCGCCGCCGCGCGCTTTCCCGGAACCACACGCCTTGCACGCGGCCCCGCACGACGACACGACGACGAACGCTCGCCATGGAACGAGTATCGCCGCGCACCCAGGATCTGGCCCGCGGCAGAGTGCAGGTATGGACGGCATCGTCGAGGAGCTCGCAGGCACGCAGATCGGCGCGACGTTCAACCAGTACGCCATGGGGCCCAGGGCGCCCCTCCTCCGCTCCCGCCTCGCGGCGTACCTGGCGTCCCGGGCCGACGCGACGATCCTGCTCGTCGGCGAGGCGCCCGGCTACAGGGGCGCGCGAGTCTCCGGGATCCCGTTCACGTCCGAGCGCCAGCTGACGGGCTTCGGGCCTGCCGAGGCGACCGCGACGATCGTCCACCGCGTCCTCGCCGAGATCGAGCTCGAGAGCGACGTCCTCCTCTGGAACATCGTCCCGACGCACCCAGGCACCGAGGTGAGCAACCGGCGGCCGACGACCGAGGAGGTGGCGATCGGCGTCGAGTTCGCGGAGCGACTCGCGGAGGGTCGACGCGTGGTCGCCGTCGGCCGTGTCGCGTCACGGGCGCTCGGGCACACGTATGTCCGTCATCCGTCGCGCGGCGGTGCTGCACGTTTCGCCCTCGAGCTCGCGACTGCAACGGGCTCTGCGGGGCTTGACAGCGCCGCGACGAAAGGCGCACGATGTAGCGCCTAGAAGCGGCATTCGACACAAAGGGGGGAATCATGAGGCGGCTCTTGCTGCCTGCAGCGATCGCGGCGATCGCTGGGCTCGTCCTCGCCGCAGGTGTCACCGCATCGCCGGACACGTCCGCGACGGTGCGATTCGGAAACCCAGACGCGGGATCCGGCTTCCCACCGCCTGACGGACACGACGCGTCCTCGAACGCGAAGGACAACATGATTCCGCGCACGGCGGTGATCGCAGCTGGCGGAACCGTGACGTTCGAGTTCGCAGGGGACCACCAGGCCGTCGTCTACGACGCGGGCACGGCGCCTGAGGACATCACAGTTCCGGCGTTTCCGCCGAACTTCTTCGTGACACCGCCTGTCGGGCTCACGCCCGGGCAGCTCGCGAAGGGGCCACTTCCGGGAGCGGCACCGTCATGGACCGCCGACGTCTTCGACGAGCCGGGCCGCTACCTCGTGATCTGCAACATCACGCCGCATTTCGACTTCTTCAACATGTACGGCTGGGTGATCGTCACGTAGGCCCGCAGGTCTCGCGTACGGCGGGCGATGCCCGCCGTACGCTGCTACACTCCGCCGCCGGCGGTCGTCCGACTGCCGCCTTTCCGAGCGATGACCACCTACACCGCAAAGCCGGGCGAGATCAAGCGCGACTGGTACGTCGTGGATGCCGAGGGGAAGACCCTGGGCCGTCTCGCGACGCAGATCGCGGACACGCTGCGCGGCAAGGGGAAGCCGCAGTACACCGCGCACGTCGACACGGGCGACTTCGTGATCGTCGTGAACGCGGAGAAGATCCACGTGACGGGGAAGAAACTCGACGAGAAGATGGTGCGCTGGCACTCCGGCTATCCGGGCGGCCTGAAGGAGCGGACGCTCCGCGAGCAGCTGCAGCGGCGCCCCACCGAGGTCATCCGCAAGGCGGTAAAGGGCATGCTTCCGAAGAACAAGCTCGCCTCGGCGCAGATCCGCAAGCTGAAGGTCTACGCCGGCCCCGAGCATCCGCACGCCGCCCAGTCCCCGAAGACCCTGGAGCTGTAGGACACCCTCGAATGGCAGAGCTCGCTTCCTATCGCGGCACCGGTAAGCGCAAGACGTCCGTCGCCCGCGTGATCCTGCGCCCCGGCGACGGCACGACGTGGATCAACGGCAGGACGCTCGAGGAGTACTTCCCCCGCGCCACGCATCGGACGCTGGCGCTTTCACCTTTCAAGACCGCTGATGCGGAGGGAACCTACGACCTTCGCGTGCGCGTGCACGGAGGGGGCATCAGCGGGCAGGCGGGCGCCGTCCGGCACGGAATCGCCCGGGCGCTCGTCGAGGCAGATCCGGAGCTTCGCGTGCCGCTCAAGCGCGAGGGGTTCCTCACCCGTGACGCACGGAAGGTCGAGCGCAAGAAGGCCGGCCTGCACAAGGCGCGCAAGGCGCCGCAGTTCAGCAAGCGCTAAGGGGCGCTTCCCCTTGCGGGAAGGGCCCATAGGACTCACGCTTCGTCCGTGGAGGTCATCTCAGTGGCTGATCCTGGTGCTGTGGGCGTAGAGACGCTCTCCGGCGGCGCCGGGAAGCGCGAGAGGCGGTACTTCGGGACGGACGGCGTTCGGGGGATCGTCGGCGAGACGCTGACCGAGGAGCTCGTGGAGCGCCTCGGCCGCGCAGCCACGCTCTGGTCGGGACGCGGCCGCGTGCTCGTGGGTCGTGACACTCGCGGGACCGGCCCTGCCCTCGAAGCCGCTCTGGCCAGGGGGATCGTCGACGCAGGGGGTACGGCGGTGCTCGCCGGCGTCCTCCCGACGCCGGCGGTTGCCCTTCTGTCCCAGGACCTCGGCCTGGTCGTCTCCGCCTCGCACAACCCGCCCGAGTACAACGGCGTGAAGATCTTCGACAGGGCCGGGCACAAGCTGTCGGACGCCGAGGAGCTCGAGATCGAGTCGCTCCTCGACGCAAGCGGTGCCGGCGGCGGCTCGGTCGAGCACGCGAGCGACGCGACGGGCGGCTACGTCGAGCACGTGATCGAGCACTTCGGCTCGGACCTCTCGCACCTGCGGATCGCGGTCGATTGCGCCAACGGCGCCTTCTCGGCGATCGCGCCCGAGGTGTTCGAGCGGCTCGGCGCCGAGGTCACCGCGCTCGCAAACGCGCCCGACGGCACGAACATCAACGCGGGATGCGGCGCGACCGATCTCGCGATGGTCCGCTCGGCCGTCAGCGTCGGTGGCTACGACCTGGGCATTGCGTTCGACGGTGACGGCGACCGCATGCTGGCGGTGGATGCCGCGGGCGAGATCGTGGACGGCGACCAGATCATCGCGATCTGCGCCCTCGCGCTCGGCGTCGACATCGTCGTGGTCACGTCGATGACGAACCTCGGCTTCCACCGCCTGATGGAGGGGCGCGGCGTGCGGGTGGTCACGACCGACGTGGGCGACCGGTATGTCCTCGAGGCGTTGCGCCGAGAAGGAGGCATGCTCGGCGGCGAGCAGTCCGGGCACCTGATCGTGCTCGACGGCCACGTCACCGGCGACGGACTCGCTGCTGCTCTGACGCTCTGTCGCTCCCTCGGCGGCCGCACGCTCGCCGAGGCCGCGGCGGTCGTGCCTCGCTTCGCGCAGTTCAAGGAGAACGTCCCGGTCGCGAATCCGGCGGTCCCGGAGCACGTTGCGGCGGAGGTCGAGCGGCTCAATGCCGAGCTCGAGGGCCGCGGCCGCGTACTCGTTCGACCCTCCGGGACAGAGCCGTTGATTCGTGTGCTCGCCGAGGCCGAGCGCCCCGAGGAGGCGGCGGATCTCTGTGGTAGCATCGCCGATCTCGTCCGACGGGAGACCAGAGCTCGGTAAAACCCCTGCAAAACGGGGATCCGCCTGGAAGAGGCACCATTCGTCGGGACCGGCGGGAGAGGGAGACCAGCATGTGCGGGATCATCGGATACGTCGGGCCCCGGGAATGCAAGCCCCTCCTTCTGCACGGGCTCGAGCGGCTCGAGTACCGCGGCTACGACTCGGCCGGGATCGCGCTCCTGGAAAACGGCGCGCTTCGGTATACGCGCGCCGTCGGAAACCTCCAGACCCTGAAGGAGCGCGTCGGGCCGAACGGCTCGCCGGCAACGACCGGCCTTGGCCATACGCGCTGGGCGACACACGGCGGCGTCACCGAGAAGAACGCGCACCCGCTCGCTGCGGAGGAGCCCGAGAAGCTCGCCATCGTCCTGAACGGCATCGTCGAGAACTATCGCGAGCTGCGCGAGCGCCTCACCGAGCTCGGTCACGTCTTCACGTCGGAGACGGACGCGGAGACCGTGACGCATCTCGTGGAGGAGCACTACGACGGCGACCTGGTCGAGGCCGTTCGCGGTGCCTATTGCGAGCTCGAGGGGCATTTCGCCTTCGTGGTCATCCACCGCGACCATCCGGGGATGCTCGTCGCGGGGCGCCATCAGTGCCCGATGGTCGTCGGGCTGGCCGACGGCGAGGCGTTCGTCGCGTCCAACGCGGCCGCGTTCCTCGGCGAGACGCGCGCCGTTCAGTTCCCGGGTGACGGCGAGATCGCCGTCATCACGCACGACGGCTCACGGTTCCTGTGCGCAACGGACGGTACGGCGGTCGAGCACGACGTCATCGAGCTCGACTGGGACCTCGAGGGCGCAGAGAAGGCCGGCTACGAGACGTTCATGCTGAAGGAGATCTACGAGCAGCCGGACGCGGTCGCGGAGACCATCGGTGACCGGCTTCGCAAGGGCAAGCTCCAGCTCGAAGGCCTCGGGATGGACGACGGCCAGCTCCGCGAGCTGAGTCGGATCGTGATCCTCTCGGCCGGGACGAGCTACCACGCCGCGGTGGGCGCGCGCTACGCGATCGAAGAGTGGGCGCGGATCCCCGTCGAGCACGACATCGCGTCCGAATGGATCTACCGGAACCCCGTGCTCGACGCCGAGACCCTCGTGATCGGTATCTCGCAGTCGGGGGAGACCCGCGACACGATCGAGGCGATGAAGCTCGCCAGGGAATTGGGGGCGCACACCGTCGCGATCACGAACATGATGGGCTCGCAGATCACACGCGAGGTCGACTCCGTGCTCTACACGCGCGCCGGGCTCGAGGTCAGCGTCGCCGCGTCGAAGACGTTCACGGCGCAGCTGAGCCTCCTCTTCCTCGTGGCGTTGAAGCTCGCCCAGGTGCGCGAGACGATGCCTCCTGGAGAGCTGGAGTACATCGTCAACGCCGTCTACGGCCTCCCGGCGAAGATCAGGCAGTTCCTCGAGGGCGACCACCCAATCGACGAGATCGCACGTCGATTCCACGATCGACCTTTCTTCCTCTACCTCGGGCGCAATATCGGGCTCCCGGTGGCGCTGGAGGGCGCGCTGAAGCTCAAGGAGATCTCGTACATCCCGACGGAGGCCTACTCGGCCGGCGAGATGAAGCACGGGCCGATTGCGCTCCTCGACGAGAACACGCCGGTCGTCGTCGTCGCGACGCGGATGGAGCGCGTCTACGAGAAGCTCGTCTCCAACATCCAGGAGGTGCGCGCCCGCGGCGCCCACGTGATCGCGATCGCCTCGGACGGAAACGAGGACATCCAGCACCACGCCGACGACGTGATCTACGTCCCCAAGGTCCCGGCATTCCTCTCGGCTGTGCTCGCGGTGATCCCGTTGCAGCTCCTCGCCTATCGCATCGCGCGCCTGCGTGGACTCAACGTCGACCAGCCGCGCAACCTCGCCAAGACCGTGACGGTGGAGTAGCCGGATGGACGACGAGTCGGCACTCGATCCCTTCGCCGACGGCGTGCTGCAGCCGGAGGAGCTCCGAGGCGACGCTCCGCCCGAGCAGCCCTTCGCCTGTGCGTCGTGCGGGCTGGCCTTCGGCGACGACAGCGAGAAGACGTGCCCCGCGTGCGGTGCGGACCTGACGGCGCCGGGCGCGCTCGTGCCGTCCGGCGGCTGACGCTTCAGAGCGAAGGCTGCGGGCGGCGGAGGCAGGACGGACACCGGCCGTTCACCGACTGCTCACGAGGAAGCGCGTAGGATGCCGCGCGTCTTCGCTCGTCAGCGACAAAGGGGAGAGATCGATGCGACGTTTCGCCTTGGTGTCGTGATGTCGTCGTGGCTTCTCGTCGGTGGAGTCGGGTCGGCAAGTGCGTGACACCGCCGCTGCGGCGTCCCTGCCCTTCGTCGCAGGACTGGACGAACATCGGGCTCGTGACGGCTGACGACGACTGGGTCGGTGTTCCCGGTGTGATCGGGTACACGCGGGGACGGACTGACCACCGTCAACGACGTCGATCCGCAGACGGTCACCGGGGATGGGTCGACGACGCCGGTGAGATGTCGAACGCGAACACGACGTACGCCCCGAGCACGGCTTCACAACCGGAGGTGTTACCAGAGTTTCACATCACGAGATCCGACCATCGCGCTGACCGGCTCAGGCACCGCGGACGCGCCTCACGTCGTTCCTCATCCTGGACACGACGGGGGAGACCGGGATCGCGGTCTCGTATGTCTTGCGCGACATCGACGGGTCCACGGAC
Source organism: uncultured Actinomycetes bacterium (assembly GCA_963839755.1). Taxonomy (GTDB): domain Bacteria; phylum Actinomycetota; class Thermoleophilia; order Gaiellales; family Gaiellaceae; genus Gaiella. The sequence continues at coordinate 143,600 of CAWIVU010000015.1, forward strand.
AACGCCGTCCAGCAGGTCGCGCTTCAGTATAGCCGGATCGGCTCGAGCGGTAGCTACACGAACGTTGCGAGCCGGCTACGTGGCCGATGCCGACCACCGGGCCGAGCCTCGCGACGCCACGTGACACGCCGTCAACGTCACGCTGCCGGCAACGGCCGACAACCAGCCGCTGGTCCAAGTCCGCGTCATCACGGAGCAACGCGACCGGGCAACGACGAGTGGGCTGGGCGTCGACGACATCTCGGTCACCTCGGGGCCGCCACCGACCTGGCACCATCCGTCGCGAGCACGACGCCCGCGCCGGGCACGGCCGATGTCTCGAGAGCCGCCAACGTCGAGATCACCTTCAGCGAGCCGGTCTCGGTCGACGGGCGACTGAGCTTCGCGATCACGTGCGCAACCAGCGGCACGCACACGTCGCCCTGTCCGGGGCGTCGACGACGTTCACGCTCGACCCTGACACCGACTTCGCGATCGGCGAGACGTGCACGGTGACGGTTGACGATCAGGGAGTGACGGACGTCGACACCGACGACCCGCCCAACACCATGGCGGCCGACCACACCTTCTCTTTCACCACCCTCGGCGTTTTCGCCCGGATCTTCCAGATCCAGGGCGCGGCGCACCTCTCACTGCTCAACGGGCAGGTCGTCTCCGGCGTTCCCGGCGTGATCACGGCCGTCCGGCCGAACAGCTTCACGATGCAGGACGCCCTCGGTGACGGGAACGTCGCCACCTCCGACGCGATCCTCGTCTTCGGTGTCGGCGGCTCGTCGGTTGCCGTCGGTCAGGCCGTGCTCGTCAGCGGGCGCGTCACGGAGTTCCGCCCGGGTGGCTCGGCGAGTACGAACCTCACGACGACGGAGATCGTCTCGCCGACCGTCACGCCGGCCGGCCCCGGCGCACCGATTGCGCAGACCGTGGTCGGTCTCGGCGGCCGCACCCCGCCGACGGCCGTCATCGACAACGACGCGACGGGCGATGTCGAGACGAGCGGCTCGTTCGACCCTGCGACGGACGGGATCGACTTCTACGAGAGCCTCGAGGCGATGCTCCTGCGTGTCAACGACCCGGTCGTCGTCGGCCCGCCGAACGACTTCGGCGAGCTCTGGGTGGTCGGCGACAACGGCGCCGCATCGACTGTCCCCACCGTCCGGCACGGCGTCGTCATCAGCCCGGGCGACTTCAATCCCGAGCGGATCCAGCTCGAGGACGACATCGTCCTCGGCGCGACACCTGCGGCGAACGTGGGCGACGGCTTCACTACGGCCGCCGTCGGCGTCCTCGACTACAACTTCGGCAACTTCGAGCTCCAGCTGACCACGGCACTCACCCGTGTCGACAACAACCTGGTGCGCGAGGTCACGCGCCCGCAGGCGTCCAATGAGCTGACGATCGCGACGTTCAACGTGGAGAACCTCTCACCGGTCGATCCGCCCACGAAGTTTGCGCGACTCGCGGGTCTGATCGTCGACAACCTCCAGGCGCCGGACGTCGTCGCGCTCGAGGAGATCCAGGACAACGATGGGCCGACGAACACGACGGTCACCGACGCGTCGCTGACTCTCCGGCAGCTGATCACGGCGATCCAGGCGGCCGGTGGGCCGACGTACCAGTTCCGTCAGATCGATCCGGTGGACGACGCGGACGGCGGTCAGCTCGGCGGCAATATCCGCGTCGGATTCCTCTACCGCACCGATGGCGGCCTCGCATTCGTCGACCGGCCCGGCGCGGGTCCCCTCACACCGAACGGTGTCACCGGCAAGAACAACAAGGCGCAGCTCCTGTACAGCCCCGGTCGCGTCGACCCGGCCAACGCCGCCTGGACGGCAAGTCGCAAGCCTCTGGCTGCCGAGTTCCGTTACCGGGACAAGACGATCTTCGTGATCGTGAACCACTTCAACTCGAAGGGCGGCGACCAGCCTCTCTTCGGCCGCTTCCAGCCGCCGGCGCGGGTCACGGAGACGCAGCGGCACCAGCAGGCGCAGGTCCTGAACGACTTCGTGGACGAGATCCTCGCCGCGAACACGAACGCGAGGATCGTCGTGCTCGGCGACATCAACGACTTCGAGTTCTCCGAGACGCTCCAGATCCTCTCGGGCGGCGTTCTCTCGAACCTCATGAGCACCCTGCCGAAGCCGGAGCGGTACTCCTATGTGTTCGAAGGGAGCTCACAGGTGCTCGATCAGGTGCTCGTGAGCCGCAAGCTCGACAAGCGGGAGACCTCGTACGACGTCGTGCACGTCAATGCGGAGTTCCTCGACCAGGCGAGCGACCACGACCCGCAGGTTGCGCGCTTCGTTTTCGACGACGAGGAGGACTGAGCCCGGCGGACTGACCCGAAGGGGGTCTGTCCCCGTGGCGCTCGTTGGCGGGAGCCTCACGGGGGTCAGTCCCCTCCGGGAAACCCCCTCGAACACGGCTACTCGACCGGCTTGATGATCCGGTCGAGCCCCTTCCGCTCCTGCCGTCTACGCTCACCTCGTGGAGGTACCGCCGTACGCGACGCGACGTGCGCCCGTCCGTCGACTGCCCGGCGGCCGCAGCGAGGACGATCGGCTGGCGGTCGAGGAGCCGCTCGAGATACGCATCAACGGGCGCCCGATCGCGGTCACGATGCGGACGCCTGGCCACGACGACGAGCTTGCGCTCGGGTTCTGCCTCACCGAAGGGCTCCGGCCGGTCGGCGCCCGTGCGTCCGACGACCTCGCGGCGAACGTCGTCGAGGTCGAAGCGCCCGACGCCGACCTCGATCGTGTCCAGCGGTCGTTCTACACCTCGTCCTCCTGCGGCGTCTGCGGCAAGGGCGCGCTCGAGGCGGTCGCCGTCGAGGCGCCGCGCGTCGAATCCGACCTGCTCGTCGGGTTCGGCGTTGTCGCCTCGCTGCCGGACCGGCTGCGTGAGGCACAGGCGGCTTTTTCGATCACGGGCGGCCTCCACGCGACGGGTCTGTTCGCAGAGGACGGCGAGCTCCTCTGTGTGCGCGAGGACGTGGGTCGGCACAACGCGATGGACAAGGTGCTCGGCTGGGCTCTCCACGCGGGTCTCCTCCCGCTCCACGACAAGATGCTCTGCGTCAGCGGCCGGCTCTCGTTCGAGCTCGTGCAGAAGGCGGCGGTCGCGGGCTGTCCGCTCATGGTTGCCGTCGGCGCGCCGTCGTCGCTCGCCGTCGAGCTCGGTCAGGATCGCGGCATCACGCTGTGCGGCTTCGTCCGCGACGGCCGCGCCACGGTCTACTCGGGGCACGACCGGGTCATCGGGTGAAGGGGCTCACGGGCGCGCTTCTCGTCGGCGGCGCCTCGGAGCGGTTCGGATCACCCAAGGCGCTCGCGCAACTCCGCGGCGAGACGCTGGCGACTCGAGGAGCTCGGCTGCTCGAGGAGGCGTGCGGCGAGGTGCTCGTCGTGGGCAAGGCCGCCGACGGTCTGTCGTTCCCGGTTCTCGACGACGGCGCCGTCTCGAGGGCGCCCGTCCACGGGGTTGTCGCGGCCCTGCGGCAGGCCCGGCACGACGTCGTCGTCGCGCTGCCCGTCGACGTGCCGCTCGTGACGCCGGGAGCATTGCGGGCACTCGGTGAGGCGGGGGCTGTTCCGTCCGATCGGATCCCGCTACCCGGGGCCTACCCGCGGTCGCTCCTTCCCGAGCTGGAGCGGCGGGTCGCGGTCGGGCAGCTGTCGTTGCGCGGCGTCAACCCGACCACGATCGAGCTTCCGGACCGGTTGCTGCTCGACGTCGACACTCCCGAGGCGCTCGCGCAGCTGGACCGGCCGCAGCACGCGCTCGTCGTCGGCGGCACGGGAATGCTCGCCTTGGCCACACGCGCGCTCGCAGAACGCGGCCACCCCGTCACGTCGATCGCGCGCCGCCCGGCCGCGCTCGGGCAGGGCGTCGTCTCCGTTCCGCTCGACTACCGCGACAGCGAGGCCCTCGCGCGCGCCCTCTCCGACGCGATCCGCATTCGCGGGCCTGCCGAGCTCGCGGTGTGCTGGATCCACACCGATGCCCCCGAGGCGCCGGGGGCGATCGCCGAGGCGCTCGCTCCCGGGGCGCGGTTCGTGCAGGTCTTCGGCACCCGCGTCTGGCCACTCGAGGGCGTGCCCGTCCACGTCGCCCACCGCCAGGTGCTCCTCGGTTCCGTTGACGGCCGCTGGCTCACGCACGAGGAGATCTCCGCGGGCGTGCTGGCCGCGGTGGATGCCGACCTGCCCGCCTGGGTCGTGGGAAGCGCTAGCGCGGGACGTGGGCTCTGCCCCCGTCCGGGGTAGATTGGACAGGACCGCGAACGGAAGGAGCTCTCGCATGAAGGGACGCCTCACTACGCCGCTCGTTCGCGACGGCGAGACGCTTCGCCCGGCGACCTGGGACGACGCGCTCGACACCGTGGCGGCCGGGTTCGAACGGGCACGGGAGGCGAACGCGTCGACGTCGTTCGGGATCTTCTCGTGCTCGAAGGCGACCAACGAGATGAACTTCCTGGCGCAGAAGTTCTCGCGCCAGGTGATGCGCTCGAACAACATCGACTCGTGTAACCGCACCTGACACGCACCTAGCGTCGTCGGTCTGGCGACGGTGTTCGGAGCGGGCGGCGGCACCTCGTCGTACCGCGAGATCGAGGAGACGGACGTGATCCTTCTCTGGGGCTCGAACGCCCGCGAGACGCACCCGATCTTCTTCCACCACCTCCTCGCCGGGGTGCGGAACGGCGCGCGCCTCTTCGTGATCGACCCGCGGCGCACGACGTCGGCGCAGTGGGCCGACCGGTGGCTCGGGCTCGACGTCGGCGCCGACATCGCCCTTTCGAACACCATGGCGCGCGAGATCATTCAATGCGGGCTCCACAACCGGCCGTTCGTCGAGCGGGCGACCGAGGGATTCGACGCGTACGCGGCGTCGGTGGAGCCGTTCACGCTCGCCGAGGGAGAGCGGCTCACGGGCGTTCCGGCGGAGGTGATCCGCGAGACCGCGCACGCCTACGCGCGCGCCGACCGGGCGATGATCTGCTGGACGCTCGGGATCACGGAGCACCACAACGCCGTCGACAACGTCCTCGCGCTCATCAACCTCGGCCTCCTATGCGGGCACGTCGGGCGCTACGGGTCCGGGCTGAACCCGCTCCGCGGTCAGAACAACGTCCAGGGCGGCGGCGACATGGGGGCGATCCCGAACAAGCTGCCCGGCTTCCAGGACCTCGAGCGCGACGCCGCCGCGCGCGCCCGGTTCGAGGAGGCGTGGGGCGCGCCGATCCCGCCGCACTACGGCTGGCATCTGACGCAAATGTTCCACGCGATGGAGCGCGGCGAGCTCAAGACGCTGTACGTGATCGGCGAGAACCCGGCCCAGTCGGAGGCCGACGTCAACCACGCGCGCAAGCTTCTCGGCGCGCTCGACCTCCTCGTCGTGCAGGACATCGTGATGACGAGGACCGCCGAGATGGCGGACGTCGTGCTCCCGGGCACCGCGTCATGGTGCGAGGCGGAGGGCACCGTGACGAACAGCGAGCGCCGGGTGCAGCGTGTTCGCAAGGCGCTCGACCCGCCGGGCGACGCACGTGACGACACCTGGATCCTGGCCGAGCTCGCACGGCGGCTCGGCCACGACTGGGGGCATCCGACCGCCGAGGAGATCTGGGACGAGTGCCGCTCGCTCTCGCCCATGCACCGTGGCATGCGCTACGAACGCCTCGAGGACCTCAGGGGAATCCAGTGGCCGTGTCCCGACGAGGAGCACCCCGGCTCGCCGTTCCTGCACGGTCGCCTCTGGGCCGACCCGCCGGAGGGCCCGCTGGCGCCGTTCAGCGTCGTCGAGGCGAAGCCGCCGTTCGAGGCCCTCGACGCCGACTTTCCGATCCGGCTCACGACAGGTCGACGCCTCGAGTCGTTCAACACGGGCGCTCAGTCGAGTCGCTACCGCTCGCCGCTCCATCGGGGCGAGTCCCTCGACCTCTCGCCCGAGGACGCGGAGCTGCTCGAGGTGTCCGAGGGGGAGGTCGTGCGCGTCTCCTCGCGCCGCGGCGCCGTCGAGGCGCCCGTGCGGATCGATCCGTCTCTGCGGGCGGGCCTCGCGTTCATGACGTTCCACTTCCCGGACGAGGTCGACGTCAACCAGCTCACGATCGACGCAACCGACCCGAAATCCGGCACGGCGGAGTTCAAGGCTGCCGCGATCCGCGTGGAGCGGCTCGCTCCCTCGGAGCGAGCGCTGAGGGCGGGCGAACGGACGCCGACCGAGGCCACGGCCTGAATGGACCTGAAGCTCGTCCCGCATGCCGAGCCGACCGAAAGCGAACGGGACGCGCTCGACTCCGTGCTCGGCCCGCCGCGGACGGGCTGGGAGGGAGGCGTCCGACAGGCAGGCGTCGAGGGCAACACGGCGGCAGGCGGACACGCGGCACGCGGGCGGCGCCACCTCCTCCTGCCCGCGCTGTGGGCACTCCAGGAGCGGATTGGCTGGATCAGCGCCGGCGGCCTAAACGAGGTCTGCCGGCGGCTCACGGTGCCGCCCGCCGATGCGTACGGCGTCGCGACGTTCTACGCGCTCTTCGCGCTCGAGCCGCGGCCGCCGCGCGTCGTCCACGTCTGCGACGACATCGCGTGCCGCTGCCAGGGTGCACAGGAGCTGGTCGCGCAGGTCGAGGAGCGCTTCGGGGCCGAGGGTGAGCTGTCGGAGGACGGCTCGGCCACCTGGTATCGCAGCCCGTGCCTCGGGCAGTGCGATCGCGCGCCCGCGGCGATGGTTGCGGTCGCAGGAGAGGAGCCGCTCGACCGCGCGCAGGCGCCGATGACCGCCGCGGCCGTGCTCGACCTGCTGTCCGGAGGCGAGCCCGGGCCGCCGCCCGAGCGCTCGATCCCGCAGACGGGCGATCCCTCGCTCCGTCTGCTCCGCCGCGTCGGTGTCGTCGACCCGGCGAGCCTCGACGACTACCGCGCCCACGGTGGGTACGAGGTACTCCGTCGCGCGGTCGAGCTCGGACCCGAGGGTGTCCTCCGGGAGGTGAAGGACTCGAAGCTTCTCGGCCGCGGCGGCGCGGCGTTCCCCACCGGTGTCAAATGGGAGGCGGTCGCGCGACAACCCAACCGACCCCACTACCTCGTCTGCAACGCCGACGAGTCCGAGCCCGGGACCTTCAAGGACCGCGAGCTGATGGAGGGCGACCCCTTCGCGGTCGTCGAGGCGATGACGATCGCCGCCTATGCGACCGGGTGCGAGAAGGGCTTCGTGTACCTGCGAGGCGAGTACCCGGAAGCGCTCCACGCCCTGGAGCACGCGCTCGACGAGGCACGGCGGCGCGGCTTCCTCGGCAAGGACGTGATGGGCGAGGGCTTCTCGTTCGACGTCGAGATCCGGCGCGGCGCCGGCGCCTACATCTGCGGAGAGGAGACGGCGATCTTCGAGTCGATCGAGGGCAACCGCGGCGAGCCGCGCAACAAGCCGCCGTTCCCCGTCGAGGTCGGGCTCTTCGGCAAGCCGACGGTCGTCAACAACGTCGAGACGCTCGTCAACGTCCTCGACGTGGTGCTCGGTTCCGGTCCGTCGTTCGCCGAGACGGGGACCGACGACTCGACGGGAACGAAGCTGCTCTGCCTCTCGGGGCACATCGCGAGGCCGGGGACGTACGAGGTGCCCTTCGGGACGACGCTCCGCGAGGTCCTCGGGCTCGCGGGAGGGGTGCCGGGCGGCAAGGCGCTCCAGGCGGTGCTGATGGGCGGTGCGGCCGGGAGCTTCCTCGGGCCGGACGACCTGGACGTCCCACTCACCTTCGAGGGGGCCCGCGAGGCCGGCACGACGCTCGGCTCCGGTGTCGTGCTCGTGCTGGACGAGACGGTCGACCTACCCCGCCTCCTCCAGCGCATCGCCGCGTTCTTCCGCGACGAGTCGTGCGGTCAGTGCGTCCCGTGTCGCGTCGGGACCGTGCGTCAGCAGGAGGCGCTCGCACGCCTCGTCGCCGGCGAGCCGCGCGGCGGTCTCGAGCGCGAGCTTGCTCTCATCGGGGAGGTCGGCCAGTGCATGCGCGACGCCTCGATCTGCGGGCTGGGCCAGACGGCGTCCAGCGCGGTCGAGTCGGCGATCCGGCGGTTGCGCGTGTTCGAGGGGCAGTCAGCGTGAGCGAGCTGCTCGCGCCGAGGCGCATGGTCGAGCTCGAGGTCGACGGGCAGGCCGTCCGCGTCTTCGAAGGCGCGACGATCCTCGATGCGTGCAACCAGCTCGGGATCGACACGCCGACGCTCTGCTACGGCGAGACGCTCCAGCCCGCGAACGTCTGTCGCGTCTGCGTCGTCGAGGTCGAAGGCGCAAGGGTGCTCGCACCCGCGTGCTCGCGGAAGGTCGAGGCCGGGATGAAGGTCCTCACCGATTCCGAGCGCGTCCGCCTCTCGAGGAAGCTCGTCATGGAAATGCTCGCCTCTTCGGTCGACCTCTCCACGACCCCGGTCGCCCCCGGCTACCTGGCCCGCTACGACGCGGAGCCCACGCGCTTCGGGCCGCCTGCCCCGCCTGCCGAGGATCGCGACCGCGCACGGACGGGCCACCACGTCGCGCCCGACGGGCGAACCGCGGCGACCGTGCACCAGCCCGTGAAGCTCGACAACGAGCTCTACGTCCGCGACTACTCGAAGTGCATCCTCTGTTACAAGTGCGTCGACGCCTGCGGCGAGCAGTACCAGAACACGTTCGCTATCCACGTCGCGGGGCGCGGGTTCGACGCGCGTATCTCGACCGAGCTCGACACGCCGCTGCCCGAGTCGGCCTGTGTCTACTGCGGCAACTGCATCGCGGTGTGCCCGACCGGCGCGCTCATGTTCCGGTCCGAGCACGAGCTCCGCGAGGCCGGCGAATGGCGGGAGGACGAGCAGTCCGTGACAGAGACGATCTGCCCCTACTGCGGTGTCGGCTGCTCGCTCGAGCTGCACGTCCAGGACAACACGATCGTGAAGGTGACGAGCTCCGACGATCACGACGTCACACGAGGGAACCTCTGCATCAAGGGGCGCTTCGGCTTCTCGCACGTACAGGATCGCCGGCGCTGAAGGCAGGTGTCGGACTCGAAGTCCGACCCGTTCATGCGCTGTCCGACCTCAGTCGGACACCCGTCGAACCTCGCCGCTCCCCACGAGCACCGTTGACCCGTCGTCGCGGCGCAGCGTCAGCCGGCCGTCGGGCGCGATCCCCCCGGCGGTTCCCGTCTCGTTGCCGACACGTACCCGTGTCCCCCGAAGCACGCTTCGCGCCTCGAGCTCGTCGAGGAGCGGAGCGAGCCCCGCCCTGCACCAGGTGTCGTATCGATGCTCGAAGATCTCGAGGAGCGAGACGAGCAGCTCCGCTCGATCGGGAGCGCGCCCCGCGATACTCGCCAGCGAGCCAGCTGGAACGCGCGTATCGCCCGGCAGCTCGTCCTCCGTCTGGGAGACGTTGATCCCGATCCCGCAGACGACGTCTCCTTCCGAGCCTTCCAGCAGCACGCCCGCCACCTTGCGACCGCCGAGCAGGACGTCGTTCGGCCACTTGATCCCCGCCGCGTCGCGGCTCTCCTCGACCGACTCGGCCACGGCGAGGCCCGCGACGAGCGAGAGCTGCGGAACGGGCGCCTCGCGCGGGGGTCGGAGGAGCAGCGAGAGAAGCAGCGACCGACTCGGAAGGTCGTGCCACTGACGGCCGTCCCGTCCGCGACCGGCGGTCTGGTGCTCGGTGACTGCGACGGCGCCCTCGGGCAGGTCGGCGCCACGGAGCGCATCCTGCGTCGAGGAGCAGGACTCGCTCCAGAGGAAGGGCCTGCCGAAGCGGCCGCGCAGCAGCGGCTCAACGATGTCAGCAGTGAGGAGCTCGTGGGGATTCATCACAACCTCCTACTCGTCGGCCGGTGGAGCCCGGCGACGTTTCACCTGGCTGCGCCGGCGCTTCTCCTCGAGGCGACGGCGACGGGAGGCGGCCGTGGGACGCGTCGGCACCCGGCGGCGCTCGACGTGCAGCGCCTCCGCCAGCTTGGCGACGAGCCTCTCCACGGCGAGCTCGCGGTTGCGCGCCTGGCTCCGCTCGTCCTGTGCGACCGCTCGGAGGACGGAGCCCGCCTTCGCAACGACGCGGTGCTTCTGCCGATCCGTCAACGACGCGGACGCCTCGACGTCGAACACCGCCTCGACTCGCGTTTCCGACGTGTTCGCGTGCTGGCCTCCCGGGCCCGAGGAGCGCGAGACGCGGAGCTCGATTTCCTCCGGAGGGATGGAGACGGAGCGCGTGACCCGAATAGACTCCCCGGCCATGGCGTGCATTCTCCTGGACGTCGACGGGGTGCTGCACGTCTCCGGTGAGGCGATCCCCGGCGCACAGGGCGCGGTCGCGCAGCTGCGCGACGCTGGGCACACCCTTCGTTTCGTGACGAACAACTCGACCCGTCCGCGTGCCCAGCTCGCGGACGAGCTGCGCGCGATGGGCATCGACCTCCCCGACGACGAGCTCCAGACGACCGCCCGCACCGCAGCGCGCGAGCTGGCCGGCAAGCGTGTCTTCGCGCTCGTGATGGCGGGGGTCGTTCCGGACCTCGAGGGCCTCGACCTCGTCGGCGAAGGGGCCGACGCCGTGCTGGTCGGAGGCTGCGACGAGACCCTCGAGCCGAATCAGGTCTTCAGCTACATGAACCTCGCCCGCGCGTTCGGGGAGATTCAGATGGGCGCCGACCTGTACTGCCTCCACAAGAACCGCTGGTGGCAGACGAGCCGCGGGCCGATGCTCGACGCCGGCGCGTTCGTCGCGGGGCTCGAGTACGCCACCGGCGTGGAGGCGACCGTGCTCGGCAAGCCGAGCCCGACCTACTTCGCGGCGGCTCTCGACGCCCTCGGGGCCGAGCCGGAGCTGACGTGGCTCGTCGGCGACGACCCGGAATCCGACGTCCGGGCGGCGCAGCTCTTCGGCATGCGCACCGCGCTCGTCCGAACGGGAAAGTTCCGACCGGACACGCTCGAGCGCCTGGACGTGACGCCTGACGTGGTGCTCAGCTCGATCGCCGACCTGCCCGACTGGCTCGAGCGAGCTCTGTAGGTGGCCACCCGCGTCGGGACCGATCTGATCGAGATCGAGCGGATCAGGCTCGCGCTCGAGCGGCCGGGCTTTCGCGACCGCTGCTTCACGCCGGACGAGCAGGCGTACTGCGAGACCCGCCGCAACCCGGCGGAGTCCTACGCGGCCCGGTTCTGCGGGAAGGAGGCCGTCGGCAAGGCGCTCGGCTGCGGCGTCCTCTTCACGTGGAAGGAGATCGAGATCGTCGGGCCGCCGAAGCCCGGCGTGACGCTCAGCGGCAAGACCCGCCGCTTCGCCGAGCGGGTGGGCATGCGCGAGATCGACGTCTCGCTCACCCATTCGCACACGATGGCGGGCGCCGCGTGTGTGGCGGATCTCGCGACGCCGCTGCCGCCTCGTCCAACCGACTCGTAACGTCGATGCACGAGCCGCTGTACACCGCAGACGAGATGCGCGCGGCGGAGTCGCGCCACCCCGGGTACCCCGCTACGGCGAACGAGCTGATGGAGCGCGCCGGCACGGCGGTGGCGGACGAGGCGCTGCGGTCGTTCCCCGATGCCCGGCGGTTCGCGGTCGTGTGCGGCAAGGGGGCGAACGGAGGCGACGGGCGCATCGCCGCACGCGTCCTGCGAGAGGCCGGCCGAGATGCGACCGAGACGGATGACCTGGCAGGGGCCGACGTCGTCGTCGACGCGCTCTTCGGGACCGGCTTCCACGGCGCGCCCCGCCCGGACGCGGCGAACCGCATCGAGCAGATCAACGCGAGCGGGGTGCCGGTGCTCTCGGTCGACGTCCCATCCGGCGTCGACGCCTCGACCGGGGAGATCGCCGGCGCGGCGGTGCGCGCGAGCGTGACCGTCACCTTTCACGGCGCCAAGGTCGGGCTCGTCGTGTCGCCTGGTCGGTTCAACGCCGGCCGGGTCGTCGTCGCCGACATCGGGCTCGACCCGCAACCAACCGCAACCGTCCGCGCGACGCCCGCCGTGCTCGGGCTCATTCCGCGGCGCGGCGCAGGTGACACGAAGTTCAGCGCGGGGGCGGTCCTCGTCGTCGGCGGCGCGCCGGGGACGATCGGCGCAGCGGTTCTCACCGCAACTGCCGCGCTACGCGCTGACGCCGGCTACGTCACGCTCGCCGTGCCCGAGCCCACGCTCGCGACCGCGGAAGCGCTTGCGCTGGAGCCTGTCAAGCGAGGGTTCGACTTCGCGACGGCGCTCGACGCGCTGGCGCCGGATATCGAGCGCGCGCGGGCGATCGCCGTCGGGCCCGGGCTCGGGCGTTCGTCTCGAGGCGCGATCGCTCGTGCGCGCGTTGCTCGAGCGCTCCGGCCTGCCGGCAGTCGTCGACGCCGACGGGCTGTACGGGCTCGAGCCGGTCACGCGCGACGCGCCGCTCGTCCTCACACCGCACGCAGGGGAGCTCGCGCGGCTTCTCGACACCGAGGCGGAGTGGGTCTCAGCGCATCGGCTCGAGGCCGCCGGCCGATGCGCCGAGCGATTCGGCGCCGTGGTGGTACTGAAGGGCGCCGACACGATCGTCCGGGCGCCGGGCGGTCGCACGATCGTCAGCGACACCGGCCCGCCGTCGCTCGCGACGGCCGGGACGGGCGACGTCCTGACGGGCGTGATCGGCGCATTTCTCGCAAAAGGGCTCGACGCGGTCGACGCCGCCGTCGCGGGCGCCGTCGTCCACGGGCTCGCGGCCCGCTCCGTACCGCACCAGGCGGGTCTCATCGCCTCGGATGTCGTCGCAGCGTTGCCCTCGGTCCTCTGAGCTGACGAGAATGGCGACCGTGCGATCCCGTATCACGCATCGACCTCGGCGCGATCCGGCACAACGCCGCTGTGCTGACCCATCTCCTCGAGAGCACGGAGCTCTGGGCCGTCGTCAAGGCGGACGGCTACGGGCACGGAGCGCTGGACGTCGGAAGAGCCGCGCTCGACGGCGGCGCAACGGCGCTCTGCGTCGCGACGGTCAGAGAGGCTCTTCCGCTTCGCACCGAGCTCCCCGGCGTGAGGATCGTGGTGCTCGGGCCGACAGGGCCCGAGGACGTTCCCGTCGCCCGCGACGCCGCGCTCGAGCTGACCGTTCCCGACGGCAGGCTCCCCGAAGGCGTCCCGGTCCACTTAAAGCTCGACACGGGGATGGGCCGGTGGGGGCTCTCCGAGCTGCCGGTTCCCGGGCCGTCGGTCGTCGGCCTCATGACCCACCTCGCAACCGCGGACACCAGCCGTGACTTCGCGCACGAGCAACTCGAGCGGTTCCTGCGCGCGACCGAGTCGTACGCGGGCGTCTTCACGCGGCACATGGCGAACAGCGCCGCAGCGCTCCTGCTCCCCGAGACCCGTCTCGACGCCGCGCGGTGCGGGATCGCCCTCTACGGGATCGATCCGCTCGGCGACGACCCGTCACGCTTCCAGCTGCGGCCGGCGCTGCGCTGGGAGTCCGAGGTCGCGCAGGTCCACCGGCTCGAGCCCGGCGAGTCGACCGGCTACGGGCGACGGTTCGTCGCGGCCGAGGAGACGTGGGTAGGGATCGTCCCCGTAGGGTACGGCGATGGCTTCCGCCGGGACATGACAGGCGCCGAGCTGCTCGTCGCGGGCACACCGAGCCCGGTCGTCGGAACCGTCTCGATGGACGCCCTCGCGGTCGCGCTCCGCGCGCCCGTCGAGCCCGGCGCGCCCGTCACCATCGTCGGTGACGGCGTCACGCTCGAGCAGCATGCGCGCGTGGCGGACACGATCGCGTACGAGCTCGCGTGCGGGATCGGCGCCGTCTCACGAGCGACGCGCGTGGTCCGCGATGTCTGATCCGATCGACCACCGCCGCGCGCACCAGGCCGAGCGCCACGCCGATCTCGAGGCACGCCTTCGGCGGCTGCTCGCCCCGCTTGCGGGCGACGAGCGGGCGCTCGACGTCGGGTGCGGAACCGGGGCGCTCTCGTACGCGCTGGCCCCGCTCGTTGGCGAGGTCGTCGGAGTGGACTCGTCCGAGGAGCGCCTCGAGGCGGCTCGGGAAGACGCTCCGCCGGGCTGCAGCTTCGTCGTGGGCGACGCGGAGTCGCTCCCGTTCCCGTACGGCGACTTCGACCTCGTCGGCTGCCGGGGCGTTCTCCACCACGTCCGCCGCCCCGAGCTCGTGGTCGCCGAGATCGCCCGCGTCACCAGCCGTGGCGGCCGGATCGTGATCGCCGACCAGCTGGGGGACGTCGACCCGATTCGCAGCCTCGAGTACGACCGGTTCGAGCGCGCGCGGGACCAGTCGCATAGCCGCTTGCTGCCCGACGCCGACATCCGCGGGTTCCTCGACGCGAACGACCTCGTGGTCACCGCGAACGAGGTCGCGCGCGAGCAACGGCACATGGATCGGTACCTCGACCTCGTCGGGCTCGAGGGAGAGGAGCGCGAGCGCGTGGCGCGCATGGCGCCTGCGTCGTTCGAGGTCGAGATCGGCTGGTACGTCGCACGCAAGCCGTAGTGGCTCGCGCCTCGAAGAGGGCGACTACACCGAGCCCGGCCTGTAGTCGGACATGCTCGAGAAGCGGCCGATCAGCCCCGGGGCGAGCGCCTGGACGATCGAGATCAGGCGGTAGGGGAACCAGGGGACCGTCACCTCGCTCTTCCCTTTCTCGACGGCCGTCAGGACCGCCTCCGCGACGCGGGGCGGCTGGATCACGAACCGGCCGAGGAGCGGGCTTCTGAGGACACCCTTCTGCGGGAACCCCTCCGTCTCGACGAAGCCCGGGATGACGGAATGCACCGAGATCCCGCTTCCGCGTAGCGCAGCGGCCAGGGAGCGCGAGAAGGCGAGCTGGGCATGCTTCGAGGCGGCGTACGCGCCCGCCGGCGCAAAAGCCGTCGTGCCGGCAACGGAGACCATGTTGACGATATGCGCGCCGCCCGCCTCGGCGGCCCACTTGAGGCCGGGCATCAGAGCCCGTGAGCACCACACGCCCCCGAGGTAGTTCACCTCCATGACACGGCGGATGAGATCGGAATCGACCGCGAGATACGAGCCGCGCGCGTGCATCCCGGCGTTGTTCACCAGGAGGTGGATCGCCGGATGGCGCGCCAGGATCCGCGCTGCCATGGCCTCGACGGCGTCGCGGTCGGCGACGTCGCAGAGCTCGACCTCGCCGCCGACCTCATCCGCGATAGCCATGAGCCGGTCCTCGCGACGCGCGACGAGGACGCACCGCCACCCCTTCTCCGCGAGGAGCCGCGCCGTCGCCTCGCCGATCCCCGAGGACGCGCCGGTCACGACGGCGATCCGGACCCCCGCGGCGTCCGGGTCTTCGAGCGGTGCGACGGACGTCACCGTGCGTCCAGGGACGTGAAAGCGCGCACCGTGTTCACGTTGATTGCGACCGTGTCGCGGATGTCCGCCGCATAGCCGCCGGCGAGCGTAACGCAGACGGGCACGCCAGATGCGAGCAACGTGTCGCGGATGAGCCGGTCGCGCGCGAGCAGGCCCGCCTTCGTGAGCGCAAGGCGCCCCAGGCGATCGCCCTCGTACGGGTCCGCGCCGGCAAGCACGAAGCAGAGCTCCGGGCGAGCTCGTCGAACCGCCTCGGGAAGCACGCGCTCCAGCTCGGCGAGGTAGCGCTCGTCCGACGTGCCGTCGGGGAGCTCGACCTCGAGGTCGCCGGGGACACGTCGGAACGGGTAGTTGCGAAAGCCGTTGAGCGACAGCGTGAACGCATCGGCGTCGGCCGCGAGGAGCGCGTGCGTGCCGTCGCCCTGGTGTACGTCCACGTCGACGACCAGCGCCCGCACGAGCGATCCTTCGGAGCGAAGGACGCGCAACGCGGTCACCACGTCGTTGAAGACGCAGAACCCGCGCCCGACGTCGGCGAAGGCGTGATGCGTCCCCCCGCCGAGGTTCATCGCGATGCCGTCCTCGAGCGATGCGCGGGCGGCCATGATCGTCGCCCCCGTTGCACGCCGCGCCCGCTCGACGAGCGCGGGCGACCACGGCAGCCCGAGCCCGAGCTCCTCGCGCCGCTCGAGACGGCCTTCCCGGATCCGATCGAGCCAGTCGGCCGAGTGCGTCCGGCCGAGCGCGTCCCAGCCCGCTGCCTCCGCGTCGTGGACGTCGACGGCGGGGAGCCGTTCCACCGCCTCGCGCACCATCCGGTACTTGCCGAGCGGGAAACGGTGGCCGGCCGGGAGGGGGTACGTGAACACGTCGTGAGCGAACGCGCGCACGAAGCGACCGTAGCGAGTCGCAACCACCAGGGGACAGTCCGCTGGCATTAGGATCGTCGGATGCCAGGCAGGCTCGAGGGAAAACAGGCGCTCGTGCTCGGGGTCGCGAACAAGCGCTCGATCGCGTGGGCGATCGCCGAGCGCCTGGCCGCCGAGGGCGCGGAGCTCGCGTTCACGTACCAGGGCGAGCGGATCGAGAAATCGGTGCGCGACCTCGCTGCGACGGTCGACACGAAGCTCGTCACCGAGTGCGACGTCCGCTCGGACGACGACCTCGACAGGGTGTTCGCCGAGACAGCCGACGCGTTCGGAGGCGGGCTCGACATGCTCGTCCACTCGGTTGCCTTCGCCGCCGCCGAGGACCTCGAGGGTCGCTTCACGGATACCCCGCGCGACCGTTTCTGGATGGCCGTCGACATCAGCGCCTACTCGCTCGTCGCCTGCTCACGGCGCGCCGAGCCCCTGATGGAGGCGCGAGGCGGCGGCTCGATCGTGACGATGACCTACCTCGGCGGTGTCCGTGCCGTGCCCCACTACAACGTGATGGGCGTGGCCAAGGCGACCCTCGACGCGTCGATGCGCTACCTCGCCTGGGACCTCGGTCAGAAGCAGATCCGCGTGAACGCGATCTCGGCCGGCCCGGTGCGGACGCTGGCGGCTCGCTCGATCGCCGGGTTCACCACGATGGAGGAGATGTTCGAGCAGCGGGCGCCCCTTCACCGCCACATCGACGCAGGCGACTGTGGCGCCGCGGCCGCCTACCTCCTCTCGGAAGACGCGAAGAACGTCTCGGGAACGACCCTCTACGTCGACGCCGGGTATCACGCAATGCCGGGTACCACGCGATGGGCATGTAGACGGCCCCCATGGGCACGTCGATCTGGCTCAACCATGCGGTTGCCCTTGCTGTAGGCGCCGCTAATGCCGTGCCCGTGTGGTCCCGGTGTGGTCCCGGTTTTATCTGTGCCGCACGAAGCAGTTGGGGTTCACGGCCCTCGAGGGGAGCGCCCGTAAAGGCGTGTATGAGCACGACACCCCGGACACTCCCGCACGCGCGCGCGGGTGCGCTGCGAGGGGAAAACGACTGCCCACCGTTCCACCCCGCCCCTCGAGGTCCGTCCCCATGCGCTCACGGGATTTTCTGGATTTTCGGCTATCTGCCCGGAACACGCCGACGGCCCTGGGTGAGAGGGCCGTCGAGCTACTGGTGAGTCGCGCAGATCAGGACGCGAACAGCAACCAGGGTACGCGACCAGCAGGACGAACACGCGCGTTCTTAAGCCGACCACGAACGCTGACCCCCGCCATGGTCTTTCTCTCTCCCCGGGTAGGAGGGGCGGTGCTGGAGCTCGCTGAGCGGCGGACGTGTGCCCAGCCCCGCTGCGATCGGTGGTTTGTCCCGAAATCGAGCCGGAATCGCTATTGCCTGCTGCATCGGCGGCGAAAACCCCGGAATCCGCTGCATGACCTCCTGTAGGGGACGCCGCACCGCCAGTTGCGCGCTTGGTGGGACAGCCGCGTCAGGCGTGGCGTCGTACTCTGCGCCCGCTGCGGTCAGCTGATTCGGCCCGACGAGCCCTGGGATCTTGATCACGCTCCCGACGGCGGGCCGCGTGCGTATCTCGGCCCCTCACATGCCCGCTGCAACAGGGCGACGAACGATGGCCGGCGGGTCTCGCGAATCTGGTGAGGCAGCTTCTACGCGCGTGAGGTCTGGGCTCGAGCGCGCGCGTCGTTGCGCGCTTGCTGATGCTGGGCGTCTTGCCTTTGATGCCGCGCGAGCTGTTTGACGAGGACGCTGCGAAGTTCGCCAAGTCCGGCCGGCATCTCGTCGCCGAGCACTGCCACGATCCGCTCGCGGTCGGTGCGGTTCACTGAGACGATCGAGTTGTTGTTTGCGACGGCGCGGTCAAGCTTTGCTCCGAGTTCGCCGCCGAGCATCTTGGCGAGCAGCTGCACACTCTCGGGGCGAACCGTCACGCCGGCGATGTTCATGAGTTGCCTTCCTCCTTTTCGCTCTACCGACGCGATGGCCGGAAGCGGACAGAGCGGAGGAAGAGGCAGTGGATTCTTCGGTTTACACCGTTCTCGCGATCTAGAAACCTTCGCGTTCGCGCACTGGCGGCGCGCCGGTCGCTCGCGCATCCGCTGGACCTTCGGAGCGGACCGACGCCGATGCAGTGCGAACGCTCGACGACGAGCTCGTGATCCGGCGCGGGGACGACGTCATCCCCCACATCACCGAGCACACCGACGTCGCGAGCGTTGAGCAACACGAGACACGCTGCGCTCGTCGCCGTAGAGTGATCTGATGGATCGACGTCGGGTCGACGAGGTGCGGATCGCGTTGCGTTGCGGGATCGTCGCAATTCCTGGCTGTGGCGTGAGGCGCTGCTCTAATAGCCCCGGACATTTGGATGCTGCCCACGTCCGCTGTATTCCAGGGAAGCGGCGCGGGGGCACTAGCTCGTCATTCTCTGGGAACAGGTGGGCCCCGGCCTCGCTCGGGAGTGAACGCTCGTGCCCGACGTCGAGCCGGGAGTCGACCGCCAAGCCTGGGAGACACGGCTCGCCGCCTCGAAAGCCTGGCGATCTGCTGCGCCTCGGCGAGAAGCTCGCGGCAGCCGGCCTGACGTCAGAGTGGGATCGAACGGCCTAGCAGACTCCGCCCACTTGACGGGACTTGTGGTCGGCTTCGCGAGTTCGTGGCTGTGGCCGCCGCGAGTACGGGCCAGAGTTCCGCAACGACGACGCACAGTTAGGAAGCAAGCAGCGGCGCTCAGTGCGAGAGCCTGCGTCGGGGGAATCTCCACCCGATGGCTCTTCTCGTTCCGGGTCAACCTCAGCAGATAGGCCGCAAATGGCAGGCGACGCACTTACGGGTCCCACCGCCATCTCGACGGATCACTCTGACGCAACCTCGCTTCTG
This sequence comes from uncultured Actinomycetes bacterium, assembly GCA_963839755.1. Classification (GTDB taxonomy): domain Bacteria; phylum Actinomycetota; class Thermoleophilia; order Gaiellales; family Gaiellaceae; genus Gaiella. The sequence goes on from CAWIVU010000015.1 coordinate 162,743, forward strand.
AGACACCGAGGGGCCGCCGAGCTCAACGGGAAGCAGCTGCTGAAGCACGCTTTCGTCGGGGTGCGCCTCTCACGGGATGCCTTCCCGGTCGCTTCCTTCTCGGGCTGGGCCGAGGTCGAGGTCCACACCACTCAGGCTTTGTCCGTCACGCCTGAGGCTCCGCGGTGACGGACGCTGAGAGCGGGTAGCGCATCGTTTTACACGGCCCGGCTCGGGTACGCGCCTCCTCATTGTCGAAGCGGGGGAAGCGAGATGGCAGAGGGAGAGATTCATGTTTCCCGGGGCAACACTGGGTGGCGGGTGTCGATCGAGGGTTCCCGGCGGGCGCAGTCGACTCACCCCACCCAGGCGGACGCCTGGGAAGCCGCCAAGCACATCGCCCGTCGGAAGCAGACTAAAGCGATCTTGCATGGGCGTGACGGGCGGGTTCGCGAGGTCTACGCTCGGGGGCCTCGGCGGGGTTATGTATGAGTGCTCGGCCGCGGGAGTAGCGTGACGGCCGCGTCCGGCTCGTCGGCGGTTCCCCTGGATGCGTCGTCGTCTCGCTCGTCGTCTCGGTGCTCCTCACGATTTTCTTGAACCTGTTCGTTCGTCTTCTGAGGCGGGTTTCAGCTGCGAGCACATGGGCATAACGTCGCACTGTTCAACAACGAAGGGGAGGCCGACCATGTCGACCACAGTGAACGAACGAGACGAACGGCTGCGAGACGAACGGGTGGGACGAGACGGGCCTCGGCATCGCGTCGCGGTGGACGAGACGAAGCCGTCGTTTAAGACGACGGAGTTTCTCGCATATCTGGCCACGATCGCCGGTGTTCTGATCGCATCCGCCGTCGACGAAACGATCGATGCGCGGCTGGCGTGGATCCTCGTGGCAGCACTTGGCATCGGCTACATGCTGAGCCGAGGGCTTGCCAAGTCGGGAACGAACCACCGTGAGGGAACCGACTCGATCTAGGAGAGTCTCGGCCGACCGTGTGCAGGCAATCACGCACGACGTGGAGGGTCGAATGGCAACTGACGACAACACTACAGAGCGCAAGGGGCCAGGCCCCAGATCACCCTCTACCGAGCTCAAGGCCAAGCTCAAGGCCGAGAATCCGGTTGAAGGCCCCGCGCAACCCGACGAGCGTGACGGCGATGCTCAGCGCCGCACGGCACAAGAACGGGCGTCTTACAGCGCCGAATCCGAGCGCCAGGCCACCAAGAGCACCGAGGGACTGACCGTTGGAGGCGAGGAGAAAACACCCGCCGACTGACGGTCGGGCGCAGTCATCAGTACGGCGCATGAGTACGCGGATGACGCAGGCTCCCGCGGCTCCCGGCCGACGCTGAGGCGCCGAAGGCACCGATGGGACGCAGCCCGGCGTATGCCGGGCTGCGTCGCAGTTCGGACTCGGTTGACGTGTTGACCGCGCCGTGCCCCACCGGCTTGCCTGGGCTTTTCCAGCGGGCGTGGGAGGCGGTCAGGGCTGCAAGACGCGCGGGGCGCCATGGGCCCGGGCCTCGAGCCAGCGAGCAATGGTGTCGCGTGTCCTCATCGCTCGTGCTTTGCGGTTGAAGCCAGAGTCCTGTGTCCCTCGCTCAGGCGGCCGAGTGCTCCGTGATCGACCCGGATGGGCTGATCGTGAACGCGTCGGTAAAGGGAAGGAAGGCGCGCAGGCCGCCATCGTCGATGGAAGCCACGACCCGCAGGTCGCGGTGCTCCTTGTCATCCCAGAAGCCTTCGAGCTCGATGTGATAGGTGGCGCCCGACAGTGCAATGACGTCCGAGCGCTCCTGCTTCCCGGCGAGCCGTTCAGCCAGCTGGTCGTAGCCCGCCGCCCGGAGTTTCAGGAACTCCGCCCGCAGCACGCCCCTGGCTTCCTCGTCACTCATGGATCACCGTCTACCCACGCCTCGCGGATGTCCAACCCAACGTTTCGCGACTTCCCAGTCCGATGCCCGGATCGTGCGGCGCCTCCCCTGAGGCGCTCCGTATTCCCCCGCGCCCGTGCACAGGCTCGCTGGTCAGCCCGTACTCCGAGCGCCCGGGATCTGAAGCGTCTGACGCGCCGTCGCGAAGCGTCTATCTGCTCCGCGAGCACGTCGGCCGAGTGCGGGACGGCCACATCTAGACGAGCCCGAGCAAGGCGACCATCGCCAAAGGTTTTGTTCGGCCTCTGGCAGGGCACTAGACGTATCCCTAGAACGCTCAAGAGCGAAAGGACGAGTCATGAAGGCGCTCAACGGTCTCGCACTAATCCTTGTCATCGTGGGAGCCCTGAACTGGGGTCTCGTAGCTATCGCGGAGTTCGATCTCGTCGCCGAGATCTTTGGTGAGGAGTTCGGAACGACCAACGCCGTATCCCGGATCGTTTACGGGCTCGTTGGCCTTGCCGGTGTTTATCTCGCGTTCACGCTGCTTCCGGCAGTTCTCTCTTCCGATGATCGCCTCGCGTTTGGTCGCCGCGACCACCCGCACGGCGTCCGCTGACGAAGGACAGCCTTCATCCCGTCGGTCGAACGTGTCGAGCGACGGGATGAAGGCACTGAAATCGGAGATCTCGTCTCGTCAGACTTTGCCTTGGCAACTGGCGGACGGACGTCGCCTGCCGAATTCTCGAAGCTGCTTAAACCCGAAAGGCGAACGCGCCCAGTGCCGGCCTCGATATCACGGCTTCCGGAGTTGGCTAGGACTCGCGAGTTCCGCGGCGGCGTCGGCGAGATAGATCGACGAGATCCGCCGCTGCGCGACGTAAGTGATGTCGACCGTCGCGAGACTCAACGCGGCACCCATCGCCAAGATGCGAATCGTTGCTGTATCGACCAACCTTTCCTTTCCCGCGGCGGTAGCGACCGCTCCGCCGATCACAGCGATCAATGCTCCGGCGGTTTGAGCGAGCCAGAAGTCGCTCTTCGGCCCGGTAACCAACTGGAACGTGCGCGGCGACACCAGTGGCCAAACGCCGGTCAGCAGGTAGTACGACGCTTGGGCAAGCGCGACCGACCGGCGGCTTGGCTGCCGGATCACGAGGCGGCCCGCCACGCGCGCGTTGCCGTCCAAGTTCGAGTCGCGCACCGCCGAGCAGGTGCGCTGACGTCTCCGGTGGAGCATCCGGGTAGCACGGCGTGGACGCGGAGCTGCTCGGCAGTTGCGATCTCGTCGGAAGCGTCGTCGTGTGCGAACTGCCCGTTGCACAGCGGGAATGCCTACGGGCGCTTCGCCCGCGACGACGAGCCCTCCCGTCTAGAGAGTGCTTGCAGCCGGTGCCTAGGCGGGTTCGTTCGGATCCTCTTCGGCAGAGAGCTTGAGGCTCGCTTGCTTCACGCCTGCGAAGTGCCGCTCCTGGATCGGGAGCGCCCACTCGACGAGATCGTTGATCTGCTGGCTGCCGGCGGCTTCGGCAAGCACTTTCAGCACGGACCAGTGCCCCACCTCGCCGGCCTCGGCCATCGTCAGGAACTCGAACCCATCCAGCGCATCCGAGTCGGCGTCGAGATAGGTCGACATCATCTCGGAGGCCTTGTTCTTCGTTGCCTGCGCCTCGTCGAGGATCGCGGTCTTCTTCCCGTCCAGGCTGCCGGCCAGCTCCGTGCACCGCCGCTCCGTCTCGGCCGCCTCGCTGTTCATTCGCTCCAGGTCGGGAACCAGCTCCTGCGCACCATCGTCCTTGCACAGGGAGGCGACCTTCTTCGTTGCCGCCTGCGCGGCCATCGCCAGACCGATGACTTCTCCGAGCTTGGAGTCGAGATTGGTGAGCTCTGCCATCGTCGCTGCCTTTCGTGTTGGGATCAGAGCGACGATCGTTCCCGATCGGCCAATCGCTAACACGACATTAGGCACCTCGGCGTTGCCCGCCCGACAGGCCTGCCGGTGGGGCGTTGGCTACTTCTTTGTGGTGTGGTGGGTGGGGCGCGCGAGCATCCAGCCGAGAAGGCAGAGCATCGCGCCGAAGAGGAGGAAGCCGAGGTCGTAGGCCAGTTCGTTCTCACCTTCCCGGACGTGATGGACGGTGAGGAGATGGTGATCGACGATGCCTTCCACAAGGTTGAAGAGACCCCAGCCGACAAGCATCCAGCCGATCAGCGCGCGTCCGCTGAGCGCCCACCGCCATTTGCTGCTGCGACGCCACAGGAGATACAGCCCGACCGAGACCGCGACCCAGGTCGAAGCGTGAAACAGCCCGTCCCAGAGAGTGTTCGTCTCGAGCCCCGCCACCGTGTCGGGCGGATAGGAGCCCTCGCTGGTGAGCATGTGATGCCACTGCAGGATCTGATGCAGCACGATCCCGTCCACGAACCCGCCAAGGCCTATCCCTAAGAGCACGCCTGGCGCTCGAGGGCCTCTCTCCGAATCATGTCGCTCAGAGATGTCAGTCGACCGGGCCTACGCCGGGGGTTCGTCGGGCAGATCGCCGCAGGCAAGGACTTTGGAGCCGGTCTTTGCGAAGAGGACCTGGACCGCGTAGTCGCCTTCGTAGAGGCGGTCGATCCCCGTGTCGATCTCTGTCTCGGATGTCGCGCCGTCCAGGGGGCGCAGCTCGTACACCACCTCGGCAGGTTCCTCACACGAACCGACGACGATGCGAGCGGCGTTCGGCCCAGCCGCCCCGCGTTCGGCGCCGTCGAGCCCGTCTATCGTGACCAGCGTGCGATCGTCGGCGACATAGCCGAACACGGCACGCGCGCCCGAGACATTCGCATCGTTTTGCCCGTTCAGATCGACCGACACCTCACCCGGCTCGCCCGTCCCCTCGCCACTATTCCCGCCGCCGCAGCCACCACCGGCAAAGGCGACGAGCACGGCACAGCCGGCAACCACCGTGCGACGTCGACAACCAACCGCGTCAGTACGAAACCGGATCACACAACCAACTCCATCCTCGTTGGCCGGCAAACAAACCGGCGCAAACACGGTGCTCGCTCCATGCTCGTCGTGCTCTTTCGTCTCCCGTGGGTTGACTCGAGCGCCTAGCGCGTAGCCCGTAGCGAACGTCTTGAAACGCGGAGCGCGCACGATCGTCATGCTGGGACCCCGGTGCCCCGGCCGACGGCCGCGATGGCCTCCCGTGCGGCCCTCAGCCGCTCCGCCTCGACTTCCTCGGCCTGGGCCGAGGCGGCATCGATGAGCTTGTCGAAGTCAACGTCCGCGAGGCGCGGGTCGTCAGAGAGGCGCAGGGCCGTCCACAGCGCGCGCTTGCCGTACACGCCGACCAGGAGCACACGCCGCAGACGTCCCCTCCCGTCCGGGGGCCAAACGCGGCGTTTTCGCCTCCGACCGGCGGGGGAGGCAGCCACGATGGTGCGGGTCGGCTGCTCCGGCTGGAGCTACGAGGATTGGCGCGGGATCCTGTATCCGTCCTCGGGCTCGAGCGAGCGCTGGCTGGAGCTGTACGCGGAGGTCTTCGACACGGTCGAGTTGAACGCGACGTTCTACCGGCTGCCCGAGACCGCCACGGTGGCGCGGTGGGCGCGGGCGACGCCGCCGGGCTTCTGCTTCGCGGTGAAGGTGAGCCGGTACCTCACCCATGTGCGCCGGCTGCGAACACTGCGACCGGGAATGGCCAAGCTGCTCGACCGACTCGAGCCCCTGCGCGCGGCGGGCAAGCTCGGACCGCTCTTGTGGCAGCTGCCGCCGACGTTCCGCCGCGACGATGAGCGTCTCGGCGACGCCCTCGAGGTGCTGCCGCCGGGCCGTCACGCCTTCGAGTTCCGGCACGAGAGCTGGTTCACGGAGGAGGTGTACGCGCTGTTGCGCGACCACGGCGCAGCGCTCGTCGTGGCCGACCGCGCGCCAAGGCGCCCGACGCCCTCGCGGGACATCGCCGGCTGGACGTTCATCCGGCTCCACCGTGGCCGGGCCCGCGACGGAGCGTACGGGCGACGGGCGCTCGAGACGTGGGCCGACCGGATCCGAAACGCGGACGGCGACGTCTACGCATACTTCAACAACGACTGGCAAGGATTCGCCGTCCAGAACGCACTCACCCTCCGCCGGCTCCTTGCTCGTCCCTAGAGAGCGTTTGGCGGCGCCGATACCGGGGAGACGAGCGATCGTGTCGTCCTTCACCGAGGCGAGCCGGAACCCCGGAGGGGCTGATGAGCACGCTCACGACACGGAAGCGAGAACTCGAGGCGGTGCGCAGGGATGCCACGGTCTGCCGCCGCCGCGACCTCTGAGCTAGTGCTCGAGGAAGTGGCGGAGCACCGCGGCGAGCTCATGCGGGGCTTCCTCCGCCAGGTGGTGCCCGGCGTCGATCCTGACGCCGCGGACATCGTTTGCCCAGTCGCGCCAGATCACCGTGGGGTCGCCCCACAATTCCTCGATGTCGTCATGGGCTCCCCATGCGACGAGGACGGGTACGGTGAGCCGGCGTCCGGCCGCGCGGTCGGCATCATCGAGCGCGCGGTCGATACCGAGTCCCGCACGGTAGTCCTCGCACATCGCGTGGACAACCTTCGGGTCGTGCAATGCCTGCCGCAGGCCGGCGAAGGCATCTTCACCCATCGTCTCGGCGGCAGGCCGGTACCACGCATCGGGGTCGGCTGAAATGATGCGCTCGGCGGGCTTCTCCGTCTGGCCTAGGAAGAACCAGTGCCACCATGCACTTGCGAAGCGCGCATCCGCTCGCAGGAGCGCCTCCCCGATCGGCACACCGCCGAGGAAGCCGAGGTGCGTGACGGCCTCGGTATCGTCCAGCGCCAGCCGTTGAGCGACGTAGGCGCCCCGATCATGACCCACCACGGCGTAGCGGCGGTGGCCGAGCGCTCGCATCAGCGCTGCGCAATCTCGCGCCATAGCTCGCTTCGAGTAAGGCTCATGGGCGGCAGTGGTGGGCGGCTTCGATGATTGGCCATAGCCGCGTAGATCCGGGCATACGACAGTCCACCCCTCGGCGAGCAGCGGCGCGACCTGATGCCAGGTCGCGTGGGTGCGCGGGTGGCCGTGCAGGAGCAGGAGCCCCGGCCCCGAGCCACCGTGGCGAACCCGCAACGTCGCCTCGCCGACATCAAGCCACTCCAACTTGAAGCCCTCCAACACGTCAGCCGTGCTTCCCCCTGCGAAGGATCGAGAAAACAGCCGTACGACAGCGCGGCCAGGGTTCCGCTTTCTCGGCGCCTCATACATGGGGCCCCCGACCAGGCCCCACCAGGATCAACGAATCGAGGCGTGGGGGTCGCTGCCTCGCGTGCATGCGCGTGCGCGACAGACAAGGTGGTGGGGGTCGGGCCGTTCGGAGCGCGTCGTGGCGCCGGGCTGAAGGGTTTGGCAGGGTGGGTGTTGGGGCATTCGCTCCGACAATGAGAGACCGTGAGTCGCGCATCGTCCGGAACGAAGCGTTGTTTCGGGAAGTTAATGAACAAATCGACGCCCTCAACGATGCCGGGGCGCAAGCAGACTCAATTCCAGTTCTGTGCGAATGCGGCTCAAGTTCCTGCGCAGAGGTCATCAGGGTCGAACGAAACGAGTACGAAGCTGTGCGCGCTCATCCAGAGAGGTTTCTGATCAAGCCCGGCCACCAGATCGAAGACGTCGAGGATGTGCTCGAGGAGCGAACCGTGTTCGCGGTGGTCGCCAAGAAGCCAGGCAACCCTCGACGTCTCGCGGAGGAAATGGACCCACGCCGATGACCGCGCGTTCTGAGGCCGAGATGGCGCGTCGCATTGGGGAGAATGAGGCTCGCTTCCGCGAAGCGAACGAGAAGATCGAGGATGCCGCTCTCCGGCTGCAACCCGACATGAACACCGTGCCGTTTGTCTGCGAGTGCGGCCGGCCGAAATGCTTGCAGAGCCTTCGGCTGACGATCGGAGAGTACGAACTCGCAAGGCAAACGGCGACCTTCTTCGTTTGCAGCCCCGGCCATCAGATCACCGAGAACGGGGTGGGTCGCGTGGTTCGCGAAACGGACAGGTTTGTGATCATGGAGAAGCTCGGAGACGCAGGCGCCGTCGCCGAGGCTCGGGATCCCAGGCAAGAGGAGACCGAGCAAACGGGATAGGCTGGCGAGGGCGGGATCCGACCCGCGAGTTCACACGTAGCGAGCGGATCGCCTGAAGCATGATCCGCAACCCACCCAAATCTGGTCGTCGACGACAGCGCCAGCAGACAGCGACGGACGCCTCTCAGCCCCGTTCACCACACTCGCAGGTGCGGGCGCGGTCGGCCTCCAAACAGGCCCCGTGGAGAGGAAGCGAATGAGGGTGGGGTACTACGCAGACGGCCCGACCCCCGCGGACCAGTCCCGCCCCGGTCACCGTGTTCGGCAGGGTGGGGTACTACGCTCGATCGAGGCTTCAGGGGCCGCCGCCGACAACGCTCGCGCGGGGCGTTTAGCCGGCCCGCAGCCCGGGCATTCAATCAGCCCGCGAAACCTGGAGGAGCCCCCGTGTCGGAGACGACAGGCAGCGAAAAGATTGGCGCGCGCGAGCAACGCGACCTGGAGCGAGAAGACCCGTCGGTCGCGGGACAGCCCGAGGTCCCGGCCGGCGGCAAGGAGGACGTCCCCGCGCCAGATGCACCTGAGGGTGGCCGACGTGAGGAGCGCGAGGAACGTCAGCAGGCGGTACAGCAGCACGGAGACACGTTTGACGTCGACAGCGACCAGGCAACCGACACCAGCGGCGTCGAGCAAGAGTCTGCGTCGAACAGGGTTACGGTGCTGCCGGGGCACGCGCCCGACGGAGACGATGACAACTCGCCCCTGCGACCTGGAGGACGGCATGGCTGATCCCACACCGATCGGGAGCGATGTTTCCGCCGGCAGGTACCGCTGCACGAACTGCGGCTTCGATCTCGACACAAACTCGGTCACGTCGCTCCCCCCGTGCCCCAACTGCGACGGGCCCCAGGAGTGGCAAGCACTGAGCGGCGGCGACAGCGCTCAAGATCCGTACCCCGAGGATCAGCGCAGCTGAGATGCTGATCGCCGGGCTCGAGATCCCAGCCTCCGCTGTCGGAGAACTCGCGCGGCGGCTCTACCAGGCCGGCAACGTCGGCCTCGCCCTCCAGTTCCTGCAGAACGCTGACTATCCCCTCGACCTCGATGCCGAAGACCGTCAAGCGGTCGTCCGAGCGCTCGGCGACACCCACCAGCCGGACTCGGAGGACTGAGAGAAGCCCTGCTCGGAGAAGGCGCAACCCGCCAGCGCGAACGGCTGGTCAAGACTAAGACGGCTGGGCACGAATCGCGCCGTGACGGCAGCCCGAGGCGTGCCCGTCGAGCAGGCGCCGCCTAGAAGAGGTAGTGAAGACCGAGCGTGGCGGCAAGCACTACGAGGCACACCGGAATAGACAGGTCGAAGCTCACCATTCGATGGTGCTCCCATACGACGGGCAGCGCGATCACTGGGTGGTGAACATTTCGTGGCTGATCGCCGCGCGCGCAACATTCGTTGGAGGTACCGCTTCGTCACTCACCGGCGCGAAGCAGGAATCTGATCAGGTGAACCCGGCGGAACCTGCGAGGGAGGTTCCCTCCGCGCCGGCGTCAGAAGCAGGTCGGTGAGGTGACTCGCATCCGTACGTACTGCGTGACACCGGCGAGTCGCCGCTCGAGGAAGCGGACGTGAGGCGGGGCGGGACGAAGCTCGGGGTCGGTGACGAGCTCCGGATCGACGAGCTCAACGACACGACCGCGTGTCTCGATCGAGCAGGAGCCGCTGGCGAGGACGTTCTTCACCCATTGCACGTCCGACCCATAGGTCAGGAAGAAGTAGTAGTCGTTGCCTTTCCGGAAGACGTTGAGCGGCGTTTGGTATCTGCGTCCCGTCTTGCGCCCGTGGTGGGTAAGGATGGCGAAGCCGGGAAGCCGCTTCGCGACGGGCCGGGTGATCGGATTGACATAGCGGTTCACAGCGCGGCGGAAACGCCACATCCGCGTCCGGCCCTGCATGCGATCGACCTTTCGAGTCACCCAGCTGCACGACACGGCGTCGGTGCCGGCCTCGCGGGGCGCGCGTAAAGAGGGACTGGCGCAGAGCTTCGCGGCCGGGTCACGACCAGGTCCACTACCTTTGTTCGGAGATCGTGGTGGGACTGCTGCGGGGAAGCAAGGCGTCCGATGGGTGTCTATGTTGCGGGGGCCTCATTGAGGCCCCCGCGGTCGCAGCGGTACCAACTATCGAGCTGTCTTCAGTGGCCGTCCTGGTCGCTGTCGCCTGGAATGACCTCTTCGACGGCGTCCGTGACGCGGTCTGTGAGCGACTTCGCGCCTTCCTCGACTTCGTCTGCGCCTCGCTTGGCTGCGTCCCCAAGATCGTCTGCGCCTTCGCGCACGTCCTCGGTGACTGAATCGTCGCGCTCGTAACTGGACATCCGCCACACCCCTTTACTCGTTGTCGGGAAAGTTCCGGTGAGGCGGCGTACCCGCACGGAAGCGATTCCACGCCTATTCCGATGTCAGGGACGGTCATGGTGTGGGCTTTTCGATCCGCGTGGTCGCTTCGGACGCTTGTGCCTTGCCCCGCTGAACGCCGGTTCGGACGTCGCGTATCACGTCATCCTTCGCGCGTTCGCCTTTCGTGTAGGCAGCTTCGAGGATTCGGCCGGCGACATCCCGTCCGCCAAGCCCGAAAGCGAGCGCCATACCGAGCGCCAGTGCTCCCATGAGCGCGGCATAGGTGATGACCACGATGTTGTTCGCGATCTGCAACTGATCGAGGATCATGAAGACCGCGATCGCCATGACCAGCACCGGGGCGACCGTCTTCACGATTCCCCCGGTGGGTGTGTCCCCCATCGTGCGATCCACCAGTTCCACCAATGCGGACGCAATCAAGCTCGCGACGACGAAGATCAGGAGCGCCGCCAGGACGTTGGGAAGGTAGGCCCACACGGCGTGAACGAGATCCTCGAGCGCCGCTATCCCGAGCACGTCGACAGCGATCGAAAGTGCTCCGAGGAAGACGGCCCAGAAGGTCAGCGTGCCAAGCAACCCGGAAGGGCTTCTGATGACCTTCATCACGTAGCTGCCTCCGGTTCCTCGTTGGAGGACGCGATCGAAGCCGCCGCGCTGCAGCAGTCGAGTGACGATCCCCTCCACGAGCTTGGCCACGATGTAGCCGATGACAAGGATCGCGAGGAAGCCGATGAGCCGGGGGAGCCAGATGAAGAACTCATCCCAAGCACGGTCAATGCTGTCGGAGATGTCCGCTACGAAAAACACCGCAGCCCCCTTTCCCGAGTGACGTCGATTGCGCTGCGTCCCCGACCCGAGACAGCGCTAAACCGACCCCACGGTCGACGCTGGGCAGTCAGACAATCCGGTGATGGTGCAGATTGACTACGAGCCCAGGGATGAAGGAGTCCGGTCGGTAGTGCGGCGGGAATGGATAGGCACCGCGTGAAGGGTGACTTGGAGTCGTTCAAAGAGTTCATCGAGTCACGCGGCACCGAGACCGGTGCTTGGCGCGGAGAACTCGAGAACTAGGTACAGCGCGGGGGCCGGCGACGTCATGCGTCGCCGGCCCGTCTGCTCGTTTCGGTCGCTAGGCGCTAGGAAAGCTAGAAAAGAGGACGCTATGTCAGAAGCCAGGACGCCCGAAGAGGACACCCTCAGCCGTACGACGATGAGCCACAGGACACGAGTACGGCGGCCCTGACCCATAGGGTGACGAGAAGGCACGGTTCGGACGAAGATCAGGGAAACCTGACCAACGCCGCGGAGCCGGCATGGCAAGGGTTTTGGCTGTGGCGTGGAGCGGTACACCTCCGCCCTGTGGCCGAGGGGGAGGAATCCGTAGAAGCCGGCGCTTGGGAGGACGACGCCTCTGACGGGAACGCAGAGGTCGACGGATGGCCGGTGTTATCGGATCTCGAGCTCGAGGTGTGCTTGGCGGACGACGAGGTGCTGGGAGTGGGACGGCCCACGCCTCTTCCGGGGCAACCATGAACATACTCATGGGCGGCTGAAAGGCAAGACGACGTCGAGCCGGGCACACCGTCTCTGGCTTATGGCCGCCACCCTCGCGGGCTTTCTCGCGGCTGCGGCCTTGATCATCCGGCTGTAACAACCATCCGGCGCAAAATTCAAAGACGCCTCGGGATCTGACACGAATCTGAGAACGCAGCTGTCGAAAGCCAACCCGGCGTCCTCGCTTCCTCGATCAGTTGTTGGCGTGGCGGCGTGCCGTTACGTCGCTCATGTTTGCGCCCTGGAGCGATGGGTGAGAACAAGGTACGCATTGTTGGCGGCTGGCCGCGTTTGTGGGTAGCGCACTCAGCGGATTACGGCGCGGCGATCAAGAACCGGCCTCGAGCCGGCCATTCTCTCAAAGGAGACGGGTAGATGAGCACCACGAAGATGAGTGACCCTCGCGACCTGTTCTTGCATGAGCTCGGCGACGTTCTGTACGCCGAGAAGACGCTCGTCAAGGCCCTGCCTAAGCTCCAGGAGGAGGCGTCTGACGCGGAGCTCGCGAGCGGATTCGCAGAACACCTCGAGGAAACGCGTCAACACGTGAAGAACCTCGAGCAGGCGTTCGAGGCGCTTGGTGAGCCGGCGAAGGCCGAGAAGTGCCCCGGCATCGAGGGCATCAAGAAGGAGCACGACGACTTCGTCGCAAACGAGTCGCCGACCTCGGAGGTGCTCGACGCCTTCCTCACAGGCGCTGGAGCACGCACCGAGCACTACGAGATCGCCGCCTACGAAGGGCTCGTGACGATGGCGACCGCGATGGGGGAAGACGACGTGGCCAGCCTGCTCAACGAGAACCTCGAGCAGGAGAAGGTGGCACTCTCGAGGATGCAGACGATCGGCAAGCGGCTGGCCAAGAACAGAGTCAAGTCAGCGGCGTAACCCATCGTTGTTGGCGGGCCGAGGCACTAGCTTCGGCCCGCCGACGTTGGGAGGCAGCCTGCCGAACGGGAGATCCGTTGACACCGGTAGCCCATCCCAGGGTGGCGGCACCTTGAGAGGCGGCATCTGGTGTGCCTCGGCGATCACGTCCACCGGGGCCGAGGATCGTGGCCGGATCGGTTTATGTTCGGCGGGTGCCGCAGCCGCTGCCCAGGTTCTTGGATCGCCAACGAATGATCGCCGAGCAGCGCCGGACGCTGGACGGGATCCTGGCCGAGGTTGGCGACGAGGCACCGGTGAGCGCGGCCGGTGCGACCGCGGCCGGCGACCCGAGACGGCTAAGAGGCATCCCGGCGGCGGCACGGGGCGCGGGCGGCGCCATTTTCGGCACCGACCCGCTCAGGGCGCTGCTCGCTAAGGAACGACGACGGAGGAAGTACTAGAGGCTCGCGCGCATCGTTCGCCGTGTCCAACAGATGCGCACCGCTCTCACAAACTGCTACGGCGTGAGCGTGTCGACGTAATCGGTGCACTCCTCTTCGTTCGCGAATTGGAGGAAGTCTTTCCAGCCGCCGTCTTCGCATTCCTCGAGCGTGGTCGGCCAGGTCAGGGGCGGCGCCGGCGCCGGTGCTGGTTGCGTAGCGCTGTGCTGTACCGAGTCTCCGGTCGTGTCGAACAGATTCAGAATGCCGCTGCCGAGAAACGAGCGCGAGGACGCAGCTGATCGCGATGGCCGCGAGGACGAGGCTGTACTCAGCGGACGTTTGGCCCGACTCGTTGTTCGGCCTCCCCAGCCTGACGATTTGACGCTACTCCCCATTCGATGGGCATGTAGCCCGGGCGGGCCCGGAGCGGGAATCTAGACGGCCGGCGGACTCTGGCGAAGGAAGCGGCTCGGTGCCCGGCTCCTGGGGTGGCGGGGCCGGGTCGGGCGGAGGATCGGGCGTCGGCGAGGGGACCGGGTCCGGCGAGGGCGCCGGGTCCGGGACGTCGGGCGTCGGCGAGGGCTGCGGCATGTGGGAGCTCATGCCGGGGTGATCCCCGCTTGCGCACGCCCCGAAACTCGCACAGGTGTCGAGACTCCGTCGCGCGGGTACGCGGGTCGGACTCGAACGAAGGGAGTCGACGTGGACGACAAGCTGGAAGGGAAGAAGAAGCAGGCAGAGGGGAAGGCCCAGGAGACGTGGGGCGACGTGAAGGACAAGGCCGGCGACGCCTGGGACGACACGAAGGACGCCGTGGACGACGTCCTCGATCGCGACGAGGACGACGCGGACCGCGAGCCCACCGGCAAGACCGCCGAACGGCCGCTGTAGCCGACACGCGACGGCGTAGGGGCGGGTCTTCTCGCCTCTACGCCGTGCTTGCGCTCAGCGCTTCCTCCCTCGTCTCGCACACCCAGGTGATCGTCGGCAGGTCGAGGATCTCGAGCAGACGACGAACACGTCCGCCCCTCGGAGCGACGACGACCAGTCGTTTCCCCTGTGCGTCGAGCGCCGCGAGCATGCGGAAGAGCCCGTGCACGCCGGCACTGTCGAGGAAGTCGACGCCTGCGAGATCAAGGACGACCGTGCGGGACGCAGCGGCTGCCTTTCCGACCTCTGCCTCCCACCGGACGACTGTGGCGAGGTCGAGTCCGCCCACGATCTGGACCAGCGCAGGTTGCGTCACGCGGGACCGCCGAGGAATCGCCACATGACGACCTTCGTGCCGGGCAGATCCCTCCGGATCGAGATCCGATCCATCAGCGCGCGTGCGAGCCACAATCCCAGGCCTCGACCGCGCCGTTCCACATTCCTCCCGTGCCACGAGCCGGTGTCGTGGACGACCACGCGCACCCAGCGCGGGGTCACGCTCGCGACAAGCGTGACGCCCTCGCCTTTCCTGTCGAGCGGGTGCTCCACTGCGTTCGCGCAGACTTCCCAGGTCGCCAGGACGACGTCCTCGGCGGTCTCCCTCTCGACGCCGGCGCGGTCGAGCCAGCACCGCAACGCTCTGCGCAGCGCGTCCAGCGCGTCGAGCCGGTCGGGGATCGTGAGCGAGAGAGCTTCCTCCATCACAGGAGGAATTCCCATCCTGCCATCCTCAAAACCGCTTCGGGTCCTCGGATCGTCCCGGACGGTTTGACGAACAGCGTTCCGGGTAGCACTGTGAGGCGCGGTGAGGGACCTTTCGACGAGCGGCGTCCACCGCCCAGCCGGCGGCTTGCGTTCCTACGCGTTTGCAGTCGCGGCGGTGTGCCGTCGCACTTGCGGTCACCGCGCTCCTCCTCCCCCTCTCTGACGACCCGCTGTTCTCCCCGCTCGTGGGCACGGTCGTCATCGTGTCCGTCTACTACGGGGCCGGGCCGGCGCTCGCGGCAACCGCTGTCGGGTGGTTCGTCGCCCTGCTCGTCTTCGTCGAGCCACGCTGGTCGCTCCTGCCGACGCTGTCCGGCGCGACCCGCTGGGGGATCGGCCTCGTCGTGGCGCTCGTCCTCATCTGGGTGAGCTGGACGCTCCGCCGGTTCGGGGCGGAGGCCGCCGAGCGCGCCACCGAGGCAGAACGCTCGACGGCGGTGGCCCGCGATCTACACGAGCTCGCCGCTGCGCTTGCTTCCGCCGCCACCCCTTCCGAGGTCGCCGCCGCCCTTCTCACGCGCGTGCCCGACCTGCTCGGGTCGGAAGGCGGGTCGCTCGGGCTCGTCGAAGGCGATGAGCTGCTGGTGGTGGACCCCGCGGAAGGGCCCCGTCCGGCGCTTCAGCCGGGGCTGCGGCTTCCGCTTTCCACGACGGCGCCCATCACGACCGCGGCCCGCACGGGGGAGGCCGCGTACGCCGCCACCCGGGACGAGTTCGCCCGCGAGTACCCGGACGGAGCCAGGTTCGCGCGCTACGCGGCGTCGGCGCTCGCAGTGCCGTTGCGGGTCGAGGGACGAGTCGTCGGGGCGATCGGCTTTCCGTTCGAGCAACCTCAGGCGGTCGACGAGAACGTCCTTTCCCTTGCGTTGGTCGCTGCAGAGCTCGGCGGGCAGGCGCTCGGGCGCTCGCTGGTCTACGAACGCGAGCGTTCGGCTCGTGAGGGCCTGGACCGTGTGGCACGACTCGTCCCGCGGTTTGCGGACGAGCCCCCGGAGACGGTTGCCGAGGCGATCTGCGTAGAGGCACGCGAGATGTTCGACTCCGACGTCGCGCAGCTCTGGAAGGTGACCGACGGCTTTCTCGAGGTGATCTGGCGCGAGCCCCCGTCTCCGGACACGCCGCCGGGACACGTTGTCGAGCCGCAGGACTATCCCGGGATGCAGCTCTCGCTCGAACGGCGCGAGCCGACGTTCTTCCCCGATGCGCGGACGACGGTGCAGGGCGAGAGGCTCGAGCGCATCCTGGCCGAGGGTGTGCGCTCCGTGCTCCGCGTCCCGGTCGTCGTCTCGGGGCGACCGGAGATGTTGCTCGCGCTTCGCTGGGCACGCGTCGTGCCGGAGCCGGACGCGCAGACGCTCGCCCTCGTTCGCCGCTTCGCCGATCACGCGGGGCTCGTCATCGAGCAGGGCGTGCGGCGACGCGCAGAGGAGACCGAGCAGATTGCGAGAGCGCGCGCCGAGCGCCTGGCCGGCGACCTCGCACAACTCCATGCGCTTGCGAGCTCGCTCGGCGCCGCTTCGACGAGAACCGAGATCGCGGCACTGGTCGCGGGTCGCGTGCTCGCCGTCGCAGGTGCCGAGACCGTGGCCGTCTACGACGTCGGGAGGAGCGGAGGCGAGCCCGAGTTGCTCGCGTCGGTCGCGTCCGATGTCGCGCTCGCGCGAGACGGGGACGCGGTCGGCCCGGGGTTCGTCGCCTTCCCCGGCGACGCCCCGCTACCAGAGGCGCCACGTTGGCTCGACGACGGCGTGGGGGACGAGCAGCGCAGCCCGTCTGCGACCTTGCCGCTCATGATCGAAGGCAGTCCCGTCGGGGTGCTCCTTGCCCAGTTCCGGCCCGGGCACCTTCCCGACGAGGGCACGCGGAGGCTCGTCGAGACCATCGCCGGCCAGGCGGCGCAGCCGCTCGAGCGCGCGAGGCTCCACGAGAGTGAGCACGAGGCGAGGATCCAGGCTGAGGTCTCGGCTCGCCGTACGCGGCGTCTCCAGGCTCTGACTGCCGCCTTCTCGGGAGCGCTCACCCCCGCCGAGGTCGCCGGCACCTTCCTCGACGAGACGGTCGAAGCAGTCGGCGCGTCGGCAGCCGCGCTCGCGTTGCTGGACGACGAGGGTCACGAGCTCCACGCCGTTCGCTCCAAGAGCTTCCCGGACGCGTTGCTGGGCCCGGAGGGAATAGTTCCGGTGACGTCCTCCGGTCCGGCGGCAACCGCCGTTCGCGTTCAGGAGCCCCTCTTCTACGACGACGTCGAACTTCTCGTGGCTGCGCATCCGGAGTTGCGGGCGGCGCTTGTCGATTCAGACCTGCGCTCGTTCGCGTTCCTCCCGGTGAGCGCCGGTGCCGCACCGCTGGGTCTGGCCGCGCTCGCCTGGGCGCAGCCGGGGAGGCTCGTCGACGACGAGCGCGCGTTCCTCGAGGCCGTTGCCGCGCAGTGCGGCCTCTCGCTCGATCGCGCGCGGCGCTACGAGGGCGAGCGGGTGGTGGCAGAAACGCTGCAGCGGAGCGTCCTGCCGGAGACCGTGCCGTCGATGGAGGGCGTGCGGGTTTCCGCGCTGTACCTTCCCGGCTCGACCGCGGTCGACGTGGGCGGCGACTGGTTCGACACGCTGACGCTTCCCGACGGCCGCCTCGGGTTCGTCGTCGGCGACGTCGTCGGGAAAGGTGTGCAGGCGGCCGCGACGATGGCGCAGCTGCGGAACGGCATGCGGGCGCTCACGCTCGACGTGCTCACTCCTGCCCAGACGGTGACGAAGCTCAATCTCCTGCTCGAGAATTACATCGACGTGCCATTCGCCACGCTGGCGTACCTGGCGCTCGACCCGGAGACGCTCATGGTCACGCTCGCGTCGGCCGGTCATCCGCCGCCGCTCGTCGTCTTCCCGGACGGCAGGACGCGGTTCATCGAGGGCGACGGAGGTCTTCCGCTCGGCGTCGACACGGGCTTCGACTACACGGAGCACACGACCGTGCTGGAGCCGGGGTCGATCATCGTCCTGTACACGGACGGGCTCGTCGAGCGTCGAGGCCTCTCCATCGACGACGGACTGGCCCGTCTTGCGAACGCCGCGGGACGCGCGCCCCGTGAGCCAGACGCGTTCGTCGACGCGCTCGTCGGCGAGTTGCTCGGCGCCGAGGCGCGGCAAGACGACGTCGCGTTGCTCGCCGTCCTGCTCGACCCGGCGTTGCTTGCCCCGCTCGAGCTGACGTTCCCCGCCGACCCGGACGCGCTGCCGTACCTCCGCCAGGAGCTCGAACGGTGGCTCGACTCCGCCGCCGTTCCCGATGTCGATGCGCGCGACATACTGCTCGCGACGTGGGAGGCGGGGGCCAACGCAATCGAGCACGCGAACGCGGGGGACGGCGCTGTTGTCCGGGTCGATGCGGCGCTCTCCGGCGACCGCGTGCGCATCGGGGTCGTCGATCGCGGCCGCTGGAAGGAGCCCGAGGTGCGGCACGATCGAGGTCTTGGGCTTCGCCTGATCGAGTCGTTGATGGCGTCCGTCGACGTCGAGCGAAGCCCCTCCGGCACGCGCGTCGTTATGGAGCGGCCGCTCACACGCGAGCCTGCACGGAGCCATGGAACGCATCCAGCTGAGCACTGACGAGGTGCGCGGAGTCCAGGTCGTCCGTCTCGAGGGAGAGCTGGACAAGCTCGCGATCGACAAGGCGCGGTCACGCCTCGACCTGCTCGTGGCCGGCGGCAAGCTCGTGGTCGATCTCGACCAGGTCACCTTCGTCGACAGCGCCGGGCTCCATGCGCTCTTCGGCCTGGCGCGCATTGGGGCCTCGCAGGGTGGAGGTGTCGCGCTCGCCGTCGCAGAGTCGAGCCCGACCGCACGTGTGATCGCACTCGTTCATCTCGGCGAGGTGCTCCCCGTCCGCGCGACGGTCGAGGAGGCGGTGTCGGTGCTCCTGGCCGAGGTTTCGAGCCGTGACGGTGCGGGGTATGGGCCGCCCGAGATCGACGAGAGCTGAAGACGAGGAGGCGACCGCCATGCCACCGCGTGGGGTGAAGAAGGGATCGAAGCGAGGTCGGCAGTACGAGCACATCAAGGAGTCGCTCGAAGACCGCGGCGAGCCGCGCGCGGAGGAGATCGCGGCCCGAACCGTGAACAAGGAGCGTGCGCGATCGGGGGAGGCGAGAGAGCCCTCGCGGCTTTCCCGCGAGGACATCTCCTCGGGGCGCAGGGGCGGACTGCGCGCCAACCGCAAGGGGCCGCGCGGTCGCACCAAGGACCAGCTGTACGAGGAGGCCAAGAATCTCGGAGTGAAAGGCCGCTCCAAGATGACGAAGGCCGAGCTGCAGCGCGCCGTCTCGCGTAAGCGCTCGTGAGCGGCGACGAGAGAGGGTCGGAGGGCCTCCCGGGTTACCCTCGAAGTCGGTGGTCCGCCGAACGCCGTTTGACGCGGCGCTCTCCCGGGTAGGAGAAGTCCCGCGTGGCTGGCGAGATCGAATCGATGGATCGACCGAACGGCGCGGAGGACACGTCGTTCGCCGTCGACGTGGAGGACATCTCCGACCGCGTGAGCGTCGTGGCCGTTCACGGGCAGGCCGACCTCCACACAGCCTCGGAGCTTCGCACGGCTCTGACCGATGCGATCGATCGAGGCTCGGTGCACCTTGTCGTCGACCTCAGCGAGGCGACGTTCATCGACTCGATGACGCTCGGCGTTCTTCTCGGCGCGGTGAAGCGCTTGCGACCCGCGGGCGGCGGTGTGAGCGTCGTCAGCACCGATCAGCACATTCGCCGGATCTTCGAGATCACGTTGCTCGACCGTATCTTCACGATGCACTCCGACCGACGAGCCGCCATCGACGGAGCGGGCGGCGGTTGAGCAGCTCCGCCGCGAGTCCCGCCATCCCCGACACCGTCCTCGTCGAGTTCCCGGCGACCGAGGGGTACCGCAGCGTCGGCAGGCTCGTGCTGGGTGGTCTGGCATCCCGCTTCGAGCTGCCCGTCGACCGGGTCGAGGACCTGCTGCTCGCCGTGGAAAGCCTGCTCGCCCACGGTGTGGTCGGCGAGACAGTGACGCTCGAGGTGCGGGCGGCCGAGGACGGGTTCCGTGTGCGGCTCGGCCCGTTTGTCGACGGCGGTGTCGCCGATCCCGCCGTCTCGCGAGTGCTGGAACGACTCGTCGACGACGCGAACGAGGTTGTCCCCGAGGACCGTGCCGAAGCGTTTGCCGAGCTTCTGGTCTCCGCCGCCCGCCACCGGCGAGACGGATGACGACGTTGGCAGTCGACCCCGAGTTCGTAGAGCTGCTCGAGGCTCACAGGGCCGGCGACGCGACCGCGCGCGACCGCCTCGTCGAGCGGTACATGCCGCTCGTGCGAAGCGTCGCCTCGCGGTACAGCGGGCGCGGCGAGCCGCTCGAGGACCTCGTTCAGGTGGGCGCCATCGGGCTCGTGCTCGCCATTCAGCGCTTCGACCTGGAGCGCGGCACGCAGTTCACGACCTATGCGGTACCCACGATCGTCGGCGAGATCCAGCGCCACTTCCGCGACCGTGCGTGGGCGGTGCACGTGCCGCGGCGCATGAAGGAGCTGAGCCTTCGCCTCACGCGCACCATCGAGACCACCACCGCAGACCTCGGACGGGCGCCGACCATCGCAGAGCTCGCCGAGACGATCGGCATCGGCGAGGACGAGGTCGTCGAGGCGCTCGAGACGTACCACGCGTACTCGACTCGCTCCCTCTCGCAGCCGCTCGGCCCCGGTGGCAGCGACGAAGAGACGATGGAAGACGTGCTCGGCGAGGTCGAGTCCGGGTACGAGGAGGTCGAGCACGGTGTGCTCGTCGAGGCCGGCCTCGACGCGCTCGACACGCGCGAGCGGGCAATCGTCGAGATGCGGTTCTTCGAGGGGCTGACCCAGTCGGAGATCGCCGCGCGGATCGGCATCTCGCAGATGCACGTCTCCCGCCTGCTCCGCCGCGCGCTCGTGACGATGCGTGGACGCCTCGAGGCGATCACGGAGGACCAGACGTGAGCTCGAGCACCGTGCGGCTCACGATCCCCGCCAAGGCGGAGTACCTGATTCTCGTGCGGCTCGCGCTGGCGGGCATCGCGCGCGAGGCGCCGATGAGCGAATCGGCGCTGGCCGACCTCAAGCTGGCGGTGACCGAGGTCTGCGGCAACGCGGTCCGCCACGCCTACGGGGACGAGCCGGGCGCAGTCCGGATTCGCTTCGACGTCACGTCCGACGCGATCGAGGTGACCGTCGAGGACGACGGGCAGGGGCTGTCGCTCGACCGTATTCCGGACGACATCCGCGTCGGCGAAGAGCCGGTCGAGGCGGGCATGGGCCTCGCGATCATCCGCGCAGTCGTCGACGACCTCGCGGTCGACGGGCCGCCGCCCGGCGGCGCCGGCACCACCGTGCGACTCACCAAGCTCCTTTCCGCCTGAGCGTCAGGCGAGGAGGGCGCTCGCGCGATCCGGCCTGACGTCGAGCGACCGATCGAGCGAGGTCAGCTCGAAGATGCGTCGCGCCTCTGTCTCCGGTAGGACGACCCGCAGCTCGCCGCCACGCTCGCGCACACGCCGCAGGAGCCCGACGATCGTGCCGAGAGCGGTCGAGTCGAGGAACGAGACGGTCGTGAGGTCGAGCACGACGGCCGAGGCGCTCCCGTCGGCGGCCGCGTCGGCGAACGCGGCGCGGAGGGTGGGTGCGTCGTAGGCGTCCAGCTCGCCGGAGAGCGTCAGCACCAGGCCGCCCTCGAACCGCTCCACGTGGGGATGAACGCGCGTCATTCGAAGAGATAATGCCGGGGGCGCCCAGGTGGGCGCCCCCGAACCGTCTTCCTTGCGCGCGTTACGCGCGCGATCTAACGCTCTACGAGGTCACGCTCGCGCACGACCGTGTCGCGCCGGTAACCCCCGAAGCCGCCCCAGCTCGACCAGAAGACGAGCGAGAGAACCGCTCCGACGATCCCGACCACCATCAGGATCACGCCGACCGTGTTGAGGTCGATGCCGGACGCCTCCGCCGTCACCGCCCAGGTCAGGATGGCTCCGGCGGCAATCAGGATGAGACTGAGACCGATACCCATGACGTCCTCCTGCTCGTGAGAGAAAGTGCCGCGCTCCCGCGCGACGTTCGAGGTGGTACCCGGTCTCGACGGCGCCTAATCCCTCGGCGAGCGCGCGTTGTCGCGCACGTGGCGCACGCCACGTTTGCGGGGCGCCTGGGTTGGGAACGACGCGGTCGATACCGGACGCCACGCCCGCCGCCCTCGGCGGCCGTACGCCGGGCCTGGAGGAGGAAGGAGACGGACGTGGAGCTTGGCTATGCCATCTCGAGCGAGGAGCACGCGCCCCTCGATCTCGTGGGGTACGCGGTACGCGCGGAGGAGGCGGGCTTCGGCTTCGCTCTCGTCTCGGATCACTTCCATCCCTGGATCGACCGGCAGGGGCACAGCCCGTTCGTGTGGGGCGTCCTCGGCGGGATCGCCGCCCGTACCGAGCGAATCCGCATCGGAACGGGCGTCACGTGCCCGACCATGCGCATCCATCCTGCGATCATCGCCCAGGCAGCCGCGACCACTGCGACGATGCTGCCGGGCAGATTCTTTCTCGGAGTCGGCACGGGCGAGAACCTCAACGAGCACGTTCTCGGCCACCGGTGGCCTCCGGCCGACCTGCGTCGGGAGATGCTCGAGGAGGCAGTCGCCCTCATGCGCGAGCTCTGGAGTGGTGAGCTCACGACACATCGCGGACGCCACTACACCGTGGAGAACGCGCGCCTCTACACGCTTCCCGACGCTCCGATCGACGTGATGGTCGCAGCCGGCGGGGCGAAGAGCGCCGAGCTCGCCGGTCGCATCGGCGACGGCTTCGTCGGGACCGCGCCCGAGCGAGAGCTGCTCGAGGCGTTCGACGACGGCGGCGGAGCGGGCAAGCCGCGCTTCGGGCAGCTCACCGTCTGCTGGGCCGAGTCCGAGGCCGAGGCGAGGCGGGCCGCGCACGAGATCTGGCCGAACGCCGCGCTCGAAGGCCCGCTGGCCCAGGAGCTCCCGCTTCCGTCGCATTTCGAGGCCGCCGCGGCGATGGTCACCGCGGACGACGTGGCGAAGTCGGTCGTCTGCGGGCCCGACGTCGAGAAGCATGCCGACGCGATCGACGCGTTCGTGGACGCCGGGTACGACCACGTGTACGTGCACCAGGTCGGCCCGGATCAGGAAGGGTTCTTCCGGTTCGCCGAGCAGGAGCTTCTGCCGCGGTACGCGAGGGCCCCGGCCGCCGCGTGAGCCCGCTCGAGCGGGACTCCCGGTAGATCATGGCGCGGCGCGGGGGGTGGCGGAGAACGGGGACGAAGCGGTTCCGCTACGTCGACGCGCACGACCGGCCGATCACAGACGAGGAGAAGCTGGCGCGCATCGAAGGGCTCGTGATCCCGCCCGCCTGGCAGGACGTCTGGATCTCGCCAAACGCACGAGCGAAGCTTCAGGCAACCGGGGTGGACCGCGCCGGTCGGCGTCAGTACCTCTACCATCCGGCGTTTCGTGCGGCCCAGGAGGAGCGCAAGTACGACCGTCTCGTCACGTTCGGCGAGCGCCTTCCGGCGCTCCGCGACACGACCGCGAAGCACCTCGCCCTCGGCCCCTACGAGCGTGACTGGGCGTGCGCCCTCGCCGTGACCTTCGTCAACCGCGCGTGGTTCAGGGTCGGCTCCGAGCGACATGCCAAGGTCAGCCGGACGTACGGCGTCACGACGCTCACGAAGCGCCATGCGACCGTGCGAGGCCGTCGGGTCGAGTTCCGGTTCCGTTCGAAGCAGCGGTTGCTCGTCCGGCGGACGGTTGTGGACGCCGAGCTCGCCGAGGCGGTTCGCGCCCTGCTCGACTATCCCGGCGGCTCGCGCTTGTTCCGCTTCGAACGGAACGGTGACCCTGCCAATCTCACGGGTGGGATCCTCAACGAGTACATCGCCTCGCACCTGGGTGACGGCTACACGGCGAAGGACTTTCGCACCTGGGGCGGGACGCTCGCAGCGGCCCTCGCGTTCGCGGAGCACGGGCCGCCCGACTCTGCCGCCGACGAGCGCCGCGTCCTGGCGGCGGTGATGCGCCGGGTCGGCGACGAGCTCGGCAACACCCCGGCCGTCGCTCGGGCCTCGTACGTCAGCCCGGCGGTCGTCGAGCAGTGGAAGGACGGCAGGACACTCGAGGACTTTCGCGAGCGCCGTCTTCGCGTGGTGACGGCGCGTGGACTCGAGCAGGAGGAGGCGGCGTTGCTCAGCCTGCTCCGCTCGTGGCGCATCCGACGCTCGCGCGCGGCGGCCTAAGAGCTTCCACGCACGGGTGCCTGTGTCGCACATCGATGGCATTCTGAGACGCGTGCGCGTTCTTGATCGGTCTCGGTCCCGGCTTCCGAAGAAGGCCCGAACGTTGGTGGACTGGGCGCTGACGATCACCCTGGCGGCGATCGCCGTGCTGGCTGTCCAGGCGGAGGTTGCGAAGCCCTACCGCATTCCCACACCGTCGATGGAGCCGACCCTGCACTGTGCGAAACCCGTCAGCGGCTGCCTCTCGCGGGTGGCGGATCGAGTGATCGCAAACCGGCTCGTGTACCGGTTCCACGAGCCCCGGCGCGGCGACATCGTTATCTTCAAGGCGCCTGCCCGAGTCGAGGCGGCCTGCAACGCCGGTGGCACCTTCATCAAGCGGATTGTCGGACTACCCGGCGAGAAGTTGTCGATGCGGAACGGACTCGTGTTGATCAACGGCGTCTCGCTCGTCGAGCCCTACCTGCAGCCCGGCCACCGCGGTCGCGCGAGCGGAGACTGGTCGCGTATCGCCGGCGAGAGCTACTTCGTCCTTGGCGACAACCGTACGATGTCCTGCGACTCGCGCCGTTGGGGCGTGGTCCGCCGGGACGACATCATCGGTCGTGCGGAAGTGACCTACTGGCCACCGCACCGGATCGGAGAGCCGTAGTCGGCACCTTCGCCAGCCGGCGACTAAACAAAGCGCCCTCCCTCGCGCATCGAATGACTGAGATGGCGGCCCGCGAAGCCACGGTCGAAGCGCTCGAGTCGCTCTACCGAGCTGATCTACCGCGTTTCGTGCGAACAGCCACCGCTATCACCGGCGACGAAGCAGCGGGCAGGGACGCCGTGCAGGACGCGTTCGTACAAGCTGTCAGAAAGCGGGACAGCTACAAGGGTGACGCTCCGCTCGAGGCCTGGGTTTGGCGGATCGTGCTCAACGAGGCACTCGCGCTACGACGCGGCCGTGCGTCAGCCTTCGAGTCGATCTCCGCGACGGCCGAGTCCACGAACGGCGCTCCTGAACACGATGCCGACGTGCGTGCCTGGATCGCGTCTCTTCCCGAGCGCCAGCGGCTCGCGGTGTTTCTCCGGTACTTCGCCGATCTCGACTATCGGTCGATCGCGACGGCTCTTGACGTCGAGGTCGGCACCGTGTCCGCAACGCTCGCCGCGGCGCACGCCGCGCTTCGGCGCGGCTACGAGGAGGCAGTGCGATGACTGACGTTGAGCTCGAGGTCGCCGACTCCTTCGAGCGGATCTTTCCGGTGCCGACTCCGTAGTCGCCGATTGGGATGACGTACGCGACCGCGCGGGAGCTCATCGTCCAGACGGCGGCTAAGCGGTTGCCGTCCCGGCGTGCTGGTCGCCGTCGCCGCGATGGTCGTTGTCGCCGGGCTTCTCGTTGCGCCCGCGGTCGCGATCGGGGATCACATCCTCGCGCTGATCAACGGCAAGTCCACGCCGGGCGATGTGCAGACACCTGCGTGGTCGCCCGACGGGCGGAAGCTCGCGTTCGTGAGCGGACGCGATGGCAACGCCGAGATCTACGTGATGAACGCCGACGGCAGCGCGCAGGAGAACCTGACCCGGCAGCCGGCGAGCGACAGCCATCCGAGCTGGTCGCGCGACGGACGGAAGCTCGTATTCGTCAGCCGACGCGACGGCAACGCCGAGATCTACGTGATGAACGCCGACGGGAGCGGGCTGCGCAACCTGACGCGGACTCCGGCGAACGATCTCGATCCGGCCTGGTCGCCTGATGGGCGGGCGATTGCGTTCGTCGTCCAGAAGCAATGCGTGCGCCGACCGTGCGCGCCCCGGTACGAGACGTACCTCTACGTCGTGAATGCCGACGGGAGCGGGCTGCGGCGACTGACGACACGCCCGGAGCGGCTGTTCAATCCAAGCTGGTCGGCGGACGGGAAGACCATCCGGTTCGGGCGCTCGCTCGTGCAAGCCGACGGCAGCGGGCACAGGGAGCTGCCCAGGAACGTCCCGTTCGCGGGAGCGTGGTCGCCCGACGGGCAGCGGATCGCCCTCGTGCAGAGCTTTGCTAACGCCCGGAACCACAAGCTCGGGCTGTTTGTCATGAACGCCGACGGAGGCAACCCTCGGAGGGTGGCGGGCAAGGCCACCTCGGGCGCGGCGGCGTGGTCCCCGGACGGTCGCCGGATCGCCTTCAGGAGATTCGACGGCCAGTTCGGATTCGACGGCCAGCGCGGATCGGTCGGAAACTCCGACCTCTTTGTCGTGAACGCCGATGGCAGCGGGCTGCGACGGCTGACACGCCATGCAGAGAACGTGCGTTGGTTCGCGTGGTCACCCGACGGGCAGACGATCGCCTACCTCCGCAACCGGGAGGTGTACACCGTGAAAGCAGACGGCACTGGCGAACGGAGGCTCACGCAGCTCAACGAATAGTTGGGGGGCAAGCAACCAGCGGGCTGGGCCAGGTAGCAGCCGTCGGGAGCCTCGTCCCGACCCGCGCTTACACCTCGACGATCGCGAAGTCCTCGCCCGTCACGTGCCGCGCGACGTTCCAGACCGGGACCTCGCCGATGGCGCCGCGCGGCCGGCCGTGGTGCGCGTGGCCGTGGAACACGGCATCGGGGCGGTGGGCGCCGATCGGCCCCGCGAGGCGGCCCGAGCCGAGGAACGCCCAGATGCCGCTGGGCTCGCCCGTCAGCGTGTCGCTGATGGGGGCGTAGTGGAGGAGCACGAGTCGGCGATGGCATCCGGAGATCGCCTCCAGGCCGTTCTCGAGGGCAGCGACCTCCCGCGAGGTCTCCGCGTACACCTCGCGGAGGAGAGCCTCGCCGAAATCGGCGATCTCCGCGCCCGGGAAGCCGCCGACGAACCCTTTCGTCCCCGCGACGCCGACCTCGATCCCGCCGAGCTCGAGCACGAGGTGGTCGCTCTCGAGAACCGTCACGCCGCCGTCCCTGAGCGCGGCCGTGATCTCCGCCGATCGGCCGGAGTGATGGTCGTGGTTACCGAGGACCGCGACCACGGGGAGGGGCGCTACCACGCGGCAGGCGTCGGCAAGCACGGCAGCCTCCTCCGGCAGCCCGTACGTCGTCAGATCGCCGGCCAGCAGGACGAGGTCAGCGCGCTCGACGATCTCCGCGAACGCATGCGTGATCCGCTCGCGGTGCTCCTCTGACGCGTGGAGGTCGCCTGCCGCAGCGATACGCAGAACCGGAGCCACGTTCTCCGTCTACCCGCTCACGTGGGCGGGGGAACCGTCGCGCACGCTTCGCTCGTCGGCGCCCTCTCGCCGCCTGTGGGGCGGCGAGAGGGCTTGGGCTTCCACTGTGTCGCGGGGTTACGCCGCCTGCTTCGCGGAGTCGTTGCTGATGCGGGTCGAGAGCTTCTCGACCTCGCGGAGCGCGTTCTTCTCCTCGGCGAGGTTCGCGTCGAGAAGCTCGACCGCCTTGTCCTCGCCAAGAGCCTTCGCCATTCTGCGCAAGCCTTCGTAAGCCGCGATCTCGTAGTTCTCGGTTCGGGCAGCTGCGCCGAGATCCACCATGTCGATCAGCTCGGGCGAGGATTCCTCGACGAGCTTGTCGTGCTCCTTCGCGAGGCCGTCGAAGCCGATGCACTGCTCGGGCTTCGGCGTCTCGCCGAACAGCTCGAACACCCTCTCCACGTTCTCGACGTGCTTGCGGGTCTCGTCGAGGTGCGTTTCCAGGGCGTTCCTCAGCTCGTCGTCGCGGACCTCGTCGATGAGCCTGGGCAGCGCGTCGTCGACGAGCGCCCGCTCGACGTAGAGGATGTCTCCCAGCTCGTGAAGAAAGAGCTCGCGGGGTGTTCCGATCTCGGTCATAGCCGTCTCCTTTTCATGGGGTGACCGAGCCGTACCCGGGAGCTCCGGTGGCGTAACGTCGGCTCCGAGCTGACGTCCCGTCAGAAGTCACGCCGGCGGTCGCAGCAACGTTCCAAGTGGGCGTGCGCCGGGTACCTCTGCGCGAGATGGCGTACACGACGACCGAGTCGTTCCCCGAGTTGATCGGGACGATGAAGAAGGCCGCTGCGGCCTTCGCCGCGGCCGATGTGCCGGTACTCCTCGGCGGCGGCCTGGCGGCCTGGGCGCGCGGCGGCCCTCCCACCGACCACGACGTCGACTTCTTCGTGCGTGAGGAACACGCCGAGGCGGGCCTCGCATCGCTCGAGCAGCTGGGCATGCGTGTCGAGCGCCCGCCGGAGGGATGGCTCTACAAGGCCTGGGACGGCGCCACGCTCGTCGATCTGATCTTCCGACCGTCGGGCGGCTCCGTGGACGACGCGATGTTCGACCGCGCGTCGGATGTCGAAGTGATGGCGCAGACGATGAGGGTTGCGTCGATCGACGACGTCCTCGCGACGAAGGTGCTGGCTCTCAACGAGCAGACCCCCGATTTTCGAGCGGTGCTGGAGATCGCGCGTGCGCTACGCGAGCAGGTCGACTGGGAGCACGTACGGTCTCGAGTCGACGCGTCGCCGTTCGGCGCGGCCTTCATGACGCTCGTCGAGCGTCTCCGGATCGCGCCCGAGCTCACGGCCGGGTCGGTCGTTCGGTAGCACTCGTCGCGAGCGGCGGCGAGCTGCGTTCCTCTTCGCGAGCGGCCGCGCGCTCGACCTCGGCGTTCACTTCGGCGCCGAACAGGAGCGCTCCGGCCGTGAGCCAGAGCCAGATGAGCGTCACGACGACGGCCGACAGCGTGCCCCACGTCTTCTCGTACGTGCCGAACCGGGCCGTGAAGAGCGCGAACCCCGCCGACGCCACGAGCCAGATGACGAGCGCGACGAGCGCTCCGGGCGTCACGAGCCGCCACCGCCGCTCCTCGACGTCCGGGCCGATCGCAAGGACGACCGCGAAGGCCAGGAGGAGCCCCCCGACGAGAATCGGCCACTGCGCGGTCCACCACGCCCAGGCGGTCAGCGTCGGTGCGCCGCTCGCCCGGCCGATCCAACGCTCGACGTGCGGCCCGAGCACCAGGAGACCGAGGACGAGTCCGATCGCCACCAGCAGGCACGCGACGATCGCGAGCGCCGCGAGGCGCTTGTGCACGAACCCGCGCGAGTCCCGGCGGTCAAAGGTCGTCGTCAGCCCGGCCATGAGCGTCGTCGCGGCGGACGTCGTCGCCCACAGCGCGAGCAAGAAGCCGAAGACCGTCATGAGGATCCCATCTCGTGCGGACGCAGCCGAGCGGCTCAAGCTGTCCTCGAGCAGGGTCGCCGCCTCGGCCGGCAGCACACCCTCGAGGCGGCCGATGAGCCCCGCGACATCTGCGTCGTCCGCGACGAGCGAGAACGCGCCGAGCGTGACGAGGACGATGCCCGGGATGGCGAGGAACAGCGCGTACGCGAGCGCCTGAGCGATCGTAGGCACGTCGTCGTCGCGCGCCTCTTGGAACGCGGCCTTCAGGACGGTCCACATCTCGCCAAGCGCCATGGGAGGTTGTTGACCGGGAGACCGCCTCCGAAACGGGCGTTTTGCGCACGACCGTTCACGGGTACCCGACCCTCATGAGCGTAGAAGTGCGGCCGCAGCAGGACGAGCGGCCGACACTGGTGTTCTTCTCGAGCAGGCGCTCGGGTCCCGCACGCCGGATGTCGAGCCTCGTCGCATGGGTGAGAGTGACCGAGAAGGCGCGGCTCCGTGTGCTCGAGGTGGACGCCGATTCGAACGAGCGGCTCATGCGGGCGTTCGAGGTGAGCACCGTCCCGGCGCTCGTGCTGCTGCGCGGCCGAACGGTCCTCGGCCGACTGGAGGGTCGCGCGACCGGTCGTGAGATCGAGCGCATGATCCGGCCGCACGTCGGAGCGAAGACGCCGCGCTAGAGCTTCGCCGCAGACCGCGTTCCTGCGCGCCGGTGGGGCTTGCCGGGATCGGGCGGCGCCGTCCCCGACGCCACCCGACTCCTTTCGCCGCGGCCCGCCGCGAAAGCCTCGCCGCCCTACAGGAGCCAGATCAAGAGCACGATGATGAGAATGACGGCGAGCGTTCCTGCACCGATGTACACAGCATGTCTCCTTGGTTCGCGAATGGTCGACCGCTCGTTTCTACCCTCCCGCCTGCGAACGGAAACGGCGGGCCGCCGTCGCGATGGGAAATCCGTAGTCTTCCTCGCGATGAGCGATACGAACAGCGAGAAGCGCGAGCGCGAACGACGGATCGGGGAGAACGAGGCCTACTGGCGGCAGGTGAACGAGCTCGCTCCGCCGGAGCCCGGCGTGCTGAACGACGTGTTCTGCGAGTGCGGACGGCTCGAGTGTCGGGAGCGCGTCGCGATGACCGCCGCGGAGTACGACGCCGTGCGCGCGAACTCGACGACGTTCGTCGTGGCCCCCGGGCACGAGCTGCTCGACTTCGAGCGCGTCGTCGAGACGACGGATCGGTTCTACGTGGTGGAGAAGAACGGCGAAGCAGCCCGCGTCGCCGTCCAGACCGATCCGAGCTAGCTCGCGACGGCGCCGCTAGGCGAGCCACCACACGAGCAGCGCGATCCCGGCGACCGCGGCAACGACGAGCCAGATGCTCGCTGCCACGCTCCCTAGGAGGACGAACGGCGTGCCCGACCATCGGCCGCGACGGACGACATCCTCCATCGACTCGCCCTCGCGAGGCGCGTCCTCAGGCGCCGGCTCGTTTTCCCGATCGATGCTGTCCTGCACGAGTACCTCCCGTCCGGTGTCGGAGGTACCCCGATACCGCGCCCTCCACACCTGACGGCCTATCGCTCCTGTCCGAGCGGCTACGCCGACGTCCGGAGCGACTCGAGGCGCCGTTCGGCCTCTTCAACGCGTGTCTCCGCGGCGTCCAGCGCGTCCTGCGCGCGGCGCGCCTCTCGCTCCGCGGCGGCCACCCGGCGCCGCAGCTCCCGCGCCTCGTCCCGGGCCTCGGTGAGCGCGCGTCGGGCGCCGTCGAGAGCAGCCCGGTCGACCTTCGGCTTCGACGGCTTCGCTTTGGCTGCTTTCGCGCGCGGTGGACGCGGCGTCGCGCCGGCGAGCACATCGAAGCCGCTCGCCTCCTGCGCTTCCGTCAGTCGGCCCGCCGCGAGATCGTCCGGGGTCCCCGCAGCAGACGCGCGAAGCGTCGTCGCGACCTGTTGCAGCACCGTGTCCGATGGCTTGCGGCCGGCGGCCGTGAGGATCTCCCGCGCGGCTCGGACGAGCGTGTCGACGGACCCGCGGAACCGCTCGTCCGCGTCGACGTCGCCTTTCCTGATCGCGGCGGCGGCCTTCAGGAGCGCCTGGACGTCGCTCCGGCGCTCACGGGCGAGCTGGTTGACGAGCCACGCGGGGAGCGACGGCTTCTCGAGGGCCGCGACATCTGCTGCCTCGTCGCGGTCGCCTTCGTTGCGCAGCTTCTTCGCCAGCTCGTTGCGTGCCTTCGTGAACTCGTCGAGCGGAAGGCCGTAGAGCGCGTCGATCTCGTCTCCGAGGGTCATCGGCACGCGTAGGAAACCACGGCGTGCCGCAGCCCTGCGTCAGCGACGTGACGGCTTGCGGCTGCTCTTGCGCTTGGCGGGCGCACGGCGTGACCGTGAGGCACGCGACGTGCTGCGCGACTTCTTCGCGGCCTCGACGCTCGCGCGCAGCGCCTCGAAGAGGTCTTCCGGGGCGTCGGGCTCGCGCACCTGCTCGACGGTGGACCTCCTTGCCCTTCTTCTTCGCCTTGATCACCTCGAGCAGCCGCTCGCGATAGGTGTCGGTGTAGCTCTCGGGCTTCCACTTGGACGTGAAGCGGTCGATGAGGTCGGCTGCCATCTCGAGCTCCTGCTTGGCGACCTCGACGTTCCGCGGCTCGATCTCGTCGATGGGCCGGATCTCGTCCGCGAAGTACATCTTCTCGAGCGTGATCACGCCGTCCCGGATCCGAAGGCAGCCGAGATGCTCGCGATTGCGCATCACGTATCGCGCGATGCCGGCCAGCTCCGACCGCTCCATCGCGCGGAGCAGCAGGGCGTACACGCGCTCGGCGCCTTCGTCCGGCCCGAGGTAATACGTCCGCTCGAAGTAGATCGGGTCGATCTCCTCGTAGGCGACGAACGCCTCGATCGCGATCGTGCGATAGCCCTCGACCTTCGCGGCGGCGAAGTCGTCGTCGGTCACGTGGACGTACTCGTTCTTGCGAATCTCGTAGCCCTTCACGATCTCGTCGTCGGGCACCGGCTTGTCCTCGCGCTTGCAGATCTTCTGGTACCCGATCGGGCTGCCGTCGTCGGCGTGGAGCAGGGTGAACTCCAGGTCGGTGGTCTCGATCGCCGAGTACATCCGCACGGGGACGTTGACGAGGCCGAAGGAGATCGCGCCGCTCCAGATCGCGCGCGGCCCGTGGCTTCGCCTGGTGCTCTTGCGCTTCG
Source organism: uncultured Actinomycetes bacterium (assembly GCA_963839755.1). Lineage (GTDB taxonomy): Bacteria > Actinomycetota > Thermoleophilia > Gaiellales > Gaiellaceae > Gaiella. Next base: position 195,258 of record CAWIVU010000015.1, read on the forward strand.
TGCTCGTGCTGGAGGACGTGCGCTTCGTGGTCGTGCGAGAGGACGTGCGCTTCGTCGCCATGCATTCGCGCTTTCCCGTTCGCAGCGACCTGGAAACCGTCGTGTGGTCGCGCGTGGGCTAGCCCGAGGTGGCCGTCTCGTCGTGAGGGGCGCCGACCGGCTTCGACTCCGGTGATCCCCGCTGGCGGAGGTAGATCGTGAAGACGACCATCACGCCTACCGCGAGGAACTCGGACTGCCAGTTCTGCAGCGTCTTCTCCCAGAAGTTCGGATCGAGGAGGTACCTGCCCCAGGAGACGGTCGCCTCAGCATGCTGGCGCTGCTCGTCGTTGAACATGCGCCAGTTGTTCAGCGACTGGGCGAGCCAGGTCGCGAGGAACACGAGCCCCATCGCGAGCAGCAGCGAGTTCTCGTAGACGCGTCGCCTGAGGCCGTCCACGGCTGCCCAGCGCGGCGATCGAGAAGTGGCGTGCGCCCCCACCTTCTGCTGTTCGTCCGACTCGAGGCCGGAGTCCTCGAGCCGCTTCGACTCGTTCGAGCCCTTCTGGACGAGCCATACGGTCGCGGCGATGAAGACCGTGAACTGGAGGAACTCCGACTGCCAGTTCTCCATCACAGCGCCCCAGAACTCGACGGAGGTGACGTACTCCCACCAGGACACCGAGGCGCCGCCGTGCTCTCGCTGCTCCGCGCTGGAGGCCCGTTGCCCGGCGAACGACTGGGCCGTGAGCGAGATCGCGAAGAACGTCGCGAAGAAAACCGACAGGCCGTTCTCCTTGAGGAACGTCTTCATCCGGCGACGAGCGCGGCGACGACCGAGAGGGCGACGCCGGCGACGATCACGAGGACGTAGAGCCCGAAGACGGCTCTCATGCGGACATCGTTCCCGGCAACCGGTCCGGCGAAACGGTTGCGGTCAGGACGCGATCGCAGCGCTGCGAACGTTCGGCAACGCCGCCGCCGCGTCGATGAGGCGCCCGAGATCAGCGTCGCGCTGGACGAGGACGAGCTCGAGCCGCCGGATCTCGTCCTCCTCCGTCACCCGGGCCGAGGCGACATCTCCGCCGACCGCCTCGAGGCTCGCGAGGACGGCGGCCACGCTCCCCTGCGCGTCGAGCTCGAGCTCGAGGCGATGCGAGTGGTCGGCGCGGAGGCCGACCGCGTCCGCGAGCATGCGAATCGGCCAGAGGCTCAGGAGCACGATCGCCGTTGCCACGACCCCGAGGCCGTACTCGCCTGCGCCGATCGCACACGCCGATCGCGGCGACGACCCACAGCGAGGCAGCCGTCGTGAGCCCCTTGATGTTGATGCCGTGCTTGATGATCGTCCCCGCGCCGAGGAAGCCGATCCCCGTGATCACGTACGCGACGACGCGGGAGGGATCGAGGACGACGCCGACGTCGTTCCCGAACTCGAGCTCCGACCACGCGAAGTTGCCGGTGATGACGAACAACGCGGCGCCGACGCCCACGAGCATGTGCGTCCGGAGGCCGGCCTCCTGGTCGCGGAGCTCGCGCTCGAGGCCGACGGCACCCGCCAGCACGATCACGAGAAGGAGACGCGCGACTCCTTCCCAGAGCGGGAGATCGGGGCCCACGTCGAGAATGTTCCCGCCCGGCGGGTGGGGCAAACCGGCGCGGTCGCCCCGGCCCGGAGCGTTATCGTCCGCGCGATGACGCCTATGCAACGGCGTTTGGCGGTCGCCCGCGGCGACGAGCCGGCCGATCTCGTCGTTCGCGGAGGTCGGGTCCTGTCCGTCTTCACACGCGAGTGGCTCGAGGCGGACGTCGCGATCGTCGACGGCACGATTGCCGGCATCGGCTCATATGAGGGCAGCGAGACGATCGACGCCCGCGGGCGCTTCGTCGTGCCCGGCTTCATCGACGCGCACATGCACCTCGAGTCGGTCAAGCTGCTCGTCGACGAGCTCGCCCGCCTCGTGCTCCCACTCGGGACCACCGCGGTGGTCGCCGATCCGCACGAGATCGCGAACGTGCTCGGCTCGGACGGCGTGCACTGGCTCCACGACGCATCGGCGGGCCTCCAGCTCGAGGTGTTCTTCATGGCGCCTTCCTGCGTCCCCGCCTCGTTGTTCGAGTCGCCCCGCCGGCCGCTCGCCCCGGGCGACCTGGAGGCGCTCATGCGCCGGGCGCGGGTCATCGGGCTCGCGGAGATGATGAACTTCCCGGGCGTGATCGCCGGCGATCCGGGCGAGCTCGAGAAGCTCGCGCTCGAAGGCGCCGAGCACGTCGACGGGCACGCTCCCGGCGTCCTCGGGAAGGCGCTCCAGGCGTACGCAGCGGCCGGGATCCGTTCCGACCACGAGGCGCTCACGGTCGAGGAGGGCCGCGAGCGGCTTCGCGCCGGGATGTGGCTCCTGATCCGCGAGGCCTCCATGGCGCGCAACCTTCGGGCACTGCTGCCGCTCGTCGCCGAGTACGGCCCGGGCCGGATCGCCTTCTGCACCGACGACCGCGACCCCGAGGACATTGCCGACTCGGGGCACGTGAACGGGATGGTGCGTGATGCCGTCGCCGCGGGAATCGATCCGGCAGACGCCATTCTCATGGCGTCGCTTCATCCCGCGCTGTGTCACGGTCTCGACCGGCACGGAGCCGTCGCCCCGGGCTATGTCGCAGACGTCCTCGTCCTGCCCGACCTCGAGAGCTTCGTCCCGGAGCTCGTGCTGAAGCGCGGCCGCTCGATCGAGGACGTGCCGCGGGCGGAGGTCCCGGAGTGGGTGCGCCAGACCGTGCGCGTCGAGCCCGTCGACGCGGCCGACTTCGCGATCCCGTGGGAGGGCGGCCCGGCCCGCGCGATCGGGCTGGTCGACGACCAGGTGGTGACCGCATCGCTCGAACGAGACCCGCTCGTGATCGACGGTCACGCCGCGTCCGATCCCGGACGAGACCTGGTGAAGCTCGCCGTCGTCGAGCGTCACCTCGCGACGGGTCGGATCGGGCTCGGGTTCCTGACCGGCGCCGGGCTCCGGCAGGGCGCGCTCGCGTCGACCGTCGCGCACGACGCCCACAACCTCGTCGTCGTCGGGGTCACGGACGAGGACATGGCGTTCGCGGTGCATCGACTCGCGGAGCTGGGCGGTGGGATCGTCGCCGTCGACAGCGGTCGCGTCGTCGCGGAGTGCCCGCTTCCCGTCGCGGGGCTCCTTTCCGACCAGCCGCTCGACGTCGTCGTCGCCCAGAGCCGGGCCTGCAACGAGGCCGCCGGGGAGCTCGGCTGGCGCGGCGCGACGCCGTTCCTGACTCTGGCGTTCCTCGCGCTCTCGGTGATTCCCTCGCTCAAGCTCACGGACCGCGGGCTCGTCGACGTCGACCGCTTCGAGATCGTCCCGCTAGCTGCGGGGAAGCGATAGCGAGCTCCCCCGCAGTGAGAGGCTTGATGCGAAACCGGAGCACGCACGGATGGTGGCCTGCACACGGCGCATCGCGGCCGTCTCGATCGGCATCCAGGCGTCCAGCCTGCACACCGATCGAGCCGACCACGCTGCTTGGTGCAGGCCATCCCCGCACGCACTCCGATCTCACATCAAGCCTCTAGGCGTGCTGCGGTTACCTCAGCTTCTGCTGCTTCGCGATCGCTCCCGCGAGCAGGTCGCCGGTCATGAACATGTGCGCGTAGGCCGCGCGATACGTGTCGGCCGCCTTCGCGTAGTTGCCGCTCGCGTACGCGTCGAGCTGACCCTTCAGCTCGAGGACGTGCCCCAGGAGGTCGTTGCGGACGGCGAGCTTCGGCAGCCCCGTCGCGCCGGCGAGGAAGTCACCGTGCCGAACGGTGTACGTCTTGAGGTTGGCGACGGCCTTGCTCTGACCGGCCATGTCTTTCTTGGCGAGGGCGACCGTATAGTCGACAAAGAAGCCGACGTGAGCCCGCCACTGGAAAGGGCCGTCGAGGAACGTCTTCGCCGCCTTCGCTCCGTAGATCGAGCCGATCGCCTTCGACAGCTCGACGGAGTTCCTGTCGAGCGCCTTCGCGGCGGCGGGGAAGCTCTTCGAGCCCGTGACGCCGAGGTTCGTGGCGTTCATGGCGAGCACCGCGTGCTCGCCGAGCAGCTTGTTGAGCGTGTTGCGGAGGTCGGACTTCGTGAGCGTCGACGCCGTCATGGCGTGGGTGGAATGCATCTGGCCGCTCGCAGACGTCGAGCCGCCGCCTGCCGTGGCGGCGATGACGCCCACGGACAGAGCTAGGACGGCCGCGGCCGCGAGGAGGACGAGCATGGTGCGGCGCATGGAGGGGACTCCCTTCGGTCGAGGTCGTGCCTGATTCGAACGATGCGCCCGACCGGTTCGGCCGTGCGAGACTGGATTCGTGCCTGAGACGGCCGAGGAGCTCTACGCCCGCGCACTCGCGGCAGCCGGCCCGGAGGGGCGGCTGCCGATGCCGCCCGTTGCCGACTGGGAGACGTTCCCCTTCGAGGGAGACATCCGCGTGCGACCGCTCCGGCCGCCGGGGGACGAGCCGGCTCGGCTCGGCGAGGATCCCGCCGACTGCTGGCGATGCCGGCAGCGCGACGACGACGCGATCTGGAGCGACGAGCGCTGGCTCCTGACCCCTCTCCAGGAGCCGAGCGGCCTTCCCGTGATCGTGATCCTCCAGCCGCGAGAGCACTGCGACCTGGGGGACCTGCCCGCGCACCTAGCGGCCGAGCTCGGCCCGCTGCTCGTCCGGGTCGAGCGTGCCGTCGACGCGGTGGGCGAGATCGGCCGCGTCCACGTCGGTCGCTGGGGCGACGGCAGCGCGCATCTGCACTTCTGGTTCATCGCGCGCCCCGCGCGCATGCCTCAGCTACGGACGAGCTTCGCCGCGATCTGGGACGACATCCTGCCGCCGCTCCCCGAGGAGCTCTGGCGGGAGAACCTCGCAGCCGTCGCGCACGCGCTCGCGGCAGGCGGTGGCCGCGCGCACGTCTAGCGCGCATACGTCGAGATCGGCCCGTCGCGGGCGACGAGCCGCCAGCCCGACGCGCGTAGCGCCGCTTCCGCCCGCGCCGGGCACGAGCGGCCGAAGAACTTGCTCTGGGCGTAGAGCCCGCGGTGCACGGTCACGAATCCGACGCCCAGCCGTGGCGGGATCGCGCCCCGCCCGCACGAGAGGCCGCGGAGGTCCCGCGCGAGCCGGTCGGCCGCCGGCGGAGCGAGCGTCGAATACCCCTGGGGCCGCTCACGCGGGCTCTGGCGCGCGTAGCCGAGGTAGGCGCTCCCGAAGTGGACGTCGGGCCTGAAGACCGGGAGCTCGAGCAGCCGGCCGGGGCCCCGGATCGCGGCGTATGCCCCGTTCGGCTCGTCCGCGGCGACCGCACCGAACACCGGCACGCGTAGGTCGAGCGCGAGCACGACGAGAACGACGCCGGTGGCGACCGCCGACAGGACTTTGCGGTGATTCGACACAAGCGTTGCCAAGCTCTCGAAGCCGAGAGCCGCCAGGGCCGCGAACGCGAGACACGCGATCGGCATCAAGCGCTCCGGGACACGGGTCGAGTCGAGGCCCGGGACCGCGCGCCAGAGTGTCTCGTACCCCGGGAGGTTTCCGCCGAGGGCGAGCAGGCAGGGCACGAGCGCCGCGAGCCCGAGCACGACGGCCAGCCCTCGCTCGCGCCGCACGGCGGCGAGCCCGACGATCGCGAGGAGCGGCGTCAGCCAGCCGAGGAAGACGAGCTCCTCGACGCCCGACCCGACAGCGCGCGTGACGAAGTCCGCGAGCTCGGCCGAGTACCGCTCGACCTGCGCGAACGAGCGACCCGTGCCGATCGAGCCCGCGATCGCCCATCGCTCGACGACAAGTCCCGTCGCGGCGGCGACCACCGCGCCCGCGCCCGCTCTCCACCACATCGCACGCGGGAGCCTCGCCCATGCGTAGCCGAGCGCCAGCGGGATCGCGCCGAGCGCGAGGTGGAGCTGGCCGGAGAGCGGAAGGGCGGCCAGGCAGGCCGCCGCGAGCACGAAGCGCCGACGCTCGAGGGCGAGGAGCGTCGCCGGCAGCAGGAACGAGACGAGCCCGAGGAGATGTCCGGTGGATTGCCCGACGCGGTACGGCATGAGGCAGAAGACGAGGCCCCCGACGAGCGCCGCCGGTCTCGAGAGCTTCAGGGCGCGCAGCCACCAGCACGCGAGCGCGCCGGCGAGCACGAACGAGAGCAGCACGACGAGGTCGTACGCCCAGACGTCACCGAACGCCGACGAGAGCGCCCAGTACGGGAGGCCGAGCAACCACCCCTGCAGGTTCGGCGGCGCCTCGGCCTCGGGACGGAACGAGTACGGGTCGACGAGCGGCGACTCCCGCTGTTCGAGCTGATGGCCGACGAGCCAGAAGGCCCAGCCGAGCTGAAGGTGGTCGCCGGCAGCCGCCTGTCCGTGACCCGCGGCCGGGCGGGCGAGGTAGTGGTCGTCCATGTGGCGGACAGCCGGCCAGGTCGCCCAGACGGCGCACGCGGCATAGACGGCGAGTGCCACGAGCACGAAGCGACGCTGGACCACGAGGCGACGACCGTATCGCCCCCCGCCGACGCAAGCTTCCCCTCGACGCTACTTCGGGCAGCACCAGCCCTCGACGCGAGGGAAGCTCTGCGAGCGGAACTGGCCCGAGACGTCCGAGATCGCCTCGATCCGGCCAGTGCTCGGTCGAACGAACACCCACTGATCTGCCTGGGGCGAGCCGACGAGCAGCCAGTGGCCGTCGGGCGACCACGCGAGGTCCGTGAAGCTCCCCTCGCCCGCGAAGACTCGACCTCCACCTTCCCGGACGAGCACGACGTCGGACTGCGCGCCCTGCGCCACTGCGGCCGCATAGGCATGGCTGCCGGGGACGATCGCTTCCGCGGTGACCTCTCCGCGTGCGGGACGAAGGCCCGTCCACGGCCTGCCCTCGCGCGTCAGCACGTCGACCCGACCCGCGCGCAGGACGTGGAGCCGCCGACCGTCGCTCGACCACTCGAGAGCCTCGACCGCGCCGCGGCCTGCCGTACGCCACAGCGCCTGCCGGCGCCCCGTGTCGAGCGTCACGACCCGGTTCGAGCCGTCGACGTACGTGACGACGTACCCGCCGCCGGGTCGCCAGGCGGGGGCAACCGGACGCACGATTCGGGCGAGCGGCCGATCGCCCCGACCGTCGCCACCAACGACGCGAAGAGCCCGTCCGGTGAGGTATGCGATTCGTGTATCGGTCTCCGACCCCGTCCAGCGCGGGAAGCGCACGTTGCGACGGGCGAGCGTCCACCGGACGTCACCGTCGGGCTCCAGCGCCGCGAGCTCGTTCTCGCGAGTGGAGACGACGAACCGGCCGAACGGCGACCAGCCTGCATCACGGTACCCGTCGAGCAGGCGCTTCTTCCCGTTCGGCTCGACGACCCACACGCCGGCATCGGACGCGACGAGGAGCCGGCCCTGGGCGGGGAGCGAGAAGAGGGCCGGCGCCGCGCGCTCGACTCCGACAACTTCCCGCACACGGTCCACGACGGCCTGCCCCGGCGGGCTGGCGACGGCCAACGCGACGGCGACCAGGGTCAGTGCCGCCGCGGCCAGGATCAGCCGTACGCGGTTCGGTCGGACCACCGGCTCGCGGGCCTCGAACGCGGCGACGACGACCTCGTGTGCCCGATCGCGCGCTGCGTCGGCGTCCGGAACGACGACCCTCTCGAGCTCGTCTCTCACAGCGCCTCCCGCATCGCGTCGAGGCCGCGCCTGAGCCGGGAGTTGACCGTCCCGCGCGGAAGGTCGAGCGCGCGCGCGATTTCGCCGGGCGTGTACCCCAGCAGGTGACGCATGACGATCACGGCTCGCTGCTCCGGTGGCAGCTCGGCGAGTGCGACGAGCACGGTGCGATCGAGGGGCGCGGGCTCGTCGTGACTCGCCGTGTGCTCCGCGAGCTCGCTCTCCCGTCGCAGTGACCGCGCGCGGGCTGCGTCGATCGCACGGTTCACGACGATCCGGTGGAGCCACGGCCCGAACGGGCGGCGCCGGTCGAAGCGGTCGAGGTTGCGGATCGCAGAGAGAAAGGCCTCCTGCGCGATGTCCTCGGCGAGCGCTGCGTCGTGCACCACGAGGTAGGCGGCGCGGTGCGCACGCGGCCAGTGGACGTGGAAGAGCGCCTCGAGGTCCGAGGCGGATCCTCGCTGTGCGCCGCGTACCCAGGCGCGCTCGTCCCGGCCTGCCCGCGCCACCGCAGGACCATACGCAGGGTCGACCTCGAGAGGTCCATGACGGGGATACGCGGGAGGGCGTTCCAGAGGTCCCAGGTGACAGACCCCGACGTGTGCGGACCTCTCCTGACACGCGGCGCGTATCTCTCGTCATGAAGAAGCGCGAGCTTCTTGCCGCCCCTCTGGCACTGGCGTTGCCGGATCGTCTCCGGGCAAGAGGAGCGGGAGGCACGCAGCGTCGAACGGATCGCGCGTGGCTCACGACGCCTGCCTCGTCGTCGCGGCATAGAGGTGGAACGACGCACGACCGATCGGTGTAACCCATCGAGACGAGGAGGAGGACGGCAATGACAGTGATCGCACGAGTCTCGCTCGTGGTCGGAGGAGTGGTCGCAACGCTCGCATTGGCGGGCGTCGCTGTCGCCGACAAGGGAGGCCCGGCACCCGGCGTGCTGCTCGGCGGCAAGGGAATCGCCGGCGCCGACGCGAGCCTCCGCTACGTCGCGCGGGCAAAGGCCGGCCGGACGACCGTGACGGCGTACGACGCCGAGGGCTCGAGCGTGCGCCGTGTCGTCGCTACGGGCGTCCTGGGTCTCCCGCTCGTCGCCTTCGACGGCTCCGTTGAGGGGCTCGCGCACGACGGCCGCACCCTCGTGCTCGCGTCGCCCGGGCCGGTCGCAGGCACGTCCCGTTTCGCCGTCGTCTCGGCGCCGAGCCTTCGCCTCCAACGGATGGTGACGCTGAAAGGCGTCTGGTCGTACGACGCTCTTTCGCCGGACGGCCGCAAGCTCTACCTCGTTGAGCACGCCCGCGACGTCACGTATCGGGTTCGCGCCTACGACATCGCGCGGGGGAGGCTGCTCCGCGAGGCCGTCGTCGATCCCCGGCTCGGCGGACGCTCGATGGCCGGGATGCCGGTGACGCGCGCGCACGGCCCGGGAAGCGTCTGGGCCTACACGCTCTACCAGAAGCCCGGTGGGCTGCCGTTCGTCCATGCGCTCGACACCGTGCGCGGCAAGGCGCTCTGCGTCGAGCTCCCGTGGCGGGGTAACCAGGGCCGGCTCTTCGACGTGCGCATGCGGGTGCAGGGCAGGAGCCTCGTGCTGACCGATGTTCGCGGACCTCGGCTCGCAGCGATCGACACGCGCGAGTTCGTCGTGCACGCGCACCACAATCCCCTACGGGCCGCAGCCGCTCGTTGATCGCGAGGCGTCAGTCGGGCTCGTCCAAGCCCGGCACCGCCTCGGTCGCGTCCGAGATCGCCCGCACGACCTCGACGATGTCGCGGTTCGCGTTGTAGACGCGCAGCTGGCGCTCGGCGGAGTTGCCGCGATCGAGAAGCTCCGCGATCCCCTCGAGCTCGCGCTCGCACCCGAGCTCGCGCGCGTGCGGCTCGAGGTCGCGCAACGTGCGGCGAACGAGCTTCGCGATCGGGACGCGGATCCGTCGTCCGGTCGCGAGGTCCATGAGCGGCGCCTCGAGCCCGTAACGGGCGGCGAGCCATTTGTTCTCGCTCGTCAGGATCCGGTGGTAGCTCGGAATCTCCTCACCGGCGTCGTACCGGTCGGAGATCGCCTTCACGAGCGCCTGGCAGTAGGCGGCGATCGCGACGGCGTCCTCGACGCGCGTGACGGCGTCGCAGATCCGCACCTCGATCGTGCCCCACTTGGGGTGCGGTCGGATGTCCCACCAGATGTGCGTGTAGTCGGCGATGCAACCCGTGCGCTCGAGCTGGCCCACCAGCTCGGCGTAGTCGGCGTAGTCGCGAAAGCGCGGCGGGGGGCCCGAACGGGGGAACGCCGAGAACACGATCTGGCGGCTCGACGCGAGCCCCGTCGGCTCGCCGCGCCAGAACGGGGAGCTCGCCGAGAGAGCGAGTAGCGGCCCGAGGTGGGGGAGGAGGCCGTTGACGACCTGGATCGCCTTGTCCGGGTTGTCGACCGCGACGTGGATGTGCATCCCGAAGATCAGCTCGCGCCGCGCCACGTACTGGAGCTGGTCGATGAGCGCGTGGTAGCGATCCTTCGCCGTGATCCGCTGCCGCTCGAAGAGACTGAACGGGTGCGTCCCCGCCGAGCCGACGCGCAGGCCCTCGCCGCCGGCGACGTCGCGGACGTAGCCGCGCAGCTTCGACAGCTCGTGCATCACCTCGCCCGCCGTCTTGCACACCGGAGTCGCGATCTCGAGGACGGACTGCATCAGCTCGGCGTTGATCCGGTCAGCGAGCTCATCCCCCTGCACCGCGTCCAGGACGGTCTCGATGTGCTGCACGAGGTCGAAGGTCCTCGGGTCGAGCAGCATGTACTCCTCCTCGACGCCGAGCGTGAAGGGGTCGCTCGTTCCGAACTTGTGATCGAGCACGCTGGCTGCGGGCGCTCCCTCGACCCCGGTGATGGAGGGAGGGACGACCTGCTTCACGGCAGCACCGCCTCGGCCTCGATCTCGACCTTCCAGGCAGGGTCGAGGAGCTGTGCGACGACGCAGGTCGCGGCCGGGCGGACGTCCCGGAACGCCTCGCCGTGAGCGCGGGCGACCTCGTCCCAGTGCTCGGCAGCGGTGACGTAGATGTTCGTGCGCACGACGTGCTCGAGCCCTGAACCGGCTCGAGCGAGCGCCTCGCCGATGATTCCCAGGCAGAGAGCCGCCTGCTCGTACGCGCCGTCGGGTGTCGGAGAGCCGTCGGGCGGGATCGGCGCCGTGCCCGCCACGTGCACTCGGTCGCCGACGACGACCGCGCGTGAGAACCCCGCGACACCCTCGTACGGTGAGTGGCCGCTGATCAGCCTGTGCTCCATCGGGGCGCCTAGTATCGCCGCCTTGGACGCGCTCCACCAGATCGACGCCTGGGACGTCCCCTTCGCCGCGGCGGGCCTGACGCGGGCAGACGCCGTCGTGGCGACCCGTGGCGACACGGGCCGTGTCGTGCGTCTCGCTTCCGTCTCGAAGCCCGTGGCGGCGCTCGCGGTGCTCGTCGCGGCCGAGGAGGGAGTCGTCGACCTCGACGAGCCGGCCGGCCCGCCCGGCGCCACCGTGCGCCATCTTCTCGCGCACACGTCCGGCCTCCCGTTCGAGGGAGAAGCCCCGATCGCGCCCCCCGGCCGGCGGCGGATCTACTCGAACGAGGGGTTCCTCGTCCTCGGCGCCCACCTCGCCGAAGGTGCGGAGATGTCGTTCGACGAGTACGTCAGGGCGGCGGTCGTGGATCCGCTCGGCGCGTCGCTCGATCCGAGCGGACATCCCGGTGCGGGGATGCACGGGTCGCTCGACGCAGTCCTCGCGATCGGCCGCGAGCTCCTCCAGCCCCGGCTCGTCGCGCCGGAGACACACGCGGAGATGGTGAGCGTCCAGTTCCCGGGGCTCGACGGCGTCCTGCCCGACTTCGGCCGCTTCAGCCCGCTCGACTGGGGGCTCGGGGTCGAGCTGAAGGGTGCGAAGGCTGGGCACTGGTCGGGCACGCTGACGTCGCCGCGCACGTTCGGCCACTTCGGCGGGAGCGGAACGTTCCTGTGGGTCGACCCGGACCGCGGCGTGGCGTGCGCCGCGTTGACCACGAGAGACTTCGGCGACTGGGCGAAGGAGGCGTGGCCACGCCTGTCGGACGCCGTCCTTCGCGAGCTCGACTGAGCCGAGCTCAGATCCCAGGCTCGAAGACGAGCGCCGTCACGATCGGACGCGACTCCGGTGCGGGCTGGTCCTGCGTCGAGTACGGCCGGTTGAGGAGATGCCTGCGGTGGACGAGCGTCGTGGAACCGCCTCCGTCGAGGTTGACAGCCGTGTCGGCACCGAGGCCGACCATCAGATCGGCCAGCTCGCGCATCGAGAGACCGTCGTCGACGCGTGAGCGTCGCCCGTCGCATACGACCGCCAGCAGATGCCGGTCCGAGACGCCGAGGGCGGCGCGCGGGTGTCGGCCGTCCGTGATGTCCGAGTCGAACTGCCCCGCGCCGGCGGAGAACCCCTCGACGTCCGCATCGTCGAAGACGACCGACCCGTCGCGGACGAGCAGCGGCCCGGCGTGCACGAGGTCGCCGGGCGGCTCGTCGGGGGCCTCCGACCGCGCAACGAGACGGACACCGTCGCCGTCGGCGACGACGCAGGCGCGGCGGGCAGCGTAGGGATCGACGATCGGCTCGTGGGCCAACGATCGCCCGTCGATCCACAGGTCGCCGAGCGGACGGTACGGGTCGCGCAGGAAGAAGCCGCCGATGATCGCCTCGTCGACCTCGTTCGCGGCGCACCAGACGTCGAGACGCTCGGTGTCGGGGAAGTGCACCACCCGCACGCGCGTCGAGCGACGTGGGTGCCTCACCGCGTAGAGCGTCGTCACGCGGCCGTCGTCGAGCACGTGCCGCCACAGGAGGTACTCGATCCCGTCCCCGTCCGTCTGCACGGTGGCCCCGGGAGCGTCGAAGGCGTCGCCCATGCGCGCTCAGGTCTCGTCGTCCGCGAACAGCGGGCGGAGCAGCTCGTCGAACGTCGCCCGGTCGCAGCTCGCGACGACCGACGGCGTCATCGTCGTGACGGTCGCGGTGCGCGGGACGCCCATCGCGAGAGCGACCTCGCCGAACCAGTCACCAGGCCGAACCATGCTCCGCGGGCCGCGCGTCTCCTGCGTGACCGCCGCGAGGCCGGACAGCATCACGTAGAAGCGGTCGCCCTCCTCGCCCTCCGAGACGATGATCCGGCCGGGCGGCAGCTCCTGGCGCTCCATCCGCTCGGCGAGGCGCGCAAGGGTCTGCCCGGGCAGCGAGGAGAGGAGGGAGACACGTGACAGCTCCGTCACGGACGCCGGAACGTGCCGCGGGCTCACCCGCAGTACGGTAGCGCCATGGCGATCCTCCACGGCTGGCGGACCTGCCCGCGCTGCACGACCGGGCTCGACAACGACGGCTCGCGTGCCGCGTGCCCGTCCTGCGGCTCGATCTACTACGCGAACTCCGTGCCGTGCGTAAGCGCGCTCGTCGAGGACGACGCCGGACGCGTGATGCTCGCCCGCCGGGCGGTCGAGCCCGACAAGGGCCTCTGGGACCCGGTGGGTGGCTTCCTCGAGGAAGGCGAGCATCCGCTCGTCGGGATCAGGCGCGAGGTCGAGGAGGAAACCGGCCTCCGGTGCGAGCCGACTCGCTTCCTCGGCGCCTGGATGGACGTCTACGGAGGCGCGCCCGAAGCCGCGGCGACCCTGAACCTCTACTGGGTGATGCGCATGACGGAGGCCGGCGAGCCGGTCGCGGCCGACGACGTTGCCGAGCTCCGGTGGTTCGCTCCCGACGAGCTGCCGGGACCGGACGAGCTGGCGTTCACGCACGTCCCGGATGCGCTCGACGCTTGGCGCTCATCCACCGACGAGCAGGTGTCGGGCTGAAAGCCAGACACCGCACCTCGACCCGACGCGCGAAACCCGGCCGGTGCCGGGCTTCGCGCGGGGGGAAGGAGTGGGAGGGAAGGAGCTAGGCGGCGACGAGGCCGAGCGAGCGCTCGATCGCGCCCTTCGGCTGTGCGCCGATCACTGCTGCCGACGGCTCGCCGTCCTTGAAGAGGATCATCGTGGGGATCGAGGCGACGCCGTAGCGCTGCTGGAGCTCGTGCTCGGAGTCGATGTTGACCTTCACGAGCTTGAGCTCGTCCTCGCGCTCCGCGGCGATGCGGTCGAGGACGGGCGCGACCGCGTGGCACGGGCCGCACCACTCGGCCCAGAAGTCCACGAGGACGGGCTTGTCGGACTTGATGACCTCCTGCTCGAAGGTCGCGGTCGTTACTTCGAGTGCCATGAATCCTTCCGTTTCTGTTGACGCGTCAAGTTTCGTACAGATGAGAACGACGGACGTCAGAAAACCCTTCCCGGTCGCACCTCCTCGAAAACAGGGTCTCGAGCGCACATCCTAGAATCGACGGCATGTTCGCACCTCTCCCGGACAAGCCGGACCACGATGCGCTCGAGCGCGCGGTCCTCGGGCTCTGGGAGCGCGAGGGAACCTTCGGACGCTTGCGCGAGCAAAACGCCGACGGTCCGCGGTTCAGCTTCGTCGACGGCCCGGTGACCGCCAATCGCGACGTCCTCGCCGTCCACACCGCCTGGGGGCGGACGCTGAAGGACGTCTTCCAGCGCTACAAGGCGCTCCGCGGCTACCACCAGCGCTACCAGAACGGGTTCGACTGCCAGGGGCTCTGGATCGAGGTCGGCGTGGAACGGGGGCTCGGGCTCAACTCGAAGCGCGAGATCGAGGAGTACGGGCTCGCGGAGTTCGCTCGGCGCTGTCGCGAGGTGGTCGTCAACTCCTCGCGCGCTCTGACCGAGGGCTCAATCCGGCTGGGGCAGTGGATGGACTGGGGGAACGACTACTTCACGTTCAGCGACACGAACATCGAGTACATCTGGCGATTCCTCAGGGTCGTCCACGAGCGCGGGTGGCTGTACCTCGGACATCGCTCGACCGAGTGGTGCCCGCGCTGCGGCACCTCGCTCTCGCAGCACGAGCTGACGCAGGCGGGCGTCTACCAGGACCGGAGCGACCCGTCGCTGTACGTGCGCTTCCCGCTGCTCGACCGGGAAGGCGAGTCCGTCGTGATCTGGACGACGACGCCCTGGACGCTCCCGGCGAACGTCGCCGCCGCGGTCAAGCCCGACGCCGAGTACGGGATGCGTGAGAGCGGCGAATGGGTCGCGGTCGCCCGGTACCCCGAAGAGCGCTTCGTCCGCCGCGTTCTCGGCGAGGAGCTCGTCGGGCTCACGTACCGCGGCCCGTTCGACGAGCTCGGCCCCGGCGGCGAGGTCGAGCACCGAGTCATCCCCTGGGACGAGGTCTCGCTGGAGGAGGGGACGGGAATCGTCCACATCGCGCCCGGAGCGGGCCAGGAGGACTTCGAGCTCGGGCGGGTCAACGACCTGCCGGTGCTCTCGCCCGTCGACGAGGCCGGGCGGTTCTACGACTCCTACGGCTGGCTCCACGGCCTTTCGACGACCGACGCCGCCGACCAGATCGTCGGCCGCCTCGCCGAGCAGGGATATCTGCTCGAGGCCGGGACGTATCTCCACCGATACCCGCACTGCTGGCGCTGCGACACGCCGCTGATCTGGCGCGTGACGGACGACTGGCTGATCTCGGTCGACGAGCTTCGCGAGCCTCTGCTCGAAGCGAACGCGACGGTCGAGTGGACGCCCGCCTACATGGGCAAGCGCATGGACGACTGGCTCCGGAACATGGGTGACTGGAACATCTCTCGCCGCCGCTTCTACGGGCTGCCGCTCCCCTTCTACCCCTGCGAGTGCGGGCACCTGAACGTCATCGGCTCTCGTGGAGAGCTCGAGGAACGCGCGTTGTCGGGGCTGGAGCAGCTCGAGGAGCTGCGCAGGCCGTGGATCGACGCCGTGCCGATCCGCTGCGCTGCGTGCGACGAGCCCGTCGAGCGGATCGTCGAGGTCGGCGACGTGTGGCTCGACGCCGGCATCGTGCCGTTCTCGACCCTCGGGTGGGAGAGCCCGGAGTACGTCGAGGAGGGCTACGCGACGGGCGCAGCGAAGGGGCTGACGACCGCGGATCTCCCGGATCACGCCTACTGGGAGGAATGGTTCCCGGCCGACTGGGTCTCGGAGATGCGGGAGCAGATCCGGCTCTGGTTCTACTCGCAGCTCTTCATGTCGGTCGCGCTCACGGGGCAGGCGCCGTTTCGGAAGGTGCTCGGCTACGAGAAGATGCTCGACGAGACGGGCCGCGAGATGCACAGCTCGTGGGGGAACACGATCGCCGCGCCGGACGCCTTCGCGCGCATGGGCGCCGACGTGATGCGCTGGCAGTACTGCACCCAGCCGCCCGACCGGAACCTGCTGTTCGGCTTCGGCCCCGCGCACGAGATCCAACGGAGGCTCCTGACGCTGTGGAACTCGGCGACGTTCTTCGTCCAGTACGCGAACGTCGAGAGCTTCGAGCCGCGGTACGACGATCTCGAGCACGGTCCGGACGTCGAGCTCGAGCCTCTCGACCGGTGGCTCGTCGCCCGCACGCGGCAGCTCGTCCGGGAGGCGACCGCGGGGTACGAGCGGTGGCTGACGGTCGACGTGATCCGCGCGTTCGAGGCCTACGTCGACGACCTGTCGAACTGGTACATCCGGCGCTCGCGGCGCCGCTTCTGGGATGGGGACGAGACCGCCCTTCGCGTTCTCTGGCACGCGCTCGTCCAGGCGGTACGCGTGATCGCGCCGGTGATGCCCTTCCTCACCGAGCATCTCTGGCAGGTGCTCGTCCGCGACCCCTGCGGGCGCGCGCCTGCGAGCGTCCATCTCGCGGGCTGGCCGCAGGAGATCGGGGCCGACGACGCCCTGCTCGAGGAGATCGCCGACGTGCGGCGCGTCGTGGGTCTCGGCCACCAGGCCCGCCAGGCTGCCGGCTTCAAGGTGCAGCAGCCGCTCCGCACGCTCGTCGTCGAGGGCGCCGACCTGGCCGAAGCGCACGCCGACGAGGTTCGGGACGAGCTTCGGGTCAAGGTCGTCCGGTTCGACGCCGTCGACGCGGAGCTGCGGGTCAAGCCGAACCTCCCGGTGCTCGGGCCGAAGCTCGGGGCCGCGCTCGGCGCCGTCCGCTCCGCTCTCCAGGAGGGCGCCTTCGAGGAGCTCGACGGCGGCCGCTTCCGGGCGGCGGGGCACGAGCTCGGGCCGGACGAGGTGCTCGTCGAGCGCGCCGCGAAGGAGGGGTGGGCAGTCGCCGCGGAGGACGGCGTGACCGTTGCGCTCGATACGCACGTCGACGAGGAGCTCGACCGCGAGCGCCGCGTCTACGAGCTCATCCGCCGCGTCAACGCCCTGCGCAAGGAGTCCGGCTTCGCGCTCTCCGATCGAATCGAGCTGACGATCCCGTCGAGCGACGCCGACCTCCTGCAGCACGCGGACTGGATCAAGGCGGAGACCCTCGCCGTGTCGCTCGACGCGAACGGCGACGACGCCCCCGTGATCGTCAGGGCGTGAGGCTCAGCCGCTAGTCGGAACGAGCCTCCGCGAGCGCCAGCTCGCGGCGGAGCTCGACGGGCAGGCGGAACGTGACGTCCTCGTCAACCATGCGATACGGCTCGACGCGTTCGACGCCGCGTGCGCGGAACCAGTCGCAGACGCGCGTCACGAGGTGCTCGGGGGCGGAGGCTCCCGAGGTGATGCCGACGGTCTCGACGCCCTCGAGCCACCTCTCGTCGATCTCCGCCTCGTCGTCGATCAGGTACGCGGGGACGTCGGCCGCCCGCGCGACGTCGACGAGGCGGTTCGAGTTGGACGAGTTCCGCGACCCTATGACGAGCAGGAGGTCGATCTCGGCCAGCATGTCCTTGACGGCCCACTGCCGGTTGGAGGTCGCGTAGCAGATGTCCTCTTTCTTCGGGCCGACGATCTCCGGGAAACGACGCCGGAGCGTGGTGATGATCTCACCCGTCTCGTCGACGGAGAGGGTGGTCTGCGTGACGTAGGCGAGCCGGGTGTCGGAAGGCAGCTCGAGCGCCTCGGCCTCTCCGACGTCCTGCACGAGGATCGTCGAGTCGGGCGCCTCGCCCATCGTCCCGACGACCTCTTCGTGGCCGGCATGCCCGATCAGCAGGACGGTGTATCCGCCGGCCGCGTACCGCTTCGCCTGCACGTGGACCTTCGTGACGAGTGGGCACGTCGCGTCGATCACGTCGTGCTCGAGCATCCGGGAGTTCTCGTGGACGGCCGGGGCGACTCCGTGCGCCGAGTAGACGACCGTCGCACCGCGCGGAACGTCGCGCTCGTCCTCGACGAAGATCGCGCCACGAGCCTCGAGGTCCCGCACGACGTGGATGTTGTGGACGATCTGCTTCCGCACGTACACCGGTGCGCCGTAGTGGTCGAGAGCGCGCTCGACGGTCTCGACGGCGCGCTCGACCCCGGCGCAGTAGCCGCGGGGCGAGGCGAGGAGGACGCGCTGGACGCTCACGGCTCAAGGGTACTCGGCGCCGTGCGTCCGTTCGCCGTCGCCGCCTGCGTGGCGCCGACGTAGACACCGGCGCAGACGAGCGCGCCGCCGAGGATCGTCGTCACGGTGATCTCCTCGTCGGCGATCAGCGCGCCGAGGGCGACCGCGACCACCGGCATCAGCACGAAGAGATATGACGTCGCAGACGCGGTCCAGCGCTGCACGACGACGAGCACGAGCAGGAACAGCCCGACCGTCGCGACGACGAGAAACGCGACTGCAAGCTGTGTCTCGCCGTCGACGGGAAGCGCGAGGCGCTCTCCTGCCACCCACGCCACGACCAAGAGCACGCCTGCGCCCGCGCTCATCCCGACGAAGTTCATCGCCGCCGGGTGTTGACGCCCCACCAGCTTGGAGACGATCACCGCCTCCGACGCGCAGAGCGCCGCGACGCCGAGCAGGGCGAAGGAGTGCCAGCCGAACGCGATCGAGCCCGGCTGGAAGAAGATCAGCGCGGAGCCTGCGACTGCGCCAGCGCCCCGACGAGGGCGTGTGGGCTGATCCGCTCCATCCCGTGTGCGACCGCGAGCAGCAGCGTCAGCAGCGGGCCGACCGCCAGCACCACGGCGGCGACGCCTGCCGGAACGTCCTGCATGGCCCAGTAGATGCAGCCGTACGCGGCGCCGAAGGACAGGAGGCCGTAGACGGCCGTCAGGACGAGCGCACGACCCCGCGGCAGGGAGAGGCGCAACGCGGCGCAGAGAAGGCCGAAGAGGACGGCCGCCAGCGCGAAGCGCAGTCCCGCGCCCCAGATCGGGTCGAGCTCGCGATTGCTGAACCTGATCGCGACGAAGTTCGAGCCGCCGATCACGACTGCGCCCGCGAACGCACCAAGCGTGGCGCGGTCGTGCGCGAGAGGCGCGTACCCGTCCACTCAGCGCGAGGTCTGGGCGAGCACGACGCCGAGCAAGACGACTCCGCCCCCGACGAGTTGCGCGACGGACAACGTCTCCTCGAGCCACACCCACGCGACGAACGAGGCGAGCACGACCTCGATCATCGCAACGACCGAGACACGTGTCGCGGGGAGGTGCCTGAGCGCGCCGAGCGAGAGGACGAACGGGAACACCGTCCCGAGCACGATCATCCAGAGGCAGAGCAGCCAGACCGGTGCGCTCGTCGAGTCGAACGTGCCCTGGAGCGACACGCTGTCGCCGAGAGCCGCGAAGGGGAAGCTCCACCAGGGCTGGAGGACCGCCCAGAAGAGCGACGCGACGCCGAGCGAGAGGCATGTGAGCGACGTCGCATCCCGCCGTCCCGTCGCATGCTCGCCGGTCAGGAAGTACGTCGCGAGCGACACGGCCGCGAGGAGCGCCGCCGCGACGCCGACCGCGTCGAGCCGCACGTCCTCCCACACCTCCGCGACCAAGGCAAGCCCTGCCAGAGCGAGCGCGAGCGCCGCCCACACGCGGCGTCTGACCGCCTCGTGCCACACGAGCCGCGCCCAGAGCGCGACCAGCACCGGCGCGGTGAACTCGAGGAGGAGGCCGATCCCGATCGGGAGCCGCTCGATCGAGACGAAGTAGAGCCACTGGACGAGCGCGAACCCGACGATCCCGTAGAAGACGAGCAGGGCAACCTCGTCTCGCGCGACTCGCAGACGGGCCGGGGCAGTGAGCGCGATGACGCCCGCCAGGCAGAGAAATGCGCCGGTCGCGCGCAACTCGGTCAGCCTCAGGCTGGTGATCTCCGGTGAGGAGAGGATCACCTTCGAGACGCTGCCGTTGACCGCGAACAGCAGAGCGGCAGCGCTCGCCATCGCGTAGCCGACGCGGGGATGCCGCTCCGTCGAAAGCGCGGTTCCGTGGAGCGCGATCTCCGTCACCGCGTGAGGCTATCCGGCCGCGATGGTCGGGCTCGGGCGCATCTGATCGATCATCGATCAAACGGACGACGCTGCTGTACGCTCGCGCGGTGCGCGTGGCGCTGTTCGTCACCTGCCTTGTCGACACGCTCCAACCGGCTGTGGGTCGGGCGACCGTTGCCCTCCTGGAGCGGCTCGGGGTGGATGTCGAGTTCCCCCGCGAGCAGACGTGTTGCGGCCAGCTGCACCTGAACGCCGGGCATGCCGAGGTGGCATCGGCGCTCGGCGCCAGGTTCGTCGAGACGTTCGCGGGATACGAGGCCGTCGTCTCGCCGTCCGGCTCGTGCGCGGCTCACGTGCGCATGCACGTCGCGGAGCACTCGGCAGACCCCGAGGGCGTCGCGTCGCGCACCTGGGAGCTCTCCCAGTTCCTCGTCGACCGACTCGGAGTCGTCGACGTCGGCTCGTCGTTCGAAGGCGCCCTCACGTACCACCCCACGTGCCATTCGCTCCGCGCGCTCGAGGTCGGAGATCGACCGGAGTCGCTCCTGCGAGCCGTACCGGGCGTGGAGCTCCGCCCGCTCGTGGATGCGACGGAGTGCTGTGGTTTCGGCGGGATGTTCGCGATTCGCAACGCGGATGTCTCGAGCGCGATGCTCGCCGACAAGCTGGGCCACATCGAGAAGACGGGTGCCGACGCCGTGTGCGCCTGCGACACATCGTGTCTGCTGCACATCGGCGGCGGCCTCGAGCGCAAGGGCGCACCGATTCGCGCGGTCCACCTCGCGGAGGTCCTCGCGTCGTGAGCGCGCTCGCCGGCCGGAGCGCCACACCCCTGCCGTTCGAGCGAGCGGCGCCCGTCGCGCTTCAGGACGAGCGGACACGCGCGAACGTCCTCCGCGCGACGACGACGATCCGGGCGCGTCGCGCTGCTGTTGTCGCCGAGACGCCGGACTGGGCGGAGCTTCGTGCAGCGGGCGAGGCGATCAGGACGCGCTCGCTGCTCCGCCTCGACCGGCTGCTCGTCACGCTCGAGGAGCGAGTCACGGAGGCCGGCGGCGTCGTGCACTGGGCCCGCGACGCCGACGAAGCGAACGGGATCGTGGTCGGGCTCGTGCGCGGCGTCGGGGTGCGGGAGGTCGTGAAGGTCAAGTCGCTGACGACGGACGAGCTCGGTCTGAACGACGCGCTCGTCGGCGCCGGGATCGATCCGATCGAGACCGATCTGGCCGAGCGGATCGTCCAGCTCGCGGGTGAGCGTCCGTCGCATCTGCTCGTCCCGTCGTTGCATCGGGGCCGGTCGGAGATCGCGGAGATCCTGCGCAAGGCGCTCGACGAGCCCGGTCTCGCCGATGACCCAGCTTCGCTGCTCGCCGCCGCCCGGCAGCATCTCCGCGCGGCGTTCCTGCGCGCGAGGGTCGCGATCTCGGGCGCCAACTTCGCCGTCGCCGAGACAGGCACCGTCGCGGTCGTCGAGTCGGAGGGGAACGGCCGGATGTGCACGACGCTGCCCGAGACGCTGGTGACCGTTCTCGGCATCGAGAAGGTCGTCGAGGAGTGGCGTGACCTCGGCGTGCTGATGCAGCTCCTGCCGCGCTCGGCGACCGGGGAGCGGATGAACCCGTACACGTCGCTCTGGACGGGCGTGTCCGCCGCGGACGGCCCCTCGTCGTTTCATCTCGTGCTGGTCGACGCGGGCCGGACGCGTGCGCTGGCCGATCCGGAGGGCAGGCCGGCGCTTCGCTGCATCCGCTGCTCGGCGTGTGTCAACGTCTGCCCGGTCTATCGCCAGACCGGCGGTCACGCGTACGACACCGTCTACGCGGGGCCGATCGGCGCGATCCTCCAGCCCCAGCTCTCGGGCGAGCGCGGCACCGCTGCGTCGTTGCCGTACGCGTCGACGCTCTGCGGCGCGTGCGCCGACGTCTGCCCCGTCGGGATCGACATCCCGCGGATCCTCGTGCACGAGCGGGCGCAGGTGGTTCGTCACACTCGGCCGGGGCTCGAGGGCCGCGCGCTGCGCGCGCTCGGGCGGACGTTCTCGAGCCGAGAGCGCTACGAGCGGGCCCAACGAATGGCGCGCTCTCTCCAGCGACCCGCCCTCTCGGGTGGGCGCCTGCGCTGGTTCCCGGGCGCGCTTCGGGGCTGGGGGCGCTCGCGCACGCTCCCGGGCGTTGCCCGGCAGACGTTCCGCGAATGGTGGGAGGCACGTGAGC
Organism: uncultured Actinomycetes bacterium; assembly: GCA_963839755.1. GTDB lineage: Bacteria > Actinomycetota > Thermoleophilia > Gaiellales > Gaiellaceae > Gaiella. The sequence continues at coordinate 217,399 of CAWIVU010000015.1, forward strand.
GAGGCGCGTGAGGCCGTGCTGGCGCGGATCAGGCAGGCGCTCACGGACGATGCTCCACTGCCGGAGGTGCCGCGCGACTACGTGAAGCGAGGCGCCCGCCGGCCGGACGAGATCACCGCGATGTTCGTGGATCGCGTGATCGAGGCCGGCGGCGTCGTCGTGGAGACCGCCGATGTCCAGGCGGCGATACGTGCGGCGCTTTCGGAGCACGAAGCGTCACGCGTCGTCGTCGCAACCGATCTCCCGGCCGCGCTTCGCCCTGCGGGCGTCGCTCTTGTCGAAGATCACGGGCTGGCGCCGACGGAGCTCGATGCCCTGGACGCCGCGGTCACGACGTGCGTCGTTGCCTGTTCTGATACCGGAACGATCGCGCTCGACGGCGGGCCTGGTCAGGGCCGGCGCGCGATCACGCTCGTCCCCGACCTCCACGTCTGCGTCGTGACACGGGATCAGGTGGTCGAGACGGTGCCGGAGCTCTTCGAGCGCCTGGAGTCGTCCGCGCGCGCCGGACAGCCTCTGGTCCTGGTCTCCGGCCCGTCGGCGACCTCCGACATCGGTTTCGAGCGCGTCGAGGGAGTTCACGGCCCACGAAGGCTCGTCGTCGTGCTGGCGTCCTGACCGCGGCCGTACACTGTCGTCCCACGGGGTGTGGCTCAGCCTGGTAGAGCGCCCGGTTTGGGGCCGGGAGGGCGTCGGTTCGAATCCGACCACCCCGACTCTCGCTGCCGGCGGGTCGAGATGTGCGACCGGAGTCGCCCCGGTGTCCGACTTCACTCGGACCTGCGTACGCAAGCGCTGGGGTTACGGTTCCCCGGTGCGAATTCCCGTCGTGGCGCTGGCCATCCTGTTGCTCGGTGTTGTCGCCGCCGGCAGCTCGGCCGCCTCGACCGCCCAGCACCGCGCTTCGGTGAGCCCGCTCCCGTCGTCGCTGCGCGAGACGATGACCGGAATTTCCTGGCGTCCCGGCTGCCCCGTGGGCCTCGACGACCTGCGGCTCGTCCGCGCGCGACACTGGGGCTTCGACGGCCGTACCCACACGGGACGCATCGTCGTCCACCGCGACGTCGCGGGTGACGTGGCCACGGTCCTGCGGCGCCTCTACGCGGCGCGCTTCCCGATCCGGCGCATGGTTCCCGTCGACGCCTACGGGGCGAGCGACTTCCGGTCGATCGAGGCCGACAACACCTCCGCGTTCAACTGCCGCACCGTCGAGGGGACCACCCGCTGGTCGGAGCACGCCTACGGTCGGGCGATCGACCTGAATCCGATCGAGAACCCGTACGTCTCTTCGGACGGAACGACCTCGCATCGAGCGAGCCGGCCGTATCTCCGGCGCGCGCCGTACCGTCCCGGGATGGCTATCGACGGCGGCGCCGTGGTGCGCGCCTTCGACGCCGTCGGCTGGAGCTGGGGCGGCAGCTGGTCGGGGGTGAAGGACTACCAGCACTTCTCCGCGAGCGGACGGTGACCGGACGCGGGCGCCGTGGAGAGCGGGTGGGGGGAATCGAACCCCCATAACTAGCTTGGAAGGCTAGGGCTCTACCGTTGAGCTACACCCGCGGGCGCGAGGAAGGGTAGCCCGACGTTCGCGTACCGTGCCCGCGTGAGTCCGGCGGACTGGTCGTGGAGCTGGGAAGCCCTCCTCCCCCTCGGGCTGGCCGTCGCGTACCTCGCCGCGACGCGCGGCCGGGATCGATGGAGAGCAGTGGCGTTCCTCGCCGGCTGCGCGCTCCTCGTCGTGGCGCTCGTCACTCCCCTCGACACGCTTGCCCGCGAGTACCTCGTATGGGCGCACCTGCTCCAGAACGTCGTGCTTGCCGAGTGGGCGCCGCTCCTGCTCGTGCTCGGGGTGCCGCCCGCGCTCGGCGACCGCCTGTCACGCCCGCGGATCGTCCGCTGGCTGACGTACCCCTTCGTCGCGCTTCCGCTGTGGGTCGCCGCGTATGCGCTTTGGCACGTGCCCGCGCTCTACGACGCCGCACTTCGCAATCCGCATTCGATCCTCGTGCTCGAGCACGCCACATACCTCGTCACGGGTCTTCTCTTCTGGTGGTGCGTCTGGCAGGACGCGCCGCACCGTCTCCCGTCGGCCGCGCGGGCGGCGTATGCCTTCGCTGCGTTCGTTCTCTCCGCGCCGCTCGGCCTCGTGCTCGCACTGGTTCCCGAGCCGCTCTACGAGTTCTACGCGGGTGCGTCCGAGCGGGTGTGGGGGCTTTCCCGCCTCGAGGACCAGCAGCTCGGCGGGATGACGATGGCGGCCGAGCAGTCGGTCGTGTTCTTCGTCGTCTTCGCATACTGGTTCCTGCGGTTCCTCTCCGAGCAGGAGCAGCTGGACGAAGTAGCGTGAGCCGCGTGACGCGGCGTCGCGATTCGACCGACCACGCTGCCCTTCGTCGGGTCGGCTGACGGTTTCGGGCTTGTGAGCGACGGACATCCCTACCGGGAGCTCCTCCGTATTCCTCACGCGAAGGCGCTGATCGGCTGGTCGCTGCTCGCCCGGCTCCCGCTTGGGATGACGCCCTTCGCGCTTCTGCTCCTCGTGCGTGGCGAGGGCGGCGGCTATGGCGCGGCCGGGCTCCTCGTCGCCGTCTACACGATCGCGCTCGGAATCGGCGCGCCGGTCCGTGGCCGTCGGGTCGACCGGCTCGGTCCCACCCCGGTGCTCCGCGTCGGCGCAGTGGCCTACGCAGGGCTTCTCGCTGCGGTCGTCGCGCTCGCGCTCGTCGACGCGGCTACGGTCGTACTCGCGACGACCGCAGCGCTCGCGGGGTTCCTGCATCCGCCCATCGGGTCGACCGTGCGGATCGTCTGGCCGCGCATCGCTCCCGGCGATCTCCGGTCGACGGCGTACGCGTTCGAGGCCGCGATGCAGGAGGCGTTCTTCGTTGTCGGCCCGCTGCTCGCGGCGGGGCTCGCGGCCGTCGAGCCCGCCCTCGCGGTCGCCGGCGCGGGCCTCGCAAGCCTCCTCGGCACGACCGCGCTTTCGCGTCTGCCGCCCGTCCGTCAGATGCCGCCGTCACGCACCGAGGGGGCTGGGCTTCTCGGAGCGCTCGGTTCGCCGGGCGTGCGCACCGTCGTCCTCTATGCGGCGGTCGTCGGGGTCGCCTTCGGCTCGGTGGAGCTCGCCATGCCGGCGTTCGCGGAACAGGAAGGGTCGCGCGAGCTGGGTGGGATCGGCCTCGCGTGCTTTGCGGCGGGCAGCCTGGTGGGCGGCCTCCTCGCAGGGATGCGCCCGCCGCGCGACGACGTCCGCCGCTTCGTCGGCGGCGCGCTGGCACTTGCCGTGGCGCTGCTCGGGCTCCAGCTCGCAGTCTCGTTGCCCACGCTCGCGGCGCTCGCGTTCGTGGCCGGCCTGCCCATCGCTCCCACCGTGGCGGCGCTCTACTCCTCGATCGACCGCACGGCACGCACCGGAACCGCGGCCGAGGCGTTTGCGTGGTTCGGCACTGCGGTCTCGATCGGGTTCGCGGCGGGCGCAGCAGCCGCGGGCGCTCTCGTCGAGGAGCGCGGCGTGCGTTGGGCGTTCGGTTTCGGGGCGGCCGTCGCCCTCGGCGGCGCGCTCCTCGGCTGGCTGCGCCGGAGCACGCTCCACGCCGAGCGACCGTCTACGCTCACGGTGAGCGCCCGTAGCTCAGGGGACAGAGCGGCGGACTTCTAATCCGCGGGTCGGAGGTTCGAATCCTCCCGGGCGCGTTGGTCGTCGGGCTCGTCGGAGCTGGAGCGATGGGAAGCGCGCTCGGAGCGCGGCTTCGGGACGGCGGCGCCCGCGTGCTGGTTGCGCTCGACGGGCGCAGTGATCGCACGCGCAATCTGGCTCGTGACGCGGGGCTCGAGGACGTCGGGTCGCTGGACGCCCTCATGGCCGAGGCCTCGGTCGTGCTCTCGGTCGTGCCCCCCGGAGTCGCCGTCGAGGTCGCGGAGGCGATCGCCTCGGCGGCAGGTGACGCTCGGCCGCTGGTCGCCGACCTGAACGCGGTTGCGCCGACGACGGTCCGCCGCGTTGCAGACCTGCTCACGGAGCAAGGGATCGAGACCGTCGACGGATCGATCTCCGGCCCTCCTCCGACCCGTGCAGGAACGACCCGCATGTACCTCTCAGGCCCGCGCACCGCGGACATCGCATCGCTTCCGGTCGAAGGCGTCGAGCTGATCCTCGTCGGCGAGACGGTCGGCCTGGCGTCGGCCGTGAAGATGTGCACCGCGTCGGTCTACAAGGGCCGCGTGGCACTGCTCGCGCAGGCGTTTCGCACGGCCGCCGCATTCGGCGTCGTCGAGCACGTGCTGGACGACCTTGCCGGAACGGGTATCGCCGACCGCGAGCGAACCGGCGCGACGCTCGGGAAGGCATCCGCCAAGGCGTGGCGGTATGTCGCCGAGATGGAGGAGATCGCCGCGACGCAGGCCGAGGCGGGTCTCACGCCCGAGCTCTTCCGCGCCGTGGCGCGCATCTACGCGGACCTCGCCGAACGAGGGATGGCCGATGCACCGGAGCACGTCCCGGACGACATCGCCCTCGACGAGGTCCTGCGCCGTCTCAACAGGGAAGGCACAACCCCGGCTGACCCATGAGCGTGGTGACGAACCGGGTCGTGTGCCGCATCCGGTCCACGAGCGGCGACCTCGATCCCGATACGGCTATCCTGCGTCTCCCGCGCGGTGGCGGTAGCTCAGCTGGTAGAGCCCCGGGTTGTGGTCCCGGTGGTCGCGGGTTCGAGTCCCGTCCGCCACCTCGTCAGGCCCCGTAGCTCAGCGGATAGAGCGGCAGGCTTCGAACCTGCGCGCGGAGGTTCGACTCCTCCCGGGGCCATTCAACAACGAGCGGTTATGCGGAACCCGCATGGTTGAGCCAAACCGCAAGTGGTGATTGGTGCGATGGGGCAGGTGCGCGAGGTGCGAGGTCCCTGCGTCGTTACGGAAGGCGATAGCGGAGGTGGACGACGCCGCTGCTGAACCGGTGCTCGTCGATGAGCTTCAGATCGACGCGCATGTCGGTCGGCAGTGCGGGGGTGCGCCCACCGAGGACGACTGGCCAGACGAACAAGGCCAATTCGTCGACCAGCCCAGCGACGAGAGCCTGGGCTGCCAGGTTCGGGCCACCGACCAACAGATCCCTACTGGCGGCGGCCTTCAGGTCGCGTACCGCGCTGGGGTCGAAGTGGCGTTCGAGCCGAGTGTTCGCGGTGCGTGGTGCGGCCAGGGTCGAGGAGTAGACGACCTTGTCCGCCGCCTGCCATGCGCTCGCGTAGTCGGCCATGAGGTCGGATTGGTTGGCCAGGGTGGCGTCGGTCTCCCACACTGCCAGGGTCTCGTACATGCGCCGCCCATAGAGGTACGTGCCTGCGGACCGCATGAGCTCGGTGATGAACACGAACACGTCGTCGTCGGGCGGAGCCCAGTCGAAGGCGCCGCGCTCATCCTCTGTGCAGCCGTCGAGGGACATGTTCGACGCGTAGATCAACTTCGCCATGACACGCTCCTACATCACCGTCGACAAACTCGATGCCCTCGTCCAACCCTAGGGCGGGGAAGAGCCACTCGATGATCATCCCAGCAATGCCGGTCGGCCGCGCTGCCGAAGTGCCGATCGAGGATAAGCATGTGTTGGCTGATGCCAGCACGAGCTGACCCGGCCCCCGGTGCGGCCCACGACGCTAGAAACATGCCTGTTTGCAGGGGCTTCGAACCCTCGCGGGGCCATCCCGACTGCTCGTAATGGGATTAGGGCGTACAGGCTCTCGAAACGCCGGCGAGCCCGACCCTCAGCCGCGTCCACGACCACGAACGCATCCGCGCCGGCTGCTGTCCGGTCCAGGTCCTACGCTCCGGCCATGGCAGTGGGAATCGTCGTGTTCGGGCTCGTGTTCCTGATCGGGCTTGCCTTCGGGTCGAGGACCCGCCGGCCGCTCGCGACCGCCTGCGTCGTCGTCGGCGCCTTCTGCGCGCTGCTCGTGCTGCAGGCGAATGATCCGTTCGTCGCCTTCGCGGCGTTCGCGCTCATCGCGCTCGGCGGGCTGGTGATCGACTCGGTGCGCGAGACCGTCGGGCTCCTGCTCGGGCGCTAACGGGTGTGGCTTCAGCCGCGCCCTCCGTGTGGTCCGGGCGTTTCTCGTCCCGTAGCCTGCCCGGCCGCCGTCGCCGGACCCGGCCGAATGTGGTGCGGGCGGCAATTGAGACGGCGGTCACAGCCGCTACGCCGGCCGGTGCGAGCGCCAGCACGCTCTCCTCGACCGGAAGACCCATGACGTGGCCGACCATCACTGGAAGATCTCCGTGGTGCAGTCGCCGTTCTGCAAGCGCACCTCGTGTGCGCGCGCGGGGCCGTCGGGGCGGTCGTGGAAGTCGACGAAGAAGTCGCCGTCAATCTGCATGCCGCCCGCGGGGTCGCAGTCGATCCGCAGGAGCCAGGAGCGCATGTCCGGGTAGAACTGGTTGTCCCAGGTCGAGTAGAGCGAGTTGGAGACATACAGGCGGCGCCCGTCGTAGGAGAGCTGCAGCATGTTGGGGCCGCCGTTGAGGCCGCGTCCCGTGTCGTCCGGCTTGCCGATCACGCCGCCGAGCCAGAGCTGGCCGGTCAGCTTCGGGTTGGCCGGGTCGGAGACGTCGTACTGTCTCAGGTCGCCGTGCAGCCAGTTGGCGAAGTAGAGGAAGCGGTCGTCCATCGAGAGCACGAGGTCGGTGATCAGTCCGGGGACGGGGAACGGCCAGCCCTCGAGCTCGACGCCCTCGACCGCGATCACCTGATCGGCGTTCCAGCCGCCGTTGTCGCGATGGAAGTTCCACATCGTGCTCGAGAGGGCGGCGCCGGCGAACCCCTGCTCTGCATCGGGGTCGTGCAGCCAGCGCACTTCGAGCGGGATGAGGCCGGTATCGCCGAGGTCGAGCGTCTGCTCGACGCGCCGCTCGGCGAGGTTCCAGAAGTGGAGCCGGCTGCCATAGCGGCCGGCAGTGACGTCCTCGAGGTCGAAGCCCTTTTCGTAGGCGTTCGGCTCGCCGAACTCGGACGAGACGAGCACGTTCTTGCGCGGCTGGTACCAGAAGTCGTAGTTGAACCGCGGTGTCTCGCCGCCGTTCTCCCAGCGGCCCTTGACCTCGAACGTCTGCGCGTCGAGCACGGCGAAGCCGCCGGCGCCGTTCCCGTCGGCGTCGCCGAGCATCGAGATGACGATGTTGTCGCCGGGCATGCAGTGGACGGTGTGCGGCCGCGTGTAGCCGGTCTTCGCGACGACCTCCTCCGGCTCGATCACCTTCTCGATCCGCGGGCGGCGCGGATCGCTCGCCACGTCGACGATGTGGATGCGTGATGAGCGGAAGCCGGGCACGATCAGGTGCGAGCGGTCGGGGCCGTGACACGCCGAGGAGCAGCGGTTCCAGCCGAAGTGGTGGAGCTCGTCGCCGGCATTGGGCATCGGCAGCTCGTGGACGATCTCGCCTCGCTCGGCGTCGACGACCGCGAGGAAGTCGGGCGCCTCGACGCCGGTGCCCTCGTGCAGGCAGGCGAGGTAGAGGAACTCCTCCGCCTGCGCCCGCATCGCCTCCTCCGGCGAGCCATGGAAGGAAGCGGGCTTGTCGTGATGCGTGTGCATGTGTGCTCCTTTCAGCCGAGCAGCGGCGCGATCAACGCCGCGGCCCGAGCGGCCCCGTCTGCTTCGACGGGGCGATAGTCGACGTCCCGGCCGATCGTCTCGGCGATCGCGGCGGCGATCGTCTCGGGCGTCTCCTGCTCGAAGTCCATACAGCGGCCGGCGCCGTAGCGGTCGAGCCGGTGCCGGACGTGGAGGTTCTGCTCGAAGTGGTGCCGCAGCGGGAAGTAGAGGAAGGGGCGCCGGTTCGCCGTCAACTCCATCGACGTCGTGAGGCCGCCCTGAACGACGGCGAGGTCGCACGCGGCGAGGTGGCGGTAGAGATCGTGGACGTAGGTGCGTACCTCGAGCCCCTGGTGCTCGGGCAGCGTCGCAGGCTCGATGCGCGGCCCGGCCACGACGATCATCCGCAATGCAGGGATCTGCTGCTTGGCCGCGGGGAAGGCGGCGATCACGCGTCGCAGGAGGTCGCCGCCGACGCCCGACCCGCCGACCGTGACGATGCAGACCTGCTCGTCCTCGCGGTAGCCGAGCTCGGCCCTGAGGGCCGCCCTGTCGGCGAAGTCGGCGGGGTCGAAGCCCGTCACGTAGCCGGCGAACGAGAAATGCTCCTCCGTCCACTCCCGAATCCAGGGCAGGTGCGACGCGAACCGCTCCGGGACGATGTCGTCCGGCTTGCCGACGAACACGGCCTGATCGCGCACGCGCGGGAAGCGCGCGATGTGCTCGATCATCTCCTCGTTGTAGTCGCCGGTCAGGAACGCCTCGTGGTCGCCGCCGTCGGGCATCGGCAGCCAGCCGACGAAGTCGGTGAGCCAGACGTACGGAGCCTGCTTCTGCTCGGGGTTCTCGTGGAGGTAGTAGTCGAGCTCCCACGCCTCGTCGCCGATCCAGAGGTCGTACTGCTCGTCGCGAACGAGGTCGTGGAAGACCATGAAGTTCGCGAGCAGGATCTCGTCCATTCGCCGGATCGCCTGGAAGCAGTGCAGGTCGTGCTCGGCCGACTCGCTCTCGATGTGGCCCGACTCGTTGGCGAGGAAGGCGCTCGCAGGATGGATCCGCTCGCCGCGCGCCTCGAGTACGGCGGTCACGGGATGCTGCGCGAGCCAGTCGATCTCCAGGTCCGGGTGGAGCTTGCGCAGCTCGTCGGCGATCGCCGCGTCGCGCTGCGCGTGGCCGAGGCCGATGGGCGACGAGATGTAGAGGGCGCGCTTGCGCCGCGACTTGCCCCGGACCCACCGTGCGGGCGGCTTCGGCGGGACGACGAAGTCGCGCAGCAGCAGATTTACCTTGACGGGGTCGCGGGTGTGGGGGAAGTGACCCGATCCTTCGAGGATGGTGAGATCGCCGCCCGCCAGTTCCGCGAGCCGTGCTCCGGACTCCCAGGGCCGTACCGCGTCCTCGTCCCCGTGGATCACGAGCACCGGGCAGTCGATGCGGGAGAGCAGCTCCCGCACGCCGTCCTCGTCCTGGAGCCGCATTGCTACCTGGGTGGCGACCAGCGTCTCGGCGTCCGTATCGAGACCCCAGCCGACCGCGTCCTCACGCTGCTTCGTCGAGTGCGGCTCGGTGAGGCACTGCGAGAAGAAGTACTGGAGGAAGTCCTCGTAGTGCTCGACCCAGTAATGGCGGTTCCACTTCCCCCAGTCGACGTACTCGTCGCGCCGCTTCTCGAACTCGCGCATCGCCTTCAGCCGCGGGGTCGCCGGCGGCAACGGCAGTGCCGGCGCGATGAAGACCAGCCTGTCGACCCGCTCGGGGTGGCGCGCGGCGAGGTGCAGCGACCGCTCCGCGCCCCGCGACAGCGACACCAGGACGGCGCGCTCCGTCGTGGTGGCGTCCATGACCGCGAGCGCGTCGGCGGCGAACGCCTCCTCGCGGTAGGCCTGGGGCTCGGCAGGCCGGTCCGAGCGTCCGTTCCCGCGCCCGTCGAACGTCACGACGCGGCAGTGCCGCGCGAGGTACGGGATCTGCATCTTCCAGTGGCGCGAGTGGATGATCGACCACGTCGGCATCAGCAAGACCGTCGGCTCACCGTCGCCATAGACCTCGTAGACGACTCGGACGCCGTCACGCTCGACGTAGCCCTCCTCGTCGGGATACCGGGCGCGCGTCTGCTCCCGCCGTCGAATGCGCCAGCTCAACAGCCATCGGTTCTCTCCTCCAGCCAGGCGTCGAGCCAGTCGAGGAGCTCGCGGTGTCCGGTCTCGATGCCGGAGAGCCGCTCGAGCATGATCCCCTCGTTGAACGTGAACACGAGCGTGACGAGCGCCTCGAGCGGCATCTCGAGGCCGAGCTGCTCGCGAACGGGCTCGAAGGCCTCGGTGAGCACGGCGCGCCACTCGTCGTGCACTTGGGCGAGTCGCTCCTGGAGCTCGGGACGGTTCCAGGCGAGCGCCTGCAGCTCGAACCAGAGCTTCTGGTAGGGCCGATCCTCGTCGAGGTAGGCCATCGCCGTCCGCCATTTCTCGATGAACGGCATGTCGGCTGCGTACATCTGGCGCTGGCGCTCGATCAGCCGCCCGGTGAACCGCTCGAGCACGCGTACGAGCAGCTGCTCGACCGATCCGAAGTAGTAGTGGACGAGTCCGTGGTTCGCCCCGGCCTCCTTCGCCACTTGCCGGGTCGTGATCCCGGCCGCGCCGGACTCGACGAGCAGCCGCTCGGCGGCGTCGAGCAAGGCCTGCTCGGTCTCGAATCCAGGGCGGACCGCCGTCTTAGACATACTGACTTATACATTCGACCAAATCCGCCTGCTGTTGTCAAGTCTTTGCCAGGGTTCTATTCCCGGGACGGGCGTGGCTTCAGCCGCGCCGTCCGCAGTAACCGCGCCGTCGGCGTCAAGGGCGCGGTCTGAAGCCGCGCCCCGGGTCCTATGCGGGCGAGAGGACTCGAACCTCCAAGGGCCGAAGCCGCACCGGGACCTAAACCCGGAGCGTCTGCCAGTTCCGCCACGCCCGCGCCGGATGAGCGTAGCGCTGACGGCGGCCCGCACTCGGCGGCCTGCCATGCGGCAACTGCTTGAATCCGGACATGGCCCAGGTGGAGGAGCTCGGCGGCAACCGCGTCCGCCTCACGGTCGACGTCTCGCCGCACGAGCTCGAGCACGCGGTGGAGCATGCCGCGGACGACCTCGCCGGATCGGTCAAGATCCCCGGGTTCCGCAAGGGCAAGGTGCCCCGCCAGGTGCTCCTCGCGAACGTCGGCCGCGACCGGCTGTGGGTCGAGGCCGTCGAGTCGCACATCGGCGGCTGGTTCTGGAACGCTGCGTCGCAGTCGCGGCTGCGCCCGGTGGCGACGCCGGAGTACGACTTCGAGCTTCCCTCGAGCGAGAGCGAGCCCTGGACGTTCAGCGCCACGGTCGAGGTGCAGCCGACCCCCGAGATCGTCGACTGGACGACGCTGGAGGTGCCGCGCGCCGAGTCGGAGGTGCCCGAGGAGCTCGTCCAGCAGGAGCTCGACGCGCTCCGCCGCACGGTGGCCGAGCTCGTGCCCGCCGACGACCGCGAGGCGCGCGAGGGAGACACCCTCGTCGTCGATCTCGCGGGCGAGGACGGCGCCGGGCAGTCCGACACGGTCGTCGAGCTGGGCTCACGCAGCCTCGTAGAGGAGATCGAGCAAGCGCTCGTCGGCGCGCGGGTCGGCGACACCCGGAGTGTCCGCTACGAGCTCGCGGAGGGCGCCGAGACCACCGTCTCGGTGACGGTCAAGCACGTCAACGAGAAGGTGCTTCCCGAGGCCGACGACGAGCTCGCGCGCTCGGCCAGCGAGTTCGACACGCTCGAGGAGCTTCGTGCCGACATCGAGGGCAGGATCCGCACGGCCGTCGACGAGCAGATCGACTCCGCGTTCAGGGCGGCCGCCGTCGACGAGCTCGTCCGTGCGTCGAACGTGCAGGCGGCCGGACCGCTCGTGGAGGCTCGGGCCCGCGAGCTCCTGAACGGGTTCGTCCGCTCGCTCGCGAACCGGGGCATCTCGCCCGAGGCGTACTTCCAGGCGACCGGGCAGACACCCGACGTCCTCACGGCGCAGATCCGCGCGGAGGCGGCACACTCGGTTGCCCGCGAGCTCGCCCTCGAGGCAGTCGCCGAGAAGGCGGGCATCTCGGTCTCGGACGACGAGGTGAATGGCCTGATCCGCGAGCAGGCCGAGGCGTCGGGCGACGATCCGGAGGCGGTGATCGCCGACATCTGGGCGCATGGGCACTCCGAGTCGCTCCGAGAGGACCTGCGTCTCAGGGCAGCACTCGACCGCCTCGCGGCCGACGTGAAGCCGATCGCGCCGGAACAGCACGCCGCGCGCGAGGCGATCTGGACGCCGGACAAGGAGAAGCCGGCCGGCGAGACGAAACTGTGGACCCCCGGAAGCGAGGAGAGTCGATGAGCCCCCTGATCCCGATGGTGATCGAGCAGACGTCCCGCGGCGAGCGGTCGTTCGACATCTATTCCCGTCTGCTCAACGAGCGGATCATCTTCCTCGGGACGCAGGTCGACGACCAGATCGCGAACCTCATCATCGCCCAGCTGCTCCACCTCGAGTCCGAGGATCCGGACAAGGACATCGACCTCTACATCAACTCGCCCGGCGGCCATGTCTACGCGGGCCTGGCGATCTACGACACGATGCAGTTCATCAAGCCCGACGTCCGGACGATCTGCGTCGGGATCGCGATGAGCATGGGGGCCGTCCTCCTCGCGGGCGGCGCCGAAGGGAAGCGGATGGCGCTGCCGAACTCGAAGATCCTGCTCCACCAGGTGTGGGGTGGCTACCAGGGTCAGGCGTCCGACATCGAGATCCACGCCAGGGAGACGATCGCGTTGAAGCGAAAGCTCGAGGAGATCGTCTCGCACCACACGAAACAGGACGAGGAGAAGGTGCGAAAGGACATGGATCGTGACTTCTTCATGACGTCGGAGGAGTCGGTGGAGTACGGGATCATCGACCGGGTGATCACGCACCGCTGACGCCGAGACGGCGCAAACCGGGGTAGCCGAACCCGTGAAATCGGAGTAAAAGAGGAGACCAGTGGCCCGAGCGAGCGAGGGAAACGAGCAGCTGCTCTGCAGCTTCTGCGGCAAGAGCCAGCGGCAGGTGAAGAAGCTGATCGCCGGTCCCGGCGTGTACATCTGCGACGAGTGCATCGATCTCTGCAACGAGATCATCGACGAGGAGCTGACGTCTCCCGCCGCGCTCGACCTCGACAACCTCCCGCGCCCGCGTGACATCTACTCGGTCCTGAACGACTACGTCGTCTCCCAGGAGGAGTCGAAGCGGACGCTCGCGGTGGCGGTCTACAACCACTACAAGCGCGTGCGCATGGGGCAGGCCGACGAGGCCGACGTGGAGCTCCAGAAGTCGAACATCCTGCTTCTCGGCCCGACCGGGTGCGGCAAGACCCTTCTCGCGCAGACGCTCGCGCGGATCCTCAACGTCCCGTTCGCGATCGCCGACGCGACTGCGCTCACCGAGGCCGGCTATGTCGGCGAGGACGTCGAGAACATCCTGCTCAAGCTCATCCAGGCGGCCGACTTCGACATCAAGAAGGCGGAGACCGGGATCATCTACATCGACGAGGTCGACAAGATCGCGCGCAAGGCCGACAACCCGTCGATCACGCGCGACGTGTCGGGCGAGGGCGTGCAACAGGCGCTGCTCAAGATCCTCGAGGGCACGGTCGCGTCGGTGCCGCCCCAGGGCGGGCGCAAGCATCCGCACCAGGAGTTCCTCACGATCGACACGACGAACATCCTGTTCATCTGCGGCGGCGCGTTCGCCGGCCTCGACAAGATCATCGCGCGTCGGATCGGGAAGAACGCCGTCGGATTCGGCGCCGACGTCCGCTCGAAGCACTCGGCGGAGAGCGCCGAGCTGCTCTCCGACGTGATGCCCGAGGACCTCATGAACTTCGGGCTCATCCCCGAGTTCATCGGCCGCCTCCCCGTTGTCTCGGCGGTGCACCAGCTTCGCCGCGACGACCTCGTCCGGATCCTCACCGAGCCGAAGAACGCGCTCGTCAAGCAGTACCAGCGCTTCTTCGGGTACGACACGATCGAGCTCGTCTTCACCGAGGACGCTCTGTGGGAGATCGCCGACAAGGCGCTCGAGCGCGAGACGGGGGCCCGCGGCCTCCGCTCGATCATCGAGGGCGCCTTGCTCGACGTGATGTTCGAGCTGCCGTCTCGACGCGACGTCTCCAAGTGTGTGATCACGCGCGAGACGATCGCGAAGGGCCTCAACCCGACGCTCGTCACACACGGCGTGCCCGACGAGCTCGACGCCGTCGCCGACGGCACCGGCTGAGCCCTGCGCGCGTGGCAGAGCGTCGTTCGCGCACATATTCGTGGACCGACCCACACGAGACCCTGGCGGAGGCGGCCGGGCTCCGAGGCCTCGAAATGCTCCGCCGCATGGCCGCGGGCGAGCTCGCGTACCCGCCGATCACCGGGCTGATGGGAATGCGGCTCGCGGAGGTCGACGCGGGCCGGGTCGTGTGGGAGGCGACACCGGGCGAGGAGCACTACAACCCGATCGGCACCGTCCACGCGGGCTTTTCGATCGACGCTCCTCGACTCGGCCATGGGCACGGCCTTCGTGTCAGTCGCCGAGGCCGGGACGCGTTGGACGACGCTCGAGCTGAAGGCGAACTTCACGCGCGCTATCACGGCCGAGACCGGCGTCGTCCGCTGCATCGGCACGATCGTCAACCGCGGGCGGACGGTCGTCCTCACCGAGGCCCGGCTCGAGGACGCGGAAGCGAAGCTCCTCGCGCACGCGACCTCGACCATCCTCGTGCTCGGAGAGCAGGTGTCCGACTGAGGTCGGACACCGCGCGGCGCCCCCGGGGTTCGGACTTCGGTCCGACACCTGCTCCATAGACTTCTCGCCCATGGATCCGCTCTACACGCCCGAGAGGGTGGAACGCCGCTGGCAGGAGACATGGGAGGCCGAGGGGCTCTACAACGCGGATCCGGATCCGGGGCGGCCGAGCTTCGCGATCGCGCACCCGCCGCCCAACGTCACCGGAGACCTGCACATGGGGCATGCGCTGCAGCTGTCCCTCGCCGACGCGCTGGTCCGGATGCGGCGCATGCAGGGCTTCAACGTGCTCTTCCAGCCCGGGTTCGACCACGCCGGCATCTCGACGCAGAACGCGGTCGAGAAGCACCTTGCCACGGAAGGGAAGACCCGTCAGGACCTCGGCCGCGAGGCCTTCGAAGAGCGGGTATGGGAGTGGCTGCGCGAGTACGGCGGCAAGATCATGTTCCAGTTCCGGCGCATCGGCGCGTCGCTCGACTACCGGCGCGAGCGCTTCACCATGGACGACGCGTACGTCCGAGCCGTGATGCGGTTCTTCGTCCACCTGTACCGGAAGGGGTGGATCTACCGTGCCAATCGGATCATCAACTGGTGCCCCTTCCACCAGACGTCGCTCTCGGACCTCGAGCTGGCGCACGAAGACGTCGACGACGCGCTGACCTATGTTCGCTATCCGCTCGCCGATGGCGACGGACACATCACGATCGCCACCGTTCGCCCGGCGACGATCCTCGCGGACGTCGCCGTGGCGGTGCATCCCGACGACGAGCGCTACCGGGAGCTGGTCGGCCGTGAGGTCATCGTGCCCTTCGTCGAGCGTCGGGTGCCCGTGATCTCCGACGAGCGCGTCGAGCAGGAGTTCGCGACCGGCGCGCTCAAGGTCACGCCGGGTCACGACCCGCTCGACTACGAGCTCGGCATTGATCACGGCCTCGAGGAGTTGACGGTGATCGCGGCTGACGGTCGCATGAGCGACGAGGCCGGTGAGCTCGCCGGCCTGACCCAGGCCGAGGCTGACGAACGAGTCCTTGCCTGGTTGCGCGAGCGCGATCAGCTCGAGAAGCGTGAGTCGTACCGCCATTCGGTGGCTCTCTGCGACCGATGCAAGTCCCGTATCGAGCCGCGGATCTCGATGCAGTGGTGGTGCGCGATGGACGAGCTCAAGCAGCCCGCGCTCGAGGCGCTCCGCTCGGGCCGGGTCCGGTTCCACCCCGAGTCCCAGCATCGCTTCGCGATCGCATCGCTCGAGGAGGCCCCTGACTGGAACATCTCGCGTCAGATCTGGTGGGGGCACCAGCTGCCGCTGTGGGAGTGCCCGGACGGTCACGTCACCGTCGAGGAGACCGAGCCCGAGGCATGCGTCGAATGCGGCTCGCATGAGCTCACGCGGTCGACGGACGTGCTCGACACCTGGTTCTCGTCAGCGCTGTGGCCCTTCGCGACGCTGGGCTGGCCCGACGACACGGAGGACCTGCGCACCTTCTACCCGGGCGACATGAACACCACGGCCCGCGACATCATCCGCCTCTGGGAGAACCGCATGATCTTCGCGGGCCTCGAGCTGCTGGGCGAGGTGCCGTTCCGCGACGTGGTGATCCACTCCACCGTGCACGCACCCGCCGGCGGCCGGATGTCCAAGAGCCTCGGCACCGGCATGAACCCGCTCGCGGCAATCGAGCGCTACGGCGCCGACGCGACGCGCTACGGGCTCCTGAAGATGGCGTCGTCGCAGGACGTCCGCTTCGCCGAAGGCGCGATCGAGGAGGGGCAGAAGCTCGCGAACAAGCTCTGGAACGTCGCCCGGCTGATCCTCCAACACGCCGGCGACGTGTCGCCCGACCCACGCGGAGCAGAGGCGCTCGAGGAGCACTGGATCCTGGCGCGACTGCACCAGACGCGGCTCGACGTCGAGGGCGCCTTCGGCTCGTTCAACTTCGCCCGCGCCGCCGACGACCTCTACCACCTCACATTCGACGACTTCTGCGACTGGTATGCGGAGAGCACGAAGGCGCGGCTCTATGCCGGGGACGAGGCGGCTCGGGCGACCGCGCTGTACGCGCTCGGGTACCTGCTTCGCATCCTCCATCCCGTGCTGCCGCATGTCACGGAGGAGATCTGGTCGCAGTTCCATAACGACCGGCTGATCGTGGCGGAATGGCCGCACGAGGAATACGCGCTGCTCACGTCGGCCCACGACCTCGACCGCGTGCAGGAGGCCGCCCGCGTCTTTCGACGCAGCGGCGTGCGGGTCGAGCTCGAGAGCGACGAGGAGCGCCGGATCTTCGAGGCGGTCGTCCGGCCAGAGCGGAGGCGGGACGACGGGAACATCGATGCGGAGCTGGCGCGGCTCCGCAAGGAGATCGCCCGCGCCGAAGGGATGCTGGCAAACGAGCGCTTCGTCGCGAACGCGCCCGCGGACGTCGTCGAGGCGGAGCGCGCGAAGCTCGAGCGGTACCGCCGCGAGCTCGAGTTGCTCGGCGATTGACGAGACGGTGGCCCGGGCGTCGCATGTCGCCTGGCTCGAGCGCCTCTCGCCGTGGCCGACGGAGGGGTTCGGCACGGCGCGGATGCTTGCGCTGCTCGCCGAGCTCGGCCAACCGCAGGCCGGCCTGCCGGCGGTGCATGTCGTGGGAACGAACGGCAAGTCGACCACGACCCGCATGGTCGAGGAGCTCCTTCGCGCGAACGGCCTCACGACGGGCGCCTACCTCTCCCCCCATGTCCGCTCGTGGGCAGAGCGGATCAGGTTGGGCGGCGCCGAGGTCGACCTGGAGGCCGTGCTCGGCGTCGTCCGCCGCCCGGCCGAGTCGATCGGAGCGACGCAGTTCGAGACGCTGACCGCCGCTGCGTTCGTCGCGTTCCGCGAAGGGGAGGTGGAGGCAGCGGCCATCGAGGCGGGCCTCGGCGGCCGTCACGATGCGACCAACGTCCTCGACGCGACACGTGTGGTCGTCCTGACGAACGTCTCCCTCGAGCACACGGACGTCCTGGGCACGACGAGGGAGGAGATCGCCGCCGAGAAGCTCGCCGTCGTCCGCAGCGGCTGCACGGTCGTCGTGGGCGAGCCGGAGTGGGAGGTCGCCGCCCGCAACGCGGGAGCGGGCGAGGTTCTCGTCGAGCCCGGCGGCGCCGAGCGACTCGCGGCTGCGGCAGCAGGCGCATTTCTCGGCCGGGACGTCGACGCCTGCGCGGCCGCCGAGGTCACGCTTCCGGGCAGGCTCGAGTGGCGCGGCCGGGAGGTGCGCGACGGCGCTCACAACCCCGCCGGTGTCCGGTGGCTCGTGGAGCATCTGCCGCCGGACGACTACACGGTGATGGCGTCGATTCTCGCCGACAAGGATGTCGAAGGCATGCTCGCCGGCCTCGCGGCGCTCGGGCACCGTTTCGTCGCGTGCCGCTCCTCGAGCGCCAGGGCGCTCGGAGCCGACGAGCTCGCCGCGCGGGCGGGACGATGGTTCGGTCACGTGGAGATGCGCGAGCACCCTCGCGAGGCACTCGTCCTGGCGCACGCCCTCGGTGAGCCCGTTCTGGTCACGGGCTCGCTGTCGCTTCTCGCGGATCTCGAGGGCGAGACTGATGGCTAGGGCGCGAGAGCGCTTCACCGTGCTCGGCTTCGCGACCTTCCTCCTGCTCGCGATCGTCGGGACCGCGTTCGCAGTCGGGTATATCCTCGGCAAGCTTCTCCTCTGACGGAAAGCCGAGCCGTGAATCTCCTCGCCGCCGCCGCCGACGACAACCTTTTCGACTCCAACACCTGGGACGTCGCGCGGAACGTCGGCATCCTCCTCGCCGTCGTCTTCTGGCTCGCGACGGTCTACTGGGTCTTCAAGGACGCGCGCCGACGCATCGAGGACCCGTGGCTGATCGGCATGGCGACGCTGCTCGGCGCCGTCCCGCCCTTCATCGGCCCGCTCATCTACATGCTCTTCCGCCCGCCCGAGTACCTCGAGGACGTACGGGAACGGGAGCTCGAGATCCTCGCGATCGAGGAGCGTCTCGCGGAGCACGACCTGCGCTGCCCGGTGTGTCGAGGCGCCGTCGAGCCTTCGTTCCTCGTCTGTCCCGTCTGCACGACCCGGCTCAAGCAGTCCTGTGCGGAGTGCGCGGCGCCGCTCGAGCCCATCTGGCAGGTCTGCCCGTACTGCGCCACGCCGGTGCCGCCCGGGGTCGTGACCGGCGAGGACGTGCTCCAACCGCTTCGCCCTCGGCGATCTCGCCGGACCTGACTAGAGTCTCGGCTCGATGGCGATCGAGACGACCCTCGTGCTCGTCAAGCCGGACGGATTCCGCCGCGGGCTCTGCGGGGAGGTGCTCGCCCGCTTCGAAAGGCGCGGGTACGAGCTGCGAGGGGCCCGGCTGCTCCGGATCCCGAAGGCGATGGCCCGTGAGCACTACGCGGAGCACAAGGGGAAGCCGTTCTTCGTCGAACTCGTCGACTTCATCACGTCGGGCCCCGTGCTCGCGTTCGCCCTGCGCGGCGAGAACGCGATCGCCGGGGTTCGAACGATGATGGGGGCGACGCATCCCGCGGACGCCGACCCAGGCACCATTCGCGGTGATCTGGCAACCGAACTCTCGGAGAACGTCGTCCATGGCTCGGACTCGAAGACAAGCGCGCGCCGCGAGCTCGCCCTCTTCTTCCCCGACGGACTCCTCTAGCGAGCTCGTCCCGGAGAGCGTCGACCTCGTGGCGCTGCGGCGCCACCGGGCCGACGTCGAGCGGAACCGCAAGGCGTGGGCCGCGTGGGCGCCCGACTACTTCGA
Source organism: uncultured Actinomycetes bacterium (assembly GCA_963839755.1). Taxonomy (GTDB): domain Bacteria; phylum Actinomycetota; class Thermoleophilia; order Gaiellales; family Gaiellaceae; genus Gaiella. Next base: position 236,559 of record CAWIVU010000015.1, read on the forward strand.
GCCGGGGCTCGACAACTGGTTGGCGGAGGAGCCGGTCTGGGGAATCTGGGGGACGCCCGAGGCGGAGCTCGGGCTGCTCGAGGACGTTGGGGAGGGAACAGACGCGATCGAGCTCGGCTGCGGCACGGCCTACGTCTGCGCGTGGCTCGCGCGTCGCGGCGCCGTCCCCGTCGGGATCGACGTCAGCGAGGAGCAGCTCGAGAGCGCCCGCCTGCTGCAGAAACAGTTCAGGCTCGGGTTCCCGCTCGTTCGCGCGAGCGCCGACGAGGTGCCGTTCGACGCCGAGAGCTTCGACTTCGCGATCTCGGAGTACGGCGCCAGCACGTGGGTCGACCCGTACCGCTGGGTTCCCGAGGCGGCGAGGCTGCTGCGCCCCGGCGGTCGTCTCGTCTTCATGGTCAACGGCGCCCTGTTGATGGCATGCACGCCCGAGGACGGCTCGCAGACGTCGACGGCGCTCGAGCGCGACTACTTCGGGATGCACCGCTTCGAGTTCCCGGGAGACGAGTCGATCGAGTTCCACCTCTCCCACGGCGACTGGGTCAGGTTGCTGCGTGCGAACAAGCTCGAGCTCGAGGACCTGATCGAGGTGCAGCCCGCGGAAGGAGCGACGACGCGCTACCCGTTCGTGTCCGCGGAGTGGGCTCGCCGCTGGCCGAGCGAGGAGGTCTGGATCGCGCGCAGGCGTCCGTGAGCGCCGACCGCGAGGTCAGCCGGCTCGTGCTGGCCTCGACCTCACCGCAGCGCCGGGCGATTCTCGATCAGCTTCGCATCCCGTTCGAGGTCGTCGCCCCGACGTACGAGGAGCACGATGCGCCGGGGGCGGATCCCGTCGAGCTCGTGCGGGCGCACGCTGTCGGAAAGGCGCGCTCCGTCCATCGGGACGGCGACGCGACTCTGGGCGTGGACACCACCGTGCACGTCGGCCGGATCGTCTACGGCAAGGCGGAGACGCAGCCGAGGCCGTGGCCATGCTGCGCGAGCTCGCCGGGCGGACACATGCCGTGCTGTCCGGGCTGTGCCTGATCACGCCGGTCACCGAGATCGTCGACCACGCCGAGACGCTCGTCACGTTCCGGTCGCTCGACGACGACGCCATCGCCTCCTACGTCGCGAGCGGGGAGTGGGAGGGCCGGGCCGGCGCCTACGCGATCCAGGGGCTCGGCGGCCGTCTCGTCGAGCGGATCGAGGGCGACTACCTCAACGTGGTCGGGCTCCCCGGTGCGCTGCTCGTCCGCACGCTCGACCGCGAGCTGCCGGCGCTGCTGGGCCCGGCGTAGCGCGCTTGCGTCGAAAAGGCTGCAAATCCCACGCGAGCTACACTCACCCGACCGATGGGCGTCTTCCGATCGATGACCGGCTTCGGCGGCCGCGACATGGCCGTGGACCTCGGCACCGCCAACACGCTCGTCTACGTGCGCGGTCGAGGGATCGTGCTCTCCGAGCCCTCGGTGGTGGCGATCGACCAGCGCACCGGCGACGTCCACGCGGTCGGTGTCGAGGCGAAGCGCATGCTCGGGCGCACCCCGGGCTCGATCTCCGCGATCCGCCCGCTGAAGGACGGCGTGATCGCCGACTTCGACGTCACCGAGCAGATGCTGCGCCACTTCATCCAGAAGGTGCACCAGCACCGCTTCGCGCACCCGCGGGTCGTCGTGTGTGTCCCGTCCGGCGTGACCGGCGTCGAGAAGCGCGCCGTCGAGGAGGCGACGCTCTCGGCCGGCGCCCGCCAGGCGTACCTCATCGAGGAGCCGATGGCCGCTGCGATCGGCGCAGGGCTCCCCGTCGCCGAGCCGACCGGGAACATGATCGTCGACATCGGCGGCGGCACGACCGAGGTGGCGGTCATCTCGCTCGGCGGCATCGTCGTCTCGCAGTCGCTCCGCGTCGGCGGAGACGAGATGGACGAGGCGATCGTCAACCACATCAAGAAGGAGTACAAGCTCCTCGTCGGCCAGCAGACCGCGGAGGAGATCAAGCTCGAGGTCGGTTCCGCCTACCGGATGGCCGAGGAGGTGCAGGCCGAGGTGCGGGGCCGCGACATGCTGACGGGGCTCCCGAAGACCGTGATCATCACGTCGGAGGAGATCAGGCGCGCGCTCGACGAGCCCGTCTCGCAGATCGTCGACGCAATCAAGTCGACGCTCGACAAGACGCCGCCCGAGCTCTCGGCGGACATCATGGACCGCGGCATCGTGCTGGCCGGCGGCGGCGCGCTCCTCCAGGGGCTCGACGAGCGCCTGCGACACGAGACGCAGATGCCGGTCCATCTCGCGGAGAGCCCCCTCACGTGCGTCGCGGTCGGCTCCGGCCGAAGCCTCGAGGAGTTCGAGGCGATCCACCGCTCGAACCGCAGTCGCGCACGTCGCAACGGCTCGCGCCGCTAGGCCTCACTCGCCCTACCGGGCGCTCGAGGCTCGGCAGGCCGGCTCGCTCGCACACTCGAAGCGTCGCCGTCATCGAACCATCCGGTCACGGTGACCAGCTCACCTAGCGAGGGCCCCGAGGCGGCCTGGGCCGCCGGTACAATCGCCCGGTGCCACGGAACCGCACCGCGCGCGCGGCGGTGCTGGGCGTGACCGTCCGGCGCCCGTCCGCAGGCAAGCCTTCCTCCAGAAACACCGCCGCGACGCGGCGGCGCCTCGTCGTCGGCTGCCTCGTGCTGGTCGCGCTCGCGCTCGTGACGTTCTCCTTCCGGGAGGACGACGACGGCCCCGTGTCGAGCGTCCAGTCGGGAGCCGCGTCGGTGCTGCGCCCGTTCCAGGTGGCAGCCGACCGTATCGCCGAGCCGTTCCGGGACGCATACGCATGGGTCGACGGCCTCTTCGACGCGCGCTCGGATGCGGAGCGCATGCGCGCGGAGAACGAGCTGCTTCGTCAGCAGGTCGACCAGGGCCTGCTCGCGATCCGCGAGAACGAACGGCTGCGCGAGCTGCTGGCCTTCCGGGACGGCCCACGCCTCGCAGACGGCTACAACGGGCTCGCGGCCGGCGTCATCTCGCGTCCGGCGGCGGTGTATGCCCAGTCGATCGTCGTCGCGGTCGGTCGAAACGACGGCGTTCGGGTCGACGACGCGGTCGTCACTGCCGACGGGCTCGTCGGGACGGTCAGCAGGGTCAGCTCGCACACAGCGAGGGTCACGCTCCTGACGGACGACCAGAGCGCGGTCTCGGCGGTCGACCTCGCGACCGACGCATCCGGCATCGTCCGCCCGGGCCACGGGCCACGGGCGCCGCTGCGGCTCGACCGGGTACCGAAGGAGGCTGTCGTCCGCGTCGGCGACACCGTCGTCACGTCCGGCTGGCGCTCCTCGCGGCTCGCGTCGCTCTACCCGAAGGGCATCCGGATCGGCCGCGTGACGAGTGTCGGACGGACCGACACCGACCTGTACACGCAGGTCCAGGTCGAGCCGTTCGCAGATCTCACGGCACTCGAATCCGTGCTCGTCCTGGTGCCCGTCGAGCGAGGCGCACGCTGAGCACCGCCCTGCGTGTCGCGCCGCTGGTGTTCCTGGCCGCCGTGCTCCAGGTCGCCGCCTTCTCCGGGGCACGCCTCCTCGGCGCCGAGCCCGACATCCTGCTCGTCGTGATCGTGGTGGTCGCGCTCGTCGCGGGATCGATCACCGGCGCCGCCGCAGGCTTCGCCGCCGGCGTGCTCGTCGATGTGATGACCCTCGGGGTGCTCGGGACGACATCCATTCTCCTCACGCTGGCCGGCTACTGGGCGGGTCGCTACGGCGAGACGACGGGACGTGGCCGTGCCTACGCGGCGCCCGTCGCCGCGTTCGCGATCTCGGCTGCGGCGGGGATCGGAGGCGTGGCGTTGCATTTCCTGCTCGGCCAGCAGGTCTTCGCTCGCGAGGCACTGGTCACGCTCGTTCCCAGCGCGCTCGTGGCCGCGCTCGTCGCGGTCCCGCTCCATCGTCTGTGTCGCGCACTCCTCCCCGAGCAGCGGTTCGAGCGAGCGCGTCCCGTGGAGTTGATGTGAGCAACCCGCCGTACGGCGAGGCGCGCACTCCGTCCTCGCGCTTCCTGCCGCCCGACCCTGCCGTCGAGGCGCCGTACCGCCTGACCCCAGGGCTCGCCCTTCGCGTCGGCGTCCTCGGGGTCATCGCGCTCCTGGTGTTCGCCGTCCTCTTCTTCCGGCTCTGGTCGCTGCAGGTGCTGTCCGGGGACACGTACCTGGCGGCCGCCCAGGGGAACCAGCTGCGCACGATCCGGATCGAGGCCCCGCGCGGGACGATCCTCGACCGCGACGGGAAGCCGATCGTCGACAACGTCCCCGGAACGGCAGTGAAGCTGTGGGTCGGCGACCTGCCGCGACACGGTCGCTACGACGTCATCAAGCGACTCGCCTGGGTGCTGAACGTGCGGCCGGCGCGGCTCGCAAAGGAGGTCGACCGACGGATCGCCGACCCCGTCAATCCGATCACGGTGAAGACGGCGGTAGGCGAGGACCAGGTCGCGTACCTCTACGAGCACCAGGCGGAGTTCCCGGGCGTCCAGATCCAGCAGACATACCTACGCCACTACCCGCACCAGACCCTCGCCGCCCAGGTGCTCGGATACGTCGGCGAGGTCTCACAGGCCGACCTCGACCGTCACCCGAAGCTTTACCGCTCGGGTGACAAGGTCGGCCAGGCGGGTGTCGAGGCCAAGCTCGACGAGGCGCTGCGCGGCGACGCGGGACAAGCCCAGATCCGGGTCGACTCGATGGGCCGGCCACAAGGCCCGCTCGAGCCCAAGCGCGAGGCCCAGCCGGGGCAGGCGGTCCGCCTCACGATCGACATCGACCTGCAGCGCGCCGCCGAGCGCGCGCTCCGCTACGGGATCACGACCGCTCGCGCCAACAAGTCGTGGTACGCCAACGGCGGCGCGCTCGTCGCGCTCGACCCGCAGGACGGCGCCGTCCTCGCGATGGCGTCGACGCCGACCTACAAGCCGTCGGTCTACGTCGGCCGGGTCGACCCGAAGAAGATCGAGCCGCTCGTGAACGACGCCGCCGCGAAGGAGAAGAACTACCCGGGGATCAACCGCGTCACGACCGGCGTGTACCCGCCGGGCTCCACATGGAAGCCGGTGGTCGCGCTCGCGGCCATGCAGGAGCATTTGCTCGAGCCGTACGGCTCACTGCCGTGCACGCCGTCGGCGACCTACGGCCTCGACGAGCAGGTCTTCGTCAACTGGGACCCGTACGTCAACCACGCGATGGCGCTCTCCGAGGCGCTCGCGCGGTCGTGCGACACGTACTTCTACCAGGTGGGATACCGCTTCTACCTCGGGGGCGACAAGGGGCGCACGCGCATGCAGGAGTGGGCCCGGACGTTCGGGTTCGGCGCGCCGGCGGGGATCGACGTCGGGCGCGAGGAGACGGGGCTCGTGCCGACGCCCGCGTGGCGCAAGCAGGCCTTCAAGAGCGACTGGGACAAGGCTTGGAACCCCGGCGACTCGATCCAGCTCGCGATCGGCCAGAAGGACGTCCAGGTAACCCCGCTCCAGATGGCCCGCTTCTACGCGATGATCGCGAACGGCGGCAAGCTCGTGACCCCGTACGTCGTGTCGCAGGTGGAGTCCCCCGCGGTTCGCGGCCAGTCGCCCGTGGTCCTGCAGCGATTCACGCCCGACCCGCCGAAGCCCGTCGGCGTCGACCCTGCCGCACTCCAGGTGATCCGCGACGGGCTCTACTCGGCCACGCATTCCACCTTCGGCACCTCCTCCGGCGTCTTCTCGAGCTTCCCGGTCGCAGTCGCGGGCAAGACGGGCACCGCCGAGAAGGTCGTGCCGATTCCGGGGTATCCGCCGGGCCACCTCGAGGACCAGTCGTGGTGGTGCGGCTACGGCCCGGCGCAGACCGAGGTCGCGCGCATCGTCGTCTGCGCGGTGATCGAGAACGGCGGCCACGGCTCGACGGCCGCCGCGCCCGCGGCCCTCCGGGTCTTCGAGAAGTTCTTCGGCGTCAAGGCCGAGACCCAGACGCTGGTGGAGACGGACTGATGATCGTCGACGCCGGTCGTCAGCGGATCCCGCTTCGCTCGCGCGACGCGGTCGACCTGGCAGCGCTCGTTCGCCGTCTCGACCTCGTGCTCCTGCTCGCAGTGGCCACGCTCGTCGGCTACGGGCTGTGGGCCGTCTCGGGCATCACGCGGTTCGACGTCCCGGGCGACTCCGACTACTACGTCGTGCGACAGGCGATCGCAGTCGCGGTGGGCGGCGTCGGGTTGGTCGTCGCGATCCTGATCCCGCCGTCCGTGTATCGCCGGCACTGGCGAACCGTGTACGGCGGCGCGATCGCGCTGATGGTGTTCGTGTTCGTGTTCGCCGAGGCGATTCGCGGCTCGAAGCGCTGGATCGAGCTGGGACCGATCCAGTTCCAGCCGTCCGAGTTCGGCAAGGGGCTGTTCGTCCTCGCGATCGCGGGGTTCCTCGTCGAGCGGCAGCGGCAGGTCGGTCGGCTACGCACCGTCGCCGCGGCCATCGCGCTCGCCGTCGTGCCGATGCTGCTCGTCTTCCTGCAGCCCGACCTCGGCACGGCGCTCGTTTACGCCGCGGCTCTGTCGGCTGTCCTGTTCCTCGTCGGCGTCCGGTGGGTTCACCTCATCCTCCTCGCGGGCGTCGCGGCAACGCTCGTCGCCGGCATCCTCTGGTTCCTGCCCGCGGCGGGGGTCGAGGTGCTCAAGCCGTACCAGACCGCCCGTCTCACCGGCTTCACGAACCCCGACTCCGATCCCAGCGGGCTGACCTACAACGTCAACCAGTCGATCACCGCCGTCGGCGCCGGAGGGCTCGAAGGACGGGGGGTCACGGAGGCGAGCCAGACCAGGTTCGACTACCTCCCCGAGCACGCCACCGACTTCGTGTTCGCGTCGTTCGCGGAGCAGCGAGGCTTCTTCGGCGCGGCGATCCTGCTGCTGCTCTACCTGCTCGTGGTGTGGCGCGGGCTTCGCGTGGTGACCGTGGCCGGAGACCTCTACGGCGCCGTCGTCGCGGGCGGGATCGTGTTCGCCTTCCTCTTCCAGGTGTTCGTCAACGTCGGCATGACGATGGGCATCGCGCCCGTGACGGGGATCCCGCTGCCGTTCGTGACCGTCGGGGGCTCGTCGATGGTGGCGAACCTCGTCGCAATCGGAATCCTCCAGGCGATCCACGCGCGCGGTCGCGAGGCCGACGTCCTGCGCCGATGAGCGTCTACGGCATCGGTCCGCGCGACGTCCTCTCCCTGGTGGGTGACGCGCAGCGGGCTGCCGATACGCGCCCCCTGCTCGTCTCGGGCGTGCTGGCGGAGCAGCTGGCCCGCGAGCTCGCGGCCGAAGGTGACCCGCGCCTCGTCCGTACCTCAGGGGACCCGGCCTTGGCGGCCGCCCTCGTGCGCGTCGTCGCGGGTGCGGCCACCCGGGAGGACGAACGCCAGCTGCGGGACGCGACGCGCGCGCTCGTCCCGCTCGTCGTCGTCCAGACAGGAATCGCCTCGGTACGGCTCCCGTACGTCCTCGCAACCGACGTCATCGAGTGCCCTCCGGGCAGCGGGTTCCCGGTCGGCGAGATCGCGGAGGCCCTCGCGCGCGTCCTCGGCCCCGCCGGCCCTGCGCTCGCCGCGGCACTGCCCGTTCTTCGGGAGCCGGTCGAGCGCCGCAGAGCAACCGATGCAGCTCTGTCCGCAGGTGCGCTCGCCGCGCTCAGCCGCTCGGGCGGGCCGAAGCTTCCCGTGCTCGCGCTGGCCCAGGCGCGAATGCTGAGCGACCTGTCCGTCGCGGACGGCACGCCTCGTCCCGGCGACCCTCGCGCCGCTGCAGAGACGGTCGCGCCACAACTCGCTGCTGCCCTCGGCGTCGGCCTTCTGTCACGCGCTCTCGTCCGCCGACTGCCCGTGCGCAACCCCCTGCTCGACGGCGCCGTCGCGGCCGTCGCCACGCTCGCCCTCGCAGCGCTCGCGCGATCGCTCGGCTCCGTCCGGTCCGGGTCCTAGGATCGCAGCCGACAACCGTTCTCCGCGATGGAGGTTGCGGCGTGCCGGACACGGAGCTTGCAGAAGAACTGCTGCAGATCGAGGAGGCGGATGCCTGGTTCGAGTACCTCGAGTCGACCCGTGGGCAGAACGAGAGCCGGTACCAGGAGCTCGAGCCGTGGGCCTGGGCCAGGCTCCGCCAACGCCTCAGGGCGGTACGCGCCCGCCGCGCCCGGCTGCGGCCGGCAGCTGCCTGAAATCGAACCGAGGGCGCTCGGGGGGTCACTGATAGCCTTGCGGCAGGCTCATGGCCGCACCTTTCGACATCCAACGCTGCGCGTGGCGCTCCGCTCCTGCGGACGTGCGCCCGCGCGCGGTTACACGAGGAGACACGATTCTTGCCCTGGTTCCGGTTTCGACGACGCAAAGACGAACAGCCGGCGGCGGAAGCCGTCACGGCACTGGAGGACGCGCCGGCGCCCGTTGAGGCGCCCGTCCAGGCGGTAGACGACGACACGTCCGCGACCGACGGCGAGGCACCCAAGAGGCGCCGCCGCCGCGGAAGCAGAGGCGGCCGCGGGCGGCGCAAGCCCGGTGCCGCCGTCGCCGACGGGTCGAACGAGGAGCAGCCGGCCCAGGCTGCTGCGACCGACACAAAGCCCGCGCCCCCGTCCGAGCGCGCGGCCCGCAAGCGCACCGGCGCACGGGAGCGCGGAGGTGGCCGGGAGCGCCGTCGGCAGGCGCCGCGCCGCGCGCCGCTTCCGCAGGCGAAGCGCGAGCTCCTGATCTCCGTCGACGTCGGCGAGCAGCGGGTCGCGCTGCTCGAGGACGACCGGGTTGCCGAGGTCTACCTCGAACGGCCCGAGCGTCGCTCGATCGCCGGGAACATCTACCTCGGGGTGGTCGACAACGTGCTTCCCGGGATGGAGGCGGCGTTCGTCGAGATCGGCCTCGAGAAGAACGGCTTCCTGTACGTGGACGAGATCGTCGTGCCGGAGCTCGAGGGAAAGCGGCACGGGAAGAAGATCACCGACCTGATCCAGCGCGGCCAGCACCTGCTCGTCCAGGCCGTGAAGGACCCGATGAAGACGAAGGGAGCGCGGCTCACGACCGAGATCTCGCTCCCGGGCCGGTTCCTCGTCTTCGTGCCGAACGGCGAAGGGCTGGGCGTCTCTCGTCGCCTCGAGGATGCCGAGCGCCAACGGCTGAAGGACATCCTGAAGGACCTCCTGCCCGCGAAGGGCGGGGTCATCGTGCGAACCGCAGCCGACGGCGCCTCCGCCGAGGACATCGAGCGCGACCTCGTGTTCCTCCAACGGCTGTGGAAGACGATCGAGGCGCGCGCCAAGTCCGCGACGGCGCCGTCCCTCGTCTACCAGGAAGCCGAGCTGCCGCTGCGAATCGTTCGCGACCTGTTCGCGGGCGACTTCGTCGCAGCGCACGTGGACTCGGATCGCACCTTCAGGCGGATCGTGAGCTACCTCAAGAAGACCTCGCCGCACATGGTGGAGCGCGTGCATCGCACGAAGGACAAGGCGCCCCTGTTCGAGCGCTTCGGCGTGGAGAACGAGATCGCCTCGACCCTCGTTCGCCGCGTCGACCTGCCCTCGGGCGGATACCTCATCTTCGACTACGCCGAGGCATTCACCGTCGTCGACGTCAACACGGGCCGCTTCGTCGGCTCGCGCTCGAAGAGCTCGACGCAGCGGCTCGAGGACACCGCGACGAAGAACAACCTCGAAGCGGTCAAGGAGGTCGTGCGCCAGCTCCGGCTGCGGGATATCGGCGGGATCATCGTCATCGACTTCATCGACATGGCGAACCCCAAGAACCGTCAGGCGGTCGAGGACGCCTTCCGCACGGAGCTCGAGCGCGACCGGACGAAGACCTACGTCGTCGAGATCTCGCCGCTCGGTCTCGTGGAGATGACCCGCCAGAACGTGACCGACGGCCCCCGCGAGATCATGACCCGCCCGTGCCCCACGTGCGAGGGCGACGGCATCGTCGTCTCCGACGCGACCAACGCGCTCCAGATCGAGCGGCGCCTCCGTGCGCTCGCGGTTGCGGGCGCGGGGTCGCGCGTCCAGGCGTACAAGGTCGCGCTCCATCCCCGCACCCTCGCGCTCGTGGCCGGCTCTGGTGGCGCGCGTCTCGCCGCCCTCGAGGAGTCGACGCGCCGGCGGTTCTACCTCGTTCCGGCCGAAGGCCATGTCCATGCAGACCACTTCGAGGTTGTCGCCGAGGGTCGGCGCGACGACCTGGCGCCCGCGGCGCCGCTCGAGGAAGGGGCCGAGCTGGACGTCAAGCTCGTCGAGGTCGACCTCTACGACAGTGCCGACGCGGTCGGGAAGGTCGACGGCCTCGACGTCGTCGTCGGCGACGCGGCGAAGCTCGTCGGGAAGAAGCGGAAGATCGTGATCGGGCGGGTGCTCGAAGGCCGGGCCTATGCATCCCTCCTCGACACGGACGACGGTGCAGCGCCGATCACCTTCGAGAGCGAGGCCGAGAAGCCCACGCGCGCACCCACGCGACGCAAGGCTGCGGATGCGCCTCTCGACGCCGACGCGCCTGCCGACGAGGCGGAGCGCGTCGATGACGATCCGGTGCTCGACGCCACGGAAGCGGAGGCCGACGATGTTGACGCGGCCGAAGAGGTGGACGTCGAGGCCGTCGGTGTGAACGGCGAGCCGCCGCCCGCACGGAAACGGACGCGCCGCGGCTCCCGCGGTGGCAAGCGGCGCAAGAAGTCGCCCGCGGGCGCCGCTGCGGCCGGGAGGGTGACGGACGAAGCAGAGGCGGTCGAAGCAGAGACAGACGCCGAGACCGTGGCAGGGCCCGAGCCGTCGCCCGAGCCCGAGCTTGTCGTCGCCAAGGCGCCTACCGCGCCGCGCCGGCGACGCTCACCGAGGATCCATGTCCCGGACGACGCCGGCGCTCCGTCCGATGCGCCTGTCGCCGACGGCGTGGCCGTCGTCGTGGAGGCGCCCGATGTGGAGATCGTCGCCGACACGGCCCCCGAGGCCGACGAGCCGTCGGAGGACGGCGCGCAGACGCCTGCACGCAAGCGGACACGGCGTGGCTCGCGCGGAGGTCGGAACCGACGCAAGAAGACCGTGGTCAACGGCGAGGGGCGCCTCGGGGCGGCCGGAGAGACGGAGGTCCCGCAGGACACGGTCGACGACGTGGCGACGGCGCCCGACGATCACCTGGCGATGGCGGCCGACGACGTAGTGCTCGACTCAGGCGTGAGTGAGCCCGAGCAGGCCGGCGGCTACGTCCCGATGTCCGAGTGGATCGAGGACTTCGACCGCCGGCCATGAGCCGGGGCCGGGGCACGTTGGCCGCCCCGATCTTCGCTACAATCCCGCCGCTCGCGGGCACTGCCCGCGTTTTCCTCGTCAGGTGAGTCAAGCCATGAGCTACGCGATCATCTCCGTCGGCGGCAAGCAGTACCGCGTCAGCGCGGGCGAGCGCCTGCTCGTCGACCGACTCGCACTCGAAGACGGCGCGACGTTCAACCCGCCCGTCCTGCTCGCCGGCGGCGACGGCGAGCCGCAGATCGCGCCCTCGGGCGTCGTCGTGACCGCCAAGGTGGTCGCACAGGCGAAGGGCCCGAAGATCCGCATCGGAAAGTACAAGCAGCGCACCGGCTACAAGCGGCACACGGGCTTCCGCGCGTCGCTCACGCAGATCCAGATCGAGTCGATCGGCGGCGCCGGCAAGGCGAAGCAGGAGCGCTCGAAGGAGGCCGCCGCGCCCGCTGACGACGCTCCGAAGGGCGTGCCGGACGGCTACCCAGAGCTCACCGTGGCCGAGGTCAAGGAGGCAGCGTCGACGTGGGACGCTGCAGCGCGCGCCGCCGCGCTCGAGTACGAGCAGGCGCACGCCAAGCGCAAGGGCGCGATCGCCGCGCTCGAGTCCGCGATCGCGGAGGAGGAGAGCTAGATGGCACACAAGAAGGGGCTCGGCTCCTCGAAGAATGGCCGCGACTCCCAGAGCAAGCGCCTCGGAGTGAAGATTTTCGCCGGCCAGGAGGTCAAGGCCGGGATGATCATCGTTCGCCAGCGCGGGACGCGCTTTCGCCCCGGCCCCGGGGTCGGGATCGGCCGCGACGACACGCTCTTCGCGCTCCGCGAAGGCGTCGTCGACTTCCATCGGAGCGGCGAGCGCCGCTTCGTCGCGGTGAACGCGCCCGCCGAGTCGGCGTAAGCGCCGCGTCGCGGGGCCGCTCCGCGTGTAAGGGAGGCGGCTCGCGTGTTCCACGATCGAATTCGGATCGTCGTCCGCTCCGGCCGCGGAGGCGACGGAGCGCTCGGTTTCCGCCGCGAGAAGTACGTCCCGAAGGGGGGCCCCGACGGCGGTGACGGAGGTCGCGGAGGCGATGTGACGCTCGTCGCGAGCCCGTCGTTGCGCGATCTCGCGTCGCTCCGGGGCAGGGCGGTTTTCACGGCCGGGCGCGGCGCACACGGGCGAGGGGGGCGCCGTCAGGGCGCCGACGGCGAGCCCGTCGAGCTCGCCGTGCCGCTCGGCACACAGGTGTTCGGCGAGGACGGCGAGCTCGTCGCCGATCTCGCCCGACCGGACGCGCGTGTCGTCGTCGCGCGCGGAGGCGCCGGAGGACGCGGCAACGCGCGCTTCGCGACGCCCACGCGCCAGGCGCCGCGCTTCGCCGAGACGGGTCTCCCGGCGGTGACGCACACGCTCGAGCTGCGCCTGAAGCTCGTCGCCGACGCCGCCCTCGCGGGCTTGCCCAACGCGGGGAAGTCCTCCCTTCTGCGGCGCATATCGAACGCCACGCCGAAGGTGGCGGACTATCCGTTCACGACCCTCCAGCCGGTCCTCGGCACCGTCGAGGCCGCAGACGGGTCCCAGCTCACCGTCGCGGACGTCCCGGGGCTGATCGAGGGCGCGAGCCAGGGGGTCGGCCTCGGGCACGCGTTCCTCGCCCACCTGGAGCGGGCTCGGCTGCTCGTGCATGTGATAGACGGCTCGGAGGGCGACGCAGACGAGCGCTTCAGAACGATCGACCGGGAGCTCTCGCTCTACGGGGCCGCGCTCGACGAGCGACCGCAGATCGTGGTCCTCAACAAGTCGGACCTGTCGCCCGAGCCCGCCTCGTTCACCGTCGACGACGAGCGCGTTCTCGCCGTCCACCGCGTGTCCTGTGCGACGGGCGCCGGGATTCCCGAGCTGAAGCAGGCGCTCTTCACGCTGTGCCCACCGGCGCCCGGGCCAGGCGAGGACGAGGTCGAGCTCCCGGAGTTCCTCGAATACCGCCCCACGCCTCCGGCGCGACGTGGGTTCCGCATCTTGCGAACCGAGCTCGGGTATCGGGTCGTCGGCGACATCCCGGAGGGCGAGGAGCTCGAGGAAGCCCTCCGTGGGGCCGGCATCCGCAGGGGTGCCGTCGTCGAGATCGGCGACGAGGAGCTCGAGTGGCAGCCGTGAGCACAGTGCGAAGCCACGTGATCGGCGTGTTCGGCGGCGCCTTCGACCCGCCTCACGTCGGGCACGTCGCTCTGGCAGCGGCAGGCATCGAGCGCTTCGCACTCGACCGACTGCTGGTGCGTGTGGTCGAGGAGCCTGGCCACAAGGACGTCGGGACGGCGTCGCAGATCAGGCTCGCCCTGGCGGAGCTCGCATTCGCATCGTTCGAGGGCGCCGAGGTCTCGCTCGACCCGTTCGGCCGCACGGTGGACTCGCTCGAGGCGCTCGGGCTCGACGACCCGGTCTTTCTCGTCGGGGCGGACGAGTTCGCAGCGTTTCTCTCCTGGAAGGAGCCTGAGCGCGTGCTGGAGCTCGCCCGGCTCGCCGTCGCGACGCGGCCGGGCGTCGACCGGAGCAGGCTCGACGACGTGCTCGCGACACTCGGGCGCCCGGAGCGCGTCGTCTTCTTCGAGATCGAGCCTCTCGGAGTGTCGTCGTCGGACATCCGGGCTCGGGCCAAGCGAGGTGAGTCGATCGACGGGCTCGTTCCCGCTTCGGTCGCGGCGGAGATCGCGCGGCTGGGCCTCTATCGCGCCGTTTGACCCTCCCGTGGCCGGGGGTATGCTTCGCCTCAGCGAATGCTTGTGCCGATTCGACACAAGCGTGACCGAACGGACGACACCGACCTGAGCTCGCTCGAAAACGCACGCCGCATCGCCGCTCTCTGCGAGGAGAAGCTGGCGACAGACGTGGCGATCCTCGACATGCGGGCGGTGTGCGACTACACCGACTACTTCGTCATCGCGACCGGGAAGAACGCGCGTCAGACGAAGGCGATCCACGACGAGGTGCTCGCTCGCCTGAAGGCCGACCACCGGCTGCTCCCTCGGTCGACGAGCGGCCTTCCCGAGGCGAGCTGGATCCTCGACGACTACCTCGACGTCGTCCTTCACGTCTTCACGCCCGAGACCCGCGAGCACTATCGCCTCGAGGATCTCTGGAACGACGTTCCGAAGCTCGAGGCTGCGGCGACCGCCTGACGGGTTCCGGGCGGGCGCCTCGCCGCGGACGGCGCGAAGCCTTGGTGTCCGACTGCTGTCGGATACCGAGTGAGGTGCTGCTGCGAATTGCCCCGAGCCGCAACAACCAGGTGCGGGCGTGAACTGGGCCGAAGACTTCGCGTTCGAGCGGCTAGAATTTCAAACCCCTGGGGCCGTAGCTCAGCTGGGAGAGCGTCGCGCTGGCATCCGAAGGTCAGGGGTTCGATCCCCCTCGGCTCCATTCGGCACGATTCGGACGAGGCCGCCTTCTGAGTAAGGTCGAGCAACGGCTCGTCTTCGGTCGGGACGCCGAGCGGTTCGAGAGGGCGCGACCGACCTATCCCGGCGAGCTGATCGACGACGTGCTCGCGCTCGTCGGCATGCCGTGCCGCGCAGTGGACGCGGGCTGCGGGACGGGCAAGGCGGCCGTTCTGCTCGCCGCACGTGGAGTCGAGGGCGTGGGCGTCGAGCCGGACATCGCGATGGCCACGGTCGCACGGGAGCGCCTGAGCACGTTTCGAGGCTGGCGGGTCGACGTGTCCGACTTCGAGGACTGGACGCCCGCGCCGGTTGAGGCGCCGTTCGATCTCGTCACCTGCGCGCAGGCGTGGCACTGGATCGACCCCGAACGCGGTACGCGTCAGGCCGCGCGGCTCTTGCGCGGCGGTGGATGGCTCGCGATCTTCGGGCGCCGGCCGGATGCTCGCGACACCGCGCTCGGACGTGAGATCGACGCCGAATACGCCGAGCGCGTCCCAGAGGTGCACGCGAGGTCCCGAGCTCCCCTGGAGCCTGTGCTGCGCGGCACAGACTTCGACGAGCCGCTGGTGCGCCGGTATCACGGCTCGCAGGACTATTCGACGGAGGCGTGGATCGAGCTGCTGCGCACCTCCTCGGACCACATCATCATGGCTCCCGACCGGCGAGAGGCGTTGCTCGAGGCCGTCGCTGCCGTGATCCACAGGCACGGCGGGACGTATCGGCACCACTACGTCGCCGAGCTCTGGGCCGCTCGGAGGCGCTGACGGCGGCCCTTCGACCGAGGCGGAGGATTGGCAGGGGGCTGGGCGGAGACGGGCGAAAGCCCGTCTCCGCCCAGCGCAGTCAGACGCCGACGATCGTGATCGTCCGCTGGACGGCGGCGGTCGTCGCGGTGTTCGCGTCGACCGTGACCCTGTAGGTCTGCTTCTTCAGGACCCTGAGGCCGGTCACGCGAACGGGGATCGTGCAGTCGATGGCGAGCGGAGCCGCACCCTGTCGGACGGTCACGAGCCTCGAGCCCTGGTAGCTCCGCACCGTGTATCCGACGTTCGTGCCGGTGGGATTGTTCGCGCAGTACTCGCGGAGGTACACCGTGACCAACGGGTTCCGCGTGCCTCCCTTGACCGTCATCTTCCCGTTCACCATGTTGAGCGGCCGGGCCGAGCGCGCGAAGCGGGGCTGGGCGGGTTTGGCAGACCCATTGTCGCGGTAGATGCCGCTCTGCCAGAGGCTCCCCGGGTTGTCCTCCATCACGAACCAGACGAACATCTGGACGCGCGTGTCCTTGCGGGCCATCGCGAGCGCCTGCGGGATGTACGCCGCCTGCTGGGCCTCGGTCACGCCCTTCGGCTCACCGGGCCTCGTCTCGTTGCCGTACTCCGAGATCCAGATCTTGATGTTCTTGCGCCGGAACGCAATGTCGAGGTCCTTCTCGAAGCGCGGCATGCTCTTCAGCGTCACGTTCGGGTAGCGCACCAGCTGGGTCGGCTTCTGGTTGACCGGGAACGGATACGGGTGGTGCGCGTACGCGTCGAACTTCAGGCGCGGGTTCGCGGCGGCGATGCCCTTCATGAACGTCGCGGGAGCGACCTGGTCGGTCACCCCGGGTCGCTTCTTGTCGAGCCCGTGGGACGACGTCTCGCCGATGGCGACCAGCCCCCGGGCGTTGCCGCCCTTGATGCCGGCATAGCCGGCGGCGGCCAGCCGTGCGTAGTTCCGCGGGCTGACGATGCGACCGCGTGCGTCGAACTGCGGCACGAGGAACGTCGCGAGATTCGATTCGTTCCAGATCGAGAAGAACCGGACGAACGGGTACCCGGAATGACGACCCGAATAGCGGTTGGCGACGGCGCGTGCGAAGTTCTGGAAGTCACGCATGTTGCGGGGCAACGCCTGCGGCTTCTGACCGCCGTTCGCCCACCGCGGTGTCCCCCAGAGCGTCATGAGCACCTCCATGCCGCGCAGCTGGGCGTTCCGGACGTACTCGTCGAGGTCGTCGAACTTGTAGGCCGGGTCGAACGGGTTTATCGCGTTTGCCGGCCGGTCGGGTGCGATCCGGTGCCACTCGACCAGCGTCCTGAGCACGGTCGACTCGTTCCCGCGCGCGAGGTCCATCGCGTTGGTACGCGTGTCGTCGAAGCGCAACTCCGGGTCGTCGTGGAAGCCGACCCACATACGGTCGGCGCCGGCGGCTGCAGGAACGAGGACGCAGCCGGCAAGACAGGCGAGGGCGATCAAGCGGGTCACAAATCGCACGAAGACCTCCTTGGGCGGGGACGGAGTCCGGGCACGGTAGCCCCACCGCGTAAGGGCGGTGTGAAGTGTCGCAACCCACGTGTTCGTCACTCGTTGCGTGAACTCCTGCCCCCTTTTTCGCCCTTCGCCGCCACTCGATTGCGTACACTCGACGTGCCCATGGTCTGGGAGGCCGTCTTCATGCTCGTCCTGCTCAAGATCCCGATCGTGTATCTCTGCATGGTCGTCTGGTGGGCGATCCGCGCCGAGCCGCGCGACGAGCAGCCGGCGATCACCGTGCCCGTCTCCGACACGCCGACCTCGCCCGCCTGGACCCGACCCGGCCCTTCGGGACGCCGTTCCGGGCCCGATCGCACCGCCCGCGGCAGGGTCGCCGCTCGACCTTCGCCGGCCCGCGGTGAGGCGCGCCGTTGAGCTCCGTCGACGAGGCACAGTCCGACCGCTCGTCGCCGAAGGACACGAT
Source organism: uncultured Actinomycetes bacterium (assembly GCA_963839755.1). Taxonomy (GTDB): domain Bacteria; phylum Actinomycetota; class Thermoleophilia; order Gaiellales; family Gaiellaceae; genus Gaiella. The sequence goes on from CAWIVU010000015.1 coordinate 253,947, forward strand.
CGCGGGGTTGCTCGCGGTCGCGTCGATCGTGCTCTCCGGGATCGGGATGGGCTTCGGCCTTCTTCTGCAGTTGGACGCGCGCCCGGCCCGGGTCGTCCCGGCGGCGATCCTCATCGCGCTCGTCGCAGCGCGGATGAGCGAGAGGGCTCAGCCGCTGGCGCTCAAGGCGGCGCTCTTCGGCGCGTTCGCCTGGGTCGTCGGCATGACCGTCGCGATCGTCACCGACGGCCCGCTCCTGTAGAGGACGCTGCTACAACACGTCGGCGATGGCCGCGATCGACCGGACCGGGCTGAACGCCGCCTACGTGGCGCAGCTGCTGGCGGACTACCGGGATGCGCCGGCGAGCGTTCCCGACGAGTGGCGACGGATCTTCGAGGACAATGGCGATCCCGAGCCGGCCGCGGACGGCGACGTCGCGGTCGTCGCGGAGCCGCAGGCTACGGCCGAGGCGCCCGCCACCACGGTGGTGGCGGCAGAGGCCGCGGATGCGTCGGCGACCGAGGCTGTTCCGGCCCCGCCCGCGCCGGGGCCCGACGGCGGTGTCGCCGTCGCGCCCGCGCCAACGCCGTCCGCCGAGGCGGACCCGGAGCTCCTCGGCGCTGTCGCGGCAGCGATGGCGCTCGTCAAGGCGTATCGGATGCACGGTCACCTCGCGGCGCGCCTCGACCCGCTCGGGTCCGAGCCGATGGGCGACCCTGCGCTCGACGAGACACGGTTGCACCCTCCGCTGACTCCGGAGCTCCAGGAGAGGATCCCGGCTCGACTCCTTCGGCTCTCGGTCCCGGGGAACACGCTGCTCGAGGCCCTGCCCCACCTGCGCGACGTCTACATGGGCTCGATCGCCTACGAGATCGAGCACATCTCGGACCACGCAGAGCGCGTGTGGTTGCGCAAGGCCATCGAGTCGGGGCGCTTTCGCGTGACGCCGCCGTCCGAGCAGCGCATCGCGCTCCTGCGACGGCTCTCGCAGGTCGAGGGATTCGAGCAGTACCTCCGGCGCTCGTTCCTCGGGCAGAAGCAGTTCTCGCTGGAGGGCCTCGACGCCCTCGTGCCGATGCTGGACGAGGCAATCGGGCTCGCAGCCGAGGGCGGGGCGCACGAGGTCGTGATCGGGATGGCGCATCGCGGCAGGCTCAACGCCCTCGTCCACACGGTCGGTCGCTCGTACGAGTCCGTTCTGCGCGAGTTCGAGGGCGAGCGCTCCTACGACGCCCTCGTCGTCGACCCCGAAGGCGGGAGCGGCGACGTGAAGTACCACCTCCCGGCGACCGGAACACGGATTACCCCGGCGGGCGAGATCGACGTCACGATCGCGCCGAACCCGAGCCATCTCGAGGCCGTCGATCCCGTCGTCGAGGGTTGGACACGTGCCGAGCAGACCGATCGCTCTGGCGGCGCCGGGCTGCACGATCCCACGGTGGCGCTCGCGGTCCTGATCCACGGCGACGCCGCCTTCCCGGGGCAGGGGGTCGTCGCGGAGACGTTCAACCTCCAGAGCCTCGAGGGCTACTCGACCGGCGGCACGCTCCACGTGATCACGAACAACCAGGTCGGGTTCACGACCGATCCCGTCGAAGGGCGGTCGACGCGCTACTCGAGCGACCTCGCGAAGGGCTTCGACGTGCCGATCGTCCACGTGAACGCCGACGACCCCGAGGCGGCCCTGAGCGCCGTGCGGCTCGCGCTCGCGTATCGGGCCGAGTTCGGGCACGACTTCGTCATCGATCTCGTCGGATACCGGCGCTTCGGCCACCAGGAGCAGGACGAGGCGGCGTACACCCAGCCGCTCCAGGTGGAGCGGATCGAGTCCCAGCCGACGGTGCGCGAGCGGTACGCCGAAAAGCTCGCCGAGGAGGGAATCATCACACCGGAGGAGGCGCAGGCGGTCGTCGACGAGGCCGTCGCCTCCCTCCGGGCGGCCCATGAGCGTCTGCGGGCCTCGATCGCGGAGCCGCCGTCGCCGCCGCGCGAGATGTCCCTCCCGACCTCGGGCACAGGGGACGCCGTCGAGACCGCTGTCTCGGCGGATCGCTTGCGCTCCCTGAACGATCAGTTGCTCCGCGTCCCCGACGGCTTCACGGTCCATCCCAAGCTCGCGCGACAGCTCGAACGACGCCGCGAGACGGTCGAGGAGGGCGGAATCGACTGGGGACAGGGAGAGGCGCTCGCGTTTGCGTCGCTTCTCGAGGACGGGATTCCGATCCGGCTCTCGGGCCAGGACACCGAGCGGGGGACGTTCGCGCACCGGCATCTCGTCCTGCACGACCCTGACACCGGCGAGACCGTCGCTCCGATTCAGCAGCTCGATGGCGCCAACGCGTCGTTCGAGGTCTACAACTCCCCGCTGTCCGAATATGCGGCCGTCGGCTTCGAGTACGGCTACTCGGTCGCGGTGCCCGACGCGCTCGTCCTCTGGGAGGCCCAGTTCGGGGACTTCGTCAACGGCGCCCAGATCGTCATCGACCAGTTCATCGTGGCCGGACGGTCGAAGTGGAAGCAGACCTCACGGCTCACGCTCCTCCTGCCGCACGGCTACGAGGGCAACGGGCCCGAGCACTCGAGCGCGCGGCTCGAGCGGTTCCTCCAACTCGGGGCCCAGGAGAACATCCGCGTCGCGAACTGCACGACGGCCGCGCAGTTCTTCCATCTTCTGCGGCGTCAGGCACTCGACGTCGTCGCTCGGCCGCTCGTCCTCATGACGCCCAAGGGGCTCCTCCGCCTCAAGCAGGCCTCGTCGAGCATCGACGAGCTCTCGAGCGGCCGCTTCCAGCCCGTCCTGGACGACCAGGGCGCGGACCACGACGCTGTCGAGCGTCTCGTGCTGTGCTCCGGAAAGCTGTACTACGACATCGTCGGGCACGAGCAGCGCGAGTCGGCGCGCGGGGTCGCCGTCGCCCGGGTCGAGCAGCTCTATCCCTTCCCGGTGACGGCGGTCGAGTCCCTTCTGGCGTCGTACCCGCGACTCCGCGAGGTCGTCTGGGCGCAGGAGGAGCCGCAGAACATGGGGCCCTGGCGCTCGATCCGGCATCGTCTCGAGGAGGTCGCGCGTACGAGCAGCGCGGAGGGCGTGCAGTACGTCGGTCGAACCTGGAAAGCGAGCCCGAGCGAGGGCTATCCGACCGCCCATCAGCGCGAGCAGGATCGGATCGTACGCCAGGCGCTGGGCGTCCCCGGGTAGGTCACGCGGGCGCGGAACGTCCGAGGCGCGCGGGTACGCGGGCTACACTGGGGCGTGGCCAACGACGGTCCAGACACCCAAATCGACGAACCCATGGCAACCGAGACACGCATCCCCGAGAACCCGTTCACGGGCGACTCCGCGGAAGCCGACAGCGCCTCCTCGCTCGCCCGCGCCATCCAGGAGCACCTCGATCTGAAGGAGCGGAACGCCGAGCTCGACGGCTCGATGCCGCTGGATCGCTACTCGGTCGAGGATCCGTTCGAGAACCATCCGCTCTTCAAATCGGAGGAGCAGGCGCGCCTCGAGGAGACCCTCGAGGGTGTGGAGGCACCGGCGCCGGCGCCCGCGCTCCCGTGGCCGGGCGAGGACGGCGAGGAGGCGGAGGGCCCGGCCCTCGACGACAGCCTCTGGGGTCGCTCGCGCGACTTCGACTGGGGCGAGTAGGGCGAGAGACCCCGCTCCGTCGGTCGTCGACCCGAAGCCTGGAGAGAGCCTGTAGGGTCGCCCGCGTGAACGCCGAGGAACGCCTCGACCGGTTTGCCGAGCTCGTCGTCCGGGTCGGCGCGAACGTGCAGGCGGGGCAGGAGGTCGTGCTCTTCCACCAGGTCGAGCACGTGCCGATCGCACGCGCGGTCGCGCGCGCGGCGTTCCGCGCAGGGGCGTGCCGCATCCATCCGCTCCCGGCCGATCTGCACATTCGCAAGGCGGCGATCGAGCTCGGCCCCGAGGACGAGCTCGGCAAGACGCCACCGTACTCTCCTCGACTGGGTCAAGACCTGGCAGGAGACGCGCCCTGCGATCATCCAGCTGACCGGGAATCCCGAGCCGGCGCTGTTCGACGGGCTCGACCCCGCGCTCGTCGGCAAGGCTGAGCCGCGGGACCTCCGCGAGCTGTACCTCCCGCTCGTCACGGAGCGTCTCGTCAACTGGGTGATCGTTCCCGCGCCGAATGAGGGCTGGGCGGAGACGGTGCTGGGCGAGCCCGATCTCGAGCGCCTCTGGCAGGCGGTCGCGACTGCGATGAGGCTCGACGCCGACGACCCGGTCGTCGCGTGGCAGGAGCACGCCGCCCGGCTGAACGAGCGGGCCGACGCCCTCAACGCGCATCGCTTCGACGCCGTCAGGTTCCGCGGCCCGGGCACAGACCTCACGGTGGGGCTGCTCGACGTTTCCCGCTGGCTCTGCGCGACGTTCGAGACGACCTCGGGCATCGAGCACCTGCCGAACATCCCGACGGAGGAGGTCTTCACGACTCCCGACTGGCGACGGACGACCGGAACCGTACGGTCGACCTACCCACTGGTGGTGCCCGGCATCTTCGCCCGCGTCGACGGCCTCGAGGTGGACTTCGAGGACGGGCGGATCGTCGACGTCCGGGCCGACGGCGACGGCGCCGACGTGATCCGCAGCCAGCTCGAGTCCGACGACCGGGCGCCGTTCCTCGGTGAGATCGCCCTCGTGGACGGGGCATCACGCATACGGCAGACGGGGCTCGTCTTCCACGACACGCTGTTCGACGAGAATGCGAGCTGCCACGTGGCGTACGGGAGCGGGCTGCCGATGGCGGTCGACGGCGTCGACGGCCTCGGGAAGGACGAGCTCATCGAGGCGGGCGTGAACGTCTCCGGGGTGCACACGGACTTCATGATCGGCGGAAGCGAGGTCGAGGTCGACGGTCTCGCCGCCGACGGCTCGGCGATACCCATCATCAGAGACGACGTCTGGGTCTTGGCCGCCTGAGCCGGGCCTCGTGCTGCGAGGCTCTAGCCAGGCACCTGCTCACCCCTATGCCACGCGGCGAAGGTCGGCCCCGGCCAGCGTCGTAGCCAACCGCCGGAACGGCCCTTCGACCGCCATCAGGTCGTCATACGTTCCCCGCTGCGTGATCCGGCCGCGCTCGAGCACGAGGATCTCGTCCGCACGTCGGACCGTCGCGAGGCGGTGCGCGATGATGATCGACGTACGTCCACGGAGCAACGTGTCGAAGGCTCGCTCGATCAGCACCTCGCTCGGGCGGTCGATGTTCGACGTCGCCTCGTCGAGGATCAGTACGCGCGGATCCGCGACGAGGGCACGGGCGATCGAGATGAGCTGGCGCTCGCCGGCCGACAGGCCGGCGCCGCCCTCGCGGACGACGTGCTCCAGCCCGTCCTCGAAGCGCGCCGCGACACGGTCGACGCCGATCGCCTTCGCGGCCGCCTCGATCTCGTCGTCGGTCGCCTCGGGCCGCGCGAAGCGGATGTTGTCGGCGATCGTGCCGCTGAACAGGAACGGATCCTGCAGGACGACTCCGAGCTGGCGGCGGTACGAGCGGAGGCGCACGTCACGGAGGTCGATGCCGTCCACGCGGACGGCGCCCTCGTCCGGGTCGTAGAACCGGGCGACGAGCTTCGCCGTGGTCGACTTGCCGCCGCCCGACTCGCCGACGAGCGCGATGCACCCACCGGCCGGGATGTCGAGCTCGAGCCCGTGGATGACCGGCTCCTCGCCGTAGGCGAAGACGAGGCCGTCGAGCTCGAGGTGCCCCTCGATGCGGTGGAGGTCGGTGGCGCCCGGGCGGTCGGTGATGTCCTGCTCGGCGTCGAGGACGGTCGAGATCTTGCCCATCGCGGCGCTCGCGGCCTGCACCTGTCCGTAGAGCTCGGAGAGCTCCTGGAGCGGCTGGAAAATGAGTGAGAGCATCCCGACGGCCGCGATGAGCGTGCCGATCTCGAGCGCGCCGCCGTCGATCATGCGAGCTCCCGCGTAGATCACGGCGACCTGCGCGAGCACGCCGAGCAGCTCGATCGCTGGGAAGAACACCGAAGACAGCTTCTGCGCATAGGTGTTGGACAGCCGGTTCGCCTCGTTCAGGTCCTCGAACTCGCGCTGGAAGGCGCGCTCGCGGTTGAACGCCTGCACGACCGCCATCCCGGAGACCGACTCGGCCAGTTGCGCCGTGACGGCCGCGATCCGCGTCCGGACGTCGGAGAACGCGGCGTGGGACGTGCGCTGGAACCAGCGGGTGATGAGCATCCCCGGCGGCAAGACGAGCAGCGCCACCAGCCCCAGTCGCCAGTCGAGGAGGAACAGCCCGCCGATCGCCGCGACAAGGGTGAGCGTGTTGACGACGAGAGTCGTCAGCCCCTGGTTCAGGACGTCGGAGAGCGCGTCGACGTCGCTCGTCAGCCGGGCGATGATCCAGCCGGCCTTCTGCTGCGAGTAGTACCTGAGCGACAGCGACGTGAGGTGCTCGAAGAGATCGCGACGCAGGTCGAGCACCATGCGCTGACCGACAGCCGCGAGCATCAGCCAGGTCGCGGTGCCGAGCAGCCACGCGACCACGCCGATGGCGACGTACGCAACGACGTCGCGGACGAGCCGTGCGTCGTCACCGGCCCGGATCCCGTTGTCGATCGCGTCGCCGACGATGGTCCAGCCGGCGACCGGCGCCGCAGCAGAGACTGCCGCGAGCAGGAGGATGACCCCCAGGCGGCGGTGCCGGCCCTCGGTGTAGCGCCAGAGCCGTGAAAGGCCCACGCGAGGCTCGTGGCTCACGCGGCGAGCGCCTCGTCGCCGAACAGATCTGCGAACGGGCCGCCCGCCTGGATGAGATCCTCGGGCAGCCCTTCCTCGACGATCCGGCCGTCCTGGAGCACGACCGCCCGGTCGGCGACGAGCACCGTCGACAGCCGCTGTCCCGAGATGAGCACCGTCCGTCCGGCAACGGCGGGCCGGAGGTGCTCGACGAGGTGGCGCTCCGTCTCGGTGTCCACGGCCGACATCGGGTCGTCGAGCACGAGCACGCGCGAGCCCGCGATGAGCGCACGGGCCAGCGCCACGCGCTGGCGCTGCCCGCCGGAGAGGTTCACGCCGCGCTCGCCGATCAGCGTGTCGTAGCCGTCGGGAAGGTCGTCGACGAAGCCCGAGACGCCCGCCGCCTCGCAAGCGTCGAGGACGTCGCTCCAGTCGGCGTCCGGCCGCGCGGCGAGGAGGTTGTCGCGGAGCGGGATCGAGAACAGCACCGGCTTCTGCGTCACGATCGCGATCGCGCCACGCAGCTCCGCGAGGGACACATCCCGCACGTCGACACCGCCGAGGAGCACCTGGCCGTCGTTCGGGTCGTAGAACCGCGGGAGCAGGTGCAGGAGCGACGTCTTCCCGGCCCCCGTCGGGCCGCACACGGCGACGATCTCGCCCGGCCCGACCTCGAGGTCGACGCCGGAGAGCACCTCGCTACCCGTGCCGTACGTGAAGCGGACGTCCTCGAAGCGGACCGTCAACGGCCCACCCGGGAGAGGCGCCGGATCGGAGCGCTCGGGCAGCGGCTCGATGCCGTCGAGCCAGGCGAAGCTGCGCGAGGCCGCCGCCGTGGCGCGCTGGCCGAGGTTGATGATCCAGCCGAGGGCCTCGAGTGGCCACACGAGCTGGAGGAGCAGCGTCACGAACAGCGTGAACTCGCCGATCGTGAGGTTGCCTGCGATCGCCTCGCGTCCGCCGACCAGGAGCACCGCTGCGATCCCGAGCGTCGGCAGGAAGATCAGCCCCGGGAGGAAGCGCGCCTCGACCGACGCCTGCCGCATCGTCTCCACACGGACCTCCTCCGCACGCCCCGAGAAGCGGTCGCGCACGTCGTTCTCGCGGCCGAAGGCCTGCACCATCTCGATGCCGACGACTGCCTCGTCCGACGCCTCCGTCAGGTGCCCCTTCTTGCGTTGCACCTCGCGCGAGATCGGGAACACGCGGTGTGCGAAGAAGTAGGTCAGGATCGCGATGGGCGGCATCGCGAGCGCCGCGGTCAGGGCGAGCTTCGGGTTGACGGTGGTCAGGACGATTGCGGCGCCGGTCAACATCAGGACGCTCTGGATCGCCTGCACGACGCCCCAGCCGATGAAGTACCGAACCGGGTAGATGTCGTTCGTGGCGCGTGAGATCACCTCGCCGGTCGCGTGGCGGTCGTAGAAGGCGCGCGGGAAGCGCAGGTACGCGTCGTAGAGCTTCGAGCGGAGCCGTGCCTCGACGGTGACGCCGATCCGGGCCGTCGCGTAGCGCCGCGTGAAGTTGACGCCGAACCGGAGGGCCGCGACGGCGACGATCGCCGCGAGGTACGGGACGAGGAGCGACTCGTCCCCGCCGTCGATCGCGTCGTCGATCGTCCGCTGCACGAGGATCGGGATCGTGAGCGACAGCGTCGTGAACACGAGAGCGCACGAGAGCCCGATCGTGGCGAGCCGCCACTGCGCCCGCCACAGCGGGAAGAGGTGGCGAATCGTCGGCCACAGGGTGAGGTCGGGCGGATCGACGTGTTGCACGGGCTTGCTTCCTCCCCCGGCGACGGGCATCGCGAGGCGTGGGACCGATGGCGCCGCCCCTCGACGAGGGGCGGAGAGTGCTCGACGGGCGTTCGCCTCGAGCCGAGCGGAACAACAGTAGACGAAGCGGAACCGCGCGCTGGTGCGGTTTACCGGCCTCCTCTCACGTGGCCTGACATCAGTAGATGCCAGACTCGCACTTGACAGACATCATTTTGATGTCATACTGGTGCGCATGGAGATTCACATCGACGGCATCCGGGAAGACCTGCAGGCGGCGGCGGCCGCGCTCGGCGACGAGAAGGTCGCCGAGGCTTTGCGCCGGCTGTCGGACACCGTCGAGCCCTCGGTCAGGCTCCGGATCATCGACCTGCTCTCGGAGGTCGCGCTGAAGCTCAACGGGCAGCTCGACAACGGGCACATCGAGGTTCGCCTCGCGGGCCGCGAGCCCGAGCTCGTGTTCGTCGACGAGCCGTTCGCGCCCGAGGAGCCGCCGGCTCCGGGTGACGATCTCAGCGCCCGGATCACGCTTCGTCTCCCCGAGGGGCTCAAGTCCGGCCTCGAGGTCGCCGCCGCCCGCGAGGGAGTCTCCACCAATGCCTGGATCGTGCGCGCACTCGCGCGCTCGCTCGAGCCGCGCGCCGCGCGGCGATCGTCGAACCGGCTGCAGGGCTTCGCCCGCAGCTAACGGAAGGAGCTTCGATGTTCTCGTACGCACTCTTCGGCCCCTTCGACCCGGATCCCACCGAGCGCCGCCGCCCCAGGCGACGCGGAGACGGGCGTGTCGACCTCCGGCCCTCGGTGCCGCCGCGGCTGGAGCGAGGGTAACGGTCATGCCGAGCTTCGAGACACCCGGCCCCGTCACCCTGCGCGTCAGTGCTCCCGCCGGGTCCGTCACAGTCGAGACCTGGACGGAGCGCAGTGTCGAGGTGGACGTCACGCCGCAGCGCGCTGACGAAGGATCGCGTGAGGCCGCCGCCGAGACGCGCGTCGAGGCATCCGACCGAGGTGGACGCCACGAGATCGTCGTGCAGGTGCCGAAGCGGGAGGGGCGGCTCAGCTTCCTCGGGCGCAGCCCCGAGCTCCGGATTGCGATTCGCTGCCCCGAGGACGCCGACCTCGAGCTCACGACGCACAGCTCGGACGTAAGGGCCATCGGACCGCTCGGCGAGGTCGCCGTCAAGTCGGCCTCGGGCGATGTCGAGCTCGACGACACCCGTGCGCTCGCGGTCACGACGGCGAGCGGCGACATCTCGGCCGGTGCGGTCGCAGGCGAGCTCACGGCAAAGACGGCGTCGGGCGACCTCGAGCTCCGCTCCGTTGGGGGGCCCGGAACCGTCAGCACCGTCTCGGGCGACGTGCGGGTCGGGGCCAACAACGACTCGATTGCCGTCAACACCGTCTCCGGGGACGTCGAGCTCGAAGCGACAGGCGCTGCCGTCCGGGTGAGCGCTGTGTCCGGCGACGTCAGCGTCGCGGCGCGCCCGGGCCTCGCCCTGTGGATCGACGCGCAGTCGGTGAGCGGCTCGATGCGCTCCGATCTCGACGTGGGCGACCTTCCGCCCACCGAGCCCGGCGAACAGGTCGAGCTCCGCATCCGCACCGTGAGCGGCGACGTCCGTATCGCGCGCAGTCAAACGGCCTAGAGCTCTCAGCGCCTTCCGAGGCGCTTCCTAAACTCGCTGCGTGGCAACTCCGGAGCCGCGGACGAAGCGGGTCGAGATCACGGTCTCGGCGCGGACGATGGCGACGGTCCTGGGCGTCATCGCTTTCGTCTGGGCGTTCATCGCGGCGCGACAGGCGGTCCTCTGGATCTTCATCGCGCTGTTCCTCGCGATCGTGCTCTCGACGCCGGTGACGTGGCTGGTGGAACGACGGGGGATGAAGCGCGGCAACGCGGCGATGCTGGTGGTGCTGGGTCTCGTCGCGCTGTTCGCAGCGCTCGCCTACCTGCTCATCAGCCCGTTCGTCGACGCCGTGCAGGACCTGATCGAAGACCTGCCGAACATCGTGGAGCGGATCCGCAGCTCCGACCTCTTCCAGGAGCTCGATCAGCGCACCGATGTCGGCGCGGAGCTCCAGCGCCGCGCCGAGTCGCTGGCGGCGGACCTCCCGTCGAAGCTCGGCGACGCGTTCGAGGTCGGAGGGAGGATCTTCGGCTTCGGCCTCGGCGCCCTCTCGATCGTCTTCATGACCCTGTTCCTCGTCATCGAGCTGCCGAACCTGTCCCGGTCGCTCCACAGCGTCCTCTTCCCGCGCGAGTCGACGCGAATGGCGATGCTCGAAGAGCGGATCACGCGGACGATCGGGCGCTACGCGCTGGGCGCCATGGTGATCGCGATGATCGCGGGGACGGTCCAGGGCACGGCCGCGTGGCTGCTCGGCGTCCCCTTCGCGCTCGCACTCGGGATCATCGCCGGGCTGCTCGGCCTGATCCCGCAGGTTGGCGCGACGATCGCAGCCGTCGTGCTCTCGCTCGTGGCCCTGACGCAGGGCGTCCCTCAGGCACTGATCATGCTCGCGGTGTGCATCGGCTACCAGCAGCTCGAGAACTACGTGTTGCAGCCGACGATTCAGGGCCGCGCGGCAGACATCTCCGGCTTCTTCGTGATCGCCAGCGTGATCGTGGGGGCCGCCCTCCTCGGCGTCGTCGGCGCCCTGATCGCCGTGCCGCTCGTCGCATCCGCGCAGATCGTCATCCGGGAGCTGACGGCGGAGCGCCGCGCGGCGGTCGCTCTCGCGCACGCCGCGACACCGGGGTCGGGCCCACCGGGGTCTGTCCCGGAAGGGGACTGACCCCCGCGACGCTCAGGGGGGACAGACCCCTGCGGGGACAATCCCTACAGACAGGCGCTACACGAGCCGCGCAGCACGACCTCGTGCTGCTCCATCGCGTAACCGAGCCTGCCCGCAGCGCCCTTGAGGGCGCGCTCGAGCGGCTCGTCGGTGAAGGGCTCGACCTTCCCGCAGTCCTCGCAGACGAGGTGATGGTGATGGTGGCTGCCGGCGGCCGGCTCGAAGCGCGCGACGCCGTCACCGACGTCGACCCGCTGGACGAGCCGAAGCGCAGCGAGGGTGTCGAGCGCCCGGTAGACGCTCGCGACACCGACGGCTCCGCCGTCGGCCTGGATGCCGTCGTGGATCTCCTGCGCGGAGAGGCAGCAGCGCTGGGCGGCGAGGAAGTCGACGACGGCACGGCGTGCGCCGCCGCGCCGCAGCCCTGCGTCACGGAGACCCGAGAGCGCGTCGTCGGCCCACGTCGTCACAATCAAATGATAGCGATTCTCATCCTCTGCTACGCTCGCCGCGGATGTTTTCGAGAATCGTTCTCTTGTGCGCTCTTTGCTGCACGGCGTTCGTCGTCGGCTGCGGTGGATCGGACGAGGAGGACGATTCGATCGTCGCCGCGTTCTATCCGCTCGCTTACGCCGCGCGGAACGTCGCTCCGGAAACCACCGTCCGGGATCTCACGCCGCCCGGCGCGGAGCCACACGATCTCGAGCTGTCGGCGCGCGACGTCGAGCGGCTGCGCGACGCTTCACTCGTCGTCTACGCGGGCGAGGGCTTTCAGCCGGCCGTCGAGGAGGCGGTTTCGGGCAGGAGCGGCCCGTCGCTCGACGTGCTCGACACCGTGGAGTTACTGCCGGAGCGACGGCGCGTCCGACCCGCACGTCTGGCTCGATCCGCTGCGCTACGTCGTGGTCGCGCGCTCGCTCGCTCACGCGCTCGGTGACCCGCGTGACGCAGACAGGCTCGTCGCGCGCCTCGAGGAGCTGGATCGCGACTTCGGGGACGGGCTCCGGCGGTGCAAGCGGCGCCAGATCGTGACGAGCCATGCCGCATTTGCGTACCTCGCCGACCGGTACGACCTCGAGCAGGTCCCGCTCGTCGGGGTCTCTCCCGAAGCCGAGCCGAGCGCCGGAGAGCTCGAGCGGCTCGTCGCGCAGGTGCGCGAGACGGGTGCCACCACCGTGTTCTCCGAGCCGCTCGTCTCGCCGCGGCTCGCGGAGACGGTCGCCCGAGAGGCGGGGGTGCAAACGGCGACACTGAATCCCATCGAGGCTCTGACGCCCGAGGAGGAGGAGCGCGGCGCCGACTACTTCGACCTGATGCGCGAGAATCTCGCGGCGTTGCGCAACGCGCTCGGATGCACGTGACCTCGGTCCCGGCCATCCAGCTCGAGGACGTCTCGTTCTCGTACCGTGGCGGCCCGCCGGCGCTCGAGAACGTCTCGCTCGCCGTCGAGCAGGGCGCCTTCCTGGGGATCGCAGGACCGAACGGGGGCGGCAAGACGACACTCCTGCGGCTCGCACTCGGGCTCGAGCGACCCGCTTCGGGACGGGTGCTGCGGTTTGGCCGCCCGGCCGGCGCGCGCGGCGGCCCGCGTGTCGGGTACCTCGCGCAGCGGGCCCAGATCTACTCGGGAACGCCGGTCACGGTCCGCGAGCTCGTCGAGGCCGGGCGCCTCGCGGTGCGCGGACCGCTCGGCCCGCTCCGCGCTGGGGATCGGCGGGCCGTCGAGCACGCGATCGAGCGCGTGGGCCTGGGCGATCGGGCCGATGCGCCGCTGCGGACGCTGTCGGGCGGCCTGCAGCAGCGCGCCTTCATCGCCAAGGCGCTGGCGACGGAGCCGATGCTCCTCGCCCTCGACGAGCCGACCACGGGCGTCGACGCGGAGTCGCAGGAGTCGCTCGCCACTCTGCTCGCAGAGCTCCGCTCCGAGCTCGGGGTCACGATCCTCTACGTCTCGCACGAGTTCGGCGCCGTGGAGCACGTCGTGTCGCGACTCCTGCTCGTTCGCCGGCGGATCGTCTTCGACGGCGCGCCCGACGAGCTGCCCGCCCTCTGGCACGACCCGTCGCACGTGCACTGATGCTGAGCCTGGAGTTCATGCGCATCGCCTTCGCCGTCGGCGCGGTGGTGGGCGTGCTGGCGCCCGCGGTCGGCTTCTTCCTCGTCGAGCGGCGCCAGTCGCTCGTCGGTGACGGGCTCGGGCACGTGGCGTTCGCCGGGGTCGCCGCGGGGTACCTGCTCGACGTCTCGCCGGTGCTGACCGCGCTGGCGTTCGCCGTGGTCGGCGCGCTCGCGATCGAGTGGCTCCGCTCGCGCGGCGGGACGGCGGGCGACCAGGCGCTCGCGGTCGTCTTCTACACGGGAATTGCGCTCGGCATCGTCCTCGTGTCGAGCGCCGACCGGCTCGACGTCGGGCTCTTCCAGTTCCTGTTCGGCTCGATCCTGACGGTCACGTGGAGCGACCTGTGGGTCGTCCTCGCGCTCGGGCTCGGATCGCTCGCCGCGATCGCGATCCTCTATCGCGGGCTCGTCGGCGCCGTGCTCGACGAGGAGGGAAGTCGCGTCGCCGGCGTGCGGGTGGGGCTGATGAACGGCACGGTCGCCGTGCTCGCGGCGCTCACGGTGGGAATCTCGATGCGGATCGTCGGCATCCTCCTGATCGCCGCGCTGATGGTGCTGCCGGTGATCGCAGCGCAACGGGTCGCGTGGAGCCTCCGCTCGACCCTGGCTCTCTCGATGAGCTTCGGCCTGGGCTCGGTGCTCGCGGGCCTGACCCTCTCGTACTACGGCGACCTGCCGCCCGGAGGCACGATCGTGCTGCTCGCCGCGGGCATGTTCGCCGCGACGTCGCTCGTCGCGGCCGCCCGCTGAAGACCCTCAACGCCCGGCGCGGACGACGTCGACGGCAGTGAACGCCGGGAGCCACTCCACGAGCTCGCCGAGGCGGCGACCCGCCTCCATGAGGTCGTCGACGAGGACACGTCGTCGGTCGGGCGTCATGCGCGAGGTCGGGGCGAAGAGCGTGAGCGCCGCGAGCACCGTGCCGAAACCGTTGCGGATCGGGACCGAGACCTCGTAGAGGCCGGCGGCCGTCTCGCCGTCGCTCTCGGCGAAGCCGTCCTCGCGCACTCGCTCGAGGATCGCCTGCAGCTCCGCGAGCCCGCTCAAGCGCCGGCCGGTCGGCGTGACGAGAGGCCGGCCGCCGTAGGAGCCGACGACATGCGCGGGCGGTCGGGCGGCGAGAATCGCGCGCCCGCTCGCTCCGGCGAACGCCGGCCGCCGGTCACCGACGTGCGTGACGAGGCGGACGGCATGCGAGGTCTCCTCCAGCGCGACGACGACGGAGTCGTCGCCGTCGAGCGCCGCCAGGCAAACCGTCTCGTCGTGGCGGGTCAGCAGGTGTGCCGCGACCGACCGGAAGGCGAGGACGATCGGAAGCCTGGCGGTCGCCGATCCGGCGGCCAGCGCGCGGATGCCGAGCTCGTAGCGCCCGTCGTCACGCCGGACGATCCAGGCGCGCTCGGCGAGCACCGAGCAGATGCGGTGGACCGTGCTCTTCGGCGTCCCGCTGGCGCGGGCCAGCTCCGCGAGCGACAGGGGCGCTCGCGCGGTCAGCGCCTCGAGCACGCGGAGCGTGGTGTGGACGCCGGTCGAGCCGGTCGGTCGCTCGCCCGGCCCCTCGACCGGGACGCCCGACGGGATCGTCGGCACCTCGGCCATCGTTCTCCCGATGGTACAACGGGAGTGAACGGCGATCCAGATGGAGAACGCGATTTGACCAGACTCGCGCACGTGTGCAATAACGACTTCGAGGCGTGGAACACCCATCCACCATCAGAACGACCATCCCGCAGGTGTCGCCCGACGTTCGCTCCCTCGGAGACGGTGCAGAGACGCCGGTGAACGTCGCGCCCGACCGAGAGGAGACGCGATGGACAGCGACACCCAGCGCCGGCTCGACGAGTTCCGGCTGACGCAGGCCACCGAGCACGAGAACGAGCTCATCGACGAGCTCGCGACAGGACAGATCGACCGCCAGACCTTCCTCCGGCAGGGAGCCATGATCGGCCTCTCGCTGCCGACCCTTGCAGGCCTCGCGGCGGCCTTCGGCCTGAAGCCCGAGGTCGCCCAGGCAGCACGTTCGGCGACGAGGGTCGGCGGCACCCTCCGTGTCGTGATCACCAAGCCGACCGGCTCGCTCGACCCTGTCAAGGTCGCCGACCTGGGCGGGCTGGGCGTGACGCTCATCCCCGGCGAGCAGCTCGTCTTCTCCAACGCCGCCTCCGTCCTGCGGCCCGTGCTCGCCACGCGGTGGGCCCCCAACCGGAACGGCTCGGTGTGGACCTTCACGATCCGCCAGGGTGTGCGCTTCCACAGCGGGAAGACGCTGACCCCCGCCGACGTCGCCGCGACGTTCGACCGCCTCACCGACCCCGCGGTCGCCTCGGCCGCCGCGTCGTCCTTCAAGGGCGTCCTTTCGAAGGGCGGGGCTACAGGCGCGCGGGAACACGGTCGTGTTCGAGCTCGACGCACCCACGGGGACGTTCCCGTACCTGCTCAGCCAGGCCACGTACCAGGCGATCATCCTGCCGTCCGATTACAACGGCGACTTCGGCGACACGTTCAACGGCACAGGCGCGTACAAGCTCGGCCAGAACCGGCCGGGACAGGGCGTCACGTTCGTGCGTAACGACGAGTGGTGGGGAGGCAATCCGCCACTCGACTCCGTCGTCCTGACGTACGCGGAGGACGAGCAGGCGATGGTGCTCGCGCTCCGGGGTGGCCAGGCCGACCTCGCGAACCAGCTCTCGTACCTCGCGACGCGACCGCTCGCGTCCGACCAGAACCTCAGCGTGCTCCAGGTCCGTGCGGCCAACTACCGCCAGCTGCACATGCGGGTCGACCGCGATCCGTTCAAGGATCGGCGTGCGCGGCAGGCGATCGCGCTGTCACTCAACCGGCCGGGCCTCGTGCGGGCGCTCTTCGCCAATACCGGCGAGGTCGGTAACGACTCGCCGATGTGGCCGGGCTACTCCTTCACCGACAAGAGAGTGCCCCAGCGGCGGCAGAGCCTCGCACGTGCGCGGGCATTGCTGCGGGCGGCCGGCGTCGAGTCGGGCACGCAGATCGAGTTGACGACGTACCGCAACCAGGAGATGCCCGACTACGCGCAGCGGGTGCAGCAGGCGCTACGTCCGCTCGGGCTGCGGGTCAACCTCAAGGTGCAGACCGGCGCGCAGTTCTTCGCCGGCAAGCAGACCACCGGCCAGGGCGGGACCCCGTGGCTGACCGTCCCGATGGGGATCGTCGACTACGGGCATCGCGCGGTGCCTCTGACCTTCCTCAACTCGACGCTCACCTCGAAGGGCGTGTGGAACGCCGCGCAGTATCGGAACGCGCGCTTCGACCGGCTCGCGCGCGAGTTCGGCGCGGCCGTCAGCGCGGCGCAGCGGAGGCGGATCTCGCGACAGATCCAGGTGCTTCTCCTGGCGGATACGCCGATCGTCGTCTCGTACTTCTACTCGCGCCTCACCGGAGCGCGGAGGAACGTTCGGGGCTACATCCCGGACGGGGTCGGGATGCTCAACCTCCGCGGGGTCTCGCTCGCATAAGGACCGCAGGTGGGTGGCGGCGCGAGCGCCGCCACCCACCCGCTGGAGAGCGCGATCGCCGCCTACGTCCTCAAGCGTCTCGCCCTCGCGGCCGTCACGCTCGTCGTCCTCAGCATCGTCGTCTTCGCGGCAGCACAGCTCCTACCGGGCGACCCTGGCCGCGCGATCCTGGGGCCCTTCGCCGACCAGCGCTCGGTCGACATCCTGAACGAGGAGCTCGGCGCCAACGACCCACTCGTCCAGCGCTACCTGGAGTGGGCGGGTGGCGTCCTGACGGGCGACCTCGGGACGTCGTACCAGTACTCGACGCCCGTGGGCGATTTCGTCTGGGACGCTCTCGTCCGCTCGCTGAAGCTGGCGCTCGTCGCGCTCGTGCTCGTCGTGCCGCTCGGGGTCGTGGCCGGCGTGGTCGCGGCGCTTCGCGTCGGACGGCTCGCGGATCGCACGATCACCGTGTTCGGGCTCTCGCTCAGCGTCATCCCCGAGGTCGTGTCCGGAGTCGTGCTCCTGCTCGTGTTCGGGGTGTGGCTTCGCTGGCTCCCGACGACCGCGCAGTATCCGGAAGGCGCAGGAGCCGCGACGCAGCTCCGATACCTCCTGCTGCCCGCGCTTCCGCTGGTGCTGATCCTCTTCGGCTACATCGCTCGCATGGCGCGTGCCGGGACGATCGAGGCGCTCGACGCCGACTACACGCGCACCGCGGTGCTGAAAGGGCTCCCGTCTGGAGTGGTCATCCGTCGTCACGCGCTGCGGAACGGGCTCGTGCCGACCATCGCCGTGATCGCGACCCAGATCGGCTACCTGCTCGGCGGGCTCGTCGCGATCGAGATCCTCTTCAACTACAACGGGCTCGGGCTGCTGATCTGGAACGCGGCGAAGGCGAAGGACTTCGCGATGCTGCAGAGCGCGGTCCTCGTGATCGGGGCCGTGTACCTCCTGATGTCGCTCGTCGCGGACGTCCTCGCCGCGGCGCTCAACCCGCGCATCCGCCTGGGAGGCGCGGAATGAGCGACGTCGTCCTCGCAGAAGCCGGCTCGCGGGCGCTCGCTCGGCGGGCGCGCGCGGAGACGGCCCGCGCGCTGGCGCGCTCACCCGCGTTCTGGGTCGGCTGCGTCGTCGTCGCCTTCTGGATCGTGTGCGCGGCGCTCGGCGAGCGGATCGCGCCCCACGATCCCTACGCCGTCTCGGAGGAGGTGTTCGCGGCGCCGTCCGCCGAGCACTGGCTCGGCACGGACAAGAACGGCCGTGACGTCCTGTCCCGCGTGCTCGTCGGCGCGCGGGACGTGCTTCTCATCGCACCGCTCGCGACCCTGCTGGGAATCGCGATGGGCACCCTGCTCGGGCTCGTGACCGGGTTCTTCCGCCGCGCCGACGACGTGCTGAGCCGGATCATCGAGGCGATCCTGGCGATCCCGCTGATCGTCCTCGCCGTCGTCTGCCTGACGGCGATCGGCACCTCGGACGCGGCCGTGATCGCGGTGATCGGGTTCGTCTTCGCGCCGATCGTGGCGCGGACCGTCCGCTCGGCGGTCCTCGCCGAGCGGGAGCTCGACTACGTCGAGGCCGCCCGCTTGCGCGGCGAGCGCGCGTGGTACCTGATAGGCGCCGAGGTGCTTCCCAACGTCACGGGGCCGATCCTCGTCGAGACGACGATCCGGCTCGGCTACGCGATCTTCGCCGTCGTCACCCTCTCCTTCATCGGCTTCGGCCCACAGCCGCCCTCGCCCGACTGGGGGACGCAGATCGCCGAGCAGTACGCCTACGTCGAGCAGGCCTGGTGGGCTGTCCTCTTCCCGGCGCTCGCGATCGCGTCTCTCGTCGTCGCCGTGAATCTCGTCAGCGACGCGGTCCAGCAGGTCGTCGACCGGTGAGCGACAACGCGGTCCTCGATGTCCGTGGCCTCGACGTCGCGTACCGCGTGCGCGGGATCGAGCGCCAGGTGTTGCGAGGCGTCGACCTGTCGGTCGGTCGCGGCGAGACGCTCGGCCTCGTCGGCGAGTCGGGCTGCGGCAAGTCGACTGCGGCCCTGGCTGCGATCCGCTACCTGCCTCGCAACGGGCGCGTGCAGGGAGGTGTGGTGACCGTCGCGGGAAGGGACGTGTGGTCCCTGTCGCGGGCCGAGCTGCGTGCGTTCTACTCGTCCGAGGTCGGGATCGTGTACCAGAACCCGGCAGCCGCGCTGAACCCGTCCCTTCGTGTGGGTCGCCAGGTCGCCGAGGTGTTCGAGGTGCATGGCTCGAGCCGGTCGGACGCGCTCGTCCGGAGTCGCGAGGCGCTCGAGGTGGTGCGCATCGCCGATGCCGCATCGGTCCTCGAGCGGTATCCCCACCAGCTGTCGGGTGGCATGCAGCAACGCGTCGTGATCGCGATGGCACTCGCGAAGAGCCCGTCGCTCCTGATCCTCGACGAGCCGACGACCGGTCTCGACGCGACGGTCGAGGCCGAGGTGCTCGACCTGGTAGCGGGTCTTCGCGACGAGATCGACACCGCGGTCCTCTTCATCTCGCACAACCTCGCGCTCATCGCGCGGATGTGCGACCGGGTCGCAGTCCTCTACGCGGGCCGCATCGTCGAGGAGGGCGAGACGGAGCGGGTGCTGCACGATCCGAGGCATCCGTACACCGTGGGCCTGCTTCGCTGCGTGCCCCGCGGCGGCCTGCGGAAGGACGTCGCCCGGCTCGACACGATTCCCGGGTTCCCGCCGCCACTCGGGACGCAGGTATCGGGATGCGTCTTCGCGGACAGGTGCGGCCTCGTCGAGCCCGTGTGCCGGGAGCGGGAGCCCGAGCGCTTCGTCGTCGAGGGCGGCGGAACGAGTCGCTGCTACTTCCACGAGCGCGCCCAGACCGTGCCTCGGACGGAGGGAGCGCCGGTCGGCGCCAGGACGGCGCCTGCCGGCGAGCCGCTCCTCCGATTCGACGGAGTCGGCAAGGTGTTCCGCCAGCACGGCCGTGAGATTCACGCTCTCGACGACGTCACGGCGGCGATCCGACCGGGGGAGACCCTCGGCCTCGTTGGCGAGTCCGGCAGCGGCAAGACGACGCTCGCGCGGACACTCCTCGGGCTCGTCGAGCCGAGCGCCGGCTCGGTCCGACTCGATGGCCGCCTGCTCGCGCCACGTCTCTCGGGCCGTGGGGCGGAGGACGTCCGTGCCCTGCAGATCGTGTTCCAGAGCCCCGGCCAGGCTCTCAACCGCCGCCATACCGTGCGGCGCATCCTGCGCCGGACGCTCCGCAAGCTCGCGGGGGTCTCCGGCCGCGCGGCAGACGAACGGCTCGAGCGGCTCGCCCGCGACGTCCGGCTCCCCGAGCGCTACCTGTCGGCGCGCCCCGCGCAGCTGTCGGGTGGCCTCCAGCAGCGTGTCGCGATCGCGCGCGCGTTCGCCGGCAGTCCGCGCCTCGTCGTGTGCGACGAGCCGACCAGCGCGCTCGACGTGTCCGTCCAGGCGGCGATTCTCAACCTGCTCGCCGATCTCCAGGTCGACGAAGGCACGGCGTACCTCTTCATCTCGCACGATCTCGGTGTCGTCCGCTACCTGGCCGACCGGATCGCCGTCCTGTACCTCGGCAGGCTGATGGAGGTCGGCCCGGCCGAGGACGTGTTCGGCGGGCCGCACCATCCGTACACGGAGGCGCTGCTGTCCGCCGTCCCCACGCTCGAAGGCGCGCCGCGGGAGCGCATCCGCCTCACGGGCGAGATCCCGAGCGCCGCCGATCCACCGTCCGGCTGTGTGTTCCACACGCGCTGTCCGAGGAAGGTCGGCCCGATCTGCGAGGAGCAGGAGCCCGACCTGCTCGAGGTCGCGCCCGGCCGGACGATGCGCTGCCATATCCCGCTCGACGAGTTGCGCGCGCTGCAGAGCGTGCCGCCACAGCCGCAGAACGACGTCCGGTCGCCGAGGCATACGATCCCGATGCCACCCCTTGCGCCCCTTCGGGGGTCGACGCCGAACGACGGAGGACCTGAATGACCACCATCTCCGAGAATCCGCAGACCGTCAGCGACGCCGTAGCGGGACTCGACATCCGCGCCCAGATGTTCGTCGACGGCGCGTACGTCGACGCAGTCTCCGGCGAGACGTTCGACTGCGTGAGCCCGATCACGGGTGAGGTCGTCGCGACGGTCGCAGCCGGCGACACGGCGGACGTCGACCGCGCTGTGGCTGGGGCGCGCGCCGCCTTCGAATCCGGCGTGTGGTCGCGCCTGGCCCCGAAGAAGCGCAAGCGTGTCCTCCAGAAGCTCGCGGGGCTGATGTCCGAGCACGCAGAGGAGCTTGCGCTGCTCGAGACGATCGACATGGGCAAGCCGATTCGCGACGCGACGAACGTCGACGTGCCGCTCGCCACGGAGTGCATCGCCTGGTACGGCGAGGCAATCGACAAGGTCTACGACGAGATCGCGCCCACCGGGCCCGACGCGCACGTCTCGATCGTCCGCGAGCCGCTCGGCGTCGTCGGTGCGGTGGTGCCGTGGAACTTCCCCCTGATGATGGCCTCGTGGAAGCTCGGTCCCGCGCTCGCGACCGGAAACAGCGTCGTCCTCAAGCCCGCCGAGCAATCGCCGCTGACCGCGCTTCGGCTCGCGGAGCTCGCCTCCGCGGCCGGCATTCCCGACGGCGTGCTCCAGGTCGTCCCGGGCTTCGGCGAGACCGCGGGGCAGGCGATCGGCCGGCATCCGGACGTCGACATGATCACGTTCACCGGCTCCACCGAGGTCGGCAAGTACTTCCTCCGCTACTCGGGTGAGTCGAACATGAAGCGCATCGCCCTCGAGTGCGGCGGCAAGTCGCCGCACATCGTGACGAAGGAGTGCGGGGACCTCGACGCGGCGGCGACCGCAGTCGCGTGGGGCGTGTTCTACAACCAGGGCGAGGTCTGCAATGCCGGCTCGCGGCTCCTCGTCCACTCCTCCGTCAAGGACGAGCTCCTCGAGAAAGTCGTGAAGGTCGCAGGGCGGATTACGCCCGGCGATCCGCTCGACCCCAAGACGCGCATGGGCGCGATCGTCGACCAGACCCAGCTCGACCGTGTGCTCGGGTACATCGAGTCCGGCAAGGGCGAGGGCGCGGGGCTGCACCTGGGAGGTAGCAGGGTCCGGGAGGACTCGGGTGGCTACTACGTCGAGCCGACGATCTTCGACGCGGTCTCGAACGACATGACGATCGCACGCGAGGAGATCTTCGGGCCGGTGCTCTCGGCGATCTCGTTCGACGAGCTCGACGACGCGATCACGATCGCGAACGACACCATCTACGGGCTGTCGGCGGGGATCTGGACGGATGACGTGAACGTCGCGCACAAGGCCGCGCGCGCGATCCGTGCAGGGATCGTCTGGGTGAACACCTTCGACGCCGGCGATATCTCGAGCCCGTTCGGCGGCTTCAAGCAGTCCGGCTTCGGCCGCGACAAGTCGATCCACGCGCTCGAGAAGTTCACGGATCTGAAGGCGATCTGGATCCAGCTGTCGTAGCCGCTTGCGCGGCTACGACAGCTGCTTGAGATCTGGAGGCAATCGCGGCGAAGCCGCGAGTGCCTCAGGCGACGCGTCGAACCGCGTCGGCCCCCGCTTGGTGGCAGTCCCTACAGCGCGCTTCGTACGAGTCGAGGGCGCCGACGACGATCGTGTCGCCGGAGTAGGGGGCGGGCTGGCCGTCCACGAGGCGCTGCGTGGTCGTCGCCGGCCCGCCGCAGCGGTGGCAGACCGCCTGGAGCTTGTCGACGAACTCGGCGTGGGCGAGGAGCTCCGGCAGAGGACCGAACGGGCAGACGCCGGAAATCCTGGTCGAGCCCGGCGGCGATCACGCGGACGCCGCCCTCCGCGAGCGCCAGCGCCGCGTCCACGATGCTCGGCTCGAAGAACTGGACCTCGTCGATCCCGACGACGTCGCAGCCACGCGCCCGGGCGACGAGCTCCGCGCAGCCGTCGACCGGTACGGCCGACATGCGCACGCCCGCGTGGCTGACGACGTCGGCTGCGTCGTAGCGGTCGTCGATCCGCGGCTTGAAGAGGAGCACGCGCTGCCCGGCGATCTCCGCGCGCCTGAGTCGACGGATCATCTCCTCGCTCTTGCCGCTGAACATCGGGCCGCACACGACCTCGAGCCAGCCGCCTCGCTGCGGGGGCACTCTGATCACGGAGCGTGATCCTAGTGCGAGCTGCGGACGAGGCATTTCGTGACAGATTGTCACGAAGCTCGCGTGGTGGCGCGATGGTGCCGGGGTGGTGAACGCCCTTGCGGCGGAACCTGTCGTCGGGTTCAGTGGGCGCATGCGAATCGCGATCGTCTCGCGTGCGCCGAGCCCGACGACCCTCGCGCTGGCGGCCGCGCGCGTCGCAGGGATCGAGCTCGTCCCGATGACACCCGTCGAGGCGGCGTCGTCCCTCACCTCGAACGACGCCGCACTCGGGAGGCTCGACGTCCGACCGACGCTGGACGGCGTCGACGAGGGCCTCTGGGCGCTCGGCGTTCTCGCAGCGCGTGGTGTCACGGTCCTCAACGGCCCGGGCACGCTCCTCGCGACCCACGACAAGCTGCTCACTGCTCGTATCCTCCGACGGGCGGACCTCCCGCATCCGGTCACGCGGCACATCCACGGCAGCCGGCCGTTTCCCGCGGTCCCTCCGCCGCTCGTCCTCAAGCCTCGGCATGGCAGCTGGGGACGCCACGTCACGCTGTGCGAGACCGATGACGAGCTCTCTGCCGCGCTCGAGCGCATCCGCGACGAGCCGTGGTACGTCGAGCACGGAGCCCTCCTCCAGGAGCTCGTGCCCCCGACGGGACACGACCTGCGCCTCGTCGTGGCGGGCAGCCGTCTCGTCGGGTCCGTCCGCCGCGTCGCCCCGCCGGGAGAATGGCGGACGAACGTCGCCCTCGGGGCGATCCGCGTTCCAGTCGACCCTCCGCTGGAAGCGGTGCGCCTTGCGCTCGACGCGGCCCGCGCGACGTCTGCGGCGCTCGTGGGCGTCGATCTCGTCCCCACGCCGGACGGCGGCTTCACGATCCTGGAGCTGAACGGAGCCGTCGACTTCACGTCCGAGTACCGGCCCGGCGGCGACGTCTTCCGGGAGACCGCGCTGGAGCTCGCGGCAGCCGCGCTCGACGGCGACGCACGTCGGGATGCCGGTCCACATGCCGGTCTGGTCGACACGGTTTCGCCTCTCACCTAGAGGTCTCTCGCGGTCGGAAGCGCGAAAGACCTTGCTACACTCCGCCTCGGCTCGGCGGCGTAGCTCAGTTGGTTAGAGCAGCGGAATCATAATCCGCGTGTCGTAGGTTCGAGTCCTACCGCCGCTACCTGTTCCAACCCCTTTCGCTCGACCGACCAGAAGAGAAGACATGGCCACCGGAGTCCGAGTCGCGATCACGCTCGCCTGCACGGAGTGCAAGCGGCGGAACTACCAGTCCGAGAAGTCGAAGCGGAACACCCCCGACCGCGTCGAGCTCCGGAAGTACTGCCGCTGGTGCGGCACGCACACGGCTCATCGCGAGACGCGGTAGCGAGACCGGTCGTGGCGGGCGAGACGAGACGACAGCGACGCGACGCGCGTCGCGCTGCAGGCGAGGACGCCGCACGTGCCAGCGCCGCCCCGCGCGCCGTGCCTGTTGGTCCGCAGACGCCCGAGACAGCCGTCGATCAGGGCCGTCGCGGGGGCTTCATCCGCGAGTCGGTCGGCGAGCTCAAGAAGGTCGAGTGGCCGAACCGGGCTCAGGTGATCCAGGGCACGATCGTCGTCATCGTCGCGTGCGCCATCGTCGGCGCGTATCTCTGGGGCGCCGACCAGATCCTCAGGCCGTTCGTCCGCGAAGTGCTACTCGGGCAGTAGGGAGAAGACAAACTCAGATGTTCCACTGGTACGTGATCAACACCTACTCCGGGCACGAGAACAAGGTGAAGGCCAACCTCGAGCACCGGATCGTCTCGATGAACCAGCAGCAGCAGTTCCGCCGCGTCGTCGTACCGACCGAGCAGGTGATCGAGACCAAGGACGGGCAGAAGGTGCAGATCGAGAAGCGGGTGCTGCCCGGCTACGTCCTCGTGAACATGGACCTGAACGACGAGGCCTGGACCGTCGTCAAGGGCACGCCCGGGGTCACCGCGTTCGTCGGTGCCGGCGCCAAGCCCTCGCCGCTCTCGCAGGGCGAGGTCGACCGGATCCTGCACGCGGGCGGGGGGCCGGGCGCTCCCGCTCCTCGCGCGCAGGTCGAGTTCTCGCTCGGGGAGTCGGTCAAGGTCACGTCCGGCCCGCTGTCGGACTTCGACGGCGAGATCGTCGACGTCAACCCCGACGCGCAGAAGCTCAAGGTCCTCGTGGACATCTTCGAGCGACAGGTCCCGGTCGAGCTCGCGTTCGACCAGGTGAAGAAGCTGGACTGACCAACGAGAAGGAGGAGGGGCGACACCCCGCACGGACTCCGATGGCGAAGAAAGTACTCACACTCATCAAGTTGCAGATCCCCGGCGGGCAGGCCAACCCAGCGCCGCCGGTCGGCCCCGCGCTCGGCCAGCACGGCGTCAACATCGTCGAGTTCACGAAGGCGTTCAACGCGCAGACCGCACACGAGAACGGCCGCATCATCCCGGTCGAGATCACGGTCTACGAGGACCGCTCCTTCACGTTCATCACGAAGACGCCTCCCGCCGCCGTCCTCATCAAGGAGGCGCTCGGGATCCAGTCGGGCTCCGCGGAGCCGAACCGCACCAAGGTCGGCCGCCTCACGCAGGCCCAGCTCCGCTCGATCGCCGAGACGAAGATGCCCGACCTGAACGCGAACGACGTCGAGGCGGCGATGCTGGTCGTGGCCGGAACGGCGAGAAGCATGGGCGTGGAGGTGGAGCAATGAGCGCGCACGGAAAGCGGTACAAGGAGGCGCGGAGCGCGATCGACCGCGAGAAGGCATACCCGCCCGCGGAGGCGATCGCGATTCTCAAGTCGTGGCCGGGCGCGAAGTTCGACGAGACCGTGGAGGTGCACTTCCGCCTCGGCCTCAATGTCCGCCACGCCGACGAGCAGCTGCGCGGGACGATCATGCTCCCTCACGGGACGGGTCGGTCGATGCGGGTCGCGGTCTTCGCGGAGGGAGACAAGGCACGCGAGGCGGAGGAGGCGGGCGCCGACGTCGTCGGCTCGGCCGACCTGGCCGTGAAGATCGAGGGCGGCTTCCTCGACTTCGACGTGGCGATCGCGACGCCCGACCAGATGGGCAACGTCGGGAAGCTCGGCCGCGTGCTCGGGCCGCGCGGCCTGATGCCGAACCCCAAGACGGGGACGGTGACCTTCGACATCGCGAAGGCCGTCTCCGACGCGAAGGCCGGCAAGCTCGAGTACCGAACCGACCGCGGCGCGAACGTCCATCTGCCGATCGGCAAGAAGAGCTTCGGCGAGCGCCAGCTGCTGGAGAACTACGCCGTCGTCGTGGAGGAGATCGCCCGCGCGAAGCCGGCCGCTGCGAAGGGCCGCTACATCAAGGGCATCACGCTCACCACCACGATGGGGCCGGGGGTGCACATCGACCCGACGCGCACCCGGGACGTCGCGGAATCCGCTGGCGCGGATTCCGCCAGAGAGGCTGCTACCGTTTAGCGCTCACTACGACTACGACCGCCTTAGACCACCGGCAGCCCTCGGGCAGAAGTCCGGTCGAGGTGGGTCAGGATCGACGCGAGCCGTGCTCGCGGTCTCCGGACCCGTCTCGAGGCGGGTCTAGTCGTTTTCCGGAGGAAAACGACATGCACAAGACCGAGAAGGAGAAAGTCGTCGCGGATCTCGTCGAGCGCCTGCGCTCGACCGAGTCGCTCATCGTCGCGGACTACCGCGGGCTCACCAACGCGCAGCTCGTCGAGCTCCGCGCGAAGCTCCGCGCGAGCGGCGCACAGCTCAAGGTCGTCAAGAACACGCTGACACGCCGCGCCGCCGAGGAGGCCGGCACGGACGTCCTTGCTCGTGCTGCTCGAGGGGCCGACCGCCATCGCGTTCGTCGAGACGGACGGCGACCCCGTCGCCGTCGCGAAGGCGCTGGCGGACACCGCCAAGGACACGAAGGTGCTCGAGCTCCGCGGCGGGCTCCTCTCCGGCCGGACGATCACAGGCGCCGACGTCGAGGAGCTCGCGAAGCTGCCGGCGCCGGAAATCGTGAAGAGCCAGCTGGTCGGCGCGATCGTCGCCCCGCTCTCGCAGCTTGCGGCGATTCTGGCGGCACCGCTCCACGACCTCGTGGCGCTGATCGACGCGCGGATCACGCAGCTCGAGGAGGGCGGGGACACGTCCGCAGCCGCGTCGGTCGCCGAGGAGGCACCCGCGGACGACGCTCCGGCGGAGGCCGCCGCAGCGCCCGAGGCCGAGGCGACCGAGACCACCGAGGCGCCCGAGGCAGAGGCGCCGGCCGACGAGGTCGTGGCGGAGGCGCCCGTCGACGAAGTCGTGGCCGAGGCGCCTGACGAGACACCCGAGGCACCCGAGACATCCGACGCGGGTGAAGCGCCCGCGGACGCAGAGAACGCCGACACTGGAACCGAGGAGGAGTAGAGATGGCAACGGAGACCGCAAAGGTGCTCGAGACGCTCGGCAAGATGACCGTGCTCGAGCTCGTCGAGCTGAAGAAGGCGATCGAGGAGGAGTGGGGCGTGACCGCCGCCGCTCCGGTCGCGGTCGCGGCTGCGGGAGCTCCCGCAGCGGGTGACGGCGGCGCGGCCGCGGAGGAGAAGGACTCCTTCGACGTCGTGCTCACCGGCGCCGGCGACAAGAAGATCCAGGTGATCAAGGTCGTCCGCGCGGCGACGGGCCTTGGCCTCAAGGAGGCGAAGGACCTCGTCGACAGCGCCCCCGGCGCCGTCAAGGAGGGGATCGCCAAGGACGAGGCCGACAAGCTCAAGGCGGAGCTCGAGGAAGCTGGAGCGAGCGTCGAGCTGAAGTAGCGCCCTGCGGGCGGCTCGATGCCGCCCGAATGGTGGGGGACTGTCCCCGGTGGTGTCGTGCGTTGCCGGAGCGTCGCGGGGACAGGCCCCATTCGGGGCCAGTCCCTGGCCTGCTACACTCCGTGGCGGACATTTCCGCCGCCCCTCAGGGGTTGCGGCGGAGCATGCCTGTCCGCTATTCTTCCCTGTTCCGCCCCGAGCCTGGCTTCGACTCTGCCCGTCCTCATCACCGACCGCCGTTAAGGGAGGCTGTTCTTGAGCAGCACCGCTGTCGCGCCGCGCGCGCGCAAGTCGTTTTCGCGCCTGAAGCACGTCCTCGACCTCCCCAACCTGATCGACATCCAGAAGGCCTCCTTCCACTGGTTCCTGTCGGAGGGCCTCCGTGAGACGATCGACGACATCTCACCGATCTCGGACTACACGGGCACGCTCGCCGTGGAGTTCGGGGAGTACGAGTTCGGTCCGCCGCAGCACTCGATCTCCGAGTGCCGTGAGAAGGACCTGACCTACCAGGCGCCGCTTTCCATGACCGTCCGCTTCGTCAACACGGAGACGGGCGAGATCCGCGAGCAGCGTGTCTTCATGGGCGACTTCCCCATGATGACCGAGCACGGCACCTTCATCATCAACGGCACCGAGCGCGTGATCGTCACGCAGCTCGTGCGCTCGCCGGGCGCGTACCTGATGGAGCCGAAGGACGCGACGAAGCAGGTCTTCACCGCGAACCTGATGCCGTCGCGTGGCTCGTGGCTCGAGCTCGAGATCGACAAGAAGGGCATCGTCTACGCGCGCATCGACCGCAAGCGCAAGCTGCCGATCACGACGCTTCTTCGCGCGCTGCCGGCCGAGGATCCGTCGACCGGGTTCGCGCTGGACACGTCCTCGAACGAGGCGATCCTGAGCCTCTTCGACGAGTCGAGCCGCATCTACATCCAGAACACGCTCGACAAGGACCCCTCCACCCGTGAGGAGGAGGCACTCGTCGAGGTCTTCAAGAAGCAGCGCCCGGGCGAGCCGCCGACGCTCGACAACGCGCGGAACCTCCTCCGCTCGCTCTTCTTCGACCCGAAGCGCTACGACCTGACGAAGGTCGGCCGGTACAAGCTCAACCAGCGCCTGGGCGTCGAGGTTCCCGAGGACACGCGGGTCCTCACGACCGAGGACATCCTCGCGCTCGTCCGCCGGCTGGTCTCGATGCCGGCGAAGCTCGGCGTGCCCGAGGACTCGAAGGACTACGCGGCCGACTCGGCCAACCTGCCGCGCGAGCCGGTCCGAAGCGAGCTCGACGAGTACGAGCACTTCGGCAACCGACGGCTCCGCACGACGGGCGAGCTGATCCAGGAGGCGTTCCGGGTCGGGCTCTACCGGATGGAGCGCGTCGTCCGCGAGCGGATGACGACGGAGGACGTCGACACGATCACGCCGCAGACGATCATCAACATCCGGCCGGTCGTCGCCGCGCTGAAGGAGTTCTTCGGCTCCTCGCAGCTGTCGCAGTTCATGGACCAGACGAACTCGCTCTCCGGGCTGACCCACCGGCGCCGCCTGTCGGCGCTCGGCGCGGGCGGCCTGACCCGCGAGCGCGCGCCAATCGAGGTGCGCGACGTCCACCCGACCCACTACGGCCGCATGTGCCCGATCGAGACGCCGGAGGGCCCGAACATCGGTCTCATCGGCGCGCTCGCGTCGTACGCGACCGTGTCGGAGTTCGGCTTCATCCAGACCCCGTACCGCGTCGTCAAGGGCGGCAAGGTGTCCGACGAGATCGTCTACCTCGACGCCGCACAGGAGGCGCAGTTCACGATCGCCCAGGCCTCCGAGCCGGTCGACCCGAAGACGAGCAAGTTCGTCAACGACCAGGTGCTCTGCCGCTCGGCGGCGGGCGAGGCCGTGATCGCGCGCTCGAGCGATGTCGAGTACATGGACGTCTCTCCGGCGCAGATCGTCTCGGTTGCGACGTCGCTGATCCCGTTCCTCGAGCACAACGACGCGAACCGCGCGCTGATGGGCGCGAACATGCAGAAGCAGGCCGTGCCGCTGATGATCCCGCAGGCGCCGCTCGTCGGCACCGGGCTCGAGTACCGCGCCGCGGTCGACACCGGCGACGTGGTGCTGGCGCGGAGCGACGGCGCCGTCATCGACGTCGACGCCGAGAAGATCGTGGTCGAGGGCAAGGGCACGCGTGACGAGTACTCGCTCACGAAGTTCATGCGCTCGAACCAGGGCACGCTCATCCATCAGAAGCCGGTCGTGAAGCTCGGTGACAAGGTGTCGAAGGGCGAGGTGCTCGCCGACGGCTCGGCGACCGACGGTGGCGAGCTCGCGCTCGGCGCGAACCTGCTCGTCGCGTTCATGCCGTTCGAGGGCTACAACTTCGAGGACGCGATCGTGCTCTCCGAGCGGCTCGTCAAGGACGACGTGCTCAGCTCGATCCACATCCACGAGTACGAGATCGACGCCCGTTCGACGAAGCTCGGCGACGAGGAGATCACGCGCGACATCCCGAACCGCTCGGAGGAGTCGCTCGCGAACCTCGACGAGCGCGGGGTGGTCCGCATCGGCGCCGAGGTCGGCTCCGGCGACCTGCTCGTCGGCAAGGTCACGCCGAAGGGCGAGACCGAGCTGACCGCGGAGGAGAAGCTGATCCGCGCGATCTTCAAGGAGAAGGCCCGCGAGGTGCGCGACACGTCGCTCAAGGTCCCGCACGGCGAGGGCGGCAAGGTGATCGGCGTCAAGACGTTCTCCCGCGACGCGGGCGACGACCTGGCCCCGGGCGTCAACGAGCTCGTCCGTGTCTTCGTCGCGAAGAAGCGCAAGATCGCAGAGGGCGACAAGCTCGCCGGCCGCCACGGAAACAAGGGCGTCATTGCGAAGATCGTCCCCGAGGAGGACATGCCGTTCCTCGAGGACGGCCGCGCGGTGGACATCGTCCTGAACCCGCTCGGCGTGCCGAGCCGGATGAACATCGGCCAGATCCTCGAGACCCACCTCGGCTGGGCGGCCGCGCACGGCGTGTTCGAGGACGGCGGGCGCGTCAACGAGCGCGCGCCGATCAACGCGCCCGACCCGCGCGCGGTTGCGACGCCGGTCTTCGACGGCGCCACCGAGGCGGACGTCGACGAGGCGCTCGTCGCCTGGGCAAAGGAGTCGAACGGGGTCTCGATGAACGTCGACGAGAGCCGTCCGTCCGGCCGGCGCTGCTCCGGGAAGGTGCAGCTCTTCGACGGCAAGACGGGCTCGCCGTTCGACCAGAAGGTGACCGTCGGCTACATGTACATCCTCAAGCTGCTCCACCTCGTCGACGACAAGATCCACGCCCGCTCGACCGGCCCGTACTCGCTCGTCACCCAGCAGCCGCTGGGCGGTAAGGCGCAGTTCGGCGGCCAGCGGTTCGGCGAGATGGAGGTGTGGGCGCTCGAGGCCTACGGCGCCGCGTACACGCTCCAGGAGATGCTCACGATCAAGTCCGACGACACGATCGGCCGCGTCAAGGCGTACGAGGCGATCGTCAAGGGCGAGAACATCGCGGAGCCGTCGATCCCGGAGTCGTTCAAGGTGCTCCTCAAGGAGATGCAGTCCCTCTCCCTCGACGTCCACGTCCTCTCGGACGAGGGCCGCGAGGTGGAGGTGCGCGAGGAGGACGACGAGCTGCTCCGCGCCGCGGAGGAGCTCGGCATCGACCTCTCGCCGGCGAGCGTCCGGGCGGCCGCAGGCACACCGTCGGCGCAGGAGGTCGAGGAGGGCGCGCCCGAGGAGGGTGTCGACCTCGCACTGGCCTCCGACGAGAACCTCGAGGAGGCGCCCGTGGAGGGCGAGGAGCTCACGCCGGTCGAGGCGGAGCCGGAGGACTAGGCGGAAATCGCTGCGCGATATCCGCTGGACGAACTGGAAGCGATAGGGACGACGACCCAGAACACGTGACTTGAATGGAGAAGCCTCTCTACGGGGTTTCTCCGAAGGAGAAACCTTGGCGCAGATCGACATCAACGACTTCGACGCGATCCGGATCGGGCTCGCTTCACCGAAGCAGATCCGCGACTGGTCGATGGGCGAGGTCACCAAGCCGGAGACCATCAACTACCGCACCCTGAAGCCGGAGCGCGACGGGCTGTTCTGCGAGCGCATCTTCGGTCCGACGAAGGACTGGGAGTGCTACTGCGGCAAGTACAAGCGCGTCCGGTACAAGGGGATCATCTGCGAGCGCTGCGGCGTCGAGGTGACGCGCCAGAAGGTGCGCCGCGAGCGCATGGGGCACATCGACCTCGCCGCGCCGGTCTCGCACATCTGGTTCTTCAAGGGCGTCCCGAGCCGCATCGGCTACCTCCTCGACATCGCCCCGCGCGAGCTCGAGAAGGTGCTCTACTTCGCCTCCTCGATCGTCACCGCGGTCGATCGCGAGAAGCGCGCCGAGGACCTCGCCGACCTGGAGGACAAGGTCAAGGGCGAGTCCGAGCAGATCTACGTCGACCGCGACGAGCAGCTCTCGGCGCTCGACGACCGCCTTTCGCGCCGCCGCGCCTACCTCTCGGCGGGCAAGGACAAGGGCTTCGACGAGGACGACGAGTTCTGGACCCGCGGCCTCTCGAACTGGGCGGAGGATCAGGTCCTGCCGGGGCTCGAGGAGGCGCGCTCGCTCGCCGGAGGCATCTTCCCGAACCTCGCAGGCACGATCGCGAGCGAGGATCCGAAGCGGATCCGCGAGCTCGTTCGCCAGACGGCGACCCGCGACGACCGGCGCCTCGCGCCGCGCGAGATCGAGTCGGTCGCGACTGCCGCGCACGAGATCCGCGCGGCACTCGAGCCGCTCCGCGCGGACCTCGAGAAGTCGTCGGGGTCGAAGAAGGGCGCAATCACCAAGCATCTGCACAAGCTCCTCGACCAGCTGCTCGCGGGCGACGAGCTCTCCGGCGACGACGCGGAGCTCGTCGCGTCCGTCGACGCGAAGAACCTCGATCGCGCTCGCGAGATCGGCAACGGTCTCCTGCGTGACGTGCTCGAGCGCGCGGAGTCCGACGCGAGCGACGAGCAGGTCCGCGAGCTCGCCTACGACCTCTGCCTCGTCGAGGGCGCCCGCAAGGAGGACCTCGACATCGTCCAGCAGTGGGCGACCAAGGTCAAGGAGATGGTCGCCGACATCGAGAGCCGTCGCGAGGATGCGCGCGAGGCGGCGGTCGAGGGCGTCCGGCGGCTCGAGGAGACGTGGAAGCTGTTCCGCGAGCTCGACGTGAAGCAGGTCGTCAACGACGAGCAGATCTTCCGCGAGCTCAAGGATCGCTTCGGCTCGCCCTACGGCTTCGGGCAGTACTTCCGGGGCGGGATGGGCGCGGAGTCGATCCGCGAGCTGCTGCGTGACCTCGACCTCCAGCAGGAGTCGATCACGCTGCGCGACACGATCAAGACGTCCAAGGGCCAGAAGCAGCAGCGCGCGATCAAGCGCCTCAAGGTCGTGCAGGCGTTCATCACCTCGGAGAACAAGCCCGAGTGGATGGTGCTCGAGGCCGTCCCGGTGATCCCGCCGGAGCTGCGCCCGATGGTGCAGCTCGACGGTGGGCGCTTCGCGACCAGCGACCTCAACGACCTCTACCGGCGCGTGATCAACCGGAACAACCGTCTGAAGAGGCTGCTCGACCTGGGCGCCCCGGAGATCATCGTCAACAACGAGAAGCGGATGCTCCAGGAGGCAGTGGACGCGCTGTTCGACAACGGCCGCCGCGGCCGGGCGGTGACCGGGCCAGGCAACCGGCCGCTGAAGTCGCTCTCCGACATGCTCAAGGGCAAGCAGGGCCGCTTCCGCCAGAACCTGCTCGGGAAGCGCGTCGACTACTCGGGACGCTCGGTGATCGTCGCCGGCCCGAACCTCAAGCTGCACCAGTGCGGGCTGCCGAAGCTGATGGCGCTCGAGCTCTTCAAGCCGTTCATCATGAGCCGGCTCGTCGAGCGGAAGTCCGTCCAGAACATCAAGGCCGCCAAGAAGTACGTCGAGTCGATGGTCCCGGAGGTCTGGGACGTGCTCGAGGAGGTCATCGCGGAGCACCCGGTGCTGCTGAACCGCGCCCCGACGCTCCACCGCCTCGGCATCCAGGCCTTCGAGCCGGTGCTCGTGGAGGGCAAGGCGATCCAGGTGCACCCGCTCGTCTGCCACGCGTTCAACGCGGACTTCGACGGCGACCAGATGGCCGTCCACCTCCCGCTCTCGGCCGAGGCGCAGTCGGAGGCCCGGATCCTGATGCTGTCCTCGAACAACATCCTCTCGCCCGCGAACGGGCGCCCGCTCGCAACGCCCACGCAGGACATGGTGCTCGGCGCCTACTTCCTCACCTACTGCGCGCACGACCTGGCCGAGACCACGGCCCAGGACCTCGCAAAGGAGCTCGGCGTGAAGGGCCTGCCGCGGTTCGCGTCGGAGGAGGAGATCGAGTTCGCGCTGGACGCACAACAGAACGGCGTGTCGCTCCAGGAGCCGATCGAGTTCCGCTCCGGTGACGAGCTTCGGCTGACGACGCCGGGGCGCGTGATCTTCGAGACCGAGATCGAGCGGTCGCTGCGCGACGCCGTCCTCGGCGGCCTGCACGAGCCGCTCGTCGTCGACCGCGCGCTCACGAAGCGGGAGCTCGACGCGACGATCGACCGGCTCGTCGGCGAGTACGGCGCCTACGCGGTTGCGGCCGTGCTCGACACCATCAAGTCGCTCGCGTTCAAGTACGCGACGCGGGCCGGTATCACCGTGTCGAAGAACGACATCGTGATCCCGCCCTCGAAGGAGGAGATCCTCGCCGGGTACGAGGAAAAGGTCACGGACGTCGAGCGCGAGTACGAGCGCGGCCTGATGACGGAGGAGGAGCGCAAGGAGCGTGTCATCGAGGTCTGGACGGAGGCTACGAACGAGGTGGCCAAGTCGATGGAGGCCAACTTCCACGAGACGAACCCGGTGCTCATGATGGCCAAGTCGGGCGCCCGCGGATCGTTCAATCAGATCCGGCAGCTTGCCGGGATGCGCGGCCTGATGGCCAACCCGAAGGGCGAGATCATCGAGCGCCCCATCAAGGCCAACTTCATGGAGGGCCTGTCGGTGCTCGAGTACTTCATCTCGACGCACGGCGCCCGCAAGGGCCTCGCCGACACGGCGCTTCGCACGGCAGACTCGGGTTACCTGACCAGGCGGCTCGTCGACGTGTCACAGGACGTCATCGTCCGCGAGGAGGACTGCGGCACCGAGGACCACGTCGGCCTCCACGCGATCCTCGACGGCCAGCTCAACCTCAGCGCGTCGGGCCGCGTCCTCGCGACCGACGTCCACAAGCCGCTCAAGGACGGGAAGCCCGGCAAGACGGTGCTCGGCGAGAAGGGCGAGCTCCTCTCGAAGGCTCGGCTGCAGGAGATCGTCGAGCACCTCGAGGAGCACGCCGAGGAGCTCCTGCTCCCGTTGCGCACGGTGCTCAAGTGCCGGAGCGAAGTCGGCGTGTGTCGGGCCTGCTACGGCATCTTCCTCGCCAGCGGCGACATGTGCGAGATCGGCGACGCCGTGGGCATTGTCGCGGCGCAGTCGATCGGCGAGCCGGGCACGCAGCTGACGATGCGGACGTTCCACACCGGCGGCGTCGCCGGCGCGGACATCACGCACGGCCTGCCGCGCGTCGTGGAGATCTTCGAGGCGCGGAACCCGAAGGGCGCCGCGACGCTCGCGGAGTACGGCGGCAAGATCGAGGTCGACGAGCAGGACCGCACCGTGCTCGTGACGGTCACGCCGACCGCGCTCGACGAGGAAGGGGAGCCGCTCCCCGTCAAGGAGTATTCCTTCCCGCGCCGCACGCGGTTGCTCGTCCGCTCGGGCGACACCGTCGAGCAGGGCGACCCGCTCAACGAGGGCTCGCTGAGCCCGGCGGAGCTTCTCGACCTGCAGACCAAGGCGGGGCGGGGCTCGACCCCGACGGAGCTGTACCTCGTCGGTGAGGTGCAGAAGGTCTACAAGTCCCAGGGCGTCGACATCCACGACAAGCACATCGAGCTCATCGTCCGCCAGATGATGAAGAAGGTGCGCGTCGAGACGCCGGGCGACACAGAGCTCCTCCCCGGTCAGCTGGTGGACAAGGTCGTCCTCGAGCGGGCGAACGACGCCGCGAAGAAGGCGAAGAAGGAGCTCGCCACGTTCGAGCCGCTCATCCTCGGCATCACGAAGGCCTCGCTCGCGACCGAGTCGTTCCTCTCGGCGGCCTCCTTCCAGGAGACGACGAAGGTGCTCACGGACGCTGCGATCGAGGGCAAGGTCGACCGTCTGCTCGGGCTGAAGGAGAACGTGATCATCGGGAAGCTCATCCCGGCGGCCACGGGTCTCAGAAAGTACCGCGGCATCGAGATCGAGCCCTCCGAGCCGCTTCCGGCGGCGATGTTCGGGCCCGGCACCGAGGCGGAGCTCCTGGCAGCGCTCGAGGAGATCGGCGACGGCGACGGCCTCGACCTGTCGGCCCTCGGGCTCGGCTACGAGGACGCGCTGCCCGAGCTGCCGGAGCTGCCAGAGACGCCGGCCGAGGACGAGGCGTAGGAATCGCGATGGTGTGAGGCGACCCGACGGTCGCCTCACACCATGCGCCAGGGACTGGCCCGCAGGGGCCTCCTGTCCCTGGAGGCTCCGCCTTTCTCCTCGCTCGCCCGCGGTCAGTCCGCAGCTGAGCCGGACCCGAGAACGCGCGTGAGCAGCTCGGCGGCGTCCTCACCCGGCTCGAGCTCGACCGCGCGACCGGTCGCACCGCACGCAGCCTGGATTCTCGCCACGACGCCGAGCGCCTGAGCTCGGCCGGCGCCGGGCAGGAGCATGGCGATCGAACGCGGTCCGACCGTGTAGGCCGTGAGGCCGACCGCGGAGGCAACGTCGCCGCCGAGCCGGCCGGCGTTCCCGTCCGCCGCGTCGACCACGGCAACCGCGAGCCGGGTCCCCTCCGAACGCGCGCGGCGGACGGCCTCGGTGCTCGCGTCGACGAGCGCTGCACGGCCTCCCGGCGCCGCGGCCGCGAGCGGCGCCGGAGCGCGGGGCAGTGGCTCCGGCACCGGCGGCCGCGCCCGGTCGAGCGACTCCGTGACGCGCTCGAACTGCCCGTCGAGCGTTCTCAGCGCGTCGACCCGCTGACGCTCGCGCTCGACGGCTCTTCGGCGAGACGTCCACAGGCCCAGCGCCACGATCAGGACCGCGACGACGAGGACGAGGGCGACCGCCGTCATGGCCGCGCCCTCACCTGCACGAGGTCATCCCTCGATGACCGAGTCTCCTGCGCGGGGAACGACGTGGAGCAGCTCCTGGGCGGGCGGTGGCTCCTCGGTCCCGGCCAGCGTGACCGAGCCACGTCCGGCGTTCTTCGCATGGGAGAGCGCGGACTCGGCGCGCGCGACGAAAGCCCCGGCGTCGTCGCGCGGCATGAGCTCGGCAACACCGCCCGACACCGAGACGACGCCGACATCGCCGATCGGATGGCCCTCGAGCTCGGCCCGGAACGACTCGAAGAGCTCCCGCGCGTGGATGGCCTCGGACCCCGGGCGGAGGACTGCGAACTTGCCGCCGCCGAGGCGGAACGCGTAGTCGAGGCGGTGCGTCACGACCCGGAGCCGTTTCGCAAGCTCGAGCAGCACGCCGTCGGCCGCAAGGACGCCGATCCGCGAGTTGAGCGTCGTCAAGCGGTCGACGTCGACGACGAGCAGCGACAGCGGCTGACTCGACAGGCGCGCGCGGACGATCTCGCGCTCGAGAACCGTCGGGAACGATTGCCGGTCGAGGAGATTCGTCAGCATGTCGAGCTCCGGCACGACGTCCGGCTCTCGGAGGTTGAGGGCGCGTGTGATCGGCGGTCGGGCGGCTTGCACGAGCTCGTCGAGCGCGTCGACGTCGTCCTCGCTGAATCGACGTCCCTTGTCCCGGGTCAGGACGCCGAGGAGGCTCTGCGGCCCGTCCTCACCGAGGAGCGGCAGGACGAGCCCGGCCCTGACGGGATCCAATCCTTCCGGCCCGACGAGGTCGCCGGCGAATGCGACCTCGATCGCCCGCGCGCCCCGGTAGTCGGGGAAGCCCATCCTCGCAATGTGATTCGTCTCCGACTCCGACAGCCCGACCGTCGCGACGATCGGCGTCCCGTTGCCGCCGGTGACGAGCGCGATCGCGCCCTGAGCTCCCGTGCGCTCGCGGGCAACCTCGAGAGCGCGCATCATCGGCTCGGGGTCGTCGCCGATGTCGAGGGTTCCCCGGCTCGTCGGCTGCTGGAACACCGCGAGCGCGTCGTTCAACGACTGGGCGAACTCCGCCAGCCTGTCGTCGTAACGGCGCAGCATGGTGACCGTCACCTCGGCCTGCCGTGAGAGGAGGCGGCGAATCGCGAGGACGAACAGCACGAGCGAGAGGGCGGCGAGCGCGACAGCCGCGAGAGCGATCTCGTTTCTCAACGCGACGCGCGCTCCCGAAGCGAGGCAGTCGCGACGCTGCGTCCCTCCATCGCGGCAACCCTACAGAGGGGGGTGGCTGTACCAGCTCCCGCGAACGGTAGGCATGCCGTTGGTGCCCGGCGGTGCCCTGGCTTCAGCCAGGGCACCCTGCTCTCCGGTGCTTCGCGCACCCTCCGCCGTCAGCCGCCGGCTCTATCCTCGCCACGTGGCCCAGCGCGCTGCAGCGAATCTCGTCCCGTTCGAGCGGCTCGGCGACGACCTCGAGGCGCCAGCCGCGAGCCCGATCGCGCTCGCTCCGGTCGAGCTCCCCCGCGCGCCGCGTCCGGGGTGGCCGACGCTCGCCGCGCTCGCCGTCGCCAGCGGCCTGGCAGCCATCGGGCTCGGCGCGTGGGCGGTTCTCGATCAAGCGCGCTCACCAGAGGCAGCGATCTCGGACGACGCGGTCGCAGTGCTCGCAGACTCGGCCGCGGAGCGGTACCCGCTGCGCCGCTCGGAGGGACGGATCACGCTCGTCGTCACCCCCGCCGGCGACGCCGCGCTCGCGCTCGACGGCCTCGGCGTCGCTCCGCCCGGCAGGACCTACAAGGCCTGGCTCCTGCCCGCCGGCTCCGCAACACCCGTCCCCGACACGGCGTTCGACGCCTCACAGGCAGCCGTCACGCTCGGCCGCCGCGTGTCCAGCGGAGATCGAGTCGGAGTGACGCTCGAGGACTCACCCGCCGCGCGCCGCCCGTCCCGGGCCCTGCGCCTCCTCGCCTCGCGGCCGTAGCGCGAAGAGCGGGGATGTGCCTCGCCGCAGGCGAGACCGAGCCGCAGGATCAGTCCTGCGCGACGCTCACGCGATCCTTGCCCAGGTCCTTCGCGCGGTAGAGCGCGGAGTCGGCGCGCTCGAACAGACCTGCCGCCGTCTCGCCGTGGCGGAGCTCTGCGATGCCCGCCGAAATCCGGACCTTCTGGCCGCCGGGCACCGAGACATTCGCGATGCCCTCGTGCATCCGCTGGAAGAGCTGCGAGGCGTCGTCCGACGTCGACTCCGGCATGATCACGGCGAACTCGTCGCCGCCGACGCGGCAACCGATGTCGACGGAGCGGATCTCGTTGCGGAGGCGCTCCGCGAGCTGCGCGAGGACAGCGTCCCCGGCGAGATGGCCGATCCGGTCGTTGACCGCCTTGAAGTCGTCGAGGTCGATGATCAGGAGCGCCAGCCGCCGGTCGTAGCGCTGTGCACGGAGCGACTCGCGGCGGAGCGTCTCGTGGAAGTACCGCTGGTTGAAGAAGCCGGTGAGCGCATCCGTCTCGGCCAGTTGGCGGGCCTCGCGGTAGCGGCGTGCGTTCTCGATCGCCGGGATGCACGTCTCCGCGATCTGCTCGACCGCCGCGAGGCGGTCGGGTGACGGCTCGTAGCCGGGCGTGCGCCAGAAGAGCGCCAGGCTGCCGAGCGCATTCCCGTCCCGGCTGACGAGCGGCAGGAAGAGGCCTCCGCGAATGAGCTGGGTCTCCGCAGCGTCGGCCGCCCCGTAGCGGTAGCTGACCGTGATCGGACCGGCGGGATGCGTCCCGGCAGCGCCAGACGACGGCGGGTGTGCCGCCTCCTCGGGGGTCATGCCTCGCGTCGCCATCGCCGCGGCGCCGCCTGCCTCGTCGAGAGCGACCATCGCCGCATCGAAGCCGGGGACCTCGAGCGCGGCGTCGAGCACGCGGTCGAGGAGCTCCTCGAACTCGATCGACGAGCCGAGGTCGCTCAGGAACCTGTTGCGCTTGCTCTCGCGCTCGGCCCTCTCGAGAGCATCGGACAGGTCACGGCCGAGATCGTCCATGCGGTTGCGCATGTCGTCGACTGCCCGTGCGAGCCGGTCGTCGCGCTGCGGGTCGGGACGGCGCCGGACGTAGAGCAGCACGACAAGTGCGACGAGCCCGAGAAGGGCAGTGGCCGCAGTGATGATGCTGATGGTCGCTCCGCTCGAGATTCTTCGGTCCCCAACCCTTCCCCGCCTCCCACTGTAATCGCCAGTCGCCACTCCAGCCATCCCGATTTTTCGACGGCGCCCCATCGTCCCGGAACGGACGCGGATACGGGGTGTCTGCTACGCTCCCCGTCCCGTTGGCGGGACGTTTTCGTCCTGCCGGCCTTGTCTGTGCGACAAAAGCTTCGACCGAAACGACAGGAGCAGCGTGCCCACCGTCAATCAGCTCGTCCGCAAGGGTCGTAAGGCCCCGAAGACGAAGGTCAAGACTCCGGCCCTTCGCGGCGCGCCCCAGAAGCGGGGCGTCTGCACGCGCGTCTACACGACGACGCCGAAGAAGCCGAACTCCGCGCTGCGCAAGGTCGCGCGCGTGAAGCTGACCAACCAGATGGAGGTCGGCGCGTACATCCCGGGCGAGGGGCACAACCTGCAGGAGCACTCCGTCGTCCTCATCCGCGGCGGTCGCGTCAAGGACCTGCCGGGCTTCCGCTACAAGGTGATCCGCGGCGGGCTCGACACCTCTGGTGTCTCGGAGCGCCGTCAGGCGCGCTCGAAGTACGGCGCGAAGAAGGGTGGAAGCTGAGCCGATGCCCCGCCGCGCAGAGATCCAGCCGCGCACGGTCGACGCCGATCCGGTCCACGGGTCGGTGCTCGTGACGCAGCTCGTCAACCGGCTCATGGTCGACGGCAAGAAGTCGATCGCCGAGCAGATCGTCTACGACGCGCTCGCGCAGGTCGCGGAGAAGACCGACAAGTCGGCGCTCGAGGCGCTCGAGTCCGCCGTCAAGTCCGTCACGCCCGTCCTCGAGGTCAAGTCGCGGCGCGTCGGCGGCGCGAACTACCAGGTGCCCGTCGAGGTGCCGCCGCGCCGCGGCCGCACGCTCGCGCTCCGCTACCTCATTACGTATGCGCGTGAGCGCCGCGAGAAGGGGATGCAGAACAAGCTGGCGGCCGAGTTGCTCGACGCGATCAACCAGCAGGGCGGCGCGTTCAAGCGCAAGGACGACATGTACCGGATGGCACAGGCCAACAAGGCGTTCGCGCACTACCGCTGGTGAGCACGATGACGACGACCGCAACCCAGGTCGGGCTCGACCGCGTCCGCAACATCGGGATCATGGCCCACATCGACGCGGGCAAGACCACGACGACGGAGCGGATCCTCTACTACACCGGCCGCACGCACAAGCTCGGCGAGGTGCACGAGGGCGCGGCGACGATGGACTGGATGGCCCAGGAGCAGGAGCGCGGCATCACGATCACGTCCGCCGCGACGACGGCGTTCTGGCGCGATCATCGCGTCAACATCATCGATACTCCCGGGCACGTGGACTTTACGGTGGAGGTGGAGCGCTCGCTCCGCGTGCTCGACGGCGCCGTAGCGGTCTTCGACTCCGTCGCCGGCGTGCAGCCGCAGTCCGAGACGGTCTGGCGCCAGGCCGACCGCTACGGCGTGCCGCGCATCGCGTTCATCAACAAGATGGACCGCACCGGCGCGAGCTTCGTCAACGCGGTCGAGTCGATGCGCGACAGGCTGGGCGCCAATCCCGTGCCGGTGCAGATCCCGATCGGCGAGGAGGACAAGCACGTCGGCGTCGTCGACCTCGTCGAGATGCGCGCGATCGTCTACGAGGACGAGCTCGGCCAGTCGTTCACCGTCGGCGAGATCCCCGCGGAGCTCGTCGACGCGGCCAACGAGGCGCACCACGCGCTGATCGACGCGATCGCCGAGCACGACGACGAGCTGATGGAGACGTACCTCGAGGACGAGTCGTCGGTCACGCCCGAGATGATCAAGCGCGCGCTCCGCGCCGGCACGCTCGCCGACGCGATCACGCCGGTGCTGCTCGGCTCGGCGTTCAAGAACAAAGGCGTGCAGCCGCTGCTCGACGCCGTCGTCGACTACCTGCCGAGCCCGCTCGACGTACCCGCCGTCCAGGGAACCGACCCGAAGACGGAGGACGAGATCACACGCGCGGCCTCCGAGGACGCGCCCTTCGCGGCGCTCGTCTTCAAGGTCATGTCCGACCCGTACGTCGGCAAGTTGACGTACTTCCGGGTGTACTCGGGCAAAGTCAAGGCCGGCGACCGCGTCCTCAACACGACGAACGGCAAGACGGAGCGGATCGGTCGCATCCTCCAGATGCACGCGAACCACCGCGAGGAGCGCGACGAGATCTCGGCCGGCGAGATCGCCGCGGCCGTCGGCCTGAAGCAGTCGACCACGGGCGACACGCTCGCCGTCGACTCGGCGCCGATCGTCCTCGAGTCCATGACTTTCCCCGACCCGGTGATCTCGGTCGCGATCGAGCCGAAGACGAAGGGCGACCAGGAGAAGCTCGGGCAAGGCCTCCAGCGCCTCGCCGAGGAGGACCCCACGTTCCGTGTCTCGTCGGACGAGGAGACCGGGCAGACGCTCATCGCGGGCATGGGGGAGCTGCACCTCGAGATCCTCGTCGACCGGCTGCTGCGGGAGTTCAGGGTCGACGCGAATGTCGGCCGGCCGCAGGTCGCCTACCGCGAGACCGCCGGTCAGGCAGTCGAGAAGGTACGAGGCCGGTTCGTCCGCCAGACCGGCGGCTCCGGGCAGTACGGCGACGTCGAGATCAATCTGATCCCGCAGGCGCCGGGCTCGGGCTACGAGTTCGAGGACAAGATCGTCGGGGGCAAGATCCCGAGGGAGTACATCAAGCCTGTCGACGACGGCATCCAGGAGGCGCTAGGCGCCGGGGTGCTCGCGGGGTACCCGGTCGTCGACGTGAGGATCGAGCTGATCGACGGCTCGTATCACGACGTCGACTCGAGCGAGCGGGCGTTCAAGATCGCCGGCTCGATGGCATTCAAGGACGCGATGAAGCGTGCGAAGCCGAAGCTGCTCGAGCCGATGATGGCCGTCGAGGTCGTCACGCCCGAGGACTACCTCGGCGACGTGATGGGGAACCTCAACTCGCGGCGCGGCCGGGTCGAGCATCTCGAGCCGCTCGGCAACTCGCAGTCCATCAAGGCGAGCGTGCCGCTCTCGGAGATGTTCGGCTACGCCACCGACCTGCGGTCGATGACACAGGGGCGGGCCACGTTCACCATGCAGTTCGACCGCTACGAGGACGTTCCCCAATCCATCGCGGCGGACATCATCGACGCCCAGAGGGGCGAGTAGGCACCCAGGCCCGGAAGGAGACCGGAACCGCAATGTCCAAGC
The DNA here is from genome assembly GCA_963839755.1 of uncultured Actinomycetes bacterium. Taxonomy (GTDB): domain Bacteria; phylum Actinomycetota; class Thermoleophilia; order Gaiellales; family Gaiellaceae; genus Gaiella. The sequence continues at coordinate 297,323 of CAWIVU010000015.1, forward strand.
AGAAGTTCGAGCGCACCAAGCCGCACGTCAACGTCGGCACTATCGGTCACATCGACCACGGCAAGACCACCCTGACGGCTGCGATCTCGAAGGTCCTCGCCGACCAGGGCATCAACCAGAGCGCGGTGCGCGACTTCGCATCGATCGACGCCGCGCCAGAGGAGCGCACGCGCGGCATCACGATCAACACGGCGCACGTCGAGTACGAGACGGAGAACCGCCACTACGCCCACGTCGACTGCCCGGGCCACGCCGACTACATCAAGAACATGATCACGGGCGCCGCCCAGATGGACGGCGCGATCCTCGTCGTCTCGGCCGCCGATGGCCCCATGCCGCAGACCCGCGAGCACATCCTCCTGGCCCGCCAGGTCGAGGTGCCCGCGATCGTCGTCGCGCTGAACAAGGCCGATATGGTCGACGACCCCGAGCTGATCGAGCTCGTCGAGATGGAGGTGCGCGAGCTCCTCTCCAAGTACGAGTTTCCCGGCGACGACATTCCGATCGTGTCGGTCTCCGCGACGAAGGCGCTCGAGGGCGACCCCGAGTGGACCGGGAAGATTCTCGAGCTCATGAACGCCGTCGACACGTATATCCCGGAGCCGACGCGCGAGGTCGACAAGCCGTTCCTGATGCCGATCGAGGACGTGTTCACGATCACGGGTCGCGGCACCGTCGTGACCGGCCGCATCGAGCAGGGCAAGATCGAGGTCGGCAACGAGGTCGAGATCGTCGGCATCCACGAGAAGGTGGAGAAGACGACGGTCACCGGTCTCGAGATGTTCCAGAAGATCCTGGACTTCGCCCAGGCGGGCGACAACGCCGGCGCGCTGCTTCGCGGGATCAAGCGCGAGGAGGTCGAGCGCGGACAGGTGCTCGCGAAGCCCGGCTCGATCACGCCGCACACGCACTTCAAGGCCGAGGTGTACGTCCTCTCGAAGGACGAGGGCGGACGCCACACGCCGTTCTTCAACGGCTACCGGCCGCAGTTCTACTTCCGCACGACCGACGTGACCGGCTCGATCAAGCTCCCGGAGGGCCAGGAGATGGTCATGCCGGGCGACAACACGAACATGGAGATCGAGCTGATCCAGCCGATCGCCATGGACCAGGGCCTCCGCTTCGCGATCCGCGAGGGTGGCCGCACGGTCGGCGCCGGCGTCGTCACGGAGATCGTCAAGTAGGGCGGGACTTCCCGCCCTACCCACACGGGTAACCAGAGGCCACATGGCTCAGCAGAAGATCCGCATCCGACTCAAGGGCTACGACCACCAGCAGGTGGACCGCTCCGCGTCCCAGATCGTGGACACGGCGCAGCGCACCGGCGCGACGATCACCGGCCCAGTGCCCCTGCCGACCGAGAAGAACGTCTATTGCGTGATCCGCAGCCCGTTCAAGGACAAGGACTCGCGCGAGCACTTCGAGGTTCGCACGCACAAGCGCCTGATCGACATCCACAGTCCGACGCCGAAGACGGTCGACTCGCTCATGCGGCTCGACCTGCCTGCCGGCGTGGACATCGAGATCAAGTTGTGATGAAGGGCATCACCGCTATAGAGCTCGCTGGGGGAACCTCCCGGTTCCCCCAGACCCCCTCCACTGGTCCGCTGACGCGGACAGAGCTCCCTGCCCGCGAAAGCGAGGCGGCAGCGTGAAAGGCATCTTGGGCAGGAAGCTCGGCATGACCCAGGTCTTCGACCAGGAGACCGGGAACGTCGAGGCCGTCACGGTGATCGAGGCCGGGCCCTGCCCGGTGGTCACCGTACGGACCGAGGCCGCGGACGGCTACGAGGCGGTGCAGCTCGCGTTCGAGGCGGTCGCCGACCGGAAGCTGTCGAAGGGTGAGCTGGGCCACCTCCGCAAGGTCGGAGTGGGCGGCCATCGACATCTCGTCGAGTTCCGCGGCGCCTCCGAGCTCCAGCCCGGCGAGACGGTCACCGTCGAGGCGTTCGAGCCCGGCGACCGGATCAAGGTGTCGGGCATCTCGATCGGCAAGGGCTTCCAGGGCACGATCAAGCGGCACAACTTCCATCGTGGCCCGGTCAGCCACGGCTCGCACAACGTGCGCAAGCCCGGCTCGATCGGCGCGTCGGCGACGCCCTCGCGCGTGTTCAAGGGCAAGAAGATGGCCGGGCACATGGGTGCGCACCGCGTCACGCAACCGGGTCTCGTCGTCCACGAGGTGGACGCCGAGCGGAACCTGCTGCTCGTGCGGGGCGCCGTGCCGGGACCGAAGAGCGGGCTCGTCGAGATCCGGGGAGTCGAGCGCTGATGGCCGTCAAGGCGACAGTGCTCGGCGGGGAGCCCAAGGATGTCAAGCTCGACGCGACCGTTTTCGAGGTCGACGTGAAGCCTCACCTCGTCCACGAGACGGTCCGCTCGGAGCTGAACGCTGCCCGAGCAGGGACGCGCGGCGCGAAGAGCCGCGGCCTCGTCTCCGGCGGCCGTGCCAAGCCGTGGCGCCAGAAGGGCACCGGACGCGCCCGCCAGGGCACGATCCGCGCGCCGCAGTTCACCGGCGGCGGCGTCGCGTTCCCGCCTTCCATGCGCAGCTTCGACGTCAAGGTCAACCGCAAGGCGCGCCGCGCCGCGCTCAAGGGCGCGCTCTCGCACCATGCGGCCAACGGCACCCTCGCTGTCCTCGACGGGACCTCGTTCGAGGCGCCGTCGACGAAGCAGGCGAAGAGCGTGCTCGAGGATTGGGGCAAGGACACTCCCGTGCTCGTCGTCGCGCACGAGGACGAGGAGGCGGTCGTGAAGTCGTTCCGCAACCTCGAGCGCGTGCTCGTGACGGTCCCCGCGGAGCTCGAAGTGGCCGCGATCGTGTGGGCCCGGGCTGTCGTCGTCACCGAAACGGCACTGCCGCTGGTGGAAACGAAGGCCGGCAAGGAGGCGTCGGAATGAGCGGCCTCACCAATGAGCAGGTCGTGCTGGCCCCGGTCGTCTCCGAGAAGAGCTACTCGGGGATCGCCGATCGCCGCTACACGTTCAAGATCCACCCTGACGCGCACAAGACGCAGGTGCGCATCGCGATCGAGCAGCTGTTCGACGTCCACGTCGAACGGGTGAACATCGTCAAGGTGCAAGCGAAGCCGAAGCGCCGCGGCCTCTTCAAGGGCACGCGGCCCGGCTGGAAGAAGGCGATCGTCCAGGTCCGCGAGGGCGAGACGATCGAGATCTTCGAAGGAGCCCAAGTCTGATGGCTGTCAAGAAGTACAAGCCCACGAGCGCCGGCCGTCGTCAGATGGCCACCTCCTCGTTCGAGGAGATCACGCGCAGCGAGCCGGAGAAGTCGCTACTCGAGCCGCTCCACAAGAAGGGCGGCCGGAACAACCACGGCCGGATCACGACGCGCCATCAGGGCGGCGGGCACAAGCGCCGCTACCGCAGAATCGACTTCAAGCGCGTCAAGGACGGCGTGCCGGCCAAGGTCGCGTCGATCGAGTACGACCCGAACCGCTCGGCGCGGATCGCGCTGCTCCACTACGCGGATGGCGCGAAGGCCTACATCCTGGCGCCGGCCGGCCTCCGGCTCGGGGCCACGGTGCAGTCGGGAACGGGCGCGGACATAAAGCCCGGAAACGCACTGCCCCTCGGCGACATCCCGACCGGCACGAACGTCCACGCGGTCGAGCTCAGGCCAGGCCAGGGTGCGAAGATGGCCCGCTCCGCCGGCTCGGGCGTCCAGTTGGTCGCGAAGGACGCGCCCTACGCCGTTCTCCGGCTCCCGTCCGGCGAGATGCGCCGCGTGCTACTCACGTGCCGCGCCACCGTCGGTCAGGTCGGCAACACAGATCATTCCAACGAGTCGAGCGGGAAGGCGGGACGCAGCCGCTGGCTCGGCAAGCGTCCCTCCGTGCGCGGCACGGCCATGAACCCGGTCGACCACCCGCACGGCGGCGGCGAGGGAAAGTCGAAGGGCCACCATCCGGTGACCCCGTGGGGCGTCCCGACCATCGGGAAGCGCACGCGCCCCAAGCACAAGGAATCGGACAAGCTGATCGTCCGCGGCCGTCGCCGCGGCAAGGAGCGTCGCTAAATGTCGAGATCGTCCAAGAAGGGGCCCTTCGTCGAGGAGCGGCTCATGGGTCGCGTCGAGTCGATGAACGCCGCCGGCGAGAAGCGGATGATCCGCACCTGGTCGCGCTCGTCGACGATCTTCCCCGAGATGGTCGGCCACACGATCGCGGTCCACGACGGGCGCAAGCACGTGCCCGTGTTCGTGTCCGAGCAGATGGTCGGGCACAAGCTCGGCGAGTTCGCGCCGACGCGGACCTTCCGCGGTCACTCGGGCGACCGTCAGGCACAGGTGAAGAAGCGCTAGTGGCTACCTCGAAGACATCCGAGCGGATGCAGGTGCGTTCTCAGGCGAAGTGGGTCCGCATGTCCGCCCGCAAGGCGCGGCTCGTGCTCGACCAGCTCCGCGGTCGCACGGTGCCGGAGGCCCGCACGATCCTCGCCTTCACGCCGCGCGCAGCCGCGCGCGAGATCGATCGCGTGCTCGCATCTGCGGTCGCCAACGCGGAGTCCGCCCACGGCCTCGACGGCGACGAGCTCGTAATCCTCGAGGCATACGCCGACGAGGGGCCGACGCTCAAGCGCTGGCGCGCCCGTGCGCGCGGCCGGGTGAACCGGATCCGCAAGCGCACCTGCCACATCACCATCGTCGTCACGGAGAGTCCGAAGTCCAGTCAGCCGCGCCCGCAGAAGCAGGCGAAGCCCGAGGCCGAGCAGGCGCCGCAGCCGGAGCCCCCGGCCGCCGAGGAGACTCCCGCCGAGGAGAAGCCGAAGCGACGCGCCAAGAAGAAGGAAGGAGCGGCCGTCTGATGGGTCAAAAAGTGCATCCTGGCGGCCTTCGCGTCGGTGTCATCCACGACTGGAAGTCGAACTGGTGGACCGGCAAGAAGGAGATCGCCGACTACATCCTCGAGGACGTCCGGATCCGCGACCACATCAACGGAAAGCTCGCGCATGCCGGCCTGTCCGACATCCTGATCCGCAAGGACAAGCAGCGGATCACCGTCGACATCTACACGGCGCGTCCCGGCATCGTGATCGGCAAGTCGGGCGTCGAGGTGGACGCGCTCCGCAAGGAGCTCCACGCCATCACCGGCAAGAGCGTCCACATCAACATCAACGAGATCAAGCGGCCCGAGCTCGACGCGCAGCTGGTCGCGCAGTCGATCGCGGAGCAGCTCCAGAACCGGGTGTCGTTCCGGCGCGCGATGAAGCGCTCGCTCGCCTCGGCGATGCGCTCGGGCGCGCAGGGCATCAAGATCCAGTGCGGTGGGCGACTCGGCGGCGGCGAGATGAGCCGCAGCGAGCGCTACACCGAGGGGCGCGTGCCGCTCCACACGATCCGCGCCGACATCGACTACGGCTTCGCCGAGGCGAAGACGACCTACGGCCGGATCGGCGTGAAGGTGTGGGTCAACAAGGGCGAGATCATGCCCGAGGGCTACGAGGGGTCGCTCGGCCGCGAGCGGATCAGCGAGGCGGACGGCTCGCGCCGTCGCCGCGGCTCGAACAGCGAGGGTCTCGGCGCGTCGCGCGAGAGCGGTCGCGGTCGCGGCCAGGACCGCGAGGGCCTCGGGCTGGTGCAGAAGCGCCGCCGCCCCGGTACCCGTGGTCGCGGTCCGGGCCAGGGCAGGGCGCAGGGGCAGGGACGCGGGCCCGCTCCCGAGACGCAGGCGCCTCCCGCCGACCAGTCGCTCGAGACACCCGCAACCGAGGCGGCGCCCGAGACGACGGCGCCCGAGACGACGGCGCCCGAGACGAACGGCGCCCGAGACGACGCCCGAGACCAAGGGCGGTGACGCCTGATGCTGATGCCGCGCAAGACGAAGCATCGCAAGCAGTTCCGCGGACGCCGCGCCGGCTTCGCGAAGGGGCAGACCGACGTGCAGTACGGCGACTACGGCATCAAGTCGCTCGAGACCGGCTGGGTGACCAACCGGCAGATCGAGGCTGCTCGTATCGCGATGACCCGCAAGATCCGCCGCGGCGGGAAGGTGTGGATCAACCTCTTCCCCGACAAGCCTTTCACGAAGAAGCCCGCCGAGACCCGCATGGGCTCCGGGAAGGGCTCTCCGGAGGGCTGGGTCGCGGTCGTCAAGCCCGGGCGCGTGATGTTCGAGTTGTCCGGTGTGCCCGAGCCCCTCGCCAAGGAGGCGCTTCGCCTCGCAGCTCAGAAGCTGCCTGTCAAGGCGAAGTTCGTGAAGCGGGAGGCGGATCTCTTTGAAAGCTAAGGAGCTGAGGGCGCTGACGGACGAAGAGCTCGACAAGAAGCTCGGCGAGAGCCGGCAGGAGCTCTTCAAGATCCGCTTCCAGGCGGCCACGGGCGCACTCGACTCGAGCGCCCGGCTGGAGCGTGCACGACGAGAGATCGCCCGGATCCTGACAGTGATGAACGAACGAACCGGAACGAGTGTGTGATGGCTGACGAGAAGCAGAAAACGAACGAGGCGCCGGTCGACGAGCCGGTCGCCGAGGCCGTCGAGGAAGCGGTCGAGGAGACCCCCGCCGCCGAGGCGGAGGCCGCCGCGGAGGAGCCGGTCGCGGAGGCCGCGGATGCTCCGGCGGAGAAGCCCGCCGCGGAGGCCGCGGACGAGCCTGTCGTCGAGGCGCCTGCAGACGAGGCACCGGTGGAGGAGCCTGCTGTCGCCGAGGAGGCGCCGGTCGCGGAGGCCGCCGCCGCCGAGCCTGTCGCTGCCGACGAGCCTGCCGCCGCTGCCGAGCCGGCGGCCGAGGCCGCGCCCGCGCCCCAGTCGGGCCCGAAGCCGAAGAAGAAGCGCCTCCCGCGCGCGGAGCGCCCCACGCGGACGCGCCCGAAGCGGGTCAAGGCGACCGAGCGGAAGCCGATCGTGCGGCTCGAGAAGCCGGACGACGAGCGCGGTCGACGTCAGGAGCGTCAGGGCACGGTCGTCTCCGACGCGATGGAGAAGACGATTGTCGTCAAGGTCGAGGTCGTGAAGGCGCACCGCAAGTACAAGAAGGTCGTCCGCCGGAGCGTCAAGTTCCACGCGCACGACGAGCAGTCGACAGCGAAGGTCGGCGACGTCGTCCGCATTGTCGAGACGCGCCCGCTCTCCAAGACGAAGCACTGGCGGCTCGCCGAGGTGCTGGAGGCCGCGAAGTGATCCAGCAGGAATCGCGCCTCAAGGTCGCCGACAACACGGGCGCCCGCGAGCTCCTCTGCATCCGCGTTGTGGGAGGCTCGCACCGGCGATATGCCCGTGTCGGCGACGTGATCGTCGCTACAGTGAAGACCGCCACGCCGCAGGGCACCGTCAAGAAGGGCGAGGTCGTGAGAGCCGTCGTCGTCCGGACGAAGAAGCCCTACGGCAGAGGCGACGGCACGCTGATCGGCTTCGACGAGAACGCGGCCGTGATCATCGACAACCAGTTGAACCCGCGCGGAACGCGCATCTTCGGGCCGGTTGCCCGTGAGCTGCGCGAGAAGAACTTCATGAAGATCGTCAGCCTCGCTCCCGAGGTGCTCTAGAGATGGCCACCACCATGCGAATCAAGAAGGGCGACCTCGTCCAGGTGCTCGCCGGCAAGGACCGCGGCAAGCAGGGGCGGGTCCTCGAGTCGCGCCCGCGCGATCGCCGGGTGATCCTCGAGAACCTCAACACCGCGAAGCGGCATACGAAGCCGCGTCCCATCCGCGACGCGACGCGCATGGGCGGCGCCAACATCATTCCAGGCGGGATCATCGAGAGGCCCATGCCGATCGACGTCTCCAACGTGATGGTCGTCTGCCCGACGTGCAATCAACCGACCCGCGTCGGCGTGAAGGTCAAGGAGATCAAGGGCGAGACCGCCCGCGTTCGCGTCTGCAAGCGGGACGGCTGCGGGCAGGAGATCGACTGATGGCCACCGCGACGGAGACGATCGTGCCGCGCCTCAAGGAGCGCTACGAGAACGAGGTGCGCTCGGCGCTGAAGGAAGAGCTGCAGCTCGACTCGATCATGCAGGTCCCCCGCATCTCCAAGATCACGCTCAACATGGGCGTCGGCGACGCGAAGACGGACGCGAAGGCGCTCGATGCCGCCATCGACGAGCTCACCACGATCGCGGGGCAGCGCGCCCAGGTGCGCCGTGCGCGGAAGTCGATCGCGAGCTTCAAGCTGCGTGAGGGAATGGCCGTCGGCGCGCGCGTCACGCTGCGCGGCGCGCGGATGTACGAGTTCCTCGACCGGCTGGTCTCGATCGCGCTGCCGCGGATTCGCGACTTCCGCGGCCTGAACCCCGACTCCTTCGACGGGCGCGGGAACTACTCGCTCGGCGTGAAGGAGCAGATCATCTTCCCCGAGGTCGACTACGACAGCGTGCCTGCGATCCGCGGCCTCGACATCGCGATCACGACCACGGCGGAGAACGACGAGCACGCCCGCGCGCTCTTGCGCGAGCTCGGGCTGCCCTTCGCCACCGAGAGAAGGGATTCGTAGTGGCCAAGACCTCGCTCCGCGTGAAGCAGAAGCGCGCACCGAAGCACAAGGTGCAGGCGTACTCGCGCTGCAACCGCTGCGGCCGGCCTCGTGCCGTGTTCCGCAGATTCAAGCTGTGCCGGATCTGCCTGCGCGAGCTCGCGCACGACGGCGCCATTCCGGGCATGACCAAATCTTCGTGGTAGGGGAACCAGAATGCTGACCGATCCGATTGCCGACATGCTGACCCGCATCCGCAACGCGAATCGCGCGATGCAGGACACCGTCTCGATGCCGACCTCGCGCATGAAGGAGGAGATCGCGCGACTCCTGCATGACGAGGGGTACGTGAAGGGGGTCAAGATCGTCGAGGCCTCCCCCGTCGACCTGCTCGTGATCGAGCTCAAGTTCGGCAAGAACCGCGAGCGCGTGATCACCAACCTGAAGCGGGTCTCCAAGCCCGGCCGCCGCGTCTACGCCAAGAAGGACCGCTTGCCGCGCGTCCTCGGCGGGCTCGGAACGGCGATCCTGTCCACCTCGACTGGCGTGATCACCACCCGTACGGCTGCCGAGCGCGGCGTCGGCGGAGAGGTCATCGCCTTCGTCTGGTAGGGCGTTTCGCCTCGCGAATCGCTAGAAGAGCAAGAGAAGAGTCATGAGCAGAATTGGACGCAAGCCGATAGAGATTCCATCCGGTGTCACCGTCGAGGTGTCCCCCGGCGGGAACGTGAAGGTGACCGGGCCCCTCGGGATGCTCGAGCAGCGCGTGCCCGCGCGGATGGACATCGCCCAGGACGACGGCGTCGTCACTGTCGCGCGGCCCACGGAGCGCGGCGAGGATCGTGCCCTTCACGGGCTGACGAGGACGCTCGTCGCGAACATGGTCGAGGGCGTCACGAAGGGCTTCGAGAAGCACCTGGAGATCCAGGGCGTCGGCTATCGCGCACAGCTGAAGGGCTCGGACCTCGAGCTCGCGGTCGGGTTCTCACACCCGGTGACCGTCACGCCGCGCGAGGGCATCTCGTTCGAGGTTCCCCAGCCGACACAGGTGATCGTGAAGGGGACGAGCAAACAGGTCGTCGGCCAGACGGCCGCGGAGATCCGCAAGGTGCGCCCGCCCGAGCCCTACAAGGGCAAGGGGATCCGCTACCAGGGCGAGCACGTGCGGAGGAAGGTTGGCAAGCGCGCATGAGTACGTCGGTTCGCGAAGCACGCCTGCGCCGTCACCGTCGCGTGCGGGGGAAGATCTCGGGCACCGCCGAGCGGCCGAGGCTCGTCGTCTTCCGCTCGAACAAAGGCATCTTCGCCCAGCTCGTCGACGACGAGGCGGGTCGCACGCTCGCGTCCGCGAGCTGGCTCCAGCTTCGCCCGACGAAGGGCACGAAGACCGATCAGGCGGCCGAGGTCGGAAAGGCGCTCGCCGCCGCTGCCAGGAAGGCCGGCGTCAAGACATGCGTCTTCGACCGAGCGGGCTACCTCTACCACGGACGCGTGAAGGCCCTCGCCGAGGGAGCACGCGAAGGAGGACTCAAGTTCTGACCATGATGTTCGCCCTCCGCGCATCTCGCACCGACCAGCGCGCTGCAAAGCGGCGCCATGCGTCGTCCTCGGCCTCGCCCATGCATTCCATGCATGGCCGAGGCCTGCGTCCTAGCCTGGCTTGCTTTTCGCGGCTGGACGGCACGATCTACACGAAGGGAGAACATTGAGCGTCGTCGAAGTAGCCGAGTCGCGCGAGCTCAAGGAGCGCGTGATCGAGATCAACCGTGTCGCCAAGGTCGTGAAGGGCGGTCGGAGGTTCTCCTTCACCGCGCTCGTCGTGATCGGGGACGAGGTCGACCGCGTCGGGGTCGGGTACGGGAAGGCGCGGGAGGTCCCGCTCGCCATCTCGAAGGCCGTCGACGACGCGAAGAAGAACCTCTTCACCGTCCCGAAGCACGGGGCGACGATCACCCATGAGATCGTCGGCCGGTTCGACGCCGCCCGCGTCGTGCTCCGGCCGGCCAGCCCCGGCACCGGCGTGATCGCCGGCGGCGGCGTGCGCGCCGTGCTCGAGCTGGCCGGGATTCGCGACGTGCTCGCCAAGAGCCTCGGCACGACGAACCCGATCAACATGGCCAAGGCCACCGTGAACGGGCTGAAGCGGCTGCGCCGCCCCGAGGATGTCGCGCGGTCACGCGGGAAGTCCATCATGCACGTGCTTCCGTACAAGCCCGCCGCCGAGAAGGTCGAGGAGCCGGAGGCGGCAGAGCCCGCGGCTCCGCCTGCAGAGGAGCCCGCGGCGCAGCCTGTCGCGGACGAGCCTGCTGTCGAGGAGACGTCGGCGTGAGCACCGTCCGCATCACCCAGACCAGGAGCGTGATCGGTCAGACGGGCAAGCACCGCGGCACGCTGCGCTCGCTCGGGCTCGGCCGGATCGGCAAGAGCGCCGACCACGCCGTCTCCCGTGAGCTCGAGGGCAAGCTGCGGCACGTCGCGCATCTCGTGAACGTGACGCCGCTCGACGGGAAGGACGCGTAGGAAGGTCATGGCAGACGAGCTGAACCTCCATTCCCTGAAGCCCTCGCAGGCGCGGAAGGACCGCAAGCGCATCGGGCGCGGGCTCGGCTCGGGCAAGGGCCGATACTCCGGTCGCGGCCTGAAGGGCCAGAAGTCGCGCTCCGGCTCGCACAAGATGCCGGCCGGGTTCGAGGGCGGCCAGATGCCGATCGACATGCGGCTTCCGAAGCTCCGGGGCAACACGTCCGCGGACGCGATGCCCATCGGGCCCTTTCGGACGTACAGCCAGCCGGTCAACCTCCGCGACCTCGAGGAGCGCTTCGACGCGGGCGCCGAGGTAACGCCCGAGACGCTGAAGGAGAAGCGGCTGATCCGCAAGGTGTCGGTCGACGTCAAGGTGCTCGGCGTCGGCGAGTTGAGCAAGGCGCTCTCCGTCTCCGCGCACGGCTTCTCGAAGACGGCGAAGAAGAAGATCGAAAAGGCAGGCGGAAGCGTCATCTGGCTCCGGGGCGAGCCCGTCCCGAAGAAGCCGAAGGTCCGCAAGGCGAAGCCGAAGGCCGAGGAGCCGCAGGACGAGGCGCCTGCCGACGAGACGCCGGTCGACGACGCGGCCGAGGCGTCGGAGGACGTCTAGCCTCCGCGCGGAGCGCGGAGAACGCCTCGCATGCTCAGCTGGCTCGCAAACGCGTGGCGGGTGCCCGAGCTCCGCCGGAGGCTGCTCTTCACCGCCCTCGTCCTCGCGCTCTACCGCCTCGGCTCGTGGATCCCCGCGCCGGGCGTCGACGCGGAGGCGATCGACCAGTACCTCTCCCGCACCGGCGGCATTTTCGACCTGCTCAACCTCTTCTCGGGCGGCGCGCTGTCGCAGTTCTCGCTGTTCGCGCTCGGGATCATGCCGTACGTCACGGCCTCGATCATCGTGCAGCTCATGACCGTGGTGATCCCGCGGCTCTCCGAGCTCCAGAAAGAGGGCGAATCCGGCTACGCCAAGATCAACCAGTACACGCGGTACCTGACCGTCGTGCTCTCTGCTGCCCAGGCGCTCGGCTACGCCTTCCTGTTCCGGAACCAGGGCGTCCTCCAGGCGAACCCTGGGCGGATGGTGCTGATCATCGTGACGCTCACCGTGGGCAGCATCCTGCTCATGTGGATGGGCGAGCAGATCACCAAACGCGGGATCGGGAACGGCATCTCGATCCTCATCTTCGCGTCGATCCTCACCGGCCTCCCGCTCGGCATCACCGCCTGGTGGAACGGCGGGCCGATGGAGCGCATCTTCTTCCCGTTGATCGCGCTCGCGATCGTCGCCTCGGTCGTCTTCGTCCAGGAGGGCCAGCGCCGTATCCCGATCCAGTACGCGAAGCGCATGGTCGGGCGGCGGATGACCTCGGGCGGCTCGACCTATCTGCCTCTCCGCGTCAACATGGCGGGCGTCATCCCGGTGATCTTCGCGGCCGCGGTCCTGGCGTTCCCGCCGACGATGGCGCAGTACTTCCCGGCCACCCAGGACTTCGTGAACACGTACTTCCAGCCGGGAGACTGGCTGTACCTGATGATCGAGGCGCGGGATGATCATCCTGTTCACGTTCTTCTACACCGCAGTCCAGTTCAATCCTGTCGACCAGGCGGACAACCTGCGCAAGCACGGCGGCTACATCCCCGGGATCCGTCCCGGCCCGCCGACGGCCCAGTACCTCGACCGCGTCCTGACCCGCCTCACGCTCCCCGGCTCGCTGTTCCTCGCGACGGTCGCGGTGGCGCCCAGCCTCTTCATCCGCTACGGCGGCTTCTCCCAGGCCTCTGCAGGCGCCCTCGGCGGCACCTCGGTGCTGATCGCAGTCGGCGTCGCGCTCGACACGATGCGCCAGATGGAGTCGCAGATGATGATGCGGAGCTACGAGGGATTCTTGAGGTGAACATCCTTGTTCTGGGGCCGCAGGGCTCCGGCAAGGGCACCCAGGCGTCGCGCCTCTCGGAGGACCACGGGATCCCGCACGTCTCGACGGGCGAGATGTTCCGCGCGGCGATCGCCGCCGGCACGGAGCTCGGCCGCGAGGTCGAGCCGATCCTGGCCACCGGCGACCTCGTGCCCGACGAGCTGACTGTCGCGCTGATCCGCGACCGGCTCTCGCAGCCCGACGCGTCGGGCGGCTTCGTGCTCGACGGCTTTCCGCGGAACCTCGCGCAGGCGGAGGAGCTCGATGCGATGCTCGCCGATATCGGACGGGCGCTCGACGCGGTGCTCTTCTTCGACCTCTCCGACGACGTCGCGCTCGAGCGGCTCCTCGGACGGGCCGACGACGAGGGGCGCGAGGACGACTCGCCCGAGGTGATCGCGCGGCGACTCGAGCTCTACCACGAGCACACGAAGCCGGTCGTCGAGTATTACCGCGCGACGGGGAAGCTCGTGCCGCTCCACGCGGAGCGCTCGATCGGCGAGGTCACCTCGGAGATCGCGGCTGCGCTCGAGCTGCTCGGCGAAGGGGCCGCAGCGTGATCATCCGCAAGGGAATGACCGAGATCGAGCGCATCGCAGGTGCCGGGACGGTGGTCGCGGAGACGATCGCGCACGTCGGCGAGCGGATCGAGCCCGGCATCACGACGCTGGAGCTCGATCGGATCGCGGAGGACTTCATCCATGCCAGGGGCGGCGTGCCGACGTCGCTCGGCTACCGCGGCTACCCGCGCGCGATCTGCATCTCGGTCGACGAGGTGGTCGTGCACGGGATCCCCGACGGGCGGGTCGTCGAGGACGGCAACCTCGTGACGATCGACGTCGGCGTGACGCTCGACGGCGCGATCGCGGACAGCGCGTACACCTTCGGGGTCGGCTCGCTCGATGCCGAGGCGCAGCGGCTCCTCGACGTCGGCCAGGACGCACTCGCGGCCGGGATCGCCGAGGCGCGCCTCGGGAACCGGATCGGCGACATCTCGCACGCCGTGCAGGGGGTCGTCGAGGCGGCCGGCTTCTCGGTGGTGCGCAGCCTCGTCGGGCACGGGGTCGGACGCCACTACCACGAGGACCCGCACGTGCCGAACTTCGGCGACCCGGGCAGAGGCCCCCGCCTCTCGGAGGGCATGACCATCGCAATCGAGCCGATGATCACGGCGGGCAACCCCGAGGTCTGGCTGGCAGACGACGGCTGGACGATCTCGACGGAGGACGGGTCGCTGGCCGCCCACTTCGAGCACACGGTGGCGATCCTCCCCGAAGGCCCGCGCATCCTCACGCCGCGCGTCGGAATCGCGACCGAAAGGGCCGGTCTGCTAAAGTAAGCGGCCCCGCGCGGCGACCGGTCGGTCGTGCGCGGATCTCAGCATGTACATCGCGACGGGCAGGGCGTGATCCCTGCGCGAGGAGTCGGTTGGCAGTCAAAGACGAGAAGATCGAGGTCGAGGGCGAGGTAGTGGAAGCCCTGCCGAGCACGATGTTCCGCGTCGAGGTCGAAGGTGGACATCACGTGCTCGCGAAGATCTCCGGAAAGATGCGCAAGCACTACATCCGGATCCTCCCGGGTGACCGGGTCAAGGTCGAGTTGTCCCCATACGACCTGACTCGCGGCCGCATCACCTTCCGTCTCAAGTAGCCGACCACAGGAGCCAAATGTGAAAGTCCGTCCTTCGGTCAAGCCCATGTGCGAGCGGTGCCGCGTCATCAAGCGGCATGGGCGCACCATGGTGATCTGCACAAACCCCCGGCACAAGCAACGGCAGGGCTAGGAGAGCTGATTTGGCACGCATCGCCGGCGTCAACCTTCCGAACCAGAAGCGCCTCGAGATCGGCCTGACCTACATCTACGGGATCGGGCAGTCGACTGCGCAGAAGGTCTGCAAGGAGCTCGGCCTCGATCCGAACGAGAAGGTCAAGGACCTGACCGACGACGAGGTCACGAAGCTCCGCACCTACATCGACACGAACCTCGAGGTCGAGGGTGACCTGCGGCGAGAGCGCACCCAGGCGATCAAGCGCCTGTCGGAGATCGGCTGCTACCGCGGTGTTCGCCATCGCCGCAACCTCCCGGTGCACGGGCAGCGCACCAAGACGAACGCGCGCACGCGCAAGGGTCCGAAGAAGACCGTCGGGCGCGGGAAGAAAGCGGCGGCGAAGTAGATGGCACCCCCTCGCAAGGCAGCTGCCCGCGGCCGGACGCGCCGTCGGGTGAAGAAGAACGTCGCGATCGGCCAGGCGCACATCAAGACGTCGTTCAACAACACGATCGTCTCCCTGACCGACAAGGACGGCAACGTCATCGCCTGGGAGTCGGCCGGCTCGGCCGGTTTCAAGGGCTCCCGCAAGTCGACCCCGTTCGCCGCTCAGGTGACCGCCGACAACGCGGCGCGGAAGGGCATGGAGCACGGCCTCCAGAAGGTCGAGGTGTTCGTCAAGGGCCCGGGCTCCGGGCGCGAGACGGCTATCCGCTCGCTCCAGGCAGCCGGGCTCGAGATCCTCGGCGTCAAGGACGTTTCGCCCCAGGCCCACAACGGCGTTCGCCAGAAGAAGCGGAGGCGCGTCTAGTGGCCCGAGATCTCGGACCCAAGTGCCGTCAGTGCCGCCGCGAGGGGATCAAGCTGTTCCTGAAGGGCGAGCGCTGCCTCACCGAGAAGTGCGCGATCGAGCGCCGCTCGTATCCGCCGGGTGAGCACGGGCGCGGCCGCATCAAGCAGAGCGAGTACCTGCTGCAGCTCCGCGAGAAGCAGAAGGCGCGCCGCTACTACGGCCTGCTCGAGAAGCAGTTCCGCAACACGTACCAGAAGGCGTCTCGCCGCAGCGGCCCGACGGGCGAGAACCTCCTGCGGCTGCTCGAGACGCGGCTGGACAACGTCGTGTACCGCCTCGGCTTCGCGGGCTCACGCGCCCAGGCGCGGCAGCTCGTCCGCCACGGGCACTTCCTCGTCAACGGACGGCGGGTCAACATCCCGAGCTTCGGGGTGCGACCGGACGACATCGTGACGCTCAAGCAGGGCAGCCCGGCCGAGTCGATCGTGCGGGACGCGACCGACCTGACCGCCGCTGTTGCGCCCTGGCTCCAGGCGGATCACGAAGGGCTCACGGGCAAGGTGCTCAAGTGGCCCGAGCGCGCCGACATCGACACGCCCGTCCAGGAATCACTGATCGTCGAGCTGTATTCGAAGTAGGGCGAGCTCGATCTCGTCCTGACCAGAGCCACCCGAAAGGATCACATGGCCACCCGTTCCACCCTGATGGACTTCCAGACGCCTCGGATCGTCTCCGAGGACGCCGACGACCGCGCCGGCCGGTTCACGATCGAGCCGCTCGATCGCGGCTTCGGCTACACGTTCGGCAACTCGCTGCGGCGCGTGCTTCTGTCGTCGCTCGAGGGCGCAGCGGTCACCGCTGTCAAGATAGAGGGCGTCGCGCACG
Source organism: uncultured Actinomycetes bacterium (assembly GCA_963839755.1). Lineage (GTDB taxonomy): Bacteria > Actinomycetota > Thermoleophilia > Gaiellales > Gaiellaceae > Gaiella. Next base: position 313,637 of record CAWIVU010000015.1, read on the forward strand.
AGTTCACGACGCTGCCGGGCGTCCGCGAGGACGTCACGGACATCATCCTCAACCTCAAGAACCTCGTCTGCCGCCTCCACGGCGAGTCGCCCGAGATCGAGGTCCACGTGTCGCGCAAGGGCCCCGGCACCGTCACGGCCGCGGACATCGAGGCGCCGGCCGACCTCGAGATCCTCAACACGGATCTCGAGATCGCCCACCTCGCCGACAAGGGCAAGCTGGAGATGACCCTCACGATCGGGCGCGGCCGCGGCTACGTCCCGGCCGACCAGAACCGTGGGCCCGAGACGACGCTCGGCGTGATCCCGATCGACTCGATCTTCTCGCCGGTGCGCCGCGTCTCGTACGAGGTCGACGCAGCCCGCGTCGGTCAGCGCACCGACTACGACAAGCTCGTCCTCGACGTCACGACCGACGGCTCGGTCGCGCCCAAGGACGCGATCGCCGGAGCGGCCGAGATCCTCATCCGTCAGCTCGCGATCTTCACGGATCTCGAGAAGATCGACATGGGCGAGGCCGCGGCCGCCGAGGCCGAGGTCCCCACGACGTCGCACGGGATGGAGAACTTCCCGATCGAGGAGCTCGAGCTCGGAGTCCGCTCCTACAACTGCCTCAAGCGCGTCGGGATCGAGACGATCGGCGACCTCACCTCCAAGTCGGAGAACGAGCTCGCAGCCATCCCGAACTTCGGTCGCAAGTCGATCGAGGAAGTCCGGGAGACGCTCGCTGCCCACGGCCTCACGCTGAAGGGCGAGGAGCTCCCCCTCTAGGGACCGAGACATGCGTCACGCTCGCTCAGGCAAGAAGCTCGGCCGCGACTCTGCCCATCGCAAGGCGCTCTACTCGAACCTCGCCGGCGCGTTGATCACGCACGGCAGGATCGAGACGACCGAGGCGAAGGCGAAGGCCGTGAAGCCGTTCGCGGAGAAGATGATCACCCTCGGCAAGCGCGGCGACCTCCATGCGCGCCGGCTCGCGCTCGCCGAGCTCCGCTCGAACGACGTCGTCCACAAGCTGTTCTCGGACGTCGCTCCACGCTTCGCCGAGCGCCAGGGCGGCTACACGCGCGTCGTCAAGCTCGGTCCGCGCCAGGGAGACGCCGCCTCGATGGCGCTCCTCGAGCTCGTCGATCACGAGGGGTAGGCCATGGGTCTGTCCCCGTAGGGACTGACCACCGCGACGCTCCCGGCGAGGCCATGCGCCACGAGGGAAGACCCCACCGGGGGCAGTCCCCTAGGCTCCCACCATGCTGACGATCGTCGCGATCATCCTTGCGCTGACCGTGATCCCGTCGCCGTGGGGCTGGGTCGCGGTGATCGTGGCGGGCCTGATCGACGTCGCCGAGACAGCCTTCTTCGTACGCTGGTCGAAGCGTCGACGCGCGTCCGTGGGGGTCGAGACTCTCGTCGGCCGGACAGCCGTCGTCGTCCGCGCCCTGACGCCACGCGGCCAGGTGAAGCTGGACGGCGAGGTCTGGGATGCGCGCGCGCAGTACGACCTTCTTCCCGGGGACGAGGTCGTCGTCCGGGCAGTCGACGGGCTCCTGCTCGAGGTCGAGCCGAGGTCGTGACACTGTGTCACGAGATCTCTCGTGCGCACGCTGAAGCTGACGATCGAGTACGACGGGACGGGGTTCAGCGGCTGGGCTCGACAGCCGGGCAAGCGGACCGTCGAGGGCGCGATCAGGGAGGGGCTCGACGCGGTCCTGCCGCACTGGGACCGGCTCGCCGTTGCTGGGAGAACGGACGCGGGTGTCCACGCGAGCGGTCAGGTCGCAAGCGTCTCGGCTGACGGAGGGCCTCCGACGGATCGGCTCGCCGAGGCGCTCAACGCCATCCTCTCGGACGACGTCGCCGTCATCGCCGTCGATGACGCTCCGGAGGACTTCCATGCGAGGTTCTCGGCGACCGCCCGCTCGTACCGGTACGTCGTGCTGAACCGGCGCGTGCGGTCGGCGCTGACGGCCCATCGCAGCCTGTGGTGGCCTCGCGCGCTCGACGACGCGGCGCTGGAGGCGAGTGCCGCACTCCTCGTGGGGGAGCGCGACTTCACCGCATTCACGCCGACCGAGACCCAGCACGAGGTGTTCCGTCGTGTGGTTCGGGCCGCGGCGTGGGAGCGTCGCGGCGACGAGCTCCACTTCACGGTCACGGCGAGCTCGTTCCTGCGCCACATGGTGCGGACGCTCGTCGGGACGATGCTCGAGACCGGGCCGGACACCATGGTGCGCCTGCTGACGGGCCGGCCGCGGGCCGAGGCCGGTATGACGGCGCCGCCGTGGGGGCTCTACCTCGAGCGGGTCGAGTACGAGTCTCAGGGGTCTGACCCCGCAGGGAACTGACCGCCGCGACGCTGCGCCCGGCCGCTCCGTCACAGGGGACAGCCCCTCTAGCGCCGGTCCTCGGCGTGGCTACGATCGACGGCATGCGCTTTGGAGTCGTCCTCTTCGACCTCGACGGGACGCTGATCGACTCGGGCCCGATCATCCTCGCGTCGATGAAGCACGCGTCGCTCACCGTGCTCGGCCGCGAGCCGGACGAGGAGCTCGTGCGAGCGGCGATCGGAGGCCCCGGGTTGATCGCCCAGATGCGCGACCTCGACGCCGAGAGGGTCGACGAGCTCGTCGAGGCCTACAGGGCGCACAACGAGCCGCTCCACGACACGCTCGAGTCCTTCGACGGCGTGCTCGACCTGCTGCCGGTCCTCAAGGCCGAGGGCCGAAGGCTCGGGATCGTGACGGCGAAACGGCGCGCGACGGTGGAGCTGGCCTTCGCGCGCTTCCCGCTGCTCCGGGACTACACCGACGTCCTCGTCGGCGCCGAGGACACAGAGCGCCACAAGCCCGAGCCCGAACCGCTGCTCGAAGCGCTTCGGCAGCTCGACGCGGCGCCGGATGAGGCTGCATACGTCGGCGACTCGCCCTTCGACATCCGCGCCGCGAAGGCCGCCGGGATGTTCTCCGTGGCGGTCGGATGGGGAGGCATCCATCCCGTCGAGCGCCTCGCAGAGGAGGAGCCCGATGCGCTCGTCAACTCCACGGAGGAGTTGCGTGCCGTCCTCTGACCTCGCTGCGAAAGCGGAGGAGCTCCGGCGGCTCGTGGAGCACCACAACTACCGCTACCACGTGCTCGACGACCCCGACGTCGACGACGCCGTCTACGACGCGCTCTACGACGAGCTGAAGGCGCTCGAGGACGAGCACCCCGAGCTCGTGGCCGCCGACTCGCCCACCCAGCGCGTGGGCGGCGCCCCCGCGGCGGGCTTCACGAAGGTCGAGCACCTGCTCCCGATGGGCTCGCTCGAGAAGGTCACCACCGGTGAGGCGCTGCAGAAGTGGGCCGACGACGTCCGCAAGCGGCTCGGCACGGACGAGCCGGTCGGGTACGTGATCGAGCCGAAGATCGACGGGTCTGCGATCTCGCTTCTCTACGAGCAGGGCGCGTTCGTCAGGGGGGCGACGCGTGGCGACGGAGAGCGTGGCGAGGACGTCACGCAGAACCTCCGCACCATCGATGCCGTCCCTCTGCGCGTTCGCGCGACGGACGGCGATCCGCCGGCGCTCCTCGAGGTGCGGGGGGAGGTGTACTTCCCCCTCTCGGGCTTCGCTCGCTTCAACGACGCGCAGGTGGCCGCCGGCAAGAAGCCCGCGCCCAACCCGCGGAACGCGGCCGCGGGGTCGCTCCGGCAGCTCGATTCGCGCATCACCGCTGCGCGACCATTGTCGCTCTGGGTCTACGGCTTCGGCGCCCGCGAGGGAGAGTTTCCCGAGACCCAGTGGGAGATGCTCGAGTGGCTGCGCGAGCACGGCTTCCGTACGAACCCCCACGCAGCGCGACTCGAGACGATCGAGGAGGTCGCAGAGGCGTGTCGCGACTGGGAGGCGCGGCGCGCCGAGCTCGACTACGAGATCGACGGGATCGTGATCAAGGTCGACGATCTCGATCAGCAGCGACGGCTCGGCGCGTTGCACCAGCGCCCACGCTGGGCTCGGGCCTACAAGTGGGCGCCGACCACCGCCGTGACGACGCTGAACAAGATCCACATCCGCGTCGGGCGCACGGGCGCGCTCAACCCATGGGCTGAGCTGGAGCCGGTCCAGGTCGGCGGGGTCACGATCTCGAACGCGACTCTCCACAACGAGGAGGACATCAACCGCAAGGACATCCGCGAGGGGGATCTCGTTGTCGTCCAGCGCGCCGGAGACGTGATCCCGCAGATCGTGGGGCCTGCCGGCGAGCACAAGCCCGGGACAAAGCGATTCCGGATGCCGAAGCGCTGCCCGCTGTGTCGTGCCGAGGTCGTCAAACCCGAGGGCGAGGTCATGCACCGCTGCCCGAACCGGGCCTGCCCCTCACGCGGGCTCGAGACGCTCATCCACTGGGTCACCGCCGCGATGGACATCGAAGGAGTCGGTGAGCAGTTCGTCCGCAAGCTGTGGGAAGAGGGGCTGCTTCGCTCGATGCCCGATCTCTACCGCCTGACGGTCGAGCAACTCCAGGAGCTCGACGGCTACGGGGAGATCTCGGCCGGCCGTGCCGTCGCCTCGATCGAGGCCTCCAAGGCGCAGCCGTTCTCACGCGTGCTGTTCGGCCTGAACATCCCCAAGATCGGCTGGGTGCTCGCGAGGAACCTCGCGCGCGACTTCGGGACGGTCGACGCACTGATCGCCGCGGGCCAGGAGGACCTCGAGGGTGCCGAGGGGATCGGGCCCGACCGGGCCGAGCTCGTCGCCGAGTGGTTCGCAGAGGAGGAGAACCGGCGGCTCGTCGAGGAGCTGCGGTCGCTCGGCCTGAGCATGACCGCGGGCGAGGCGGAACGGGCCGTCGAAGGCCCGCTGACCGGCCACCAGTACGTGATCACGGGCACGCTCGAGGGGTTCTCACGCGAGGAGGCGAAGACGGCGCTCGAGGCCCTCGGCGCGAAGGTCTCCGACTCCGTCTCGAAGAAGACCACCGGCGTGATCGTCGGCGAAAGCCCTGGCTCCAAGGTCGCGAAGGCGCAAAAGGCAGGCGTCCCGGTGCTCGACGAGGCTGCGCTCGTCGACCTGATCGAGGCGTAGTCCCTCTACGGTGAGGCCGCGGTCCGCTGGGCCGTCGCCCGCGCGAGGGTCGTCACGAATCGATCCTGCGCGGTGCGCGCAGGCCAGAACGACACCGGTGAGCCGTTCTGGAGCACGGCGAAGACGACGTCGCCACGGATGAGGCCCGACAGCGTGCAGGCGAGACTCGTCGTGCCCGTCTTCCCTCTGACGACGCCTGCGAGGCCGGGCATGCGGCGGTCGAGCGTGCCGGTGCGGCCCGCGACCGCGAGGGACGCGAGGAACGAGGGGCCGATGCGCTCGTCCCAGATCCCGGCGCGGATGATCCCTGCGAGAGCCGCCGCCGTGAGTCGGTCGAGCGACGAGAGCCCCGAGCCGTCGACGATCCTCACGCCGCGGACCGGGATTCCCGCCGCGGCCATCGCCGAGATCACGACTCGTGCGCCGGCGACACTCGTCCCCTGTCCGCCTTCGAGCGTGCCGAGGTGCTTGAGCACCATCTCGGCCGTGAAGTTGTCGCTGTCCGAGTTCATCGACGTGACGATCCGCGAAAGCGGCGGCGACGTGTCGAACGCGAGGACCGTGGCTCGACCCGGTGCCCGGCCGAGCCCGGAGTTGCCCATGACGACGACTCCGCGGGCGGCGAGCGCGTCGCGGAGACTGCGGGCGGCGAGCAGTGGTGGCGAGAACTTCGGCCAACCCCGTGCGCGATCGACGACGAGCGCGGACAGCGGCGGCGTCTCGATGCCGACGAACGAGCGCTTCCAGCCGGCGACGTCGCGGCGGGCGTCGAAGCTCGACTCGTCGCCCCGGATCCCTCCCGTGACGCGCCGAATGCCGGCAGCGCGGACACGGACCGCAAGCTTCCTGATGTCGTCCGCCGTCAGCGTCGGATCGCCGTTTCCCTTGAGGAAGAGGTCGCCCTGCCAGGTGGCGCCACTCCGAGTCCCGACCCCGAGCAGCTGTGTTCGGTACCGATAGCTCGGCCCGAGGCGCGTGAGCGCAGCCCACGAGACGGGAAGCTTCTCGTTGGAGGCCGGCACGACGGGACGTGTCTCGTTGTGCGCGTAGAGCACCGCGCCGGTCTTCGCGTCGAGCGCGATCGCGGCAGTGCTCCCGAGCGAGAGGTACGGCGACCGCAGCGTCTTCGTCAGGCGACTCGTGAGATCGGTCTCCGCGCCCACCGCGCTTGCGCTCGACGCGGACAGGACACCGAGCAGCGCACAGGACGCAACGGAGAGCGCGAGTCGGAGCCGCACGGGCCTAACCGTAGACGGTGATCGTGACGGCGCGCCGGCCCACGCACGCGCCGCCGAGGTGCTGGGCATCCACCCGCCGGTCGCGACCCTGCCCTCGAGCAGAGGAGGAGCGCTGCGACGCACGGCGCGAGACGTCCGGCGAGCGTGTGCACAGGGTCGCGGACCGTACCACAGCACCTGACAAATCACACGTGTTTGCAGAGATTTTTGTGTCGCTTGTGCGTGCAGCCGTCGTATCTGGCTGCTAGGCTCCGCGACTTGTGGCCGGTGACCCCACCACTGGCGGGCGCTTGGGCTGGCGAGAAATGGGCGGCGTGAGCTGGACGAAAAGGCGGATTTCCGCCCTGACGATTGGCGTAGCCGCGCTGACGGCGACCCTCGTCGTGGGAACGGGACCGGCGACGGCGGATCCGTCCATCAGCTCGAAGCGCGATCAGGCCCAGGCGATCCTCGGCCAGATCCGCGAGATGGACTCCGACGCTCTCGCACGCGATCGAGGCGTACAACCTCGCGAACGTCCAGCTCGACCAGATCGACACCGACCTCGAGACGAACGGACGCCATCTCGTGGTCGCCAAGTCGAGCCTCTCCGTCGCCCAGGACCACATCGCCAAGCGGTTGCGAGCGCTCTACATCAACGGCGACGCAGGTGGCGCCGTCGAGGTGATCCTCGGTGCGAAGAGCCTCGACGACTTTCTCGACCGCCTCGACATGGCGCAGCGGGTCGGTGGCCAGGATTCGCAGGTCCTGAAGGATGTCCGACGCTTCCGGAACGAGGTTCAAACACGGCGCGCCAAGCTCCGCTCCGACCGCTCGCGCCAGGCGCAGATCGTCTCCGAACGGGCGAGCCGGAAGCGCTCGATCGAAGGGCAGCTCGCGGAACGGCAGCGGCTGCTCGCCTCGGTGAAGGACGAGATCGCGCGGCTCGAGGCGGCAGAGGCGCGCCGGCAAGCGCAGCTCGAGGCTCAGGCCCTCGCGCGACTGGAGGCGGCCGCCGCGGCGCGTGCGTCTGCCAGGCAGCAGACCCTCGAGGTGTCCTCAGACCCGGTCGCCTCGGTTCCGTACGTCCCGTCGGTTGCTCCTCCCGCGAAGTACGGCGGCGCGGTCGGGATTGCGATGCAGTACCTCGGTGTCCCGTACGTCTGGGGCGGCTCGAGCCCGTCGGGCTTCGACTGCTCGGGCCTCACCAGCTACGTCTACGCCCAGATCGGCATCTCGCTGCCCCACAACGCGGCAATGCAGTACAACACCGTCGGCGTGTTCGTCTCACGCGACCAACTCGCGGCCGGCGACCTGGTGTTCTTCGACGGCCTGGGGCACATGGGCATGTACATCGGCGGCGGGCAGTTCGTCCACGCCCCGCACACCGGCGACGTCGTGAAGATCTCCAGCCTGAACGATTCGTGGTACGCGTCGACGTACGTCGGCGCGAAGCGCGTCACCTGAGCGCCGGGAAGAGCAGGTGTCTGGCTGAAGCCAGATACCCCATGCGCTACGTCGCAGGCTGGGTGACGCTCTCGTACAGGCCTTCGACCTCGTCGGCGAAGTGCTCGAGGACGACGCGGCGCTTGAGCTTCAGGGTCGGCGTGACCTCTCCCTGATCCATCTCGAAGTCGCGCGGGAGGATCACGAAGCGCTTGAGCTGCTCGAATCGGGAGCGGTCGCGGTTCACGTCCTCGACGATGCCGGCGACGAGCTCGACGACGGCCGGGTGACTCGCGAGCGTCGTGACATCGCCTTCGATCCCTTGCTCGGCGGCCCACTTCTCGATCTCGGCCGGGTCGAGCGTGATGAGGGCCGCGGGATACGGCCTCCGGTCGCCGACGACCAGCGCCTGCGACACGAAGCGTGACGTCTTGAGGTCGTTCTCGAGGTTCTGCGGCGCGATGTTCTTCCCGCCCGCGGTCACGATGATGTCCTTCTTGCGGTCGGTGATCGTGACGAAACCGTCCTCGTCGATCGTGGCGATGTCGCCCGAGTGGAGCCAGCCGTCGTCCTCGAGCACGGCCGCCGTCGCCTCCGGCTCCTTGAAGTAGCCGGCGAAGATCGTCTCGCTCCGGATCAGGAGCTCGCCGTCGTCCGCGAGCTTGAGCTCGAACCCCGGCAACGCCGGCCCCACGGTGCCGAAGCGATAGCGCTCGCTCGTGTTCGTCGCCGCCGCGGTGGTGCACTCCGTGAGGCCGTAGCCCTCGCGGATCCGGATGCCCATCGTGTCGAAGAACTCGATGACCTCCTTGGCGAGCGGCGCGCCACCGGAGATCGGGATCCGAAGCCGCCCGCCGAGGCGCTCCTTCACCTTCGAGAAGACGAGCTTGTCGGCGATCGCGATCTGGGCGGCGAGAGCGCGTGGCACGGGCTTTCCCTGCTGGCGCAGCTCGCTGGCTCGTCGGCCGACGCCGAGCGACCAGTCGACCAGGCGACGCTTGACGCCGGTGGCCTCGGCGAACGTCGAGGTGACGGCCGTGTGCACTTTCTCGTAGACGCGGGGCACGCTCGGCAGGATCGTCGGGCGCACCTGCGGCATCGCCCGGGCGACCTCGAGCGGCTCCGGGAGGAACGCGGTCGTGTACCCGAGGTACGGACCCGCGAGATGCGCCAGCCGGCCGTAGTTGTGGGCGAGCGGAAGGTAGAGGAGCAGCACGTCGTCGGCGGAGCCGTGGTCGGGCAGCTGGCCCTGCACCGCGGCCATCGCGTAGTAGTTGCGATGGCGGATCATGCAGCCCTTCGGCGGGCCGGTCGTCCCCGAGGTGTAGATGAACGTGAAGATGTCCTCCTCGTCGATCGCGGCGACCGCCTCGTCGAGCTCGGCGGGATGCGCCTCCCTGTAGGCACGTCCCTCGTCCTCGAGCGCTGCGAGATCTGCGTACGTCAGGATCTCGCGCAGGTCTGGGAGGTCCTCACGGCCGAATTCGACCTTGGCGCGTTGCGACTCGTCCTCGCAGACCACACCCACCGCCTCGGCGTGGGAGAGGACGTAGCGGACGTCTGGCGGGGAGCTGTTCGCGTAGATGCCGACCGTGACCGCACCGACATGCGCGAGCGCGAAGTCGACGAGCGCCCATTCGAGGGTCGTTCGGGCGAGGATGGCGAACGCGTCGCCCTTGCGTACCCCGCGTGAGAGAAGGCCGTTTGCGATCAGCTCGACGCGCTCAGCCGCCTCCTGCCAGGTGACCTCGTGCCACGACTCGCCCTCGTCGACGAGGTACGCGGTGCCAGAGTTACGCGCGAGGGCGTCGCGCCAGAGGCGGGGGATCGTCCGTTCGCCGGCCATCCTCTGCAGACTGTACTGAGAGATTCCGCCCTGACGAGCCGCCACGTGGGAGGGAACGGCGCCTGCGGCGCGAATCACGACCGTCCGCCCCTAGACTGGGAGGATCATGCGCGTTTCCTGGAACGGATCACTCAGCTTCGGCCTCGTGAGCATCCCCGTCGGGCTGGCGCCGGCGACGAAGCCGGCGGCGCGCCAGTCGGACATCTCCTTTCGCATGCTGCATCGCGAGTGCCTGACACCGATCAAGCAGAAGCGCTGGTGCCCCATACACGATCGCGAGCTGGCCCCCGACGAGATCGTAAAGGGCTGGGAGGTCGCGAAAGGACAGTTCGTGATCGTCGAGGAGGGCGAGCTCGAGGCGCTCGAGCGTCACGACGACTCGCGCACGATCGACATCGAGCGTTTCGTGCCCCTCGGTGACGTCGATCCGATCTGGATGGACCGCACCTATTTTCTCGTGCCGGGCACCGCTCCCGCCCAGCGTCGGCCGTACAAGCTGCTCCTCGAGGCGATGGAGGAGGCAGGAGTCGGCGCCGTCGGGCGGCTCGTGCGCTCCGGGCGGGAGTCGCTCTGTCTCGTCAGGCCGCGCGGGCAGGGGCTCGTCCTCGAGACGCTGTACCTCGTCGAGGACGTCTACTCGCAGGCAGAGATCGAGGAGGCGATGGAAGAGACGAAGCTGAAGAAGGCGGAGCTCGACCTCGCCCGCCAGATCGTCGACGGGCTGCAGGCTGAGTTCGACCCGTCCGAGCTGACGAGCGGGTATCGCCGAGACCTCAGGGAGCTCCTCGAGGCCAAGCTCAAGGGCGAGGAGATCTCGGTGCCCGAGCCGACCGAGGAGCCTGCGCCCGCGGTCGACCTCATCGAGGCGCTGAAGGCGAGTGTCGCCGCGGCCAAGACGTCGAGCCGCGCGAAGAAGACAGCGGCCGAGAAGCGCACCGACCGCAAGCCCGCACGGAAGTCGACGGCCTCCAAGCGCTAGAGGCTTGATGTGAAATCCGAGCACGCACGGATGGTGGCCTGCACACGGCGCATCGCGGCCGTCTCGATCGACATCCAGGCAACCAGCCTGCACGCCGATCGAGCCGACCACGCTGCTTGGTGCAGGCCATCCCCGCACGCACTCCGATTTCGCATCAAGCCTCTAGTCATCGCGGGCACGACGAGGGGCCCGGCCCCCGCCGGGTCCCCTCGGCCTGCATGAACGTGCCGGCTAGCTCGCCGCGGCCTGCTGGGCGACGCCCGCGGCCTGCAGCTGCGCCTGGAAGAGGTGCTTGTCGATCTTGCCCTGATAGATCGGGACGCCTTCCGCGACGCAGATCCGGATGATCGCCTCGCGGTCCATGTTGAGCTCCCGCGCGAGCTCGTCGGGCGTCAGGTGGTTCGCCATCGATCGTGTCTCCTCTCGGGCAACGAATAAGCCCGGCGAACTGGTGTGTTCGCACGGGCTCGATCGGCGCTCGTTGGGGTGGTGACGGGGATCAACGGGCCCGCCTCCCGAAATCGACCATGTGCTCCGAGAATACTCTCGACCGCCGACGGTGTGCAAGATGCGTCGAGGTGCGGGGGAGTGCTGCGTGCCTAGCCAGGCACCTGCCGAACCCACACCTGTCAGACGGGGTTCTCCACTTCGACGTAGTGCCATTCCAGGCTGAATCGCTCTGACAGATGCGCCGCCAGCGCCTGGACGCCGAAGCGCTCTGTCGCGTAGTGCCCCGCGGCGATCAGGTGAATCCCGAGCTCGCGGGCCGTCGCGCTGCTCGGCTCCTCGGCCTCACCGGTCAGCAGCGCGTCGTAGCCCTCGTGTGCCGCATGGATCAAGTCGTGTCCGGCGCCACCGCTCGAGATCGCGAGCCGACGTATCTCGCCGTCTCCCCCTCGAAGGACGAGCGGCGCCCGTCCGACGGCGGTCTCCACGCGCTCGACGAGCGCCTCCAGCGAGATGGCCCCGATCGCGCAGCCGAGCCCGACCGACTCGAAGGGTCCCTTCCGGCGTCGCGCCGATCCGCGTTGCGAGCTGCGCGTTGTTTCCGAGCGTCGGGTGGGCGTCGAGCGCGAGGTGGTAGGCCACGAGCGACGCGTTGCCACGGAACAGCGCCTCGAGGCGTCCCCGGAGGCGCGCGTCGACGATGAGCGGCTCGTTGCGCCAGAAGAGGCCGTGGTGGACGAGCACGAGGTCGGCGCCGAGGTCGACCGCGCGCTCGAAGAGCTCCCGCGAGCAGGACACGCCGCACGCGATCGTCGTCACCTCGTCGGCACCGACGACCTGGAGCCCCTGCGGGGCAAATTCGGGGAACCGATCGATCTCGAGCAGCGCGCTCGCGTGCGCCACGATCTCGTCTCGCCGGGCGGCCACGCGGCGAGTCTACGGAACGGGGAAACCGCTACCCTTTTGCGGCTCGGGGTGTGGCGCAGCCTGGTAGCGCGCTCCGTTCGGGTCGGAGAGGTCCCCAGTTCAAATCTGGGCACCCCGATTGGACGTGGGGGAAACGATGTTTCCCCCACGCCGCGTGCTCGAGGACCATGGCGAGCACGAGTTCAAGGGCATCGAGGGACGGCGCCGGGTGTTCGCCGCGCGCTGACCACGTCGAGGCGCCGCGGGTCCGGGCGCACGTATCCTCGGGCGATGCTGACGGCAGTCCTCCTCGACGTCGACTTCACGCTCTTCCGTCCCGGGCCGGAACTGGGTCCCGACGGCTACGTGCGGGCCGGGGCGCGGCACGGGTTGTCGCTCGACGGCTCGCGGTACGAGGCGGCGCGCCGCACCGCGCTGGACGGCCTGCAGCGCGACACGGAGCTCGTGCACGACGAGGAGCTCTGGGTCAGCTTCACCGAGGACATCGTCCGCGGCCTGGGCGGATCGGGCGAAGGTGCGCGGTCGTGCGCCGTCGATGTCGTCCGCGAGTGGGAGCGCCACGAGAACTTCTTCCTCTACGAGGACGCGCTCCCGGCGCTCGAGGCGCTGCGCTCCCACGGGCTCCGGATCGGCCTGGTCTCGAACGGCCAGCGCGACCTCGACGAGTTCGCGCGGCACCATCGGCTCGAGGTCGACGCGTGCATCGGCTCTATGCGGCACGGTCGGGTGAAGCCGCACCGCTCGATCTTCGAGGCGGCGCTGACGGCCCTCGACGCCACGCCGGGCGAGGCCGCGATGGTGGGGGACAGCTACGCCGACGACATCGAGGGCGCCCGCGCGCTCGGCATGCGTGCGATCCTCCTCGACCGCGACGGCCTTCACGATGGCGAGCCCGACAGGATCGACACGCTGCTCGCTCTTCCCGCTGCGTTGGGCTTGACGGCCCCGGCGACCGGCCCCGAAGGGCACCGTCCCCCGTGAGCGTCGCCGGGGACGGCCCCTGCGGGGGCCGTTCGCTGTGTTGCGTGGTGACTGGCCGCGCGCCTATCCTGACCCGGTTGACTGACCGTTCAATCGCACAGGAGGAAAAGCGCCGTCAGATCCTCGACGCGGCCGTGCGCGTCTTTGCGCGGCGTGGCTTCCACACCTCCCGCGTCGGCGACATCGCAGAGGAGGCCGGCGTGGCTCACGGCCTGCTGTACCACTACTTCTCCTCGAAGGACGAAGTGCTGCAGACGGTCTTCCGCGAGAACTGGAGCGAGCTACTCGAACGCTTCGAGGCGGTCGAGGGCTCCGACGGGCCCGCGGACGAGAAGCTCCGGGGCATCGTCAAGATCCTGCTGCGCACGTGGCGCAACGATCCCGCCCTCGTGACGGTCATGGTTCGCGAGGTCGGCCGCAGCGCGCACCTCGCGACACAGGTCGAGGACATCGACAAGGGCTTCGCCGTGATCCAGCGGGTGATCGAGCGGGGACAGACCGAGGGTGTGTTCCGGCCCGAGCTCGACGCGCGGTTTGCGAGCTGGGTCGTCTACGGCGGGCTCGAGGAGATCCTCACCGGCTGGGTGATGGGCCGCCTTCCCGACGGCGACGAGGAGGTCGCCCGTGCCGAGCGCACGATCGTCGACGTCGTCTGCGGCGGGCTCGCGCGGACGCCCGTCACCGCCTGACCCGGCAGGGGCCGCGAGGCGGGACATCCTCGCGCTCGGGGCGGGCGCGCTCGGTCTCGCCTGGGCACTGACGACGACCGCGGCGTACCTGCCGCCCATCCTCCAGACCTACACGGACTCGACGACGCTGGTCGGGCTCGTGCTCGCCGCGGAGGGCGCCTTCGCCCTGACGCTGCCGCTCGTGATCGGGCCGTGGAGCGACACGTTCCACACGCCGCTCGGGCGGCGTCGCCCGTTCATGCTCGTCGCCCTCGGGCCGATGGCGTTCGCGCTCGCGCTGCTCGCGTTCATGCCGAGCCTGTGGACGACCGCGCTGATGTTGTGCGCCCTGTTCTTCGCGTACTACGTCTACGAGCCGCCGTACCGCGGCCTCTACCCCGACGTCCTCCCCGAGCAGGTCTTCGGGCGTGCCCAGGGCGTCCAGCACGTGTTTCGCGGGGTTGCCATCGCAGGCGGCCTGATGGGAGGCGGCTTCCTCTTCCACCTCTGGCAACCCGCCCCGTTCCTCGTCGCGGCCCTCGTCGTCTCGGGCGCCTGCCTGGCCCCGATCCTGCTCGTCACGGAGGACGGCGGGCATGGTCGTGTCTTCGAGGGCGTTCGCTCGTACGTCGCTCGCTCGTGGCGCGTGCTCCGCTCGAACCGCGACGTCGCGACCTTCCTGCTCGCCAACACCGCGTGGGAAGGCACGTTCGCGGGCGCCCGAACGTTCGTCGTGCTCTACGTCACCGTCGGTCTCGGAGAGCCGCTGGTCACGTCGACCTACATCCTCGGCGCCGTCGCGGCCGGGTACATCGTCGCGGCGCTCGTCGCAGGCCGGATCGGCGACCGGGTCGGTCTTGCACGCGTTATCACCGTCGCGTCTGCGATCTACGGCGTCGGGCTTCTCTCCGGCGGCCTGGGACGTGAATGGCACGCGTGGTACCTCGGGCTGATCTTCGTCGTCGCGATCGCCGGCGGGACGGTGATGACCCTCGCCTGGGGCCTCCTCTTCAAGCTCATGCCGCCCGGGGAGCGCGGAGCGATCTCGGGCCTCGCGACGACCACCAAGGGAATCGGCCTCGTCATCGGCCCGCTGGCCGCCGGCGCAGTGATCGACGCCCTCGGGCCCCACCTGGAGGACACCGAGGGCTACCAGGCTCTCTGGCCGGTGCTCGGCCTGCCCATCATCCTCGCGATCCCCTTCGTCTGGCGCCTACGCCACGCGGAAGCTGTCGCGAACGGCGAGGCACCGAAGCTCGACGCGCCGTCGTGAGCGAAGGACCGGTGCGTCCGCCGGTGGCGGCCTCAGGAGCGGCCGAATGCGTTCTCGCCGGTGAGCGCCTGACCCACGACGAGCGTGTGGACCTCGTGCGTGCCCTCGTACGTCAGCACGGACTCGAGGTTGTTCATGTGCCGGATCACGGGGTACTCGAGTGTGACGCCGTTCGCGCCGAGCACGGTACGCGCCGAGCGGCAGACCTCGAGCGCGCCGCGGACGTTGCCCATCTTGCCGAGGCTGACGTGCTCGGGCCGTAGCGTGCCCGCGTCCTTCATCCGCCCGATGTGCAGCGCGACGAGCGACCCGCGGTTCACCTCGAGCGCCATCTCGGCGAGCTTCTGCTGTGTCAGCTGGAACCCCGCGATCGGCTTGCCGAAGACGATCCGCTCGCGCGCGTAGTCGAGTGCTGCCTCGAAGCACGCCCGGGCGGAGCCGACGGCGCCCCAGAGGATCCCGTAGCGGGCCTCGCTGAGGCACGAGAGCGGCCCGCGGAGCGTCGAGACCTCGGGGAACATCGCCTCGCTCGGCACCCGGACGTCCTCGAGGACGAGCTCGCTCGTCACCGACGCGCGCAGCGAGATCTTCTTGTGGATCTCCGGCGCGGAGAACCCGCGCGCGCCCTTCTCGACGAGGAAGCCGCGGATCTCGCCCTCGTCGGTCCGGGCCCAGACGACCGCGACGTCGGCGATCGTGCCGTTCGTGATCCACATCTTGGCGCCGTTCAGCACCCAGTCCGAGCCGTCTCGGCGTGCGTGCGTGCGCATCGACCCCGGGTCGGAGCCGGCGTCGGGCTCCGTGAGGCCGAAGCAGCCGATCGCCTCGCCGGCGTGCATCGCCGGCAGCCAGCGCTCCTTCTGCTCCTCCGAGCCCCAGCGCCAGATCGCGTACATCGCGAGCGATCCCTGCACGCTGACGGCGCTTCGGACGCCTGCGTCGCCCGCTTCGAGCTCCCGGCAGACGATTCCGTATGCGACCGAGCTGGCGCCGGGCAGGCCGTATCCCTCCAGGTGCATGCCGAAGAGGCCCAGCTTCGCAAGCTCGGGGAACAGCTCGCGCGGAAAGACGCCCTTCTCGAACCAGTCGCCGACCTCGGGAAGCACACGGTCGCGGACGAACTGCCGCACGGTGTCGCGGATGGCGCGCTCCTCGTCGTCGAGCAGCGCGTCGATGGCGAGGTAGTCGAGCGGGTCGAGCGCTGTCGGTGCTGCGGTCGTGGTCGCCACGATGCCTCCGTCGGGTCGAGGCGACGAATTGTAGTGAGGCGTGCTCCGAGCCTCCGATCCCACCGACCCGCACGAGGCCCCCGGAGTGTCGCGGCCGCGCTTGCCGTCCCTGCGAAGCCCCGGTACGCTCTTGACTGACTAGTCAATCGAAACGCAGGAGCACTCGATGACGACGATGGAGACCGGCGTGGCGAGCGGTATCTCGTTCGCGCTCACGGACGAGCAGCGCGAGCTTCGCGCGCTCGCGCGCGACTTCGCGGAGAAGGAGATCCGGCCCAGGGCGGCCGCGCACGACGAGCAGCAGACCCACCCCGCCGAGATCGTCGCGAAGGCGCACGAGATCGGTCTCATGAATCTCCACATCCCCGAGTCGCTGGGCGGCCCGGAGCTCTCGGCCTTCGACGGGATGCTCGTCGGCGAGGAGCTCAACTGGGGCTGCTCCGGGATCGGCACGTCGATCCTCGCGAACGGCCTGGCCGCGGGGCCGATTCTGATCGCCGGAACGGAGGAGCAGAAGCGCCAGTGGCTTGCCCCGCTCGTCGAGGCGCCCGTGCTCGGCTGCTTCGGGCTCTCCGAGCCCGGCGCCGGCTCGGACGTCTCGGGGATCCAGACGACCGCGGTGAGGAAGGGCGACGAGTACGTCCTCAACGGCTCCAAGCTGTTCATCACCAACGGCGGTCAGGCGTCGTGGATGGTCTGCTTCGCCTCGACCGACAGGACGAAGGGGCACAAGGGCCTGACGGCGTTCGTCGTCCCGATGGACGCGGAGGGCGTCACCGTCGAGAAGCACCTCGACAAGATGGGCCAGCGGGCGACCGACACGTCCGCCATCGCGTTCCAGGACGTCGTCGTGTCCGAGGCGAACCGGCTCGGCGGTGAAGGCGACGGCTTCAAGGTCGCGATGCAGACCCTCGACTTCACGCGCCCTGGCACCGCGGTTGGCGCGGTCGGCGTCGCCCAGGCCGCGTACGAGCTCTCCGTCGACTATGCGAAGGAGCGCGTCCAGTTCGGGATGCCGATTGCGATGAACCAGGGCATCTCGTTCCTCGTCGCCGACATGGCGACGGAGATCGAGGCTGCGCGCCTGCTCACGTGGCAGGCGGCCTGGATGATCGACCAGGGCTGGGGCCGCAAGGCCACGAAGTACTCGTCGTTCGCGAAGCGGTACGCGGCCGACACCGCGATGAAGGTCACGACGGACGCCGTGCAGGTCTTCGGAGGCTACGGCTACATCAAGGAGTACCCGGTCGAGAAGCTCATGCGTGACGCGAAGCTGTTCCAGATCTACGAGGGCACCTCGCAGATCCAGCGGCTGGTCATCGCGAAGGAGATCTTCCTCTCCGGCGCCGTCTAGAGCCTTCGCGGACGTAGGGTGCGCGGGTGGACCTCCCGGAGCGCTACGTCCGGCTGTGCCTGCGCGTCGGTCGTCACATCGACGGCTTCGTCGACGCGTACGTGGGGCCTCCCGAGTGGGAGCGCGAGATAGCGGCCGAGGAGCTCGCCGACCCACGGCGGCTCCAGGGCGAGGCTGCGGCTCTCCTGGGAGTGCTGGAGGACGCCGGGCTCGAGGACGACCGCACGCGGTGGCTGCGCGGTCAGCTCGAGGCGCTCGAATGCGTCACGGCACGCCTGTTCGGTGTCGAGATGGGGTGGGCCGACGAGGTGGAGCGGTGCTTCGGCGTCCGGCCGCAGCGGACCGAGACGAGCGCCTTCGCAGAGGCGCACCACCGGCTGGACGCCGCGCTATCCGGTCCGGGCACCCTGCGCGACCGCTATATCGCCTGGGAGGAGCGGAACGCCGTCCCGCGCGACACGCTCGTCCCCGCGCTCGCGCGCCTGAAGGACGTCCTCGGCCCGCGGGCGCATGCGCTCGCCTCGATGCCGCCCGAGGAGTCCGTCAGCTACGAGCTCGTGTCGGGCGAGGCGTGGCTCGCCTACAACTGGTACCAGGGCGAGTACCGCAGCCGGATCGACGTCAACGCGGACCTTCCGATCTCCATCGTCGTCCTCGCAGGCCTCGCTGCACACGAGGCGTACCCCGGTCATCACACGGAGCGGACCGCGAAGGACGCACACCTCCTCCGTGGGCTCGGTCGTGTCGAGACGAGCGTGACGATCATCTCCGCGCCGGAGGCGCTCATCTCGGAGGGCATCGCGACGAACGCGCTGGAGCAGGCGCTCGGGAGCGATCCGTTCGCGGTCGTGGCTGATGTCCTCGACGGCCTCGACGTGACCTTCGATCCGGCGGAGGTGCACGAGATCAACACGGCAGGTGAGGCGCTCGAGGACGTCGGCACGAACGCCGCCTTCATGCTGAACGAGGACGGCGTCGCGCGGGAGGACGTCGAGGGGTACCTGCGCGAATGGGGGCTCGCGTCGGACGGGAAGGCTGCTCGCGCGATCGCGTTCTTCACCGAGCCGTCCTCGCGCATCTACGTGTCCACGTACAGCGACGGCCGGCGCCTCTGCAAGGACTACGTGGAGCGCGCGCCCGAGAACTTCACGAGGCTCCTCACCGAGCAGCTCACCGTCTCGGACATACTCGAGGCGGCCTGACGTCAGCGCGCCAGGGCGCGCTGGAACGGCGGGAGGAATCCGGGGGAGAGGCGGACGTCGCCGAGCCAGGCCGCGAGCGTTGCCGCCTCCGCCTCCACGGCCGAGCGAGCGTCCGCACCGACGTCCTCGAGCAGCTCCCAGACGATCTCGCCGTCCTTGCGCTGCGACCAGCCGCCGACCACGCGCCCGTCGCACCAGACCGTCGGCCCCGCGTTGCCGTTCGAGTCGAACAGCACCCGCTCGTGGGGTCCGATGTACCAGCCGCGCTCCTTCCAGCCCATCGTGGTCGGGTCGAGCGTCGGGAGGAGCGCGACCCACGGCGCCACTGCGCCGGGCGGCTCGACCTCGTCCGCGACGACGTAGCCGGTGCCCTCGTCGAGCTCGACGACGGCATGGGGGACGGCGGCGAGCGCCGCACGCGCCTCGCGTGCGGTCCAGCCCATCCACCAGCGGATGTCGGTCTCCGTCGCGGGGCCGAACGCCGCGAGCCAGCGGACGAGGAGCTCCGCCTGTGCCGCGCCCGTGTCCAGCTCGGAAGGCTCCTCGCCCAGCCACTCGGCGGCTGCGGTCCAGCGGTACTGACCGTTCGTCCACGCCGTGCGTGGCCGGCCGCGCACGAGCTTTCCCTCCGCCGCGAGGAGCGGGAGGATGCGTGACCCCACGCTCACGTCGGACTCCCAGCGCGTGCCGATCCCGAGCTTGACCTTCGTCGCGAGAAGCGGATCGTCTCTGGAAAGGTCGGACGTGAACGCCTCTCCGCGCGCCTCGACGCACCGCAGGGCAGCGGCGCCTACCTCGCCGAGCCAGGCGCCGGGATCGTCCGAGACGCCGCTCGCGGCAACGAAGCCTTCGAGCCGCCGCCGCTCGCGCGAAGGCGACCGTCCGGGTGCAGGCCGCGTCGACCACCGCCATCAGCTCCCGCGGCACGACCCAGAGCGTGCGTCTCATGCCGAGCATGCGGACGAGCGAGCGTCGCTCGTAGAGCTCCTCCTCGAGATCCTCGACCTCGAATCCTCCCGCCCGCGCCCACACCGAGAGGAACACCGTCGCCGGATCGCTCGAATGGAGCGCGACAACCGAGCGAGCCGCTTCGAGCGGGTCGGAGGCGCGTGTCTCTTCGGCGAGGCGGTGACGGAGGCCGAGTCGCGCGCGGCGCTCCTCGGTGCGCATCCGTCGCATGCCGTCGTTCTATCTCGACTCGGCTTGACATTGGGATACCGATGGTATATCAATACCGACGGTATCCGAATGGCCACCCGCGTCACACGCAGCGAACGCAAGGCCCGCACCCGAGAGGAGCTTCTCCTCGCGGCGCGCGCCGTGTTCATCCGCCGCGGGTTCCACGGCGCCACTCTCGACGAGATCGCCGAGGAGGCGGGGTACACGAAGGGCGCTGTCTACTCGAACTTCGCCGGCAAGGACGACCTGTATCTCGCGCTGCTCGACGCGCACTACGGCGACCGCATCGCAGCGTACGTCGAGATGATGCTCGACGAGCCGACGTTCGAGGACGCCATCCGCGCCGTCGGTCGCTTCATGGCGACTGCCGACGCACAGGACCCGGACTGGCTGCCGACCCTCGCGGAATTCGTCGCCCACGCGGGCAGGGACGAGGCGTTGCGCCGGTCGTACCTGCGAGTCCGTGAGCGGTTCCTGGTCGCCATCGCGGACGTCATCGACGCGCTCGTGGCCAAGCACGGCCTTGCGCTTCGTGTGCCGCCGCTCGAGGCAGCGCGAGCGTCGTCGGTGCTGGCGCGCGGCTACAGCGCGGAGCGACGGCTCGATCCGCGTGCAGTGTCGTCGGACGTGTTCGTGGAGCTCCACGCTGCGTTCATGCGCGGGCTCACGGTTCCCAAGGGAGAGGAGTGATGCATGACGACCGTTGCCGCCACCTCGGTCGACCCGCTTGACCCCGCGACGCTCGGCGCACGCGCCGGGGCGCTCCTGCAGCGCGACCGCTGGTCGCGCGAGCAGCTGGCCGGCTACCAGCGAGCGCGGTTGCGTGAGCTGATCCGCCACGCGGTCGCGCGCTCGCCGTATTACCGCAGCGCGCTCCCCCCCGGCGCCGAGCATGCCGAGCTCGGCGATCTGCCGACCTTGCCCAAGGCCCGGCTGATGGAGGAGTTCGATGGCGTCGTCACCAACCCGCGGCTGCGTCTGGCGGACCTCGAGCCGTTCCTCGCCGCTGCCGACGCCGGCGCGCTGTACCTCGGCGAGTACCGGGTGTTCTCGACGTCCGGCACGTCGGGTGTGCCCGGGCTATTCGTCTACTCGCAGGCCGAGTTCGCCGACTGGGTCGCGGTCTTCGTCCGCTCGTTCGCGCGGCTCGGGATGACGCTCGACACGCGCATCGTCGGGCTCGGTGCCCCGAGCGCGCTCCATCTCTCGCAGCAGGTGATCGCGGCCATGCAGGCCGGACGGAGCGGCGCACCGAGGGTCTCGGTGACGACTCCGCTCGACGAGATGGTCGCCGCGCTCGACCGGTATCAGCCCGAGGTGATCGGCGGCTACCCGAGCGTGATCGCCTTCCTCGCGGAAGAGCAGCTCCAGGGTCGTCTCGCGATCGAGCCGCGCGTCGTCCTCACGACCTCCGAGGTGCTCACCGAGGATGCAGCCGCGAGGATCGAGTCGGCCTGGTCGAAGCCCGTAGAGGGATACTTCTCGACCGAGGTCGGGGTGATCGCCGCCGGCTCGCTCGACCACGTGGGGATGCACGTATGCGAGGAGGCCATCGTCGAGGTCGTCGACGAGGCCAACCGGCCCGTGCCGCCCGGGACCCTCGGGAGCAAGGTTCTGCTCACGAACCTCGTGAACTACACCCAGCCGCTGATCCGCTACGAGCTGTTGGACGCCGTCCGGCTCGAGGCCGGGTCCGACCCCAGCGGCCGGCCGTTCGACAGGATCGCGCGGATCGACGGCCGGAGCGACGACACGCT
This sequence comes from uncultured Actinomycetes bacterium, assembly GCA_963839755.1. Taxonomy (GTDB): domain Bacteria; phylum Actinomycetota; class Thermoleophilia; order Gaiellales; family Gaiellaceae; genus Gaiella. The sequence continues at coordinate 335,201 of CAWIVU010000015.1, forward strand.
GCGGCTGCCCGCCGCGGGCGGCGGCGAGGTCACGGTTCACCCATACCGACTGCGCGCGCCGTTCGTCCGGCTGCTCGACGTGCTCCAGTACCAGATCGTGCACAGGACCGACGGGTTGCTCGTTCGCATCGTCCTGCGCGATCCGGCGCCTCGTGGCCTCGCGGGTCACGTGCGCTCGGTGGTCCAGGACGCGCTCGCCGGCGTCGGGGCGTCCGTCCCGGTCGAGGTGGAGGTCGTGGACGGGATCGAGCGCGAGCCGGGGCACGCCGCGAAAGTCAAGCTCGTCGTGTCGGAGGTCCCGCGAGCCGCATAGGATCGCCTCGTGGCGCTCGAGATCGACCTCGCCGGGCGCGTCGCTCTCGTCACCGGCGGCTCCCGCGGGCTGGGGCGCGCCGACGCGTTGACGCTCGCCCGGGCGGGGGCGGATGTGGCGATCGCGGACATCCTCGTCGAGTCCGACACGAGTGCCGCCGAGGCATACGGAGTACTGGCCCAGGCCGCGGTCGCCCAGGGAATGGTGCACACGGAGTCGACCGTCGACGAGATCCGCTCGCTGGGACGCCGATCGCTCTCGGTGCGGTGCGACGTCACGGATCGCACCGACGTGGACGCCGCCGTTGAGCGAATCGTCGACGAGCTCGGATCGGTCGACATCCTCGTCAACAACGCAGGGACGCTCGACCACGTCGGTCAGTTCGCCGATCAGCGTCCCGACCTCTGGGAACGTGACCTGCGCGTCAACCTCACGGGGGCTTTCAACTGCGCACAGGCCGTCTGGCCGCACATGCGCGAGCGGCGGTGGGGCCGCATCGTGAACATGGCGTCAGTCGCGGGGACGCTCGGCGGCTTCGGCCAGGCGAGCTACTCGACGACGAAGGCGGGGATCCTCGGTCTGACGCGGACCCTGGCGATGGAGGGTGGACGCCACGGGATCACGTGCAATGCGATCGTCCCGGGCATCATCGGCACCGAGGCGTTCCACATGGCGAACGCGGCGATGAACGAGCGGATCGCGAATCGGACCGTCTTCAAACGCCCGGGCGAGCCGCAGGACATCGCGAACGCGATCGCCTTCCTCTGCTCGGACCTCGCGTCCTACGTGACCGGCATCGAGCTCAACGTCTCCGGCGGCGTCGAGCTGTTCGTGTTCTGACGCGCCGCGGAGTGGCGAACGGACGTCCGGTACATTTACCGGCCCGTGTCCTCCGGCGCGACGAGCGTTCCTCGGACGACGCGCCCACGGGTTGGCCCCGGATTCACGGCGCGTCGAGTCGCCATCGTGGCGGCGCTGGTCGTGCTGCTCGCGATCGGCGGGTCGACGCTGCTCGCCGGCTCTCCGAGCCGGCTGGGACCGGGGACCACCGTGGCCGGCGTCGACGTCGGTGGCCTCTCCCGTGCCGGCGCCACGGCGCTCCTGACGGAGCGTGCCGAGCAGGTCGAGCGCGTGCCGGTCACGTTCGTCGCCGGCCGACGGACATTCCGTTACACGCCGACACAGCTCGGGATTCGCTCCGACTGGGCCGCGGCGGTCGACAATGCGGCGCGGTCGACAGACGGATTCGTGCCCGTGCGCGGCGCCCGCCGTCTCCGCAGCCGTCTGTTCGGTCTCGATGTCGAGCCGGTGATCGCGTCCTACCCGTCGGCGGTCCGGCTCGCTGTCGCGCGGATCGCCGCCGAGGTCGACCGTCCGGCGGTGAACGCCGGTGTGCTGCGTCGTGGTCTCACGTTCCAGACGACCTCCGCGCGTGCGGGTGTGCGCCTCGATCGGGCCGCAGCGTCGGCAGCCGTCGTCGCCGCGCTCGCGTCGTTCGAGCGCGGTCGATCGGTTGGGCTGCCGGTGGTTCGGGCTGCGCCCGAGACGACGGCCGGCGAGCTCGCCGAAGCGGTCGCGGCTCTTCGGATCGCAGCGTCGGCGCCAGTGACGCTGCGGGTCGCGGGGACGCGCGTCGTCGTCCCGCGCGAACGTGTCGCACGGCTCCTCCGGCTTCCCTCGGGTGGCGAGACGCGGGTGTCGCTCGCCGGGCCGCAGGCCGACCGCTGGCTCTCGGGTCTCGCGAGCACTGTGAATCGCCCGCCTCGTGACGCGACCTTTGCTGTTGCCCCCGGAACGATCGGCATCGTGCCCGCACAGCGCGGCCGGGCGCTCGACGTTCCGGCGGCGCGCCGGTCCATCGAGCGCGCAATGCTTTCCCCCACCTCACGGCAGGCTGCGCTCTCCGTCCGAACGACCGAGCCCGCGCGCACGACGGCTGACGCCAAGGCGATGGGGATCACCGGCGTGGTCGGCTCGTACACGACGACCTACGGCGGGACGGAGGGGCGACTTCACAACGTCCAGCTCGTTGCCGATCTGATCGACGGCGCGCTCGTGGCGCCCGGCTCGCGTTTCTCGTTCAACGAGACGACCGGCGAGCGGAACGAAGCGAAGGGCTTCGCGGAAGCTCCGGTGATCATCAACGGCGAGCTCCAGAACGGAATCGGCGGCGGCGTCTGCCAGGTCTCGACGACGGTCTTCAACGCAGCCTTCGATGCCGGGCTCTCGATCGAGCGCCGGACGAATCATGCGCTCTACATCAGCCACTACCCACTCGGCCGGGACGCGACCGTCAACTACCCCGACCTCGACCTCGTCTTCACGAACGACACCGACCGCTGGCTGCTCATCCGCACCTTCGTCGGCGCCGGGTCGCTGACCGTCAACCTCTACGGCACGCCGCAGAACCGGCGGGTCGAGACCGAGACGGCGCCGCTCAAGGTCGAGGGCAAGGTGCCGTGGAAGCGGATCGACGACCCGACGATGTTCAAGGGCGAGAAGGTCGTCGAGCAGTTCGGCGCGCCGCCGCGCTCGACGAGCGTCACGAGGAGGGTCTACGCGGCGGACGGCGCGCTCATGTACGACACGACCTGGAGCTCGCACTACGTCGGCGAGCCGACCGTCGTGCGACTCGGGTCCAAGCCGCGGCCGAAGCCCGTGCCGAAGACGTCGCCGGCGCCGAAGGCAGGTCCCTCCGAGGACGCTCCGGTTTCGACCTCGGAGTTGCCTAGAGCGTCGGCAGCGACGCCTCAGCCCTGACGACGCTCTCGACGAACCAGGCAGGGACGCGGGTGGGACGGTGCGTCTCGGCGTCGACCGTGGCGTGGGTCGTCCAGCCGGTCGCGATGGTCGTGCCGTCTCGCTGGACCACGTACTCGTAGCGAAACCGGGCGCCGCGGATCTCCGCGCACCGCACCCAGATCGTGAGCACGTCGTCGAACGCGGCTGCGCGGTCGTACTCCACGTGCACCGCGGTCGTCAGCGCTTCGATCCCGCCGTCGCGGATCGCAGGGTATCCGCCCAGGTACGCGGCCAGGTACGCAACGCGTGCCTCCTCCAGCCACACGACGTACGAGGCGTGGTGTGCGATCGCCTGGGCGTCCGTCTCGGCGAAGCGAACGCGAACGATGTGGGAGAAGGCGTAGCCGTCCATCGCAGGGCGAGATATATCGCGCCCTACGATGGCGGGCATGGGAACCGTCGAGGAGCTCGCCGCACTCGTCGAGGAGCGAGGGCCTGCCGTCGTGCTGACCGGTGCCGGGATGAGCACCGAGAGCGGGATTCCGGACTTCCGGTCGGCGAGCGGGATCTGGGCCGAGGTCGACCCGTTCGAGGTCGCCTCGATCGAGGCGTTCCGGCGCGACCCGCTTCGGGTGTGGCGCTGGTACGGCCCTCGCATCGGGGGTCTGCTGGCTGCTGCGCCGAATCCCGGCCACGTGGCGCTCGCGGCTCTCGAGCGCGACGGCCATGTCCGGGCCGTGGTGACGCAGAACATCGACACGCTTCACACGCGCGCGGGCAGCGTGGACGTGGTCGAGGTGCACGGCTCGATCCGTCGGTTCGAGTGTCTCGCCTGCGAGGCCGAAGGCGTCCCGCTCGACGAGGTGCTCCAGCAGCTCGAGACGCGCGACGCGCCGGAGTGCGCCGGATGCGGGGCGATCCTCAAGCCGGGCGTGGTGATGTTCGGCGAGCTCCTGCCGGCTCCGGAGATGGCGCGCGCCGCGGAGCTGTGCCGGGAGACGGAGCTTCTCGTCGTGGTCGGATCCTCGCTCGAGGTCTGGCCCGTGGCCGGCCTGCCGTCCGACACGCTGCGCGCGGACGGCGCGGTCGCAATCGTCAACTTCGAGGCGACGCCCTATGACGACGACGCAGCCGTGGTCGTACGTGCGTCCGCTGCCGAGACGCTCGCGGGCCTCTCTCGCGCCCTCGCCTGACCTGTCGCCTCGACGGCGCCGCCCGGAGACGTAGAATGGCCCCGATGGCGACGACGAAGAAGCAGACGACCGACGAGGACGTGATCGGCCGCCTCGCCGGGAAGGGCGAGCAGGCGATCAACCGGCTCGCGGACCTGCCGGGCGGAACGAAGGCGCTCTCGCTTATCAACGACCTGCGCAATCGGGTCGACGAGCTGTCGAGGCGGATGCGCGGCGTCGACGAGCTCGAGCGGCGTGTCGCGAAGCTCGAGAAGGACATCGCGGCGCTCAAGCGAGCGCAGAAGCCGGACGAGCAGAAGGCACCGGCCCGCAAGGCCGGAGCCTGATAGCTACCCGCGCGGGACGCGGATCCGGAGCGCGGACGGCACGAGCTCGAATCGGACGGGTGTCGTTCCGGGCTGCTCGCCGTCGACCACGATCGGGAGCGGCCCGGGTGCGTCGACACGAAGCTCACGTGCGCGGACGATCTCGACCTTCGCGTGCGAGACGTGCGTGCCGCGGTAGATCTTGGGGAACGTCGTCGCGAACTCGGCCTTCGAGAAGTCGCCGATCAGCACGACGTCGAAGCTGCCGTCGGCCATTGCCGCCTCCGGCGCGACCCACATGCCGCCGGCTGTGTAGTCGCCGTTCATCGCCAGCGCCTCGAGCAGTCGCGCCTGGCGCGCCTCGCCGTCGATCTCGATCGTCATCTCCGTCGGCTGCCAGCGGCTGAAGACCGCGAGCGTGGCCCACATGAACGAGACCCTGCCTCCGAGCGCCTTCGTCGTCCTGTTGGCTCGATTGGCGATGGCGCCGCTGATTCCCGCACCCGCGAAGTTCGCGAAGTACGCGACCGCCTCGCCCGAATCCGTGGTGTAGGTGGCGCGGCCGACGTCGATGGATCGGACACTGCCGTTCCGCACGACCTCGAGTGCGGCGTCGGGCTCCGTCGGGATCCGGACGCTGCGCGCGAAGTCCTTGCCCGTGCCGAGCGGCACGATCCCGAGCTCGGCCCGCTCGGCCATGCCGCCCTTCAAGAGCCCGTCGACCACCTCGTGGACGGTGCCGTCGCCGCCGACGACGACGAGCGTCGTGGCTCCACCCTCGACGGCCTGACGCGCCAGGTCTCCCAGATGTCCCGGTCGCTCGCTGAGCAGCGCCTCACCGTCGAGCCCTGCGGCAGCCGCCCGACGCTCGAGCTCGGGCCAGCGCCGGCCGGTCGAGCCGTTCGCCGACGCAGGGTTGACGAGGAAGACACACGTCCCGGGCACCGCCCGGGACGTGCCAGGTTCGGGTTCGGAATGCACCGATGCCTTCGCGCAGCGACGTGCCGCTACCCGGCGGTCACCGTTGCCAGCGCCAGCTCGGTCATCTGGTCGACCGCCGAGCGCATCTCGTCGTCGGTGATGCGGATGAACTCCCCCTCGACGACGACGTCCGAGACGATCAGCATGCATCCCGCCTGGATCTTCCGCAGCGCTCCGAGCGTGAAGAGGACAGACGCCTCCATCTCGACGGCGAGGATTCCGCGCTCCGACCAGCGCCCGGCGAGGCCGGAGTCGGGCTGGTAGAAGATGTCGCTCGACACGATCGGGCCCACGCGAACGGGCTTTCCGAGCTCCTTCGCCTGATGGACGGCCTCGTGCACGAGCCCGAAGTCCGCCGTCGGCGCGTGGGGCTCGCCGGCGACATAGTGCGTCGCGGTGGAGTCGGCGGGCGTTGCCGAGAGCGCCACGATCAGGTCGCCCATCGACAGGTCGGGCTGGAGGCCGCCGCAGGTTCCGACGCGCATCAGCTTCTTGACCCCGAGCTGGGCGAGCTCCTCGATCACGATCGCAGCAGACGGGCATCCCATGCCGCTCGCCTGGACGGAGACCGGCTTGCCGCCGAACGTCCCCGTGTAGCCGAGCATCCCGCGCTCGGAGTTCCGCTGTACGACATCCTCCATGAAGGTCTCGGCGATGTACTTCGCCCTGAGCGGGTCCCCCGGCAGAAGGCACGCCTCGGCATAGTCACCCTGGTTCGCACGTACGTGAATTGGCATGGCGCGAACCCTATTGGGGAAGCTCGTACAGTGTGGCCGCCATGCGCGCTCGACTCGTGGAGCCCTCGATCGATCAGATTCTCGCCTACTGCGACGAGGACCCTGTGGAGCGGGTGTTTCTCGAGGACGTCGCCCGGCGGGGCCACGGGCGCTTCGCCGCGCTCGAGCGGACGGACGACTCGCTCACGTCCCTGTGCCACCTCGGCACCAACGTCGTTCCCTCCGGCAAGGGCAGCGCGGCGTTCGCCGATCTGGCGGCACGTGCGTCGCCGAGAATGCTGATCGGCGAGCAGAACGCGGTCACGGAGTTGTGGGAAGCGGGTCGGCGGAGGTTCGATCGCCCACGCGAGGACCGGCCCCAGCAGCCGGTCTACGTCTCGACGGCTCCGCCCGAGTCGGGCGCCACGGGGCTGCGTGACGCCACGCTGGCTGATCTCGAGGTGCTCGTCCCCGCGTGCGCACGCGCCCACTACGAGGAGGTCGGCGTCGATCCGCTGCGGCGCGACCCGAACGGCTTCCGTTGGCGGACGCGTTCCCAGATCGAGGAGGGCCGCTCGTGGGTCTGGGTCGAGGACGGCGTGATCCTCTTCAAGGCGGAGGCGTCGGCGTGGACGCCGGCCGCAGTGCAGCTGCAGCAGGTCTGGGTGGACCCACCGGCACGACGTCAGGGCAACGCGGCGCGCGCGCTTCGCGACCTCATCCTTCTCCTCCTCGCCCGCGTCCCCGCGGTGTGCCTGTTCGTTCGTGCCGAGAACCAGCCCGCGATTCGGCTCTACGAGGCGGTCGGGATGCGCCACGTGCTCGAGTACCGGAGCGTGCTGTTCTGAAGAAGCTCCTGCTCGTGCGTCACGCGCACGCCCGCTCGAACGCGGACGACTGCGTCAGCTCCTTCCCGCCGGGCGACGGGCTCTCCGAGGGCGGCGTGCAGGAGGCCCTGGCCCTCCGCGAGGAGCTCGCACACGAGCCGATCGATCTCGGCGTTGCGACGCGCCTCGCCCGGACACAGGAGACGCTCGAGCTCGCCCTGGGCGGGCGCGACGTGCCGCGCATCGTGGTTTCCGGCCTGGACGAGATCGGCTTCGGGTCGTTCGAGGGTGGTCCGCTCGAGGCGTACCGCACCTGGGCGTGGACGAACGAGGCCGACGTCGTGTTGCCCCGGAGGCGGGGAAAGCCGGGCGCAGGCCGCGGAGCGGATCGCGGGCGGGCTCGACACGCTGCTCGGGCGGCCCGAGGACGTCGTGCTGGCCGTCTCGCACTCGCTGCCGATGCGCTACGTGCTCGACGCGGCGGACGGCACCTTCCCGGCCTCCCGGATCCAGCATGCGCCGCACGCGACGCCGTTCGCGCTCGACGCGGAATCGGTCGAGCGGGCAGCCGAGACGCTCCGCGTGTGGGCGACGGCGCCACGCTTCACCGACTTCCCGCCGTAGGCGCTCTTCGCAACAATGGCGGCATGCACGTGCTCCAGCGGGTCGAAGCCCACATCCGGGCGAGCTCGCTGATCGAGCCCGGCGGCGAGGTGACCTGCCTCGTGTCGGGCGGCGCCGACTCCACGTGCCTGTGGCACGTGCTCCGCGAGCTCGGCTACCGAGTGCGCGCGGTGCACGTTCACCATGGCCTTCGCGGTGACGACGCCGACGCCGACGCTGCGCACTGCGCCGAGCAGCTCGGCGCCGAGATCGTCCACGCGACGCCCGTCGTGACAGAGGCCGCGCTGCGCGAGCTGCGCTACGAGCTGACCGCACATCTCGGCCTCCGCGCGACCGGACATACGGCGTCGGACCAGGTGGAGACGGTCCTCTACCGAATCGTCTCGAGCGGCTCGACGCGTGGAATCCGCGCGCGCCGGCGTGACGGCGTGATCCGCCCGTTGCTCCCGCTCTGGCGCGAGGAGACCGAGGCGTACTGCCGCGCGCACAGGCTCGACTCGCGGGTTGACGCCTCGAACGCGGCCACGAAGCGCGGGCTGATCCGGGACCGGATCCTGCCGCTCCTCGAAGAGCTCGACCCACGAGCTCGCGCGAACCTGCTCGCGCTGGGGGCCGATGCTCCACGCTTGCCTCGAAGCCTGGAAGCGTCGCTCGTCGAGCTGATCTCGTCGACGGAGGGCACACGTGAGGCCGACCTCGGCCGGGGCGTGCGCGCGGTGCGCGCCTACGAGACGCTTCGGCTCGAGGGAAGCGTGACCTGGGGGCCGTGGCGCCTGACGAGCGATCGACCCGGCCTGGTCGTGCGCTCCAGACGTCCAGGGGATCGGCTCGCGGGGCGGTCGCGTAAGGTGCAGGATGTGCTCGTGGACGCGAAGGTGCCCCGCTCGGAGCGCGACGCGTGGCCGCTCGTCGCGACCGAGGAGGGCGCGGTGATCGCGGTCGCCGGGCTGGCGGAAGCACCGGGGTGGGAAGGCGCGGTGCAGGTCGTCAGGGAGGACAGGTGACGTCCGTCCACTCGGACGTCGGCGAGGTCCTGATCGACGGCGAGTCGCTGCGCGGTCGGGTCGTGGAGCTCGGTGCGGAGATCTCGGAGGACTACGAGGGCCGCGACCTGCTGCTCGTGGGCGTCCTCAAGGGAGCGATCTTCTTCATCTCCGACCTGATGCGAGAGCTCACCGTGCCCTGCGAGGTCGACTTCATGGCGATCTCGAGCTACGGCGCGGCGACGGACTCGTCCGGCGTGGTGCGGATCCTCAAGGACCTCGAGATCAACATCACCGGGCGCGACGTGCTCGTCGTGGAGGACATCATCGACTCGGGGCTCACGCTCTCGTACCTGCGCCGCACGCTCGGCGCGCGCAAGCCGGCCTCCCTCGAAATCTGCGCGCTGCTCACGAAGCCCGAGCGGCGCGAGGTCGAGGTGCCCGTCCGATACGTCGGGTTCGAGATCCCGAACCGCTTCGTGATCGGCTACGGCCTCGACTTCGCGGAGCGCTACCGCAACCTGCCGTACATCGGCGTCCTGCACCCGGATCTGGTGCCCGCGGGTCATTGAGATCCTGCAAACGGGCGTTTTCGGTCCGTTAAGCCCCCTCGGCCTGGACTGGTTGCCGGGAGGCACGCTGCTACGCTCCGGGGCACGTGAACCGATTCTTCCGTAGCGCACTCTTCCCGCTCGTCGTGATCGTCCTGCTCGTGTATCTCGCGAGCCAGACGCTCATGCCGCGGCGCGGCGGCGACGAGAAGCTCACCTACTCCCAGCTCAAGGCCCAGGTCGAGGAAGGGAACGTGAGCAAGGTCAACTTCACGCCGAACCGTCAGTCGATCACGGCGGAGCTGGACTCCGGGACGAAGGTGAAGGTCAACTACCCGTCGCCGCAGTCGCAGGTGCAGTTCGAGAACCTTCTCGACAAGAACAACGTCGTCTACGACTCGAAGGGGACGGGAACGAGCGCCTGGTGGGCGCTCCTCACCGGGTTCCTGCCGTTCCTGCTCCTGATCGGCTTCTGGATCTTCCTGATGAACCAGATGCAGGGCGGCGGCTCGAAGGTGATGAGCTTCGGCAAGAGCCGCGCCAAGCGGATGTCGCCCGACTCGCCGAAGGTGACGTACAAGGACGTCGCCGGCGCGGACGAGGCGGTCGAGGAGCTCCAGGAGATCAAGGAGTTCCTCGAGAACCCGAAGAAGTTCCAGGCGCTCGGCGCGCGGATCCCGAAGGGCGTCCTGCTCTACGGGCCGCCCGGTACAGGTAAGACGCTCCTCGCCCGAGCGACCGCGGGCGAGGCAGGCGTGCCGTTCTTCTCCATCTCGGGCTCCGACTTCGTGGAGATGTTCGTCGGCGTCGGCGCCTCGCGCGTGCGCGACCTCTTCGAGCAGGCGAAGCAGGCAAGCCCCTGCATCATCTTCATCGACGAGATCGACGCCGTCGGACGTCATCGCGGCGCCGGCCTCGGCGGCGGCCACGACGAGCGCGAGCAGACGCTGAACCAGCTCCTCGTCGAGATGGACGGGTTCGAGCTGAAGGACAACATCATCCTCATCGCCGCCACGAACCGCCCCGACATCCTCGACCCGGCGCTGCTGCGTCCGGGCCGCTTCGACCGTCAGATCGTCGTTGACCGCCCCGACCGCAAGGGACGGCAGCAGATCCTCGAGGTGCACGCCAAGGGCAAGCCCCTCGACAAGGCGATCGACCTCGACGTGCTCGCAGCCGCAACGCCGGGCTTCACGGGCGCCGACCTGGCGAACGTGATCAACGAGGCCGCGCTCCTCGCAGCGCGCCGCGGCGAGAAGACGATCGGCCAGCACGAGCTCGAGGAAGGGATCATGCGGGTGATCGCCGGCCCCGAGAAGAAGTCGCGGCTCTTCTCGGAGAAGGAGCGCAAGATCACCGCGTACCACGAGATGGGCCACGCGCTCGTCGGCTTCTACCTCGAGCACACCGACGAGGTGCACAAGATCTCGATCGTCAGCCGCGGCCAGGCGCTCGGCTACACGATCTCGCTGCCGGCCGAGGATCGCTACCTGACGACCAAGGGCACCCTGATGGACCAGATGGCGATGACGCTCGGCGGCCGAGCAGCCGAGGAGCTCGTCTTCAACGAGGTGACGACCGGCGCCGCCAACGACATCGAGCGGATCACGTCGACGGCGAAGCAGATGATCATGCGCTTCGGGATGAGCGAGAAGCTCGGCCCGCGCGTGCTCGGACGGAACCACGACATGCCCTTCCTGGGCCGCGAGATGGGCGCCGAGCCGGACTACTCGGAGGAGATCGCGAAGGAGATCGACGACGAGATCCGTCGCGTGATCGAGGAGGCGCACGACAAGGCGACAAACGTGCTGCGCGAGCACATGGACGAGCTGCACCGCCTCTCCGCGCTCCTCATCGAGCGCGAGACGATCGACAAGACCCAGTTCGAGCGGCTGCTCGCCGGCGAGGACGAGGAGTCGGTGTTCGCGGAGGAGACGCCCGAGCCCGAGGCCGAGCCGGAGCCCGAGCACGAGAAGAAGCCGGCTCTGCGGCCCCAGCCGCGGCCGCTCCCCGGCGCGGCGATGCAGCCGCCGCCGGATCCCGCAGCCTCCTAGCTCATTCCGACGCCGCGGAACGGCGCGCAAGCCGCGAGGCGAAGAACAGGGCCGCAAGGGCGCATGCAGCGCCGACCGCCTCGACGGCCAGCCCTTCGACGCGCGCGAGGTCGACGATCGCGAGGAGCGCCCAGACGAGCAGCAGCGTGCCGATCGCGATGACCGCGATCCACGTCGGGCGACGCCACGCGCCACCCGGCTCGTCGGGCGAAGTTGTCCCGAGCTCGCGTGACCAGCCGACGAGCTCGCCGACGGCGACGAGCAGGGCAGCGACTCCTGCCGCGCGCACGTCGATAGGCGGCTCGTCGACCGCGAGCATGACGGCATAGGACGACGCCGAAGCGGCGAGACCGAGGCCGAGGACGACCGGGACCACAAGGGCGACCCCGGTGAGCGCTGCCCCTGTCAGCCCGAGAAGAAGGACGGGCACGGCCGCGTCGGCGCTCGCCACGGCGGCGAGCCAGGCGGCAAGTCCGAGCGCCACCGCGACAGCGGTCGCGCCGGCGGCTACCGCCGCGCGAGACGGGCGTGACGCCTGTACGACCTCACCCCCTCGAGCGCAGCCTCGACGGTCGTGTCGGCGTCGAGGGTCGCGACGGCGACGCCGAGCCGCTCGAACCGGGAGCGCAGATCGGCTCGCTGGAGGCGCCACAGCCGGAGCGCGAGTCCGTCGGCGGCATCGCGCGGGGGCGCGACGTACGGCTCGGGCGACACCTCCAGCACCACGAGGTCGTGGCCGCGGCCGCGGAGGTCGACGAGCGCGGCAACCGATCGCTCGTCGAGAAGCGGCGTCAGCGCGATCACGAGCGCCCGAGACGGCATCGTGCGCGCGGGAATGACGTTCACGCCCTTCCACGCGTAGCTGAACTCGACGCCGGTCTCGAGCAAGGCGTCGACGAGGCGGTAGCGCTGGACAAGGCCGCCGCCGGGCTCGAGCCAGCGCAGGAAGCCGCCGAAGGCAACGAGACCGACGCGGTCGCGTCGCTCCAGGAAGGCGCTCACGAGAGTCGACGCGGCGCGCACGGCGTGCTCGAACGTCCCCTCGTCCGCGGCGCGCGCCTCCGCGAAGCTGTCGAGGAAGATCACGACGTCCGCGTTCCGCTCCGGGTGGCGCTCGTTGACGACGAGGCTGCCGCGGCGAGCAGTCGCGCGCCAGTTCACCGATTTGACGCGATCACCGGCGACGAACGGGCGCGTGTCGGCGAACTCGAGCCCCTCCGCGCGCACGCGCGAGACCTCGCTCCCGGTCGCGGCCTGTGTCCGCTCCGGCGCGAGCAGGCGCCGGAGGCGCTCCGGCTTCGGATAGACGCGAACGGGGCGCCGCCGATCGACACGACCCTCGAAGCGGAGGAGGCCGATGCGGTCGCGCGCCCGGAGCCGGACGTCGCCGAGCTCGGCGGACATCCAGCGACCGCAGGTGAGCCGAATCTCGAGCTCCCGCTCCTCGCCTGCGGCAAGCCGGAACGCGACGGGGTTCCGCGCACCCGCGAGCTGGAAGCCGTCCGGGAGCGCGAGGCCGACCTCGAGCCGATCGACGTGGCTCTCGGAGCGAACGGTGACGAGGGCGCACAGCTCGTCGCCTTCGAGCGCCCGCTCGCGGTCGAGGTCGACCCATGCGCGTATTGCGGGCGCCGGCATTCGGACACCGAGCGCGACGAGCAGCGCGAACGGCGCCGCCAGGACGGCGAGCTCTGGCCGGCGCAGGGCAAGCGCAGCCACGAACGCGGCCGCCGCGAGCCACGCGTAGGCCGCGAGGCGCGCGTCCGCAGATCGGGTCACGCTGGCTCGGCAGCCTGCGTCGCGGGTGTCGGGACGCCGTCCATGACCTCGCGGACGACGTCCTCGCCGGTCCTGCGCTGCACCCAGAGCTCCGGGCGGAGGACCAGTCGGTGCGCGAGGGCGGGGACGGCCACGCTCTTCACGTCGTCGGGTGTGACGAAGTCGCGGCCGCCGAGCGCAGCGCGGCAACGCGACAACTTGAGAAGGGCGAGGGACCCGCGCGGGCTCGAGCCGACGAGGACGCTCGGGCTCTCCCGCGTCGCCGCAACCAGGTCGACGACGTAGCGTCCGATGCTCTCGTCGACGTGCACCTCCTCGACGGCGCGCTGCATCTCGAGCAGGGTCGGGCGGTCGACGACCTCCCGGAGCTCGATGTCGTCCACACCACGGTCGAGTCGGCGGTCGAGCATCTCCCACTCGTCGTCGAGCGACGGGTAGCCGAAGCCGGTGCGCAGCACGAAGCGGTCGAGCTGGGCCTCCGGAAGCGGATAGGTGCCCTCGTACTCGATCGGGTTCTGGGTCGCGAGGACGAGGAAGGGCGGCTCGAGCAGATGCGTCGTCCCGTCGATCGAGACCTGGCGCTCCTGCATCGCCTCGAGCAGCGCCGCCTGCGTCTTCGGCGGGGCGCGGTTGATCTCGTCCGCGAGCAGGAAATTCGAGAAGACGGGACCAGGGCGGAACTCGAACTCGAGCTCCCGCTGGTTCCAGATCGACGAGCCGGTCACGTCGGTCGGCAGCAGGTCGGGAGTGAACTGAACCCGGGCGAAGCGCATTCCGGTGACCGTCGCGAACGAGCGCGCGGTGAGCGTCTTCGCAAGGCCGGGGACGTCCTCCAGCAGCACGTGCCCGTCTGCGAGCAGGCCTGCGAGCACGAGCTCGAGGCGGTCCCGCTTGCCGACGACGGCCCGCTCGACCTCGTCGAGCACGGCCGCGCCGCGTGCCGCGAGCTCGCTCAGCTGCACGCGAGGCCTTCCAGCTCGTCCACGACGCCCTCCAGAGACGCGGCGGGCAGCCCGGGCGCGCCGCGATCGTCCGGGGCCGGGCGGTCGGGGCGGACGAGCTCCCAGACCTCCGGCCCGAGGACGAGCTCAGCGCGTTCCGGCGCCCTGTCCAGGTCGATCCCCTTCCTGAGTAGCAGCCCCGCGGCGAGCGAGCGAAGGGTCGGCCGAAGCCGATAGTGGACGTCGAACGCCGTGCCGGCCGCGAGCGCCACCTCGCGCTCGAGGTGCGCGAGGGACTCGGGACGTGCGCGCCGCCGCTTCGCGGGCGCGAACGCTGCGTCGAACGCCGACGGGCCCCGTGGAGCGGCGCGGAGCAGCCTTCCGACCACGACGCTGAGAGCGATCGCGAGAACGATGACGAGCCACACGTGGCCGACGAGCGAGGCGCGACCCGGAACGACGACGAGGACGATGCCCGCCCAGGCGCTGACGGCCAGGATTGCGGCGATCGCGCGGTCGATCCGCTTCATACCGGCACCCCGGCGAGGTGCGCCTCTCGCGCGGCCTCGGCCGCGGCGAGCTCCTCCTGGACCTGCTCGAGCGTCTGAATCGCCTCGTCCTTCATCTCGGGACGCACATCGTGCACGGAGAAGCGCGCCCACGCGAAGAGCGCCGTCAGCCGACTCGCGGCGGACGGCGAGAGCGGCACCTCGTCCAGCACGCGTCCGAGGTACTCCTCGGGCGCCTCGGCGTCCCGGCGCGGGAGGCCGGACGCTGCGAGCGCCCGCTCCATGCGGGCGTAGGCGCCGATCACGGCCCGCCGCGGATCACGCTCCGCGCGGAGGTCGTCGAGCGTGGCCGCGAGGACGTCGGCGAGCGCCTCGACGGGTGTGGCGGGGAGCGGCTCGAGAGCCTTCCTTCGGCTACGTGCGGAGAGCCAGGCTGCGCCGCCGGCGACGGCGATGAGCACCACGACGGCGACCACGGGCCAGACCGCGAACTCCGGCTCGTAGCGCGCGCCGCCGTCCTCTCCCTGCCCGTCGCCGGCGCCTGGAGGGCCGGGGATGAGAGGGAGGTTGCGCTCGCCGTTCGATCCCGTGATCACGCGGACGAAGAGCGCGAGCGCCGCAATGGAGAGGACGAAGGAGACGAGCGACCTGAGGGGGCTGACCCGCTTCGGAGCCCCGGTCTCGGGGTCGAATCGCCGGAAGAACGTGAGCGCGATCGCGACGAACACGGTGCAGACGACCATCAGCACGAGAAAGAGGCTGAAGACGGTGTCGACGAACCCTTCCGACGGGCGGCGCCCGCTCCCACCCGTGCCGGTCGGCACGGAGCCCGTCGACGCGATCGCGACGACGGCGACGAGCGTCACGACACCGGCGGCGATCGCCAGGCCTCGACCGGCCGACCCGCCCCGCCGCGGCGCGTTACCGTCCATGCCCGATGAGACGAACGACACTTGCGGAACGTTGGCCGCGCCCGGCTGTGATGGGGATCGTGAACGTCACGCCCGACAGCTTCTCGGACGGAGGGACGTACGCGTCGGCCTCGGAGGCCGCCGACGCTGCGCGTCGGATGGTGGCAGAGGGCGCCGCGCTCGTCGACATCGGGGGCGAGTCGACCCGCCCGGGCGCGGAGGCCGTCGATCTCGACGAGGAGCTCCGGCGCGTGGTGCCGGTGATCGAGCTCCTCGAAGGAGCTCCGGTCTCGGTGGACACGTCGCGGGCCGAGGTCGCGCGTCGCTCGCTCGCGCTCGGGGCCGTGATGGTGAACGACGTCACGGCTCTCGGGCGCGACCCGGAGCTCGCCGGGGTTGTCGCGGACGCGGATGCGTACCTGTGCCTGATGCACATGCAGGGCGAGCCTCGCACGATGCAGGTCGAGCCGCGGTACGACGACGTCGCCGCCGACGTTGCCACGTTTCTCGAGGAGCGCCTCGCCTACGCGGTCGACTCGGGGATCGCCGAGGAGCGGATCTGCCTGGATCCGGGAATCGGGTTCGGCAAGACCCCCGATCAGAACCTCGAGCTCGTTCGCGGGCTCGAGCGGATCGTCGCGCTCGGTCGGCCGGTTCTCGTCGGCCTCTCCCGCAAGTCGACGCTCGCGCGGGTCGTCGACGGACAGGACGCGAGCGTGGGAACCGATGCGGCCTCGGTCGGCGCCGCGGTCGCGGCGTTCGACCGCGGCGCGTCGCTCTTCCGCGTCCACGACGTGCAACTCCACGTCGAGGCACTTGCCGCCGCGTCCGCGATCGAGCGGGGAACGGCGGCTGCCGGGTGACGATCGAGCTGGCCGGGATCGAGCTCCACGGGTTCCACGGAGTGCTCGACCGGGAGCGCCGCGAAGGTCAGCGGTTCCTCGTCGATCTCGAGCTGGACGTCATCGACGAGACCGCCGCCGCGACGGATCGGATCGCGGATGCGGTCGACTACCGCGACGTGATGGCGGCCGTGGTCGAGGTCTCGGACGCAACGGCCTATCAGCTCCTGGAGGCGTTCGCGGCCGCGCTCGCCGAGGCGCTTCTTGCCCGGTTTCCGCTCGAGCGAGCGCGCGTGCGGGTCCGGAAGCCCGACGTCGAGCTGGCACGGCCGCTCGACCACGCGGCGGTCGTAGTGGAGCGGCGCGATCGGCGCTAGACGGCGGCGCGGATTCGCGCCGCGGAGACCGTGAGCGTGTAGATCGTGTCGAGCGTCCTCGCGGGCAGCCGCACCGTGACGTACGCCCACCGGCCCGCGCCCGCGTTGCGGAAGGTAAGCCTCTCGACGCGACCCCTGGTCGTCCCCTGCGCCAGGCGGCCGTTGACGGCGAACCGGCCGGCGGCGGTCGTCGCCGTCGCGCGATGGAGCGAAAGGTCGCCGTCGGTGGTGCTGCCCAACTGGAACGTCACATTGCGCGCAGCGGGTAGCCAGACGCGGAAGACGTCCCGTGGATCCTCGTAGGCGTCGACGCGTCCGACCGTACGCCCCCGCTGCCTGGACTTCGTCGTCAGCGGCGCAGCGTTCACGATGTTCCGATCGCCGTTGGGGGCGACCTCGTCGACATCGTCGTTGGGCTCGGACGGGTCTCGGATCGGGGCGGGTGCCTGGAGCGCGGCGGCCAGGTTCAGTATCCCGAAGCCTGTCGCGGGATCGCGTCCCGGCTGGTCGATGTCGCGTGCAGACCGGCGGAGGACCTCCGCCACCTGACCCGCGTCGAGGTCGGGCCGCACGGTCCACAGCCATGCCGCGGCGCCTGCCACGAGCGGGGACGAGAAGCTCGTCCCGGACGAAGGCCGCCAGTCCTTGCCGAGTGCGCTGGCGACGAACACGCCGTCGCCGGGCGCTGCGATGTCGACGTACGGCGAGCGACTGGAGAACGCAGCGACGCCGCCGGACCGGTCGGTCGCGGCCACGGTCGTGACGTGCGGAAGCGCCGCCGGGAACCCGACCGGGCTTCCGCGGTCACCGTCGTTCCCCGACGCCGCGACGACGAGGGATCCCGTGGCGACGGCCTCGCTGACTGCGAGCTCGATCGGCAGGTCGCGATCGCCGCCGATGCTCAGGTTGATGACGCCGCGTCCCGCGCGAGCCGCGGCGAGGATGCCCGCCGAGATGTCGCTCGACTCGAGCCGCGTCCCCTGGCCGCGTGCCGCGTCCCACGACCGGAGCACGGCCTGCGGGTAGATGCCGACGAGCCCGACGCCGTTGAGCGGTGCTCCCACGAGCGAAGCGACCGAGGTTCCGTGCTCCCCGCCGATCCCCGCGGGCTCCTGCGTGTTCAAGAGCGAGGTGTCGGGACGTCCCGCGAACTCCGGATGCGTCACGTCGATGCCCGAGTCGACGACCGTCACCGGCACGCCGGCGCCGGGCGGGGTCAGGCCGTCGATGCCGATCTGGGCACGCCACCACTCCTCCGCCTGGAGCGGATCGGGCGACGCCGTGGTCGCGGTGACGGAGTACGCGTGCTCTACCTGCGCGGCTGCGAGTGATCCGCGCTCGCGAAGTGCGGACAGAACCCCTGTGGCGAGGCCGGCCGGGACGCGCCAGAGGCGGAGCTTCACGTCGACGACCTCCGCGCCTGCGGCGGTCAGGAAAGCCGACTCCGTGCACGCGGAAGCGCCGGTCAGGCGGACGATCGTGGCCGGTCCGTCGGCAGCGACGGCCGTCGGCACGAGCACGAGCACTCCGAGGAGGGTGGCGAGGAGGAAACGCAAGGGCATGGGAAGGTACGGCATCGTCGCGCGGTCGGATGAGGAGAAGTTAAGGACGGGAGTTAAGACAACGTTAGGCAACCCGGCTTTCTTCCGGGTCGCTACGGTCGGGCACATGCGCGCGTACGTCGGCCTCGGATCGAATCTCGGCGATCGCGACGCAACCATCCGACGCGCCGTCGAGCATCTCGACGAGATCGACGGGATTCGCGTCACGGCGGTCTCCTCGCTGCGGGAGACGCCGCCGTGGGGCCCCGTCGAGCAGCCGATGTTCTTGAACGGCGTCGCAGAGCTCGAGACGGACCTCGAGCCTCGTGCGGTGCTCGCCGAGCTCCTGGACGTCGAGAGGCGGCTGGGACGCGTCCGCGACGGTGAGCGCTTCGGCCCGCGGACGATCGACCTCGACCTGCTGCTGCACGGGAGCTCGGTCATCGACGAGCCTGGGCTGACGCTTCCGCACCCTCGACTGCACGAGCGCCGCTTCGCGCTCGAGCCGCTCGCCGAGCTCGCGCCGGACGCCGTCGTGCCCGGACGGGGCGCAGTGGGCGAGCTGCTGCGGGGATTGGCGCCGGAGGAGCGCGGCGCCGGCGCCCGTCGCGAGGCGCAGTCACTGTCCGGGACAGACCCCGTACACTGACGTCGATGAGCCACCTGGACGAGCTCGACGAGTTCGAAGCGGAGCTCGAGCTCCAGCTGAAGCGGGAATACACGGCCGTCTTCCCGCTCTTCCGGTACTGCGTCCTCACCCAGGACGCGACGTACCTCTGCAACAAGCTCGACCTCAAGGTCGTCCCCCAGGCGAGCTACCCGTTCTTCCACGCGCAGATGGAGGACGTGTGGGTGTGGGACAAGAACCGCCCCACCCGCATCATCCCTCGCGCGGAGGTCTACACCTCCGGGGACGTGACCGTCGAGGAGCTCCGCGGCGAGGGAGACGAGCCACGCCTGACCGCCGAGGCGCTCGCCGAGCGGATCGGCGAATCGCAGCGGCTGGACGACGAGGACGCGTTCTAGAGGGGAGCATGTGTCCGACTGAAGTCGGGCACGGAGCCGGGCAGCGTGTGACGATACGCTCGCGTTCATGCTGCTCGCCGTCGACGTCGGCAACACGCAGACCGTGCTCGGCCTCTTCGAGGGCGAGCGGCTCGCCGACCACTGGCGAGTCGCCACGGACCGGACCCGCACCGGCGACGAGCTCGTCGTCCTCCTCGGTGGGCTGCTCGACCCCGATGCGGTCGACGGGATCTGCCTCTCGACAACCGTCCCGCTCCTGCTCCGCGAATGGGAGCGCCTTGCGGGCCGGTGGGCGCACGCGCCGCTTCTCGCGGTCGGCCCCGGTGTCCGCACCGGGATTCCGATCCGCTACGACGATCCGCGCGAGGTGGGCCCGGATCGGATCGTGAACGCCGTCGCGGCGAAGACGCGCTACGGCTCGCCGGTGATCGTCGTCGACTTCGGCACCTCCACGAACTTCGACGTCGTCTCGCCCGACGGGGAATACGTCGGCGGGGTTCTCGCGCCCGGGATCGAGACGTCGATGGATGCGCTCTTCGCGCGCGCCGCGCGACTCGTGAAGGTCGACTACGTCGAGCCACCCAGCGTGATCGGCAAGACAACGGTCGCCGGCCTGCAGTCCGGTCTCGTGTACGGCTTCGCCGGTCAGGTCGACGGGATCGTCGCGGCGATCCGGGGCGAGCTCGAGGCGCCCGAGACCCAGGTCGTCGCCACCGGCGGTCTCGCCGAGCTCGTCGAGCCGTACTCGAGCACGATCGAGCGCGTGGACCCGTTCCTGACGCTCGAAGGGCTGAGGCTCGTCTGGGAGCTCAACCGGTGATCCCAGACCCCGCCACTCTCGCGGTCTTCTGCGGCGCTGCCCTCGCGCTGCTCGTCGTCCCCGGGCCGGCGGTGCTCTACATCGTGGCCAGCTCGATCGACGGCGGGCGACGGGCGGGCGCGGCGTCGATGTTCGGGATCCAGGCCGGCGCGCTCGTGCACGTGTTCGCCGCGGCGCTCGGGCTCTCCGGGCTGCTCGCAGCGTCTGCGCTGGCGTTCGACACCGTGAAGTACCTCGGCGCCGCGTACCTCGTCGCGATCGGGCTCTGGACGCTGCTCCGCGGCGGCAGCCCGACGGATCCGGACGAGGCCCGGCCGCCGACGCGCTACCGGCGCCGGTTCGCGCAGGGCGTCGTCGTCCAGATCCTCAACCCGAAGACGGCGCTGTTCTTCCTCGCCTTCCTGCCGCAGTTCGTCGACCAGTCGGCGGGTCGCGTCGGGCTGCAGATGCTCTTCCTCGGGCTCGTCTTCGTCGCGCTGGCGATCGTCAGCGACGGCACGTGGGTCCTCGTCGCCGGCACGGCATCGGAACGCCTACGAGGGCATGCCGGCTTCCTGCGTGCTCAGCGGTATGTCAGCGGAACGGTGTTCGTGGGCCTCGGCGTCGCGACGGCGCTCAGCGGCTCGCACCGATCGACGACGTCTTCGAGCTCCTAACACAACGAAGCACGGGCCGTCTGGCCGCGCTGGGCGGCACGCTGCTTCGTCCTCGGTCGCCCCGATATGCCCGCATATCGAGGCTCCCTGCGTCCTCGCATCGCACTCGCCCATCGCGCACAGCCAGCGCGTGGTCGTCGTGTTAGGAGCTCTAGCCCCCGCCGTAGATCGAGATCGGCAGCTCGAGGGTGACGTCGTCGCCGCCCGGAACCTCCGCCTCGAGCCGGTCGATCAATTCGAGCGCGCCGGGCGCGGCGGCGATCAGCCGGCGCTCGACCTCTTCGGTCGAGTCGAGCACGACGAGCTCCTGCTTGAACGGTCGCGGAAAGCGCCCGCGTCCGAGGTACCACCCGTAGAACTTCTTGAGGAACCCGGAGGCGCGTCGCTCACCGAGCTCGCGCACGGTCTCCCGGACGAAAAGGACGAGCTCGGCCACTACCTCCTCGCGGGAGGGCTCGCGCTCGTCACCGTCGACGATCTCGCGGAGCGCCCAGGGATTGCCCTGCGCGCCGCGGCCCACCATCACGGCCGCCGCGCCCGTCGTCGCGAGCACGCTCTGCGCCTTCGCGCGCGAGACGATGTCGCCCGACGCCACGACGGGCACGTCGACGAGCGACACGAGCTCGGCCGTGAGCGCGTGGTCGGCGGTTCCCGTGTACATCTGCCGGGCGGATCGAGGATGGAGCGTCAGCGACGCTGCGCCGGCCTCGACCAGCCTCGGGCCGACGACGAGGCAGTCGCGCGATCCGTCTCGGAGGCCGCGGCGGAGCTTGACCGACACCGGGATGTCGACCGCGTCCGCGATCGCTGCCACGATCCGCGCCGCGCGGTCGGGCTCGTCGAGGAGCGTCGCGCCGGCGCCCGTCTTGGTGACCTTTCGCACGGGGCACCCGAAGTTGACGTCGACGAGGTCTGCGCCCGCAGCCTCGACCATGCGGGCTGCCTCCGCCATCGTGTGGGGCTCGGACCCGAAGAGCTGGATCGCCAGCGGATGCTCGTCCGATGCGACCCGCAGGTAGCCGAGCGTCTTCTCGTTGCGGTGCTCGATCCCGGCGCAGCTGACCATCTCCGAGCACACGAGGCCGGCGCCGAAGCGCCGCCCCTGTCGCCGGAACGCCTGCACGCTGACGCCCGCCATGGGCGCCAGCACGAGCCGCGTCGGTATCTCGACGGGGCCGATGCACCAGGTCTCGCGGAGGTCGATCATGTCGTCGAACCTGATGGTAGACGCCGTATCCGGCATGCCTCGGGAGGGGGTTTGCGCACCTCGCCCGTCGGCGCTACCATGCGCGTCCGCGTGGCGCGCAGTGCGCCTCGTTCTCGTTCTAGGAGACGCGCTCGGAGGTCTTCCCGTGAAGGACGTGATCCTCACACCAGAGGGCTTCGACAGCCTCAAGCAGGAGCTCGACACGCTGCGCACGGACCGCCGGCGCGAGATCGCGGATCGGATCCGCACCGCGCGCGAGTTCGGCGACATCGCCGAGAACGCCGAGTACGACGACGCGAAGAACGAGCAGGCGATGCTCGAGCACAAGATCGCCCAGCTCGAGGAGCGGCTCGCCCGCGCGCGCGTGATCGACACCAAGGACGTCGACACGAGCGTCGTCTCCGTCGGCTCGGTCGTGCGGCTACGCGACGTCGACGCCAAGGAGACGCTCGAGTATCACATCGTCGGCTCCGCCGAAGCGAACCCCGCAGAGCAGAAGCTCTCGAACGAGTCGCCGGTCGGCAAGGCCATCCTCGGGCGCAAGAAGGGCGAGACGGTCGAGGTGACCACCCCCCGCGGCTCGAAGGTGAAGTTCAAGATCATGGAGATCAAGGCCGCCTGACCCGCGCGGGCGCGACGTGGGCACAGTCCACGTCCCCGGACCCCGCGTAGACTCGGGCGCCATGGCCGCGCCCAAGCGCTTTCCCGATCGCGACGAGGTCGCGGCGGTTCGCGCCGAGGCCGAGCCGCTCGAGGACGGGGGCCAGGCGGAGACGACACGACGCATCGCAGGCCGCGCAATGGCGCGGCGGGGCATGGGAAAGCTCGCCTTCCTCGACGTCGTCGACCGCTCCGGCCGCATCCAGGTGATCTGCGACGTCGCTGCCACCGGCGAGCTCGACGTGCACCTGGGTGACGTCGTCGGCGTCGTCGGCCGTCCAGGGAAGTCGCGGCGTGGAGAGCCGTCCGTGCTCGCGGAGAGCGTCGAGGTGCTCTCGCGCAACACGCAGCCGCTTCCGGACACGTTCCACGGGCTCACCGACGTCGAGCTCCGCTACCGCAAGCGCTACCTCGACCTGCTCATGAACGAGGAGACCCGCGCCGTGTTCCTCACACGGGCGAGGACGGTGACCGCCATCCGTCGTGCGCTCGACGAGTGGGGCTTCGTCGAGGTGGAGACCCCCGTGCTCCAGCCGCGCTACGGCGGGGCGTTCGCGCGGCCGTTCGTCACGCACTCGAACGAGCTGGATGCGGACTTCTACCTCCGCATCGCGACCGAGCTCTACCTCAAGCGGCTCGTCGTGGGCGGCCTCGAGCGCGTCTACGAGATCGGAAAGGACTTCCGCAACGAAGGCGTCTCGTTCAAGCACAACCCCGAGTTCACGATGCTCGAGTGGTACGAGGCGTACGCGGACTACCGGGACACGATGGAACGGATCGAGCAGCTCGTCGAGCGGGTCGCCCGAGAGGTGCTCGGAACGACGGCCGTGACGTTCCGAGGGCACGAGATCGACCTCGCGGGGCCGTGGCAGCGCATCCGCTTCGTGGAAGCGCTCGAGCGCCACGAGCTCTGGACGCGCGACCCGGGCGAGCTCAGGGCCTGGCTGACGGAGCGCGGCGTCGACACGGACGCCGACAAGGATTGGACGCAGCTCGTCGACCACGCGTTCTCGCACTACGTCGAGCCGGGGTTGCTCCAGCCGACGATCGTCCACGACTACCCGGTCGAGCTCTCGCCGTTCGCGCGCCCGACCGACGACGACCCGACGTTGACGGAGCGATTCGAGTACTTCGCGGGCGGGATGGAGCTGGGGAACGCCTTTACCGAGATCAACGAGGCGGCGATGCAGCAGGCGCGGTTCGACCAGCAGTCGGAGCAGGTCGAGGGCGAGCGGGGAGACCCCGACTATGTCGAGGCGCTCTCCTACGGGATGCCACCTACCGGCGGGCTCGGCTTCGGGATCGACCGATTCGTGATGCTCCTCACCGGGAAGGAGTCGATCCGCGACGTGGTGCTCTTCCCGGCGCTCCGGCCCGCGCCCGGTGCCCCGGAGCCACGACCATGAGCCGTTAGACCCTCGACCTTCGGGTGGGTGCGGGCATCTCACCCTGTCCCTACCATGCGCCGAATGCGCCGCCTCCTGACCGTCTTCGCCGCCGTGCTCGTCGTGCCCGTCTCGGCGCATGCGGCCGCCAACCCGGTCGTCGCCGCAGTGAAGCGCACTGCTGCGGCCAAGAGCTCGACGCTGCAACTGGACGTCTCGACGAAGATCGCCGGCAAGACGACGATGACCATGACGGGCAACGGCGCCCAGCGCGGCACGAGCGTGAAGCTCACGATGCGCACCCGAGGCGGCGGGTCAGGCGGTCGCGATGGACGCCGTCCTGCTGAACGAGCGCGGCGCCTACGCGATGTATATGCGCTCGCCGAGCCTCCAGCAGCAGCTCCCGGCGGGCAAGTCGTGGCTTCGGGTCGATCTCTCGAAACAGGCTGCGGGCGCGGGCTTCGACTTCGGCTCGCTCTTCGACGAGGCGCGGATCTTCGCACCGCTCGAGAAGGGCCTTGTCAAGACAACCCGGATCGGGCGCGCGACGATCGCCGGAGCGCCGACGACGCATTACCGGGCGATCATCGACGTCCAGCGAGCCGCGCGTGCTGTGCCCGAGTACGGCAAGCAGGTCGAGGCGATCGAAAAAGCCACGGGGATGCGCCTGGGCCGTGAGGCGTGGGACGTGTGGATCGCGGCGGACGGCCGCGTCAAGCGCACGCGCTTCTCGACGCCGGCGGCCGCGAATGGCGCGCGTGGGACGACGACGCAGTCCATCACCTACCTGTCGTTCGACAAGCCGGTCTCGATCACCGCGCCGGCGCCGTCGCAGGTCTTCTCTCCGTAGCGACCGCCTCCAGCTGAGCGCGCCTACGGCGTTGCGGCGGTTTTCCAGCCCTGCCCGAGGCTGCGTGCCCGCTCGTGGTCCGCGACCACGGCGACGTCCTCGTCCGGGTGCGCGTCCCGATGCTCGCGGAACCACGCGACGGCCCGCGCGATCCCCTCGTCGAGGGGAACCTGCGGGTCGTAGCCCAGGAGGTCGCGGGCCTTCGAGAGGTCCGCGACGTAGTGCGTCACCTCCCCGAGCAACGACGGCGCAAGCGTCATGTCGGGCTCGGCGCCGAGCTCGTGCGCGATCCGCTCGGCGCAGTGCACGAGCGTGTTGCCCTCGCCGTACGCGAGGTTGATCGTCTGGTTCACGACGCGTCCGCTCGGCGAGCGCCTCGATGCCCCGCGCGATTCCGTCGACACAATCGTCCACGTAGGTGAAGTCGAGCGTCTTGTCACGGCCCCCGTAGATCGTGATCGGCTCTCCGCGCATCATCGAGTGGATGAACAGCGGGATGACTCTCACCATTCGCTGGAGGTCGTTGTCGTACCGGCCGTACACGTTCGAGAAGCGGAAGACGAGGTAGGGCAGCCCGTAGCAGCGCGCGTAGGAGTAGATGAACGCCTCGCCTGCGATCTTCGAGGCTGAGTACGTGCTCTCCGTGTACGCGAAGTCGGCCGAGTGCTCGCTGTACCCCTCGAACCGGTGGACGTCGCCGTACACCTCGCGGCTCGACGAGAAGACGATGGGGATGTTCCCCTGGCGCGCGTACTCGAGGACGTTGAAGGTCATCATCGCGTTCTCGAGCGCTCGGTGGGGCTCGCCCACGAGCTGGTGGACCTTCGCGTGCGCGGCCAGATGGACGACGAGATCGGCCGCCGGGTACTCGACGCCGTTGATGCCGCCGGGGAAGGGCGCGTAATGGCCGGCGAGGTCCTGGAGCAGGTACGGGAACTCGTCCGTCCACGTGTTCTGCCTCTTGTCGATGCCGAAGACCTCGTGGCCGTCCCGCAGCAGGCGCAGCGCGAGGTTCGTGCCGATCTGGCCCGACGACCCCGTGACGAGGATCCTCACGCCCCTCTCCCGCGCTCAGCCCGGTGCATCGCGCGCGAAGGCTACAGCGACGTTCGGAACCCTCGTGGCTGCCACCCCCGAGGCGTGGGGTACGATCAGTAGGCCTTCGACCCGGAGCCAGCGGCCCCGCAGACTCCGGATCACGCGGAAAGGAGGGTCGAGGCACTTGTTCGAGCGCTTCACAGAGCGGGCCCGGCAGGTCGTCGTCCTCGCCCAGGACGAAGCACGCGCACTCAAGCACAACTACATCGGCACCGAGCACATCCTGCTCGGGCTGCTGCGCGAGGAGGAGGGCCTCGCCGCGCGGGTGCTCGAGCAACTCGACATCACCGTGGAAGAGGTGCGCGCGCAGGTCGCTCGTATCGTCGGCCAGGGTGACGAGGTCACGACCGGTCAGATCCCGTTCACGCCGCGCGCGAAGAAGGTCCTCGAGCTCGCACTCCGCGAGGCGCTCTCGCTCGGCCACAACTACATCGGCACCGAGCACATCCTGCTCGGGCTCGTCCGCGAGAACGAAGGTGTCGCTGCGCGCATCCTGCTCGACTTCGACGCCGACGCGGAGAAGATCCGGAACGAGATCATCCGCATGCTCTCCGGCCCCGGCCGCCGGCAGTCCGGCCAGTCGGGCGGCGCCGCACAGGGTGAGAAGGCGAAGAACTCGAAGCTCCTCGACCAGTTCGGGCGCAACCTCACGAAGCAGGCGACGGAAGGGAAGCTCGATCCCGTTGTGGGTCGACAGACCGAGATCGAGCGCGTGATGCAGATCCTCTCGCGGCGCCAGAAGAACAACCCCGTGCTGATCGGCGAGCCGGGCGTCGGCAAGACCGCCGTCGTCGAGGGCCTCGCCTCCCGCATCGCCGCGAACCAGGTCCCGGAGCTCCTGAAGAACAAGCAGATCTACACGCTCGACCTCGCCGCGCTCGTGGCGGGCTCGAAGTACCGCGGTGAGTTCGAGGAGCGCCTGAAGAAGGTGATGAAGGAGATCACCCAGCGCGGCGACATCATCCTGTTCATCGACGAGCTGCACAACCTCGTCGGCGCGGGCGCGGCCGAGGGCGCGATCGACGCGGCCTCGATCCTCAAGCCCGCCCTCGCGCGAGGAGAGCTGCAGACGATCGGCGCGACGACGCTCGACGAGTACCGCAAGTACCTCGAGCGCGACGCCGCGCTCGAGCGGCGGTTCCAGCAGGTGCGCGTCGAGGAGCCGACGATCGACGAGACCGTGCAGATCCTCCGCGGCCTGCGCGACCGGTACGAGGCGCACCATCGCGTGAAGATCTCCGACGAGGCACTGCAGGCGTCCGCGGTGCTCGCCGATCGCTACATCCAGGACCGTCATCTCCCAGACAAGGCGATCGACCTGATCGACGAGGCCGGCTCGCGCGTCCGCATCCGGACAATGTCCGCGCCACCGCGCTACCGCGAGCTCGAGGAGGAGATCGAGACCGTCCGCGCGGACAAGGAAGCGTCGATCGAGGCGCAGGAGTTCGAGAAGGCGGCCTCGCTGCGCGACAAGGAGCGCAAGCTCACGCAGAAGAAGAAGGAGCTCGAGGAGCGCTGGCGGAACGAGGCCGACGAGGAGCAGCCCGAGATCGGCGAGGACGAGATCGCCGACATCGTCTCGATGTGGACGGGGATCCCGGTCTTCAAGCTCACCGAGGCCGAGTCGCAGAAGCTCGTCCACATGGAGGACGAGCTCCACAAGCGCGTGATCGGCCAGGAAGCCGCGATCGTCGCGGTCTCGAAGGCCATTCGCCGCGCCCGTGCGGGCATCAAGGACCCGAAGCGGCCGACCGGCTCGTTCATCTTCCTCGGCCCATCGGGCGTGGGGAAGACGGAGACCGCGCGCACGCTGGCCGAGTTCCTGTTCAGCGACGAGGACGCGATGATCCAGGTCGACATGTCGGAGTACATGGAGAAGCACTCCGTGTCCCGGCTCGTCGGCTCGCCCCCCGGCTACGTGGGCTACGACGAGGGCGGCCAGCTCACCGAGGCAGTGCGGCGAAAGCCGTACTCGGTGCTCCTCCTCGACGAGATCGAGAAGGCTCACCCGGACGTCTTCAACATCCTCCTCCAGATCCTGGAGGACGGGCGGCTCACGGACGCGCAGGGCCGGAAGGTCGACTTCCGGAACACGATCGTCGTGATGACCTCCAACATCGGCGCCGGGCAGATCTCGAAGAACCAGTCACTCGGGTTCACCGTCGGCGACGAGCAGGGATTGTCGTACGACGACATGAAGTCCCGTGTGATGGGCGAGCTGAAGAAGGTGTTCCGCCCGGAGCTCCTGAACCGGATCGACGAGATCATCGTCTTCCACAAGCTCGAGAAGGACGAGATCCTCCGCATCGTCGACATCAAGATGAAGCGGCTGCGCGATCAGATGTCGGTGCACGGCGCAACGGTCGAGCTCACGCAGGAGGCGAAGGAGCTGCTCGTCGAGGAGGGCTACGACCCGGCGATGGGCGCCCGGCCGCTGCTTCGCGCGATCCAGCGCCTGATCGAGGACCCGCTCGCAGACTTCATCCTCGGCCGCGAGCTCTCCGAGGGCTCGACGATCCTGGTCGACCGTCGCGCCGACGCCGGGACCCGACGAGCCGAAGGTCGAGATGCGGATCATCGAGGGCGAGGTGCAGCCCGAGCCGGTGACCGTCCCGCCGGACGAGCCGGAAGCAGCGGAGGACGAGCAAGACTGAGCGGACGGTTGCGGGTGCCTGGCTTCAGCCAGGCACCTACCGGAGCACCGAGCGCTCTCGGCGCCCGAGTACGGGAAACCGCACGCCCGAGCGACCGGCCAGTTCGTACCCTCCCGTGATCGCCGTCCTGTCCGACGGCGTGTTCGACCCGGGAGGGCTGATGAACGCTACTCAGACCGCAGTTGCGAAGTACCGCGCCGCGCTGCCGCAGCTCACGAACACCCCGTTCCTCACGGACGGTGGGATCGAGACGACGCTCATCTTCCACGACGGCCTCGAGCTGCCGCACTTCGCGGCCTACGACCTGTTGACCCGCGACGGCGGCACGGAGGCGCTGCGCCGCTATTTCGAGCCATACGTGCAGACCGCCCGTGCGAGCGGGGTCGGCATCGTGCTCGAGACCGCGACCTGGCGCGCGAGCCCCGATTGGGCGTCGCGCCTCGGCCACTCGACCGCCGAGCTCGCGGAGCTGAACCGGCGTGCGGTGCGACTGCTCGAGGGGCTCCGTGCCGACTACGAGACGGAGACGACGCCGATCGTCATCTCGGGTTGCGTCGGTCCACGCGGCGACGGGTACGTCGTCGGCGCGGCGATGACCGCCGACGAGGCCGAGGCGTATCACTCGGAGCAGATCGGCACGTTCGCCGGATCCGCTGCGGACCTCGTCACCGCGATCACCATGACCTACGTCGACGAGGCGGTCGGGATCGTGCGGGCGGCCCGCGCCGCGGGGCTCCCCGTCGTGATCTCGTTCACCGTCGAGACGGACGGCCGGCTACCGAGCGGTCAGTCGCTCCGCGAGGCGATCGAGGAGGTCGACTCCCGGACCGACGGCGCGGCCGCGTACTTCATGGTCAACTGCGCCCACCCGTCGCACTTCGAGGGCGTGCTCGAGGCCGGAGAAGGCTGGACAGCGCGTATCCGCGGCCTCCGCGCGAATGCGTCGCGCCTGAGCCATGCGGAGCTGGACGAGGCTGAGGAGCTGGACGAGGGCGACCCCGAAGAGCTCGCTGCCGACTACATGGCGCTCCGCTCGCGGCTGCCGCAGCTCTGTGTGCTCGGTGGCTGCTGCGGCACCGACCATCGCCACATCGAGGCGATGAGCCGAGCGTGGCTCGGGGTTTCCGGCTGATACGGGAACCCCAGAGGGGCGTCCGGGCATGAGGTGTCCGACTTCGGTCGGACACCGTTCGTCCGTCGTTCTAGGCTTTGCCCATGGAGGTCCGGCACGCCGAGCCAGCCGACTACGGCCGCGTCATCGCGCGTATCAACACGTGGTGGGGCGGCCGAGACATGGCGCCCATGCTGCCGCGGCTCTTCTTCGTGCATTTCGAGGGGACGAGCTACGTCGTCGACGACGAGGACGGGCAGCTCGCGGCGTTCCTGATCGGGTTCCTGTCGCAGACCGACCCGGAGGAGGCCTACGTCCACTTCGTCGGGATCGCACCCGGCCTGCGCGGCGAAGGGCTCGGTCGGATGCTCTACGAGCGGTTCTTCGCCGACGCTCGGGCGCACGGACGGACGGTCGTCCGGTGCGTCACGTCGCCGGCGAACGAAGACTCGATCGCCTTCCACCGCGCGTTGGGCTTCGAGGTCGAGAGGGTCGCGAGCGACTACGACGGCCCGGGCGAGGATCGGGTCCTGTTCGTGAAGCGCCTTCAATAGCGTCGGGTACCTTCAGAGTCCTATGAGCTCGGGGCCGTTCCTGTCGACCGCGAGGAGGTCCCGCCGACGCATACGTCCGCCGAGAGCGGTGATCGGCGTGGCGGCGCTCGCCGCCGCCGTGGCCGCTGCGTTCGGCGTGATCGCCTTCCTCGAACGCGACTCGATTCCCCACGGGACCACCGTTGGCGGGGTCGACGTCGGCGGCATGACGGAAGCGCAGGCGCGAGCGGCGCTCCGGCGCGAGGCGTCGTCGCGGCTCGCGCGGCCGGTTCGACTGGCCGGCCCGGGCGGCTCGCTCGTGACGAGCGGGAAGGCCCTCCGCTCCGAGCCGCTCGTCGACGAAGCCCTCGCGGATGCGCTCGAGGCGAGCTCGGTCGATCGCGTGCTCGCGCGGATCGGGATTCGTGACGCGCCCGACACTCCGCTCGTGTTCCGCCCTGCTCCGGTGCGCGCCGCCCGGCTCGCGAATCGGATCGACCGCAGGTTCGGAAACCCGCCGCGGGACGCCGGCGTGGTCGTCTCCGACGACGCGATCCGCGTGGTTGCGGCACGTGACGGCGCGGCGGTCGACCGCCGTGCTCTCCGCCGGGCGTTGCGCAGCCTGCCACGCAGGGTCCCGTTGTCCATCGCTGCTGCGTCGCCCGTCGTGTCGACCGCCGAGGCGGAAGCCGCAGCCGCCCGGATCGAGCGGCTTCTCGACGGGCCCCGGCGCGTCCGCTTCCAGGACACGACCTCGACGCTCACCCCGACCCGGCTGCGGGCACTCGTCGGGACGGCACGGGAGGACGGCGAGCTCGGCGTCTCGCTCGATCCGAAGGGCCTCGCCGCCTCACTCCGTTTGAGGCTCGGCCGCTTCGAAGTGCCCGCGCGCGACGCGACCTTCGCCGTCGGGCTCCAGCGTGCGCGGATCGTCCCCGCGAAGCCAGGACGCGCGCTCGACCTCGAGCGAATCTCCCGGTCGCTGACGGGGAACCTCGCGTCGACGACACACCTGGCCCGCTTCACCGTGTCCCAGCCGTCGTTCACGACCGCGGAGGCGGAGAAGCTCGACATCCGCGAGCTCGTGTCGGAGTTCACGACCTACTACCCGTGTTGCGCGCCGCGCGTGACGAACATCCAGCGTGGCGCGGAGATCATGGACGGCACGATCGTGCGCCCGGGCCAGCACTTCTCGCTGAACGACGTGCTCGGCAAGCGCACGCCCGAGCGCGGCTTCGTGGAGGCGCCGCAGATCATGCGCGGACGCCTCGAGGACGCTGTCGGCGGCGGCGTCAGCCAGATCGCGACGACGACGTACAACGCCGCTTTCTTCGCCGGCGTCCAGATCGTGGCGCACCAGCCGCACGAGTTCTATATCTCGCGGTATCCCATGGGCCGCGAGGCGACCGTGTCGTGGGGCGGCCCGGAGCTGATCTGGCGCAACGACTGGCCTGCGGCGATTCTCGTCAAGGCCTTCGCCGACTCCGACTCGATCAGCATCCGCCTCTACTCGTCGAAGCTCGGTCGGCGCGTCGTGACCAAGACAGGCGAGCCCTCCGAGTACACCTCGCCGAGGACGCTCACGCTCTCGAACTCGGGCTTGGCGCCTGGGACGACCAGGACCGTCCAGTCCGCAGGCCCGTCCGGCTTCCTCATCTCGTACACGCGCAAGGTCTTCCGAGGGCCGAAGCTGAAACGAAGCGAGCGGTACGTGTGGCGCTACAAGCCTGAGAACGCAATCGTCGAGGTCGGGCCGCCGACGCCGAGGGCGAAGCCCAAGCCAAAGCCAAAGCCAAAGCCGCCACCGCCCGCCGACGTACCGCCTCCTCCGCCGGCGGAGACGACGCCCTCGGACGTCACGCCGCCCGCGGACGACGAGTAACGGACCTCTCAGCGCTCGAGCTCGATGAGGGCGTCCGAGGCGTCGTGGTCGACCTGAAGCGTGGTGTGCGTGATCCCGAAGCGGGTCTCGAGCGCTCGCTCGATGTCGCGCCTGAGCGCATGGCAGTCCTCGCCGCGTCCGACCAGCACGTGCGCCGAGAGCGCGTCGAACCCGGATGTGATCCGCCAGACGTGGAGGTCGTGGACGCTCGTCACACCCGGAACGGCGACGATCGCCTGCGCGACGACGTTCGCGTCGATCCCGGACGGGGTCTGCTCCATGAGAATCGCGGACGAGTCGCGGAGCACGCCCCACGCGCTCGCCGCGATCAGGACGGCGATGGCGATCGAGACGAGCGGGTCGACTCTCTCCCAGCCGGTGAGCACGATGATCACCGCAGCCACGAGCACGCCCGCCGAGCCGAGGAGGTCGGCAATCACGTGGCGGAGAGCGGCCTGGACGTTCAGGCTGTCGCCTCCCGAGCGGACGAGGATCATCGCCGCGCAGGCGTTCACGACGAGCCCGCACGCGGCGACAGCGAGCATCCAGCCGCCGAGGATCTCGGGCGCGTCGTCGAGCCGCTGAATCGCCTCCCAGACGATCCATGCGCTGACGGCGACGAGCGCGAGCCCGTTGACGAAAGCCGCAAGGATCTCCGCGCGCTGAAAGCCGAAGCTGCGCAGCGGTGTCGTCGGTCTCCGGGCGAGCGTGAGCGCCACGAGCGCGAGCGCGATGGCGAGGACGTCCGAGACCATGTGCCCCGCGTCGGCGAGGAGGGCGAGGCTGCCGGTCCAGAGGCCCCCGACGACCTCGACCACGGTGAACACGAGCGTGAGCACGAGGACCAGGCCGAGGGCGCGTCGCGAGGCGCTGCGGTGATCGTGCGCGTGCCCGTGAGAGAGGGCGCTCGCGTGGACGTGCGGCTCGCTCACGACCGCAGGATAAGGACGGCGTGGGCAGTGGGTGCCTGGCTTCAGCCAGCCACCTTCCACTGGCGGCCACGTTGCCAACAAAGGCGACATGACGTCCGGTCGCTTGTCTACCCTGGAACGCATGGCCAAGGTCGTCGTCCAGTTCACGTGTAGCGAGTGCGGCGCCACGAGCGGGCGATGGCTCGGCCGCTGCCCCGGCTGCGCGGCGTTCGGAACGCTCGTCGAGGAGCTCCACGGACGCGACGGCCCGGTGTCGACTCGGGCAGCTCGTACGCCGGAGCGCCTCGGGGACGTCCGTGTCGAGGAGGCCGCGAGGTTCTCGACCGGAGTGCCCGAGCTCGACCGTGTGCTCGGCGGCGGGCTCGTGCCGGCTTCGCTCGTCCTGCTCGGCGGGGAGCCCGGCGTCGGCAAGTCGACGCTGCTCCTCACCGCGCTCGGCTCGATCGCGCGGAGCGGGAAGACCGCGCTCCTCGTGACGGGCGAGGAGTCGGTCGCCCAGGTGAAGCTCCGCGCGGAGCGCCTCGGAGGCGCCGACGACATCTCGATCCTCGCCGAGACCGAGCTCGATGCGGTGTGTGCCACGCTCGAGCGCGACACACCCGCCGTCTGCGTGATCGACTCGGTACAGACCCTGTATGCGAGCGAGCTGGGGTCGGCGCCCGGCTCGGTGGCGCAGGTGCGCGAGGCGGCCGCCCGCCTGCTGCGAGTCGCCAAGCAGAATCGGGTCGCGACCATCCTCGTCGGGCACGTGACGAAGGACGGCTCAGTCGCGGGGCCGCGCGTTCTCGAGCACCTCGTCGACTGCGTCCTTCAGTTCGAGGGCGACCGGTATCACGCGCATCGAATCCTCCGGTCCACGAAGAACCGGTTCGGCTCCACCAACGAGCTCGGCGTGTTCGAGATGACCGGGGCAGGCCTCGTCGGTGTCCCCGAGCCCTCGGTGCTGTTCGGCTCGACGAGGGTCGGCGAGGTGGGCGCCGCCGTGGCGGTCGCCCTGGAGGGTACGAGGCCGATCATGCTCGAGATCCAGGCGCTGGTGTCGCGCACGGACATCGCGATGCCCCGGCGGGTCGCAACGGGCATCGACCCGAAGAGGCTCGCGATGATCGTCGCGGTCCTCGCTCGCCACGCGGGCGTGCCGCTCGGGTCGGCGGACGTGTTCGTCAACGTTGCAGGAGGCGTCCGGATCGACGAGCCCGGCGCCGATCTCGCGGTTGCGCTGGCGATCGCGTCGGCCGCACGCGGCGCGCCTGCGAAGGACGGGCTTGCCGCGTTCGGGGAGCTGGGCCTGACCGGAAGGCTGCGGACGGCAGCCCAGGCGGAGCGCCGTCTCGAGGAGTGCGCAAAGCTCGGCGTCACGCTCGTCCTCGCCCCGGAGGGCACGCGTGACAAGCGAGGCGGCCCTCGCGTGGTCGGCGCCGACACGCTACGCCAGGCGCTCGAGGCAGGCCTGCAGGCAACGACCTCAGATGCCGATGAGGAAACGTGACAAGCGATGTTCCCGAGCGTCGCAGGGCGCACCGATGGGACGTGGGTCGGCGAAATCTTCGGCTAGAATGGGGCTATACGCCGGCAGATCCCCGCCGGCGCTTTTCGTGAGTCAGGCGCACACAAGACCGGACGACGGGAGGGCTCGAGGCGTGTTCGATGTCGGCGACAAGGTCGTGTATCCCCACCATGGTGCGGGGACGGTCGTTTCCAAGGATGTCAAGCTCGTCCTCGGCGAGGAGCGCGAGTACCTAACCATCAAGATCCTGCACAACGAGATGACGGTCAACGTCCCGACCGACAACGCCGAGAAGGTCGGGTTGCGGTGGGTCATCGACCAGGAGATGGTCGAGGTCGTCGTCAAGGTGCTGCTCGGCGGCTCCACGGAGATGCCGAAGAACTGGAACCGGCGCTTCAAGCACAACCGCGACAAGATGAAGACCGGTGACATCCTCGAGCTCGCAGAGGTTGTGCGCAACCTGGCGCTCCGCGATCACGAGAAGGGCCTCTCGACGGGCGAGAAGCAGATGTACGTCAAGGCGAAGAAGATCCTCGCCTCCGAGCTCATGTACGCAAAGGACATGACCGAGGACGAGGCACACGCCTGGCTCGAGGAGGTCCTCGCGAACCCTGCCAAGGGGAAGCGGGTCAAGGCCAAGCCGAAGACTGCGGCGACCGCGACCGCGTAGCTGCAATGCGCTTTCGCTTCGCGAAAGCGCTAGAGGATCGGGCTGGCGCACCGTGAGCGGTTCTTCCAGTGGTTCCGGCGCGGCCGGAACCACCTGGGCGATCCTGGTTGCCGCCGGCGCGGGCTCGAGGCTCGGCGGAGACCGTCCGAAGGCATTCGTCGCGCTCGGCGGCCGACCGCTTGTCGCCGAGAGCCTCGAGCGGCTCGACCTGTCCGACTGGGTCGACGCGATCGTCGTGGCGGCGCCCGCCGGTTGGGAGGAGCCGACGATCCTGCTCGCCGAGGAGCTCGTCGCCTCGAAGGTCGCGTCTGTCGTGACGGGTGGCGCAACGCGGCCGGAGTCGGTGAGGAACGCGCTCGCCGAGGTGTCCGATGACGCGCTGGTCGTGCTCGTGCACGACGCGGCCCGGCCACTCGTCGACGACGCCGTGCTCGAGCGCCTCCTCGGCCGACTCGGCGACGGCGTCGACGGCGCCGTGCCCGCCTTGCAGGTGAGCGACACGGTCAAGCGGATCGAGGGGGGATTGGTGCTGGAGACGCTTCCGCGTGAGACGCTGGTAGCAGTCCAGACGCCGCAGGCGTTCCTCGCCGATCGTCTCCGCGCGGCGTACGCCGGCGAGCTTCAGGGAGCGACCGACTGCGCCTCGCTCGTCGAGCGGGCGGGCGGGCGCATCGGCGTCGTCACGGGCGATCCGCGGCTGCTGAAGGTCACCACCGCCGACGATCTGGAGCTCGCCGAGCGTCTGCTCGCCGCGAGTTGATGGCCGTCCGCGCGGTGTTCTTCGACGTCGGCGAGACGCTCGTCGACGAGGAGCGCATCTGGCGCGACGTCGCAGAGGCGACCGGTCTACGACCCCACGTCGTGTGGGCTGCGCTCGGGGTGACGATCGAGCGCGGTGAGGACCACTGGTCGCTCTGGGACCACCTCGGCGTCGACCGCCCGCCGGGGGTCTGGGAGCGGTTCGGCTACACCGAGGAGGATCTTTTTCCGGACGCGGTCGGATGTCTCGAGCGCCTTCGCGAGGCAGGCATCGTCGTCGGCCTCGCCGGCAACCAGAGCGCGGCGATGGAGGGGTGGGCGCGCTCGGTGGGGCTGCCGGCGGACGTCGTCACGAGCTCTGCCCGCCTGGGAGTCCGAAAGCCCGACCCAGCCTTCTTCGAACGACTCGTCGAGCTCGCAGGGTGCCCGGCGAAGGACGTCGTGTACGTCGGCGATCGCGTCGACAACGACATCCGTCCGGCGATCGAGGCGGGTCTCGCCGCGATCCACGTCCGGCGCGGGCCCTGGGGCCTGCTTCAGAAGACTCCGGAAGGCGTACCCGCGATCAGGTCGCTCGCCGAGCTCTCGGCGGCGCTAGCGTCACTGCCGTGAGCATCGCCGGGACGCACGCGGGACGTGGACGCCGGCTCCCGCCCTGGCCAACCGGAGTGGCGTGAGCGACCTGCGCGTCGGCCTCGGGGTCGACGCCCACGCGTTCGGCGAGGGCGTACCGCTCGTGCTCGGCGGGGTGCGAATAGACCACCCCCGCGGCCTTGTCGGCCACTCGGACGGCGACGTCGTCGCGCACGCGTTGACGGACGCGCTGCTCGGGGCAGCAGGCCTGGCCGACATCGGGGCGCTGTTTCCCTCGGACGATGAGCGCTACCGCGGCGCAGACTCCCTCGACCTTCTCGCCAGAGCCTACGACCGGGTGCGCGACACGGGGTTCCTGCTGGTCAACGCGGATTGCGTCGTGATCGGTCAGGAGCCGCAGATCGCACCCCACCGCGAGGACATGCGCGCCCGTCTCGCGGGCGCCCTCGGGGTGAGCGCCGAGTTGGTCAACGTCCGTGCGACCACGACCGATCGCCTGGGGTTCACCGGGCGAGGGGAAGGGCTTGCGGCGCAAGCGATCGCCCTCCTGCGCTCGGCCTGAGCGCCTCTGCGCCCTCCCCAGCGAGCGGGGGAGGGAGTATGGTGGTTGGAGACACACCCTTCGACAGGAAGGGGATCCATGGAGGAGAGTCCACCGGACTAGACGAGAGCGCACCTCCGCCTCACGCGGATCGTGCGCAAGGCCGCGATGTCCGTCCGCGGTCAAGCTCTCACCGGAGCCGATCGGCGACGTGGCGCACGGCGCGCGTCCCGGAAGCTCCTTCGCCGTTCCGGGTGCGCCGACGGACAACAGCGACGTACCCGGGACGGCGTTTCTCCTCGGGGTTACGACGCGGCGGGCAGTGTGAACGAGACGCGCGCGCCTCCGCCGGGGCGATCCTCCGCCCAGATTCGACCACCGTGCGCCTCGACGAGGCCGCGCGCGATCGCGAGGCCGAGCCCCGAACCGCGTGCCGATCGGGCAGGATCGGCGCG
Source organism: uncultured Actinomycetes bacterium (assembly GCA_963839755.1). Taxonomy (GTDB): domain Bacteria; phylum Actinomycetota; class Thermoleophilia; order Gaiellales; family Gaiellaceae; genus Gaiella. Next base: position 372,730 of record CAWIVU010000015.1, read on the forward strand.
CCAGAAGCGGTCGAACATCCGTCGCCGAGCCTCCTCGCCGAGCCCCTCCCCGGTGTCCTCGACGGTGATGCGGACTTCGCGGTCGATCTGCTCGACGTGGACCGCGACCGAGCCATCGGTCGGCGTGTGCCGCAGCGCATTCGTGACGAGGTTGAAGAGCACGCGCTCGACCTTCTCGGGCGCGCATCGGGCGCTGACGTCGTCCGGCACGCTCGACGCGAGACCGATTCCCCGGCGCCGTGCGTCGGCTTCCACGCCCCGGAGGCAGGATCCCACGACGGGCTCGAGCCGTGCCTCGCGGAGCTCGAGCGTGAGGGCGCCTGCGTCGATGCGGGCAAGCTCGAACAGGTCGTCGACGAGCGACGACAGGTGCGCGACCTGCTCCCGGAGCACCGGTACGGTCGTGTCGGGTGCGACGAGCCCGTCCTCGAGCGCCTCGAGCATCGCCTGCATGTTCGCGAGCGGCGTGCGGAGGTCGTGGCTCGCCCAGGCGACCAGCTCCCGCCGTGCGTCGAACAGACGCTCGAGGCTGGCCGCCATCTCGTTGAAGGAGGCGGCGAGGTCGGCGACCTCGGAGGGGCCGGACTGAGGAGCGCGGACGGTCAGGTCTCCCGCGGCGAGCTGGGCCGACGCGTCTCGGACGCGCTCCACCGAGCGGGCGATCGAGCGGGCGAGCACGAGGCCGGCGACGACGGCCACCGTTGCCGAGCCCGCGGAGACCGCCAGGATCTTCACGTCGTCGCCCATGTGGAACGCGACCCAGCCGGAGAGGAGGACGGACGCGAGCGGCAGGCACACGGAGAGGGCCGCGAGGCCAGCGAGCTGCAACCGGAGGCTCGGGAGAAGCCTGAGAAGGACGACGGCCACGAGCCCGACTGCGAGCGTGAGCACGCCGACGGCGAGTGCCGTCTCGACCATCGCGACCGGCATGGTCACGGAACGATCCGGTAGCCGACGCCCCAGACGGTCTGGAGGTGCCGCGGCTGTGACGGATCGTCCTCGACCTTCTCGCGAAGCCGGCGGACGTGCACGGTGACCGTGCCCGTGTCGAGGGCCGCCTCGTATCCCCACACGCGACTCATCAACTGGTCGCGGCCGAACACACGGCGGGGATGACTCGCCAGGAACCAGAGCAGGTCGAACTCCTTGGCGGTGAGGCGAACCTCGACGCCCGCCTTTCGAACGTCGCGCGTCTGGGCGTCGAGCTCGACGTCTCCGAACGCCAGGCGTTCCGCCGTCGGGCCTCCCGACCGTGCCCGGCGGAGCACCGTCCGCACACGCGCCGCGAGCTCGCGCGGCGAGAACGGCTTCGTCACGTAGTCGTCGGCGCCCAGCTCGAGCCCGACGATCCGATCGGCTTCCTCGCCGCGCGCCGTGAGCATGATCACGGGCAGCTCGGAGCGGGATCGGATCCAGCGACAGAGCTCGAGCCCGCCCGTGCCGGGGAGCATCACGTCCAGTACGACCAGGTCGGGGGACTCACGCTCGAGCAGGAGCAGAGCGTCCGCCCCGTCGGCGGCTTCGAGCGTCGCGTATCCCTCGCGCTCGAGGTAGCGGACGACGACCTCGCGCACGATCGGCTCGTCGTCGACGACGAGAACGGTGGTCACGGGGCGGATCGTGCCTGCGGGCTCATTACGCACGGATGAACTCCTCTTCGTTCGCGAAGGGTTCACGAAAGTGTCAGCCGCGCGCAAGAGCCCGTGCGTAGCGTCGGCCTGAATCGTCCACGCGAGGAGTGATCGACATGAGGAAGCTCGTAGCCCTGCTCGCGGTCGTCGCGGCCGCGTCGCTCGGCGCCGTACCCGTGCTCGCCGCGGACGGCCCCGTCAAGCAGTACCCGCAGAGCGTGACACTCGGGTTCTACCGCGGCCAGGTCGTGTCCTACCTGGACTTCGGCCCGGTGAAGCTCGCGAGGGGGAACAAGGTCGCGCCCATCTGGGTCGTGACGAACGGGGTCGAGGCGCAGCGGAACATCATCGACACGGTGCCCGGCCGCAGCGACTACACGCCGCTTTGGGGCGTGCGGATGGTGACCTGGAAGGAGGGCGCGACACCGCGTGTGCTGCGCTCGAAGAGCGCGCTCGACGCGGCCGTGCGGGCCGGCCAGGCGACAGTGAGGGCGATGCCGATCGTGGTCAATTGCCCGGTGCTCTGACGCCGCTCGACCGTGGCGACAGGGCGAGCTTGTGGGGATTCACCACAAGCTCGCCCTGACCATCACGGCCGGCCGTCGAGGAACATGCGCAGACGGACGCGCGTGGAGGCAGGATCGGCGGCCGCGTGCCCGTTGATGGCGCGGCACACCCACCCGAGGCGCAGCGCCGCCGGGAACACGTTCGCGAGCTCGCCGTTCGTGGCTGCACGGTGGAATGGCTCGAGGTAGGCGTCGCGGAACGGCTCGATCGCAACCGAGCCCTGGACGTCGTCCACGCCCCAGGCGATGACGCCCTCCAGCGTGACGGACATCGTGAAGAACGGATGCGACACGCACGCGTCTCCCCAGTCGAGGAGGAGATAGCGGCCGTCGCGGACGTAGACCTGGCCGTCCGTGAAGTCGTCATGCTGGATCGTCTCCGGGATGCCGTATCCGGCCAGCTGCTCGCTGGTTTCTCCGACCCACTCCACGGAGTCGCGGAGACGCCGAGCCTCGTCCTGCGGAAGGTCCAGCTGGTCGATCAGCTGCTGGAACCGAGCTGCAAGCATTCCGAGCCGTACGTCTGGCACGCCGAGCTCGAGTAGCTCGGGGACATGCTCGACCATGTCGAGCTGGATGCCGGCGTAGAGAGGAAGGACGTCCAACCAACGGGCCATGTCGCGCTCCTGCGCGATCAGGTCCAGGAGGCGGCTCCCTGCGTCGGCCATCAGCATCCAGCCGCGTTCGACGTCTGCCGCCAGCAGGGCGGGTATGCAGTCCGGACGTCGCTCGGCGAGGAACATGACCAGCGCGGCCTCGTGCCTCAACTCCTCGGCGTTCGCCTTGAAGTACACGTCGCCGCGATCCGTCGGCACGCGCAGAACTGCCGCCCACGGCATGATGCGAACATCCTCGAGCGGGCCCGTGGCGCGGCGACCGAGGTTCTCCAGCTGCTCCTGGATCCACGAGTGTGCCTCCGCGAGCCAGGTGGGATCGGCCCAGCGCGACACGCGAAGACCCTACCTCGCCTACGCTGCCGTTATGGAGGCGCTGCTCACCGGGGGCTGCGGTTGCGGTGCCGTTCGCTTCGAGGTGGCGAAGCCGCTCCTCTCGGCTGCCTACTGCCATTGCACGCGCTGCCAGCGCCGCACCGGCGCCGGCGCATCGGCGACCGCGCGGGCGGAGCCCGGCAGCGTGCGCATAACGCAGGGCGAGAGCGAGCTTCGCGGGTGGGCACCGGAGGGCGGTCGCGAGAAGGTGTTCTGCGTCCAGTGCGGCTCCGCGCTCTTCAGCCGCGAGCCGGGCACGACCGACAACACGGGTGTCCGCCTCGGCGCGATCGACGGCGACCCGGGTGTCCGACCAGAGTCGCGCCAGTTCGTCGCCTACGCGGCGAGCTGGGAGGAGATCCCCGAGGACGGGCTGCCGCGCTTCGACGAGGCACGGACGGGGTACGAGCAGGGGCGCTAGCCACACGTGTCGCGCCGTCCGCCGGGACGTGGCTTCAGCCGCGTCCCCGTACGCAGTGCGCCTCGGTCATCCCGACGTCAGGCCGGTAGCCGCACCACGCCTTCGTCCACGACCACAAGGCCATCGCGCTCGAGGGCGCTGGTCGCCTCCGCGTCGAGGCTCTCGGTTCGTTGCGGTCGTTGGGCGACGAGGCGCAGCGTCGTTGCACGTCGTTGCCGAAACGACCCTTCGAAGGGGCCCTGCTTTCGGGTCGCCTCCTCGCGGATCCCGCGGGATGGGCAGTCCGCCGCAAGGGGACAGAGCTCGCAACGCGGAATGCGCGCAACGCAGACGGTGGCGCCGAGATCCATCAGCGCCTGCGCGGCGCCAGCCGAGAACCTGTATCTGGTGCGCCGCTCCACGCGCTCGACGTTCACGTCTCGCGGAAGCACGTCCTCGCCGAACGCGAAGTTGCGGACAGCCGCCGCTGTGTACGGGCCAACTCCGGGGAGCTGGGTCAGGTCGTCCGGCCAGCCTTGCTTCGCTACATGGCGCGCCGCGCGGTGCAGCGCAAGCGCGCGCCGGTTGTAGCCGAGGCCCTGCCACTCGACGATCACGTCGGCCGTGGTCGCGGCAGCGAGCGACGTGACCGTCGGCCACCGTGCCAGCCAGCGCTCGTAGCGAGGCACGACGCGCTCGACCTGCGTCTGCTGGAGCATCACCTCGCTGACGAGGACGGAGTACGGATCTCGAGTGCGTCGCCAAGGGAGGTCGCGAGCGGTGGCCTCGAACCAGGCGAGGAGCTGCGACTCCATGCGTCGAGCGTAACCGCCGAGCGTCGACGTCAGTCCGGAAGGCCTGCACCGCGCACGCACGACGCGGTGTGCGTGGCGCTCAGCCCGGCGCATTGCCGACGCAGTGTCTCGCCGTCGGTCTCGAGGCTCGCCAGGATCGTGCCGACCCCCTCGAAGCAGCGGGCCTGGTTGGCGCTGACAAGGATGCGACAGAACGTCGCGGCAGGCGCACCACTCGCCGCATTGCTCGCGATATCCCGTGCGGCGCCGTAGACGCATTCGGGCTCGCCGTCCGCACCCGCCGCGGCGCAGAGCTCGGCGACGGCCTGCGGTCTGCCGTAGTTGTTGCCGGAGGCCTGCCGTCCATAGCCCTGGAAGCAGATCGCACGCCACGAGGCGTCCCGTTCGGTGCGGCATGCCGCCGCGATGCGACTCCAGTCGTAGCCGGTGCCACGAACGAGGTTGTCGGCGACCTGGAGATAGCAGTAGAGCTTGTGCGCCTGAGCGACGGTCGGACACGGGGCGAGCGGGTTCTTCGCGTCGAAGGGAGGCGGCTTCAGGTCGAGCGAGGGGCTGAAGCTCTCCATGAAGACGCCTCCGTCGCACGACTGGCGAGACCACTGATCGGCGAGGCGTGTGCAGAGCTCGAGCGACGCGTCGAGCGCGTTGCCCGTGCGGAGCATGAGCCCGTGACCAATCCCGTGAAGGCACTGATAGTGCGTGAAGGGCGGCCAGTTCTGTCCCGAGGGGTCGCAGAGCGTCGTGATCAGGCTGCCGAGCTCCTCGGCGGAGCGGGCGGGGGCGAGGGCTCGTTCCAGGAGGCCGTGGTAGAAGCCGCTCCAGCAGGTCGAATCGCCGTCGACGAGCGCCTTGCCCGCGTCGCCATCCTCACGCGCGAGGACAGCTGCTCCGACCGCGTGGACGATGCGGTGGCAGCCGCCCGCGACGTCCGCGTCCGAGGCCTGTCGCTCGGCGACGAGAGCCAAGGCCTGTTTGCCGCTCGTTCGGTACGCGACGTTGCCGAAGGCCTGCTCGAGGCAGCGACGGCGATCGTCGCTCTCCGGAGTGCAGTCCTCGAGCTCGGTCTCATCGTCGGTGAACGGCCCGGCTGCGGGGTGAGGGTTGAGGATGTCACCCGAAGCAGCCGCGACCGCATCGGGCGCGTCGTCCGAGGTCAGCCGTACGACGCCGAATGCCGCGAGCGCGAGCACGGGAACCGCGGCGAGCGCGGCGACGAGCACGACCCTGTTCACGAAGTCGATCCGATCATCTCGCTCGACGAAGGATGCCTGCGCGAGTGGCCGGCTCACGCGTTGTAGCGTTCGCACCGTGCTCCTCTACAACTCGCCGGTCTCCGGCAATTGCTACAAGGTGCGCCTGTTACTCGCCCATCTGGGGCTCCCGTACGAGCGGCGTGATCTCGACGTCGTCGACCGCTCGAACCGCGGCGAGGTCCTCGGTGGGCTCAATCCGGACCTTCGCGTTCCGACACTCGTCCTCGACGACGGGCGGGCGCTGGCCGAGTCCGGAGCGATCCTCTGGTATTTCGGCGAAGGCACCCGGTTCGTTCCGAAGGATCGATACGACCGCGCGAAGATGCTGCAGTGGATGTTCTTCGAGCAGTACACGCACGAGCCGGCTATCGCGGTCGTCCGGTTCCTCGTCGCGTACTCCGGCGACGCGGAGCGCCACGCTGCGACGATCGAGCAGAGGTCAGCCGCCGGAACCCGTGCGCTCGCCGCCATGGAAACGCACCTCGACGGCATCCCCTTCTTCGTCGGTGAGGCGGTCACGTTGGCGGACATCGCGCTGTATGCGTACACGCACGTCGCGCACGAAGGTGGCTTCGACCTCCAGCCCTTTCCCTCGATTCGGACGTGGCTCGACCGCGTGGCGGCCGAGCCCGGGCACGTTCGGATCGACACGTGAGCGCTCGCGTTCGGTTTGCGCCCAGTCCGACGGGGTCGCTGCACCTCGGCAACGCGCTGACGGCCGTCGCGAACCGGCGGTTTGCCGACGAGCACGGAGGGATCCTCGTGCTCCGCATCGACGACACTGACGCGACGCGCGCCGTCGAGGGTGGCGAGGCCGCGATCCTGGACGATCTTCGCTGGCTCGAGCTCGCGTGGGACGAGGGCCCGGTGCGCCAGAGTGAGCGTCGCGCCGTCTACGACACCGCTGCTACCGCGGCCGAGGTCACGGGTGGAGCGGTCCGCGATCCCGATGGGTCGCTCCGCCTCGGCGGCGTCACCCTGCTGCGAGCGGACGGAAGTGCGACGTACCAGCTCGCAACGGTCGCCGACGACCTCGACCTCGGCATCACGCACATCATCCGCGGCTCCGACCATCGGCCCAACGAGGCGCCGCAGCAACGCATCGCAGAGGCGATCGGAGGCGTGCTCCCCAAGGTGATCCACCATGGGCTCCTCCTCGGCCCCGACGGCAAGAAGCTCTCGAAGCGTCACGGTCACGCGTCGGTGGCGGATCTTCGCGACGAGGGTATCCCCGCTGCGGCGGTGCGCAGGTACCTGGACGAGCTCGGGCTGCCCGCGCACGACGTCCAGCTCGACCGCGCTCGCATCGGCCGCCTCGCGATCGAGGCGATCGCCGCGATGCCCGACGACGAGCTCACCGCAGCAGCGGATGCGGACGGGTCGCTTGCCCGTGCACTGCGCGGGGCGCGGACCCTCGTAGAGGCGCGTGAGATTGCCCGGACGATCATCGACCCCGCCCCCGTCACGTTGCCGCCGGAGGCGGCGCCCACCCTGGGACGCTTTGTCGAGCTGCGCACCGGTGTCGGCGAGCTCGACGAGGCAGGGGCTCGCGGGATCGTCCGGGAGCTGAAGGCGGTCGGTGGCGACCTCCGCGCGCTGCGGATGGCTCTGACGGGCGCCGAGCGCGGGCCCGAGCTGTGGACGGTTGTCGCCGCGCTTCCTGCTGACGAGGCGATCGGTCGCGCGCAGCGAGCGGTGCCTGGCTGAAGCGAGGTACCTCCGGCACGTGCGTCGATCCTCGCTGGTGCCCGCGGTACGCTTCAGCCGGGCACCTGACATCGCGCCGTCTACGATCGCCCCATGCGCCTCCACGACACGCTCAGCGGCGGGCTCGTCGACCTGCCGGCAGGGTCCGGGCCGATCGGGATCTACTTCTGCGGGCCGACGGTGTACCGGCGGCCCACATCGGCAACGCGCGTCCGTTCGTGCTGCGTGATGGCTGGCGCGTTGGCTCGATGCCAAGGGGCACGAGTCAAGCTCGTCCACAACATCACGGACATGAACGACAAGATCTACGAGGCGGCGCCGGGTACGGAGCGCGGAGCGAGCGGCCGAGGCGACTCGCTGGTATCTCGAGGACACGGAGGGCTTCGGCCTCGGGATGCCCGACGCGCAGCCGACTCGCGACGACGACGATGCCCGAGATCATCTCGCTCATCGAGGAGCTCGTCATCGTCGGGGCATGCCTATCAGGCGAACGGCGACGTCTACTTTCGGGTGCACGAGCTTCCCGACGTACGGCGCGCTCTCCGGCCAACGTCCCGAGCAGGTCGAAGAGCAGGAGCCGAGCGACCTGAAGCAGGACCCGCGCGACTTCGCGCTCTGGAAGGCGACGAAGGAGGGCGAGGACACCTCCTGGGACTCGCCCTGGGGTCGCGGCCGCCCGGGCTGGCACATCGAGTGCTCGGCAATGGCCCAGAAGGAGCTGGGCCCGGAGTTCTGGATCCACGGCGGCGGGCTCGACCTCGTCTTCCCGCACCACGAGAACGAGCGCGCACAGTCGCTTGCGCTCGGGCATCCGTTCGCGCGGATCTGGATGCACAACGGCATGCTCCGCTTCACGGGCGAGAAGATGTCGAAGTCGCTCGGGAACGTCACGACGATCCGCGAGGTGCTCGACACGTGGGGGCGCGAGACGGCTCTCGTCTTTTTCCTGACGGCCCACTGGCGCAAGCCGATCGACTTCTCGGAGGAGACGATGGCCGCCGCCGCCGCGCAGGCGGAGACCCTGCGGAACGCTCTCCGCGGCGAGGAGCGCTCCACGACGGCGACTGGAGTGCATTCGAGGCGGCGCTCGAGGACGACTTCAACACGCCCGACGGCGCTCGCGGTCATGCACGACTGGGCCCGATCGGGGCTCTGGCAGAGCTCCGCCGAGGCCTCGATGTGTTCGGCCTGGCAACGCTTGGCTGATCGACCGAAGGCCGCCTGACCACGTCGTCGCCCTCGCGGAGGAGCGTGTCGCGGCGCGTGCGAGACGCGAGTTCGGTGAGGCAGACCGGCTACGCGGCGCGATCACGGAAGCCGGATGGGACGTGCGCGACGTCGACGACGGGTACGAGCTCGTCCCCCGGCGGTGACGCGCGACCTCGTCTACGGCAGGAACGCCGTGCGCGAAGCGCTCCGCGGTCGTCGAGCGGTGCTCGAGGTGTGGGCGAGCGAGCGCGCCGCCGCTGCCCTCGACTGGCTCGACGAGGGGCCACGAGCACGCGTCCGCAAGGAGCGCGAGCTCACCGAGGCGGCCGGGACGGCCGATCACCAGGGTGTCGTCGCCTGGTGTGAGCCGTACCCGTACGCCGACGCGTGGGAGCTTGCGGCCGTCGAGCGCCCGCTCATCTGCTGCCTCGACCAGGTCACCGATCCGCGCAACCTCGGCGCTGTCGTTCGCAGTGCGGCAGGCGCCGGCGCGACCGGGGTCGTCGTGCCGGCTCACGGCGCCACGGTGGTCACGCCGGCGGTGTCGAGGTCGTCCGCGGGCGCCGTCGAGCACCTGCCGGTGGCTGTCGTCCCCAACCTCGCGCGATACCTCGCCGACGTGAAGGGCGACCGGCTCTGGGCGTACGCCGCGGCCGCGGACGGCGACGCGCGCGTGTGGGACGTCGACCTGACGGACGGCGTCGCCCTCGTCCTCGGGGCCGAGGGGAAGGGTGTCCGGCCGCTCGTGCGCAGGGCGTGCGATGGCACGATCGCAATTCCCCTCGCGCCGGGTGTCGAGTCGCTCAATGTGAGCGTCGCGGCCGCCGTCGCGCTCTTCGAAGCGCGTCGTCAGCGACAAGACTCAACCTCTACTGGAGGTTGAATGTCAGAGCCGGCGCTGTACCTGTTCGACGGGTCGAACCTCTTTCACGCCGGACGGTTCGCCGATCGGGACGAGCTCGTCGATCTCCTGTCGAGCTTCGTGGCGGTGCGGGGCGCCCGTGGCATCGTCGTGTTCGACGGCGTCGGCGGGGATCGGGTCGTCGGTCCGTTGAGCGTCCGCTTTGCGCCCGATGCCGACACGGCGCTCGAGCGCCTGGCTGCACAGCACCGGGAGCGCGAGGCGGTGCTGCTCGTCACGTCGGACGCCGCGGTGCGAGGCACGAGTGGCCAGGAAGTGAGGAAGCGCGGGTCATCCGCGTTCCTCGGCGAGCTGGAAGCGGTCGTCCACCGCGAGGGGCTTGCAAGCAGGCTCGGTGACCGCGTCGACGCCGAGACCCGTGCGAAGCTCGAGCGTCTCCGCCGCGGCCTGGGCGCCTGACGGCGCGGCTGCTTCGCCGCTGAGGCGCCGTCAACCACCCCCAGGGGCACTCTCATGTCCTGGTGTAGCTCTACCGCCCATATCGATACAGGTGTGTCACGACTTCGAGCCGAGTTCGTGACGGCGAGTGCAGCGTGTACCCACCCGAACACATGTTCTTATCAGAATGGAATTTGCGCAAAGGGTTGTAACGCTTGCAAGATCCTGCTAGCTTCTCCCTCGACTTCAGGGTGAGACTTCACCCCGACGGTCACTCGGAGACCACCGGCCAAGGGGAGACGACAATGTCGGCGCGGCAAGCGACAGCACCGAAGAGCCCGCAGAAGCTGCAGCGGGAGCTCGAGGATCTCCAGCTCGTCCTGAAGGCTCGAAACGGCAGTCAGAGCGCCCTCGATGAGCTGATGCGCCGCTACCACGGCTTCGTGAGGCTCAAGGCGAGCTCGTACTTCCTGGCGGGCGGCGACGCGGACGACCTCGTGCAAGAGGGGATGATCGGCCTCTACAAGGCGATCCGCGACTTCCGCTCGGACAAGGAAACCTCGTTCCGGTCGTTCGCCGAGCTTTGCGTGACGCGTCAGATCATCACGGCGATCAAGTCCGCCACGCGCTTCAAGCACGCGCCGCTCAATACGTACGTCTCCTTCAGCCACACGCCGGCCGGTCAGGATGTCGAGGGAGAATGCACCCTCGGCGACGCGCTCCCTGGCCCGCTGGTCGACGACCCTTCGGTCCGCGTCATCTCGACCGAGGAGCTCCAGTCCCTCGTGGGCTGCCTCGGCACGACGCTCTCGGGTCTGGAGGCCGAGGCGCTCCGCCTCTACCTCGACGGCAACTCGTACGAGTCGATGGCAGAGGTGCTCGAGTGCGACTGCAAGACGATCGACAACGCGCTCCAGCGCGTGAAGCGGAAGATCCTCGCGCACCAGGCGACGCGCGCCGTGCCTGCCTGATTAGGCGGAGCATGATGCGCGGAGATAGAAGTGCTGGCCGAGGCGCGTCGCGTCAGAAGGCGCCTGACGTGGTCGTCAGGCTGACGTTGGCAACCTGGTAGTCGGCCGCTTTCCGGACACGCTTTCGCTGGCCATTCCGCGTCGGCTCGACGCGAAGGTAGGCACCGACGGTCGGAAGTTCATTGATCGGGATGAGGTAGACGGCCCCCGTCTCCCAGCAGTACACGGCGAATGCATCCACCTCCCCGCGGTAGTGAAGCTGACGGCGTTTGCATCGGGCGTGGTGCGCGTAGGAGCTCGAGGTTCGGAATCTGACAGTCCCATCGCGCAGGCGGCCAGACTTGCACTGAACGCGTTGGAGTCTGGCCCCGTCGTCGATGACGAGGTCGTACCTCGAGTTGTCGCCGAAAGGGACCGAGACGTCGTATCCGAGCTCTGTCAGTGCGAGCATCACCGCTAGCATCGCGCGATCGCCGACATCCTTCGGGTGCTCCATCGGTCCTGAGGATATCTCGTTGACCGGACGGACAACGAGCCTCGCAAGAGGTGAGATGAAGAAAAGCCGGAGGAGGGACTCGAACCCTCGGCCCCTGGTTTACAAAACCAGTGCTCTGACCAGCTGAGCTACTCCGGCGTGTCCTGAGTGTACGACCGAATGTGGTCGGGATCTGCGCTTCGAGGGGCGCGGCTGAGAGCCCGCCCCTCTCACCGGACCTCAGGCGCAGGACCCGTTCGCCACTGCCACCCGAGGTCGGCGCACGGGCGATGCGACGAGCGCTCGCGCTGCGAGCCAGCCGACGGCGACGACGAGGCCGCCGAGCGCCGCGTCGACGATGAAGTGATTGCCCGTGGCGACGATGATCAGGAGCATCGCCGCGGGGTAGAGCGCTCCCGCGACGCGCCATGCACGGCGCTCGGCGATCACGAACAGAACGGCGCCGACGATCAGCGCGTAGCCGAAGTGCAGGCTCGGCACTGCAGCGAACGGGTTGTAGAGAGCGCCGAGTAGATCGGAGCTCAGGTCGAGCCCGGTCGAGCTCGTCACCGTGTCGGAGAAGCCGAGATCACTGAGGCGCGGCGGCGCCGCCGGGTACAGGACGTAGCCGACGAGCGCGAGCGCCGTGGCGGCAACGAACGTCGTTCGGACGATCGGGAACCGGTCGGGATGCCGCCGGTGCACCCAGACGAGGGCGACGGCGGTGCCGACGAAGTGCAGGAGTACGTATGCGAGTCCGAGCATCGCCGGCGCGAACGGGATCGCCTCGAACGCGCTCTGCACGCCGCGCTCGACGTAGATCCCGGCGGCCTGCTCGAGCGCGACGATGTCGGCGGTGTTCTGCATGGCAGCCTGGACGTTTTCGCCGCCGGCGCCGCGAATGACCTCGTAGACGCCGTACAGCACGGCAAGTCCGGCGATCTCGCGGCCGCCGGAATGCGAGTGTGAGAGCCAGCTTCGCACCATGAGACGAGTCTGGCCCGCGGGCCGTGCCACGGGTATGGGGTGACCCCGCGTCCGGCGGTTCGGGTAACCACACCCTGAAGGGATTGCGGCGAACCACCCGGACGACGCCCTGGACGCTGACCGGCCATGCGATCTGCGGGGGAACTGAAGCTCGCGGCGTTACGCGCGCAGGAAGGCGAGCACGGCGAGCACGCGGCGGTGGTCGTCCGTCGATGCCGGCAGGCCGAGCTTCGTGAAGATGCTCGTCACATGCTTCTCGACTGCGCGGAGGGTGACGAAGAGCCGCTCCGCAATCGCCTGGTTAGACCGGCCTTCCGCCATCAGCTCGAGCACCTCGCGCTCGCGCGGGGTCAGCTGCTCCAGCGGGTCGTCGGCGCGCTTGCGACCCACGAGCTCGCTGACGACGGCGGGGTCGAGCGCCGAGCCCCCGTCGGCCACGCGGCGCACGGCCGTGCCGAACTGCTCGAGATCGGCGACGCGGTCCTTGAGGAGATAGCCGACACCCTCGGCGCTCGTCTCGAGGAGCGCCATTGCGTACCCGGGCTCGACGTACTGCGACAGCAGGAGCACGCCGACCGTGGGATACCGCTCGCGGATCTCGCGGGCGGCCCGAAGGCCCTCGTCCGTATGCGTGGGCGGCATGCGGATGTCCACGACCGCGACGTCGGGCTTGTGCATCGCGACGTGGCGGAGCAGGTCCTCCGCGTTCCCCGACTGCGCGACGACCTCGAACCCTGCTTCCTCGAGCAGCCGCGCTACGCCCTCCCGGAGGAGGATCGAGTCGTCTGCGATGACGACGCGGCGAGCGTCGCCAAGCTGCGAGACCGTCCCGCGAAGCGGCGGGAAGTCGCGCGGCAGCCCGTCGGCGAGCACCTGGTGGATGCGCTCGGGATCGGGAAGTCCCTGGAGTCGGTGCGTCCCGAGATCTCTCGTCTCGACCCCCGTTGCGAACGGCGCTGCTGTCGACGACAAGAGGACCTGCCCGCCGTGCCCGGCCGCGGCGATCCGAGACGCGCGGATGACGTCGAGGCCGGTGTAGCCCTCCTCGCCGAGATGCGGAACACCCGTGTGCAGGCCCATCCGCACCTTGACGGCGAGCCCGTCGGGCCAGGAGTGGTCACGGATCCGCTCCTGACCGGTGAGGGCGGCCTGGAGCGCCGGCTGAACTTCCCCGAAGACGGCAGAGATCTCGTCGCCTGTCGCGTCGACCTCCGACCCGCCCGTCGCCCCGATCTCGGCGCGCAGCAGGCGCCGCACGTCCGCGATGACGTCGGCGTACGCACCGCCCGCGGTCTGCACGAGACGCGTGGAGCCTTCGACGTCGGCAAAGAGGAACGTGACGGTCCCGGTCGGCAGCGACTCCATGCGAGGAGTCTACGAACGATGTCGCCGCGCTAGAGAGGGAGGGGGCTGCGAGCGAGCGGGATGCTCGCGCGCAGTGTCGTCCCGCGGCCGGGCGGGCTGGAGATGTCGAGTGCGCCGTCGAGCGACTCGACACGATCCTCGAGACCCCTGAGACCCGTTCCACGCGTCGCATCGGCGCCGCCGACCCCGTCGTCGGACACCTCGATCACGACCTCGTCGCCGTCGTCGGACTCGAGCACCGACACCTGAGCACCGCTGGCGTGCGCGTACTTCGCGACGTTGGCAAGCGCCTCGGCGGCCACGTAGTACGCCGCCGCCTCGATTGCAGGCGGCAGACGCTGCTCGGGAACGGCTACCTCGACCGGAAACGGCGAGCGAATCACGAGCGCCTCGAGCGCGGGGCCGAGGCCGCGGTCGGTGAGGACGTTCGGGTGCAGCCCCCGGGCGAGCTCGCGCAGCTCCTCGAGGGCACGTGCCAGCTCTTCGCGGGCCCGCGTGAGAATCTCCGCGGCCTCGGCCACGTCGGTCTCCAGCCGCGCCTCGGCCAGGCGCAGCGACAGAGAGAGCGCCGCGAGCCGTTGTTGCGCGCCGTCGTGGAGGTTGCGCTCGAGGCGCCGGCGGGCTGCGTCCGTGGCGTCCACGATCCGCTTTCGCGATGCGCGGACCTCCTCGTCCTGGCGCTTGCGCTCGCTGACGTCCGCCCCGGCGAGGAGCACGCGGGGCACTCCCCACTGGTCGAGAATGGGCGTCGCGGTCCACGCGACCGTCAGCTCGTGCCCGTCGCGCGCGAGCCAGCTCGACTCGCGCTCGAGCTGTGGGACGCCGTTGGCCGCTCCCGCGACCGCCATCCGGGCCACGAACTCGTCCTCGCGCGCCACGACCTCGAGGAACGACGTCCCCCCGAGCTCCTCCAGCGTCCGGCCGAATGCCTCGCAGAACGCCCGGTTGGCGCCGTACGGGACGACCATCGCTTCGTGGTCGACGACGACGATGAAACTCGGGATCGTGTCCGCGACCGCGTTCGCGAAGTCCCGCTGGCGCTGGAGGTCGAGCTCGCGACGCTTCCGGTCGGTGATGTCGATCCCACCGGCGATGATCCGCACGACCTTGCCGCTCTCGTCGACGAGCGGCGCCGAGTGCCAGGCAATCACCCGCTCTTTCCCCTTCGCGTCCGTGAACACGTTCTCGTACTCCGACGGCTCGAAGGCAGGCGCGGCTGCGTGGAAGCGCTCGATCATCGCCTCGCGCTCGTCCGGATCGATGAACACGTCCCAGAAGTACGCGCCCTCGAGCCGACTGCGGTCGTCGAGCCCGCTCGCCACCTCGACCGCGCGGTTGAAGTTCCGCATGCGGCCCTCCGGGTCGACGACCGACAGCAGGCTCGGCGCGGTGTTGATGATCGTCTCGAGAAAGCGGTACTGAGCACGCACTTCGGCCTGGAGGCGCTCCTTCTCGAACGCCAGCGACGCGGTCGCCGCAACGGCGTCGACGAGGGGTCGCTGGTCCGTGAGGCTCCGATCGTGGAGGAGCACCGCCACGCGCTTGCCGCCGTGCTCGACGAACGTCGCGGCGTGCCCGCCCTTCGCCAGCGGCTCGGCGAGCGGCCGGCCGTCCTGATCGACCCAGCCCTGGCGTTCCTCCGACCAGTAGGCGAGGTCGAGCGACGGATCCCCGAGGGCCTCTGCGAGCGCGTCGCGAAGCGGTGTCCCGTGGCCGATCGCGATCGCGAGGTCCGCGATCCCCGCTCGTGCGAGCCGGGTCCGGAGGATGCCCATCAGGAATGCCACGGGCATCAGCGCGAGCGAGGAGATCGCGATGAGCTCGACCACGAGGCCGGCAGACGCGTCGATCGCCCCCACGACACCGCTCGCGAAGAGGTCGACCAGCGCGATCAACGTGACGAGGTAGACAGGCCCCAGAACCCGACGCAGCGGCGGCGTCGCCTCGCCGTAGCGCCGTACGAGCCGAAGTCCGAACGCCGCCAGTACCCCGGCGGCCGACAACGCGAGCGCGATGGAGATGGCGCGCGCGAGGCCCGGGCGGTCGGCCACGAGGAAGGCGCTCTCGGGGCAGTTCTCGCACGCCGGGAGCGGGCTCGGGTCGAAGAGGGTTATCGCCAGCGGTCCGAGCGTCACCAGCGCCAGCACGAGCCCGACGAGCGGCCGGTCCTCCCGTCGCAGCTGCCCGGTCGGGTACGAGAGGATCAGGTGCGCGAAGGCCACGAATGCGAGCCCGCTCACGACGAAGCCGAGGGTGAACAGAAGCGACCCGTCGGACGCCTGCAGGGCGCCGAGCGACCAGAGGAGCCCGACGGCGAGCATCTGCGCACCGGTCCGATTGGTCGGGCGACGCGCTGCGGCGATCGCGCCCGTGACGGTGAAGACGAGCCCCGCCACGAGGACGAGGGCGAAGAGGTTGAGCGTCTCGGGCTCCCGCGGCTCGCTCGTGACGACGAGGAGGAGGGCGCCCGTGTAGAGGACGGCACCGAGCGCGACAGCGGCCGCGAGTCGGTGTCGGGTCACCTCAGAAGAGAACGAACGGCGGTGCCGGACAACTCGGCCTTCGCGATGAAGCCGCGCGCACGGCTCTTGCGGATCAGGCCGTCGTAGTCGCAGGCGTCCCGGCTCGACACGAGCACGACCGGCGGGGCATCGGACGTGAGCCTGTCGAGCACGGCGAAGCCGTCCATGTCCGGAAGCTGGATGTCGAGGAGGACGACGTCCGGACTGAGGCTCTGGATCGCGGAGAGCGCGCTTTCGCCGTCCTCTGCCTCTCCGATCACCGTAAAGCCGTCGGCCTCGAGGATCATCCGCGCGCAGGCACGGAAGCTCGGGTGGTCGTCCACGATGAGGACGCTCGTCAGTGTCTCCATTTGCGCGAATCGTGGCAGAAGCCGGACGGGGCGCGTGGTGTGGCAAACCGCACCACGCTTGTCCGCGAGCGGAGTTCCGCAAGGGGACCAGTCCGCGGCTTGGTCCCGCTGCGGCGGGGCACATCCCCAAGAGAGTCGCCTTCGGCGCCGCAGGCGCCTCGGTTCCTGGGCCGGGTCGGGGTCGCTGCCAGCGGATCGTCGAAAGGTTTCCGCGAAGCGGACGACTGCCGGATTGCGCTTCGCGGCGGTCGTTGGCGCGTCATACTCGCGCGCATGGCTTCGACGGAGCAGCGCTCGTCCGACCGGATCCTCGCGGACCGGCAGCGCTTCGTCTCGTCCGGCGTGTCGACGCCGCGACTCGTCGTGACCGGCGCGGACGGCGCGCGGGTCACGGATGCGGACGGCCGCGTGTTCCTCGACTTCGCCGGCGGGATCGGCTGCCAGAACACCGGCCATCGGTTCGGGCCGGTCGTCGAGGCGATCCAGCAGCAGGCCGACCGTTACCTGCACCAGTGCTTCATGGTCGGTGTCTACGAGCCCTACGTCGACACGTGCCGGCTGCTCGCGGAGCTCTCGCCCTGCGCCGGCGAGGAACAGAAGTCGATCCTCGTCAACACCGGCGCGGAGGCCAACGAGAACGCGGTGAAGATCGCACGCGTCGCAACGGGGAGAAGTGCCGTTGTCGTTTTCGACAACGCGTTTCACGGCCGGACGCTTCTCACCATGACGATGACGAGCAAGGTGCATCCCTACAAGGCGGGCTTCGGCCCGTTCGCGCCGGAGGTGTATCGCGCGCCCGCGCCGTACCCGTACCGCGGCGTCTCGAGTGACGACGCGCTCGACGGGCTGCGCAAGATCTTCAAGTCCGAGGTCGACCCCGAAACTCGAAGGGGGGACGTCCTCTCCACCCCCGCAACGCCGCCCGAAGCGATAATCAGACCTTCGTAGATTCCGCTCGACGGGCGCTCTTGTAGGCGCACTTCTGCGCTTGTCGGGCACACAGCACTGGCCCACGAGCGTTCTCGCATGCGGGCGCCATGGCTACCGCCGAAGCCGCTACTTCCGCTTGGCTGATCCGGCCGCTGGCTAGCCGGCGGCTGCTTCTACCGCGCCGGGTAGAACCCACTCGGGCCGTACGAAGTGGCAGGTGTAGCCGTTCGGGTACCTCTCAAGGTAGTCCTGATGCTCGGGCTCGGCCTCCCAGAATGGCCCCGCCGGCGTCACCTCCGTCACGACCTTCTCCGGCCAGCGCCCCGACGAGTCGATCGCAGCGATCGTGTCCTCAGCGACGCGCCGCTGCTCATCGTCGAGGTAGAGGATCGCTGAGCGGTAGCTCGTTCCGATGTCGTTGCCCTGGCGGTTCATCGTCGTCGGGTCGTGGATCTGGAAGAAGAACTCGAGGAGTTGGCGATACGACGTCTGCGCCGGGTCGAAGATGATCTCGATCGCCTCGGCGTGGGTGCCGTGGTTGCGGTAGGTCGCGTTGGGGACGTCGCCGCCCGCGTACCCGACCCTCGTCGAGAGAACGCCAGGCTGCTTCCGGAAGAGGTCTTGCATTCCCCAGAAGCATCCACCGGCAAGGATTGCCTTCTCCACCGATCCGCTCATGTTCCGCTACCTCCTCATTCGACCTGCGCCACAGTCACTTTACGGCTCGCTCGGCGAACGCCGCGGCTGTCGGCTCGTTCGTGAGCCACGAGCCGAACCACGACAAGCGCGCGACGAGGATCTGTCCCGGCGGTTTCTACGTGCCTCGTCCGGGCTGACGAAGTCAGAAGAGCCGCTCCGCCCCCCAAGAAACACCCCATACCGACTACGACCCGCTCGAGTCCCTCCGGGAACGGCGGGATCATCGGCGTGTCGAGCACCAGGTGCGGCCGCGCAATCACGATCGCCCGGTCGCGGCCGGGCAAGGCGGTGTCGGTCGTCGGCAGCTCGACCGACCTTGCGGGAGAGAAACGCATGCCTTCACGGTCGCGCGTCCGAGCAATCCCGCCCTCGTCGCGGCGTCGGCGACAGCCGTCACCCTGGCCTCTCCGGGTGGCGCGCGAGGAACTCGACGAGCGCCTCGGCCACCACATGGGGGCTCTGGACATGGAGGAAGTGGGTCGCGCCGGGGACGATGAAGCCCTCGGCGCTCGGCATCCACTCGAGCAGCAGCCGATAGACCTCGCCGAAGCGTGGATGCAGAGCGACGCTCTCCTCCCCGAGCACGACGAGGACCGGTTGCGCGATCCGTCGTGCCTCCTCCTGCCCGAATTCCGAGCCGAGCGCCGCCGGGAGATCCGACTCGAACGAGGTCGCCGCGTCGGCCACCGACTGCTCGAACGCTCCCGGCAGCACCTGTGCCAGGTGCTCGCGGTACCGGGGCCACCGTTTTTCGAAGAACTCGTCAATGGCGATCGAAGGTCCGACCTCGCGGTATCGCTCGATGCTCTGCGCCAGTGACTCCCGGTAAAGGTGCGCGCTCTCTCCGACCACCAGCGCGGGCTCGAGGAGGCTGAGCGTTGCGACGAGTTGCGGCGCGTCCAGGGCGAGCTGCAGCCCGATCCCGCCGCCGAGCGAGTGCCCGACGACGTGTGCGCGCTCGATGCCGAGGTCTGATAGCAGCCTGCGACAGTCGGCGGCCTCCTCGACGAGGCTCCCGCCGGTTACGACCGCGCTGCTGCCGGCATACCCTCGACGGTGGTATCTGATCAGCCGGTATCGGTCGGCCAGGCTCGGCTCCGACAGCAGGGGCGTGAAGGTGTCGGCGATGAAAGCGCCGTGGATGCAGACAACCGGGTGACCGGACCCGGAATCCTCGTACTCGAGCGTCAGGTCCTCGACGATGGCTCGCTCCACGCGCTCGTCCGCCTCCGTCGAGTCGCCGGCACGGAACCCCAGGAGGCAGTCTAGAGAGCGAGCCAACGGCTCGAGCGAAGGCGTCTTGCGGCGGCTCGTTCCCTCAGGCGTGCTCGAGCGCAGCTTCGAGATCCGACCAGACGTCATCGACCGCCTCGAGCCCGACCGACAGGCGGAGCAGCCCGGTCGGGATCCGGTCTCCCTCCCAGCGATGCCGCCCCTCGAGCTTCGTCCGCGTGCCACCGAGGCTCGTCGCGTTCTCGATGAGCGTCGTCCCGCGCTCGACGCGGCCGGCGGCTTCCGCATCGGCGACATCGAACGAGACGAGAAACGAGAAGCCCGGGTAGCGCACCCTCTCGACAGCGGGGTGCGCCGCGAGGCGCGCCGCGAGGACGCGCGCCGATGCCTCCTGACGGTCGAGGCGCGTCCCGAGCGTCCCGATCCCGCGGAGCACGAGCCAGGCCGTGTCGGCCGAGGCGACGATTCCCGCGAGCCTGCGTGTGAGGTGCAGCCGGTCGCAGAGCTCCCGGTCGCGGGTCACCGTGACCCCGGCGAGCACGTCGTCGTGGCCGGAGATGACCTTCGTCGCCGAGTGGAGCACGACGTCGCAGCCCTGCTCGAGCGGTCGGAGTCGCAACGGCGACGCGACCGTCGCGTCGCACACGACGGATGCGCTGTGGGCCGCAGCCGCCTCGAGGTCGGGCATCGTGAGCAGCGGGTTGGCGGGCGCCTCGACGAGGATCAGGTCGACGCCGTCCGGCGGTGACCCGGTCTGGTCGAACTCGACCACGTTCACCCCCCAGGGCGCGAGGTGGTCGAAGAGCACACGATGGCCGTAGTAGGCGCCCTCGGCGAGCGCGATCGTCTGGCCGGGTCGCAGCATCGTGAGGACGATCGTCGTCACCGCTCCCATCCCGCTCGGGTAGAGGAGCGCGTGCCCGCCGTCGAGTGCGCCGAGGGCTTCCTCGCAGGCGACCCCGGTCGGATGATCGGCCCGCGCGTACGAGAATCGGCCCGGCTCTCCGTCCTCGTACGGCCACGTCGCCGAACGATCCAGTGGCGCGTCCACCGACCGATGCTATCCGCCTTTGCGGACCGCGCAGGAGGCGGGAGAATGCGCCGGCGCTTTAGTCCAGGCTCGCGTCGAGCCCGGCCGTTTCGCCGCTACCGCGAGAGCGACTCCCGGATGCGCGACCGGCGGCCGATGGGATCGAGCTCGTCGATACCTTGGTCGTCGCCGGGCTACGGGCGCGAGGGGATCGGCTCGAGCAGCCCGAGCTCGTGAGCCGCCCTGGCCGCAGGCTCCGTGGCAGCGCTTCACGGCTGACGAAGAAGAGGCGCACGCGTTGCCGACCGGCGTCGGGCAGAAGTCGTCCGCGGCCGAGTTGACCGGCTCGCCCAGGTCTGCGTGGGCACCCCACTGCGCGTTCGCGCTCGCACGAGTGGCCATCCAGATGTCGAGCCCGCCCCTTCCTCCTGGCGGTTCGACGCGATGTACAGGCTCGAGCCCGTCCGGTGACTGGATCGGGCAGCCGTCGAGCGCCGCCGTGTTCAGCTCGCTGTTGTTGCCGGCGATCGTGTCGATCTTCTGGGCGATGTCCACGCGAGCTGCTGCGCGCTCGCTACGGCTGTCGTGGTGCCTAGGACGATCGTCGCGGCGGCAAGTGCTCTGCGCAGTCCGTTCATGGCGCCTCCTTCGTACGTTCGGTGCGCTGAGGCTAGGAATCGCGGCGCGCCACGGCATCAGTGGGGTTGCCGTAATTTCGGAGCGGGCATGCCGTATTTCGGCGGTAGGCTCCGCCTCGATGTCGACGCGGCACGAGACGACCGAGGAGAAGCTCGCGTGGCTTCGCGAGCTGAGCGAGGCCGCGGAGCACGCCGGGTCGGAGAAGGCGGTCGCGCGGCAGCACGAGCGCGGGAAGCTCCTCGCCCGCGAGCGGGTCGACCTGCTGCTCGATCCGGGCTCGTTCGTGGAGCTCGATCGCTTCGTGCGTCACCGCGAGGCGGAGTTCGCGATGCGCGAGAACCGTCCGTGGGGCGACGCCGTGGTGACGGGCTACGGGACCGTCTTCGGGCGCCCGGTCTGCGTCTTCAGCCAGGACTTCACCGTCTTCGGCGGTTCGCTCTCGGAGGTCTTCGCGGAGAAGGTCTGCAAGGTGATGGACATGGCCGTCAAGGTCGGGTGCCCCGTCGTGGGGATCAACGACTCCGGCGGCGCCCGGATCCAGGAGGGCGTCGTGTCCCTCGCGGGCTACGCCGAGATCTTCTGGCGCAACGTCCAGGCCTCGGGGGTCGTTCCGCAGATCTCGCTGATCATGGGGCCCTGCGCAGGTGGCGCCGTCTACTCGCCGGCGATCACCGACTTCGTCCTGATGACCGAGGGCTCGTCGTACATGTTCATCACCGGCCCCGACGTCGTGAAGACGGTGACCGGCGAGGACGTCAGCTTCGAGGATCTCGGAGGCGCCTCCGCGCACGCCACGAGGTCGGGTGTTGCGCACCTCGTCGCCCCGGACGAGCAGGCATGCATCGAGGACGCGCGCTACCTCTTGACGTTCCTCCCGCAGAACAACCTCGAGTCGGCGCCGTACGCGCCGCCCACGGACCCCGTCGACCGCGAGGCGCCGGAGCTCGACACGGTGATCCCCGACTCGCCCAACAAGCCCTATGACATCAAGCGCGTCGTCGAATCGGTCGTCGACGACGGAGCGTTCCTCGAGATCCAGCCGTCGTACGCGGAGAACATCGTCTGCGGGTTCGCCCGGCTCGGCGGGCACGCGATCGGCGTCGTGGGCAACCAGCCCGCTGCGCTCGCGGGAGTGCTGGACATCGACGCCTCGGTCAAGGCCGCGCGATTCGTCCGCACGTGTGACGCGTTCAACGTCCCGTTGCTGACCTTCGTCGACGTCCCCGGCTTTCTGCCGGGCACGTCGCAGGAGTGGGGCGGGATCATCCGTCACGGCGCCAAGCTGCTCTACGCCTACGCGGAGGCGACCGTGCCGAAGCTGACCGTGATCACGCGCAAGGCGTACGGCGGGGCGTACGACGTCATGAGCTCGAAGCACATCCGGGCGGACGTCAACGTCGCGTGGCCGACTGCCGAGGTCGCGGTGATGGGCCCCGAGGGCGCGGTCAACATCGTCTTCCGACACGAGCTCGAGGGTGCCGAGGACCCCGAGGCGCGCAGGGCGGAGCTGATCGCCGACTACAAGGAGCGCTTCGCGAACCCGTATTCCGCGGCGGAGCGCGGGTACGTCGACGACGTGATCGAGCCGCGGCGGACGCGGCCGTACCTCGTGCGAGCGCTCGAGGCGACGCTCACGAAGCGCGAGCCTGCGCCGAAGCGCAAGCACGGCAACATCCCGCTCTGAGGCCCGCTGCGGTCAGGCCGGCGTGAACGCGAGCTCGCGCGAGTCGCAGACGCGCTCGTACCCGATCCGCATGTAGATCGCGTTCGAGGTCGGGTTGGCGAGGTCGGTGTAGAGGAAGCAGAACCGCTTCCCGCGGTCGAGCTGAAGCTGCGAGACCTGCGCTGTCAGGGCGCTGGCGTAGCCCCGACCGCGGAGCTCGGGCGGCGTGTAGACCGGGCCGATCCGGATCCCGTTCGGCGTCGGGCCGCCGAAGCCCACCAGCGAGACGGAGCCGCCGTCGGCGTCCCAGAGCGCGAAGCCCGCCTCGCCGCCGCCCAGTCGTGCATCGACCGATCGCTCGTGGCGCTCGGAGTCGGCGTCGGGGCCTTCGCGCAGCACCTCCTTCGCGAACGCGTCCACCCACTCGAGGAGGAGCGCCCGGTCACCGGCGTCGGCGAGCCGCATGCGCCCGGGCACCTCGCGCGGCGGGATCACGGCCCGAAGCGCATAGACCCCCTGCTCGAAGTGAGTAGCGACCGTCACCTCGTGGCGCGACGACCATGCGCCGGCGAACGTGTCGACTTCGGGCACGGCCCCGACCACGCCTGGAAGCTCGTCGTCGATCGCGTCGGCGAGCACGCTCAGCGCACGGTCGTCGGTCGGGTGCACGACGACGAGGTTGTACGGCGGCGTGCGGAGCGCCGCACCGACCACCGCGCCCTCGTCGCGAACGACCCAACCCCGCACCTCGGGGTACAGGTCGGGATGGGCCCGGGCGGTGGAGAGAATCCCGAAGGCGAGGTTATGGCGAGCTTCGTCCACCAGGAGCAGGTCGCCCGTCCGCTCGACGAACGTCTCCGCGCCCTCGACCCTCTCGACGTCCATCCCGCGAGCGTACGGAATCGCGGTGAGGCGGCGGCCGCCCGCCCCTTCTGCCTTGTTCCGCCCGCTCGGCACGTCCAGAGTGGAGGGCCGTGAGGGTCCTCGACGTCGAAGCGCTGCGCGACCTGCAGCTCGATCGACTGCGGGAGACCGTTCGACGTGTCTACAGCGGGTCCCGCATTACCGACAGGGCGAAGCGCATCGACGACCGGCGCTAGCCCGTCGTCACTCGTCGCGTACGGTTCTCGCGTGCGCGTCTCGGCGAAGGTCGACTACGCCCTCCGGGCGATGCTCGAGCTGGCCGCCGCCGGCGGGCTCGTGAAGGGCGAGCAGCTCTCGTCCGCTCAGACGATCCCCCGGAAATTCCTCGAGAGCATCCTGGTCGAGCTGCGCCACGCGGAGCTCGTCGCGAGTCAGCGCGGGGTGGAGGGCGGCTACGCGCTCGCGCGCCCGGCCGACGGAGATCTCGGTCGCCGACGTGATCCGCGCGGTCGAGGGGCCGATCGCCACGGTACGCGGCGCCCGACCCGAGGACGTCGAGTACGTCGGCGCGGCTGCCGGGCTGCAGCCGGTCTGGCTCGACCTCCGGTCGGCGATGCGCGACGTCCTCGAGCAGACGACGCTCGCCGACATCGTCGCGCGCTCGTCGGCTCCTGGCGCGGCCCGAGCCGCTCCGGGCCACCGGGCGACGGGGGCCCGGCTACGTGAACGTCGTGTGCGCGTACGGCGCGCTGACGTAGACGATCTGGCCGGAAGCGAACTCGAGCAGCTCGTGCATGGTCGCGGGTCGTCTGCACCGAGAGGCGCTCGCCGTCACCGCCGACGAGATCCAGCCGAACGTTGAACCCGAAGTGGACGATCCGGTCGATCATCACCTCTTGCGTCGACCCGTTGGCGCTCGAGTGTGACCTCGAGATCGTGTGGTCGCACGAACGCGTCTCCGAGCTGGTGGGCCTGACCCACGAACGTCATCACGAACTCGTTGGCCGGCTGCTCGTAGACCTCACGCGGCGAGCCGACCTGCTCGATCCGCCCGGCGCTCATCACGGCGACCTGGTCCGCGACCTCCATCGCCTCTTCCTGGTCGTGCGTGACGATCACGGTCGTGGTGTGCGTCTCGTCGTGGAGACGCCGGAGCCAGTCCCTGAGCTCGGCGCGCACACGGGCGTCCAGGGCTCCGAAGGGCTCGTCGAGGAGCAGAACGGCCGGGTCGATGGCCAGCGCGCGAGCGAGACCCATGCGCTGTCGTTGCCCACCCGAGAGCTGTGACGGGTACCGCTTCGCGAGGCCCTCGAGCTGGACGAGGCTTCAGCAGCTGGTGCACGCGCTCCTCGATCTCCGCCTTCGGCCGCTTGCGGATCTTCAGTCCGAACGCGACGTTGTCGTACACGGTCATGTGCTTGAAGGCGGCGTAGTGCTGGAAGACGAAGCCGACGCCCCGCTCCTGCGGCGGGCGACCCGTGACGTTCTTGTCGTCGATGAAGACAGCGCCCTCGTCGGCGGTCTCGAGCCCGGCGACGATCCGCAGTAGCGTCGACTTGCCGCTGCCGCTCGGCCCGAGAAGAGCCGTGAGCGAGCCCCGCGCGACCTCCACGGACACGTCGTCGAGAGCGACGAAGTCGTCGAATCGCTTCGTGATACGGCGAATGGAGATCGACATCAGTGCCTGGTTCCCTTCGGTTGGACGACGATCATGAGGATCAGGATGAGGATCGCCGTCGCCGCGAGGACGAAGGAGATGCCGTAGGCGGGAGCGTAGTTCCCGTAGGCGAACTGGTACGCGTCCTCGACGCGGAGCGTCGCCGTCTGCGTCTCGCCGGCGATGTTCCCCGAGACGAGCGCCACCGCGCCGTACTCGCCGATCGCGCGCGCGGCCGTGAGGACGACGCCGTAGACGACCGCCCATCGGATCGACGGGAGCGTGATGCGCCAGAACGTCTGCCAGCCCGACGCGCCGAGCGTCTGGGCGGCCTGCTCCTGCTCCGTCCCGATCTCGCGAAGCGTCGGCACGACCTCGCGAACGACGAACGGCAGGGTGACGAAGATCGTGGCGAGCACGATCGACGGCGTCGCGAAGAGGATCTCGTACCCGTTCCGCTGGAACCACCCGAACCAGCCGTTGAGGCCGTAGAGCGTGACGAGCGAGAAGCCCACGATCACCGGTGAGAGCGAGAGGGGCAGGTCGACGAATGCGTTGAGGAACCCTCTGCCGGGGACGTCACCCCGCACGATGAGGAGCGCGCAGACGATCCCGAACACGGTGTTCACGGCGACGGCGATCGCCGTGACCATGAGCGTGAGCTTGAAGGCCGCAATCGTGTTCGGGTCGGAGATCGCAGCCCAGGCGCCGTCCAGGTCCTCCGCAGTGCGCAGGACCATCATCGCGAGTGGGCCGATGAGGATGAGCGCGAGGTAGCCGAGCGCGGCGAATCTGAGGCTGAGCCTACCCACGCTCGTGCCTCGTCACGTACCAGCGGAGACCGCCGATGCCGAGCAGGACGGTGAAGGAGATCAGCAGCAGCACGACGGCCACGGCGGCAGAGCCTTCGGGGTCCTGCTCGATCCGGTGGAAGAGGTGGATCGACGCGACCTCGGTCTTGAAGGGGAGGTTGCCCGCGATCAGGACGATCGCGCCGATCTCGCCGACGGCGCGCGCGAACGCCATCGCGACCCCCGACAGGATCCCGGGGAGGATGCTCGGCAACACGATGCGGCGGAAGGTGGCGAACCCGCTCGCCCCGAGCGACCTCGCCGCGTCCTCGAGCTCCTCGTCGAGCTCGATGAGCACGGGCTGCACCGTGCGGACGACGAACGGGAGCGTCACGAACAGCAGCGCGATGTAGATCGCGCCGCGCGTGAACGTCACGTTCGCGTCGAACTGGTATGAGCCGATGGTGAAGTCGATCGGCGTCCGGGGGCCGTAGAGGGCCATGATCACGAGCCCGGCGACGATCGTCGGCAGTGCGAACGGCAGGTCGATGATGGCGTTCACGACGGACTTGCCGGCGAAGGAGTCCCGCACGAGGACCCACGCGATGATCGTCCCGAACACCGCGGTCGTCAGCACCGCCAGCGTCGACATGATCATCGTGAGCTTCAGGGCCGAGACGGCCTGAGGCGACGACACGACCTCCCAGAAGCCGGACCAGCCGTTCCCGGTCGACCGCCAGATGACAGCAGCGATCGGCAGCACGACGACGATCAGCAGGAACGACGTGACGAAGCCCACTTGCAGGGAGAGAGCCATTGAGGCTCTCTCCCTGCGGTGCGCCGCTGGCGCCGGGAGTCCCGGCGCCTCGGTGACGGTGCTAGCTGCCAGTGGGCACCCCGAGCCCGCCCTCGATCCGCTGCATGATGCTGCTCTTCGGGTCGAACCACTTCTTGTCGACCGCGCGCCAGCCGCCGAGCAGCGGGCTGGTGATCTTCGTCTCGCCGGCCCGGACCGGGAACTTGCCCCGGAACTCGTTCAGCGCCTGCTTGTTGACCGGGCGGTACCCGTTCTCGGCGAGGATCTTCTGCGCCGGATACGTCTTGAGATAGCGCGAGAAGGCGTTCCACTGCGGCTTGTTCTGGCTCTTCTCGATCGCAGCGATGTAGATGTCGATCAACATCGTCTGGCGGGGGATCACGAACGGGATCTTCCCGTTGATCGCCTCGCTCTCGAACGTGAGAAGCACGTCACCCTTGCCCGAGAGGAACGTGTTCGTCGCGTTCGACCCGGACGAGTCCTGCGACACGACGTTGCTCTTGTAAAACCGCTGCAGGTAGGCGATCGCCTGCTTGTCGGTCTTGCCGAGCTTCCGCTGCGCCACGTAGGCCGCGAGGATGTTCCACTTGGCGATCCCCCCGGTGAACGGGTTGACCGTGACGGCGCCGACCCCCGGCTTGAGGAGGTCGTTCCACCCCTTGATCTTCTTCGGGTTGCCGTTGCGCAGGCCGAAGACGACGACCGAGTTCCACACGACGCCGTTGTAGCTCTGCTTGTCCCAGTTCTTGTTGATGAGCCCCTTGTCGACGAGGTCGTTGATGTCGTTCCCCGTGTTGAGGATCACCCCGTCTGCGGGTAGCCCGTTGGCGACGGCCTGCCCCTGGGCGGAGGACGGGCCGTACGACGCCCGAATGTTGATCTCCGACCCCTGCGGCGTCTTGCGGAACTCGGAGATCAGCTTGTCGAGCACCGGCCGCGGCGTCGAGTAGGCGACCAGGTTCAGCGTGGTGTCCTTCGAGCTCTTGTCGGCCGCCGTCGCCGCGCCCGCGACTGCCGTCACGAGGGCCGCGACCAGTACCGAGATCCAGACGAACCTGCTGCGATGCATAGCGCTCCTTGAGTCGTTGCCACCTGCCGCGGGCGTGCTGCCGCGGACCCCTTCGGCCTTTCCTATCGGGAAGGTGTAGCATAAGCAAACGAAATTCGTCAAATAAGTAAGTGCCTCACCCGGCGATTCCCCTTGCGGAGTCGTCGGTGCTTCGGTATTACATAGGTAATGCCTAGGAAAGCCTTGACGGCCGCGCAGGCGTCACGCGCGCTCGGGATCAGCCTCGACACGCTCCGCCGCTGGGATCGGGAGGGGAAGATCCGGGTCGAGCGCGACGCCGCCAACCGGCGTGTCGTCCCGGTCTCCGAGGTCGAGCGTCTCCGTGCCGGCGATGGCGCGGAGGGCCTGACGGCGCGCAACCGGTTCCGGGGGATCGTCCGCTCGGTCGAGGTGGACGGGCTGCTCGCGCGAGTCGAGATCGACGTCACGGAGCCGGCGCGGGTCGTCGCGATCGTGACCCGGGAGTCGGTCGAGGAGCTCGGCCTCGCTCCCGGGATCGAGCGCCGCCGGCGTGGTCAAGTCGACCAGCGTGATGGTGGAGCGGTGAGGCGGCTCGGCGCACTTCTCGCCCTCGTCTCCTGCGCGGCCGTGGTGGCGGGATCGGTTCAGGCGCGCTCGACCGAGGGTCCGGCGACCGTGCTCGCTGCGGCCTCGCTCACCGAGGTGCTGCCGCGCATCGACGACGCCACCAGAGCGTCCTTCGGCGGATCGAACCAACTCGCCCAGCAGGCGCGTCAGGGTTTCCCGTTCGACGTGTTCCTCTCAGCGAGCCCGCAGTACACGCGTGCGCCTCTTCGCCGAAGGCCTTGTTCGCCGGCCGGTCGCGTTCGCGACGAACAGCCTCGTGCTGATCGTCCCGCGTGGCAACCCCGCTCGGATCACGCGGGTCGCCGACCTCGCGAGGCGCCCGAAGCTGAGGCTCGTGGTCGCGGGGCCGAACGTGCCGATCGGCCTCTACACGCGTGAGGTGCTGAAGCGCCTCTCGCTCCTGAGAGTCCTGCGCAAGACCGTGAGCCTCGAGCCGGACGTCAAGGGGATCGTCGGCAAGGTCGCCCTCGGCGAGGCCGACGCGGGTTTCGTCTATGCGACCGACGTCCGGCCCGTCGCATCGAAGGTTCGCGTGATCCGGTTCCCTGCCACGGCGCAGCCCGACGTCGTGTACGAGGCGGCGATCGCAGCGCAGCCGCGCGATCTCGAGGCGGCGCAGGCGTTCATGATCGCGCTGCTCGGGCCAGACGGGCGGCGCGCACTTCGCGCGGCCGGCTTCGGCCTCCCGGAATGACCCGCCTCTTCGGCGTCCTGCTATGGGCGGCCACGGGGCTCGCCCTGGCATTCCTCGTCCTCCCGATCGCCTCGATCTTCCTCCGGATCCCGCCGTCCGAGCTCCTTGCCGCGCTCGGCTCGGACGTCGCCCGTGACGCGATGGTCGTCACGCTCGAGACCACGCTTGTCGCCCAGGCCGCGATTCTGCTCGTCGGGACGCCGGCGGCGTACCTCATTGCATCGCGTCGGTTCACCGGACGCGCGGTCATGATCACGCTCGTCGAGCTTCCGCTCGTCCTTCCGCCGGCCGTCGCCGGGATCGGGCTCCTCGCGGCGTTCGGACGGCTCGGGCTCCTCGGCGAGACACTTTCGGTGCTCGGCATCGAGGTCGCGTTCACGAAGCTCGCGGTGGTCCTTGCGGTTGCGTTCGTGGCGGGGCCGTTCTACCTCCGCACGGCGATCGCGGCCTTCGAGGCCGTCGACCCGACGCTTACGGCTGCGTCGCGAACGCTCGGCGCCGGCCCAGCCCGGACGTTCGCGAAGATCGCGCTGCCGCTCGCGGGCGGCGGGCTCGGTGCCGGCGCTGCGCTGTCCTTCGCGCGCGGGCTCGGAGAGTTCGGCGCGACGATCATGTTCGCCGGCTCGCTGCAGGGCGTCACGCAGACGCTCTCGCTCGCGGTCTACGAGCAGTTCGACGTCGACTTCGACACGGCTCTCGCTATCGGTGCGGCGCTCGTCGCTGTGAGCGCCGCACTGCTCCTCCTCGCCAAGCTGCGATTCCCATGGCGTCGCTCCACGTCGACCTCTCCCATCCTCTACGCCGGTTCCGCCTCGAGCTGAGCCTCGAGGCGCCGGCGGGGACGCTGGCCCTGGTCGGCCCGTCGGGCGCCGGCAAGTCGACCGTGCTCCGAGTCGTGGCGGGGCTCCTTCGGCCCGAGCGCGGCGCGGTCGCTCTCGGCGACGAGGTCTGGCTCGACACCGCCCGGGGCTTCGATCTGCCCCCGGAGCGACGGTCGGTCGGGCTGGTCTTCCAGGAGTACGCGCTGTTCCCCCACATGAGCGTCTCCGCCAACGTGCGCTACGGCGCCCGCCGGCCCGATCGCGTCCCTGAGCTCCTCGAGCGGCTCCACATCGGGCACCTCGCGAATGCGGGGCCGGGAAGCATTTCCGGAGGAGAACGTCAGCGCGTCGCACTCGCCCGGGCAATCGCCCGCGACCCGGGCGTGCTCCTGCTCGACGAGCCGCTCGCCGCACTCGATGCGCATACGAAGGACGCGGTCCGCAGCGAGCTCCGCGACCTCCTTGCGTCGGTGAGCCTGCCGACGATCCTCGTGACTCACGACTTCGAGGATGCTGCAGCCTTGGCCGACCAGGTCGGCGTGCTCGTCGACGGAGAGCTTCGGCAGCTCGGCCTTCCGGACGACCTCGTCGCTTCGCCGGCCGATCCCTTCGTCGCGAGCTTCACCGGCGCGACGCTGCTCCGCGGCGTCGCCACCCGCGGCTCGAACGGCCTGACAGAGGTGAGCCTCGACACCGGCGGCTCGGTGTGGTCGACCGACGAGGGAGTCGGGCGGGTCGCGGTCGCGCTCCACCCATGGGATGTCTCGGTCGCTCGAGCGCAGAGCGACGACTCGGCCGTCAACCATCTGCGCGCGCCGATCGGGTCCGTCGTGCGGCTCGGCAACAGGGCCCGCGTTCGCGTGGGCCCGCTCGTCGCGGAGATCTCGACGTCGTCGGTTGACCGGCTAGGGCTCCGCGAGGGGGAGGTCGTCGTTGCGACGTTCAAGGCGACCGCAACGCGACTGCTCACGCTCGCGTAGCCTCGCGGACGTGGACCTCCTGCTCGCCGACGACCCCGACGGCCGCGCGGCCGTCGCCGCACGCGCTGCGGTGGAGCGCGCCGGCGTCCAGCTCGCGCCCGATCGAGGGCCGGAGCGGAGCGCGTGGTGGCGCGCGGGCCTCGTGGATGCGATCTCGGGCGCTGCGACGCTCGCCGAGCCGCATACCGCCGAGGCTGGGCCGAGGGCTCATGACGCGGTGCCGCTGCCTACGCTGAACCGGGCGTCGACGACGCCGAGTTGAGGCTCTCCGGCCCCGAGCTGTCCTACGACGCTGCCCGCTCGCCGCGCAGCACGCGCGGCGCCACCCGCGCGTAGTCG
Source organism: uncultured Actinomycetes bacterium (assembly GCA_963839755.1). Classification (GTDB taxonomy): domain Bacteria; phylum Actinomycetota; class Thermoleophilia; order Gaiellales; family Gaiellaceae; genus Gaiella. The sequence continues at coordinate 404,084 of CAWIVU010000015.1, forward strand.
AGCCCGCTGATCCACGTCAGCACCGTCGCGACGAGCAGCGCAGGCCAGGCCAGGTCGGCGTCCCACGCGCCGGCCGCCTCGAGGCCGGCAATCGTCGCGGCCGCCGTCTGCGCCCACGTCTTCAGCTTTCCCAGGTCGCGCGCTCCGATCACGACCCCGCGCTCGATGGCCGCGAGGCGCAGGCCGGAGACCGCGATCTCGCGCGCGACGATCGCAGCGACCATCCACGCGGGCGCGACGCCCTCGCCGATCAGCATCACGAGCGCCGCCAGCACGAGCACCTTGTCCGCGATCGGGTCGAGCAGCGACCCGAACGCCGAGGTCTGGTTCCACCGGCGCGCCAGCCATCCGTCGATCTGATCGGTCGCCATCGCGACGGCGAACACCGCGGTCGCCCAGTACGCATGGTTCGGGAAATCCCAGGCGAACAGGACGACCACGACCGGGACCGCCAACGCCCGGGCGAGCGTCAACTGGTCGGGCAGCGTCACGGTTCGGGGAGAATACGCGTCGAATGCCTCCTTTCTCGAAGGTGCTGGTCGCGAACCGGGGTGAGATCGCGGTTCGGGTATTCCGCACCCTGCGTGAGCTGGGAATCGGGTGCGTCGCGGTGTACTCGGACGCGGACCGGGGGCGCGCGCACGTGCGGGCCGCCGACGAGGCGTATCGCATCGGCCCCGGGCCGGCGGCGGAGAGCTACCTGCGCGGCGAGGTGCTGGTCGAGACCGCGCTGCGGGCGGGAGCAGAGGCGATTCACCCCGGTTATGGATTCCTCGCCGAGAACGCACCGTTTGCGCGCCTCGTCGGCGACGCGGGCCTCACCTGGATCGGGCCCCCGCCCGAGGCGATCGAGCTGATGGGCTCGAAGACGGCTGCGCGCGCGGCGATGCGCGCCGCAGGCGTGCCGATCATCCCCGGCGCGGTCGATCCCGTCGCGAGCGCTGCCGAGGTCGTCGTACTCGGTGACGAGATCGGCTATCCGCTGATCATCAAGGCCGCGGCCGGAGGCGGGGGCAAGGGGATGGAGATCGTCCGGGCGCCCGGCGACGCCGACCGTGCGTTCGAAGCCGCGACGCGGCAAGGCGAGCGGTACTTCGCCGACGCTCGGGTCTACGTCGAGCGCTTCATCGAGGATCCCCGGCACGTCGAGATTCAGGTTCTCGCCGACGGTCACGGAAACGTGATCCACCTCGGCGAGCGCGACTGCACGATCCAGCGCCGACACCAGAAGCTCGTCGAGGAGACGCCTTCGCCCGCCGTGGACGCGGCGCTCCGGGCGCGCATCGGCCAGATCGCCGTGGAGGCCGCGCGGGCGGCTGGATATCGCTCGGCCGGGACGATCGAGGGCCTGCTCACCCGCGACGGCGACTACTTCTTCATGGAGATGAACACCCGGATCCAGGTCGAGCACACCGTCACGGAGCTCGTCACCGGCCTCGACCTGATCAGAGAGCAGGTTCTCGTCGCGGCCGGTGAGCCGCTCTCCGTGGCGCAGGCCGACGTCACCCTCCGAGGGCACGCCATCGAGTGCCGGATCAATGCGGAGGACGTCTCGCGTGGATTCCTTCCGACGCCAGGCCGGATCACCGCGTATCGCGAGCCGGCCGGCCCGGGGGTTCGGGTCGACTCCGGCATCGAGGCAGGGGACGAGATCAGTGACCTCTACGACCCGATGATCGCCAAGCTGATCGTCCACGACGTCGACCGCGAGCGGGCGATCGCGCGGATGCTTCGCGCGCTTGCCGAGTTCCGCATCGACGGGACTGCGACGCTGCTCGGATTCCACCGCGCGCTGCTCGAGCATCCGTGCTTCGTCCGCGGCGAGACGTGCGAAGGCGTGGTCGAATCGGAGGAGCTCGCGGAGCGAGCGCAGGAGCTCGAGCAGTCGTTCTCTCATGAGGCAACAAGTGTCGCAACGGCGTCGGACGGTGCCGTCACGACGGTTCCGCGCCTCGTCGGAGTCGAGGTGGACGGGCGCTCCTACGACGTTCGACTCCACGTCAGCGAGCCTCCCTGGGCCGACCTCGCGCGGCGTCGTCTCGAACGATCGGCGTCGGGCGGCGCCGCGGCAGGGGACGGAGCGGTCGTCAGCCCGATGCAAGGCACGGTGCTCAAGGTCGCCGTTGCCGACGGCGACGCCGTGGAGGCCGGTCAGCTGCTGTGCGTCGTCGAGGCGATGAAGATGGAGAACGAGATCGTCGCGCCGCGCGTCGGCGTCGTTCGAGACGTTGCCGTCAGCGTCGGCGCTTCTGTCACGAGCGGCCAGCGCGTCTGTGTCGTCGCGCCTATCGAGTGAACGTCGCCGCGCTCGTCGAGCAGCTCGTCCTCGATCGGGCCTTGACCGGCGCGACGCTGAGCAAGCCACGCGCGGCGGATCCGGAGCACCCGCGACGGATCACGGTCGATCCCGTCGAGCTGCGCTCGGGCTTCCGCTGGCATGTGCGCCGCCACTACGAGCGCCGTACGACGGACGAGAACCTCGACGGCGGCGCGCTCGTGGCGCTGCTCCGCGAGTCGATCGGTGGGATGTTCGACCAGGCTCTCCTCCACGAGCCGGAGGCCGACTGGCAGGTCCTCGCCGGGCGCGGGGAGCCGCGGCTCCTCCGCCGTCCGCCGACGCGACCTCGCGCGACCGGCGCGCACGATCGGACGAAACGACACATCCTGTCCGAAGGCGAACCGGTGCCGTTCCTCGTCGCGTTGGGCGTCCAGTCTCCAGACGGTCGGGTCCGCGCGCAGCGCCGCTCGAAGTTCCGTCAGGTCAACCGGTTCGTCGAGCTCGTCGACGACATCGTTCCCGCGTTGCCGGAAGGTCCGCTGCGAGTCGTCGACTACGGATCGGGGCGCGCCTACCTCACCTTTGCCCTCCACGACCTCCTCACGCGCGTTCACTCCCGCGAGGTCGAGATGCTCGGCCTCGACGTCAAGGCCGACGTGGTCGCCGAGTGCGAGGAGCTCGCCCGGCGACTGGGCGCGGACGGCCTCCGGTTCGAGGTCGGCGACATCGTCGAGGCCGACCTGCGCGGCGTCGACCTCGTGGTCAGCCTGCACGCCTGCGACACGGCGACCGATGCGGCGCTCGACCGCGCAGTACGCGCGGGCGCGCGCGTGATCCTCGCCGTCCCGTGCTGCCAGCACGAGCTTCTCGGGCAGCTCGAGAACGACGTCCTGCGGCCACTGCTCCGGTACGGAACGCTTCGGGAGCGCTTCGTCGCGGAGGTGACGGACGCGGCACGCGCCCGGCTACTCACGCTCGCCGGGTACGACGTCCAGATCGTCGAGTTCATCGCGCTCGAGCACACGCCGAAGAACGTGCTCCTGCGGGCGACGCGGACGGAGCGGCCGGCCCATGACCGGGCGCGGCTTCAGGCCGAGTATCGGGCGTTCGCCGACGCGCTCGGGATCGAGCCGGCGCTCGAGCGCCTGCTCGAGAACGTCGTCGGCAAACCGGGCTGAGGTCGTACCGGCACCTGCTCGGAAACCAGGGCGACAGGGCATCTCCGGGCCAGCATCGTCTCCGTCCACCCGGGCGCAAGAGGACGTGCGGGGCGTGAGCTGACGGCGCGACACGCGGGTCCGGCCCTCGAACGGGGGATCACGGCGCCGGTTGTCGATCCCGAGGATCCGATCGATGTCGGGAGTACCGAGATGAATCGCGTCTGCGAGCTCGCGATCGGAGCAGCGCTCGCCGCGCTGCTCGTGCTCACGGCCGCCCAGGCGATACCCACCGCCTGACGGGCACTCGAGCCGAGACGAACGCTCCGTCTCGTCGGCGACTACTGCTGGCCGGCGTTCTGCCAGAGGCCCATGAGGTTGCCCTCGCTGTCGTTGAAGTAGGCGGCGAACCCCATGTCGCCGACCTGGAGCTTCTCGCCCACGGCCGAGCCGCCACTCGCGCTCACCTTCTCCAGCGTCGCGTCGATGTCGGCGACCTCGATCGTGATCACGGGCCGGCTCACGAGCTCACCGCGCTGAGTCAAGCCACCGCTGACGTAGCCCGGCTCGCTCGGCATGCCCTGATCCGTGACCGGGCCTGTCGAGGCGATGTCGTAGTTCATCTCAGGGATCGGTTGGATCCGCCAGCCGAAAACGTCGCCGTAGAAGCTGCGCGCCCGCTCGGCGTCGTCGTAGGGAACCTCGAAGTGCACGACTCGACCGCTCATACCTTTCCTCCCAGTTTCGTCGCAACGGGGTGCTTCCAGGCTAGACGCTTGGCGCAGGCGCTCACCCTTTCAGCCGGTATGCGTGGTCGGTGATCCACGAGAAGCCCGGCTGGAGCCCCTCCGGCGGCTCTCCGACCGCGACGAACGGGCCGTAGACGAGCCGCAGGTAGAGACCAGCCGCGAGCGAGCCGCGCGCCGCGATCGTCCCGCGCCAGCTCGCGCCGGGCGCCAGCCTCGTCGGGAGCCGCGGCTCGAAGCGCTGCGCCGCACGCACGCCCGGCAGCTCACCCTCCTCGCTACGCTGCTCGACCTCCTCCAACTCGCTGCTCGGGAAGAGCATCACGCCGAACGAGGACGGGACGTCGCGTGCCGGTCCGCCGACCCGCCACGGCACCGTCGTGCGGTTCTCGACCTCGATGTTCGCGCTCCAGCCGTCCGCGGTGACCTCGAGCGTGTGCGCCCGGAACACCAGTGCCTGGCCCTCCTCAGGGAAGCGCTCTTCCCAGCCGAGCTCCGCCCGTTGCGGCGCGGCCCTGGACGGGAGGGGCGCCGGCGGCTCGTCGCTCGAGGTGCAGCCCGACAGCAGGCCCGCGCTCAGCATGGAGACGACGAGGAGGCGCACCGGGGGCATCGCGGAATGCTCGCACAAGGTTCCGGTAGCCTCCCGCGCGGCGTGGACCTCTACGAGTACCAGGGGAAGGAGCTGTTCCGGCGGGTCGGGATCCCGGTGTCCGACGGGCGGCTCGCGACGACGCCCGGCGAGGCCCGACAGGCGGCCGAAGTGCTCGGTGGCCCCGTGGTCGTCAAGGCGCAGGTGCTGACGGGAGGGCGCGGAAAGGCAGGCGGTATCAAGCTCGCCGCCAACGCCCACGAGGCAGAGGAGCGCGCCAAGGAGATCCTCGGGCTCGACATTCGCGGCCACGTCGTGCGGAAGCTCTGGGTCGAGAGGGCCTCCGACATCGCGAAGGAGTACTACCTCTCTCTCACGTTCGACCGCGGTGCGAAGCAGGCGCTCTACATGTTCACGACGCAGGGCGGGATCGACATCGAGCAGGTCGCCGAGGAGAGCCCCGAGGCGCTCGTGCGACTGCACGTCGACGCGCTCGAGGGCTTCCACCCATGGCAGGCGAGGCGGCTCGTCCACGGCGCGGGTGTCGCCCATCCCTCGGAGCAGAAGCAGATCGCCGCCATCGTCGGGAGGCTCCACGACGCGTTCGTCCGCTTCGACGCGATGCTGTGCGAGATCAACCCGCTGATCGTCACGCCGGAGGGCGAGGTCAAGGCGCTCGACTCGAAGTTCACGGTCGACGACAACGCGCTGTTCCGCCACCCGGAGATCGCCGAGATGCGCGATCGGGAGGCGGCTGACCCGCTCGAGGCGCTGGCGCGTGAGAAGCACGTCACGTACGTCAAGCTCGACGGCGAGGTCGGCGTCCTCGGTAACGGCGCGGGGCTGACGATGTCGACGGTCGACGTGGTGACGTTCGCGGGCGGCCGGCCGGCGAACTTCTGCGACCTCGGTGGCGGCGGCGACGCCCAGGGAGTCGTCGACGCGCTCTCCGTGATCACGAAGGACCCGCAGGTGAAGGCGATCTTCTTCAACGTCTTCGGCGGCATCACGCGCTGCGACGAGGTCGCGCGCGGGATCCTCCAGGCGCTCGGCGAGATGTCGCTCGACCTCCCGATCGTCGTCAGGCTCGACGGGACGAACGCGGAGGAGGGCCGGCAGATCCTCGCGGACGCCGCTCCGCCCAACCTGCGCGTGTCGCCCACCATGCTCGAGGCGGCGACCGCCGCTGTGGAGGCGGCCGCGTGACATCCGACGCGTGGAGCGAGCGTGCGCAGGCGTACATCGACTCGGACGCCCACCGCGAGGGCGACGATCTCGACCAGCTCGTGGCCTGGGCGCAGGACGCCTCGACGGCGCTCGACGTCGCAACCGGCGGCGGCCACGTTGCACGGCGCCTGCGCGACGCGGGCGTCGAGGTCGTCAGCTGCGACCCTGCCCCGGGGATGCGACCGGACGTCGTCTGCCGTGCCGAATCCCTGCCGTTCGCGGACGGTGCCTTCGACGTGGTGGCGTGTCGAACCGCTGCACACCACTTCGCCGACGTTCGCGCGGCCGTCGGCGAGATGGCCAGGGTCAGCCGCGAGCGGGTCCTCATCGTCGACACACTGCACATGGGTGACGCCGTCGAGGAGGCCGAGGCTCTGCGCGACCCGTCGCACGTGCGCAACTACACCGAGGCCGAATGGCGCGGCTTCGTCGAGGAGGCCGGGCTCGGGATCGACAACGTGCGGTTCTTCGCGCACAGCATCGACTTCGCCGCGTGGCTCGAGCGGACGGGCTGCGATGGAGAGGACGCCGCACGCGTCGAGGGGCTGCTCGGCGACCGCGTCGCCGATGGGCGGCTGACGCTCGACAAGGTCGCGATTCGGGCCGTGAAGGGCTTCTGATGGCGATCATCGTCGACACCGAGACGCGACTCGTCGTCCAGGGACTCACCGGCTCCGAGGGCAGGTTCCACGGCCTGCGAAACCGGGAGTACGGGACGGCGCTCGTAGCGGGCGTCACGCCCGGCAAGGGCGGCCAGGACGTGGACGGCGTGCCCGTTCTCGACACGGTCGCGGAGGCGGTGTCCGAGCACGGCGCGAACACGGCGATGGTCTTCGTGCCGGCGCCGTTCGCAGCGGACGCGGTCTACGAGGCGGTGGACGCAGGCGTCCGCACGGTGATCGCGATCACCGAGGGCGTCCCGGCCCACGAGATGCTTCGCCTTCACGCATACATCTCTGCGCGTGAGGTGACGATGATCGGCCCGAACTGCCCCGGGGCGCTCTCGCCGGGCAAAGCGAACGTCGGGATCATTCCGGCCGAGATCTTCACCGCCGGCAACATCGGGCTCGTCTCGCGCTCGGGGACGCTGACCTACCAGATCGGCCACGAGCTGACCCAGATGGGGCTCGGCAACTCGACGATCGTTGGGATCGGCGGCGATCCCGTCGTCGGCTCGTCGTTCGTCGACATCCTGCGGCTCTTCCAGGACGACGCCGAGACGGAGTACGTCGTGATGGTCGGCGAGATCGGAGGCGACGAGGAGGAGAAGGCTGCTGCCTTCATCGAGGCGGAGATGACGAAGCCGGTGGTCGCCTACATCGCGGGCTTCACGGCGCCGCCGGGGAAGACGATGGGGCACGCCGGCGCGATCATCTCGGGCTCGTCCGGCACGGCCGAGGCAAAGAAGCAGGCGCTCGAGGCCAAGGGCATCCGTGTCGGCCGCACGCCGACCGAGACGGCCGAGCTCGCCGCCGAGCTGGCTCGACCCTAGAAGGCGAGCCGCACGCGTGACCCCTCGGCTGCCCCGCAGCGCGTTCTGGACGCGCCGATGACGGCGGTCGCGCCGCAGATCACACACGAACGAGCCTCGCTCGGCGCCGACGCGCGCGAGATCGTGGGCACGGTACTCGTCGGGACGGCCGCCGGCGCCGTCGCCGGGATCGTCGTCGGCGGGATCGGCGGGCGGCTCGTGATGCTGGTTCTCCGCGTGCTGTCCGATCCGATCGTCATCGGTACGACGTCCGACGACGGGTTCGAGATCGGCCGGTTCACGGTTGGCGGCACCCTCCAGCTCGTGGGCGGCATGGCAGCCCTCGGCGCGGCGAACGGCGTCGCGTACGCGGTCCTTCGCGACGCTCTCCCCCGACGGGCGCGGGCGAGCCTCTGGTCGCTCTTCGGCGCGGCTGTCGGTGGAACGCTGTTCGTCCATTCGGGCGGGGTGGACTTCACGCTCCTCGACCCGCTCTGGCTTGCCGTCGCGGCGTTCGTCGTGCTACCCGGCCTGGCGGCGCTCCTCGTCGTCCTGCTCGTGGAGCGGTGGCTCCGGGACGGCTCTCGACCGCGACCTGCGCTCCTCGTGATCGCTGCCCTGGCCGGAACCGTGGGGCTCGCGTTTACGGCCGTTGCGGCGGTCGTCGTTCTCGCGGCGCGCCGGCTGGGCCTTTCCGGCCGGCTCGCGCGTGCCGGCCGTCTCATCCTGCCCGGGGTGCTCGTGATCGGGATCGTCGCCGGCGCCTGGCACACGGCTGTCGAGGCGACGAAGATCCTCGGCTGAGTCTCGTCCGGGAGGGGGTCGGGCGTCGCGCGCGAATCCGGGCGGGTGCGCGCGACACTGGAAGAGCGGCTGCAACGCAGGCTCGAGACCCTGACGATCGTCCGGGCGGTTCGGATGGTCGCGGTCCTGGCGTTCACGCTCGCCCTGGTCGCGGCGCTGGTGGAGTGGGCGGTCGATCCGGGGATCGACACTCTCGGCGACGCGCTGTGGTGGGCGATCTCGACCGTGACGACCGTCGGCTACGGCGACGTCGTGCCGGAAAGCACTGCGGGCAAGATCGTCGCAGGCGTGCTCATGCTCGCCGGCGTCAGTGCGATTCCGATCACGACGTCGCTCGTGGTCGCGGTCTTCGTCGCGAGATCACGGGCGCAGGAACGAGAGAGCGACATCGACGATCGCGAGCAGCTCATGGCTCGGCTGGGTCGCATCGAGCGGATGCTCGAGGATCGAGACGCCGGCTGAGTCGACCGCGAGTCGTGTCACGGGCCGCTGTGATGGGAGTTGGCGCAGTCAGGAAGTGCGCCTGCCGCGAAGGTGGCAGGGTCTGTCGGGCAGGTGGGACGAGCCTCCCGCGAGGTGGCCGAGCGTGTCGGAAGGTGCGACGTAGCGCGGGAAGGTGGGACGACGCGTGAACGTGGGACGAACCCACCGTGACGCGGCATGAGCCTGACGTGAAGGCGGCGGGCGCATGCCGCGAGGTGGCCACGGACCTGGTGCAAAGGCGGCGGAAGCAAGCTGCGACGGCCCGCACGGCCCGGCACGAGCCGATACGAAGGCGGCACGAAGCCGGCACAGACACGTCACGAAATCGCCGCTACCGTGACTGCAGGGACACGGGAGTGCCCCTGGGGGCAGTTGGGACAGTTCGATGGTGCCAAGTGGAGTTGGGGGCGTTGGAGCGGGCGCGTCGCGCGGGCGTAGGATCGTCGTGTGGAGTTGCAATCACTCGCTGAGGCGACGCCGTTCACGACGAAGGACGGCTCGACGATCCGCGAGCTCCATCACACGCCGGTCCAGTCGCTCGCCGAGGCGACGCTCGGCCCCGGGCAGGAGACGCAGCGGCACTACCACGCGCAGACCGAGGAGATCTACCTTCTCACGCACGGCAGCGGGCGACTCGAGATCGACGGTGAGACGCAACTCGTCGCCGCGGGCGACGCGGCGCTGATACCGCCGGGCTCATGGCACCAGCTCGTCGCCGGGCCGGACGGCGCCCGGCTGCTCTGCATGTGCGTGCCGGCGTACTCGCACGACGATACATTCCTCGAATGAGGCGACTCGCTTCGCTCGCTGTTGTGATCGTTCTCGCGGTGCTCGCCGCGGGGTGCGGCGGAGACGACGGCGGCGACGAAGCGGAGGCCGTCGAGCCCGCGACCTGGGCCTCGGGCTTCTGCGACGCGCTCCAGACGTTCACGACGAGCATCTCGAACGCCGGCGAAGGGCTGGCCGGGGAAGGGCTGCCGAGCGGAGAGCAGATCATCGACGCCATCGACGACGCGGCCGAGCGCGGCATCGACCTTCGCCGACGATCTCCGTGAGCTCGGCTCTCCGGACGTGCCGAGCGGCGAGGAGATCACGACCGAGCTGGAGTCGGCGGCGCGGGAGGCGGGCGAGACCTTCGAGGAGGTGAAGGACGAGGTGGACGGCGAGATCGACGACGCGACGGATGTCGCCGTGCAGGCGGGCAACATCGCCGCGGCGGCTCAGACCGCGCTCGAGGGCATCCGCGACGCGACGAACCGGCTACAGGAGCTCGACGTCGAGGGGACGCTCACCGAGGCGCTCGAGAGCGCCTCGGAGTGCACCGATATCGGCGGCTAGGCTCGCCGCCTCGAGCATCAGCTTCAGCTCAGCTCAGGGCCGGCGCCGCGTCGTCGACGATCCCCAGCCGCCGCGGCGGCGCGACGTGTAGACGAGCCGCGGCGCGGACGACTTCATCCCCGTGCTCGCGAACGTCTCCTGCTGGCCGTTGAGCCTGGCCACCCGGCTCATGTCGGCCTGCTGGTCCGGGAGCACGAGCGTGATGCCCGTGCCGGAGCGGCCTGCGCGCCCGGTGCGGCCGACGCGGTGGGTGTAGGCCTTGCCGTCCTCGGGCGGATCGAAGTTGATCACGTGCGTGACATCGTCGAGGTCGAGGCCGCGCGCGGCGACGTCAGTCGCGATGAGCGTGCTCACCTTGCCGCTCTCGAACCGCGTGAGGGCGCGTTGGCGCTGCGACTGGTTCAGGTCACCGTGCATCGCGAGCGCCCTGACGCCCTGCTGCTCGAGCTTGCGGGCGAGCCGGTCGGCACCCCGCTTGGTGCGGACGAAGACGAGGGCGAGACCACGCTCTGCGGCGAGAAGCTCGATGAGCTTCTCGACCTTCGTCTCGGCCGTGACGGGGACGAAGCGGTGGTCGATCTCGCCCGACGCGTGCTCGCTCGGGAGCTCCGCCTCGATTCGGGCGGGTGACTGGGTGTACTCCCTGGCCAACTCGCCGACCTCGCCGTCGAGCGTCGCCGAGAAGAACATCGTCTGGCGCTCACGCGGCAGCCGCTTCACGATCCGATCGACCTGCGGCTTGAAGCCCATGTCGAGCATTCGATCCGCCTCGTCCAGGACGAGCATCTCGACCGCGTCGAGTGTGAGAAGGCGCCGGTCGAGCAGGTCCTGCAGGCGTCCGGGCGTCGCGACGACCACGTGCGCGTCGCGGGCCAGGTTGGCCTGCGGGCGAAGCGAGACACCGCCGTAGACCGGTGCGACCTGGATCCCGCGCGCCTTCGCGAGGTACGCGATCTCCTCGGTCACCTGGAGGGCGAGCTCGCGCGTCGGCACGAGAACGAGCGCGGCGGGCCGCGCGTCGTCGAGCGGCATCCGCTCGACGAGCGGGATCGCGAACGCCAGCGTCTTGCCGGACCCGGTCGGCGATTTCGCGAGCAGATCCGTGCCGGCGAGCGCAGGCGGGATCGCCCGCGTCTGGATCTGGAATGGGGCGGTGATGCCGCGGGCCTCGAGGGCTGCGGCGAGCCCAGCGCTCACTCCGAGCGCGGCAAACGTCTCCTGAGACATGTGACTCCTGTGTTTTTGGGTGAATCTGGCTCGAGACCTACGACACTCGAGCCCACAAGGAGTCGAACGAAGCGGATCTCACGGGCCGACGGGCGTCGACCGTGCCAAGAAGGGTAGCAGTCGGTCCGGTCGACCCCGGTAGGCTCGACGCGATGGCCCCGATCTCCTTCGCGCGCGGCGCGCCGTCCCCGGAGTGCCTCGACCCGCCGCTTCTGTCGGACTGCGCCCGCGCGGCGCTCGAGCGTGACGGGCGCACGATCCTCTCGTATGGCACGGGCGGTGGGTACGGGCCGCTGAGAGAGCTCCTGGCCGAGCGCCATGGCGTCGACCCCGGTCGGGTGTTCCTGACGACCGGCGGCCTCCAGGGGTTCGTGTTCTACGCGGCCGTCCAGCTCGAGCGGCGGCCCGGCCGCGTGCTCGTCGAGGGGCCGACGTACGACCGGCCGCTCAAGGTGCTGCGCGGCCTGGGCGCCGAGGTCGTCGCGCTGCCGATGGACGACCAGGGCCTCGATCCAGCGGCACTCGAGGCCGAGCTGGAGCGAGGCGGGGACGTCTCGTTCCTCTACACGATCCCGACCTTCCAGAACCCGAGCGGCCGAACGCTCGGCGATGTCCGCCGACGCCGTGTCGCCGAGCTCGCCCGCGCGCACGACCTCGACGTCCTCGAGGACGACCCGTACGGCCTCGTGCGCTACGAGGGGACAGCACCCGGGTCGATCCACGGGTTCGACGCGAACGGGCGGGTCACGTTCACGTCGTCGTTCTCGAAAACCGTGGCGCCGGGCCTGCGGGTCGGGTGGTTCGTCGTGCCCGAGGAGATGCGCGCAGCGTACGACGATCGGGCCGTCTCGACCTACATCTCGCCGCCCCTTCTCTCGCAGGCGATCGTCCACGAGCTCTTCCTGCGCGGCGGGTTCGAGCCGAATCTCGAGCGCGTGCGCAGGATCCTCGGAGCGCAGCGGGACGCGATGCTCGAGGCGCTCGAGCAGGAGCTCGAAGGGAGGGCGACCTGGAGTCGGCCCGAGGGCGGCTACTTCCTCTGGCTCGACTTCGGCGAGGGCGTGGACGCAAGCGTGCTGCTCGAGCGCGCGACGGAAGCGGGCGTCACGTTCGTTCGGGGGACCGACTTCTTCCCTGGCCCGGGAGGCGAGAGCGCCGCGCGGCTCGCGTTCTCGTACGAGCCTCCAGCCCGGATCGCGGAGGGCGTGCGGATTCTCGCCGGGCTGCTGGACTGACGCTGCGCCGACGGACTACTTGCCCCGACCGCGCCACCACCGCGGCCCGAACGTCGCGAGGGCGGCGCCGAGCGCCATGCTGAGCAGGATCAGCCAGATCAGGCGCGTCTTGACGGTGAAGAAGACGAAGCTGACCTCTTGCTTGTCGTCGTTCATGAGCAGGAACACGACCGCGTAGAGCGCGGCGGCGACCCAGAGCACGATCTTCCAGGGGATCCCCCCGTCTCGTCTCGACGGCGGATCCCCGGGGGGAAGGCCTGTCCCGCTCACGCGGCCAAGCTACACGCTGACGGCGTGTGCAACCGGCGTTGCGTGTGCGACGTGGCGGAGGAGGACGAGCGGCGGGTGGGGCGGAGGAGCGAGGCGGCCGACCGTGGGCGCTCGGAACGTGGGACACGGTGTGTTCCCGGGAAGCGCGCAGAGCCCCGCCTGACGGAAGTAGCAGTCGTCGCACGTCGAAACGGAGCGCTTTCCCACTCGATCCCCTCTGTAGGCCGCCGCACCCTGGGACACCCAGGAACAGCGGCCATTGTGGCAGGCGTGTGGTTCGGCGCAACCCCCTCGTGCCACGAATAACCCGCAATTTGCGCCCGTCTTCGGTCCGGGCAAAAGACCTGCAAAGCGCCTATTTTTGAGCAGCCGTTCGCAGAACGCGCAACGCCTGTCGAAAACTCTCCACAGGAACGATCCGCAACGTCCCTGCGTAGCGGCGCGCGGTGGTCGCGTTTTCCCCAGCCGGCACGAGGAAAACGTCCGCGCCCGAGCGCCTGACGCCCACGGTCTTCTGCTTGATCCCGCCGACCGGCGCGACGGACCCGTCGAGCTCGATCTCACCCGTCGCGGCGATGCGGAGACCCTTGTCGACGTCCTTTCCGAGCTGCTGGTAGATCTCGAGCGCGAACGGAAGCCCCGCGGAGGCGCCACCGACGTCGCCGAGATCGATCTTCACGTTGCGCGGAAGGCGGATGCGCGCATCCTGTGAGACGCGGATGCCGATGATCGCGCGCTTCGCGTCGTCAGGCGCGGCGACCGTGCGGACCGTCCGCTGGAGAACCTTGCCGCTTCGAAGAAGCCTGAGCCGGACGTCGTCGCCCGGCGAGATGGCGCCCATCGCGCTGACGAGCGCTCCAGGGGTTCGGACCGGGCGCCCCTCCGCCCGGACGATCACGTCACCGCCGCGGAGAGTCTTCGCCGCGGGCACGTCGATCGCGACGGCTTCGACGAGAGCTCCGCGCGGCTTCGCATCGACGTCGAGCCCCGCTTCGCGGAACGCAACGGCGGCTGCGATCTGCTCGGACCGCTCCATGGCGTCCCGCGCCTGCACGCGCCATTCAGCGAACGTCTGGCCAGGCGGGTTGACGGCGTGCCCCGGAACGAGGGAGGCGCCCTCGGGCCGCACGAACGGAAGCAGGTGCTCGATCCAGCGCGCCTTGCGCACCCTCACGTCGATGAAGTAGATCCCGCCGGCCTCGTCCTCGCCCGCGTTGCCGGCGACCGAGACCTTCCCTGCGACCGGGCGCGCCTCGTTCGGCACGTAGAGGAAGTCGTCGCTCCGAAGCGTCCACGCGGCGAAGACCACGACGACGAGGAGGGCCGCGCCGGAGAGCAGCAGCGTCGCGGGGCTCGGGAAGCGCCGCACTAGAGGAGCCCCCGCGTGAGCCCGCCGTCCACGGGCACCACGGCGCCCGTGACGTACGCGGCTCGGTCGGAGGACAGGAAGGCAGCGACGGCGGCGATCTCGGCCGGCGTGCCGAGCCTCCGGGCAGGGACCTGCTCCAGATCGGCCGGAGAAGGCCCGTCGTCGCCGTAGAGCGCCCGAAGCCGGTCCGTGTCGATCCGTCCGGGCGCGATCGTGTTGACGGTGATCCCCTCGGGGCCTAGCTCTCGCGCGAGGGTCTTCAACCACCCGACGACGCCGGGTCGCACCGCGTTCGAGAGAGCGAGGTTGGACAGCGGCTCGCGCACGGACGACGACTCGATCGCCACGATCCGCCCGCGCCCGCTCTCGCGCAGATGCGGGAGGCAGTGGCGGACGAGCGTGACATGCGGCGTGAGGAGCAGCGCGACGGCGTCCTCGACGGCCTCCGCGGTCAGCTCGTCCGCCGGGCCGGCCGGTGGGCCGCCGCCGTTGAGCACGAGCACGTCGATGCCGCCGAACGCGCCCACGGTCGCCTGGACGAGGCGCTCGAGGTGCTGGGGGATCGTGAGATCGCCCTGGACGGGCAGACCGCCGATCCGCTCGGCTTCGCGCTCGAGCAGGTCGCGACGGCGCGCGAACATCGCGACGTTCGCGCCCTCGCCGGCGAGCTCCTCGGCCACCGCAAGGCCCATGCCCGACGACGCGCCGCAGACAATCGCTGTGCGACCGGTCAACCGCAGGTCCATCTCCTCGAAGGCTATCCGGGGAGGTGTTCAGCCACCGTGAAGCCGCGGTATGCAGGTTCTTTCGACGGCTACGTCGTCGACAGAATCTCGACGACCTCCCGCACGGCCGCAGCGGAGGACTTCAGCATCTTCTTCTCGTCGCTCGAGAGCTTGAGCCTGACGATTTCCTCGACACCGGCCGCACCGAGACGGACCGGCACGCCCATGTAGAGGCCGTCGACGCCGTACTCGCCCTCGAGGAGCGCCGTGCACGGGAGCACGCGCTTCTGGTCGAGGCAGATCGCGTCGACCATCTGCGCCGCGGCAGCGCCCGGCGCGTACCAGGCCGACGTCCCGAGGAGCTGGACGAGCTCGCCTCCGCCCTTTCGGGTGCGCTCGACCATCTTGGAGATCTTCCCGCGTGTCGTGAGCTGCTCGAGCGGAACCCCGCCGACGGTCGTCGCCGACACGACTGGAACCATCTGGTCGCCGTGGCCGCCCAGCACCATCGCCTGGACGTCCTTCACGGACGAGCCGGTCTCCCAGGCGATGAACGCCGAGAAGCGGGCCGTGTCGAGGATCCCCGCCATGCCGACGACGCGCTCCTTCGGGAAGCCCGAGACGGCGTGCGCGACGTGGCACATGGCGTCGAGCGGATTCGAGACGACGACGATCACGCTCTTCGGCGAGCGGCGCACGACCTCCTTCGTGACCGAGGAGACGATCGCCTCGTTCGTCGTCACCAGATCGTCGCGGCTCATCCCGGGCGAGCGCGGGCGACCGGCGGTGATCACGACGACGTCGGAGCCCTTCGTCTGCGTGTAGTCCTCGACGCCGACGATCGCAGGCTCGTAGCCGGTGACCGACGCCATCTGGTTCATGTCGAGCGCCTTGCCCGCGGCGAAGTTCGGGACGATGTCGACGACCACGACGTCGGCGTAGTCGCGACGCGCCACCTCGAGCGCGCACGTTGCGCCCACGTTACCGGCGCCCACAACTGTGACTTTCTTCCTACCGGTCACTTGTATCTCCCTTGGTCTTCTAGCGTCTGCGCGTCAGCGCAGACGGGCGATGATCGCGTCCGCGTACTCGGATGTCCCGACCGCGGTCGGGTCGTCGCGGGACGGCTTCAGGTCGTAGGTCACGCTCTCGCCGTCGGCGATCACCCCTGCGACCGCCTCCTCGAGCCGTCGCGCCGCGTCCCGCTCGCCGAGGTGCTCGAGCATGAGCTTGCCGGAGAGGATCATCGCGGTCGGGTTGACGCGATTCTGGCCCTTGTACTTCGGCGCGGAGCCGTGCGTGGCCTCGAAGACGGCGGCCTCGATTCCGATGTTCGCGCCCGGCGCGACGCCGAGGCCGCCGACGAGGCCGGCCGTCAGGTCGCTGACGATGTCGCCGTAGAGGTTCGGAAGGACGAGGACGTCGAACTCCTCGGGGCGCTGGACGAGCCCCATGCAGAGCGCGTCGACGAGCGTCTCCCACGCCTCGATCTCCGGGTAGTCGGGCGCGACCTCGCGGAACACGGCAAGGAACAGCCCGTCCGTGTGCTTCATGATGTTCGCCTTCGTGATGCACGAGACGCGGCGGCGCCCGTTGGCGCGCGCGTACTCGAATGCGAAGCGGATGATCCGCTCCGAGCCCTCCGGGGAGAGCGGCTTGATCGAGACGCCGGAGCTCGCTGCGATCTGCTTCGGCTGACGCGCGTTCAGGAAGTCGATCACCGCACGGGCATCGTCGGTGCCGGACTCGAACTCGATGCCGGCGTACAGGTCCTCGGTGTTCTCGCGGACGACGACGAGGTCGACGGCGTCGTACCGGGAGCGGACCCCGGGGTACGTCTTGCAGGGCCGGACACAGGCGTAGAGCCCGAGCTCGTGGCGCAGCGCGACGTTGACCGACCGGAACCCGGTGCCGATCGGCGTCGTGATCGGCCCCTTGAGCGCGACGCCGTTCGTCTTGATCGACGCCAGCGTCTCGGGGGGAAGAGGAGTGCCTGCGGTGTCCATCACGTCGACGCCCGCCTGCTGGACGTCCCACGTGAACTCGACGCCGGTCGCCTCGAGGACCCGACGGGTCGCCTCGGTGAGCTCGGGGCCGGTCCCGTCGCCGGGCACGAGGGTGACGACGTGCGGCATTCGCGGCAGGATAGTGACACTGCGCCGCAGCCCCGCTCAGGTACCGTCCGGGCGACCGTCACCGCCGAACGAAGAGGAGTTCGATGAGCGAGTTCAAGCCGGGCCTCGAGGGTGTCGTCGCCGTCGAGACCGAGATCGCCGAGCCGGATCGCGACGGCGGCGCGCTCCGCTATCGCGGGATCGACATCGAGGAGCTCGTGGGCCATTACCCCTACGAGAACGTGTGGGGGCTCCTCGTCGACAACGACCTCTCCTCGACGATGCCGGAACCGGAGCCGTACGAGCCTGCGCGCCTCACCGGAAACGCGCCTGCCGACCTCCAGGCGGAGACGGCGCGCTTCTCCGGTGAGTGGAAGCTCGGCAAGCTCAACGAGATCTCGGACGACCAGGCGAGGACCGACCTCGCGCGCATCTCGGCGCAGATGATGTCGATCGTCGCACGCTCCGCCCGAATTGCCGACGGCAAGACGGACGTCGTTCCGGACGAGGTCGTCGCGCAGGGTCAGACCGCCGCCGAGAAGTTCCTCCTGCGGTGGCGCGGCGAGTCAGACCCCAGGCACGTGAAGGCGATCGACACGTACTGGATCTGCACGGCAGAGCACGGCCTCAACGCCTCGACCTTCGCGGCCCGCGTCGTCGCGTCGACGGGCGCCGACTGCGGCGCTGCGCTGTCCTCGGCGGTCGGGGCGTTGTCCGGCCCGCTGCACGGCGGCGCCCCGGCCTACGTCAAGCCGATGCTGGAGGAGGCCGCCGCGATGGGCGACCCCGAGGCCTGGGTGAACGATGCGCTCGCCAGCGGCAAGCGCATCATGGGCTTCGGACACCGCATCTACCGGGCGGAGGATCCGCGCTCGCGGTTGCTCAAGGAGACGGCGAAGGAGCTCGGCGCGGAAAACATCGAGGTTGCCGAGGAGCTGGAGCGCGTCGCGCTCGCGGCGCTCCAGGCGAAGTCTCCCGACCGCGTGCTCGCGACGAACGTCGAGTACTACTCCGCGATCGTCCTCGACGTGGCCGAGATCCCGCCACCGCTCGCGCCTGCCATGTTCGCGTGCTCGCGCGTGGCCGGCTGGTCGGCCCACATCCTCGAGCAGAAGCGCACAGGAAGGCTGTTCCGGCCGTCGGCCCGCTACGTGGGGCCCGTGCCGCGGTCGCTCCAGCCGGCGTGACCCTCGCAGAGGCGGCACAACAGGCGGACGCGCTGGCCGCCGCCGGCGATCAGAGCGCCCTCGCGGTGCTCCGCGCGGAATGGGACGACGAGCTCGAGGCGGCAGCCCGCAACACGGACTACCGCGTGCGCGGCGTCGCGTACCGCGCGATCGCGCAGTTTCGCTTCCGCCAGAAGCTCGAGCTGCTCCGGCGGGGCCTCGAGGACGAGAGCCCCGGCGCGCGTGGGTCGGCGCTCCTCGCGTTACGCGCTCTGTCGGCCGACCACCCAGGCGACGTGAACACGTATCGGCCGCTCCTCAACGAGCTCGCGGCACGCGACCCGAACGCCGCCGTCCGGCGGCTGGCGATCTTCTGCCTCCAGAACGGGACGCCCGATCGCGGCACGATCCAGCTCCTCGACGGGATTGCCGGGGACGACGAGTCCGACCGGGACGTGCGCGACGCGGCGCGCAAGGTCTCCGCGTTCCTCGTGAAGAAGTCCCGGACGAAATAGGCTCTTCGCGTGGCGTCGCCGCTCGTCGGGCTGATCATGGGGTCGCGCTCCGACTGGGAGACGATGCGGCATGCGGCGGGCACGCTCGACGAGCTCGGCATCGCGTACGAGCAGCGTGTCGTCTCGGCGCACCGGACGCCCGACCTCCTGTTCGACTACGCCGGTTCGGCCGAGGAGCGCGGGCTGCGGGTCCTCATCGCGGGCGCCGGCGGCGCCGCGCACCTGCCCGGGATGGCCGCCTCCAAGACGACGCTGCCGGTGCTCGGCGTCCCGGTCGAGTCGAAGGCGCTCTCGGGGATGGACTCGCTCCTCTCGATCGTCCAGATGCCCGCCGGCGTCCCGGTCGGGACGCTCGCGATCGGTCGCGCAGGGGCGGTCAACGCCGCGCTCCTCGCGGCGTCGATCCTCGCGGGCTCGGACCAGGCGCTCGCCGGGCGGCTGCGCGTGTTCCGCGCCGCACAGACGCAGGCGGTGCTGGACAGCCCCGATCCAGCAGCCTGAGACGACGCTTGTGGTGAATCACCACGAGCGGCCATGACGCTCGTCGCCTGCATCGGCGGCGGGCAACTCGGCCGCATGCTGGGGCTCGCGGGCATCCCGCTCGGGCTGGACTTCCGGTTCCTCGACCCCTCACCGGACGCATGCGCGCGAGCCGTAGGCGAGCTCGTCGTCGCGGAGTACGGCGACCGGGAAGGGCTCGATCGCCTCGCCGCGGGGGCCGACGTCGTCACCTACGAGTTCGAGAACGTTCCCGTCGAAGCCGCCGCGCGCGTCTCGGCGGTGCCCGGTGTCGCAGCGCTCGAGCACGGGCAGGACCGGCTGCGCGAGAAGGAGCTCTTCCGCTCGCTCGGGATCCCGACCGCGCGGTTCGGCTCACTCGAAGAGACGGGCGTGCCGGCGCTCGTCAAGACGCGACGGCTCGGCTACGACGGCAAGGGACAGCGTCGACTCGATGCGCCCGCGCCGATCGGCGACAACGAGCTCGCGGAGGAGCTCGTCGCGTTCGACCGGGAGCTGTCGATCGTCGGCGTGCGCGCGAGGGAAGGCGACACGCGCTTCTGGCCCGTCGGCGAGAACCTGCACCGCGAGGGCATCCTGCGCGTCACGCGCGCCCCGGCGCGCGATGCGGCGCAACGCGAAGCAGAGGAGATCTGCACCGCCCTTCTCGACGCGCTCGACTACGTCGGCGTCCTCGCCGTCGAGCTCTTCGAGGTCGAGGGGCGGTTGCTCGCCAACGAGCTCGCGCCGCGCGTCCACAACACGGGGCACTGGACGATCGACGGCGCCGCGACGAGCCAGTTCGAGAACCACCTGCGAGCGATCCTCGGGCTCCCGCTCGGGATCGACGGAGGCCCGTTCGCCGTGCGTGATGGTCAATCTCATCGGCGACATGCCGTCTCTCGCCGAGCTTGCGGCGCTCCCGGGCGCGCGGGTTCACCTGTACGGGAAGGCGCCTCGCGCCGGGCGCAAGGTCGGCCACGTCACGCTCGTCGACCCCGACGAAGCGACGGTCGCGCGAGCGATCGCCCTCGCGCGTTAGCCCGCTTCGGGCGCGCGTTCGGGCCGTCGCCGGGCGTGCGGGTGCGCCCGAAGGTAGGCATCGCGACGGTGGCGGTCGGAGACGTGGGTGTAGCGCTCCGTCGTCGCGACGTCCGCGTGCCCGAGCATCTCCTGGACGCTGCGCAGGTCGGCGCCGCCCTCGAGCAGGTGGGTCGCGAACGAGTGGCGCAGGAGGTGGGGGTGGACGCGGCCCGGCTCGAGACCGGCGCGCTCGGCGAGCCGTCGCAGGATCAGGAACGCGCCTGCGCGGGTCAGCGCCCCACCGCGGGCGTTGAGGAACAGGTCTGGCCGGTGACGCCGGTCCAGGTGAGGGCGCCCGATCGCGAGGTAGCGCCGCAGCGCTTCCGCGGCCGGCCTCCCGAGCGGCACGAGGCGCTCCTTGCCGCCCTTGCCGAGCACGCGCACGATCCGCGCGTCGAGGTCGACCGACGCCTTGGCGAGCCCAATCGCCTCGGAGACGCGGAGGCCTGCGCCGTAGAGCAGCTCGACGAGCGCGCGGTCGCGCATCGCGCGCGGCGTCGTGCCGATCGCGGCGTGGACGAGCCGCTCGGCCTCGGCCGGCGACAGGGTCCGTGGAACGGTGCGCGGCCGGCGCGGCCCGACGATCGCAGCGGCCGGGTTGTCGGCCCGTGTCCCGATCAGGATGAGATGACGGAGGTAGGAGCGGACCGCGGCGAGCCGCCGCGCGATCGTCGACGGCGCGCGGCCGTCGGCGCGCATCACGGCCAGCCAGGCCTCGATCTGATCGGTCGTCGCGGCGCCGACCGGGCCGTCGAGCGTGGTCGCGAACGACGCGAGGTCGCGCCGGTAGGCGTCCACCGTCCGCGGCGAGCGGCGTGCCGCGAGGAGGAGCAGGAAGCTCTCGACATCGGGGTCGGTGCGGTCGCTCATCGCGGCGGGACCCGATTCGGCGGCGCGACTCACCCTCCTGCGCAGCGGCTCGCGATCAGGGGCCTCGTTGAAGCGGCGAACCGGGAGCCGGACGGCTCTACGAGCGCGGATGCGCGCTGTCGTACACGCGCCGCAATCTCCGAGCGTCCACGTGGCTGTAGACCTGCGTCGTCGAGAGAGATGCGTGGCCGAGCAGCTCCTGGATCGTCCGCAGGTCGGCGCCCCCCTCGAGCAGATGGGTGGCGTACGCGTGACGGAGGCGATGCGGGTTCGGGAAGAGCCGCCGGAGCGTGCTCGTGTCGAGTCGTCGGCCGCGCACCGAGACGAACACGGCGTCGCAGGCGCCGCGGGCGAGCGCAGGCCGCCCGTCTCGCAGCCAGAGCCCGAGGCGCCACGCCGCTTCCTCGCCGAGTGGCACGAGCCGTTCCTTGCCGCCCTTGCCGCGGACGTGGAGCTGCTCGCGGTCGAGGTCGACGTCCGCGAGGTCCAGCCCGACGGCCTCGGCGGAGCGAAGCCCGCTCGAGTAGACGAGCTCGAGGAGCGCGGCGTTGCGCAGCTCGATCGGGTCGCCGCCGGCGACACCGTCGACGGCTCGCTCGACCTCCTCGAGCTTGAGCGTCTCCGGGAGGCGTCGGGCTCGTCTGGGCGCCAGCGGCGCGTCGGGCACCCGGGCGGGGCCGAGCGCGTGTCGAACGAGCGACCGCACGGCCGAGAGCCGACGGCCGATCGTCGCGGGGGCAAGCCCGCGCCGTGAGCGTCCGAGCTCTCCCGTGTACTCGGCGAGGACGCGCACGTCCACGTCGTCGAGCCCGAGGCCACGGTCGCGCAGCCAGGCGGCGAAGTCCCGGAGATCGGAACGGTAGGCTCGGCGCGTCGCGTCCGAGAGACTCGGGCTCGCGAGGAACCTGTCGATCGCGACAGTGGTGTCCACGTCTACCGTTTCTCGCCAACGTCGTCGACGCCTGCCCATGCGCATCTCCGTCACACTCGTCCTTGCTCTCGCGATCGCCGTCGCGGCGTTCGCCGTCGCCCGCGACGACGAGGGGTCCGCCAGCGACACGGGCGCGGTCACGCTCGTGGGCGACTCGCTCAACGTCGGGACCGCCCCGTACCTCGGGGAGCTCCTCCCCTCCTGGCGGATCGACGCGCACGATCGTGTCGGGCGGATGACGGGTGAGGGCGTCGAGCGCCTGCGGGAGCTGGGCGGGAAGCTCGCGCCCGTCGTCGTGGTGAGTCTCGGCACGAACGACCCGGACGGATCGGAGACGGAGTTCCGCAGGCTGGTCGACGAGGCGATCGAGATCGTCGGGCCCGATCGCTGCCTGCTCTGGGCGACGATCCTCCGCGACGGCATCGCGCGCGCCGGGTTCGACCAGATCCTCCGGGAGGCGAGCTCCGCGCATCCCAACGTCCGCCTCGTCGAGTGGTCGCGCATGGCCGTGGAGGACGACTCGCTGCTCTCCGCCGATCTCGTCCACGGCACGCCCGAGGGGTACCGGCGGCGGGCGCAGGAGACGGCGAGCGCTGCACGTGCATGCGGTCGAGGCGCGCCGTGAGCAGTCGGATCGTGGCCCTCTCGACGGGGGCCGACGTCCGCCTGCACAACGAGGGCGCGCCGCTCGTCACGATCCTCGCGAACGGCGGGACGGCGAAGGCAGTCGCCGGCACGTGGAGCGCGACGAGCGAGCTGCTGGCGAGGGAGCTCGCCCCTCGACATCCCGGCATCACGTTCGGCGAGGTGCGCTATCGCGTGAAGAGCTGGAACGCGCTCCCCTCCTGCATGGCCGACACCGAGGCCGCCGTCGACCTGGCCGGGAACGAGGGCGCCGGCCGTACGCTCCTGGTCGGGTTCTCGATGGGCGGCGCCGTCTCGATCGGCATCGCGGGTCACGCCGGGGTGACGGGGTGCTCGGCCTGGCGCCGTGGATCCCGCCCGAGCTCCAGCTCGAGGGGCTCGAGGGCAAGCGGCTCGACGTCGTCCACGGCGCGTGGGACCGATGGCTGCCCGGGATCCCGGGAGTGAGCCCGGCGAGCTCGCGAGCCGGCTTCGAGCGGGCACGCGCGCTCGGTGTCGAAGGGACATACACGCTGCTCGATCGCGCGCTGCACGGCGCAGCGGTGCGGAGCCGCTCCGGCGAGCTCGTGCGCCTCCCTCGCTGGCGGGCGTGGGTGACCTGCGTCGACGAGGCGCTCGCCCGTTTCGCGAGCAGTCGCTGAGACGTGAGGGCGTACCGGATCGCCCGCGCCGTGCTCGGCCCTGTGAGCCGGGCGATCTGGGGAGTACGACCCGAGTACAGCTCGTCCTTGCCGGACGGGCCGCTCGTCGTCGTGTCGAACCACGACTCGCTCGCGGATCCGTTCTTCCTCGGCACCGCGCTGGACCGTCCGCTGCGGTTCGTCGCGAAGGAGGAGCTGTGGGCGAACCGGGCGGTCGGCCAACTCCTCGACGCGCTCGGTGGTATCCGCGTGCGGCGCGGGCGCGGCGACCTCGAGGCGCTGGCCTCGGCGACGGAGGCCTTGCGCGTGGGTGAGGCCGTGGCGATGTTCCCGCAGGGCACGGTGCTCGGCAGCGACGAACGTCCCTGGCTCCGCGGAGCAGCGCGACTCGCTCTGGTCACGGGCGCGCCGCTTCTCCCCGTGAGGATCGTCGGCGCCGACCGCGCACTCAGGCCCGGAACACGCATTCCGCGACGCGCGCGAGTGCGGGTCCTGGTCGGCGAGCCGATCCGCGTCGAACCCGGTCCCACGACGATCGCAGCCGCACGCGAGCTCACCGACCGCGTCCGAAGCACGATCGCCTCGCTGGAGTAAGGCGGGGCAGGCAAACTCGACTGGTGCCCGGTCGGCGGTGGGAAGCTCTTGCGAACGATCCTCCCGAACGCCCCGCGGACCCGGCCGTCCGGAAGGCGAACCTCCACCGGATCATCCGGCTCTTCCGTCCGTACAAGGCGCGACTCGGCCTCGTCTCGGGGCTGATCGTCGTCTCCGCGGCGCTCGGCGTCGTCACCGCCGTTCCTCCTGCGCGAGGTACTCGACACCGCGATCCAGGTCGATCCCGACTCGGGCGACGCGACCGTACAGCTCGGTCTCCTGACCGCCCTCGTCGCGGGGATGGTCGCGATCCCGATCGTGACCGGGGTCCTCGGCGTCTGGCAGACGCTGCTCTCGAACCTCGTCGGCCAGGCGGTGATGCACGACCTGCGCACCGCCGTGTACCGCCATCTCCAGCGCCTCTCGCTCGCGTTCTTCACCCGGACGCGCACCGGCGAGGTGCAGAGCCGGATCGCGAACGACATCGGTGGGATCGAGACCGTCGTCACGTCGACGGCCACCTCCGTGCTCTCGAACGTGACGACCGTGCTCGCGACCGTGATCGCGATGGTGCTGCTCGACTGGCGGCTCGCGGCGTTCGCGCTCGCGCTGCTCCCGCTGTTCGTCTGGCTGACGAAGCGCGTCGGCGAGCAGCGCAGGAAGGTCACCGCCGAACGGCAGGCGTCGCTCGCCGACGTCTCCTCGATCGTCCAGGAGTCGCTCTCCGTGTCGGGGATCCTGCTCGGGAAGACGATGGGGCGGGCGGACGATCTCGCCGTGCGCTTCCAGACGGAGTCGGAACGCCTCGCGGGCCTCGAGGTGCGAAGCCGCATGACGGGCCGTTGGATGATGGCGGCGATCCAGACGACGTTCGCGGTGATGCCGGCGCTCGTCTACCTGTTCGCGGGCTGGACGATCTCGCGCGGCTCGGGCTCGATCACGATCGGCACGCTCGTCGCGTTCACGACTCTGCAGACGCGGCTCTTCTTCCCGATCGGGAGCCTGCTGGGCGTCCAGCTCGAGGTGCAGAGCTCGCTGGCGCTCTTCGACCGGATCTTCGAGTACCTCGATCAGCCCGTCGACATCGTCGAAGGGACAAGAGCGATCGATCGGCCTCGCGGAGACGTCGCGTTCGACGAGGTCTGGTTCGGCTACGAGGCCGACGCGTGGACACTCGAGGACGTCGACTTCATCGTGCCCGCTGGGACGAAGACGGCGCTCGTCGGGGAGACCGGCTCGGGGAAGACGACCTGCGCCTACCTCGTCGCCCGGCTCTACGACGCGACCAGGGGCACGGTGCTGATCGACGGGATCGACGTGCGCGAGCTCACCTTCCCGTCACTCACGGAGGCGGTCGGCGTCGTTTCGCAGGAGACGTATCTCTTCCACGCCTCGGTTCGCGAGAACCTCCGCTTCGCGAGGCCGGACGCGACCGACGAGGAGATCGAGGAGGCGGCACGGGCCGCGCAGATCCACGAGCTGATC
Source organism: uncultured Actinomycetes bacterium (assembly GCA_963839755.1). Lineage (GTDB taxonomy): Bacteria > Actinomycetota > Thermoleophilia > Gaiellales > Gaiellaceae > Gaiella. The sequence goes on from CAWIVU010000015.1 coordinate 429,548, forward strand.
GCGTCGCTGCCCGACGGCTACGAGACCGTCGTCGGAGAGCGCGGCTACCGGTTCTCGGGCGGCGAGAAGCAGCGGATCGCGATCGCGCGGACGATCCTCCGCAACCCGCCGATCCTCGTCCTCGACGAGGCGACCTCCGCACTCGACACGCAGACCGAGCGCGCGGTGCAGCACGCGCTCGAGCGCCTCGCGGAGGGCCGCACCGTCGATCGCAATCGCGCACCGCCTCTCGACCGTGCGGGACGCCGACCAGATCGTCGTGCTCGACCGCGGCCGCGTCGTCGAGCGCGGCACGCACGACGAGCTTCTCGCGCTAGGCGGCCGCTACGCGGCCCTGGTCGCCCGCGACGCCGACGTCGGCATCGTCGTGCCGACGCCCAGCTGACCAGCGCCCGTCTGCCATGTCAGCCGCGTTGCGACTACGTTTCCGGTCGCAGTTTCGGAGCGAGGAGAATTCTTCACGATGACCGCGACGACGACGGAGACGGGGCTCGAGCAGCACGGCCTGGCGCCGACGGGCGTCGTTCTCCGCAACCCGACGACGTCCCAGCTCTACACGGATGCGCTGAAGCGCGGCGACGGTCGGCTCGCCGAGGGAGGGCCGCTCGTCGTCGACACCGGGCGCTTCACCGGCCGCTCGCCCGACGACAAGTTCGTCGTGCGCGAGCCGGGGTCCGAGGAGCGGATCTGGTGGGGCGACATCAACCGGCCGATCGACGAGTCGAGCTTCGACGGGCTGCGGCGCAAGGTCGGCGGACTACCTCTCCGCGCAGGAGCGGCTCTACGTGATCGACGCCTTCGCCGGCGCCGACCCGGCGCACCGGATCGGCGTGCGGGTCGTCACGGCGAGCCCGTACCACGCGCTCTTCGCGAAGACGATGTTCATCCGGCCGACCGACGACGAGCTCGACGCGCCACGAGCCGCAGGCGCTCGTGCTGCACGCGCCCGAGGTCGAAGCGGACCCGGACGTCGACGGGACGCGCACGCGGAACGTTCGTCGTCCTCCACCCGACGCGCACCGAGGTCGTGATCGGCGGCACGTTCTACGCGGGCGAGATCAAGAAGTCGATCTTCACCGTGATGAACGACCGGCTGCCGCTGGAGGGCGTCTTCCCGATGCACTGCTCGGCGAACGTCGGCTCAGACGGCGACGTCGCGATCTTCTTCGGTCTCTCCGGGCACGGGCAAGACGACGCTCTCGGCCGATCCGTCGCGGAGCCTGATCGGCGACGACGAGCACGGGTGGGGGACGAACGGCGTCTTCAACATCGAGGGCGGCTGCTACGCGAAGGTGATCCGCCTCTCGGCAGAGGCCGAGCCCGACATCTTCCGGACGACGCACACGTTCGGGACGATCCTCGAGAACGTGTCGATGGACGAGCGCGGCATCGTCGATCTCGACGACGACTCGAAGACAGAGAACACGAGAGCGGCCTACGAGCTCGAGCAGATCCCGAACGCTCACCCGTCGAAGATGGCAGGACACCCGCGAAACGTCGTGTTCCTCACCGCCGACGCGTTCGGGATCCTGCCTCCGATCGCACGGCTCACCCCTGAGCAGGCGCAGTACTGGTTCCTGTCCGGGTTCACCGCCAAGCTCGCCGGCACCGAGATCGGCGTCACCGAGCCGCAGCCGACGTTCTCGACGTGCTTCGGCGCGCCCTTCATGCCGCAGTTCCCCGCGCTGTACGCGCGGATGCTCGGCGAGAAGCTCAGCGAGCACGGCGCCACGGTCTGGCTCGTCAACACCGGCTGGACGGGCGGGCCGTTCGGAGATGGCCATCGAATGCCGATCAAGGCCACGCGAGCGTTGCTCAGCGCGGCGCTGTCGGGTGCGCTCACCCGCACGGAGTACCGCACCGACGAGGTCTTCGGCTTCGAGGTTCCCACCGCGGTGCCGGACGTCGACGCGGCGCTCCTCGACCCGCGCTCGACGTGGGCGGACCCGGCCGCGTACGACACGAAGGCGCGCGAGCTCGCTGCGATGTTCCGCGAGAGCTTCGAGAAGCGGTTCGCCTCGCAGGTCGATCCGGCGGTAGCCGCCGCCGGCCCCGCGCGCGCGTAAGCAGACGGCGCAACGGCGTCCATCCGATAGTTTCCAAGCGATGGAAGCGCCCTTCGACGTGCTCGTCGTCGGTGCCGGCTGCGCCGGCATGCGCGCAGCCATCGAGGCTCACGACACCGGGGCCCGCGTCGCCGTCGTCTCGAAGCTCCACCCGACACGGAGCCATTCCGGCGCGGCCGAGGGGGGCATCAACGCGGCGCTCGGGAACAAGGCCGACGACAACCCCGAGACCCACGCATTCGACACGGTCAAGGGCTCGGACTACCTCGGCGACCAGGACGCGATCGAGATCTTCACGCGCGAGGCGCCCGGCGACATCTACCAGCTCGAGGAGTGGGGCTGCGTCTTCTCGCGGAACGCGGAGGGGAAGCTCGACCAGCGCCCGTTCGGCGCTGCCGGCTCACCGCGCACCGTCTACTCGGCGGACATCACCGGCCACGTCCTCATCCAGGTGCTCTACGAGCAGCTGCAGAAGCGCATGGACGAGGGGCTCGTCGTCCTCGAGGAGTACTTCGCGTTCCGTCTCGTCGAGGAAGACGGCCGCTGCACCGGAGTCGTCTGCTGGAACCTCTTGGGCGGTGGCGTCGAGGTCGTCACCGGCGCCGCGACGATTCTCGCGACGGGCGGCGTCGGTCGCCTCTACAGGGCGACGACGAACGCGTACGCCTGCACGGGTGACGGCATGGCGCTCGCGCTCCGCGCCGGGCTGCCGCTGAAGGACATGGAGTTCATGCAGTTCCACCCGACCACGATGTTCCCGTCCGGGATCCTGATCACCGAGGGCTGCAGGGGCGAGGGCGGCTACCTCATCAACAAGGACGGCGAGCGCTTCATGAAGCGGTACGCGCCGAACGCGCTCGAGCTCGCCTCGCGCGACGTCGTGTCCCGCTCCGAGACGACCGAGATCGAGGCGGGCCGCGGCGTCAACGGCTCGGTGATGCTCGACCTGCGCCATCTCGGCCCCGAGAAGATCAACAGCAAGCTGCCGGGCTCGCGCGAGCTTGCGATGACGTACGCGGGAGTCGATCCGATCTTCGAGCCGATCCCGGTGCGGCCCGGCGCCCACTACCACATGGGCGGCGTCGAGACCGACGAGTGGGGGCTGACGGAGCTCGAGGGTCTCTACGCGGCCGGTGAGACAGCCTGTATCTCGGTGCACGGCGCGAACCGGCTCGGCGGCAACTCGCTGATGGAGACGATCACCTTCGGCCGCCGGTCGGGGCGTCACGCGGCCGAGTACGCGCTGGGCCGCTCTTCGGGCGAGCGGGCATGCGGAGGCTGCCCGCGCGGACGCGGAGACGTGGGTCAAGGGCCTCCTCGACGTCGAGACCGGGGAGCGCCCGTGGCAGATCCGGGACGAGCTCGGACAGTCGATGCTCGAGAACTTCGGCGTCTTCCGCTACCCCGATCGGATGGAGAAGCAGATCGGGTTGCTCGACGGGTACCGGCTGCGATACGAGCGCGGAATGGTCATCGAGGACAAGGGCTCGGTCTTCAACAGCGATCTCACGGCGGCGATCGAGCTCGGCTACCTGCTCGACCTCGGTGCCTGCATGCTCCAGGCCGGCCTCGGACGCAAGGAGTCGCGCGGCGCGCACTCGCGGCCCTCGGATTTCCCCGAGCGCGACGACGAGAACTTCCTCAAGCACTCGATCACGCGCTGGGTGGACGGCCGGCCGCAGCTCTCGTACGGAGAGGTGCGCATGACGAAGTGGGAGCCGATGGTGAGGTCCTACTGATGGCGCAGAGTCGGCACGAAGTTGGCACAGTCCTGTTGCACAATCAGGCAACAAGGCCGATAGAATTGGCAGTGGGTGGTGGGTTGGGGTGCCCCGGAAGCGCGCCCCTCGCCGATCGCCAGATCGAGGCGGTGGAATGAAGGTCGAGCTGAAGATCTGGCGCTACGACGCCTCGACCGGCGAGCGAGCGCTCCGGCCCTATGAGGTCGACGTCTCCGACGAGGCGACCCTGCTCGACACGCTCGACGTCGTCAAGGACAAGGTCGACGGCACGCTCGCGTACCGCAAGAGCTGCCGCATGATGATCTGCGGCTCGTGCGGCATGCGCGTGGACGGCGGCGCGGTGCTGGCCTGCAAGACGCGCATCTCCGACCTCACGGCCGACGGCCGCGTCCCGGTGATCTCGGCGATGGGGAACCTGCCGATCGTGAAGGACCTCGTCGTCGACATGGATCCGTTCTGGCAGAAGATGCGCGCCGTCCAGCCGTACCTCTCGCCGAGGCTCGACCGGTCGACCGAGAAGGAGAACATCGTCTCGCAGCAGCAGATGGAGGTGATCCACAAGGAGTCGCTCTGCATCAACTGCGGGTGCTGCGTCTCCGAGTGCAACTCGATGGAGTCCGACCCGGACTTCCTCGGCCCGGCGGCACTCGCCAAGGGCTTCCGCTTCGTCGGCGACGCGCGCGACGGCGCCACGATCGAGCGGCTCGAGCGCTACAGCGAGGAGCACGGGCTCTGGGACTGCACGCGCTGCTACTTCTGCAACGAGCGCTGTCCGAAGGGCGTCGACCCGCGCGACGCGATCGCCAAGCTCGGCGCCGAGGCGATGAAGGTCGGCATCGACCGCGACATGGGCGCGAAGCACGCGAAGTGGTTCGTCACCTCCGCGAAGACGACCGGGTGGCTCCGCGAGACGGAGCTCGTCCCGAAGACGCAGGGCGTCGTGAAGGCGATCAAGGAGATCAAGTTCGCGATGTCGCTCCTGCCGAAGGGGAAGGTGCCGCCGCCCTTCCCGCCGCACGTCGCCGCGGACGTCGGCGAGTCACGCGCGCTCTTCGATCTCGTCAAGACGCAGGGCCGCGACGGCGCCGCCGGCATCGTCCAGGGTGAGAAGGCGTTGATGCACATGAGCCACGAGGGCGAGACCGTCGACGGACCAAGCCATCCGTACGACGACCCGCGCTCATTCGTGCGGCCCTACCTCCCGGAGGACGAGCCGGAGGGCTCGGAGTAGGCTCCACCAGCCGTGCAGAAGGTCGCCTACTACAAGGGGTGCCTCGCGAGCCTGTCCGCGAAGGAGCTCGACACCTCGACGCGCGCTCTCGCCCCCAAGATCGGGTACGAGCTCGTGGAGCTCGACTCGGTGACGTGCTGCGGCGCCGGTGACATCCACGAGGCGGAGCCGGACTACTACCTCCACCTCAACGCCCGGATCCTCGCGTACGCGGCCGCCGAGGGCGTGGACAGGCTGATGACGGTCTGCAACGTCTGCACGCTCAACCTGCGCCAGGCGAACCACCAGCTCCTGAACGACGCGGCGCTCCGCGAACGCGTCAACGACAACCTGGAGCGGGTCGGCGCGCCGCGCTACGAGACCGACGTCGACTGCGTCCACTTCCTCTGGCTCGTCGCCGGCGAGAGCTTCGCGCAGCTCCAGGAGGTCGCGCACAAGGGGCTCCGCGGGCTCAAGATCGCGCCGTTCTACGGCTGCCAGATCCTGCGGCCGTCGAAGCTGATGGGCTTCGAGGACCCCGACAAGCCCGACTCCCTCGAGCGGATCATCACCGCCTGCGGCGGCGACCCGATCGACTACCCGGCGAAGATCAAGTGCTGCGGGTTCCCGATCATCCAGGCCCGCGAGGAGACGGCTCTCGGCGAGCTGATCCAGCCGATCGAGCAAGCGAAGGAGGCGGGAGCGGACGCGATCGTCACCCCGTGCCCGCTCTGCCACCTGTCACTGGACGCCTGGCAGTCGAAGCTCAAGAAGCAGACGGGCAAGGACTTCCAGATGCCGATCCTCCACCTCTCCCAGCTGATCGGCGTCGCAGCGGGGTTGTCGGACTCCGAGCTCCGCTTCAAGCGGCACGTCGTCTCGGTGCAGCCCGTGCTCGAGAAGCTGGCGCTGTAGCGAGCCTCCGCTTCGAGCGCATCGTGCGGCGCCGCGTAGCGCCTCGTCCCAGAGCGCGAGCGCGACGAGCGACCAGCCGAGCAGCTCGAGCCCTTCCTTCGCGACGATCTGGTATTCGCAACCGGATCGCCACGCTCACGCTCGAACCACTGGTCGTAGCTGGTCGAGCCCGATGACGAGGAACGAGCAGAGCAGCAGGACGCCCGCGAGCAGTAGCGTGGCGCGCGCCCGCCAGGCGGAGCGCGAGGGCCACGAGGCCGAGGAGGCACTGCGGCGCAGACGACGACCACGATCACCGCCCAGCCGCGGCCGATGAGGGATGCGCGCCGTCGTGCAGGAGATCGGCGAGCGGCGAGGACCGAGAGTGCAGCGGCGAGCGCCGGCCGCGACGTGGCGGCGCGCGCCGCGCTCGCGAGATGCGAGCACGGCCGCGCCGAGCGCCGCGGCGGCCAGAGCGAGCGTCGAGACGAGGTCCGGGAGGCCGTTCGACCGGTCGAGGTCGAGGATCGTGTCGATCCTGTGCGTCGCCGAGCACGACTGCGAGGTGGACGACCGACTGCGCAAGCCGCCACGCCAACGATCGCGCACGAGCGACGCAGCACGACCAGGCCGCGGCTCATGCCGCTCGGTCCCTCCCCATGGTCGAAGGGTAGTCCCCGGGTGGCGTGGCGTCTCTAGGGTGCCCGAATGCTCGTCGCGGGCGTCGTCCTCGCGCTGCGTCGCCGTCGCGGCGCTGGTCGTACGGCTGGTTCGAGGCCGGCTGGCTCCGCACGCGCGTGCTCGAGGTCGATGTCGAAGGCCTGCCGGCCGCGCTCGACGGGCTGCGGATCGGACACCTCTCCGACTTCCATCTCGGAGCTCCGCTCTCGCGCGGGAACCGAGCGAGCGCGCACGCGGTCGACTGGGTGGCCGGGCGGCGGCCGGACCTCGTGTGCGTGACGGGGGACCTCGTCTCGCATCCCCGCGGTGAGCCTCGCCTGAGGGAGCTGCTCCAGCGACTCGACAAGCCGCTCGTGGTGCTCGGGAACCACGACGTCGCGGTCACGCGCGACCCCTTCTCGCGGGCCGCCGAGCTCCGCGACCTCGAGCAAGCCCGGCTGCTTCGCGACGAGGTGTCGACGCTCGAGCTTCGTGGCGCGCGTGTCACGCGTCGTCGGCGTCGATCCCGTCACGTACCGCGCCAAGCGGGCGCGGCCCCACGAGCTGGTGGATGGAACGGCCGGCTTCCGGCTGCTCCTCTGTCACTTCCCCGCGATCGTCGAGCGGATGCCCACCGGCTCTTTCGACCTGATCCTGGCCGGCCACCTGCACGCGGGCCAGATCTGCCTCCCGCTTCCCGGGCGACGCATCACTCTGGCGCACCCGAGCGCTCGGTATGTCGCGGGTGTCTACGAGACCGACGCGGGCGTCATGCACGTCTCGCCGGGCACGGGCACGACGTTCGTCCCGTTTCGGTTCTTCGCGCGACCCGAGGTGACCGAGCTCGTGCTGCGCGCCGGGTCTAGACTGGCCGGCGTGGAGGGCAATGCGGTCATCTCTCACGATCTGCTGGCGTCCTATGCGGCAGATGCGGCGCTCGAGGTCGAAGGGGTCCGCGAGCTCGTCGACGCGCCACGGCGGCACCGCGGCGTTCGCGTGAGCGAAGCCGACGGCGCGGTCGCGCTCGAGGTGCATCTCGCGCTCGACTGGGGAGCACGGGCAGACGAGGTCGGGACCGCCGTCCAATCCCGCGTCGCGAAATACCTCGTGCGTACCGCAAAGCTCGAGTCGGTGGACGTCGACGTCGTCGTGGACGACGTCGCAGCGCCGGCCTCTCGCTGAGATGGCCGCAGGCGTCTCGGGTCTGACCCGTGCGACGCTCCGCTCCGCGCCGTCGGTGTGTCAGGACTGCGTCTGGTGGCAGTCGCGCGGCAACAAGACGGCGGCGAAGGAGCGCTGGATCGACCGGGCCGAGGAGGACTGGGGCGAGTGGGGAACGATCTATCTCGACGAGGCGGGCCGCCTCCTCGGCTCGTTGCAGTACGGCCCGTCGCATCTGTTTCCACGAGCTGCAGACCTGCCCGCCGGCCCCGCCTCGGATGACGCAGTGCTCGTCACCTGCTCGTACCTCGTCGGTTCGGGTGCGGAGTGGGTCGAGAAGTCGCTGCTCCTAGCCGCGATCGGAGAGTCCACGCGATCGAGGCGCGGCGGCGATGGAGGCTTTCGCGTACCGCTATCCGGAGGGCGAGACGGTGGAGGAGCGTTTCCTCGTCCATCGGACCGTGTTTCCGCGCGACTTCCTGGACGAGTTCGGCTTCCAGACCGTTCGGTCCCAAGGTCGCGTCGAGCTGTGCCGACTCGAGCTCGGCGGGCTCGTGCCGGTCGAGGAGGGAAGCGCGCGAAGGTGCTCCGCGTCGTGCAGGAGGCGTTCACGCCGACGCCCGCGCCCGTGCCGCGGCCGGTGCCGCGGCCGTGAGCGACAGGCGCTAGGCGTATCCGCTCGCGTCGCTCCGATCGTGCAGCCGAGCGAGCTGGAAGTTGCGTGCAGACGAAATAATCCTGCTCCCGGGAGAACTATCGGGCCGTTAGGTTCGGTTCGACAGGCTAGGTCGATCCCTCCGCTGCGCCGGATCCCGTCGGAACGCCGACCTTTGCCCCGCAATCGCCGCATGCCTGCGATAGGGCCTTCCGGGGCGCTCCGTCCCTCCGGAGGAACGCTCGATGCCCTGGATACTTCACGAGCAGTACACCGATCTCGTTTTGTGTCGTGTATCGGAGCCGTGGTTCATTCCGCCGCCTTCGGGGAGAGGCTGGCAGAACATAGCGCTTGGGGGAGTCCGATCAAGAGCCTTGTAAGCAGGATGTTGCGAGTGCCGAGAGTGCGCGTACGCGTGTCGCGGCGTGGGCCGATCCGCTGGGTAATTCCCATCGGAGCGATGGCTGCGATGCTGACGGTGGCAGGCGCGGGCAAGCCTGCCACTGCTCCAGGCATCCTCTACGTGAGTGCCGCAGGGAACGACGGCGGGCGTTGTGTGCAAACAAGCCCGTGTCTGAGCTTCAATCGGGCTTATCAGGTCGCGAAGCCAGGACAGATCATCCAGGTCGCCGGAGGCGGCTACGGCGGGCAGACGATAGATCACGACCCTTCGAAGGGTTCGGGTCCCAACGTGATTCTCCGTCCCGCACCCGGCGCCACCGTCAACGTGATGGGCGAGCTCAATATTCGCGGATCCAATATGACCTTCGCCGGTACTGGGCTCGGCGCCGGATTTACGTTCGGTTGGTGGCACACCATGATCGGATCGCGCGATATCTCATTCGAACGAGTCAACACGAAGGGCTTTGACCATCATGCTCGGCGTCTCGAATCGCCATCATCGGCGGACAGGTTGGTCCGTCGTCCGACGGTGATGATCCGCAGATCAACTCAGGAAATGACCAGTCGAACCCTACGGACATCCTCATTGACGGTGTCTACTTTCACGATATCCAGCGAGCCACTCCTGACGACCACACCGAGTGTCTTCAGATAGGCGCAGGGCGCAACGTCGTGATTCGTAACAACCGCTTTGTCCGCTGCTCGGATCACGATCTCTACGTTCATCCGTGGCATTCCGTTCCCGGCGGACAATTGGCTGACTTCACAATCGAGAACAACTTCTTCGGTGCGACGTCTATCGGATACTACAGCGGGCAGTTTGCACGAGGGTATGCAACGTGTGACAACTTCATCTTGCGAAACAACGTGCTCGAACAGAGCTGGGTGTTCGACTGCCCGTCTTCGAGTACGGCTACGGCCCCTCGGATCTCAGGCAACTACTGGGGTGATCAGGATCCACCGTCGACGTGCGGGGTTGTCGGAATGTGGCGGGCAAACATCTTCGATCGCGCGCCACGCCCGTGCGATCCGTCCCAAAAACTCGTCACGGTAGGAAAGGATATGACTCTCACTCGTGCGGACGTGCGGCGTGGGCTTGCACGGGTTGGTTTTGGCTGTGGCGATCCCGTCGTGAGCGCCTCTCGGAGCGTGATCGTGTGTGTGCTCCGGCGGAAGCCGGTCGTCTACAGGGCGCTGATCGTAGCCTCGCCTTCAGGGAGCCTGAGGTTCGTCGCTACGACGTGCAGGCGACCTCGGGGTCACCGATCGGCGCGGCGAGTGTCCTCGCCCGAGTTTCTGCTATCCCGGTTACGGGCAACACGAAGAACGAAGCTCGCATTGCGGGATTCGTCGAAAGAGTGCTCAGGCGAGCCGGCGCCGCGGACGGGAGGTTCGGCTCCACACGCGTGCGGGTGTACGGCGAGGGCGCGACGTGGAATGTACTGCTTAGTCGGTTCTGAACGGGACGCAGTCGTGGGTGGCTCTCAACTGGAGCAGCCAGCTGACTCACGCCGGCGCTTGTTCAGCTCACGCCAACGTTGCCGCCGGCGTAGATGCTCGCGCACAACGCGGTCCGAGTAGCGGGGGCTTCGGTGGACTGCCGCTCTCAGGTAGCCCCAGATCATGGCGAGCGCTCGTGGCTCACGACGGGCGTGGTGGAGCGTGCGGGCGACGAGATACGAAAACCTATAGCCGAGAAAGTACGAAGTGTCGCCCTCTCCGATCCACGCGCCGACTGCTCCGTCGCGCGCACCATGCTTGCGGTGATGACGGATCGGAATATCGGAGAAACTGTGCGTGGCCCAGCCGCGTGTGTTCGCTTGTAGTTCGTCGATTCCATCCCAGCCCAAGCGCACTTGAAGCGGTCGGACCTGCTGGAGACACTTCCAGCGCCAGACACGCGCTGCGCCACGCACGTGTCCCTCTGTCATATGTTTGGGCACCCAACTCCCGTCCTCCTCTCAGCAGAGCCCGCTCGCTATTCCCAGCGACGGATCGAGGCGAAACCGATCGAGGAGTCGTTCGAAGTAGTCGGACTCCAGAGAGACGTCCGCGTCAAGCTTGCAGATGAAGTCCGGCTCTTGGTCCAGAGCCGCTAGGCCGGCATTGAACGCGACCACATCACGTCCACCCGATCGACCGTCCTTGACCGCTCCGCCTCGGGACGACAGGGATGGAATCGCGCTGATCCAATTCCCCTTGTGGCCAAGTTGCGCAACAACGCAAGGCGTCTGGTTCTGCGATCCGTCATCAACGATGATCCATCGGGCGGGTCGGAGTGTTTGCTTCAGAATACAGTCGCCGAGACGACGAAGGTTCGTTGCCTCATCGCGTGCAGGGGTGATGATCGCGAGAGTGGGGATAGACCGCTTAGTTCTGTTCGCGCGTCACGTTCACACGACTGTTTCGGCGCTGTATCCGCATCGAATTGCCCGCAGCACACGCGCCAGAATGCGCGTGCTTGTCCGGATCGGTATGCGACATCGGCGTGTGATATGACGACTCGCAGTGCAGACCCGATCGCAATGCCGAGCCGGTGGAGGCTCGCTACGGCTGGAGCTGAGTGCTTGCGCGCATAGATGACGCGGCTCGAGGCGAGGACGAAGGAGCGCGGCCCTAGGAGCAGACATACCCCCGACGTGGAATACTACGGCTACCGGATCGAAAATGACGCGCCAGCCGGAACACCAAAGGCGTCTGCAAAGGTCTGTGTCTTCGCTGTACATGAAGAACGCCTCGTCGAATCCACCAATCTCTTCGAGGGCAGCACGTCGCACGAGGTAGGCATGCCCCGGAGACCCATTCGGCGTCGTGCAGCTGTTCGTACGACTCCTCTCGGCGTACGAGCTCATCGGACGACGCGGAGCGACGGAAGACATGATGGAGAAAGAAGGCTTGCGCATACGTCGAGACGAGGCGTGGAAATCGTCGTTGTGAAAAGGCGAGCTGACCGTGGCCATCGACTATCTTCGGGCCGACTGCTCCTACGTTGGAGTGACGTTCAAGTGTCTTCAATAGCCGTTCTAGCGCCGTAGGGTCGATGCGCGCGTCGGGGTTCAGGAAGAGCACGTTCGGAGCGGTCGCTTCACGCCAGCCGACGTTGCATCCAACGGCAAAACCCTCATTTCGGTCTAGCGCGATCGTCGTGATCGGCAGTTCGTGGAGGAGTTTTAGCCCTCGGTTGGTCGAGGCGTTGTCGACCACGATGACTCGCGCATACGGAAGAGTGACGAGCGGTTCGACGCAGGCCAGGATCTGTTCCGCGCTGTTGTAGGTGACAATCACGATGTCGACCCGCTTATCAGATTCGAGCCCCGGATCCATGGAACTCAGAGCCGCTGAATGCTCGGGTTGTACGCGGGACAACACGAAGACTGGGCTGCGCGCGCTCCGCTGACGTTGCGTGCGGCGGAGCCTCAATAAGAAGTGCGGCCGCGAGACCGACGAGGATTGCGAAGAGGAACGTGATCTGGACGATGCGAACGCATCGAAGGTCAGCATGCCCACCATGAAGGCCGCAAGAGAACTGGTGATTCCGGCCAAGAACCAGCCACGCTGTGTGTAGTCGTGCTTGGCAATGCTCCCGCAGCGTCGAAGAAGTCTGATGAACAGCCACATCATGGCCGCTGCGCCGAGAATCCCTGTCTCTAGCAACACACCGATCCACTGGTTATCGAGGATCGGGGCGTTTCGCGGAAGCTCTGGGCCTTCGTCGCTCGTGACTCTCGTCGAGAAGCCGACGCCGACGATGGGGTTCGTCCAGAGCTCGTTGCGCAGGACCTGCAGACCGAACTCACCGACTCGGCCGCTGCCGACGCCCGTCTGCTGATCTGCGATCAAGCCGCCCTCTGGAAAGAAAGACTTCGTGAGGCTCCCCAACGCGCCCGGGACAGCAAAATGGATGATGATCACCATCGGGATCAGCGCCGGCCAAAGCCGTTGCACCTCCTTGCGTCGCATCCACATCCCGGCGACGATCGCGGCGACCAGCATCGGGACGGCCGTTCGCGATAGAGCCCCCATCATGCCCGGTAAGAGCACCGCAACGGCGATCCACCAGCGGCGTTGCCTCGTGGAAGCAGCGAGCGCGAGCGCAAGAGGAATCAGCAGAACCAGGACGGCCCCGAACTCGATCGGATGCTGCGCCGTCCCAACTGCGCGCCCCTCCGCGCCGCGAGAATCGGTTGCCGCGCTGACGCTGTAGACGTTGGCTTGCTCGAGCAACGGTATGGCGCGATTGAGTGACCCGAACACGTTTGTCCCGGTGCGTGCTTCGATGATCCCCGAAATCGAGAGCACGACGCCTACCGCCACGAGAACCTTGACCGCGAGCTCAACGGTGCGAGCATTTCCTCCAACGACGCTCGCAATGAAATAGACGAGCAGGACGACGCTCACATAGAAGGCGACCTGCTTGACGAGAAATGGTGTCACAGACTTAACCGCGGGCTGGATTCGCCGCCATCGACGCAAGCGCGAGGAGCACGAAGGCGCCGATCGGGCGATCGAAAGGCGTTCGGGCGAGACGAACCCGAGGATCGATCAGCGCTGAACCGAGCCACGCGAGCAGCACGATGGCCGCGAAACGCGATACGGCTCGAGTTGGAACGGGAGGCTGGACGAGAGTGTGTACTGTCGAGCCGGGACGAACAGTATCGTCAGCAGGAAGGCGACCAAGAGTGCCTCCCACGGAAGACGCGCCGACCGAGGCGTGGCTACGCTCCAGCTGGGTTCCTGCGCGATCAACAGACGGACGTCGCTGACATCTGAAACGGCGGCGGTGAGGCCGGTATCAAACCGGAACAGCTGATCATTGGCTGCGATGAACGGTCAGCGTTCATCTGCGCGCGGAACGACATCGCCATGCGCCCGCGCGCGTCCGTCAGAAGGCGCGCTGAACGGGGTCGACGGCGACGCGTTGCTGGCGCTCTCAGATCGCCACCGTGACCGCCGTTCGGGAAGTTTGACGGGTTGGTGACGCTCCAGGTTCTCGGTCGGTGTTCCGAAGTCGTCGACTGCGCGCGCGGTCTGTGCGACGTCTGCGCGCGCGGTCTGTGCGACGTCTGCGCGCGCGGTCTGTGCGTTTTCGGGGATGCCCTGTAGCTGATCGCTCGTCGAGCGGCGGACGTTCTCCAGCAGATAGATCCCGCCAATGGTGAGCGATGCGATCGCGAGGAATATGAACATGGGTGTCCCCTTCTTCCGGCCCTGCTCGAGCGTAGCCTCAGAGGGCCGGGCGACGGCCCTCAACAGGATCCGGCGGTTTGGCTGCAAGCCGCTCGCGACCTGCTGCCGCTCCACAAACCTTGCGATCGCCCCGGCGGCCCGACTGGCCAGCGCCCGTGCATCAGCTGGAGAAGGCGCGGTCGCCGTCACGTCGACAAACGGCAGGAAGCTAAGGCTTTCCGTGACGGCTGGCTCAAATGTGACCGTGCCGACGATCGAACCGTTTTTTCGAAGCAGGCGCCTGACTGCCTCGCTGTTCTCATACTGGGACGCGAGCAGGGCGAACGTGGTCGTGTCGAAGCCGTTCGTCTCGCTCGAGCCGGCCGATCCGAACAAGTGCCCACCCTGATTGGCAGAGAGCCGTATTACGGATTGCCAGGTCTCGCCTTGCCTGTATGTCACGCCACCTGGGCCGACGCTGACATACGATAGAACGGCGAGAAGGAGTGCTGCCGAGAGGCCCGCTGCAAGGATGAAGCGGTGGCGCTTGAGCACGCGAAGGTGAAGTGCCAGATCCATTGTCGTGCTCAGTCCTCTCCGCGCTCTCTATGGCTGCGCTGCTGAAAGGTCCCGAAGACCACTCCCTGTGGCTCTACCCATGCTAGTGAGCGGGTTCCACGTGTCTACCCGCCCGCGTCTTAAGGGTACAACCGATTCGGCGGTGTGGGCCCGCCGATTCGGGTCGTACCTAACCTTCCGTTAGTTCGTCGCGCCCGCACGCAAGCGAACGTCGTCGAACACACCGGCGAGCTTCGCCGTGAGGGCATGCCGTTCCAGTGGTGCGATGAATGTCGAGCGGTCGACGGACGGGGAACCGTGCTGGCGCCACGACGAGATCGACTCCTCGACGGCACGGGCAAGGCCGACGGTGTCCCGCGGTCGGCACAGAGTCACCGACGACGCCGCTGAGAGGAGGTCGCGAGTGTCCCCCTCCGGGACCGCGGCCAGGATGGGACGTCCACTCGCCAGGTACTCGTAGCACTTACCCGGCACAGTGACCCCTCGTACTCCGGGCGCCAGGTCGTGCATCGGGAGGAGAGCAGGTCCGCCGAGCGCATCAGCCGTACCGCCGCGGGGTGCGGGAGGTACCCGTGGAGTTTGAGGTGCGCTTTGCTGCCGGTCTCCCCGGCGGTCCCGACGCCAGCGAGATGGACCGCGACGACAGACTTCAAGTCGGGGCGGCGCGCGAGTAGGTCATCGAGGGCATGGAGGAGGAAGATGTGCGAACGAGTGAGAGGATCGAGGCCCTTCGCTGCGCCTCCGAGCAAACGGCGGATGCGCTGGCTTCGCCGGTACCTGCGCCCGAAGTGCGTATGGGCGTAGCCGCAGAAAACAATCCGAAAGGTCGCGTCACCCTCCGGCGGGGGACCGGCGAAATCGGCGCTGTCGTACCCATTCGGAATCACGTGAATCCGCTCTGTTTCAAGCGTCGGCATGCGGTCCGACACGGCCTGTGCGGCACCGCGCGTGTTCATAATGACCGCCGCTGCTGACCGGAGCGTGGTCTCCATCCTCGCTCGCTCGAGCCTGCGGTGGAGTCCTGTTGGATAGATGGCCCATTCGTCGAGTGCCCAGGGATCTCGAAGGTCGGCAACCCACGGAAGGCCGTGCCGCACGGACAGGCGAGCAGCCGCACTGCCCGCCTCCCAGGGCGACATGGATGCATAGATGACCTTGTTTCCGCGACGGCCGTTGAAGCGGCATCCACCATTCCCGCTTCGAGCCACCGTGAAAACGCGGATGGTCGGCGGAGGTTTCGCTCGATGCGCGCTTGCCAACCTTGGCTGTGCGGTGGCTCAGCCCTGCGACGCGGATGACCTCGGTATCACGCGGAATCTCGTCCGCGAGCGACGGATCCGACGGCGCCCACGAAAGGCTCGCGCGGTCGGGGCCTGCAACGACGACTGGGCTATACCCGAAGTCGGGCAGGTTCTTGACGAACTTCACACTCCGTTGAACCCCGGCCCCGCCGTGCGGGGAAGTAGTATGAAAGGAAGAGAATTCGTCGGAGATTGGTCATGCCACCTCTTCGCGCGCCTGCGGAAGAGCGCCCGGATTGCCTCCAAGCGCTGCCATTAGATCTCGCAGCGACATTGCGCCAGGGCGTTGACGATCAGCCGCGCGAGGTACTCGGTGAAGATGACAGTCTGGAACAAGTACACGCGATACCACGGCTGGGTAGATTCTCGGAGATAGCGGATCTGGGCTCCGAGGTATTGTCGTGCCTTCGATCCTCCCATGAGTCGGGTCGACGCCCCGTGATCGTGATACACGACTGCGTCCGGCGTCATCCAGAGCGTGTGTCCTTTGTTCGCAAGCCAATCAGCCAGGGTGACGTCGTTGAAATAGATCGGAAAACGCTCATCCATGAGTTGATTCTGGGGCAGACACTCCCGCCGCAGGAGAAGACAACTCGCGGAGGGCTGCTCGACTGGACGGGCCTGAGAGAAGTCATCGTCGAGCATCCGGTACCGTCGTACGCGTCGCTTCAGAAAGGGAACTCGGCCGAGCACCGCGCTCGAGTTGGCGAGCATTGCGCTGAAGGTCGGGAGCCGATAGTTATGTGCCTGCGGAGAGCCATCGGGATTTAAGTATTGGGGCCCGACTCGCGACGCTCGGCCTATCCACGAGGAACCCGACAGGTACCACAAGTGCGCCGGGTGTGACTGGATGTCCGAGTTGAGGAGCAGCCATCTCTCCGTGAGTGAGCGCATAGGCCTGGTTCACGGCCGCCGCATAGCCGCGATTCTCGGAGTTCTGCACAAGTCGAATGTCAGATCGGCCGGCAAAAGCTTCAGCCGATCCGTCAGCGGAGCTGTTCTCGATCACGAGCGTCTCGTGCGAAACAGCTCCCGCCAAGCCAGCTGTGATCGAATCGAGGCACGCGAGCGTCTTCTCGCGCGTATTCCAGCTGATGACGATGATCGAGAGTTGTGGCGCCACGGTTGCTTTCGATTCGTAGTCCGCTGGCTACCGGTCGAGCCGCGAGACGACGCCAACCTATCTACGCCATCGAAGGCAGGGTTTCCTGGGCAGGCCTTGCAAGACAACGCCGCTCCGTAACGCTTGATTCGCGCGCCGCCGAGAGCGGCCGATCAGCCGAAACCAACGCGATCGCTCCTACAGCTGCCAGTTCCTGTTTGCTTAGCTCGCCGAGGTGGCTGACATTCTATCGTTCGTCGGCCCCTGCGTCCGGTGGCGTCGAGCGGGCTTGGCCGTCAATGTCGATAGCCGGATATCGCGACGGGTCGCCCTTCCCGAACGCCGGCGAGGCCTCCTGCAAGTGGAGGTCGAAGCCGGGGCCTGCTTGGTTCGACATGAACAGCGGGTTGGCCTGCAGGTCGGTAGCGGAGCATTTCGCGTCGTCCCATACGTTGTAGCCGTAGCTCACTGCTCCGTTCGGGCTCTCGCATCCTGGGCCCTCGCCGGCGTTCCCGTACACCTGAATGTTGGCGGCGTCCGGGCCTCGCTGACACGCATTCCGGACCCGATGGTGTTAACGGCGAAGGAGTTGTAGCGTACGGTGATATTTGAGAGTCCTGGCGATTTGACGTCAAGGATGAGACTGTTGGAGCACGGGTCGACGTCCCCGGCCGTTTCACAGTCTCCGAAATGGTTGTTCTCGATAGTCACGTCATGAATCTTGCCGCCCAACTCGGAGATCAGGTACAGCCCTTGTGAGCCGCACTGCCACTGACGGTTACGACGGAACGTCAGGTTGTGTCCCGCGCTGACAGCAACGCAATCGGGATGATCTGCGCTGTTGGGCCGGCAATATTCCTCCGATCCGCGAACCCTCCACGATCACATTGGCTGGATCATTCGTATCTCCCGGGGTGCCGACCGGGTCGTTGAACCGGAGTGCGTCCGTGCCGTCGCAGTTCCCGCCGATGTCGAGGTTGGTCAGGGTCAGTCCATCGACGTTGAGGACCCTGGGACTGACTGCCGCGAAAGTCGATGTGCCGCAGCGTGATGTCCGTGACCTGATTAGACGTGGACGCGGGATCCGAGACTTCGAACCCATCGATGTTCAAGCCGCCCGTGGAACCATCGACGGTCGTGTGGCTCGCACCCCACCTGTAGAACCCGCCGATGTGCACAGTTGCGCCGGCGACGGGCTGGAAGATGACGTCGGTTGAGCTCGTCTTGGTCAGATCGGGGCTGACACTCTGGTTCGGATAGCTGCCTGCTGCGATCTCCACGATCTGGCCCGGCTGTGCGGCACGATATGCACGACCAAGCGAGCGGCACGGCGCTGCGGGGGTGCAGGCGTTCGCGTCGTTGCCCGACGGAGTCACCAACAGCGAGCCACTGGGCTGCGAAGGCGGGCAGGCAGCGGTCGTCGTGACGTGCTGCGCCTGCGTCGACCGGTTGCCGGCAGCGTCGTACGCGGCGACGGCGAGCGTGTAGGCCGTCGAGCATGCGAGGCCACTCACCCCGTAACTGCTGGACGAAGTCGAGCCGACCTTGGTGCCGTTCCGGTAGACGTCGTAGCCGGAAACGCCGACGTTATCCGTCGAGGCGTTCCAGCTGAAGGTTCAAGCTCGTCTGGTGCACATTCGAAGCGGCGAGCCCCGTCGGGACGGACGGGGGGGTCGTGTCCGGGCACGCCGTTGTCGCGACCATGACTGCCGTCTGGGACGAGCGGTTTCCGGCCGCATCATACGCGTCGACGGCGAGCGTGTAGTTCGTGTTGCGCACGAGAGCCCGGAGAAGATCCCGGTCGTGGTGGCGCTGTTCCCGCAAGCACGCCACCGCGGTAGAGGCCGTAACCAGTGACGCCGACGTTGTCGCTCGAGGCCGACCAGGAGAGGACAATGGTCGTCGCCGTGCGCGAGACATCGCGACGTTCGGCGGGACGGTCGGAGCCTGCGTGTCGCTGCAGGGAGCAGTCGTAATCGAGAGATCGGCGCCGGGCGTACCTATTGCCGGCCGCGTCGTACGCGTCGACCCCTACCTGGTAGGCCGTGCCGCACGGCGTCAGCCCGTTGAAGTCGGCACTGGTCTGTCCGGTGGTTCCGATCCGGGTTGTTCCGCGGTAGAGGCCGTAACCCGCAATCCCGGTGTTGTCGGTCGAGGCCGACCACGAAACGCCGACGCCCGCGCCCGTCACCCGAGTCGACCTTCAGGTTGCCAGGCTTGGTTGGCGAGGACGTGTCGCCGCTTGGCGGTGGCGGAGGCGGCGGGAGGGAGGCGGCGGAGGAGGAGGCGGAGGAGGAGGAGGCGGAGGAGGAGGCGGCGGCGGTTGGGCTCTGGGACTTGTTAGCGACGGTGGCGTTCACCGTGTGGGTGGCGATCAGGTCGCTCGCTGTCGTTGAGTGCTTCGACCTTGAAGGTTGTGGTTGCCGTCGCCGACGGAGTCGAGGTCCAGAAGTTGTCGGTGTCGCCGAACGGCGAGTGGAGCTTTCGGTGAGGACGACGGTGGCCGTCGACCACGAAGCGAACGGAAGCTTCGGGATCGTCCTCGTTGCCGTCGTTATTCGGAGGTCGTACAGGCGGCGCGCCAGCTCACGGTGCCCGACAGCGTCGACCCGCTGATGATCGGCGGCGGCGGCGGGGCGGCGGCGGAGGAGGCGGCGGCGGAGGAGGAGGCGGCGGAGGAGGAGGCGGCGGAGGAGGAGGCGGAGGAGGAGGAGGCGGCGGAGAGGCGGCGGCGGAGGAGGCGGCGGCGGAGGAGGCGGCGGAGGAGGAGGCGGCGGCGGAGGAGGCGGCGGAGGAGGAGGCGGAGGCGGCGGGGTTGGGCTCTGGGACTTGTTAGCGACGGTGGCGTTCACGGTGTGGGTGGCGATCAGGCGGCGGCGGTCGTGAGTGCGCGACTGAAGGTGGCGTCGCCGTCGCCGGCGGAGCTCGATGGCGAGAAGTTGTCGGTGGCGCCGACGGCGAGTGGAGCGCGGGGAGGACGACGGCGCCGTCGACCACGAAGCGAACGGAGCCGGGACGACCTCGTCGCCGGCGTATTCGAGTCGGCGGCGCGCGCCAGCCACGGTGGCCGACAGCGTCGACCCGCTGATGATCGGCGGCGGCAACGCTGACGACGGCGGCGGAGGAGGCGGCGGCGGAGGAGGAGGCGGCGGAGGAGGAGGCGGCGCAGGAGCCTGCGGCGGGCACGCAGCCGTCGAGAAGAACGCGACACTACGCGACGACCGATTCCCCGCGGCATCCGCCGCGTCGAGGCCGATGCTGTAGCTCTGCCGCACTCGAGATTCGAGACCGTCGCCGCCGGCTCGCTCACGGTGCCGACCCGGAGCCCCGAGACGTAGAGGCCGTACTCGACGACCCCACGTTGTCTGTCGCCGCGGTCCACGCCAGCACGACCGTCGACTCGGTTGCCGCGAGGCGCTGGATGCCCGTCGGAGCGACCGGAGGCGCAAGATCGGGACAAGAAGCGGTCGAGACGGTCGTCGAGGTGACAGACGAGCGATTCCCGGCAGCGTCGAAGGCGTCGATGCCGACGAGGTAGCCTCGTCCCGCACGTCAATGCCTGGAACGTGAATGAACGTTCCTCGCGTCGTCGATCGCTTCACACGATCGAGATAGACGCCATAGCCTTCAACGCCCACGTTGTCGCGCGAGCGCGACCACGCAACCGTCACATTCGATGCGTCGGCGGCCGTGACGTCCACAAGCGGACGCGACTCGGGGAGGACGTATCGGTCCGCAAGGCGGCCTGTGACGCTCGGGGAGCAGCCTCGGCCGACGACACCAGCCTGCGTCCCGATTGCGAGAGTCATGAGCAGGGCGACAAGCGTGGCGGTGGACGGGCGACGTTTCGGCATGATTAGTCATGTCGCCATGCGCGCTCGCTGCCCTCATCCCCCGATGGGGGGTCTCTGGGCTCGACTCCACGCCGTCCAAGTCCGGCGGATTCCCGATGAATGCTCGCAGCAAAGGGATCTTCGTTCGCCGAACGGACATCGTGTGCAATCAGCTCACGGGCCTCTCCGCGAGTCGAGTGCGCGCCGCCGGTCTCCTCCCCGACCGGCGAGGATCGGCTGTACGAAGGTCGTGTTCCGCGCTCGGTGCTGCGCACGGACCCTTGCGATTTCTCGCCCAATCGAGTATCGTGCGTGTGGGAGCGGCGGTTCGCCGCTGGGGAGAACGGGGGAGTGGGGAGTGGCGAAGACTGCGGTAGCGGCGTCCTATTGCGGACGCCGTGTCGAGGCGGCTCTGTGAGCGAGAGCTTGATGCTGGGCGGCTGGCGTGTCGGAGCCGACGGAACCGTCGAGCTCGAAGCGGATCTCGCACGCAACGAGAGCGTCGACCTCGGCTGCGTCCAGCCATCGACGCTACCGCCGCGGTGCGCTCGTGCGGCGCATGCTGCTCGCGGCGGACGTCGCCGGGCTCCTCTTGGCATTCGCCATCGCGAACGCTCTCGCGCCCGCATTCGATCACGGCGTGGACAGGGTCAGCCCTGGCCTCGAGTACGCCGCATTCATGCTCGCAATTCCGCTGTGGATCTTGCTGCTACGCCTCGAGGGCCTGTACGACCGCGACGAGGAGCGCACCGACCATTCGACCGTGGACGACATCGTCGGCGTCTTCCGCAGTGTCACGATCGGGGTCTGGGTCCTCGCGCTGTTCTCCGTCGCCACGAACATGGTGCAGCCTGGGCTAGCGCGCCTTGGTCTCTTCTGGATCATCGCAGTCGCGCTCATCCCGACCCTTCGCGCCGCAGGCCGCGTGCTCTGCCGTCAGCTCCCGGGCTACACGCAGAACGCGGTGATCGTCGGCGGTGGCAAGGTCGGGCAGCAGCTCGCGCTGAAGCTCACGAATCACCGCGAGTATGGGATCCGCCTCGTCGGATTCGTCGACGACCGGCCCACGGAGCTCGACGACGAGCTCGCTGAGCGGTTGCCGGTCCTGCTCGGCGGTCCCGAGCGGCTGCGCGAGTACGTCATCGAGCACGACATCCAGCGTGTGATCATCGCGTTCTCGAACGACTCGCACGAGTCCGTTCTGGCCAACATCCGCGCGATCCGCGACCTCGACGTCCAGATCGACATCGTGCCCGCGGTTCTTCGAAGTCTTCGGAGCGGGGGCCGAGGTGCACACGCTCGAGGGAATCCCACTCGTGGGCCTCAAGCCGACCAGGCTCTCTCGTTCGTCGAAGGTGCTCAAGCGCGCGTTCGACCTCGCGGCATCTGTGCTGGGCCTGATCGTCCTCGCTCCGGTCTTCGCTGCCGTTGCATCTGCTGATCAAGCTGGAGTCGCCGGGCCCGGTGTTCTTCCGTCAGGTTCGCCGAGGAGCGAACGGCTCGACGTTCCGGATCTACAAGTTCCGCACGATGGTCGTCGAGGCCGAGGATCGAAAGGCCGAGGTCGTGCATCTCAACATGCACCGCAACCGCGATCCTCGGATGACGAAGATTCCCGACGACCCCCGAGTGACGCGGACGGGCCGGTTCCTCCGGCGGCTCTCGATCGACGAGCTCCCGCAGCTGTTCAACGTGATCAAGGGCGAGATGTCGCTCGTCGGGCCGAGGCCGCTGATTCTCGAGGAGGACGCGTTCGTGCAGGAATGGGCTCGGAGGCGCCTCGACCTCAAGCCGGGGATCACGGGCCTCTGGCAGGTGCTCGGCCGCAGCGACATTCCCGTTCGACGAGATGACGAAGCTCGACTACGTCTACGTCACGAACTGGTCGCTGCGCGAGGACATCCGGCTGATCTTCCTCACGATCCCGTCGCTGTTCCGCGCTCGGCGCGCGTTCTAGCGTCGTTATCTGGCGGCTGCGACGCCGTCGAGCAGGAGCTCGGCGATCTGGATCGCGTTGAGCGCTGCGCCCTTGCGCAGGTTGTCGCTCGAGAGGTAGAGCGCCAGGCCGTTCTCCGCCGCGGTGTCGCGGCGGATGCGGCCGACGAGCACCTCGTCGCCGCCCGCCGCGGCTGCAGGGGTCGGGAAGTGCGGGCAGGTCGAGGACGCGGACGCTCGGTGCGCCGCGCAGGATCTCGGCGGCGTCGTCGGGCGAGAGCGGCTCCTCGAGCTCGACCCAGACGGCCTCCGAGTGCCCGACCATCACGGGGACACGGACGCACGTCGCCGAGATCGGGAGGTCCGGAAGCTCGAGGATCTTGCGCGTCTCGGCGCGGAGCTTTGCCTCCTCGTCCGATTCGTCGCCCTCCCACGACCAGTCCATCACGAGGTCGTGCTCGGCCGGCGTCTCGTCGGCCAGCGCCGTCATCCGATGCGCTCCGGCGCCGGAGACCGACTGGTACGTCGAGACCCTGACCCGAGCGAGACCTGCCTCGTCGTGAAGCGGCTTCAGGACGCAGGTGAGCGGGATCGTGCAGCAGTTCGGGTTGGCCACGATCCGGTCGCGCTCGAGCGACTCGAGGGCACGTCGTCCGTTGACCTCGGGTACGACGAGCGGGTAGCCGTCGACGAGCCGGTATGCCGAGGACTTGTCGACGCACAGGGCGCCCGCGGCCGACGCCACTGGCACGAGCTCCCGGCTGGCGGACGTGCCGACCGAGAAGAGGAACAGGTCGACGTCGCCGGCGCCGAGCGTCTCGGGCGTCGCCTCCTCGACCACGAGCTCGTCGTCGGCGAACGGGAGGCGGTTTCCGGCCGAGCGTGCAGAGGCGAATGCCCGCACGTGCTCGTAGCCGCGCTCTGCGAGCAGCGCCAGCGTCACCGTGCCGACGGCTCCGGTGGCACCGACGACCCCGATCCGAGGTTGTGTGCTCATGCCCCTTGTTTCTAGCCGAAACGGCCGATTCCCTGTCCGTCAGGCTGGCCGTCGACCCGAAAGGGCGCGCCCGAGCGTCACCTCGTCGGCGTACTCGAGGTCCCCGCCGACGGGCAGCCCACTCGCAAGTCGGGTCACCGTCACCTGCTCGCGCAGCCGATCCGCGAGGTATGCCGCGGTCGCCTCGCCGGTCATCGTCGGGTTCGTGGCGAGCACGACCTCCTCGACGCCATTGCCGATCCGGTCCATGAGCCGGTCGATTCGTAGGTCGCGCGGCTCCACGCCGTCCAGCGGCGACAACGCGCCGCCGAGCACGTGGTACAGGCCTCGGTACTCGTGTGTCCGCTCGAGCGAGAGGACGTCGGCGGGCTGCTCGACCACGCAGATCACCGTGCGATCTCGACGAGCGTCGGTGCAGACGCCGCAGAGCTCGTCCTCGGTCAGGTTGCCGCACTCCCGGCACGGGCGTACGCGCGCCTTCACGTCGGCGATCGCGTGGCCGAGCGCATTCGCCTCGTCGGGTGACGTCGCGAGGATGTGGAACGCGAGCCGCTGCGCGGTACGCGTGCCGATCCCGGGCAGCCGCGTGAGCTGCGCGACGAGGTTGTCGACCGCAGGGCTCAGCACGCCGTCACGTTATCCGTCCGCGCCGGACATGGCGGCCTGGTACAGGATGAGCCTGCAGGTGCGCCGGCGGCGTCCCCCTAGAGTCCGGGCAGTCCCAGGCCGCCGAGGTCGGGCATCTGGCTCCGGAGCTTCGCCTCGACCGCCTGTGAGGCGGCGCGGAGCGCCTCGTTCGACGCGACGAGCACCATGTCGGCAAGCATCTCCGGGTCGTCGGGATCGATTGCCCGCGGATCGATCCGGATCTCGACGAGCTCACCCGCTCCGTTCGCCTTCGCGGTCACCATCCCGCCGCCGGCGGACGCCTCCGCGAGCTCGTCCTTCGCGGCCTCCTGCGCCTGCGCCATCTGCTCCTGCATCTGCTGGGCCTGCTTCATCAGCGCGTTCATGTCGAGCTTCACGGCGTTTCCTCCACCTCGGTCGCGTTCAGGTCGTTGACGAGCAGCGAGATCACCTCGTGCTCGCCCAGCGGCGTCTCGTCGACGTTCGCCTCGTCGGCGGCCTCGCCCACGGCGGTGACGACCGCGAGCTTTCGGCCCGTGACGTCGTAGAGGGCGTCGCGAAGGAGCTTTGCGTTCGCGGGCTCGTCCGCCTGCTTGCGGTGAAACTCCGCCCCGGGACGAAACGTCAACGTGAGCGTCTCCCCGTCGAGGTCGGTGGGAGCCGCTTCGGAGAGCAGCGTTGCGACCGGGATCGACCGCTCCTTGACGGCGGGTAGGACGCTTCGCGTCCAGGCGTCGTTCAGCTGCTCGAGGGAGATGTCGGGTGCGTCGGGTGCCCCTTCCGACGCAGTCGCTCCCGTAGGTGCCGGGCCCGCCGCGGGCGCGGGAACGGGGGAGGGGCCCCACGACTCCGCGGCGGGAGCACCGGCATGTATCCGGGATTCCAGCACTTCCACACGATGGACGAGGGACTCTCGGGCGAGATCGGACTGCGGACGCGTCACTTTGACCAGCGCGAGCTCGAGCGGCAGCCGCGGATCCGCGCCCTGTCGCTCGTCGTCCAGCACGACCGCGAGCAGGTCGAGAAGGCGGAGGACGGTGGGCTCCGGGAGCTGGTTCGACTGCTCGCGCAGTCGGTCGCGCGCCTCGTCGGTGAGGGGCAGCGACTCGGGGACGTGCCCGATGTGCTGGACGAGCAGGAGTTGGCGAAGGTGCTCGAGCAGCTGCCTCGTCAGCTCGCCGAGATCCTGGCCGCGCTCGGACAGCTCCTCGATCAGGACGAGCGCCCCTGCGACGTCCCGGTCGACGACCGTGTCGCACAGCCTGAACAGCACGTCCTCCTCGACGGCCGCACCGAGCTGCAGGACGTCCTGCACGGTGATCTTCTTCTCCGTCGCGGCGGCCAGCTGGTCGAGCATCGAGATCGCATCGCGGAACGAGCCGTTCGCGCCACGAGCCACGAGCGAGAGCGCCGCGTCGGATGCGTCGATCGCTTCCCCCTCGCACACCTTGCGAAGGGCCTGGACGAGCTCCTGCATGCGCGGCCGCTGGAAGACGAATGTCTGGCAGCGAGACCGGACGGTCGGGATGACCTTCGCGAGATCCGTCGTGCAGAACACGAACACCAGGTGCGGCGGCGGCTCCTCGATCAGCTTGAGCAGCGCGTTCCAGGCGGCCGTCGTCAGCTGGTGCGCCTCGTCGACGATGTAGACCTTCCAGCGTCCCTCGGCCGGCTGGAGCATCGCCCGCTCGCGAATCTCGCGCACCTCGTCGATCCCGCGTTGCGAAGCCGCATCCATCTCGACGACGTCGAGCGCTGTCCCGTCCGCGATTGACCGCGCGATGCGGCTCGTCGGGTCGAAGTCCGCCGACGGGCCGCCCTCGGCGTTCAGGGCCTTCGCGAGGATGCGCGCCATCGACGTCTTGCCCGTCCCCCGCGGACCGGCGAACAGGTAGGCCTGGCGCAGCTGGTCGTTCTCGATCGCGTTCCGCAGCGTCCGGACAACCGCTTCCTGACCCACGACCTGCGAGAAGTCCAGCGGGCGATAGGTGCGGTAGAGGGCCGTCACTCCGAGATTGTCGCAGACCTCGACTGCGCGCCGGGCGGTCGATATGCCCGGTCGCGCGCTCCGTCGTCGAACTAGCAGTCCCGGGTGGTGTCGCCGCCGCCTGCTCGGGTCGGGCGGTGCCGCGGCACCTGGGAGGGAGTCCTTAGCGCTGCTTCCTTCCGGATCTGACGCGGTTCGAACGCTCCCAGTGCGCGGGACCCGACCGTCAACGCCACGTGTCGATGACCCATGCCCACGACCGCCGCCCTCGGACGGCGTTCGGTCCCGCTGGAGCGGATTTCGGGTTCAGGGAACCGCTGACTCCCCACCTAGCGCGACCGGGCGCGGCCAGCGTAGCAGGGTCTTTCGCGGGTACGGCGAAGGCCCTCGGACGTGTCGACTAGACTGCCCGAGCGCATGGGTCTTGCTGTGCCCTCAGTGGCAGAAGCGTCCCGCGGTCTCCCCTCGGTCAAGACGGATACGACGTCGGCCGATGACGACATTGTGACGTCTGTCGCCTTCACCCCGCCGGACGAAGCGGAGGTCGTGAGCCCGGAGCTCGCCCTTGTCGACCCGCTGCTTGCCGAGCGGCTTCGGACGGCGTTGCCCGAGCCGGAGCTCGAGCCGGATGCAGGCCCTGAGCCCGAGCCCGAGCCCGAGCCCGAGCCGACGGAGACGAACGTCCGTGTGCTGCGGCTCGCACCAGCGGTGGAGGAGCCCGTGGAAGGGCAGGGCGACGAGGTCGACGTCGCGCCCCACGTCGATCTGACACCCGTCGTGCCTCCGGTGGTCGTGAGCGCGCCTCCAGCTTCCGGCGGCTCATCGGTTCGCCGCACGGTCATGGCGTTCGGCGCCGGTGCGGTGGTCGCCTCGCTGGTCGTGGTCGGTGTGATCGCCAGGATGGGCGAGTCAGACGGGCCTCCGACGTCGGCGGTTGCCCCTGTGGTGAATGGACCGTCGCCCTCGCTCGCGCCGCCCGCTGTCGTTTCGCCTTCGCCGCCTGCGGCATCCCCCACGCCGTCGAAGCGGGTCGTCGCGCCGAAGGCGCCGCCTGTCCAGAAGAAGGCCGCTGCGAAACCGAAGGCGAAGGGCGGATCGAAGCCTGCGCCCGCCAAGAAGACGTCCAAGCCTGCGACGCGCACGCCGGCAGTTCCGCCGCGCCGCTTTGCGTGGGCACCTGTCGAGGGAGCGGTCGGCTACCGCGTCGAGCTCTTCCGTGGGAACGAGCAGGTCCTACAGCGCGACGACCAAGCGCCCGGTGTTCGAACTCGCCGGCCAGTGGCGGCATCAGGGACGCACCGAACGGCTCACGGCGGGCTCGTATCGCTGGTACGTCTGGCCGGTGCTCCAGAGCGGCCCGGCAGCCCAGGCGGTCGTCCAGGCCCGCCTCGACGTGCCGTAGTTTTCCTGCTGCTGCGTTGCCCGCATCCGCTCGAGACCTCGGGAGTCATCAGCATTCCGGCGACGTTCACCAGCCCGGACTTGCTCGGCTCCCAGAGGGCCGGGCCGACCCCGATGCGGATGATCCAGGCTCCGGCTTCGCCGGACCGGCCTGCTTCGCTGAACCCGGGTTCGTTCAGGTCCGGCTCCGGCGGCTCAACCGAGAGCGGGGTCAGGTTGTCGTCCTCGGTGGACTGACGCTCGTTTATCGCTACCTCCTACCAGCGTCGCCTGTGGACACAGGCCGCGTCATGGGTACCACCGTACGCTGGGCTGGCTGGTGGTGGCTGAGGCACGCTCTTGACGCAGGACCGACTCTAGCCGGTCGACACCGCCCGTACGGGTCCCCAGGCATTCGCCGGCGGAGTCGTCTACGATCACGCATTCCCCCGCTCACACGTCCGACCCGTACGCGAGTGCTGGGTGTGAATGACGCCGGGTCGTCCGGCCTGCACGCTCGCATACCGCCGTGGGTCGGCGCCGATGTCCCATGCAAGACATGCGGAGATTCTGGACAGCCGTTTCGATCGCGCTCGTAGCTGCCGTCGGGCTTGCCGGTGCGGGTGCCGCGGCGGATTTTCGATTGACGCGGATTTCCGGGACGGAGGACACGGTCACGCTCGCATGGAAGCGTCAGCCCGAAGCGATCGGCTACCTGTTCCTGCGAAACGGCGTCGTCGTGGCACGCACGTTCGACCGCTCGACCACCCGGGCAACGTTCTGGAAGGGGTCGAGATATGCCGTGCAGACTCTCGGCCGCGACAGTGCGGGGCGGCTGCGCGGGAGCGCGAGCGACTCTCATCGTCTCGCGACCCCGGAGTGCGCCGCCGAAGGTCCGCGCAACCGTCTCGTGTTCATCGCCGGCCGACAACCCCCGTTCGGGCTTCGCCTCGTCTCGCAGACATCCAGGACGGTCACCTTCGACTGGAAGCGCCAGCGCGGTGTCGACGGCTATCGGTTCTCACGAGACGGTGCCGTGGTGTCCGTCACCTTCGATCGATCCACGACGACTGCGACGTTCTGGAAAGGCGCACGGTACGCGGTGGATGCTCTCCGTCTGCAGACTCGACAGACGTGTGGACTACGCCGAGCGAGCCATTGCGCGAACATCCGCCGCGACGGAGCACGCGCAACGTTCGCGTTCAGGACAGTCCCACGCGTGGAGTTCAAGCTCCGGGTGGTGGCGCAGACGCCGACGACGGTCACCTTCCGCTGGAAGCGTCAGCCGGGGATCGACGGGTACCGATTCGTTCGGAACGGCAAGTTGGTGTCCCAGACCTTCGACCGCTCGACGACGACGGCGACGTTCTGGAAGGGATCACGGTACGCAGTCGCTGCCGTACGGATGACAATGCGCAAGAAGCCGACGACGATGATGCGCGCGCTGGCCTACGTGCCCGGAACCACCGGCTCACAGAAGGCGGGTAGCGCCGCGCCGGCTCCGTCCCCAGGACCTGGCGCGTCGATCCCGCCACCCTCATCGGGCTCCACACAGCCGGCTCCACCCGGATCGAGCCCTCCCCCGCCACCGCCGCCTCCGCCGCCGCCCGCGCCTCCGCCTCCGCCTCCGCCTTCCCCGCCGCCTCCTCCTCCTCCTCCTCCCGCACCTCCGCCTTCCCCTTCGCCCTCGACCGGATTCCCGGACGCATCGAACACCGGGGTTCCGTCTGGAGTGACGCTGACCGCGTACACCGGCCCCTCGAACATCACCACACCCAACACGGTGATCGACGGCAAGACGATGGAGTGCGTCACGATCAATGCCACTGGGGTGGCGATCCGGAATTCGGTCATCTCCTGTAGCAGCGCCTACTACGCGGTCAATGTCAGGGACAACGGGTCCGTGCTGATCGAGGGCTCGGAAATCGACTGCAAGAGCCGCAACGCCAACGGCCTTGGCTGGGCGAACGCCACGCTCCGCCGCGTCGAAATCACCGACTGCGAGAACGGCCTACACGTCCAGCGCAACATCACCGTTGAGGACTCGTACATCCACGACCTGTACATGGGCAACGACGCGACGCCGACGGGATGCAGTTCGGTGAGGCGCGAACAACGTGACGATCGTCACAACACAATCCTCGGAGTGGGATCGAACGGCGCCCTGGGCACCTCGGCGCTGATCATGAGTCTGCCTGGGCACTCGAACTTCCTGATCGAGAACAACCTGTTCGCAGGCGGTGCATACACGGTGTACTGCGTCGACCCGGGCAAGGGCACGAACTGGGTCATCAGGAACAACCGCTTTTCGACGCGGTTCAGTTCGAAGGGGGGCCGGTTCGGGTTCGCGTCGCGCTGCTCGGACGAAACCTAGTCTGGCAACGTGATTCACGAGACCGGGCAGCCGCTGACCCTGGACGGTTAGTCCTCGTGACGTTGGGCCGACTGGAGTCGGGTCAGGCCCGATCTCTCGACGCAAGGGGACTCTCGCAGGAAGGGGAAGGCGTCCGTACGGCCCTCGGACAGCTGGGCAGTGCAGTGTCTCGGCGCCGATCCGCTCAGGGCGTTGCTGGCGAAGGAGCGGCGCAGCGCTCCACGATCGTAGTCGCGACTGACAACAATCCGGAGGCACAACCGGGTATGGTTGAGCCAATCTGCGACCAGTTGGGAAAATGGGCGCACCTGGGATCGAACCAGGGACCTCTCGCGTGTGAAGCGAGCGCTCTCCCGCTGAGCTATGCGCCCGGGAGGGCTCTAGGCTAGCGCAGAAGCGGGTTCGCGACCGAGCGTCAGGCAAGCACCCACGCGTCGTCCTCGATGATCGGCGCCTCGGCACCGCCCGACTCGACGCCGGTCACGGTCACCTCCGGGCCGCCGATCATGAAGTCGGTGTGCACGATGGAGTCGTTGTAGCCGCACGCTGCGAGCTCTTCGGACGACAACTCCTCGCCGTCCTCGAGCGCGACGGGGATCCCTTGCCCCCACGCGATGTGGCAGGCGGCGTTCTCGTCGAACAGCGTGTCGAGGAAGACGACGCCCGTCTTTCGAACGCGGGAGTCCCCGTCGACGAGCGCCACCTCGCCGAGGTAGCTCGCGCCGTCGTCTGTCGGCCATCTCCTCGCGCACGGCATCGGCGCCCACCTCGGCCCGAACCTCGACGACCTTGCCGCCCGAGAAGCGGACCTCGAGCCCGCGGACGATGGTGCCGTTGAGCGCGAGCGGGAACGTCGAGCGGGCGGTTCCCTCCGTCAGCCGGCGGTCCGGCGTCGTGTAGACCTCCTCGCTCGGCACGTTGACGAGATGGGGGATGCCGTCCACGGAGTCTCTCGGCGGCTGTCAGCCAGCGGTGCCGCTCGTGGAGGCCGACGGTCAGGTCTGTGCCCGGGCCGACGAAGCGGATCGCCCGAAATCGCCGCTCGTCGAGTGCTGCCGCGCGCTCGCGGAGTCGCTCGATGTGGTCGCGCCACGCGGCGACGGGGTCGGGCTCGTCCAGGCGGGTGGCCGTGATCACAGCGTCCCAGAGGCGCTCGACGTCGGGCTCGCCGAAGACGGCGGTCGCCCACCCCTCGTTGGGGTAGCCGACGATCGTCCACTGGATGAGCCGTCGGTTCTCCGCGTCGAGCAGCTTCTCCGCGGCCAGGCGCGCGCGCGTCCGCTGGGCGCGACGCTGGTCGAGATCGGCGAGGAGCTCGGGCTCGGCGTTTCCGGTGATGGCGATCGTCGCTCCGCGCGTGTCGATCATGTGGTCGAGGAGCGCGAGCGTCCATGGCGGCGTCCACCCGAGCGAATCGTCGGGTGCGTGCTGAATACGCGATCGTCGAAGATGCATGTCGCGGTAATGCACCTCGACGTATCGAGCCCCTCTCTCGTAGGCGACCCTGCCGATCGCGCGGACAAGAGGTAGGTGCTCGGGCTCGGCCGAGATCCGGAGGAACTGGCCGGGTTGAAGGTTGACCGCAACCTCGACGGCGAGGCGGGCATAGCGGTCGAGGCGCTCGTCAGGTGTCACCAGCAAACCCTATTCACTCGCCTCCGTTCTCGGTCGCGTTCCGGCGATCGTCCCGGAAAGAGGCGTGGTAGCTTCCTCGCGATGCTCCTCTCAGGCATCACGAGCCTTGGCAAGACGGTGCTCCTCATCGCGGCGATCACGTTCATCGTCTGGGCGATCGTCACCGCGATCTTCGTGCCGAAGCGCAACCCGGGCTTCCCACGGCGACTCGATGCGTACATCCTCGTCTCGGCGATCCTGTTCCTCACCCAGATGACGGCGATCGTCTGGGTCAGCGAGACGCAGGAGGTCGAGGAGGCGCACGCTGCCGAGGGAGAGGGAGGACCTCCGGGTGAGGGCGAAGGCGGCGCGCCGGCGGGCGACGTCGGAGCCGGAAAGACGGTCTTCGAGAGCGCTGGGTGCGCGACGTGCCACGTGCTTGCCGACGCCGGCGCGAGCGGCACTGTCGGGCCGGACCTCGACGCCTCGCAACCTCCTCCCGAGCTCGTCGTCGAGCGCGTGACGAACGGCCAGGGAGCGATGCCGTCGTTCGCCGACCAGCTCTCCGACGAGGAGATCATGGACGTCGCCGCGTACGTCTCCTCTGTGGCGGGGAGCTAAACAGGACACGAAAGAGGGCCCGGCAGGGCCCCCTTTCTACGGAGAGGGCGGGATTTGAACCCGCGACGCAGCTTTCACCACGTACGCGATTTCCAGTCGCGCTCCTTAGGCCGCTCGGACACCTCTCCGAGAGCGCCAACCTTAGCGTGGGGGAACCACCGGTTCCCCCACGCGGGACGGAGGGGGAGGGATTTGAACCCTCGAAGAGCTTGCACCCTTAACGGTTTTCGAGACCGCCCCGTTCGACCGCTCCGGCACCCCTCCGAGCCGTCGTAGGGTAGCGGCCTGGGAGCGGCCCGACGGCGAGCGGAACGGAGAAGGAGGGATTCGAACCCTCGAGGCAGGCATTCACCCACCTAACGCCTTAGCAGGGCGCCGCCTTCAGCCACTCGGCCACTTCTCCGGGTTCGAGAGAGGATACCCAGGAGCTCAGTCGTGTATCCGCGCGATGAGCTCGTCGCGCTTGACGACCTTCACCTCGATCCCGCCGAGGCGCACCTCGTAGCCCGCCTCGCGCGGGTAGAGCACCTTGTCGCCCGGTTCGATGCCCGTCACGTCCGCGCCGATCGCCGTGACGATGCCCGTCCGACAGGCTGCGGCAGCGGCAGCCGACGCAGGGAGGATCAGCCCGGCGCGCGTCTCGGTCTCGTCGCTCGTCGGCTGGATGACGAGGTACTCGTCGAGCGGCTCGAGCGAGACGTCGACGCGATGCGGGTCCTGGACCATCGCCGAGAAGGATAGGTGCCCGACTCGAAGTCGGACAACGACGGGCCGCTACAACCGACCGGCGGCCACGATCCGTTGCAGGAACTGTTGCGTGCGCTCCTCGCGCGGGGCGCCGAAGATCGCCTCAGGCGTTCCCTCCTCGAGGATCTGGCCGGCGTCGAGGAAGCAGACGCGGTGCGCAACGTCGCGGGCGAAGCCCATCTCGTGCGTCGCGATGAGCATCGTCATCCCGCCCGCGGCGAGCTCGCGGATCACGTCGAGCACCTCGGCGACGAGCTCGGGGTCGAGCGCGCTCGTCACCTCGTCCAGGAGGAGCAGCCTGGGGCGCATCGCCAGCGCGCGCACGATCGCGACGCGCTGCTGCTGACCTCCCGACAGGCGGTCGGGGTACTCGTCGCGCTTGTCGGCGAGCCCGAAGCGCGCGAGCAGCTCGTCGGCGGCCGCCGACGCCTCCGAGCGTGAGGCGCCTCGCGCCTTGCGCGGCGCGAGCGTCACGTTCTCGAGCACGCTCATATGCGGGAAGAGGTTGAACGACTGGAAGACGATCCCGATCTCGCGGCGGACGCCGTTCACGTCCACGCCGCGCGCCGTCACGTCGGCGCCGCCCACCTCGATCCGTCCGGCGTCGATCGGCTCGAGCAGGTTCACGCAGCGCAAGAGCGTGGACTTGCCCGACCCGGACGCGCCGATCAGGCACACGACCTCGTGCTCGTCGAGCGAGAGGTCGATCCCGCGCAGGACGGCGAGCTTGCCGAACGACTTGTGCACGCCCTCGAGCCGCAGAGCCGCAGCCTCAGGCACCGAGAGATCGCTGCTCATACGAGCCTCCCCGCTTGCTGCCGACGACGGTCGCGCGCGACGAGCCAGTCGGTGAAGCGGGCGAGCGGGATGGTGATCGCCACGAAGAGCGTCGCCGCCACGAGGTAGTAGGTGCCGTTGAACGTCGCCGCCTGGTTGATCTGCGTCATGCGGAAGGCCTCCACGACGCCGAGGGCGCCGACCAATGCGGTGTCCTTCTGGAGGCCGATGAAGTCGTTGAGGAGCGGCGGGATCACACGCCGGACGGCCTGCGGTAGCACGACGTGGCGGAGCGACTGGGATCGCGTCAGCCCGAGCGAGCGCGCGGCGGCATCCTGGGACGGGTGCACCGACTCGATCCCGGCCCGGTAGACCTCGGAAACGTAGGCGGTGTAGACGAGGATCAGCGCGACCGCGGCCCAGAAGAACTGCGAGTCCGGGATCCACTCGAGACCGAGCGCGGGCATGCCGAACCCGAGCATGAAGATCACGAGGATCGTCGGGATGCCGCGGAGGAGGTCCGTGTAGACGATCGCAAGCGCACGAATCGGGAAGAAGACCGGGCCAGGAAGGCTTCGCAACACGGCGAGAAGGAGCGCGGCGGGGAGGATGATCGCCTCCGCGACGCAGAAGAGCTTCACGTTCACCCAGAACGCGTCGAGGATCTCCGGGAACGACTCCTTGTAGTAGTCCCAGTTGAAGAAGTACGCCTTGAAGGCGTCCCAGCCGGGCGAGCGCGTGACGACGACGACGATCGCCGTGACGACGACGACCGTCGAGAGGAGGGCGATCGCAACGGCCCGCGACTCGCTCGAGCCGCGGGCTGTCGCGCCGCCGAGGATCCGGGAGCTCCGGGTCCCGTCCAGCTACTTCAGGTCCGGCGCGCCGGCTCTGGCGAGATACGTGTTCTGGAGCCTCTTGATCGTCCCGTTGCGCCAGAGGCGGTCGAGCGCGCGGTTCACGCACCCGCGAAGGGCGTTGCCCTTCTCGAAGACCATCCCGAAGCGCTCCTTCGTGCCTCTCGTCGGCAGCTTTCCGACGATCGTCCCGTCATCGACCTGGACGGCGGTGACGTAGAACGCCGTCGGGAGGTCGACGACGATCCCGTCGAGCTGGCCGTTCTTGAGCGCCTGCACGGCTGCGTCGTTCGTGTCGTAGACGAGCGGGTCGGACGACGGCCGGATGAATCGCGTGATGTAGGTGTAGCTCGTCGTGCCGACCTGGGCGCCGAGCCTGTAGCGCTTGAGGCCCGCGATCGTGCGAACTTTCGCAATCGGCTGGCCCTTGCGGCCTACGACCGCCTGGTTGACGAAGTAGTACGACTTCGAGAAGTCGACCGCCCTCGCCCGCTCCGGGCTGAACGACACCTGGGTGAGATAGAAGTCGAAGGTCTTGTTGCCTGGGCGGAAGGAGTTGTTGAACGGGACGACCGTCCACTTCACCTGGGCCTTCGTGAAGCCGAGTTGGCGCGCGACTGCGTACGCGACGGCCGACTCGTAGCCCTTGCCGCTGTAGGGGTCGGAGACCTTCCACGGCTTCGTCTTCTCGGCGCCGCCGAACCACGGCGGGAACGCGGGGTTGTCGGCGCCGATCGTGAGGGCCCCGTCCTCGATCAGGTTCAGCGAGCCGGGCGCGCAGCCCGGGATCGCGGTCCGGCGCGCTGCCCGCGCCGGTGGCGGTCGCCGCGACGGCGAGCGCGGCGGCGGCCGCGAGAGCGAGGCTCGCGACGAGCAGTTTCCGCATGGTCGTTCGACTCCTCGTGTCGCTGGGTCGCGCGCGAGGCTACCACAGCGTTGCCCGATGCTTCATTTTCTGAAGCGACGGGAGGGCCGACCTCGGAGCTGCACCGGCACTGCGTCGAGTTCGAGGAAAAGCCGCTAAGAGCGGTGCCGCTCGACGAACTCCGCGAGGCTACCGACCGTCTCGAAAACGTCGCCCGTGAAATCTTCGTCGTCGATCTGGAACCCGAAACGCTCTTCGAGGGACGTGACGACCTCGACGACCGCGAGCGAGTCCAGCTCGGGGATGCTGCCGAACAGCGGCGTGTCCGCGGTAAGCGAATCCGCCCGTCCGTCGATGCCGAGAGCTTCGACGAGGACGGACTTGACTCCGTCCAATGTGGATTGATCGATCTTCATGCGTGGCCCTTTTCTATTCGCGCACGCTACACGAGCACTTCCACCGGCTCCGGGTGACCGAGAAACGCGGTCGGGCTTGCCGTGAGGCCATAGGCTCCCGCCTGGAACACCACGATCAGGTCTCCGACGTCGGCCCGTGGCAGCGTGACGTTCTCGGCGAGAAGGTCGAGCGGGGTGCATAGACATCCGACGACGGTCACCTCGTCGTCCGCGTCTCCAGACAGCCGGTTCCCGACGGCGACCGGGTAGTTGCGCCTGATCACCTGGCCGAAGTTGCCGCTAGCGGCAAGCTGATGGTGCAACCCTCCGTCGACGACCAGGAAGGTTCGACCCCGGGATGTCTTCCTGTCGAGCACCTTCGTCACGTAGACCCCACATTCGCCGACGATGTATCGCCCAAGCTCCACGACGACCCGCGCGTCGGGGAGGTTGGGCGGATGCGGTCCGTCAGCAGACGCGAAAGGTTTTCTCCGACGAGCCCGAGATCGAGTGGCCGGTCCCGCTCGAAGTAGGGGATGCCGAACCCTCCGCCGACGTTGACGTAGGTGATCGGCTCGGAGGTCGCTTCGGCCAGCTCGAGGACCAAGTCGACGGTCGCGCGCTGCGCATCGGCGATCACGGGGGCGTCGAGGTTCTGCGACCCCGCGAACACGTGGAAGCCCAGCAATTCCACGTCGGCGCGTCCGAGCTCCTCGACGAGCGCAGGCACGTCCTCGGCATCGACGCCGAACTGCTGTGGCCCGCCCCCATCCGCATGCCTGACCCCTTCACCCGAAACGTCGGATTCACCCGCACCGCGACACGCGGTCGGCTTCCGAGCTGCTCTCCGACCTGGACGATCCGGTGGGCCTCGTTCTGTGACTCGAGCTCGACCGTCACACCGGCGGCGACGGCCTGAGCGAGCTCCGCCGTGGTCTTGCCAGGCCCGGCGAAGCTGATCCGCTCGGGACGCGTGGGCGTGTCGAGCGCGGTCCGCATCTCGAATGCGGACGCGACGTCGAATGCATCGACAAGCGTCGACAGGTGCTGGACGACCGCCGGCATGGGGTTTGCCTTGACGGCGTAGCTCAACTCGACGCCGTCGGGAAGTGTCGACCGAAGCAAGGCGATCCGCTCGCTGAGCAGCCGCCGGTCGTACGCGAAGAACGGCGTCGAGCCGACGCGCTCGGCCAGGCGCTCGACCGAGTGCTCACCGATTCGGAGCTGACCGTCGAGAACACCGAACGTCGAGATCGTCGGGTGGAAGCTCATTGCCGCAGCTGCTCACGAAGCAGAGCGCGGTCGAACTTGCCGTTCGGAGACCGCGGAATCTCGTCGCGGAGGTCGACGATCGACGGGACCATGTAAAGGGGCAGCTGGCGTCTCATCGCCGCGATGACGTCGTCAACCTCGAGCGGGGGCTGCGCGGGTGTCGCGACTACGGCGATCCGCTGGCCAAGCTGCTGATCGTCCACACCGAGCGCCACCACGTCTCGAACCAGACCGGTCCCGTATGCGGCTTCCTCCACCTCGCTGGGGCTCACACGGTAGCCGGACGTCTTGATCATTTCGTCGGCCCGGCCGACGAAGTAGAGGTAACCCTCCTCGTCGGCGACGACCGTGTCTCCCGACCAGACGGCAATCTCGGAGGCGCCGCGCCACGCCGCGTCATGTCCCGGCGCGGGACGGAATCGCTCCGCCGTCCGCTCCGCGTCGTCCCAGTAGCCGAGCGCGACGAGTGGGCCACGGTGCACGAGCTCGCCCTCCTCGCCCGGTTCACAACGTGACCCGTCAGGTCGCACAACGAGGATCTCGGCGTTCGGGATTGCACGGCCGATCGAATCAGGTCGCCGGTCGACCTGGGATGGGTCGAGGTACGTCGAGCGGAATGCTTCGGTGAGCCCGTACATGAGGAACGGACGCGCCAGCGGAAACAGCGCGCGCAGCTTGCCGAGTGTGGGCTTGGGCATGCGCCCGCCGGTGTTTGCGAAGTAACGAAGCCGCCGTCCCACGTCTTCCGGCCACGCTTGCTCGGCGATCTGGATCCACAGGGGAGGCACGCACGTGAGGCCCGGTGACGCCGTGTCGCGCGCACAGCCGGACAACGTCGGCCGGAAGGAGGTAGTTCATCAGGACGACATGCGCACCGACGTAGAAACCGGTCGTCAGCTGGCTGAAACCCGCGTCGAAGCTCAGCGGAAGCGCGGCCAGAATCACGTCGTCCGATGTGTTGCCGATGTACTGGCTGACGCTCTCGCCGCCGACGATCAGGTTGCGATGGCTGAGGACGACGCCTTTGGGCATGCCTGTGCTACCCGAGGTGTAGAGGATCGCCGCCATATCGAGGTCGACTGCCGCGTAAGGCACGAACCGCGCGTCGGAGCTCGTCAACTCGTCCCAGCTGTGCGTCCTGAGCCCGGTAGCGCCCTCCGAAGGCTCGTCGTCCTTGCGTTCGCCTCCGACGATGACGACGGATTCGAGCGACGGGCATCCTTCGAGCTCGTCCTCGAGCGCCTGAAGGCGCTCGGCTGTGGTGATCAAGATCCGGACGCTGCAGTCGCGGAGGATGTACGAGACCTGCTGTGGCCGGAGGAGAGGGTTGACCGGGACGAACACGCCGCCGGCAGCGGAGATTCCAAAAATGGACGTGACCGTCTCGATCCGCTTGTCGAGGAAGACCGCCACGCGGTCGTCGCGCTCGAGGCCAAGGGATACGAGACCGGCCGCCACGCGGCGGGACGCGTGCCACAGCTCGTCGTATGTCGAGGTCTCAGCCTTGTACGTGAGCGCGGCGTGCTCGCCGTGCAGCTCCGCACGCTGCTCGAGCAGGTGGTGAAGGCTCGTCTTCATCGCCCTGCTCTTCATCTGCGGCTCGGCGCTCACCACGGCCACGCACGCGAGCTCGCTATAGAGATAGTCGATCTGGTCGGGACGCAGAGTCGGGCTACGGTACATCTTCGGCCTCGGCGAGCGGAGCGTGTATGACCACCGCGGCCGCGACCCCACGACGCGAAGCTCGTTCAAGGTGAACGGGATACGATGCGTGGAACAGCAGGTGACGGTACGACGTGGCGCGCAGCGTCCCGAAACAAGCGCGGGTTGCTCACGTAGATGATCGAGGCGAACAGCGGCAGCTTCTTGCGACGGTCGCGCCTGAAAATCACATAGCACGTCTCCGCGTCGCGAACGATCACGAGATGCCGTGCAGCCGTGGCTCCCAGCATGGTCGCGGTAGATTTCGAGGTCTCGGCCATCGAGGGTGCGCACGATGTCCGCCGGCTTGCGAAGCAGACGTACCCTCCCGGCGCGGCCACGGAAGGTTCGGGACCAACGCCGTCGCGGTGTCGAGCATCTCGAACCTGAGTCGCAGGTTGAGCTGCACGACGTTCCCGCTCGGCGAGAAGTCCGTGAAGTGATAGCCCTTCTGGCCGAGCAGCGCCCGTATCAGGCGCACACTGTGATGTCGGTGCGTGTCGAGCACGCACCACGCCGCGAGGTTGCAGATCTTCTCCGATCGTCCATCGATCGTGCGCTCCGAATAGAAGGCAAGGTACGCCCCGACGACTCGCTCGCCCTCCTCGAGCAGAAAGCCGTGGTTGGGCTGGTCGAACTGCCACGGCGGCGCCATCGCCTGCGTCCAGATCTCGCCGCTGACGCGGACATTGAGATTGGTGCTGAGGAACTCGGCGACACGTCCCACGTCCGCGTCGCGGATCGGGCGAAGGGAAACTGAGATGTCTCCGGACACGGCGATACGGTACGCCAAGGTTCGTGGCGACGGCCGCCGACCGGGTCGAGGTCTGCCTCGACGTCGACGGAGGGCTCGGCGAACGGCTCGACCGAAGGTGCTCGGTTAGATTGCGGATCGGCTGGAGGAGCGAATCATCGAATCGATCGTCTACGGAATCTGCTTCCACGGCATCGGGACGCCGCGGCGCATCCTTGAGCCTGGAGAGGAGCGGTACTGGATCACCGTCGACGCGTTCCAGGCGATTCTCGACGCGATCGCCGAGACCCCCGGCGTCGCGCTCAGCTTCGACGACGGAAACGCCTCCGACGTCGACGTCGCGCTGCCGGCGCTCATCGAACGAGGGCTGGGAGCCTCGTTCTTCGTCGTCGCCGGGAGGATCGGGTCGGCGGGCAGCCTGGACGCGGGCGGCCTCTCTGAGCTCGTGCATCATGGGATGACGGTTGGCAGTCACGGGATGGACCATCGCCCGTGGCGGGGCCTCGCGCCGCCAGAACGGGACCGCGAGCTCATCCAAGCACGAAGCCAGATCGCCGACGTGCTTGGCCACCCTGTCGACGAGGTCGCGTTGCCCATGGGCTCGTACGACCGGCGGCTGTTGCGTGACCTCAAGTCGCTCGGATACCGGGCCGTACATACGAGTGATCGTCGTCCGGCCAAAGCCGGCGCGTGGCTTCAGCCGCGGTTCAGTGTGGTCGCAACCGATACCGGTGAGTCGGTGCGCGAGTACGCGCGCATGCCGTCAGCGGCCGGCCGACTTGGAGGCGCGGCCAAGACCGCCCTCAAGCGTGTCCGGTGAGTACGTGTAGATGTGCCCGACCATGCGCGCGCCTACCGTACGGGCGCGAGGAGCCGCGCGAGCGTGGGATCTCCCGGCTCGACGGGCGGGCGTAGCTCGCGCCACGTGCACTGCGCCGGATTCTTGTCCGGCCTCAGCCGAAGCAGCTTCGTCCCGTGCCGGAAGCGGCGCCCCTGCACCTTGTCGTAGCGCACCTCGACCACGAGCTCGGGGCGGACGGCTTCCTCCGCGAGCTCGCCGCCGCCCCAGCGGTTCGGCTCGGAGAAGCGACGCTCGGGTGCGTCGCGGAGAAGGGGCTTGATGGCGACCGCGATCTCGTCGTGCTTGGCGGGAGCCACCGTCGCGGTGCCGACGTAGTCGAGCTCGCCATCATCGTCGTAGAGCCCGAGCAGGAGCGTTGCGATGCGAGCCTCGTCGCCCGATTTCCAGCGCACCCCCGCGACGACGCAGTCGGCGGTCTTCTCCGGCTTCACCTTTGCGACCGCGTCCCGTGCACCGGCGGCATACGCCCTGTCGCGCCGCTTCGCGATCACGCCGTCCAGGCCGATCGACTCGAAGTCCGAGACCCATTCGAGGGCCTCGTCGCGGTCGAGC
This sequence comes from uncultured Actinomycetes bacterium, assembly GCA_963839755.1. GTDB lineage: Bacteria > Actinomycetota > Thermoleophilia > Gaiellales > Gaiellaceae > Gaiella. The sequence goes on from CAWIVU010000015.1 coordinate 470,636, forward strand.
GTCATCGGGGAGAGAACGAACGCGGACCCGAGCGACTCGAGCAAGTCTCGGCGCTCCGCGAGCGGCTCCTGCCAGTGCTGCACGCCGTCCCAGACGAGAAGGTCGAAGGCGACGAACGTCGCGGGAATCTCGCCGGAGAGCTTGCGCACGCGGCTCTCCGCGGGGTGGAGCCGCGTCTGCATCGCGTCGAAGTCGAGCACGCCGTTCCGCACGATCACGATCTCGCCGTCGATCGCGGAGCGCGGAGGCAGGAGCTCGGCGAGCGGCGCGAGCTCGGGGAAGTAGCGCAGCAGCGGGCGGGCGTTGCGTGACCAGAGGCGAAGCTCGCCGGTCGTGTTCTCGAGCAGGCCGCGGAAGCCGTCCCACTTCGGCTCGTACTGCCATTCCTCGCCCGCGGGCAGCTCGCGCACGAGCTCCGCCTCCATCGGCGGGAAGGGGACGATCGGGTCGAGGTCAGCCGGACGCTCGACCGGCTCGTTGCGTGTGCGCGAGCGAGCCACGCGGCAACCGTACCGCGCCTCTTCACACCGCCGCGCGAGGTGCCTACTGTGAGGGCACACGGCGAACGGGCACCCCATCGCCCTCGCGCGTCGACCGTCTCTCGAGACCGCCGCGCTGCCCGTACGTCGTGTCCAAGTCCGACCGCGCTGAGTACGCTCTCGGCTCGATGCGGAGGGTCGCGATCACCGGTCTCGGGGCAGTCACGCCGATCGGCCTCGACGTCGCGTCGGCGTGGGACGCCGCGGTCTCCGGCCGAAGCGGCGTGGGGTGGATCGAGGCATTCGACGCCTCCGAGTACCCGGTTCGCATCGCGGCCGAGGTGCGCGGCTTCGAGGTCGGCGATCTCGTCCCGCCGAAGGAGGCGCGGCGGATGGACCGCAACGTGCTGCTCGCCGTCTCGGCGGCACAGCAGGCCTGGGACGACGCCGGCCTCGACGACGTGGACGCCACCCGCGTCGGGATCCTCGTCGGGTCCGCGATCGGCGGAATCGCGACGATCGCCGAGCAGCAGCAGACCTTCGCCGAGCGCGGTTTCGACCGCGTCTCGCCGTTCTTCATTCCCTCGGTGCTCGTCGACACCGCGAGCGGCCAGATCGCGATCCAGCTCGGTCTCAAGGGTCAGAACTTCGCGCCCGTGTCCGCCTGCGCCACGGGCTCGACCGCGATCGGCGAGGGCGCGGCGTCCATCCGACGCGGCCAGGCGGACGTCGTGCTGGCGGGCGGGACCGAGGCGCCGATCATGCCGTTGATCCTCGCGGGCTTCTGCGCGATGCGCGGGCTCGTCGCCGAGGAGGAGGACCCGACGCTCGCCTCGCGTCCGTTCGACGCGACACGGGCGGGGTTCGTGATGGGAGAAGGCGCGTGCATCCTCGTGCTCGAGGAGCTCGAGTCGGCGCGTGCCCGCGGCGCGACGATCTACGCGGAGGTCCTCGGCTACGGCGCCTCGAACGACGCGCATCATCTCGCGCAGCCCGAGCCGGAGGCGACCGGCGTGGCGGCGATGATCGCGGACGCGCTGGAGGCGGCCGGCGTGGCCCCGGAGCGGGTCGGCTACGTCAACGCGCACGGCACCTCGACGCCGCTCGGCGACCTCGCCGAGACGCGCGCCCTCAAGCAGGTGTTCGGCGACCACGCGTACCGCCTTGCGGTGTCGTCGACGAAGTCGGTGACGGGCCATTGCTTCGGCGCCGCCGGGGCGGTCGAGGCGATGATGTGCGCGCTCGCCCTCCGCGAGGGCGTCCTGCCGCCGACGATCAACTACCGCAATCCCGACCCGGAGTGCGACCTCGACTACGTCCCGAACGAGGCGCGTCGCGTCGAGGTCGACGTCGCGCTCTCGAACGCGATGGGCCTCGGGGGGCACAACGCGTGCGTGCTGCTCGGGCGGGTCGACTAGGTGTGCGTAGGGCAGGTTGTTGCCGCCGACTATGATGGCGGGGCTCCGAGGTCGGGGACCGAAGCGATTGTCGAAGTCGAGCCGAGAGTCGATTGTTGGCCTCGTTCTCCTCGACGAGGTACCGGTCCGGGTCCGCGTATGCGGAGCGCTCGGCAGGTGCGGGTGAGAGGTCGGTCACGTCGACCCGTTGATCGGTGGAGACGGTAGGTGCGGGTCGACATCTTGCGGTGAGGCCCATGCCGACTCGCGGCGGCCTCGCCCGAGGCGCACGTATCCCTCTCCTCGCTGGGAGCGCCACCGCGTCCGTCGGGTTGTCACGACCAACCTGGTCGAGGCACGGCACCGCCAGATTCTGCAAGGCGATACGACGCGAGGCACTTCGCCACCAGGAGGCCGCCCGAACAACGTCCAGTCGTATCTCTCCGTCTGATCAACGCCCGTCGAAGGGCTGGAAACAGACCTGCCAGTCGGAGCTCGGCACTGCTGGACGAGCGCGCCTCGGGCCGAGATTGATCGTCGATTGCCAGGAACAGGTACTGCCGGCGCCCTGGGGTCGAACTTGTGCGATCGCAAGCGGTCATGCCGAGAGCCTGGTGGGCGGGTTCGCGGCTCAGCGTCATGATTGTCGAGGCGCGAGCCCACAGGGCGAGTCACGTTAGCGATAGCAGGCGATCGGCTCGAAGGTGAGCGAGGACGACGCAGTCTCGCGCGTGACCGCGTGGCGAATGACGGCGTAGGACGCGTCGAGGCGCGCGACTCGAGTCACCCAGCGCGATCACGTGTGGTCCTGGTCGCGCAAGCTCGGCTCGCCGCGCAGGTCGCCGCTCGACCGGAGGGGCGTACGTTGTCGTAGGCGAGTCCGACCGGCTGCCAAGCGTATCACGCGAGACTCTCCCCACGACGTCGCCATGTTAACCCACTTCGAGGCCTCTGCCGCGAGCCGCCCGACGACGATTCGCCGCCGCCGTGACCGATGCATGGCCCACCGCCACCAGCTCGCACACGCGCCGACGCTGAGTTTCCGACTCGTGCAAGCTGCATCGCGCCATGGAGATCCATCGGCCTTCCTTCGGTCGCGATTGCGGCAAGCCAGCGACCCACAACAGCGACACCAGCCACCGTGAGCATCTTCTTCAAGTCCCACCCTGTTTGGTTAGCGTCCCCCATTGGCGCGACATGCGTAGTAGACGATTTGCCTCTCGACAAGACCTCGATGTCCAGGTACCCATAGGAGGATGACGACGTCGTGGCGGACACTGGGCTGGTCCCAGGCGTAGCGGGCGCGACAGTCTGCCGTCACTGCGGGGCACCGCTCGCGCTGACCATGGTCGACCTCGGGAAGTCGCCCCCTTGCCAGACAGTCCTCACGACCGAGCAGCTCGAGACTCGGTGAAACCTTCTACCCACTGCACGTCCGCGTCTGCGAGCGCTGCTGGCTGGCGCAGATCCCGGAACTCGTCGGTCCGGAAGAGATCTTCACCGAGTACGCCTACTTCTCGGCCTATTCTGACTCCTGGGTCGAGCACGCGCGCGTCTATGTCGAGCAGATGGTCGAGCGCCTTCGCTCGGCCCGGAGAGCCTCGTCGTCGAGCTCGCCTCGAACGACGGGTACCTCCTGCAGCATTCCTGCCCCACGGGATCCCGGTGTCGGGGTGGAGCCGGCGCGGAACGTCGCCGAGGCCGCGATCGCCCGCGGCGTGCCGACGCTAACCGAGTCTTCGGTACCGAGCTCGGAGAGCGGCTAGCGGCCGAGCGCGGCCGAGCCGACCTCGTGCTTGGCAACAACGTCCTCGCGCAAGTGCCCGACATCAACGACTTCGCCGGCGGCGTCGCTGCGCTTCTCGCCCCCGACGGGACGGCGACGTTCGAATTCCCCCACCTCGCCACCCTGCTCGAGCACCTCGAGTACGACACGGTCTACCACGAGCACTTCTCGTACTTCTCGCTGCACTCGATCCGCTCGATCTTCGCTGCCCAGGCTCTGACGCTCGTCGACGTCCAGGAGCTTTCGACCCACGGCGGCTCGCTGAGAGTCTACCTGCAACACGAAGAGGCCGGCACCGAGCCGTCGCCGGCGGTCGCGATCTATTCGCCCGTGAAGAGCGCTGGGCCTTCGCGACCCCGAGACGTACGGGCGTTCGCCGCAGGCGTCCGTGAGTCGAAGCGCGCGCTCCTCGAGCTCCTCGTCGACCTGAGGCGTGCCGGCAAGCAGGTCGTCGGATACGGCGCGCCCGGCAAGGGCAACACGCTCCTCAACTACTGCGGGATACGGACGGATCTGCTCGACTACACCGTCGACCGGAACCCGTACAAGCAAGGGAAGCACACCCCTGGGACGCACATCCCGATACACTACCCCGCGCGGATTCGGAGACCAAGCCCGACGCCATCCTCGTCCTCCCGTGGAATCTCGTGGACGAGATCAGCGAGCAGTTGGCGTACACGGCAGCGTGGGGCGCGAGCTGATCGTGCCGATACCGATCCCGACCGTACATTTTCTGGGCGGAGCCGAGCCAGACAGGGCATGAACGGGCCGAGACGTCGCGCGGCGCGATCACTCGCCACGACGTTCCGGAACCTCGTCACATCCGCTGCTGAGAAACCCGGTGCGTCTGTCACGTCATGGGCCTGGGGTCGGGCCTACAGCGTCGTCGACCTGGCGTTCGCGCGGAGCGAGGCATTGAATTGGGTCACCGGCAACCCGGAACCACCGGATGCTCCACCGGAGGTCGCTCCCGCTCTCGGTGAAGTACCAGTGAGTCGTCGCGGCGCGGCCACAATGTTCTACGTCCTTTCGTGGGGTGTTGCCAACCTTGTCATTACGTTCTTTGGTGGCCTCGTGCTGGCACGGCTTCTCAGCCCAACCGACTTTGGGCTCATCGCGATAGGGCAGACGGTCGTCATGCTGAGCACTGCGTTCTCAGAAGGGGGAATCGCGAGCGGCTTCATTCGCCGAACGCAGGCCATTCCACGAATCGTTCTTCGGTCGATCAACGGTGTGCAGCTAGTCATCGCCCTGTCTTTGGCGAGTGTCGTAGCGCCCGTGGCGCTCAACTTCGGCATGGGGGGCGCACTGACGGCGTTGATCGTCTGGTCGCTGCCGATCGCGAGTCTTCAGACTGCCGGACGTGTCGTGCTGGCGCGCGGTCTCCGATTCCGGGAGATATCGATCATCGATGCACTCGGTGTCTTCTCCTATTTTATCTGGGCAATTGTCGGCGTTCTGCTGGGATACGGCGTTTGGAGCCTCGCTTCGGCGTCGTTGTGTCGCGCTGCAGTATCGACCCTCGCCGTCGGAACAATCATCGGTTGGCGCGTTCTTGTTCCATCGTTGAGGAAATATCATGACGTATTCGGCGTCATGGGCTTTGGGATCCGCTTTTCGTTGAATACGCTGACGAATGTGCTCTACGAGCAAGGGAAGAACATTGTCATCGTACTCGCCGGGGGAACGTACGTCCTAGGCCTATGGGCGCTTGCCGCCCGAATTCTTCAGATTCCATACCTGATGTATCTGCCAATCCACCAACTTGCGTTTCCTGCGTTTGCACAACTGGATCGCCACAGGAAAGGATCTCCGGCCGACACTCGAGCGCGTTGCGCGTCTTTCGTTCGCTGCGTCGACCTTGACGCTACCAGCCTATCTTGTGGCAGCACCTGGATTGATCACCGTTCTCTTCGGTTCGCAATGGTCGGATGCTGTGCTGATCTTCCCTGGAGTCATCCTCTCGATCTTTATTGGTCAGCCGTTGTCTGCGCCATCTATTCATTATCTCTTTGCACTCGGCAGGCCATCGATCGTTCTCAAGGTCACCGTGCTCGCGGTTGTCACGAACCTCATCTGCGTGGCGCTGATGTACGAGTGGATCGGACTTGCGGGAATCGGGTTCGGCACCGTCCCTGGTGCGTTGCTCGAGAGCGTTGTGCTGGCAAGGATCGTTCGCCAACTCACGGCCGCCAATCTCTTCGCCTCCATGCCGAGCTTCTCGCTCGCGAGCCTCCTCGCTACGGTTGCGGGATTCGCCGTTACATCGGTGATTGCGGCCGACGGCCTGGGAGCTGTGGCCGGGGCGGCGACGGCCGCAGCCATCGCGGCTGCCCTCTCCATGCTGATGGAGAGATCGGTTTGCCTCGACCTACTGAGCCTCGGCCGTAGATCCGTCTCGGCGGCCCTCGGCGCCGAACACGCCACGTAGCCGGCCTTTCCACGCACACGGGGCTGTGGGGTTTAGCGCGCAGGCTTTCCCGTGAGCTGACCGTCGATCCGTTCCCGCACGTCGCCCCTCTTCTGGTGCAGGCGCTCGCGAAGCACACCGACGAGTTCTTCGTGACGAACGCCTATCGCCTCCACGTGGGCCAGCACGACGCCGACGTCGAACGACTCGACATGCTGGCAGTACTCGCCGAGCCCGAAGGCGGCGAGGAGTCGATCATTTTTGGTCGCGTAGCTCAGGGAGACCGCGGGAACCGCAGCCATCAAGTCTATGCGGTCACTATGTTGTGGTATCGCGACGCGATGAGGACGTCGGCGTCCATGACGGCCCTATGCGTGTCGTCGAACCCGCGTGATTCCATGACGTGAACGTCGGGATCGTTCAGGCGTTGCTCCACCGCCTGAGCGGTCTCGAGGTCGACGTCGTCGCCGAGGACGAGACGCACGTCGTAACCTGCGGCTCGGAGCCCGGCTGCGAGCTCGACGGTGCGCTCGAGGTAGCGATCATGGGTCCGATCCGCCTCAGGCCCCGCACCGCGCCAACCCCGATAGTTCATGACGCCGAGTGCCACGGGTGAACCGAGCGGCTCAGGCAGCTGGCCCGCGGTTTCGCGGCCGAGCGCGAACACGAGATCCGGCCAGACTTCGTCGTGTCTGGTTCGACGCCCGAGGGAGGCCATGAAGTCTCGTGATCCCTCGTCACGGTACGAGCAGAACTCAGCCTGCGCAACGGCCAGCCGCATGAGACGCCGGCTTGCAGGATGCGTGATTGGTCCCGCTCCGACGCTCAGGAAAACAAGTCGAGTCCCGGTGATCCGCGCAGCAATGCACCATTGCGCGAGGCGGAGCGGAAGCCCCCTCGGGTTCTCGCCGAAATCGTCGAGGATTCCGGTACCCGGGACGACCATGAGGTCGACGTCGCGAAGGTACCGTATCGCCGTGATCCAGCGTGCCGTCTCGCGGAACGGTTTGAGGGCGATACCAGGCGCAGCCGCCCGCCGGCCGCGAGCCGATCCCAGCGGCTCGACGTGTTGATCGGCACGCCCGAAACACCGTGTTCTCGCTGCACCCGCGCCGGGTTCCGGGACACCACCGTGACCCAGGCATCCGGCAAGACCCTCCGCATGGCTTCGAGAGTGGCCGCGAGTGTCGCCTCGTTCCCGTAGTTGCCGATTCCCGAACAGCCCGAACAATGCGACTGTTCCCGGCGCCCCGCCATCACGCCGGCGCCGACGGTTCAAGGGGCAAGGTTCCTCGACGCGAGGGGGCGACGGACGGTGAGTGGGATCGACCTCGAGCCGACGGCATCACCTGGTGTGGCGGTCGGGTCCACCCAGTCGAGGTTCTTGGTCTCCCTGATCACCAGCAGCCTCCAGCCGCCTACAGCCGACGCGCCCCTTCGCGAGACCACTCCTGCGCAGTGCGCTCTGTACAAGAGCATCGAGTGCATGCTCAGCGCGCTTCAGTGCCTGACGTACCTCAAGAGACAGGCGGCGTGCGCCAACCCGTTCGTTCCTCTGGGGCTCGTGGACGCATAGGCGAGGGCATCGAGTCGGACTTCCCTCCGTACTCGATTCCCGAACCATCCCCGCCGATGAGCTAGGGCGTACCGTCGATCATAACCTCCACAAGCAGGAGAAGTAGACCCCGGGCGTCATCGCTCCAACCATGGCTCGGCGTGACGTCGTCCTGCCCTGGAAGTTGCCTCGCCGAGACCGGCGCTAGCCCCTTGACGGTATCGTCCGCCGAAGCCTTACTGTGCTAGCGGAGCGAGCGGAGGAGACTTGGGGGGGAAGGGCGGAAAAGACGTAGGAGCGACGGCGGCACCGAACGGAGCGCCGCAATGAAGGTCCGTGATCTTCTGCGGGGGGATGGGGTCCGCATGGGGGAGGAGACCCAGCGGATCCCGAAACCGATGATCCGGATCGGCAACCGGCCAATCTGTGGCACATCATGCGCTACTACGCGGCCTGGGGTCACAAGGAGTTCATCTGTGCCTCGGCTACAAGGGCGATGTGATCAAGGAGTACTTCCTCGGCGCACAACGAGGCGCTGTTCAACGACTTCGTCTCCAGGGCTACGGGGCCGAGACGGGCTCGAAATCCTCAATCGCGACGCGAGGTCGTGGCGCATCACGTTCGCCGATACGGGGACGCGGTCGACCATCGGCGAACGGCTCAAGCTCGTCGAGCCGTACCTCGGAGACGACGAGGTCTTCCTCGCGACGTACGGTGACGGGCTCCCGAGTTGTGCCCGACTGGTCCGGGCGTTCGAGGCTCGGGGAAGCTGGTCACGTTCGCGCTCGTCAGGCCGCATTTCCACGCCCATATCGTCGACGCGGATGCCGACGGGACGGTCCAGGAGTCGCTCCGATGGACACTCGGGCGTACGCATCAATGGTGGGTTCTTCGTGATGCGACGGGAGGTCCTCGATTGGATCCAGCCCGGAGACGAGTTCGTCGAGGAGACGTTCGAGCAGCTGATCGTCGCGGGGGGTCGGCGCTTCGTCCACGAAGGGTTCTTCGGCCCGATGGACACGATCAAGGATCGGCAGTGGCTCGAGGGCCTCCTCGAGTCTGGCCGGGCACCCTGGCTGGCGGGTGGGTGTCGAGGTCGGACAAGCCCGGTCGTCCTGATGCGTAGCTTCGATGGCTTTGCTCCGAGCCACTCCGCAGCGTGCTCGCGATCGGCGCTCACTCGGACGACCTCGAGATCGGCTCCGGGGCGCGAACGGTTCTCGCGTGACCCGCGTCTGGCCCAGAGCTCCAAGGTCGACTGGGTGGTGCTAGTCGGCCCAGGGAATCGCGCCGGAGAGGCCCGAGTAAGCGCCGCGGCGTTCCTCGAGGTGGCCAGGCAGCCGCACGATCGACGTCCTCCCCTTCCGCGACGGCTACCTCCCGCACACCGAGGCGGCGGTGAAGGATGCTTCGAGGCCTGAAGTCGCGCTTCGAACCTGAGCTGGTGCTCACCCATACGAGGAACGACCTCCACCAGGATCACCGTCTCGTCTGCGGCCCACATGGAACACGTTCCGCGACCATCTCATCCTCGGGTACGAGATCCCCAAGTGGGACGGTGACATCGGACGGCCGAACGTCTACGTCCCGCTTCCGGAGGGCGTCGCTCGGGAGAAGCTCGACGCTCTCGGGCGTCATTTCGGGAGCCAGCGAGGGAAGGACTGGTACGATGCAGGTGTCTTCCGGGGGCTGATCGCGGCTCCGCGGAATGGAGTGCCGGTCGCCGAGCGGGTTCGCCGAGGCCTTTATCGCGCGCAAGCTCGGCTTGGCGGTGCCAAGTGCGGGGGCACCCGCGTGAGAGTCCTCGTCACCGGCAGCGAAGCGGGCTACATCGGAACCGTGCTCTGCCCGATTCTGGTCGCGTCGGGTCACGACGTGGTCGGCCTGGACACGGGTTACTACGACGGGTGCCGATTTCGGGGCGTACGACGAGTCCGTCCGTCAGCTCGCGCGAGATGTCCGCGACGTTCGCGTCGACGGGGCCGAGGTTCAGCGCCGTGGTTCATCTCGCGGCGCTCTCGAACGACCCGCTGGGTGACCTGAGTCCCGACCTGACCTACGCCATCAACTACCACGCGACCGTCTCCCTTGCGCGCGCGGCGAAGGAGGCGGGTGTCACGCGGTTCGTCTTCGCGTCCTCGTGCTCCATGTACGGCGCGGCCGATTCGGATGCGCTGCTGGCCGAGGACGCCCTCTCGACCCATTACGCCCCCTACGCCAGTCGAAGGTGCGTGCCGAGGAAGCCCTCCTCGAACTAGACGGTGATGGCTTCGCGACGACGTCGATGCGGAATGCAACCGTCTACGGGGTCTCGCCGCGGCTTCGTCTCGACATCGTTCTGAACAACCTCGCGGGGTGGAGCCACGTGACGAGGCGTATTCGCCTCCTGAGCGACGGCATGTCGTGGCGACCGCTGCTTCACGCTCGAGACCTCGCGAAGGTTGCCGCGCACATCCTCGACGCGCCACCCACCCTTGTGGCCGGTCGCGCGTTCAACGTCGGGTCGGCCAGCAGAACTACCTGGTTCGCGATCTCGCTGCGATCCTCGCGGACGTGACAGGCTGCAAGGTCGAGTTTGCGGGCGATGCCTCGCCCGATCCACGCTCGTACCGCGTTGACTTCTGCAAGCTGGGAGATCTTCCCGATCTCTCCCTGGATCAGATACGACGCGGGGCCGAGGAGCTCGTCGGCGCGTATCGCTCCGTCGGCCTTACTTCCAGGAGGCGTTCGACGGACGATCTTACGTCCGGCTTCGTCAGCTGAAGCACTTGCTTGACCAAGGACGCCTCCGGCCCGATCTTCGGTGGACGGGCTGACGTGCGGTTTGTGGAGACCGAGATCGCCGGCGTCGTCGTCGTCGAGCTCGAGGAGCACGTCGACGAGCGCGGCTCCTTTGCCCGAACCTGGTGTCCCGACGAGATGACCGAGGCTGGCCTC
>CAWIVU010000016.1:0-481794 GCA_963839755.1 uncultured Actinomycetes bacterium
CGCGCTCGACGAGCTCCCGGTCGAGGTCGAGGAACGTCAGCCGGCCCGGCTCGATCCGCTCCGCACGGACGTCGCCCACGAGTGTGCGGAGCGAGCGCTTCGTGATGGGTCGGCCGCCCAGGCCGGCGACGACGTCGAAGACCGATACCGGCAGGCCGGAGAGCGCGAGGCGAACGTTCTGGCCGACGATTCCCCCAATGCCGACCGCGAACGCCTTCTCGAGCACGATCACTCGTCGCGCTCCTTCGAGCGCCTGCCGGATCTCTTCGAGCGGGTAGGGACGGAAGCACCCGATGCCGAGCGCAGCGATGTCGACCCCTTCGGCTCGCAGCTCGTCGACGACCTCGTCGATCGTCCCGAGCACCGAGCCGAGCCGACGACGACCGTCTCGGCCTGCCCGCCCGGATACGAGCGCAGCAGCCCGCCGGAGCTGCGCCCGAACGATTGCTCGAACTCGGAGGCGATCCTCGGCACGAGATCGAGCGCCTGCATCTGCTTCGCGTGCATGAGGTACTTGACCTCCGTGAACGCCTCGGGGCCGACCATCGCCCCGATCGTCACCGGATCGTCCGGGTCGAGCACCTGTCGCGGCTCGAAGGCGGGCAGAAATGCGTCCACCTGAGCCTGCGTGGGAAGGTCGACGGGCTCGACCGCGTGCGTGAGGACGAACCCGTCCATGCACACCATCACCGGGAGCGAGAGCTCCTCGGCGAGCGCGAACGCCTGGACGTGGAGGTCGACGGCCTCCTGGTTCGACTCCGCGAACAGCTGGATCCAGCCGCAGTCGCGCTGCGACATCACATCGGAGTGGTCGTTCCAGATGTTGATGGGCGCGCCGATGGCACGGTTTGCGATCGTCATCACGATCGGGAGGCCGAGCCCTGAGGCGTTGTAGAGGGCTTCCGCCATGTAGAGCAGGCCCTGGCTGGCAGTCGCGGTGTACGTGCGCGCCCCCGCGGCCGACGCGCCGATCGCGGCGGAGAGCGCTGCGAACTCGGACTCGACCATCAGGTACTCGCACGGGGCGAGCTCACCCGTTCGGACGAGGTCCGAGAGCGCCTCGACGATGTGCGTCTGGGGGGAGATCGGGTAGGCAGAAATGACCTCAGGACGGCACAGAGCCACTGCTCTGGCGACCGCCTGCGAGCCCTCGAGCTGGCTACGCATGGCTCGTCTCCCGCGTTGCGCCGGCAACGAGCGCGTACGCCTGTTCCGCGGCGGCCACATTCTGCCCCCCGATCCGTCCCGGGAAGCGGGCGTAGATCGCGGTGGCCACCGACTTCATCGAGACCTCGCTCGTGAGCGCGGCGAAGGCGCCGAGCAGCGCTGCGTTCGGAAGCGGGCGCCCCAGGCGCTCGCGGGCGATGTCCGTCGCCGGCACGGTCACGCATCGGCCGGCCAGGAACCGCTCCACGTACTCGCCGAGCCCGAGCTCAGCGAACGTGCGGGCGGTGTTGAGCAGCACGTATCCGTCGTCTTCCAGGCCGCCGAACAGGTCGACCTGATGCACGAGCGTCGGATCCTGGACGATCACCGCGTCGGGCTCCGTGATCGGCTCCCTCACACGGATGACCTTGTCGTCGATGCGGCAGAACGCGACGACCGGCGCCCCGGTCCGCTCGGAGCCGAACGTGGGGAACGCCTGCGCCTCGCGACCCTCGAGGAACGCCGCCACCGAGAGCAGTTCGGCTGCTGTGACGACGCCCTGGCCGCCGCGTCCGTGAATGCGGACCTGGAACATGCGGTCAGAGTTGCGCATCGGGGTGGCACGCGGCATCCGAGCGTGCGCGGTTCCTCTGTCCGTACTTGTCCGCACGGTGCACGGGCCTCGCACTCGAGCGGGCGGTAACGTCGGCCGATCGCAACGGCCGTGGAGATCACGCCAACCGGCCTGACCGAGGCCGAGGCAGCACGGCGCCTGGCGGCGCGCGGGAGCGTCCCGCGCCAGCGCTCGAGCCGCTCGTTCATCAGCATCGTCCGCGCGAACACGCTGAACATCCCGAACGCGATCCTGTTCGCCTTCGGCTGTCTGACGATCGCGTTCCGCTCCTGGTCGGCCCGCAACGTATCCCGGCGTTCCTGCAGCTACTAGCGGAGCCGGACATGGAAAAGCGGGTGGTCGTCGTCTCTCACAACATCGACGTCGTGTTCGAAGTGGCCGATCGGATCGGTGGGCTCGCCCACTTGGGCCGCGTGATCCTTGCTGTGGTCAACTGTTGATGGTGGCCACCCGTCATTGTTCGATTCGTTCTCGATCCCGTGTTCGTCACCCTCGCCCGGTCGAGGTGCCCGTCAGGGAAGCAGTGCGACCGCGATCAAGAAATACGCGGCGATCGAGAGCAAATCCTGGATCACGGTCGCCAGCGGCCCCGAGCCGAAGGCCGGGTCGCGGCCGAGGCGTGCGAGGAGGTAGGGGAGGGACATCGCGACCGCCGTCGCCAGCGAGGTGCTGACGAGGAGGGAGAGCGACACGACGGCCGCGACGCGTGTGTCGTCCCACACCACGAGCGCGAACAGGAAGAACGTCGCCGCGATCAGGGTGCCGATGATGAGTCCGGTCAGGAGCTCGCGGACGGCGACCCTTCCGATCGGAACGCCGAGCGACATACCGCGGATGACCACGGTCTCGGTCTGCGTGCCGACCGCGTCTGCCATGTAGACGACGGCGGGAACGAAGAACGCGAGCAGCACCTCGGCGCGCAACTCCTCCTCGAACGAGGCGACGATCGCCGCCGAGAGCATCGCGCCCGCCAGCCCGAGTGCAAGCCAGGGCAGCCGATGCCACAGTCTTCGGGGCACCGCCTCCACCGTGGCCTGCATCGCCGCCGAGCTCCTCGCGAGCGAGCCGCCAAGCCGTGCGAGATCTTCCTCGTGCTCCTCGAACAGGACGTTGATCAACCTCTCCGGCGGGACAAGACCGCTGAATCGGCCTTCCGCATCGACGACCGCCACCGTCCGGGTCCCGAGACGAGCTGCGAGGGCCGTCGCGTGCTCGCGGTCGGTCCCGGACGAGACCGCAGCGAACGTGCCACTCACGAGCTCCCCTATCGGCCGTCCGTGTTCGGCGCTCAGAAGCGCCTCGAGACCGATGACGCCGAGCAGGACGTCTTCGCCGTCGACGACGGCGATGTCCGTCGCACATTCGAACGACCCCCCTTGGAGCTGACGGAGCGCCTCGGCCGCGGTCTGCGAGGGAGCCGCCCGCGGCACCTCGCGGGCGATCAGCTCTGCAACGGTGTCGTCGGCGTCCGGCGTGTCGCTCGGACCCATGGCCACTCGAGCCTAGGCCAGGCGGAGGACGTCTCTCACGACTTCCCGAGGGCAGCCGCGACGTCGAACGTCGAGAGGATCCCGACGGGCAGGCCGTTTGCGTCGACGACGACAAGGTGCGTCGTTCCGTGCTCGGTCATCAGCTGTGCGGCGCGCTGGACCGTCTCCTCGGGCTCGATCATGAGCGCGGCGGTGGCCGCTGTCGCGCCGGCGGTCTGCTCGTCGAGATCACGGACACTCGCGGCCGCAGCGAGATCGAGGTCGGAGACGATGCCCCAGAGCGACCCGGCGTCCCCGGGCTCGTCCGTTACGACGACACAATGGACGCGGTGGCTCGCCATGGGCTCGGCGACACGCGCGAGCGAGGCTTGCCTCGGGCACGTCAGGACGCCCTCGTGCATCGCGGCGGAGACGCGGATGCGCGCAGATGCGGGCTCGGCGCCTCGCTGGTTCGACACTCTCGCGGTGTTCACTGGAGCTCCTTCCTCGTCGATTCGTGGCCCGAGCATCGCGCTCGAACGTCGCCGTCGCGTCAGCGAGCGGACGGATCGCCATGTGGAGAACTACGTCCTCATGCGCTCATCACGCCTCTCGTGCTCGTCCGGGCGTGTCGGTCTCGCTGGCGGGCGCTCGGGGATGTGGTCGAACGTCAACGAGGCGAACGAGGCGCCGCTGCTCGAGTCAGAGCTACTCAGCTGCGTAGTTGTCCGCGCGGCGTTCCGCGGTCACCCGGATGGCGTAGCGGCCCGCGGCGGCGAGGCTCTCGGCGGACCATGAGTCTCACCGCGACAGCCCGTTCGATTCCCGGCACGCTTCGGCAGGAGGTGGTGATCGACGGGCAGCATCGGCTGATCACTGACGAGCCGCAGCATCTCGGTGGTGACGGGAGCGGGCCGGCGCCGCACGAGCTGTTTCCCGCGGCGCTGGCCGCCTGCGTGTCGACGACGCTGGTGATGTACGCACGGACGAAGGGGTGGGAGCTCGGTGAGCTGACGGTCGAGGTCGACTACGAGAATCGCTCGACACCGCGCAGGTTCGAGATCGTCGTCCGGTTGGGCGGCGACCTCGATGCGGTGCAGCTCGAACGCCTTGCGAAGGTCGCTCGCTCGTGTCCGCTTCGTCGCTCGATCGAGGCCGGGTTCGAGTTCGTCGAGCAGGTCGAGCACCGCGGGCATGAGGCTGGTCCCCGGCTTGTGTCAAGCGGGGGTGCGCCGTGAGCAGGAAGCGGGTCGTGATCCTCGGCGGCGGAACGGGCGGGACGATGACCGCGAACCGGCTGCGGCGCCGCCTCGACGCCGACGAGGTCGAGATTCACGTCGTCGACGGCGACGACCGCCACGCTTACCAGCGGCGCCGCCGCCAAAGTTGTGGAAAAACCGCAGCCCGGCCCGGCTCGTCGCGGATGCGAACGACGGCTCGGCCGGGCAGCGTCGGGCTATGGGCATTGCTGTAAACCGACGCCGTGGCGAGGGCCGGATGCCCGCCGCAGCGCGCCATTACCTACCCGATCTCGTCTATGGGGCGAACGACGGGATCATCACGACCTTCGCGGTTGTGTGCGGCGTCGTGGGCGCAAACCTCTCCGTGCGCGTCATCCTGATCCTCGGCTTCGCAAACCTCGTCGCCGACGGCTTCTCGATGGGCGCGAGCAACTTCCTCTCCCGCCGCTCGTACGCCGACGCTGTCGACCGCGCGGACGGTCGTGAGGCTGCTCGGCACGGTGGCGCAACGACGTTCGGCTTCGTCATTGCCGGCACCGTGCCTCTGGTGGCGTACCTCGCCCCGCTCCCGGATGCCCAGCGATTCCCGGCCGCGCTGGCCCTCACCGTGATCACCCTGTACGCGGTCGGCGCGATGCGAGCCTTCGTCACGAAGCTCGGCTGGGTACGCAGCGGCCTGGAGATGCTGTTCGTCGGATCCATCGCCGCCGCGGTCGCGTTCGGGATCGGCGCACTCGCCTCGACGCTCACCGGCACGTGAGATAGGGCGAACCGGAGTGAGATGACCTCGATCCCGGCAACGCGCTCGGCGAGGGGACGGATGCCGCCCCATGCCTGTGCGCCCGAGGATGTCGCCCGCGAGCTCGCGACCGACGTCGGTCGTGGCCTCGGTCGCGGCGATGCAGAGGCGCGCCTTGCTCGCGTCGGTCCAAATCGCCTTCCCTCTCCGGAGCGGCCCGCATATGTCGCGATCGCGCTCCGCCAGCTCGCCGACCCACTCGTGGCGCTCCTCCTGGGCGCTGCCGCCGTCTCGTTGGCGATCGGCGGGCAGCTGGAGGCGATGGCGATCGCGGCGATCGTCGTCCTGAACGCCGTGCTGGGATTCTTCCAGGAGGCGGGCGCGGAGCGGGCCGTGCTTGCACTGCGCAGCACCGTCAAGCCGACCGCCGCCGTCATTCGCGACGGGCAGGAGGTGAGTGCTTCTGCCGAAGCGCTCGTTCCGGGCGACCTCGTCGTCCTTCGCGAGGGCGATCGCGTCCCCGCGGACGGGCGACTCGTCGCGGCAGAGCGACTCGAGCTCGACGAGTCGGCGCTGACCGGCGAGTCCGTCCCTGTCGCGAAGGACGTGGACGCGGTCGCCGCCGCCACGCCGCTTGCCGAGCGGGTGTCGATGACCTTCGCCGGAACCGGCGTCACGCGCGGCCGTGGCCGAGCGCTCGTCACGGCAACCGGCGCGGGCACCGAGATGGGAAGGATTGCGAGCCTTACGGCCACCGCGAAGCCGCCGCCGACGCCGTTGCAGCACCGCCTCGGCCGGCTCTCGAGCGCGATGGTCTGGCTCGGGCTCGGGATCACGCTCCTGCTGACCGTGGGGATGCTGGCCCGCGACGCGTCACTCGAGGAGGCCTTCCTCGTCGGCGTCGCCGTCGCCGTGGCCGCCGTCCCGGAAGGGCTGGCCGCCACGGTGACGATCACGCTCGCCCAGGGCGCGCGGGCGATGGCGGCGAGCGGTGCGATCGTTCGCCGGCTTGCTGCGGTAGAGACGATCGGCGCCGCGACCGTGATCGCAGCCGACAAGACCGGCACGCTGACCGTCAACCAGCTGCGCGTTGCGGCCGTGCGCCCACGGCCGGGACGGAGCGAAACGGAGGTGCTCGAGGCGGGTGTCCTCGCCTCGACGGCCGAGCTCCTCGATCACGACCGTGACGTGCGGATCGCGGGTGACCCGGTGGACGGCGCCTTCCTCCTTGCCACCGCCGCGGCGGGGTCGCCGGACCCCCGCTCGACCGGCGGGCGCAAGCTCGTGCTGGAGGTCCCCTTCGATCCCTGGCGCAAACGTCAGACTGCGGTCTTTCGCGAGCACGGTCGCCTCCGAGTGGTCGTCAAGGGCGCTCCCGAGACGCTCCTGGATCGCTCCAGGCTCCGAGGAGAGGAACGGCGCGTGCTCGCCGACGAGGCAATCGCATGGGCTCGGGAAGGCTTGCGGGTGCTCGCCGTCGGCGAACGCTGGCTGGACGGCCTGCCTCCGGACGAGGACGAGCTCGACGAGAGCATCGACCTGCTCGGGCTTGTCGGTCTGCGCGATCCCCTTCGCGAGACAGCCGCCGACTCGGTCCGGCGTGCCCGTGAGGCCGGGATCGAGGTGGCGCTGCTCACCGGCGACCACCCCGTTACGGCGGCCGCCATCGCGCGGGCGCTGAAGCTACGAGACGGAGAGCCGCTCACGGGCGCCGCGCTCGAGGAGCTGGACGACGAGGCGCTCCGCGATGCGACGACCCGCCACCGTGTCTTCGCCCGTGTCACGCCCGCTGACAAGCTCCGGCTGGTCGAGGCGCTTCAGACCTCCGGTCACGTCGTTGCGGTGACGGGTGACGGGATCAACGACACCCCCGCTCTCCGCCGCGCAGACGTCGGCATCGCGATGGGGATGAGCGGCACCGAGGCGGCGCGCGAGGCGGCCGAGATCGTGCTCACCGACGACGACTTCTCCACGATCGTGCGGGCGATCCACGAGGGACGGCGGATCGACGAGAACGTGCGCAAGTTCGTCGCTTTCCTCCTCTCCGCGAACCTCGGCGAGGTCGTCCTCTTCGCGATCGCCGTTCTCGCCGGCCTGGGTGTGCCCATGACCGTCGTCCAGGTCCTCACCGTGAACCTCCTGACCGACGGCCTACCCGCCGTTGCGCTCTCCCGCGACCCGGCCCCGGCCGACGTCATGCAGCGTGGTCCGCGCGGGCTCCGAGCACTGTTCTCCCGCCAGCTCGCGTTCGCCCTCGCCCTTGCGGGCACGGCCGTCGGGCTCGCGGCAACCTGCGCGTACGTCGTAGGCCGCGAGGTCGCTCCCGAGGCGGCGCAGACGATGGCGTTCGCAACGATCGCGCTCGCCGAGCTCGTCCTCGTCTTCTCGCTCCGCTCGACACGTGCACCCGCCTGGAGCGGGCCTCGCAACGCGGCCCTGACGTGGAGCGTGCTCGCGTCGGCGCTGCTCGTCGCGTTCCTCGTGTACGTCCCGCAGCTTCAGGAGCCGTTCGGCACCCATCCGCTGGGTGCAGCCGAGCTCGCGGTCGTTGCGATGCTCGCGCTGCTTCCTGCCGTGCTCGTGGAGGCGGCCAAGGCTGTGGGTCGCTCGCGCAGGTCCGCGGAAAACCCGTAAGCCGAGATCCGGCGCACCCCCGATGCCGCCGCGACGGTGACCCGCGACCATCGGTTCGATGGACGAGAAGGCACAACCGGCAGACGCGAGGGCCCGGAGCGGGCGGCGGGCGCGGCCCGGCGACTGGGTCGTCGTGCACGCCCATGCGCTCGGGGAGCCGGCCCGCGAGGGCCTGATCCTGGAAGTCCTCGGCACACCTGGGCACGAGCGGTACCGCGTCCGCTGGGACGAGGAGCACGAGTCGATCTTCTATCTCGGTTCCGACGCGGCGATCAGGAAAGAGACCAAGCCGTGACCCTGATCTGGTTCGTCGTGTGGCTGATCGCGAACCTCGTCGGCGACCACGAGTCGCTCACGTTCGACCCCGTGAACTGGTGGGCCGGAACGCTGCTGGCGGCCATCGCCCTCGACCTCAGCCGGCAACATGCGCCCGCTATCGGCAAGAAGCGAGAGGACGCCGCCCTGAGCGAGTGACTCCCGCTCGTATCCGTAGGGTCGCGGCGTCGGGTGGCGCCGCGATACGTACTTTCGAGCAGCTCCTACCGGTCTCTTCGCGGATGCCGCCCGCTCGCGGACCTGCCAGCCTCGATTCAGAAGGGAGGTGTGCCATGTCGACCCTCTCACACCCACCTGCACAGTCGACACCCGAGCCCAGCTGGTTCGAGTTGCTCCATATCCGAGAGATGTGGGCGTCGCTGGCAATCGCGGCGATGTGGATCGCCGTGGCCTGCAGTGCCGCCTGGGGGCCGGACTTCGTCTCCACGAGCGGTGGCGGGACGAACACGACGACCATTCCCTCCGGGATTGCCGTCGCGCTGTTCGCCTCGATCGGCACCTGGGCCGTTGCGAAGTACGGCCTCGGTCTTCAGGGGAAGGTAGCGCCGGATAGGTAGAGGTCGAGGAAAGGAGGTCACATGAGCGCCGTGTCGCACCCACGCGTGGCGACCGTTCCGATCGTGTCTCACTGGGCATGGCTCGGCGGCGGGTTCGTCGTCGCATTTGCGATCCCGTTCGTCCTGGCCGACCGGCTCGAGATTCACCGCGACGTGTTCTACGGGCTCTATGCGATCGCAGTCTTGGGTCTCATCGGGCTGTGGGCGCGTTCTACGGGCTACGACCTCGGGGCTGCTGTCAGGCGCCGCTGGCCGTTGGCGGTCGGGCTCGGCGCCGCGTGTGCGGGCGTCATGGCGCTCATGGTCGTTCGCACGGAGGACGCGACCAGCCGCCCCGACGGTGTCGAGCTTGCCGGAGCAGTGCTCTGGCGCGGCGTCGTCTACGGCATCAGCGACGGACTGCTCCTGTCGGTGTTCCCCATCCTCGTCGTCTTCGCCGCCCTGGCCGGGAGCAGGCTGAACGAGCGCGCCGACGGCAAGATCGTGATCGGCGCGATCGCGCTGATCGCATCGCTCGCGATGACGGCCGTCTACCACCTCGGCTACAGCGACTTCCGCTCGGACAAGCTTGCCAGGCCGCTGGCCGGCGACGTCGTGTGGAGCGTCCCGACCCTCGTCACGCTGAACCCGATCGGCGCGCCGATCGCACACGTCGGCCTGCACGTGTCCGCCGTCCTTCACAGCTACGACACGGACACGTTCCTTCCGCCGCACATCGCCACCGCGGCCCCGGCTCCCACGTCGAACGCGGCTTTGGCCGGGTCGCAGAGGATTCTCGACGGGCTCGTGTCGGGAGCCGGGCGGATCGCGCCCGGCGCCTGCGGCAGCGCCTTCGGGCACAGCGGCGGAGGCGCGGGATTCAAGACCGACGAACTCGTCAACCCGACGGCACACGAGTCGCCGTGCTCCTCATGAACGGCCGCGCAGGCAGCGCCGGCGACGACAAGGCCCACCGCGCGATCTGGCAGCGGTACTGCGGCGGGTGACGGGCACATGGCTTTCACACCCACCTGCGCAGTCGACACCCAGCGGGATCGCCGCGGCCTCGGGGCCGGACTTGGTCTCCGCGACGGGTCGAGCCGCCATGCATGACCGCGCCATTCTCCTGCCGCACGCGTGGCCGGCGCGCCCGGGGCGGCTTGCGTCGGCGCGAACAGACGTGCTCGTCTTCTCGGTTGCGACGGCAGTCCTCGCCCTCCATGTCGCCGCCGACTCGTTCGTCGCCACCGAGCCGGGAACGGGTCCCGGCGACCACCTGCTTCGCGGCGCGGCGTCGCTCGCCATCCTTGCGGTCGCGGCCGCCGTCTACCCGCGTCTTCCCACGGGAGGCCGCGCTGCACTCGCGATCGTGCTTGGCGCGCTGGCGCTCGAAGCTGGTGCGTTGGCGGTCGCGGATGCCCGGGCAGTCGGCGCCCGTGGCGAGGACTGGACCGGGTTCCTGCTCTGGCCGTTCGGCGTCCTGCTCGTCGGGAGCGCAGGCGCTCTCCTCTGGCGCTCGCGCAAAGCTGGCCGGCTTCGCTACCTGCGTCGAGCCGGAATCACGGTCATAGCCGTGTTGGCGGCCTACTGGCTCGTCGCCCCGGTCGCGATCGCGATCCTCGCCACCCATCGGCCCCGCGCGGAGGTCGCGCCCGCCGATCTCGGGCGCCCCTACGAGGAGCTGACGATCAGAACCGGCGACGGCCTCGATTTGGCGGCCTGGTACGTGCCTTCGGTGAACGGTGCCGCGGTCATCTCGTATCCAACGCGCCAGGGGAAGTTGGCGCAGGCCCGGATGCTCGTCCGCCACGGCTACGGCGTGCTGCTGCTCGACGCGCGCGGCTACGACGGAAGCGAGGGAGACCCGAACCTCTTCGGCTGGGCCGGAGCCAAGGACATCGACGCTGCCGTCGCCTGGCTGCAAGGACGGCCCGACGTCACCGACGGCCGCATCGGGGGGATCGGTTTCTCCGTGGGCGGCGAGATGATGCTCCAGGCCGCCGCCTCCAACACCAGGCTCCGCGCCGTCGTCTCGGAGGGAGCAGGGGTACGGTCGGTCCGCGAGGACCTCATTCGCGGCCCGCGTGGGTGGTTGGCGCTCCCCGAATCCGCAGTCAAGACAGCGGCGGTCGCGATCCTGAGCGGGACCCGTCCGCCACCCTCGCTGACCGATCTCCTCCCGCGCATCTCCCCGCGGCCGCTCCTCCTCGTCTACGCGGGTCGCGGCGGCGGCGGCGAGGAGCTGAACCCCGACTACTACCAGGCCGCCCTCGCCCCGAAAGGGCTCTGGAAGATCGCCGAAGCAGGGCACGTGGGCGGCTTCCAGGCACGCCCGCGCGCGTACGAGGAGCGGGTCACACGCTTCTTCGACCGAGCGCTGCTCGGACCGAGGCGACAGGACTGATGCCATCACCCGCGGTCACGGGAATCGTCCTTGCGCGCGACGAACTCTTGGGCCTGCTCGCGCTTCGCGATGCCCTCGCGCCGCGTGGGAGAGCCTCACGACCGAGCCTCTCCTCGTAGTCGGAAGGAGTCGGTTTGTTACGCCCGGCCGTTCGTGTTACTCCCAGACCCGCCGGGCGGCGTCGCCGATCAGCCGGAGCTTCGCCTCCTGCTCGGCGGGAGTCATCACGCCGATCACGCCGGAGGCGAAGCCGCACTGCGGGCTGACCGCCAGACGCTCGAGCGGCACGTACCTGGTCGCCTCCTCGATGCGCGCGACGACGATCGTCGGGATCCTCGAGCGCCCCGTCCTTCGTCGTCACGAGCCCGAGCACGACCTCGTGGCTCGGGAGCACGTCGCCCAGCGGCTCGAATGTGCCTGCGCGGTCCGAGTCGTACTCGAGGAGGAGCCGATCGAGGTTCGTCAGGCGCGGGAAGACCTCCTTCGAGATCGCCTCGTAGCCCCCGGTGGCCGCCCACATGCCGCCCGGAGCGTTGCCGCGGCACATGTGCATCGCGCGCGTGACGCCGGTGAGCCCTTCGAAGACCATGCTGTCGAACTCGGCGTCCGCGACGAGCTCGTGCGCCATGTCGTGCCCGTGCTCCTCGAAGGCCGCGCGATTCGCCGGGTCGATGTGCCACTGCGCATAGTTCGGGGCGTCGATCTGGATGTAGTCGCAGCCGAGCTCGACGAGGCGGTCGACGACGTGCTCGCGGAGGAGGCGGGCGACGTCGCGGATGAACTCGTCCGACGTCGGGTACGCGTCGGCCGAGTAGTCGGGATGCCAGTAGATGCGGTGCCAGCTCGGAGCCGGGATCGTGTACTTCGTCCGCGCGCGGGCGTTCGCCTTCAGGAACGCGTACTCGTCAGTGACGATGTCCCGCTCGACCTCCAGCCGTCGCGTTACGAAAGGCTCCTCCGGTGGAAGACCCGACGTGTCGGCGGGCGTGCCCGAGCCCGTCTTCCAGAGGTCGCGCCAGCCCGACTCGGCGTCGAGGAACTCGAAGCCGCTCACTGGTGGGCGGAACAGCGGGTCGTCGACGATCGGGATGAACGCGATCCACCCGTTGCGGCGGTACTCCCCATCCGTGATTGCCTCGATCCCGGCGCCCTCCTGGAGCGCGATCGCCTCGAGCACCGCGCGGTCCTCCACCGCGCGCAGCCCGTCGGCGTCGATCGTGCCGGTGCGCGCCGCCTCCCTTGCCTCCTGCAGGTAGTCGGGTCGCAGCAGGCTGCCGACGACGTCTGCCCGCACCGTCGTCGCCGTCCTGGTCGCCATCGAGTCCTCCTCGAGACGCTGGACCCTCCAGAACCGAGGTTATAAGGTCTCGGGACCCATGCGGGACGTCGAAGGCAGAGTGGCCTTCATCACAGGCGGCGGGAGCGGCGTTGGGCTCGGCATGGCCAAGGCTTTCGTGGGCGCAGGGATGAAGGTCGCGATCGCGGACATCCGCGCCGACCACCTCGAGCAAGCGACAGCAGCGCTTGACGGGGACGTGCACGCGATCCGGCTGGACGTGACCGACCGCGAGGCGTTCGCGCATGCCGCGGACGAGACGGAGCGCGTCCTCGGGAACGTGCACGTGCTCTGCCTGAACGCGGGGATCAACCTCTTCAACGACATCACCGAGGCGACGTACCAGGACTGGGACTGGGTGCTCGGCGTCAATCTCGGCGGCGTCGTCAACGGCGTGGTCACGTTCGTGCCGCGCATCAAGGCGCACGGCGAGGGCGGCCACGTCGTCACCACGGCGTCGATGGCCGCGTTCGTCGCCGGCCCGGGCGCGGGGATCTACACGACGGCGAAGTTCGCGGTGCACGGGCTGTCCGATGCGCTGCGCTGGAGCCTGTTGCCGGAAGGGATCGGCGTCTCGATGGTCTGCCCGGGCCTGGTGAAGAGCAAGATCTACGAGAGCGACCTGATCCGCCCCGCGGAGCTCTCGACCGACGTGACACCCGCCGACCAGGAGTTCATGCGCATCCTCCCCGGCCTCCACGAGTCAGGGATGGACCCGGAGGAGATCGGCGAGAAGGTGCTGCGGGCGATCCGGCGGAACGACTTCTACGTCTTCACGCACCCCGACCACCGGGACGAGCTGCGCGGGATCTTCGACGAGGTCCTCGCCGCGTTCCCCGACGAGCCGGTACCCGCCCAACGGCTCGCGGTCGAGGAGGGCCGGCGCGCCGGCAAGGCGCGCGCCCTCGCCTCCTGGCCGGGCGACCGCTAGGCCCGATGGAGGAGGTCGCGGGCAGGACCGCGTTCGTCACCGGTGGCGCGAGCGGGATCGGGCTCGGCATGGCCGAGGCGTTCGTCGCGGCGGGGATGAACGTCGTCATCGCGGATCTCAGGGCGGATCACATCGCCACGGCGCTGGAGCGCTTCGACGAGGGCGGCAGGCGCGAGAACGTCCACGCGATCGAGCTCGACGTGACGGATCGCGAGGGCTTCGCTCGCGCAGCCGACGAGGCGGAGCGGGTCTTCGGCAACGTGCACGTCCTCTGCAACAACGCGGGCATGGGCATCCTCGGTCCCGTCAAGCTCGCGCGCTACGCCGACTGGGACTGGGGCCTGGACGTCCTCGTCGGCGGCGTCGTCAACGGCATCCAGACGTTCCTCCCTCGGCTGCTGGCGCACGGCGATGGCGGGCACATCGTGAACACGTCGTCGATGGCCGGCGTCCTGCCCGTGCCGGGCGCGGCGATCTACATCACGGCCAAGTCCGCCGTCATCGGGCTCTCGGAGGCCCTCCGGAGCGAGCTCGCCGCCGAGGGGATCGGCGTCTCCGCCTTCTGCCCCGGCCCCGTCCAGACGAACATCCGCGAGGGCGGCAGGATGCGGCCGGAGCGGTACGACGACTCCGGCTACACCGAGCTCGAGCGGGAGCTCGAGGCGCGGCCGAACTCGCCCCTCTGGATGGACCCGCTCGAGTGCGGCGAGCGCGTGCTGGCAGGCATCCGCCGCGACGACCTGTACATCTTCACGCACCGCGAGTTTCGCGATGGCGTCGACGAGCGCTTCCGGGCGATGCTCGCCTCGTTCCCGGACGAGCCCCTGAACGACGCGCGGGCGGAGGCGATCGGCTTCCTGCTCTCCAACCCCATCTTCCGCGACGTCCTCGAGCGTCGGTCTTCCTGAGGTCAGCCGCCCCGACGGCTGCCGCGCCGGCGTTGGCCGCAAGCTGATTCACGATTTTGTTGACATTTCCGTCACGAGCGGACTACGCTCGATCGATCGTACGTCTGTCCTATGAGCGGATGGATGCAGCGACGCCGCGAGCCGCTGAGTCGTGCGCGGCATCGAAGCGAGCGAGGCGTTCGGGCACATGGGTGGGATAGCCGAGGAGCCAGAAGGAGGTAGCTATGCGTTCCGCAAGGATCGTCGATGCTCGTGCGCCGGCGACGCGCGACCATCGTTCTCGCCGTGGCGGCTGCGCCTCACGGCGTGCCGCGACAGCCGTCGCTGCCACAGGCGCGGCTCCGCCGCCGCAGGTTCTCAACTACCAGGTCTATGTCGGCGGCAAGGGCAGGGCGAGAGCCGAACCTGGCGCCTGTCAAGATCGGCTACATCAACGGCCAGGGCGGCCCGGTGCAGTTCAACTTCCCACAGGCGACGAGCGTCATGCGAGCCGGTGTGAAGATGATCAACGCCGAGCTCGGAGGCGTTCACGGCCACCCTGTCCAGCTCAGCGAGTGCTTCTGGGCCGCAGGCGGAGGAGGAGGGCATGCGGTGCGGCCAGCAGATCGTCAACGACAGGGTCAAGACCATCATCTTCGGCTTCGTCACGGTCCCCAACCAGTCGATCTATGCGACCGTCAAGGGCACGAACCCGATCACCGGCGTCATCACCTCCAGCCCGGCTCGACCCGACGGCGAGGAACGCCTACTTCCTGAACGGCAGCCAGACGAGCGGGATCGGCGCCTTTCGGCACGTACACGAGGAGGTTCCACCGCGGACGGTGAAGACCGCGACCGTCGTCTATCCCGACTCGCCCGGCGCCATCACGGCCGCGGCCGCGGTCAGGAAGGCCTCCGGCAAGTCGGGCGTGAGGTGACGATCATCGCGATTCCGCCGCTCGCGACCGACCTGATCGGACCGGCGACGCAGGCGAGCCCAGTCTGACATGATCGTCGCCGCCCTCGGCTTCACGACGTGCGTGCCGTTCGCACGGGCTCTCGACCAGATCCGCTACTCGAAGCCGGTCATGTCGACGCCGATCTGCACGTTCATCCCACGGGCCGCGTACGCAAGCGGCGACCTCCCGAAGTGGACCTACGGCCTCGTCCAGACGCTCGTGAACATGCCGGGGCCGCAGTCGAAGCTCTACCTGAAGAAAGGCCTCCAGTACGGGACGAACGTTCCGGACATGCTCTGGGTCTTCTCGGAGGGTGCGTGGGAAACGCTCCTCGCGACCGTGAAGATCATGAACAGGATCCCGTACGCGCAGCTGACCCCGGCGCGGATCGGCGCCGGGTTCAAGACCTTCCGCGGCCCGCTGATTCTGGGGCCGCCGAATGTCGCGTGCGGCAGGGTGTCGGCCGCAGAGCCGGCTGCGTGCGGCAACCAGACCCAACTTCTACAACTACATGGGCAGTGGCAAGTGGAAGGTCGCCGCGACCTGGCTGAAGCCGCCAGGAGCGAACTAGACGCAAGGCCCGAAGCGACGGCGAGCCGGGCGGCTGTCGGGCTCGCCGTCGCTCGAGACACTGAGCTCAGATGCGGGACGTCCTCCTCTACGCTGCGCTAGGACTCGGCGCCGGCGCGCTCATTGCGAGCATCGCGCTCGGCGTCGTTCTGGTCTACCGCGGCTCGGGTGTCATCAACATGGCGATGGGCGCCATCGCGATGGTCGCCGCGTACGTCTACTGGGCGCTCAGGACCGGCTACTTCGGCTTCGAGCTCGCGTCCGCGCCGGCGTTCGTTCTGACGCTCGCCTGCATGGCCCTCTTCGGCGCAACGATCGAGCTGGCCATCTTCCGTCCGCTCCGCAACACCGCTCCGCTCGCCAAGCTCGCCGCGTCGCTCGGACTCCTGCTCGTCCTGGAAGCCGGAATGATCGTGATCTTCGGCAACACCCTGAAGTCGGCGCCGTCTGTCCTCCCGTCCGACACCGTCACCGTCTTCGACCGAGTGGTGCCGAAGCGACCGCTTCCTGCTGGCAGGGATCGTGATCGTGGTCGCGGCGGCGCTCGCGGCGCTCTTTCGATGGACGCCCTTCGGACTGTCCACGCGGGCCGCATCGGAGAACGAGGCCTCAGCGATGCTCGCCGGCCTGTCTCCGAGCCCGCCTGGCGATCATGAACACCACTCTCGCGAGCGTCGTCGCGGGAGGGCTGGGCGTGCTGGTCGCGCCACTCATCGCCCTCGACGCACAGACGCTCGCATTCCAGGTCGTGCCTGCGCTCGCCGCCGCGCTGCTCGCCGGCTTCACGTCGTTCTTCATCGCGTGCTTCGCCGGCCTCGCGATCGGCATCGTCCAGTCGCTCCTCGTCTACTGGTCGACGCAGAGCTGGTTCCCGACGGACGAGGGCGAGGCGCCGATCCGGGGACTGCCCGAGCTCTTCGTCTTCCTCGTCATCGTCCTCGCCCTGTTCCTACGCGGGGCGAGCCTGCCGGGCCGAGGAGAGCTGGTCGAGAAGCGGCTCCCCGCCGTGCCGCGCCCGGAACGCCTGCTGCGGTGGACCGCGATCACGGCCGCCGCTGGAGTCGTCGCTCTGATCGTCTTCCCGTACGACTTCCGGCAGGCGCTGATCAACTCGTTGCTCGGCATTGTCATCTGCCTCTCGCTCGTCGTCATCGTCGGCTTCGTCGGCCAGATCTCCGTCGTCCAGCTCGCGCTCGCCGGGGTCGCGGGGTTCACGATGTCCCACCTGACGACCGACCTCGGCGGCATCTGGGCGAAGTTCCCGATCTCGATCCTTGTCGGAGCCGCCTCTGCGACGATCGTCGGGCTCCTGATCGCGGTCTCGGCGCTGCGCGTCCGCGGAGTCAGCCTGGTCGTGGTCACGCTCGCTGCCGCCGTTGCGCTCGAGCAGTTCGGCTTCCTCAACGCACGCTGGGGCGGCGGGCCGACGGGATCGCCCGTCACGCAGCCGGGGCTGGGCGGGCTCGACCTGTCGCCGCATGCGTCCTTCCGAGGCGTGGACGACAAGATTCCGAGCCCCGTTTTCGGCTTCCTCGTCCTCGCTGCGACCATTCTCCTCGCGCTGCTCGTCGCCAACGTGCGGCGCTCGAGCCTCGGGCAACGGATGCTGGCCGTCCGCTCGAACGAGCGCGCGGCGGCGGCCGCCGGGATCAACGTGCGCAACACGAAGCTCGCCGGCTTCGGCATCGCCGCGTTCGTCGCCGGCATGGCCGGCGGGCTGTACGCCTACAACTTCGGGTCGGTCAGCTACAGCCGGTTCGGGGCACTGGCGGCGCTTGGCCTGATCGCGTTCACCTACTTCGGAGGCATCACGATGGTCTCCGGGGCGATCATCGCGGGGATCGGGGCGACGGAGGGCCTGCTCCCGCATTCCTTCGACGCCTGGCTCGGACTGTCCGGCAACTGGGCGCTCCTGGTCGGCGGCATCGCGCTGATCGTCACCCTGCTCGTCCATCCGGAGGGCATCGCCGGCGCCGGCTACAAGAGGCAAGCAGCAGAAGAAGAAGCGGCTCGCGGCGGAGGCCGCCGCCGCGAGGCGAAGGCGCCCAGCGGTCGCGCCGCGCGACGCGGCGGGAGCACGTGCCGCGGCGGGAACCGGGCTCCGTCGTCCTCTCCGCGACCGGCGTCTCCGTCTCCTTCGGCGGCCTGCGGGCGCTCGACGAGGTCGACCTCGCGGTCTCTGATGGCCAGCTCGTCGGGCTGATCGGCCCGAACGGGGCGGGCAAGACGACATTCATCGACGCGATCACGGGGTTCGTCCCCTACGGGGGGCGCGCCGAGTTGGACGGCCGCACGCTGGACGGGCTGCCGGCCCATGCGCGCGCCGGTCGCGGGCTCGCCAGGACGTGGCAGTCGATCGAGCTGTTCGACGACCTGAGCGTGCGCGAGAACCTCGCCGTGGCGTCCTACCACCCGTCCACCTGGGCGACGGTCAGGGAGACCCTCTCGAGGCCGGTGACGAGCACGAAGGCCGCCGACGCGGCGCTCGAGCTCCTCGGGCTCCGGCGAAGCGGCGGACGCGACGCCCGAGGACCTCTCGCAGGGGCAGCGCAAGCTCGTCGGGATCGCGCGCGCGCTCGCCTCGGAGCCGAGGCTCCTCTGCCTCGACGAGCCGGCGGCGGGCCTCGACACGCGGGAGGGCGAGGCGCTGGCGTACCACCTCCGCGACGTCGTCGACGCGGGACAGGCGATGCTGCTGATCGACCACGACATGGGGCTCGTGCTCGGGATCTCCGACTACGTGGTCGTGCTCGAGTTCGGCAAGGTCATCGCGCACGGGCCGCCCGAGGTCGTTCGTCGCGACTCGCAGGTGATCAAGGCCTATCTGGGCGGCGCCGCGTCCGAGCTGCAGCCGGTGGTGGACGCATCGTGAGCGACGCCGTGCTGAGCATCGAGGGGCTAACGGCCGGGTACGACCAGGCGGCCGTGATCCGCGACCTCGACATCACCGTCGGCCCGGGCGAGGTCGTGGCGCTGCTCGGCCCCAACGGCGCCGGCAAGACGACCACGCTGCGGGTGATCTCGGGCCTCGTCCGGCCGATGAGCGGGCGCGTCGTCTTCGACGGCGAGGATCTGGCTCGCGTCTCTCCCACGCAGCGCGCGCGGCGCGGGATCGCGCACGTACCCGAGGGCCGCGGGATCTTCTACGGCCTGACGGTCTCCGAGCACTTTCGGCTCGGCTACCGGGACGGGCGGCCGGACGAGGAGGCCGCCTACGGGTACTTCCCGAAGCTCGCCGAGCTCCGCACACGACGGGTGGGGCTGCTCTCGGGAGGCGAGCAGCAGATGCTCGCGATCGCCCGTGGGCTTGCGCGGCGGCCGCGCCTGCTCCTCCTCGACGAGCTCTCGCTCGGGCTCGCACCCGTGATCGTCGAGAGCCTGCTGCCGGTCGTGCACCAGTACGCGCTCGACTCGGGCTGCGGCGTGCTGCTCGTCGAGCAGCACATCCAGCTCGCGCTCGAGGTCGCCGACCGAGGGTACGTCCTCTCGCACGGGGAGATCGTCCTCTCGGACCGCGCGAAGGTGCTGCAGGCCGACCGCGAGCTCCTGATCTCCAGCTACCTGGGCGAGCAGCAGGTCCCGATCGGGGAGACCGGCACGGGCCAGATAGCATCGCCAACAGACTCCGGGAGGCAATGATGGCCAGGTTCAGGGTCTTGAACCCCGAGGGGTACCCCCCGAAGGTGAACGCGCGCGGGATGGCGCCGAGCCTGGACGGGCTCGACGGCAAGAAGCTCTTCCTCGTCGACGTCGGCTTCGCGAACTCGGACAATTTCATGGCGCAGCTGCACGGCTGGTTCGAGGACCACCGGCCGACGATCCGCACGGAGATCGTCCGCTGGCGGAACCAGCACATCCCCGACCCCGAGCTCTGCGAGCGAATTCAGGCCGACGGCGACGCGGCCATCATCGGCGTCGGCACCTGACCGGGCTGCGCGCCGGAGGTCTCCGGCCACGTCGTCGATCTCGAGTCGAACTATGGAGTTCCGACCGTCGGCGTCCACCTGAACGTGTTCGCGCACCTTGTGCGCAACACCGTGAAGACGCAGGGAATGCCGAGCGCCCGGCAGGTGTTCGTCCCCACCCCGTTGATGAACTCGTCGCCCGTGGTGCTCCGCGGGTACGTCGAGGGCAACGACCCGGTCCACGAGCGGCCGTTCATGGCGGAGGTCTTCGACCAGCTCACGCGTCCCGTTCCTGCCGACGAGCTACGCGGCGAGAGCTGGGACCGCTCGACGCCGCGCTACGTCGAGGCGGACGGCGAGGAGGCGATGCACGCGCTCTTCCGGGAGCGCCGCTACACGGACTTCCTCCCCGTCGTCCTGCCGACCGAGGAGCGCGTGGAGCGCATGCTCGCGGGGACGAGCCGCCCGCCCGACGAGATGGTCGGAAAGCTCCGTCCGACGATCGGCATGGAGCACTGGCACTTCGACGTCGAGAAGGTCGCCGTGAACGCCGTGATGGCGGGCGCGGCGCCCGAGTACTTCCCGGTGATCCTCGCGCTCGCCTCGAGCGGCGACACCGGGCGCCAGAGCAGCATGTCCTCGATGGGCAACATGGTGGTCGTCAACGGCCCGATCCGGCGCGAGATCGGGATGAACAGTGGGATTGGCGCGTTGGGGCCGTACAACCACGCGAACTCGACGATCGGACGCGCGTTCGGCCTGCTCTCGCAGAACCTCCAGGGCGGCTCCGTCCCGGGCGAGACGTACGCCGGCTCGCAGGGCTGCAACTTCTCCTACAACTGCATCACCTACGCCGAGAACGAGGAGGCGAGCCCCTGGGAGCCGTACCACGTGCCGTACGGCTACTCGAAGGAAGAGAGCACGGTCACCGTCTCGTACATCTGGGGCAACGTCTGGGCCGAGTACCTGCGCACGTACTGGGAGGAGAAGCTCGTCGCGATGATCTCCGGGCTCGAGCCCGGGATGGGGTGCACGCTCGTCCTCGACCCGATCGTCGCGCGCGAGTTCGTCGAGAAGGGCTTCGACACCAAGGAGAAGCTCGCGCTCTGGATCCACGAGAACGCGAAGATCCCGCAGCGGCGCTTCTGGGACCACGTGATGCTCAACCTCCTCCACGAGGAGGTCGAGGCGGGGGTCGAGCCGTTCGCGAGCTACTGGAAGGCGCCGCCCGACGAGCTGATCCCCGTCTTCGAGCCGGACCGGATCAACATCGTCGTTGCCGGCGGGGAGACGAACGGGCACTTCAGCATCTTCATGGGCTCACCGATGCGCGCGAAGTTCCGGACGAACGCGGGGCAGAAGGCGGCCGTCTCGATCGACGCCTGGCGCTGAGCTCCGAGTCGCGGCTCAGCGCGTGCGCTGCGCGAGGTACCGGTGCGCGGCGATCGCCGCCGTGGCGCCGTCGCCCGCGGCCGTGACGGCTTGACCGGCCGCGTCCACGCGCACGTCGCCTGCTGCGAACAGGCCCGGGAGCGCAGTCCGCATCCAGGCGTCAGTCGGGACGCGCCCGAGCTCGTCGAGCGCGAGGAGTCCCTCGAGGAGCTCCGTGTTCGGGACGCGACCGACATGGACGAACACGGCCGCGACGGGCAGCTCCGACGACTCGCCGGTGGCGAGATCGCGCACGCGCAGGCCCTCGACGCGCCCGTCGCCGAGGATCGCCTCGAGCGCCGTCCCGTGCCTGACCTCGACCTGCTCGCTCTCGAGGACGCGCCGGCCGTACGTGTCCTGGCCGTCGAGCGCCTCCTCGGGGTGGACGAGCACGACCCGAACCTCGTGGCCCGTGAGCTCGAGCGCCTCGAGCAGCGCCGAGTCGCCGCCGCCGACCATCGCGACGACCTGGCCCCGGAACAACGGCCCGTCGCAGCTCGCGCAGCGGCTGAGCCCCTTGCCCTCGAGCTCGTCCTCACCCGGCACGCCGAGCTTGCGCGGCCTCGTCCCCGTGGCGACGACGACGGCGCCTGCCACGATCTCGCGCGAATCCGTGACCACGACCCAGTCGTCGCCCCGCTGCTCGAGTCGGCTCACCTCGCCCGGCTCGAAGGTGCCGCCGGCGTCCACGACCTGCTCCTGGAGCCGAGGGACGAGCTCGAAGCCCGCCACGCCCTGCGGGAAGCCCGGGAAGTCCTCGACCCGTTCCGTGTTCAGGACCGCGCCGCCCGCGCCGAGCGGGTCGAGCAGGATCGTGCTTCGGCCCTGCCGCGCCGCGAAGAGGGCCGCTGTGAGCCCGGCGAGGCCCCCGCCGAGGACGGCGATCTCGTAGTCGGCGGCCACGCCCTCACGCTACAACGCCACCCGACGGCGTGAGCGAGCGGGGTCGGGCCCCGCTCGCTCGTCCGGCACTCAGACCTCCGGGTTGCCGTTCGCCGAGGTCGGGGAGATCGCCGCGAGGACGTCCCAGTGCTCGACGATCTTCCCGTTCTCGTCGAGCCGGAAGATGTCCACCACCTTGCTGCCGAGCTCGGTGTAGACGGGCACCGCGCCCGTGGCCAGCGCGTGCGTCACGACGAGGTCGCATTCGGCGACGACGCGCCGGATGTCGATGTGCACGTCGGGGAACGCCGTCGTAAAGCTCCGTACGAACTCGATGAACGCGGGAGCTCCGCTCCGCGCCAATGGGTTGTGCTGGATGTAGAGGTGCGGCTCGCCCGAGTCGTCGAGGTCCTGGCCAGGCTCGTCGAAGCCGACGTACCTGTCCACGGCGTCCTCGGGCTCCTTGTCGTTGAACGCCCTCGTGTAGTAGGCGACGACGTTCCTCTTGTTCCGCTCGAGGAGCGCCTTGCCGTGGACGCACGCCTTCTTGCCGGCCGCGGCCGGAGCGGCGTTCGCGCCGGCGCCGGTGTAGGCGACGGCGAAGCCGAGCGCGGCCAGCGCGACGGCGACGAAGGCGACGAAGCGGGACGGGGTCAGGAGCTTCATGGCTCCCCTCCTTGGGTCGCTTACCCTGTCGGCAGCGGCATTCTCAACGATTCCGGACAGGAAGGGCCCATGACCGTCGCGGTAACCGGTGCGTCCGGCCACCCTCGGTTTATGCTTCCGCTGCTCTATCCACTGAGCTACGGGGGCCGAGACAACGGAGGGTAGCCCGGAGGACACGGCGCGCTTCGGGCGAAGGACGTCTGTCGTGGCTTGGCGGTTCGACGAGGTATGGCTGGACACGGACGTGCTCTGGTTCCGCGAGCAGGCGGGAGGGCCCTCGGGCGGGCTGGCGGTGGCGCTGCCGCCGCTCCCCACCTTCGGGCCTCGCGAGACCGGGCTCGACGCGTCCAGGCGGCGGAGGCTGGCGGCCCAGGCGGCGCGGAAGCGCAGGCTCGCCACTCGCACGGTCCCGGCGGTCGCGCTCGTCGTCGGGTCGGCGACGATGCTTCCGATCGCGGCGCTCCGAAACCGCGGCGGACAGGAGCTCGAGCCGCTGCTGGCGGACCCGCCGAGCCTGACGTTCCGGCTCGACGACTTCAGCTTCCAGCTTCCCGAGAAGCCGGCGGCCGCGCCCGAACCCGCCAAAGCGGCGGAGCCCGTCCAGATCGATTGGGGTCGCGCCACGTCGGTAGGACTGCAGTACGCCGGCCGCCTCGTCGACGGCACGCAGCTTCCGGTCGAAGGCCCCGACTGGGTCACGTGGAACCCCGCCACGGACTCGAGCCCGAACCTCCCGCACCGGCTCTACGGTCACGAGCGGACGATCCGGAAGGTACTCGCGGTGCTCACCGGATACCGCATCGCCCACCCCGACGCTCCGCGGGTCGTCGTCGGCGACATCAGCTTTCGCGACGGCGGCAGGATGGACCAGCACGTCTCCCATCAGAACGGGCTCGACGTGGACGTGTACTACCCACGGCTCGACCGACGGCTCGCGGCGCCGGTGATGACGAGCCAGATCGACCTCGACCTGACGCAGGATCTGCTCGACCGCTTCCTCGCCGCCGGGGCAAAAATCGTCTTCGTCGGCTACTCGACCGGGCTCCACGGCGCGAGTGGCGTCGTCGTTCCTTATCCGAACCACCACAACCACATGCACGTCCGCTTTCCCCGCTGATCCGGGCGCCGCACTCTCTTACGAAGTTCTGAGACACGTCTCAGCCGTCTCTTGAAGACGGCCGGTTCCCTTCGTGGCCCCAACCCGACCCGAAGGAGAACCGAGACATGGACGACAGGGCCACCACGCTCGAGCTGCCGAACGCGCGAGCGGCCCAGGAGACCGTCGAGCGCGCGCTGTTCGAGATCAGGCGTGTGATCGCAGGCCAGGACCGGATGCTGGAGCGGGTGCTCGTCTGCCTGCTGTCCGGCGGTCACCTGCTGATCGAGGGGGTTCCCGGCCTCGCGAAGACACTGACGATCAAGACCGCCGCATCTGCGCTCGGCGGGACCTTCAACCGCATCCAGTTCACGCCCGACCTCGTGCCCAGCGACCTCGTCGGCACGCGCGTCTTCCGTCCCGACACGGCGACCTTCTCGACCGAGGAAGGGCCCGTCTTCTGCAACTTCCTCCTGGCAGATGAGATCAACCGCGCACCGGCGAAGGTCCAGTCGGCTCTGCTCGAGGTGATGCAGGAGCACCAGGTGACGATCGGACGCGAGACGCTGCCGGTGCCCGATCCGTTCCTCGTGATGGCGACGCAGAACCCGATCGAGTCCGAGGGCACCTACCCGCTGCCCGAGGCGCAGGTCGACCGGTTCATGCTCAAGGTCGTCGTCGGGTACCCAGAGCCGGAGGACGAGCTGACGGTCGTCGAACGCGCCCTCGAGGAGCGCGTCGACGTGCGGAGCGTCGTGACGCTGGACGAGCTTGCGACGCTGCGAGCTCAGGTGAAGCGCGTCTACGTCGACCCGGCGGTGTCGCGCTACGCCGTCGCGCTTGCGGGCGCCACCCGCTCGCCCGAGGCAGCGGGCATTGCCGAGATCGGCCGCTACGTCGAGTTCGGCGCGAGCCCGCGCGGCTCCATCTCGCTCGTCGTGGCGGCACGTGCGCTGGCGCTGATCCGGGGACGCGAGTACGTCCTCCCTCAGGATCTCGCCGATCTGGCGCACGACGTCCTGCGGCACCGCCTGGTGCTCAGCTACGAGGCCATCGCGACGGGTGTCGTGGAGGACACGTTGATCGATGCGGCGCTCGCCGCCGTGCCCGCGCCGCAGCTCGAAGTCGTGGAGCGTGCCGCATGACGACCGCGCTTCCACAGATCGAGAGAACGCCCGCCCGTCCCGGGCCGGGACCGGTTCCCGCCGACCTCCTGCGGGCGCTCGACCTCCGCGTCGCGCGCCGGACCGTGGGTCTCGTCGACGGCGAGCACCGCGCGACCCGGCTCGGGCGCGGCTCGGAGCTCGCGCAGGTACGGCCGTACGCGGACGGCGACGACGTCCGGCGCATCGACTGGAACGCGACGGCCCGTCAGAACGAGCTGCACGTGCGCGTCGACGTCGCCGAGCGCGCGGTCTCGACCTGGCTCCTGCTCGACGTGTCGCCGTCGATGGGGTTCGGCACCGGCGCTCGCCGCAAGGCCGACGTCGTCGAGGGCGCGGCGCTCGCGCTCGCGCACATCACGTCGCGGCGCGGGAACCGCGTCGGCGCCTTGACGTTCGGCGGCAGCGACCCCGTCACCGTGCCGCAGCGTCAGGGCCGCCGTGGCCTGCTCGGGGCGCTCCTCGCCGCTCGCCAGGCGCCGGAGACGGAGCAGGTCGGCGCCACGTCGCTGGGCGCTGCGCTCGAGCGAACGAGCGCGCTCGCGCGCCAGCGCGGCGTCGTGTTCGTCGTGTCCGACTTCCTCGGCCCACGTGACTGGCGAGGGCCGCTGCTTCGGCTCGCCTCACGCCACGAGGTGACCGCGATCGAGGTCCGCGACCTGCGCGAGCACGAGCTGCCGGATGTTGGCCACCTGTGGCTCGTCGACCCGGAGACCGGCCGGCGCATTCAGGTGGACACCCGCCGGGCGAAGACGCGCAACGCCTTCGCCGCGGCAGCCACGGCCGAGCGTGCCGATCTCGCGCGTGAGCTCGCGTCGCTCGGGGTCGCCCATTGCACGCTCACGACCGACGAGGACTGGCTGCGCACACTCGGTGGCTTCCTCTCGCGCGAGAGGAGGCGGCGATGAGCTTCGCCTGGCCTGCAGCCCTTCTCTCGCTCGCACTGATCCCGGTCCTGCTGCTCGCGTACGTGCTCATCCAGCGGCGACGGGTCAAGTACGCGATGCGGTTCACGAACCTCGACCTGCTCGCGAACGTCGTCGACCGCTCGCCCGGCCGGCGGCGGCATCTTC
Source organism: uncultured Actinomycetes bacterium (assembly GCA_963839755.1). GTDB lineage: Bacteria > Actinomycetota > Thermoleophilia > Gaiellales > Gaiellaceae > Gaiella. The sequence goes on from CAWIVU010000016.1 coordinate 26,039, forward strand.
CGCCGCTCTTCGCCCTCGTCGCGCTCGCCGCGCTGCTGGTCGGGCTCGCGCGCCCGCAGACGACGATTGCCGTGCCACGGGACGAGGCGAGCGTCGTGCTGGCGATCGACGTCTCCGGCTCGATGATGGCGACCGACGTGCCGCCGACGAGGCTCGCCGCCGCGAAGGAATCCGCCTCGGCGTTCGTCGAGGGCCTTCCCGAGCGGTTCGGGGTCGGGCTCGTCTCGTTCTCGACCGGCGCCACGTCGCTCGCGGAGCCGAGCGACGACCGCGAGGAGATCCTCGACCTCGTCGACGGCCTCGAGGCGCACACCGGCACGGCGATCGGAGACGCCATCGCGGCGGCGCTCGACCTCGCGCCGGGGGCGGACGAGGAGAGCGAGACGCCGACCGACGAGGACGGAAAGCCACTCTTCTCGATCCTCCTCCTCTCGGATGGGGCGAGCACGCAGGGCATCTCGACGGACGACGCGATCGGTCTCGCGAAGGAGGCCGGGGTCGCCGTCCACACGATCGCCCTCGGCACCGACGAGGGCACGGTGACGATCCCGAACGAGCTCGGCGAGCCACAGACGGTGTCGGTCGCGCCGGACCGGGAGACGCTGCAGGAGATCGCCGCGGAGACGGGCGGTGAGTACTTCGACGCGCCGACCGAGGCCGACCTGAACGCGGTGTACGAGGCGATCGGGTCCCAGGTCGCGTGGGACGAGGAGAAGCAGGAGGTGACGGTCGCCTTCGCCGGCGCAGGCGCCTTCTTCCTGCTCCTCGCCTCGGGCCTGTCCGCGCTCTGGTTCGGACGGCTTCCCTGACCCACCGACACGAGAGGAGGTGAACCATGGAAGAGACAACTGCACCGAGGTTCGATCCTCGCGCTGTGCTCGCGGTCGTCGGGCTCGTGCTCGTCGTCGCGGTCATCTGGACGGCGACGGCGCTCGCGGGCGGCGGCTCGTCCGGAACGCCGGACCTGGCATCAGGCAGCTCCGGCGGTGATCCGTCGTCCGTGTTCGTGCAGGACTCGGACGGCGACGGAGCTGCTCCGTCGCGGGACGACTGTCCCGAGCGAGGCGGCTCGGGTGGTGACTCGTCACCGTCCGACGGCTCGAGCTCGTCGGGCAACGACCTCTGACGTGACTCACCGTGGCCCGGCGTGACGACGCCGGGCCACTTCCTGCCATTCAGGACCCGCCCTGTGCCCGGCCGCCCGTCCCGACGGCCGGACCGCCGTTACGCCGGCGTGCGTTCGCCGTAGCGCTCTGCGAGCGCGACGACGACCCGAGCCGCACGCTGACGACGCTCTTGCGGTGACCGCGGCGCGCTGGTCAGTGGACGACGAGAAAGCGCAGCGGGACGCCGTCGATGCTGCGTGCCTCGTCCTCGTCGGGGTCGAGGCGGTCGGCGAGCGCGTCGCGGTCGCGGGTTCGAACCGCGACGACGACCTCGTCGGCCGGGAACGTTGCGAGCGCGTCGCGGATAGCGAGGGCGACGTTCCCCTCGCCGGCGGCGGCCTCCACCTCCTCTGCGGCGAGCTCCTCCGCCGTCTCCGTCGCGACTTGCTCCGCCCGGGCAAACGCCCGCTCGTCGTTCGCCAACCAGTCGAGGAAGCCCTGCTTGACGACGGGAACGACGACCTTCACCCGATCTGCCGCTCCGATCGCGTCGCGCAACGCAGATTCTTCGTGCTCCACCGTGCTGACGACGAGGACGTTGCGCGACACGGCGATCAGGGGAGTCGCTTCACAAGCCGGCGGCGCATCAGCCGGCGCGACGGCCCAGCCGAGGAGCGCGTAGCGAAGGGTGAAGATGCGCATGGCCTCGGTGGTACCCGGACGGAGGGGCGCGAAACCGGCTCGGACCAGGCAGATCACACGATGCGCCGCTATATGATCGCGCCGTGGCCACGGTCGTCGACGACCTCGCGCGCGTCAGGCTCTTCAGCCGTCTGAACCAGCGCCAGCTGAAGAAGCTCGCGCGCCACGTCAAGGAGCGGGAGTTCCGTCCGGGCGTGGTTGTCGTCAAGGAGGGCACCATGAGCGGCGTCGGCTTCTTCATCGTGGCCGAGGGCGAGGCGGCGGTGAGCGTCGACGGCGTGGAGGTGGCACGCGTCGGGCCCGGAGACCACTTCGGGGAGCTTGCGCTCATCAGCGAGGACGTCCGCACCGCGACGGTGACGGCCGTGACGCGGCTCCGCTGCCTCGTGATCGCCTTCTGGGACTTCCGGCGCTTCGCGCGGGACAACCCGGACGTCTCGTGGACGCTGATGCAGCATCTCGTCGGGATGCTGAGCGCCGACCGCGAGCGGCGCGCGCGTGTGTCCCTGCTGACCAGCTGAGCGATGGCCCGCCGCCGAGCGCGCGTGGGCAGCGTTAGCGAAGCACCTTGCCGGGATTCATGATCCCGTGCGGGTCGAACAGCTCCTTGATGCCGCGCATCAGCGGGACGAGGTCGCCGTGCTCCCGCTCCAGGGCGGTGATCTTCCCCAGGCCGATGCCGTGCTCTCCGGTGCACGTCCCGCCGCGTTCGAGCGCGTCGGTCACGAGCAGCTCGATCAGCTCGTCGGACGCGGCGATCTCGTCCGGGTCGTCCGGGTCGACATGGAGCGAGAGGTGGACGTTGCCGTCACCGGCGTGACCGACGATGCCCGCGATCAGGCCTCGTCGCTCGACCTCTCGCCGCGCGAACGAGACGGCGGCGGCAAGCTCCGAGAGCGGGACGCAGATGTCCGTCGAGCGCGAGCGCTTGCCCGGCGTGGCCGCCGCTGCGGCAAAAGCTGATGCATGCCGGCCGGCCCAGAGCCGCGAGCGTGCCGTGGGGTCGCGCTCGTGCACCACGTCGACGGCACCCTCGGAGGCGGCGATCTGGGCAACGAGCTCGAGATCGGAGAGGACCGTCCCCTCGCTTCCCGCCGCCTCGACGAACAGCGACGGCACCGCGGGAAGCTCCATTGCCTGGTGCGCGTTGATCGCGGCGATCGTCCAGCCGTCGAGCAGCTCGACCCGCGTGACTCCGGCTCCCGCCGCGACGATCGCCGTCGCCGCACGGCACGCCGACTCGACGTCGGGGAACGAAAGCCGCGCGACGACCGCGTGCTCCGGGATGCCGTAGAGCCGCACCGTCAACTCGGTGATCACGCCGAGCGTGCCCTCGGAGCCGATCAGAAGCCCGAGGAGGTCGTAGCCCGCCGAGGTCTTCGGCGCGTGACTGCCGGCCCGCACGATGCGACCGTCGGGAAGCACCGCCTCGACCGCAAGGACGTTCGCGCGCATCTTCCCGTAGCGCACGGTCGTCGTCCCGGCGGCATTCGTGGCGGCCATTCCGCCGAGCGTCGCGTCCGCGCCGGGGTCGACCGGGAACAGGAGCCCGTGCTGGGCCACGGCCCGCTCGAGCGCGGTGCGCGTCACGCCGGCCTCGACCGTGGCAGTGAGATCTGCCGGCGAGACGGCGACGATCCGGTCCATGCGCGTGAGGTCGAGGGAGATCCCGCCCTCCACCGGAATCACGTGCCCCTCGAGGCTCGACCCCGCGCCGAACGGCGTCACCGGCACGCGTCGCGCGTGCGCGAGTGCGAGGACCGCCGCAACCTCGGCTGTGGTGAGCGGGTAGACGACGACGTCGGGGCGACGCGGGCGGTGGAAGGTGATGTCGCTCGCGTGAAGATCGCGCTCCGACTCCCCGTCCGAGACCCGCCGCTCGTCGCCGAGAGCCTCGACGAGCGCGTCGCGCAGCCCAGCCGGGCTCACGCCAGGCGTTACGGCGGTTTCCTCCATCGCAGACCCAGTTTGCTCTACGCCCCGCTCCGTATCACTTCCGGCACGAACACGACACCCATCCGACACACATTTCGCGATAGCGTGACATCAGGGCACCGGGGGTGCCCCTGGGGGTGGTTTCTCTCGCGGGGCACACGTGAGGCGCCGACGGGGTCTGCCGTGCGGGACGTTCTGCTCGGCGGGCCGCCTAGCTGCGCTTCGACGTTGCGGCTCGGCCGGCCGCCCGACCTCACCGCTCGCGCGGTTCCCAGCCGAAGCGCCGTGCTGCGACGGCGTAGCCCGCGAGGCCCCACGCCAGCAGCACGGCAACGGCGCTCGCGTTCCCGGTGAGCGGCTCCCCCTCGAGGTACGCGGCCTCGATCAGGTCGATCAGATGCGTCAGCGGCAGCACGTCCGCGATCCGCTGGAGGATCTCCGGATAGCCCGAGGTCGGGCCGAAGGAGCCCGAGAGGAAGGCCATCGGCAGGACGATCAGGTTGACGACCGCCGACGAGCCCTCGGCCGAGCGGATCAGCGACGCGACGCCGAATCCGAGCCCCGCGAAAGCGACGGCGCCGAGGAGGAGCGCCGGCACGACCGCTGCCCAGCTCTCGGCGCCCTGCGCGTCGTAGAGCAGCATCCCGAGGGCGACGGTCAGGACCATCTGGAGCAGGAAGACGACCACGGTCGAGACGAGGACCGCAGCGAGGTACGTCGCCGCGGGGAGAGGCGTCGCGCGGAGACGCTTCAGCACGCCGCTCTCCCTACGGATCACGAGGGTGATCGCGAGGCCGCCGAACGCCGTGTTCGCACAGCCGTAGCCGAGCATTCCGACGAGGAGCCTGTCGGCGGCCGGGACGCCGTCGATCGTCCCGTCGTAGACCGCGCCCAGGAGGAGAAAGAGGAGTGGCGGGAAGATGAAGACGAAGACCGCGGACTCGCGGTTCCGCCAGAACATGAGCTGCTGCATCCGCAGCTCGTGGACGAACAGCGCAAGCGTCATGCCTCGTCCTCGCCGACGAGGTCGAGGTAGACGTCCTCGAGCGTCGGACGCCGCACCTCGAGCGCCTCGAGCTCACGTCCCTTCGCAAGTGCGTCGCCGGTCAGCTCGGCGAGCACGCGGGTCGGCTCGTCGGTCTCCACGACGACGTTGCGACCGTCCTCGCGGTAGCGGATCTCGACCTTCGGCGCGACGCCGATCAGCTCGTGCGGGGTTCCCACACGAACCAGTTGTCCCTCGCGGATCACCGCCACACGATCCGCGAGCTGCTGCGCCTCGTCGAGGTAGTGGGTCGTGAGCAGGATCGTCTTGCCGAGCGAGCGCAGCGCCCGTACGAGCTCCCACGCGGTCCGTCGCGCGGCGGGGTCGAAGCCGGTGGTCGGCTCGTCGAGGAAGACCAGGTCGGGGTCGCCGACGAGCGCGACGCCGAGGTCGAGACGACGTTTCTGGCCGCCCGACAGCGTCTTGACACGGTCGTCGGCCTTCTCGCGCAGCCCGACGAGGCCGATGACCTCCTCGACGTCGCGCGGGTGGCGGTAGTAGCCGGCGAACATCCGGTGGACCTCGCGCACCGAGAGCGTCGGCGGCAGCTCCGAGTGCTGGAGCACGACCCCGATGCGCTCCCGATGGGCGGCGCCCGCCTGCCACGGGTCGACCCCGAGCACGCGGACGTCACCGGCGTCTCGGGTCCGATAGCCCTCGAGGATCTCGACCGTCGTCGTCTTCCCTGCTCCGTTCGGGCCGAGGAGGCCGAACACCTCGCCGGGCCGGACGTCGAAGTCGATGCCGCGCACGGCCTCCTGACCGTTGTACGACTTCCGAAGCCCACGAACGTGAATCGCGGCGGCGTCGGTCACGCGTCGAGGTCGAGCTCTGCCATCGCCCCCGGGGAGAAGCCCGGGTCGGCGCCCGTGGCGGCGAGCGCGATCTCGGAGCAATCAGGTTGGTGCCCGACCGTGGCGACGGGGCCTTCGACACCCTCGAGCGCAGCTCGCAGCGCGTCGATCGTCGCCCCCGGCGCGAGCCGGGGCTCGGTCACGAGGCGCGCGCCGGTTGCCGATGCGATCGCGTCGGCCGTCTGGTGCGCGCGTACGAGCGGGCTCGTCAGGACGAGCGCGGGAGGCATCGGGAGCGCGGCCAGCCGCTCGCCGAGGGCCTGCGCCTGCTCACGGCCGCGCTTTGTGAGCTCGCGCAGATCGTCCGGCTCTCCCGACTCGGCCTTGGCGTGTCTGCACAGGTAGACGCGCACGACGGCGAGCATAGTCGGGGCGTTACCGATGGAATGGAGTTCGTCAGAGAGCATCTGGAGCGCCATCAGTCGTCCCGTGGGAAAGCGAACAGGAGAGCGGTCGTCATGCGCGCCCCCCTCGGCGCTTGCTCGACGGGGCGTCCGTAGCGGCGGACGAGAGCGACGTACTCGGCGCCGAATCGCTCGAGCTCGTCGCGGGTGAGGTGGAGCATCGCGTGCGAGAGTGTCGCCGACTCGGCCCACTCATCCTCGTCCTCGACGAATCTTGCGAGCGCGCGGAGCCCGGGCTCGAACCAGGAGCGGGCAACCTCGTCCGACTCGGGCGTTCGCTCGACCTGTGGGAGGCGCAGGTCAGCGGAGACGGCACGCCACGCCCCGGCACGCTCGCCCTGCCGCTCCACGAAGCGGTGCCGTGCGAGCTCCTCGACGCGTCGCTCGACGTCGGCGGGCGCCTCGCCGATCGCCCGCGCGAGCGCCGACACCGTCGCAGGGCCGTGCCGGTGGAGCCGGTCGAAGATGAGGGCCGACGTGGGATCGGCGAGTGCGCGGATGGCAGCCGGCTCGTCGCCGAGCCGGCGCGGCGGCGGCGCCTCCGCCGTCAGCCGCACAAGCTCGCAGAGCTCCGCGAGTGACGGCGCCTGCGCGGGGTCGAGCTCGCCCTGGAGCCGCTCGAGCGTGCCCTCGAGCTCCCCGAGCAGGACGAGCCGCCGGCGCACCTCGCCGAGATGCCGGAGGACCATCGCCCGCAGGTGACCCGTGTCGGGCGCGAGCGCCGAGCGAATCTCGGCGAGCGTCAGGCCGAGCCGCCGCAATGCCACGATCGCGTAGAGGCGCTCGGCATCCTTCGCCCGGTAGAGCCGGTAGCCGGACTCGCTTCGCTCGACGGGCTCGAGCAGCCCGACCGCCTCGTAGTGACGCAGCGTCCTCACGGTCAGCCCGGTGGCACGCGCCAGCTCGCCGATGCGCAACGCTCCCGTCATGCGCGGCCCACGGTAAACCGTGACGTTGCGTCAGGGTCAAGGAGATCTAACTCCGCCGTAAGGAACCCGCGGGTACAAACGAGAGGGTGAAGGATCGTGCGATCGGCCGTGCAGCCTTCCTCGGCGTGGTCGGCGCGGGTCTCACCGGGCTGTTCGTCGGTCGCGACGCGATGCGGCTGGCGGGTCGGCTCGTGCCCGACCGGGTCGCGTCGATCGTCCCGACCTCGGGCTGGCGGATCTACACGATCGGGAATGCGATCCCGCGCATCGACCCCGCCGCGTATCGCCTCACGATCACGGGAGCGGTCGAGCGATCGGTCACCTACACGCTCGACGATCTCCGGCGCCTGCCTCGCGCGGAGCAAGTCTCCGACTTCCACTGCGTGACGGGCTGGAGCGTCTACGACGTTCGGTGGGCGGGAGTGCGCTTTGCCGACCTGCTCGCAGAGGCCGGCCTGCGACCGGAGGCGAAGGCGCTTCGTTTCGTCTCCGACGAGGTGCCCTACGACGACACGCTCTCGCTTCCTCAGGCGTTCGTGTCGGACGCCCTTCTGGCGCTCGACCTCGACGGCGCTCCGCTCTCGGAGCCGCATGGGTTCCCGGCGCGTGTCGTGATGCCCCGCATGTACGGCTACAAGAGCGTCAAGTGGGTCACGCGGATCGAGGTGCAGACCCACACCGACCACGTCGGCTACTGGGAGCAGCGCGGGTACGACGAGGACGCGTGGATCGGTGACTCCAATGGACTCTGACGCTCGGACGATCCGACGCTTCGACCGCACCGAGCGAGCGCTCCACTGGGTGCACGCAACCGGATTCACGGCGATGCTGGCGACAGGGCTGATCCTCTATCTGCCCGCCCTCGCGGAGCTCGTTGCGCGCCGCAACCTCGTCAAGAACGTCCATCTCCTGTCGGCGGTCGCCTGGGCGCTCGCGATCGCGGCCGTCCTGGTGCTCGGCGACCGCCGAAGGCTTGCGGCGGACTGGCGCGAGATCGAGACGATCGACGGCGACGACCGGCGGTGGCTGCGCGGCCGCCGGGCACCCCAAGGGCGCTTCAACGCCGGGCAGAAGCTGAACGCGCTCCTGACGGCTGCTTTCGCCCTGCTGTTCGTCGTCTCGGGGTTCTTCCTCTGGCTCGGGGAGCGCGATCACCGCTTTCTCTTCGACGGGACAGGCGCCGTGCACGAGACCCTCACCCTTCTGTCGGTGGCGCTCGTCGCCGGGCACCTCTACCTCGCCGTGATCCATCCCTCCACGCGACACGCCCTGCGCGGGATCACGACCGGTGAGGTGCGCGAGGACTGGGCACGCGAGCACCACGCGAAGTGGGTCGAGTCGGAGCGCGGGCTATAACCCGCACATGCCCACGTACCGCTACGTCTTCGCCGACGTCTTCACCGACACACCGCTGACGGGCAACCAGCTCGCGGTCTTCACCGACGCACGCGGGCTCGACGGCGCGACCATGCAGGCGCTCGCCCTCGAGATCGGTTTCTCCGAGACCGTGTTCGTGCTCCCCGCCGAGGCCGGAGGGACGGCGCGGATCCGCATCTTCAACCCCGCCTCGGAGATGCCGTTCGCGGGGCATCCGATCCTCGGCACGGCGTTCGTGCTCGGCGCGCCGCTCCAGCTCGGCGTCATCGCACTGGAGACGGGCGTTGGGGTCGTGCCGGTCGCGCTCGAGCGGGACGAGTCGGGACGGATCGTGTTCGGCCGGATGACGCAGCCCGTTCCCCGCGTCGAGCCGGTCGAAGATCCGGCACGGGTGCTCGCTGCACTCGGTCTGGAGCGCTCGACGCTCCCGATCGAGCTCTACGACAACGGCGCGCGGCACATCGTCGTGACCCTCGGCGACGCGACCGAGCTCGGCCGTGTGTCACCCGACGGCGGCGCGATCGAGTCGTTCGCGGTCACCGGGGTCAACACCGTCGCCCGGGGCGAGGACGGGTGGCGGAGCCGCATGTTCTGGGAGCAGGCCGAGGATCCGGCGACCGGATCGGCCGCCGGCCCCATCGCCTGCCACCTGGCGCGCCACGGCCTCGTGGAGTGGGGCGAGGAGCTCGTCATACGTCAGGGCGTCGAGATGGGGCGCCCCTCGACCCTCCACGCGCGCGCGGACGGCGGGGACGGCCTGATCGACGCCGTCGAGGTCGGCGGCGCGGCGGTCATCGTCGCCCGGGGTGAGTTCCGGCTCTGACGTCAGGCCTGCGCCGGCTGCAACTGGCTGAGCAGCTTCTCGAGGTCGGCATCGGCGGGGACCTGCCCGTTCGGCGTCAGCCCGTTGACGACCTCGGGGACGACCTTCGCGAGCACGTCGGCCGCCTCGTCCTCGGAGATTCCGGCGTTCTGCGCGACCTGCTTCACCTCTTCCTCACCGAGCGCGACCTTCATGTCGCTTCCGCTCACGGGCTTGTTGGCGCCGGTCGAGACCCACGAGTCGGCCTGCTCGGCCATGCCCTTGTCCGCGAAGCCCGACATCATCTTCTGGAGGCCGCCGCTCCTGAGCATCCCGATCACCACCGGCGCGAGGCCGGCGATGATCGCGCCGGTGTTCATCCCACCGGATTTCCCTCCGGCAGCGCCGCCTCCGCCCAGGAGCCCGCCCAGGACGTCCTCGAGGCCGCCACCGCCTCCACTGCCTTGGCCACCGCCGCCGAGCAGGCCGCCGAGCAGGTCACCCATGCCTCCGCCCCCGCCTCCGCCGCCCTGCTTGCTCAGGCTGCCGATCAGGTCGTCGAGCCCGCTCATTGGGGTTCCTCCTGTCTGACGATGGAATCGAAATTCTCCCAGACCGCGACTCAGTCGGCGAAGGAGACGGCAGTGATCGCCGGCAGCTCGACGCTGAGCGCGTGCCAGAAGCGTCCTCCGTCGCGTGAGAGATGGAGCCGCTCCTCGGTCGCGTAGAGCACGAGATCCGGGTGCTCGGGCGAGATCGCGACGCCGACTCCTGGCCGCAAGCCGGCGCCGGCCTCGCGCCATGAGGTGCCGCCGTCGTGCGAGACGACGAGCGGCGGCCGCCGGTCGACGACCGCGATCACGGTGGAGCCGTGCGCGGCCGCGGAGACGACGAGTGGCAGGTCGACGTCGGGAGGCGGGGCCGACGCCAGGTCCTCGTCGACGATTGCGACGACCTCGTCCTCGTCGAGATCCACCTCGACGGTCCCGAGCGCGCAGGCGACGAGGGCGCGGCTCATTCGCTGCCGATCAGCTCGGCGACCGTCTGCGTGGCCCACTTCGCCGCCGCGGGAGGCTCGAGCCCGCGCGCACGGCCGTCGAGGTAGACGACCGAGAACGAGTCTCCCGCTCCGGTCGGATCGACGACCCCACGTGCCGGGTGCGCGGGGACCTCGGTGACCGAGTCCCCGGCGATCACCAGGGCGCCGCGGGAGCCGAGCGTGAGCAGCGTCTCTCGGACGCCGAGTGCGCGCAGCCGGTCCGGCTCGAGGCCCCCGGCGAGGATTCGTCCTTCGTCCTCGTTCAGCTTCAGGACCGCCAGGTGGGCGAATGCAGCACGGTCGACGTCATCGTCGCGTTGGAGGGGGCCAACGTGTGCGCGTCGGAGGGCGCCCTGGGCGTCGAGGAGCAGACGACGACCGTCGCGGGCGAGCGCGGCAACGACGCTCGTCGGGAAATGCGAGCGGAGGAGCCCGGCGACGAGCACCCACGTCGCCTCGGCGAGCGCGGGGGCCGCCCAGCCCTCGACGTCGTCGAGCGTCCACGGATCCCCCACCGCGTCGACGCGCATCACACGGTGCTCGCCCTCGTAGTGGAAGCTGAAGGCAGTCGTCTCGCGTGCGTCCGCGCAGTGCACGGGAAGGCCGAAGGCCTGGAGCGGCGCGAGCGCGACGTCGCGGTCGGCGGGGGCGCAGCGCGTCACGACGACGGCGTCGGCGCCGACGTGCGCAGCAGCGCGGGCCGCGTAGTACGCACCGCCGCCCGCGCGAGGCGGCGCGCCCGCGACGGTATCGATGCACGCATTTCCGATGACGACGATGCGACTCACGCGCGCACCGTTCCGGGTGGCACGCGGCGTGTCGCGAGGGCGACGGCGACCGCGAGAACGAATGACACTGCGAAGCTCGGGAGGGTCGCGCCGATCTCCCAGGCGGGCGGGTCGAGGCGCTCGACCTGCTCGACCCACCAGACGGGGCCGGTCGGCGAAAGCCACTGGTACGTGACGAACCCGGCGAGCCAGGCGACGATCGCGCCGCTCCGGAACGGCGGCGCGGCGAAGACGTCGGTCGCTTCGTAGCTTCGTCCCGAGACGAGCCAGTCCGCGAGCAGGACCGCGAACAACGGCACGAAGCACGAGCCGAGCAGGAGAAGGAACGACTGGAAGCTCGTCAGCTCCAGCACGAGCGCGCCGAGCGTGCCGAGTGCTGTCGTGAGCACGACGAGAGCCGCCTGCGGCGCACGTGGGGCGAGGTTCTGGAGGGAAACCGCGCCCGAGTAGGCGTTCGCGAATGCTTCGTCCGTCTCGGCGACGGTCAGGGCGAGCAACGCCAGCAGAGCGACGAGGCCGCCGGCGGCGACCGCGGCGGGAAGAGCGGCGGCGTCGGCAACGTCACGCGTCAGGAGAACGATGGCGCCGAGCGCCAGCAACAGTGCATCCGGGACGAAGTACCCGACGCCTGTTCCCCAGAACGCGCCTCGCGGCGTGCGCGCAAACCGTGTGTAGTCGGCCGCGAGCGGGATCCACGAGACGGTCACACCGACGACGATGTCGATCCCCTGCCAGGTCGAGAGGCCGCCCTCGCCCGGGCGGTTCCAGGCGTCCTCGAGCCCACCTCCCGTCAAGGCCCACCATGCGAGGTATGCGACCGCGAGCGGGACGACCCAGACCGCGACGCGGCGGATGACCACGCGCACGACCCCGATCGGACCGAGCAGGCCGAGCACGAGCGCGGCAGCGCCGAAGACGAGCGTCCACGCCCAGCGAGCCTCGAACCCGAAGAGCTCGTCCGAGAGAGCGGCCGCCGCGGTCGCGATCACGAGGAGCTCGAAGATCGTCCAACCGACGCACTGGACGACGTTGACCGCCGTCGGGAGGTAGGACCCGCGCTCGCCGAGCGGCGCCCGCATCAACACCATCGCCGGGACGCGCGCCTGGGCGCCGATCGCGCCCGCGGCGGCGAGCATCAGGTTGCCGATCAGGCAGCCGACGAGGATCGCGACGAGAGACGCGGGGAGCGAGAGGGCAGGGACGAGGATCGCGCCGGCGACGACGACGAGCAGCGACACGCCGAGATTGCCCCACAGGAGGCCCAGGTCGAGCCCACCGAGCACGCGCAGCCGCTCCGGCACGGGCTCGATGCCCCAGCTTGTGTCGCGTTCGCTCACGTCTGCCTCAGGACGTCGTCAGCCTACGCCGGGAGCGTGGCGGTGCGCGCATTCGCTGTCAGGTACCGGTGCCAGTCAAGCGTATGCCGTGCCGAATCTGTGCCAATGAATCCACAGGGCATGTTTTCCGGATTGTTGTCTGTACAGTGAACGGCGATGGCGAAGGTGCGCCGGGAATGGGTCGAAGGCGGGATCTACCACGTCTTTTCGCGCGGAAGCAATCGCCAGGCGATCTTCCTCAACGTGGGGGATTACGTCGAGTTCGAGACGCTGCTGGCGGACGCATTCCACAGACACGAGCTCGACGCGTTCGGCTGGTCGCTGATGCCGAACCACTGGCACGGGATCGTCCGCTCGCCGGCGCAAGGGCTCTCGGCCTTCATGAAGAGCGTGAACCACCGCTACGCGCTGCGGTTCGATCGGCGCTGGAGACGCACGGCTCACGTCTTCCAGAATCGCTTCGGAGCGGTCTTGCAGGAGTCGGAGGAGCAGCTGCTCTGGACACTCCGCTACGTGATTCGGAACCCCGTGGATGCGGGGATCTGCGCGTCCCCGTTCGATGCCACGTGGACAAGCTTCCGCGCAACGGCAGGGTTGGCGCCGGCGCCACCGTATCTCCGGGTTGGAGAGATCCTCGCGATGTTCGGCGAGGCGCGAGAGGTCGCGCAGCAACGCTACATCGAGTTTGTGACCCACAGCTTCGAGGTTCCTCTGCCGCTTCGGGTGTCCGATGCACCCGCGATCACTGCTTGAAAACAGGCGATCCTGCCTGTGGAGCGATTGGCGCTGAATCGGCACTCCTCGCGCTTGACAGAAATCGGTACCTGGTACCGAACTACCGACCCGCCGCGCGCTCCTCGGCGAGGGCGAACACGTCCAGCGGCTCGTCCCGGCCTCTGACGGCGAGCCTGCCCCGCGGCTCGAGCGGGGCGCGGTCGAGCCGGCGCGTCGCGGTCGAGCCGGCGATCAGCGCCTCGCCCGGCCGGGCTTCGGCCTGCAGGCGCGCCGCGACGTTCGTCGTGTCGCCGATCGCGGCGAAGCTGCGCTGGTCGGCCGTGCCGACGTGGCCGACGGCGGCGGAGCCCGTCGCGACCCCCGCACGAAACCGCGGCCAGCCCGGGTTCCGAGCCGCCAGCGCCTCGGAGGCCTCGAGCAGGGCTCGCGCCGCGCGGATGCCCCGGTCGGCGTGATCAGGCTGGTCGCCCACGGCGTTGAACACCGCCATCACCGCGTCGCCTGCGAAGCGCTCGATCGTCGCGCTCTCGTCGAGCAGGCCCGGGACCGCGGCGGCCCAGTAGGCGTTGAGCATCTCGATCGACTCACCCGGCGCGCGCTTCTCCGCAAAGCGCGTGAAACCCTCGAGGTCGGCGAAGAGCACCGTCACCTCGCGTTCCTCGCCTCCGAGTCGCGCCAGCTCGGGCGTCTCTTCGAGCCCGATCGCCAGCTCGGGGGAGACATAGGGCCGGAAGAGCTCTTCGATCCGCCGTACCTCACGCGCCGAGCGCTCGAGCACGGCAACCTCGTCGCCGCTGAGCCCCTGCTCTCGCAGGTCGGCGGCGACCTCGTCCAACGGCTCGCCCGTCTCGAGCGCCCCGACGAACGCCCGCAGCGCGTCTCCCGTCCTCGTGTCGACGCGCTCCAGCGTCCCGTCGAGATACAGGCCCCCGAAAGCCCCGACCACCGATGCCGAGCGACGGTAGGACGTCCGCGCCGTCCACGCGACGAGCGCGAACGCGCATGTCATGAGGAGATGCCACTCCCACCACGAGAGATGCCAGCTGCGCGACAGCCCGATCGCCACGAGCGCCTCGGCGAGGAGCACCCATGCGGCGGCAAGCGCGGCCTGCAGCGCATCGTGCCGGCTGCGGTACACGCCGAGATACCGCCAGGCCGCAAAGCCGAAGAGAGCGATCCCGGGCACGGCGAGCGCGATGAGCGGGCCATGGAGCTCGCCTTCCGGAGGCGGGCCGTCGAGCGGCGGCAGCTCTGCGACCGAGACGACCGCCCACACGACGAGAGAGGCGAGCACCGCGATTCCGCATGGCGCGCTCGTGGTCGACGACCCAGGCGGCTGTGCGCTGCGAGAGCTCGAGCGACGACACCGCCGCGAACGCGCTCGCGAGCACGAGCCCGATGGGGGTCGCGATCACGAAGCCGACGTTTCGACCTTCGACGACCGAGCCCGGGGTCGCAAGCGCGTGGAGGCCGAGGAAGCCGGCAGAGACGAGGAAGGCGAGCGAGACGAGGAACGCCCGCGCGTCACCGCGTCGGCGCGCCGCCTCGCTGGCGGCGAGGCCGAGCACCACGTTCACGAGCGCGGTCGCCAGGATGAGCCAGAAGTGCGCCGGCCCGTGTTGCCAGTGAGCGTCGGCAGACGGGACGGCGAGGAGCAATACGAAGCCGGCCACCGGGAGCAGCAGCGAGACGAGCGCGACGCTCACGAACCGCCGAGGGTAACGGCGACCGGGGCCTCACGCTCTCGAAGACGGTGCCGTCAGGCCGCGGGCCGACGGGCGGTGGCAGCGGCGTCGAGGAGCTCACCCCACGTGCAGAGCTTGATGCGCGGGCGACCGTGTGGCTCGCCCGCGACACGCTCGGTCTCGTCGATCGCCTCCCAGCCCGCGTACAGGACGTGATCGACACCGCGCTCGACGAGGAGCTCCCCGAGGTCGTCGCCCGAGGCGGCTGGCAGCGAGCCGCCGCGCGCGTCCTCGAGCAGGAGCTCGACCGTCTCCGTCGCATCCTTCTTGTTCGTGCCGATCACACCGCTCGGGCCGCGCTTGATCCAGCCGGCGACGTACAGGCCGGGCACGACCCGGCCGCCCTCGTTCGGGATCGTCCCGGTGCTCGGATCGAATGGGACGCCTGGAAGCTCGACTCCCCGGTAGCCGACGCTCCGGAACACGATCCCGCACGGCACGGTCTCCCGCTCGTCGGTGGGAACCGCCCTGCCGTCGACGAGCTCGTTCTGCGTGAGCTCGATCGCCTCCACTTTCCCGTTCCCGAGGATCGCGGTCGGCGAGGCGAGAAACTCCAGGCGGATCCTCCGGGGACGACCCTCGGCGCCTCGCTCCGCGTACGAGCGGAGGTGCTCGACGTTCCGCTTGACCGTCGGCGGAGCCGCCTCGAGCTCGGCGGCGCTCGCCGGGTCGAGCTCGAGGTCCTCCGCGTCGACCAGGATGTCAGCCCCCGCCAGCTCGCCGAGCTCGCCGACCTCGACGGGTGTCCAGGCCGCCTGCACGGGGCCTCGGCGCCCGACCACGAGGATCTCCCGGATCCCGGCCCGGTTGATCGCGTCGATCGCCGCATCCGTGGTGTCGGTCGGCGCCAGCTCCTCGGGGGTGAGAGCGAGCATCCGCGCGACGTCCAGCGCGACGTTGCCGTTGCCGATCACGACTGCCCGCTCGTGTGAAAGATCGAACTCGAGATCCTGGAAGTCGGGATGGCCGTTGTACCAGGCGACGAATGCCGTCGCGGGCCAGGATCCCGGGAGATCCTCGCCGGGGATGCCGAGGTGCCGGTCGGTCTGCGCGCCGACGGCGTAGAGCACCGCGTCGTACCGCTCCGCGAGCTCCTCGTGCGTCACGTCCCGGCCGATCTCGACGTTGCCGAAGAAGCGGAAACCCGGCTTCGTCGCGATCCGCTCGAACGCGCGCGAGACCGCCTTGATGTTCGGGTGGTCCGGCGCCACGCCGAGCCGCACGAGCCCCCACGGGGTCGGCAACCGCTCGATCATGTCGACCTCGAACTGCGGCTCGTCACTCGCGAGGAGCGCGCCGGCCGCGTAGAAGCCCGCAGGGCCGGAGCCGACGACGGCGACGCGGAGAGAACGCTCGCTCACGCAGCAAATCTAGGCACTTCGCGAAGCGAAGTTGCCCGTCAGTGCGAGCAGCCGCTGCCGCAGCCGCCGACCGACGTTCCCTCGGGGAGCTCCTCGCCCTCCTCGACCTGGAACGAGTGGCCGCAGCCGCAGGAGGAGACCGCGTTCGGGTTGTCGATCTTGAACCCGGACTCCTGCAGTCCGTTCAGATAGTCGATCCTCGCGCCCTGGAGGTACGGAGCGCTGAAGGGGTCGACGACGATGTTGACACCCTCGAGCTGCAGCTCGTGGTCGCCCTCGGCAGCCCCGGAGTCGAATCCGAGCCCGTACTGGAACCCCGAGCAGCCGCCGCCCTGGATCGCGACGCGCAGCACGAGCGAGCCGGCGTCGGGCTCCTCGGCCATCAGCGCCTTCACCTTCTCGGCAGCGAGCGGCGTGAGGTCGAGCTGGACGTCGGTGGGGCGCTCGGCGATCTCCATTGCACTGATCGTAGCCGACGCGTCGTACCGCGCCAGACACCGGACTTTGTGACACGGAAAACACACTCCCCGAGCGGGATCGGCTCCTATCTCGTGCGCCCGAGACGGAGTGGTAGGTTTCGCGACGACCGTCCCCCGGTTGAAGGGATCGAGTACAGCGTGCTCTCCGACTGGCTCCCGTTTCTCATCTACGCGATCATGGCGGCAGCCATCCCGGCTTCGATGATCCTGTTCTCGTTCGTTTTCGCGACGCGGCCGCGAACGCGGACGAAGCAGCGGATGCTGCCCTTCGAGTCGGGTGTCTCCGAGGAGGCGCCCGGTCAGCAGCGGCGCTTCACCGTCAGCTTCTACTTGACGGCGATGCTGTTCATCCTGTTCGACATCGAGATCGTCTTCCTCTACCCGCTCGCGGTGCAGCTCGAGCTGCTCGGGTGGTTCGGGTTCGTCGAGCTCCTCGTCTTCGTCGCCATCCTCGCCGTCGCCTACGTGTACGTCTGGCGCAAGGGAGCGCTCGAGTGGCACTAGCCAGGAAGCTGCCAATGGTTTCCGACCGTCCGGCGGCCAAGGCGGGGCTCCGGACGGAGCGGACGCTGTGGCCGGACAAGGGTCCCGGCACTTTCGAGCAGGAGCTCGACGCGATCGAGGACGCCCTCCTCATCACGACCCTCCAGAAAGCCGTCGCGTGGGCGCAGTCGAACTCCGTCTGGCCGGACACCTTCGGCCTTGCGTGCTGTGCGATCGAGATGATGTCGATCGTCTCGTCCCGCTACGACATCGCGCGCTTCGGGATGGAGCGCTTCAGCTCGTCGCCGCGCCAGGCCGACCTGCTGATCGTCTCCGGGCGTGTGACCCACAAGATGGCCGCGCCGCTCCGTCAGGTCTACGACCAGATGCTCGAGCCGAAGT
Source organism: uncultured Actinomycetes bacterium (assembly GCA_963839755.1). Classification (GTDB taxonomy): domain Bacteria; phylum Actinomycetota; class Thermoleophilia; order Gaiellales; family Gaiellaceae; genus Gaiella. The sequence goes on from CAWIVU010000016.1 coordinate 43,562, forward strand.
GGGTCATCGCGATGGGCGCCTGCGCGAGCTCGGGCGGGATGTTCAACAACTACACGGTGCTCCAGGGCGTCGACAAGATCGTCGCGGTCGACATCCACGTGCCCGGCTGCCCGCCGCGGCCGGAGGCGCTGATGGAAGGCATCGTCCGGCTCCACGAGAAGATCCGCGCCGGCGTCCCGCCTGCGTACGAGATCCGCGGAGTTGCCGAGTGACCGCCGCCCCCGGGGTCGTCGAGACGATCGACGCGCACGGGGAGACGACGCTCGTCGTCGACCCCGCGCGCATCGTCGAGACGTGCACCCACCTCCGCGACGCCGAGGGCTTCAACGTGCTCGTCGACCTCTCTGGCGTCGACTACCTCGGCTGGGGCACCACGGACGTCGCGGGCTACATCGGCACCGCGTCCGGGCGCGACCTGAACGCCGAGGGCTCGCAGGGCGTCCAGCGCGTCCCCGCGCCGAAGGCGAAGCGATTCGCGGTCGCCTACCACCTCCTGCGCGTGTCGGACGAGCCCGGGCGGCTCCGGGTCGAGGCGCGGCTCGACGACGGACAGGAGATCGACTCCGTCGTCGGCGTCTGGCCGGCGGCCGACTGGTACGAGCGCGAGGCGTACGACCTGTACGGCATCACCTTCCGCGGCCACCCGAACCTCGTGCGGATCCTGATGCCGGACGACTGGGAAGGCTTCCCGCTCCGCAAGGACTACCCGCTCGGCGGCGAGCCGGTCCGCTTCTCCGGAGAAGCCTGATGGCCGTGATGCCTGCCACTCGGATCTACGAGGGAACGCGGATCCCGTCCCCGTGCCCGACGATCCTCGAGATCGACCCTGCAGAAGCACTCGCTCGAGGACATCCTCACGATCAACTTCGGGCCGAACCATCCCTCGACGCACGGCGTGCTCCGGTTGATCGTCGATCTCGACGGCGAGCGCGTGGCCGGGCTCAAGGCCGTGATCGGATACCTCCACACGGGCTTCGAGAAGACGATGGAGCACAAGACGTACTGGAAGGGGATCACCTACCCCGAGCGGATCGACTACCTCTCCTTCCAGGCGAACGAGCTCGTGTTCGTGCTCGCGATCGAGAAGCTGCTTGCGCTCGAGACGCCCGAGAAGGCGACCTGGGTGCGCATGTGCCTCTCCGAGCTGAACCGGATCCACTCGCATCTCGTGTGGCTCGGCACGTCGGCGCTCGAGATCGGCGCGATCTCGATGTTCTGGTACGCGTTCCGCGAGCGGGACATGGTGCTCGACCTGTTCGAGATGGTCACGGGCGCCCGCATGCACACGCGCTACTTCCAGGTCGGTGGGCTGGCGGAGGACCTCCCGGAGGGGTTCTACGCGCAGGCGCGCGCCCTCGCCCGGCACATGCCGCACGCCGTCGACGACTACGAGGGGCTGCTCGACCGCAACAAGATCTGGCTCGAGCGGACGAAGGGGATTGGAACCCTCTCGGCCGAGGACGCGCTCGCGCTCGGCCAGTCAGGCCCGATGTTGCGCGCCTCCGGCGTCGACTGGGACCTGCGGAAGGCGATGCCGTACCTCGCCTACGACGAGGTCGACTTCGACGTCCCCGTCTACCCGAACGGCGACGTCTACGACCGCTACAAGGTGCACATGGACGAGATGCGCACCTCCGCGCGCATCGTCGGCCAGTGCGTGACGCGGCTCGAGGAGATGCGCGGCGAGCCCTGGATCGCGGATGACCGCAAGGTCGTGCTCCCGCCGCGCGAGGAGCTCCACACCTCGATGGAGTCCCTCATCCACCACTTCAAGATCGTCACCGAGGGCTATCTCGTGCCCGAGGGGCAGGTCTACGTCGCGATCGAGTCGGCGCGCGGCGAGTGCGGGTGCTTCCTCGTCTCCGACGGCGGTCCCAAGCCGTGGCGCGTGAAGTTCCGCGCGCCGAGCTTCGCCGCGCTCCAGGCGACCGCGACCTGCGTGCGCGGCACGGCCGTCGCAGATCTCGTCGCAGTCGCGGCGTCGCTCGACCCTGTCATGGGGGACGTCGACCGATGACGGCCCTTTACGACGAGATCCAGCAGGTCAAGAAGGGCTATCCACAGCCTCGCTCGGCCGTCATCCCGGCGCTGCGCCTGGCGCAGGAGCGCTACGGCGGCTGGCTCCCGGAGGAGGCGTTCCGCGAGGTCGCCGACGCACTCGACGTGACGCCGGCCTACTGCCTCTCCATCGCGTCCTTCTACGACATGTTCCATACCGAGCCCGTCGGGCGTCATCTCGTCGAGGTGTGCACGAACGTCTCGTGCGCCCTCTCCGGCGCACAGGGCGTCGTCGCGGCGTTCGAGCGCGAGCTCGCAATCCACATCGGTGAGACGACCGAGGACGGCGCGGTGACCCTGCGCGCGGTCGAGTGCCTCGGTGGCTGCGGCTGGGCGACCGTTGTCGCTATAGACAACCATCACAGGCTCCACGTCCGTTCGGGAGACGTGCCCGGAATCGTGAAGGAGCTCGCCGAGTGAGCGCGGTGCCCGAGATCGTCTTCGGCGGCACGAACGGCGGCGCCGTGACCGAGCTCAGCGACTACGAGGCCGCGGGCGGGCTCGCCGCACTGCGTCGCGCGCGCGACATGACGCCGGACGAGATCATCGCCGAGCTCAACGCATCGAACCTCCGCGGCCGCGGCGGCGCGTTCTTCCCCACCGGCCGCAAGTGGAGCTTCGTCCCGAAGCCGGAGCAGAACCCGAAGCCGCACTACCTCGTCGTGAACGCGGACGAGTCCGAGCCGGGAACGTTCAAGGACCGCGAGATCATGCTGCGCGTCCCGTTCCGGTTCCTCGAGGGCTGTCTCATCGCGGCGCGCGCGATCGACGCGAAGCACGTCTTCGTCTACATCCGCGGCGAGTACGAGCGGGAGTACGAGGTGCTCGTCGCGGCGCTCGCCCAGCTCCGCAAGGGAAAGCACCTGGGAGACGTGACGATCGTGCTCCACCGTGGCGCCGGCGCATACATCTGCGGCGAGGAGACGGCACTCCTCGAGTCGCTCGAGGGGGAGCGGGGCCAGCCGCGGACGAAGCCGCCCTTCCCGGCGATCGCCGGGCTCTACGCCTCCCCGACCGCGGTGAACAACGTCGAGTCGATCACGACCGTGCCGCCGATCATCGAGATGGGCGGCGCCGAGTACGCGAAGGTCGGTCTGGAAAGCTCGACCGGAACACGCGTCTTCTCCCTCTCCGGCAACGTCGCGAAGCCCGGCAACTACGAGCTGCCGCACGGGTTTCCGCTCAAGGCTCTCATCTACGAGGTCGGTGGCGGGATCCCCGAGGGGCGGACGCTCAAGGCGGTCATCCCCGGCGGGTCGTCGACCGCGATCCTCACCGCAGCCGAGGCCGAGAAGCTCACGCTCGACTACGACACGCTCGCCGGCGCAGGCACGGCGATCGGCAGCGCCGCGGTCGTCGCGATCGACGACCGCTGCTGCATCGTTCAGCTCGGTGTCCGCATCTCGCAGTTCTACGAGCACGAGTCGTGCGGCAAGTGCACGCCGTGCCGCGTCGGGACACGCTGGACGACGCAGATCCTGAAGAAGATCGAGGCCGGGGACGGCACCCACGCCGACCTCGACCTGCTGATCGACGTCGGCGAGAAGGTGAACGGCACGTGCCTCTGCCCGCTCGGCGACACCGCGATGATCGCGATCGCCAGCTACGTCGCGAAGTTCCGCGAGGAGTTCCTTGCCCACGTCGAGGAGGGCGCGTGCCCGTTCGCCGGCACGTCGTCGCTGGAGGGCATCGTCGCGCCGACGGACGTGCACGCAGCGCACGGCGGCCCCGCCGAGATCGAGCGGCCGCTGGCGGTGGTGGCGTGAGCCGGAGACGAGCAGATGTCTGGCTGAAGCCAGACATCGGGCGCGGGCGACGCCCCGGGTTCGCGAGGAGCGCCGCGGCGTGAGCGAGCTGATCACGGTCATGATCGACGACCGCGAGGTAGAGGTCGAGAAGGGAACCGGCCTCGTCGAGACGGCGGCTGCGGCGGGTATCGAGATCCCGGTCTTCTGCTACGAGCCGCGCCTCGGGCCCGCCGTCGGTGCGTGCCGCATGTGTCTCGTCGAGGTCGAGGGGCTCCCGAAGCTCCAGGCGGGCTGCACGCTCGCGGCGCAGGAAGGGATGGTCGTGCGAACGGCGGCGAGCTCGCAGCGCGCAGCCGACGGCCAGAAGGGCACCCTCGAGTTCATCCTCGTCAACCACCCGCTCGACTGCCCGGTCTGCGACAAGGGCGGCGAGTGCCCGTTGCAGGACCTCACGTTCCGGTACGGCCCCGGCTCGACCCGGATGGCGTTCCCGAAGATGACGTTCGACAAGCCGATCCCGGTCTCGCCGCTGATCGCGCTCGACCGCGAGCGCTGCATCCTCTGCTACCGCTGCACCCGCTTCTCGAGCGACGTCGCCGAGGACGGCCAGCTGATCGCGCGGAACCGCGGCGCGCACTCGGAGATCGCGACCTTCGGGGAGGATCCCTACCGCGCGCCGTTCTCCGGCAACGTGATCGAGTTGTGCCCGGTGGGCGCGCTGACCTCGACCCAGTACCGCTTCCAGGCCCGTCCCTGGGAGATCCAGGACGTGCCGACCGTCTGCGGGCTCTGCCCGGCCGGTTGCAACATCCGCGCGACGACGCGCGAAGGCCAGGTCAAGCGCGTCCAGTCGCGCAACCACCCCGAAGTCGACGGCGGCTGGATCTGCGACAAGGGCCGCTTCACGTTCCCGCACGTGCATGCATCGGATCGGGTGACGGCGCCGCTCCGGCGGGGCGAGCTGGGCCTCGAGCCGCTCGAGTGGGACGCCGCCCTGGACCGTGCGGAGGAGCTGCTGCGGGGCGCCGGCGGGCGGATCGTCACCGCGCTCTCCGGGTCAGAGACGACCGAGATCGCCTACGGGCTGGGCGTGCTCTTGCGGCGCGGCCTCGGCGCGCACTCGGCGGTGCTTCACGAGTCGACCTCCGCGGCGCTCGACGCCTTCCGCGCCCCGCTCTCGACCATCGGCGATGCAGAGATCGTCGTGGTCGTCGGCGACGACGACGCCGCCGAGCGTGCGCCCGCAGTCGATCTCTGGCTCAAGCAGGCGCGGCGCAACGGCGCTGAGATCGTCACGATCGGCGTCGCAGGCGCTGTCCCGGCGGCGCCCGGCGCGGCAGCCGGCGCGCTGCAGGAGCTCGTCGCCTCACGAAGCGCGCTCGGCAAGCGCCTGCGCGCCTCGGAGCGCGCGGTCCTCGTCTGGTCGGGACCCGGCGGGGGTGGCGGCGCCCGGCTCGCGGAGGCGGCACACGCGCTCGGATTCGAGAGCAAGCCCGGCTGCGCCGCGTTCCACCTCCCGGCGACGCCGAACGCCCGCGGGGTCGCCGAGGCCTGGGCCGCTGCCGCCGACGAGGACGAGGTCGAGCGCGAGGGAATCGGCCTGCTGATCGTCTCGGGCGACGATGCCGCGTCGGACCCGGGCGTGCTCGCGCTCGCGGAGAAGGCCGATCGCGTGCTCGCGATCACGATGTTCCATTCGCTCGCGACCGGCTGGGCGGACCTCGTGCTACCGGCGACCGCGTCGCTCGAGCGCGAGGGGACGACGATGAACCTCGAGGGGCGCGTCCAGCGCCTCAGGCGCGCGGTGACGCCGCCGGTGCCGGACGAGCTGGCGTGGCTCGCCAAGCTCGCGGCGCGGTTCGCCGTCGAGCTCTCGCCCCACGCCACGGTCGTCTTCGAGGAGCTCTCGGAGCGGATCTACAGCGGGCTGGAGCTCGCCGCGTTGAGCGAGCGGGCACCGATGCCCGCAAGGGCCGCGTACGTCCCGCCCGAGCCGGCGCCCGGCGTTCCAGAGGCGCATTCGCCTGCAGCGGGTGCGCCCGGCGAGCACTTCGTCGGAACCCTCCGGCTCCTTCGCTACCGCCCGCTCTTCTCCGGGTACCAGGTGGAGCGAATCCCCGAGCTCCAGTTCCAGCGGCCCGCGCGCGAGGTGATCCTCGCGGCCGGCGACGCCGAGCGCAGGGGGATCGCCGCGGGAGACGTCGTCTCCGTCCGCTCGAACGGAACCTCGGTCGAGCTCCGCGCCCGCATCGACCGCAAGCTCGTCGACGGCGTCGCCCGGGTCGCCGAGGAGCACGCCTCCGACCTCCACCTCGACGTCGAGGTCGTGCGCGCATGACGGGGTGGATGGTCGTCGCGGCCGGCGACAACGGGGAGCCGTGGTGGATCGCCGTCATCAAGTCGCTGATCGTGATCAACCTCGTGCTCTTCGGCTTCGCGTACCTCACGCTCGTCGAGCGCAAGGTGATGGGGCGCATGCAGCTCCGCTACGGGCCAAACCGCGCCGGCCCCTACGGGTTGCTCCAGCCGATCGCCGACCTCGTCAAGTTGATCCGCAAGGAGAGCTTCTTCCCGGCAGCCGCGATCGACGGGCTCTACATCGCCGCCCCGTTCCTCGCCGCCTTCACCGCGCTGACCACCTTCTCCGTGATCCCGTGGGGACCGGGCTGGGAGATCGCCGGCTACCAGGTGAACGGATACATCGCCGACCTGCCGATTGCGCTGCTCTTGATCTTCGCGGTCGGGTCGATCGGGATCTACGGCTTCATCATCGGCGGCTGGGCGTCCGACTCGAAGTTCTCGCTCCTCGGCTCGATGCGCACGTGCGCGCAGCTCGTCTCGTACGAGGTGTCTCTGGCCCTCTCGGTGCTCGGCGTGATCCTCATGGCAGGCTCGCTGTCGCTCGTCGACATCGTCGCCGCCCAGGAGGCGGAGCTCTGGTACGTGATGCCGCAGGTCATCGGGTTCGTCGTGTTCATCCTCGCCGGCACCGCAGAGACCTCTCGCGCGCCGTTCGACCTCCCGGAGGCCGAGCAGGAGCTCGTCGCCGGGTACCACACCGAGTACGGCGGGATGCGGTTCGGGCTCTTCTCGATGTCGGAGTACATCAACCTGATCACGCTGTCCGCCCTCGCCGTGACGCTCTTCCTCGGCGGCTGGCACGGCCCGTGGCTTCCCGGGCCGATCTGGTTCCTCCTGAAGCTGTTCGTGCTCCTGTTCTTCTTCATCTGGATGCGGACGACGCTGCCGCGGCTCCGCTACGACCAGCTGATGCGCTTCGGCTGGAAGGTGCTCCTGCCCGTCGCCACGGTCAACGCGGTCATCACCGCCCTCCTCGTCGTGTGGATCTAGGGTGACGCGCTGACCATGCAGCCGTTCGGGACACTCAAGGGCTTCGGCGTCACCTTCAAGCACATCTTCAAGCAGCCGATCACGCAGCAGTACCCCGAGTTCAAGCGACCGGTGTACCCGCGCTTCCGCGGGCGTCATCGCCTCCACCGACATGCGAACGGGCTCGAGAAGTGCGTCGGCTGCTCGCTCTGCGCAGCAGCCTGTCCCGCGGACTGCATCCGCGTCGTAGCCGAGGAGAACACTCCCGGTAACCGGGTCTCGGCGGGCGAGCGCTACGCACGCATCTACGAGATCAACCTCTCACGCTGCATCTTCTGCGGCTACTGCGAGCTCGCGTGCCCCTTCGACGCGATCACGCTCGGAAACGAGTTCGAGATCTCCGAGTACTCGCGCGACGACCTGATCTACACGAAGGACATGCTCCTCGCCGAGCCGATCAAGCGCGTCCCGGTCCAGGACCCGGACCTGTTCGACACCCCGATCCCCGCGTACAAGACCGAGTCGTAGCGGTGGAGAACGTCCTCGTCTGGATCATCTGGCTCCTCGCAGCTGCGGCGTGCATCGGCACGGGCATTCGCGTCGTCACGGCGTCCAACCCGTTCGCGTCGGCCCTCTCGCTGATCGGCAACCTCGCGTCGCTCGCGGTGCTCTACCTCCTCGCGTCCGGCGAGTTCGTCGCGGCCGCCCAGGTGCTCGTCTACGCCGGAGCGGTGATGGTGATGTTCCTGTTCGTGATCGCGTATCTCGGCGGTCGCGCCGACGCGCCCTGGGCCGGGGGCACGCGGCTGTTCCAGGCGGCGTCGGTCGTCACGGCTGCCTCGCTGCTTGCCGTCACGCTCGTCGCGATCATGCTCGAAGCGGGCGACCGGCTCTCCGACGAGGCCGAGATCACCCGCGCCTTCGGCTCACCGGCGGAGATCGGCCGCCTGTTCCTGACCGACCACCTGCTCGCGTTCGAGATCACGTCGATCGTGCTCCTCGTCGCGGCGGTCGGCGGGGTCGTGCTCGGGATGCGGTCGGAAGCGGAGGCGCGGGCGGACGCAGAGGGCACGACCTGATGCTCGGGCCGGACATCCCCTGGTATCTCGCGATCTCCGCGATCCTGTTCGCCACCGGGGTTGCAGGCGTGCTCCTCCGCCGCAGCCCGCTGATCGTGCTGCTCTCGCTCGAGATCATGCTCAACGCCGCGAACCTCGCGTTCGTCGGGTTCTCGCGCCTCTTCGGCGAGCTCGACGGTCAGATCTTCGCCCTCGCGGTGATGGCCGTCGCGGCGTCCGAGGTGTGCGTCGGGCTCGGGCTGATCGTCGCGATGGCGCGACGCAACCTCTCCCTCGACGTCGACACCTTCACGGAGCTCCGCGGGTAGTGGTCGCCGGTGGCTGGGTCTGTCTGCTCGCACCGCTGGTCGGGTTTCTCGCGATCCTGCTCGCGGGCACGCGCATCACACGCCGCCAAGCCGGGCTGATCTCGACGGCGTCGGTGTTCGTCGGCTTCGCCGGCGCGATCGTCGCTTTCGTCGACGCCCGGGGTCGCGAGCCGGACGAGCGCGTCGAGCTGACGACCGCGTGGACGTGGCTGAAGGCGGGCGACTTCGAGGTCGGGCTCGAGCTCCTGATCGACCCGCTGTCGCTCGTGATGATGCTCGTCGTCACCGGCGTCGGCGGCCTGATCGTCGCCTACTCGAACGGCTACATGGCCGGCGACGACGAGGAGCGCCGCTACTTCGCCTACATGGCGTTCTTCGTCTTCTCGATGCTCCTCCTCGTCCAGGGCGGAAACCTCCTGATGTTGCTGATCGGGTGGGGCCTCGTCGGGCTCGCGTCGTACCTCCTGATCGGCTTCCACCACGAGCGGCCGTCGGCGGTCGAGGCGGCGAAGAAGGCGTTCGTGATGAACGCGGTCGGCGACGCGGTCATGGCGCTCGCCTTCTTCCTCGTGATCTTCCAGGTCGGCAGCCTCGACTATGGCGTCGTGTTCGGCGCCGCCGAGTCGGGTGAGCTCTCGGACACCGTGGTCACGCTCGTCGCGCTCGGTCTCCTCGGCGGCGCGGTCGCCAAGTCGGCGCAGATCCCGCTCCACACCTGGCTACCCGATGCGATGGAAGGGCCGACGCCGGTCTCCGCCCTGATCCACGCGGCGACGATGGTGACGGCCGGGGTGTACCTCATCTGCCGCACGAGCCCCGTGTTCGAGGCCGCGCCCGAGGTCCAGCACCTGGCGGCGATCCTCGGGCTCGTGACACTCCTCGTCGCAGGGCTGGTCGCGCTCGTCCAGTGGGACATCAAGCGCGTGATCGCGTACTCGACGATGAGCCAGATCGGCTACATGTTCGTCGGCGCCGGGATCGGGGCGTACGGGTTCGCGATGTTCCACCTCGTCACCCACGCGTTCTTCAAGGCGCTGCTGTTCCTCGCGGCGGGCATCGTGATCCACCATCTCGGGGGGGAGCAGGACATCCGGAAGATGGGCGGGCTCCGCTCCGCGCTGCCCTTCACCCGCTGGATGTTCCTCGTCGGGACGGTCGCGCTCGTCGGCATCCCGCCGTTCGCGGGCTTCTGGTCGAAGGACGCGATCCTCGCGTCGGCGCTCGCCGAGGGCGGCGCGCTCGGGTGGATCCTGTACGTCGGCGGCCTCCTCGGCACGCTGCTCACCGGCATGTACGCGCTTCGGCTCTACTTCCTCGTCTTCCACGGCAGGGCGCCCGAAGGTGCGCATGCCGACACCGGGCATGCCCACCACGGCGAAGGCTCGGGCTGGATGACGGTGCCGGTCGCCGTTCTCGGGCTCGGCTCGGGGATCGTGGGCCTCCTGCTGATCCCGGGGGTCTGGGACCCGGTCGAGGACTGGCTGGAGCCGGTCGTCGAGCCGCTCGTGCATCCGACCACCGGTCAGGAGTGGCTGACGAGCGCCATCGCAGTGGCTCTGGGCCTTCTCGGCTCGCTCGTGGCCTGGCGTTCGTTCGAGAGGGGCCGCGAGCTCGTTCGGGACGGCGCCGTGCGCACCACGCTCGAGCACAAGCTGTGGTTCGACGAGCTCTACGACGCGGTGTTCGCGCGGCCGGTACGGGCGATCGCCGCCTGGATCCGCGACCGCGTGGAAGCCCCCGTCGTGCAGGGCGGGCTCGACGAGGTCGCCGAAGGGACCCTGCGCGGAGCAAGCGCCGCCTCGGCGGCGCAAAGCGGCCTCCTCCGCACGTACGCGCTCGCGATCACGGTCACCGTCTCGGTGCTGGCCCTCGTCTTCCTCGTGGTGCGCTGACGGATGCTGACGACGCTCCTCATCGTCGTCCCGCTCGCCGCCGCCCTGCTCGTCTGGGTGCTGCCCCTCTCGCGCGAGTCGACCGGCGGGCTCGCGCTCATGGCCGCACTCGCGGAGGTCGGCCTCTGGATCGGCGGCGCGCGGAACTTCGACTTTTCGAGCGACGCCCAGCAGTTCTCCACGAGCCGCGAGTGGTTCTCGGAGCTCGGCATCTCGTACGCGGTCGGGCTCTACGGCTTCCAGTACTGGCTCGTCGGGTTGACGTCGGTCGTCGGCGCCGCCGCGATCGGCTACGGGATCTGGGTGGGTCGCGAACGGGCGCGCGCGTACTTCGGCCTGATGCTCTTCCTCATCGGCTCGCTCGTCGGCGTCTTCGCCGCGCAGGACCTGATCCTGTTCTACGTCTTCTTCGAGGCCATGCTGATCCCGATCTACGTGCTCGTCGGCGTGTGGGGCGGCCCCGCGCGGGTCAAGGCGACCGTGACGTTCGTCATCTACACGATGGCCGGCTCGCTGCTGATGCTCGCGTCCATCATCGCGTTCGGGATCTCGCAGGGCACGTTCCTCCTCTCCGAGATCGGGACGAGCTCGAACGACTGGGTGTTCCTCGGTTTCCTCGTCGCGTTCGCCGTGAAGGCGCCGCTCCTGCCCTTCCACGGCTGGCTGCGCTCGGCGTACACCGAGGCGCCGCCCGAGGTGGCCGCGATCCTGTCGGGCGTCGTCTCGAAGGCGGCGGTGTTCGGGCTCGTCTGGATCGTGCTGCCGCACTTCCCCGAGCCCGTCGAGGACTTTCGCGAGCTCGTTCTCGTGCTCGCTGCGGCGACGCTCGTGTACGGGTCGGTGCTCGCGTTTCGCCAGCCCGACATCCGCGGCGTGATCGCGTACTCGTCGATGGGTCAGATGGGGCTGATCGTGCTCGGGATCTTCGCCGTGAACGACCTCGGTCTGGACGGCGCGGTGCTGCACTCGGTCAACCACGGGCTCGTCTCGGCCGGGCTGTTCCTCCTCGCGGCCATGGTGGAGACGCGGACGGGCACCGGCGCCTTCTCCCAGCTCGGGGGGATGGCGAAGGGCCGCCCGATCCTCGCGACGCTGGTGATGGCCCTCGGGATGTTCGCGCTCGCGGTGCCCGGCTCGGCCAACTTCGCGGGTGAGTTCGCGATCCTTGCCGGGGTCTTCGGCCGCGGTTGGGGATACGCGGCGATCGGCGCCGCCGCAATCGTGCTCGCGGCGCTCTACGCGCTGCGCCTGATCTCGGCGATCCTCCACGAGCGGCGCGGCAGCGCGGTGAAGGAGGACAAGGGCGACCTCGTGAGCGGCGAGCTCGCGCTCGTCGTGCCGCTCCTCGCGATCCTCGCGATCCTCTCGGCCTGGCCGGCGGCGATCAGCGAGCGCTCGTTCCCGGCCGACGAGCCGGCCGCGTTCATCTCCACGCAGGGCGGGGAAGGGTTCGGCGCCGGATGATCGACACCCCGAACGTCGACTGGCTCGCGCTCTCGCCGACGCTCGCACTGCTCGGCGTCGCAGCCGTGACGCTGCTCGGGGCCGTGATCGTGCCGCGCGCCGCGGTTCGTTGGTTCTCGATCGTCGTGTCGGTCGCAGGATTCGCGACGTCGGCCGTGCTCTCGGCGGTGGTCTTCGACCGTTCTTCGGAGGCCACGTCGCTGATCGCCGAGTCGATGACGCGCGACCGGTTCGGGACGGCCGCAGCGCTCGTGATCGCCGTCGTCGGGATCGGGGTCGTCCTGCTGTCCGGCGGCGACGGGCGCCGCGACCACGTGGGCGAGTACTACGCGCTCATTGCCGCGTCTGCGGCGGGAATGGTGTTCTTCGTCTCGGCCGAGAACCTCATGACAATGTTCCTCGCGCTCGAGTGGTTCTCGATCGCCCTCTACGTCCTCTGTGCCCTCGACACGCATCGCCGCACCTCACTCGAGGCAGGCCTCAAGTATCTGATCGTCGGAAGCTTCGGGTCGGGGATCCTGCTCTTCGGCTGTGCGCTCGTCTACGGGGCGACCGGCGAGCTCGGGTTCTCGGCGATCCAGGAGGCGACGGGCGCGGACGACCCGATGTTCGTGACGGGGATGGCGATGATCCTCGCCGGGCTCGGCTTCAAGGTCTCGGCGGCGCCGTTCCACATGTGGACGCCGGACGTCTACCAGGGCGCGCCCACGTCGGTGACGGCGTTCATGGGGGCGGCGACGAAGGTCGCCGCGATGGCGCTGACGTACCGGATTCTCGTCACCGCGTTCCCCGAGCAGTCCGAGATCTGGACGATCGCCGTCGCCGTGCTCGCGGTCGCTTCCCTCGCGATCGGCAACCTCGCGGCGATCGCGCAGAGCGACGTGAAGCGGATGCTCGCCTACTCGTCCGTCTCGCACGCGGGCTTCCTGCTGATCGCCGTGGCGGCGAACAGCCAGGGCGGGGCGACTGCGCTCCTCTACTACCTCGTGCCCTACGCCGCCGCCACCGTCGGCGCGTTCGGCGTCGTCGCCGCCCGCGAACGAGAGCAGAACCGACCCGTCACCCTCACCTCGCTCGAGGGGCTCGGCTGGGAGCGACCGTTCCTCGGCGTCGCGATGTGGGGGTTCGTCCTCAGCATGGCCGGGTTTCCGCTGACGGGCGGCTTCTTCGGCAAGCTCTTCGTCTTCTCCGCGATCTACGAGTCCGGCTGGTGGTGGCTGGTCGTGATCGGCGTTCTCGCAACCGCGCTCTCGCTCGCGTACTACCTGAGCATCGTGCGGGCCCTCTACATGCGTCAGGGCGACGAACTGGCAGGCGGGGTCCTCGCCGCCGGCGGCTCACCGCCACGCGACTGGCTGCTCGACACCGCGGTCGGCGCCGCGCTCGTGGTGACGATCGGCTCGTTCTTCTTCGTGCAGCCACTCGTCGAACTCGCGCGCGACGCGGCTTCGGCGTTACCGCTCTGAGCGAGGGCGCTCCATCGCCCGCTCGCTGGGCTCGGTGAACCCGAACCTGCCGTAGAGCCCGTGCGCGTCGGCCGTATGCAGGTACCAGCGCGTCGCCGCGAACGACCCCTCGTCCACGCTGAAGCGCACGAGCTCGGCGCCCAGGCCCCGACCCTGGTGAGCCGGGAGAACGTAGACGTCGGCGAGGTACGACATCGTGTGCCGGTCGGAGATCGTGCGGCTGAAGCCAACCTGCTCAGCGCCGAGGTAGAGGCCGACGACGCGCGCCGCGTCGTCGATCAGAGCGTCCATGACCTCGCGCGAACGTCCCTTCGCCCAGTACGACTCGCCGCCGATGTACGCGTGAACCGCGGCCCGGTCGACGCGCGCGTGGTCGTCGTCGAGCTCGTAGCCGCCGGGAAGCTCGACGCGCATGCACGTCGATTCTTGCCGCTCCGCGCGCCCGGTGCTCAGGCAGCCTCGGAAACCCAGCGCATGGGGTCTCCCGCGCCGAGGTCGGTGATGCCGGCGGAGTGGAGAGCGCCGATGGCAAGCGTGCGTCGGTGGGCAGCAAAGGTCAGCACGTGCCCGAGCATGCCGCCGTACGTGAACACCTCCGGCGGGTCGCACGTCGCGTCGACGAACGTCTCGTCGAGCCGGTTCCCGTCGATGACGTCGCCGGCGTGGGCGAGGAAGGCGGGGCCGGCACTCTCGAGTCGTGAGCGGATCGAGCGGAGCGACTCGTCGCGCTCGACATCGAAGTCGTACGCGCGGCTCTCCATCGCCGCGTTCCACATGTCCATCTGGCCGACGAGCCGCGAGAGCAGCGAGCGCATGGTCGGATCGTCGTCGATGCCCTCGACCGACACCTCGATGGGCGCGTCGAGCTGCTCGTCGGTCAGCCGTGTGGCGCGGTCGAGGATCTCGCCGACCAGCCAGACGTGGTGCTCGACGAGCTTCGCGATCAGATCCATGGAGGTCACCTCGTCTCGTGACGGCAGCCGCAGGCCGCCTGGTGGGTGGAAGTGGACGCCGTTCGGCGCGTCGAGCTGGATGCGGCCGGGCGAGGCGCGCCATGCCGACGGCGCGACACCGTACGCACGCGCAAAGGCACGGGTGAACGCCTCGTTCGAGGAGTACCCAGCCTCGTGCGCGACCTCGAGGATGCCGTTCTCGCTCGTGAGAAGCCGGTACGCAGCGCGCTCGAGCAGGACCCGGCGACGGAGCCGGGACGGTGTCTCGCCCGCAGCCGCGACGACGACGCGGTCGAAGTGGAACCGTGAGAGACACGCGCGAGCGGCGAGGTCCTCGCCCCCCGCCTCGTGGTCGTCGAGGCTCGTGGCCAGCGAGTCCACGAACGTCGCAAACGCGTCGATCACGGGAAGGGCCATGCCCTCACCCTGCCGCCGCGCCCCATCCGGCGCTTGATCGTTCTTGCTCACCTGGTCTGCGAATCAGCTGTCTCGTCCCCTCTAGGATGTTTCCATGGCGACGACGCTCACGTGGCTGGGCCATGCGGCGTTCCGCGTCGACACCGAGGCAGGAACGCGGGTCTACGTCGACCCGTTTCTCACCGGCAATCCGTCCTGCCCCGACGGCGAGCGCGAGCCGGAACGCTGCGATCTCGTCGTCCTGACGCACGGGCACGACGACCACGTCGGCGACGCCGTCGCTGTCGCGCAGCGTTTCTCGTGCCCCGTCGTCGCGCAGGTGGAGCTGCGCGGCTGGCTCTCGACGCAGGGCCTGGACGCCGACATGGGCCAGGCGCTGAACAAGGGCGGCACGGGCCGCTTCGGTGACGTCCGGGTCACGCTCACCGACGCGAACCACTCCTCCAGCGCGTTCCAGAACGACGCGTTCGTCTACCTCGGCGAGTCGTGCGGCGTCGTCCTGCGCCCCGACGACGGCCCGACCGTGTACTTCGCAGGCGACACGAACGTGTTCGGCGACATGGCGCTCGTGAAGCGGCTCTACGCCCCCGAGGTCGCGGTCCTGCCGATCGGCGACCACTTCACGATGGGGCCGGAGGAGGCTGCGGTCGCGGCGGAACTGGTCGGCGCGGCGCGCGTCGTCGCCTCGCACTATGGAACCTTCGGCCTCCTCACGGGGACGCCGGATGCGTTACGGCCGCTCCTGCCCTCCGGCGTCGAGCTTCTGGTCCCGGCGGCGGGCGAGTTGCTGACGCTGTAGGGCTTGTTTGCGAGGGTGCGGGACGCGTTAGGGTCCTGGGCATGACTACCACGCCGCAGACATATCGCATCGTCGTTCTCGCTCTCACGATCACCGTCGCGCTCGGCGCAGCCCTCGCGGCCGCGCTGGCGGGCCCGGGCGCCGCAGCCGGCCCGAGCGCGAGCTTCTCCTGGGAGCTCCGTCCGACCGGCACGTCCTCCGGCCTCCGCGGCCTCGCCGCCGTGGACGCGAACACCGCCTGGGTGAGCGGCAGCGGCGGCACCGTGCTGCGCACGCTCGACGGCGGCGCCACCTGGCAGGACGTCGCTCCGCCCGACGCGGCAGGCCAGGGGTTCCGCGATATCGAGGCGTTCAGCGCCGACCACGTCGTCCTCCTCGCGATCGGGCCCGGCGAGGCCTCGCGGATCTACGTCACGAAGGACGGCGGCGATTCGTGGACCAAGTCGTTTCAGAACACCGACCCGGCCGCGTTCTACGACTGCATGGCGTTCTTCGACCGCCACCGCGGGCTCGTGATGGGCGACCCGGTCGGCGGCAAGTTCCAGATCCTCTCGACGAGCGACGGCGGCGACAGCTGGCAGCTCGTCCCCTCGAGCGGCATGCCTGACGCGCTGCCCGGCGAGTTCGGGTTCGCCGCGAGCGGCACGTGCATCGAGACGGCCGGCGGGCGCGACGCCTGGTTCGGCACCGGCGGCGACGTCGTCTCGCGCGTCTTCCACTCCGACGACCGCGGACTCACGTGGGAGGTCACGGAGACCCCCGTCGCCAGCGCGCCGGCCGGAGGCATCTTCTCGCTCGCGTTCGCCAATCCGCGGCACGGGATCATCGTCGGCGGGGACTTCCTCGACCCGACCAACGCACCCGACGGCGCCGCGTACACCACCGACGGCGGCGCAACATGGATTCCGGCGGACGGCCCCGGCGAGTACCGCTCCGGATCCGCCTGGGTGCCGCGCCTGCCGAGGACGGCGGTCGCGGTCGGCCCGACGGGTAGCGACGTGACGAGGGACGGCGGCCGCACCTGGACGCGCTTCGACACGGGCAGCTTCGACTCCGTCGAGTGCGTGCAGACGGGCGCCTGCTGGGCGTCGGGTGCCGGAGGCGCCGCGGCGCGCCTCGTCGTCGACAGGTGATGCGCGAACGCTGGTACGGCGCGACAGGACGGCGCGTGCCCGCCATCGCGCTCGAAGGGCAGCTCGACACGCGGGACGCGCTCGTGGTCGACTCCGTCGACGACCTCGCCGCGCTCGAGGCCGCGCACGCGAAGGGAACACCGGTCGTCGTCCGCGCCGCCGACGTAGGCGCGGTGAAGGCCGCGCTCGCCCGTCCGGAGGTCTCGTCGGTTCTCGTCTCCGATCCCGCGCTTCTCGCGCTCGACCTGCCCGAGCTCACGTATGGCTAGCCCTCTCGGGACGTACTCGATCTGCGCCTGCGACCTCGAAGCGGGACAGTGGGGTGTCGCCACGCAATCGAAGTTCCTCGCGGTCGGGTCGGTCGTACCGTGGGCGGCGCCGCACGTCGGGGCGATCGCGACCCAGTCGTACGCCAACCCCCGCTACGGGCCGGACGGGCTCGCGCTGCTTCGCGAGGGGCTCTCCGCCGACGAGGTGGTCGAGCGGCTGACATCCCCCGACGACGATCGCGCGCACCGGCAGCTCGGCGTCGTGGACGGTGAGGGCCGCGCAGCGACCTACACGGGCGCCGAGTGCCACTCCTGGGCAGGCGGCCGAACGGGCGACGGCTACGCCGTGCAGGGGAACATCCTCGTCTCGGCCGAGACCGTCGACGCTCTCGCGGAGACCTTCGAGAGCACCTCGGGACAGCCGCTGGCCGAGCGTCTGATCGACTGCCTGGACGCCGCCGAGGCGGCGGGTGGCGACAGCCGTGGTCGCCAGTCGGCCGCGCTCCTGGTCGTGGAGCGGGACGGCGGCTACGCCGGGCTCTCGGACACGCTCGTCGACCTACGCGTCGACGACCACGCCGATCCGCTCGGCGAGCTCCGCCGCATCTACCGGCTGCACGACGATCTCTTCGGCAAGACCCCGCGCGAGGAGTGGATCGCGGTCGACGACACGTTGCGCGCGGAGCTCGACGAGCTGCTCTCGCGAGCGGGCCATACGAGCCTCGCCGACTGGGCCGGTGTCGCGAATCTCGAGGAGCGCGTCGACGGAGAGGACGAGATCGATCCCGTCGTGCTCGCGCGGCTCCGGGAGTCGGCATGACCGAGCGCTTTTCCGTCACCCCGCTCGACGATCTCGTCGGCTACGAGATCCCGGGTCAGGCGCGGTGGCACATGATCCGCTCGACGCTCGGCATCCAGGCCTTCGGGATCAACGCCTGGACGGCGACCGAGGACGGCCAGCAGGTGATCAGCGAGCACGAGGAGACGACGCTGGGCGTCGGCGAGCACGACGAGACGACGCTGGGCCACGAAGAGCTCTACGTCGTGCTCGCCGGGCACGCCACGTTCACACTCGCCGGGGAGACGTTCGACGCGCCTGCCGGGACGGTCGTGCACGTCGCTGACCCCGCGATCAGGCGGGGAGCCGTCGGAACGAGCGGCACGACGGTGCTCGCCGTCGGGGCGAAGCCCGGGGAGGCATTCTCCCCGTCGGACTGGGAACGGTCCTCCGAGGCGCTGCGGTTCTGGCCGACCGAGGCCTGGGACAAGGCCATCGAGGTGCTCGAGGGTCATCTCGCCAAGACGCCGGACCATGCGGGAACCCACTACAACCTGGCGTGCGCGCATGCGCGGGCAGGGCACCCGCAAGAAGCGCTCGACTACCTCCGGCGCGCGGTCGAGCTGCAAAAGAGCTTCCTCGAATACGCGCAGACGGACGACGACCTGGCGTCGATTCGCGATGACCCGGCATTTCCGCGCGAGGGACAGTCCCCTTCGGGGACAGTCCCCTAGACTCGCGCCGAGAGCGATCGAGGAGGTCGGCGATGGGCGAGACCGTCAAGTACACGCTCGACGAGAGCAGGCTGCCGGATGCCTGGTACAACGTCGCGTCCGACCTCCCCGAGCCACCGGCGCCGGTGCTGCACCCCGGCACCGGCCAGCCCGTCGGCCCCGACGACCTCGCGCCGCTGTTCCCGATGGAGGTCATCCTCCAGGAGGTCTCGACCGAGCAGCGGATCCCGATCCCCGAGGAGGTCCGGGACGTCTACCGACAGTGGCGTCCCACGCCGCTCTACCGCGCCCGGCGGCTCGAGCGCGAGCTCGAGACCCCCGCGCGCATCTTCTACAAGTACGAGGGCGTCTCACCCACGGGGAGCCACAAGCCGAACACGGCTGTTGCGCAGGCGTACTACAACGCGCGCGAAGGCGTGAAGCGGATTGCGACCGAGACCGGCGCCGGTCAGTGGGGGTCGTCGCTCGCGTTCGCCGGAGCGCTGTTCGGAATCGAGATCGACGTCTACATGGTGCGCGTCTCGTACGATCAGAAGCCCTACCGGAGGGCGCTCATGGAGGCCTTCGGCGCCCGCTGCGTGCCGAGCCCGTCCGATGAGACGGCCTCTGGCCGGGCGATCCTCGCCGAGCATCCCGACTCGACGGGGAGTCTCGGGATCGCGATCTCCGAGGCAGTCGAGCAGGCCGCGCAGCGCGACGACACGAAGTACGCGCTCGGCTCGGTGCTCAACCACGTGCTCCTGCACCAGACGGTGATCGGCGAAGAGGCGATCGCCCAGATGGACCTTGCGGAGGCGTACCCGGACGTGCTGATCGGGTGCACGGGCGGCGGCTCCAACTTCTCCGGGCTCGTGTTCCCGTTCATCGGCCAGAAGCTTCGCGGCGGCTCCGACGTGCGCGTGATCGCCGTCGAGCCTGCGGCATGCCCGAGCCTCACGCGCGGGGAGTTCGCGTACGACTTCGGCGACACCGGCCACCTCACGCCGCTCGTGAAGATGCATACGCTCGGCTCGACTTTCGTGCCGCCGGGCTTCCACGCCGGAGGTCTGCGCTACCACGGGATGGCGCCGCTCGTCAGCCACCTCCACTCGCTCGGGTTGATCGAGGCGCGGGCGTACCACCAGACGACCGTCTTCGAGGCGGGGGTGCGGTTCGCGCGGGCCGAGGGAATCCTCCCGGCGCCGGAGGCGAACCACGCCGTCAAGGCCGTGATCGACGAGGCGCTCCGCTGCAAGGAGGAGGGAAGCCCGGAGACGATCCTCTTCAATCTCTGCGGCCACGGCCACTTCGACATGCAGGCCTACATCGACTACTTCGCGGGCGCGCTCGACGATCGGGAGTACGACGAGGGCGAGCTCGCGATGGCGCTCGCAGGGCTGCCGGCTGTGGCGGTCTGAGCAGACCCGGCACGAACTCGACACAGACGCGTGACGGTTTGCGGGATACCGTCGAGCTGTGCTCGGACGGCGGCCCCCGCCGGAGCCCGTGTGGACGCGGGATGCGCTCGCCGCGCTCCTCGGCGCGCTCTTCGACATTCGCCGCGAGCTAATCTGGATTCACGAGTTCCTGGAGGACGGCGATGAGTCAGAGGAGACGGAGGAAACCCCTGATGACTCCTGAGGAGCGGGTGGACTACGAGCGAAGTCTCGCCGAGACCACGCGCATGATCCAAGAGCTGCGGGCGCGCTTACACCGACAGATCCTCGAGGATCGAGCGAGGCAGGAGCGCAGGGAGCGCAGCCTTCTCGGACGGCTCGGCCGTCGCCTCGGGTTGGCCGAGTAGCTCCGGCGATTACCTCCGATCGCCTGGCAGCCTGAGACCCGCAGCCAAGTCGCGAAACGCAGGCACGGGATCGTGATCCGGCCGCGCCGCGAGGACGAGCGCGCCGTGCTCCGGCCCTGCGAGAGCTCCGACGAGCAGCTCGACTGCGGCCGCGAGCGCGAAAGCCTTGTGCGCCTGAGGGCCGCCGAACGGCACGAGCTCCTCCGGGCGCGCGTCACCGGCGAGCACATCCCCGTGCGTCACGGCGCCCATCGAGACGTCGGCGACGAACGACCGCCCGTCGGAGGAGGGCACTGCGACGGCGATCGGGTTCGTCCCGGTCAGCGGCGCGCCGCCGTCGGGATGCGGTAGTCGCTTCGGCGATGTCGCGGTGACGACTGCGACGAGCCCCGCGTCCGCCAGCCGCCGCGCCCAAGCGCCAAGGACCCCGGTCGGGAAGCAGGACTCGCAGACGACGAGCCGCGCCCGGGCGGGCGGATCGGCGAGGAGCGCATCGCAGACGGCTGCAAGCGTCAGGTAGCCCAGAGCGCCGCGCCCGTGCCATCGTTCGAACCCCTCCGTCCGCTCGAGCCGCTCGGGGACGCCACTCGGATCCGCGACGTCGCCGAGAAGCCCCTCGAGCCACGGAATGCGGCCGAGACCGTGTCCATGCTTGCCCGACGCGTCTGCCAGCTCGAGGTGATCGACGACAACGGCGGCGTCGGGCCGGCTCAGGCCACGTGCCGAAAGCCGCGCGATCGCATCGTCCGCACCGTGCATGGTTTCAACCCTAAAGTGGGTGGGTACTTAACACTGTCCTCACAGACTTCCTGCGAGGATGTATCTGGATGGCCGCGCCTCCCCCCGGCGCGGGCGTGCAGCGACGGCATCGGCCCACCGCCGCAGGGCTCGCCGTCGACGGAAGGGAGCCTCCGGGCTCCCTTTCCGTGAGGGCAGGGAAAACCTGCTGGACGGGGCCTTCGGCCGCCTCCCAGCCGTCCTGGAAACCGCCCGGGGCGCGGGCAAGCCCACGTCCCGCCGCTAGAGAACTGTGAGCGCCTTGCGGATCTGGCCCTGCCGGCGGGCCTGGACCGCCTCTGCAAGGCTTCGGATCGCTTCGCTCGCCTCGGCCCCGGGATCCGCCTCGATCACCGGCTGCCCCGCGTCGGAGGCTTCACGGAGGGCCGGGTCGAACGGGATCCGCGCGAGCACCGGGGCGTCGATCTCCGCCGCGAGCGCGTCGCCGCCTCCGGCGCCGAAGAGCTCCTGCCCGGTTCCGACCAGCCACGACATGTTCTCCACGACACCCGTGACCCGCATGCCGAGCTTCTGCGCCATCACGGCGGCGCGCACCGCGACCTGCTGGGCCGCGGGCTGCGGCGTCGTCACGATCAGCGCCTCGGCACGCGGCAGGAGCTGACCGATCGAGATCGCGACGTCGCCCGTGCCGGGCGGCATGTCGACAACGAGCGTGTCGAGCTCGCCCCAGTGGACGTCCGAGAGGAACTGCTCGAGCGCCTTGTGCAGCATTGGGCCCCGCCACATGATCGGCCCGTTGTCCTCGGCGAAGAGGCCGATCGACATGATCTTCAGCTCTCCACGAACGGGCGGCACGATCATCGAGTCGACGACGACCGGGCGCTGGGTGATCCCGAGCACGTGGGGGATCGAGTACCCGTAGACGTCCGCGTCGAGAACGCCTACGCGCTCGCCACGCTCGGCGAGCGCCGCGGCGAGGTTCGCCGTCAGCGTCGACTTGCCGACGCCGCCCTTGCCCGACGCTACGGCGACGACGCGCGTCCTGGGATCGAGACGGATCTCGCGCTCGGGGCGGCCGCCTCGGAGGCGTGTCGCGAGCGCCGTCTTCTCCTCGGGGCTCATCACGTCAAAGTGGAGCGCAACACGCTCGACGTGCGGCACGGCACCGACGTGAAGCGCAACCTGGTCCTCGAAGCTCGAGCGCAACGGGCACCCGGCGACGGTGAGCGCGATCGTGACGTCGACCGCCCCGTCCGCCGCGACGGCCACGTCGCGCACCATCTCGAGCTCGGTGACGGGGCGCTTGAGCTCGGGGTCGATGACGTGCTCGAGCGCCTTCAGGATCGCGTCGCGGTCGGGAAGCATCAACGTCCAGCGTAGCCTTTCGGCATGGTCGATCCCCGCTCGAAGCTCGCGGAGTTTGCACTCGGGCTGCCCGAGGCGCAGGAGGACTTCCCGTGGGGCGATCGCGTCGTCAAGGTGCGAGGCAAGATCTTCGTGTTCCTCGGCGGTGCCGTGCCGACGATCACCGTCAAGCTCGTCGAGTCACACGCGCACGCCATGTCGGTGGAAGGCGCGGAGGAGACGGGCTACGGCCTCGGGAAGGCCGGCTGGGTGACCGTGCCTGTCTCGGAGATCCCAATCGGCACGCTGCGCGACTGGGTCGAGGAGAGCTACCGCATCGTCGCCCCGAAGCGATTGGTCGCCGGGCTCGACGCGCGCAGCGACTGACAATGCTTGTGTTGACTCAACACAGGCGTTGTCGCGTGGCTCGGGCTCGCTCTACGCGAAGACCGTCGACCAGTCGTTCTTCACGCTGACGACCGTCCAGCCGTCCGCCTTTGCCTGCTCCAGTGCCCTCTCCGCGCCCTTGACGTAGTCGAACTCCCGCTCGGGATCGTCGTGGAGGACGAGGAGGCGAAGCGCCGGCCGATCCTTGCCGCCCGTCCACCGCAGCATCTGCAGGTCGCCGTTCGAGTTTCCCGCCGCGAGGATCGGACGCCGGCCGATCCGGCTCCAGATGCGCACCGGCTTCACCGGGCCGTCGTCGAAGACATCGGGCTTGGCGAGGTACGTGAGCGAGCCCCCGTGCTCGCCGTCGGTGTACTCCAGGCCGTTCGAGCTGCCGACCACGCGCTGAGGCGGGACACCGTAGAGCTCGGTCGTGATCGCACGCATGAAGTCACGGCTCCCGCCGGAAGCGATGAAGCACGTGAAGCCGTGCCCCTCGAGGAAGCGGAGCAGCTCGATCATCGGGACGTATGCGCACTCGCGCAGGAGCCGGCCGAGCGTCGGATGGCGAGCCTCCGCGAGAAATGCCGCGGCCGCGGACGTGTACTCGTCGACCGTCTGGCCGGCGAAGGCCTGCAGGACCCCGCCGAGCAGCACCTTGACGTCGCCGTCGTCGCCGGCGTAGTGCTTGTCGATCGCGCCGGCCAGGAAGGCGTAGTCCTTCTCGTACGCTGCCTTCCACGGCTGCCTCTCCCGGAGTGACGCGTCCGCCTCGGCCATCGCCGCCCACCGCTGCAGGATGAAGCCCAGCTCGAACGGCATCGGCTTCTCGCACCAGAGCGTGCCGTCGTTGTCGAATACGGCAACACGCTCCTCGGGCGGCACCGATTGTGCCGCCCCTTCGGCGAACGCGACGAGCGCCTCGCGCGTGGCCGTGTCGTTCCAGGATGGGAGGCTTCCCATCAGTCGCGCGCGCCGCTCGCGGCGTCGTTCATCCTCTCGAGCGCCTGATCGATCGTGAAACTCGCGGCCTTCTGGCGCGGCGGGTAGGCCCGGAACGTCCCGAGGAAGTCCACGACGATGGCCTGCGCGGCGAGGATGAGGTACGCCTTCGACAGGTACCAGTCCCAGTACGTGTTCGAGGTCGTGTCCGCCCGCTCGAACGGATCGGTGCGGAGGTTGAAGAGCTTCGGCACGCGCAGCGGGACGAACGGCTCCGCCCACAGCTCGAGGGTTCCGCGCGCCCGTTGCTCCATGAAGACGAGCTTCCAGTTGTCGAACCGCAACGCGACGAGATCGCCGTCGTCCGAGAAGTAGATGAAGCCCTTGCGCGGGCTGACGTCCTCCTCCCCGGTGAGGTACGGGAGCAGGTTGAAGCCGTCGATGTGCACCTTGAAGGACTTGCCGGCGGCTTCGTGGCCGTCCTTCAGCTTGTCGACGACGTCCGGCTCGCCGGCGGCCGCGAGGAACGTGGGCAGCCAGTCGTGGTGCTGGACGATCTCGTTGGAGACGACGCCCGCCGGGATCTTTCCGGGCCAGCGCACGATCAGCGGGACGCGGAACGCACCCTCCCAGTTCGTGTTCTTCTCGCTCCGGAACGGGGTCATCGCGCCGTCGGGCCACGTGTTCATGTGCGGCCCGTTGTCGGTGGCGTACATGACGATCGTGTCGTCGGCGATCCCGAGCCGATCGAGCAGGTCGAGGAGCTGGCCGACGTGGCGGTCGTGGTCGAGCATTGTGTCGTGGTAGGGCGACTGCCAGCGGCCGGCCTTGCCGAGGCTTCGGCGCTTCGTGTGGGTGCGGAAGTGCATGTGCGTCGTGTTCACCCAGCAGAAGAACGGCTTGCGCCGGTTGTGCTGGCGCTGCATGAAGTCGCAGGCAGCGTCGACGAACTCGTCGTCGCAGGTCTCCATGCGCTTCCGCGTGAGCGGGCCCGTGTCCTGGATCCGCTGCGCGCCGACGCGTCCCCACCGCGGGTGCTCCTTCGGGTCGTCCTTCGTCGTCGCCCGGCAGCGGAGCACGCCGCGCGGGCCGAAGCGCTCCCGGAACTCCGGGAAGCCGTGCTTGTCCGGGTAGTCGGGATCCTCCGGGTCTTCCTCGGCGTTCAGGTGGTAGAGGTTGCCGAAGAACTCGTCGAAGCCGTGCACTGTCGGGAGGAACTCGTTCCTGTCCCCGAGGTGGTTCTTGCCGAACTGGCCCGTCGAGTAGCCGTGGTTCTTCAGGAGCTCGGCGATCGTGGGGTCCTCGGCTTGCAGCCCGACCGGCGCACTCGGCAGCCCGACCTTGCTGAGCCCGGTCCGGAAGACGCTCTGCCCGGTGATGAACGACGCCCGGCCCGCGGTGCAGCTCTGCTCGCCGTACGCATCGGTGAAACGCATCCCCTCGTTCGCGATGCGGTCGATGTTCGGTGTGCGGTAGCCCATCAGCCCGTCGCTGTAGCAGCTGAGGTTCGTGATCCCGATGTCGTCACCCCAGATCACGAGGATGTTCGGCTTGTCTGCCATCAGGCGGTCGCTCCTTCCTCCCTCGAGGGTGGTTGTCGCACGATGCAACGGAACCCGAGGTGCGACATCGATGTGTCGATCATCTGCGGCTGCCGCGCCGCGGGCCGGTAACGCAGGCAGTAGTTGGGGGCGCAGAGATGGGAGCCGCCCTTGATCACCCGGCGTGGGATGTTCTCACCGGGCTGGCCGGGGTTGTAGCTCTCGTCCGGCGAGGTGACACGCGGGTTGGCGGGGACGCAGCACGGGCTCGCGACCTCGTCCGAATGGCGCGGGACGTACCAGTCGGACGTCCACTCCCACACGTTTCCCGTGATGTCGTAGAGGCCGTAGCCGTTCGGCGGAAAGCTGCCGACCGGCGAGGTGCGCTCGAAGCCGTCGAGCTTCTGGTTCTGCCACGGGAACTCGCCCTGCCAGCTGTTGGCCATCGCCTTCCCGTCGGGGAAGTGCTCGTCGCCCCAGGCGAAGACCGCACCCTCGAGGCCGCCGCGGGCGGCGAACTCCCATTCGGCCTCAGTCGGCAGTTCCTTCCCGGCCCAGGCCGCGTACGCCTCGGCATCCTCGTACGCGACATGCGTCACGGGATGGTTGTCGCGGCCGTTGATGGTCGTTCCCTTTCCGCCCGGCCGCTTCCAGTACGCGCCGGGGACGTACTCCCACCAGTTGCGGTAGTCGTCGAGGTTCACCGGACCTGCCGTGCCCCGGAAGACGAGCGAGCCCGGAACGAGCAGGTCGGGATCGGCATCCGGGTAGATCTCCGGGTCGAGCGGGCGCTCCGCGACCGTCACGTATTTCGTCTCGCGCACGAAGCGGCGGAACTCGGCGGCGGTGACCGGGTGCTCGTCCATCCAGAAGCCGTCCACCGAGACCTGATGAACGGGGCGCTCCTCCGGGTAGAAGTCCTCCGACCCCATCGCGAACGTGCCGCCCGGGATCCAGGTCATGCCGGAGGACGGAGCCGGCCCGGGTGCGGCCTCTGGGACGTCCGGGTCGGGTTCGGTGACGACGGGATGGCTCAATCTCGTGCCAACGCGGCGCCGAGCTCGCGCTCGACGTCGACGTACGCGTCGTCCGCGACGTCGTAGACGACCTTGACGATCGTCCCGCCGGTGAACTCGAAGGGCGCCTTGTCCGGCAGGAACGCATCCCAGTCCGGCGTCGAATCGTGGATGTCCAGCTCGATGACACCCTTGAACGGCCCGGGCATCGGTACCTCCTGGCGGCGAGGAAAACGGGGACTTCGAGCCTAGTGGCTTCGAGGTTCTGCTGACAACAGAGCTTCGAGCGTCGCTCCGCGTGCCCTCAGCCGACCACCCCGGCTCGCCGCAGGTCATCGACCGCTGCTGCGTCGAGCCCGATCTCGGCGAGAACCTCGTCGGTGTCCGCGCCGATCCGCGGAGCGGCTGAAGGCGCCGCGGCAGGCGTGCCGAGGAATCTCGGGGCAATCCCCGGCTGGAGTACGCCGTCCCGTCCGAGGGTGTACGTGCCGCGCTCGGCGTTGTGCGGATGGACCGCCGCCTCCGCGAGCCCCAGGACCGCGGTCACGCAGGCGCCCTGCCCGGCGAAGACCGCGGCCCACTCGTCACGCGGGCGCGTCGCGAAGATTCCGGAGAGCCGGGCCGCCATCGCCGGCCAGGCGGCATGGTCGTACTGCTGCGCGAAGGCGGCGGCGTCGGTGAGATCGAGGACGCGCAGCAGCGCGGCGTAGAACTCCGGCTCGAGCGCGCCGACGGCGACGTGCCGATCGTCGGCGCAGCGATAGGTGCGGTAGAACGGGGCAGCACCGTCCAGGAGGTTCACACCGCGCCGGTCGACCCACAGACCCTGTGCACGCAGGCCGTGGACGATGCCGAGCATGATTGCCGTGCCGTCCGTCATCGCGGCGTCGACCACCTGGCCCTGCCCGGTCTTCTCGACGTGGAGGAGCGCCGCGGCGACCCCGAGCGCCAGGAGCAGCCCGCCGCCCCCCATGTCGCCGATCAGGTTGAGCGGGACGACCGGGTCACCGTCCGCCGGGCCGATCGCTCCGAGCGCACCGGCGATGCCGATGTAGTTGAGGTCGTGGCCGGGCTCCTGCGCGAGCGGCCCCTCCTGCCCCCACCCGGTCACGCGGCCGTAGACGAGGCGGGGCCTACGCGCCAGGCACGTTTCGGGACCGAGCCCGAGCCGCTCGGCCACTCCGGGGCGGAACCCCTCGATGAGGGCGTCAACCGTGTCGACGACACGCAGGGCGAGCCCGGCCCCACGAGGCGACTTCAGGTCGATGGTCACGGAGCGACGACCGCGGTGCAGCACCGGCTGGGGGCTCTCGGCACCAGCTTCCGCCGGGCGGTCGACGCGGATCACGTCCGCGCCCAGGTCGCCCAGGATCATCCCGCAGAACGGTCCCGGGCCGATCCCGCCGAGCTCGAGGACGCGGCAGCCGGCCAGAGGGCCGACCCGGGGCGTGCTGAGCTCGGGTTCGCGAGTCACGCTCTTACGCGCGATCTTCGCAGGCGATTACCTCTTGCGAGGTAGCGACCCATGGGGCGGTGCGGGCCGCAACGGACCGTCTCCACCACGGCAACGACCGTCGCTTGACCTTGTCAGCCCGCGCCGCGAATGCTGCCCGGGCCGTCGAATCGATCGTCGCCGGCGTGGGACGCTCTTCCTGACCACGCTGTCGGCCGAGAGCGCGATCCGTGGGTGAGGCCATCGGCCGAGCCGATGTGATCCGACACGAGATCCATCGCTACGCGGCCCAGGGCGCACGGGCGATCGTCCTCGACGCCGCGAGCGTTCCGGCGATCGACGTCACGGCGGTGACGATGCTCGTCGAGCTCGCCGAGGATCTCCGGCGGGACGGCATCGAGCTCGTCCTCGCCCGCGACATCGCCGCGGTGCGCGACCTCGTTCGGCTCCGCGAAGGCGAGACGGGACTTCGAAGCTTCCCGACCGTGCAGGCCGCGGTCGACGAGCTGACGCCTCCCGGGCAAGACGTTGACATGACGACCCGGCCGCGACCGTACTAGGATGTCGCCGCCTGACTCGCTGAGCCGTCGCAGCGGGGCAGGCGTTCGACGACACCCGACTCGGAGAGGTAGGTCGTTTTGCTCGTAGCAGCGGATTACCCGTTTCTCGACGTCCTCTGGACGATGCTCATCTTCTTCATCTGGATCGCCTGGTTCATGCTGCTGTTCAGGGTCATCATCGACCTCTTCCGCCGACACGACATCAGCGGTGTGATGAAGGTCGTCTGGATGATCTTCGTGATCATCGTGCCGTTCCTCGGCGTGTTCGTCTACCTGATCACGCAGAGCCACAACATGGCCGAGCGCGACATGAAGGAAGCGCAGGCTTCGAAGGACCAGTTCGACAGCTACGTCAAGACGGTCTCGAGCGGCGGGGCTGCCACCGAGATCGAGAAGGCGAACGCGCTCCTCAGCTCGGGTGCGATCACCCAGGCGGAGTTCGACGCGATCAAGCAGAAGGCGCTCGCGTCGTAGCAGCACATCGGCGGGGGTGGGTCGGCGTGAGTCGACCCGCCCCCGCGCCTCACTCGAACGCGCTGATCGCGAACGCGGTGGCGAACCCGAGCGTCGTGAGGACGCCCACCCACTTGCCGCCGTTCTCGAAGGCCTCCGGCATCATCGTGTCGGCGAGCATCGTGATGATCGCGCCGCCGGCGAAGGCGAGCACGAACGCGATCACCGAGGGCGAGGCAGCGTCGAAGAGGCCGTAGCCCGCGAGAGCCGCCAGCCCCGAGATCAGGGCGACGCCCGCCCACAGGAGGAGGATGCGAGAGGCGCGCCAGCCCGACGCCACGAGCCCGGACGTTGCCGCGACCGCCTCGGGCAGGTTCGAGAGGAAGACCGCCGCGAGCATCGCGACACTGACCCCGCTCCCCTCGAGGAGGCTCAGGCCGAGAACCGCCGACTCGGGGATTCCGTCGAGGACGATCCCGAGCACGATCGCGAGAGCCGAGCCGCCCGCCTGCGCGCCCTCCATCCGCTTTCGGTCGGCGCCGCCGAGCCTGTCGATCAGGGCGTCGCCGAGCGTGAAGACCGCGCAGCCGGCGAACAGGCCGATCGCGACATCCGAGAGCAGCCCGGACGTCTCGAATGCCTCCTCCACGAGCTCGAAGGCGACCGCGCTGATCAGCACCCCGGCCCCGAAACCCATGACGAGCCCGAGCGTGAGGCGGTTCACGTGGACCCGGAGCGCGATCACCCCGCCGATCACGAGTGACGAGCTCGCGAGGAGGCCCCACCCGAGCGCCTCGAGCACTACGGAGGGGCTACGCCGGACGCAGGCGCCGCTTCCGCGGCGAGTCGATCGGCCTCGGCGCGAACCTCGGCGATCCGTGCGCGGCGCGCGGTCGTGACTTCCTTCAGCACGATCTGGAGCGACGCCGTGACGGGCACCGCGACGAGCGCGCCGAGCACGCCGAGGAGGGCGCCGAAGAGCGTCACGCCGAGGATCACGAAGAACGGCATGATGTTCACGGCCTTGCCGTAGATCGTCGGCGAGAGCAGGTTGTTCTCGATCTGCTGGTAGACGAGCACGACCGCGAGCATGATCAGGGCGTCCGTGAGCCCTTCCTCCGCAAGGATCGTCGGCACGAGGATGAACGCGGCGATAGTGGCGCCGATATTGGGGATCAGGTCGAGGAAGCCGGCGATCAGGCCCAGCGCCAGCGCGTAGCTCGAGCCGAGGAGGAAAGCGGTGAGGCCCTGGGTCGTGCCCGCGATGACGGCGATCGTCAGGGCGCCGATGGCCCAGCGCGAGACGGTTCCGGTGATGCGCTCCCAGACGTCGAGCCAGAGGTCGGCGTCCGCCGGCTTCAACATGCTCCGTACGCACACCTTGCAGCTTCGACACGTCGACGAGCAGGAAGAGCGCAAGGAACAGCACGGTGAAGAGCGCGAGGCCGACGGAGAACGCCTGGCCGGCGACACCGAGGAGCGCGGAGATCGCGTCGGGGATCGTCGCGGAGAGGTCGCTCGCCCCGTCCTGGACGTTCTCCGCGGCACCCGAGTCGCCCGCCCACGAGAGCTCGTCGGAGTCTCGCAGCTGGGCGACGAGGTCCGGCAGGTCCTTCAGGAAGTCACGCACGGAGCTGGCCAGCGGCACGAGCAGGATCAGAGCCAGGACGGTCGCCGCGGCGGCCGAGCCGAGGACGACGATCGTGGCCGAGAGCCCTCGACCCCGCCCCGTTCGACGCATGAACGCCCGTACGGGAATCTCGAAGACGAGGGCCAGGAAGATGCCGAGGAACACCAGGAGGAGCGCGTCGAGGATCGAGATGACAGCCCACCCGAGGAAGACGATGAGCGCTGCGATGAGCAGCGTCCTGACGGAGATGGCCGTCTCGAGGAGGCGGCGCGTCATGCGCTCGTCATCACCCTGGCTCGGGCCCGTCGCCGCGTCGTTCATCGACACCGCGCGAGCATAAAGCGTCCGCCCGTCGGTACGCCCTGCCCGCGGCAGTCGCCGAGTGCGCCCGAGCGGGGTGGAAGCCGTGTCAGACATGGCCCGCTGTCGAGTCGGCGACTCCGGACAGGTCCTCGACGAGCGAGGATCTCCCGCTGCACGCGACCAAGGCCGATCCGGAGACGGCTCACGGGCTGTGGAGCGATTGGCACGAGATCGGCGCCGAAATCCCTTGACAGAGATCGGTACCTGGTACCGAACGCGCGCCCCGGCGCGTGGGCACCGAACGCGGCCACCGCCGCGCGGCGCGGAGCCCGCGGTGCGCCCGCGTCCCGTGGGCGGAGCTACCGCAACGCCGCTGCGAGCTGCGCGCACAGCTCGTCACTTGCAGCGGCAACGACGCGCGAGCGCTGTCCGAGGTCGAGAGGCGCCCCACCGAACGGCGGGTCCTCGAAGAGCTCGATTGCGAGTCCGCGCTCTCGGACGAGCAGCTGCGCTGCCGCGATGTCGATCGACCTGGCCGGCTTGAGACAGCAGACGCCATCGACGCGACCGGCGGCGAGATGGCAGAGCGAGAGCGCGAGTGAGCCCATCACCCGGACGCGGTGGGCGATCGCGTCGAGCCCCGGGACCGCCCGGGCGATCGCGTCGGTCGTCGTCCCTTCGAGCGAGAGGATCTCGATCGCGTCCTTCGGGCCGGGCCCGTCGAGCGGCGCTCCGTCGAGAAACGCCCCACGCCCGCGCTCCGCGACCCACTCCTCCCGTACGCCGAAGTCGTAGACGAACCCGAAGCTCACGTCGTCCATCGTCTCGCCGTCGGCCACCGCGAGCGAGAGGGAGAAGAAGGGAATGCCGCGCTTCGCATTGACGGAGCCGTCGATGGGGTCGACGACCACACGCAGCGCGCCCCCCGCCCCGAACGTCCGCAGCCCGAGCTCCTCGGAGACCAACGTGAGGTCGAGGCCGAGCGCTTCGAGGCGTCCGACGACCGCCAGCTCCGCCGCAGCGTCGATCGCCGTCGTGTCGTCGCCGCCCTCGCCGACCCGCAGGACCGGCTCGCGCTCCGCGCGGGTCGGAAGCTCGGCGAGCACCACCTCGAGATCGCGAACGCAGTCACGTGAGAAGGAGAGCCAGTCGGTCACGGGTCGACCGGATGGAAGAGGAGCCCCGAGAGGAGCTTCGGGAAAAAATAAGTTGTCTTTTGTGGCAATGGTTCCCCGCGGCGAGCGCGCTCGAAGACGTCTGCGATGCGGGGTGGCCGGAGAAGGAACGCGCAGTCCGCCTCTCCGCCTCGGACACGACGCAGCGCCTCGTCGCGGTCCGGGGTGTACGAGATGCCCTCGTGACCGAAACGATCGACGAGGTCGACGTCGAGCTCTCCGTCGTCTCCACGCACGAGCCGGGCCTCCGTCGCGCTGACGAAGACGGCGAGCGGGTCCCCGGGCGACCCCAGCTCGAGGGCGCCGAGGGCCTCCTCCACGGTGGGGAACACCTCGCCCGGGGGGTCGATGTCGTGCCGGCCGGCGAAGACCCGGTGGGTCGGAAAGACCTCGAGCCCGGCGTCCGATGTCGAGACGAGGACGGCGAGCAGGCGATCGGCGCCGTCCTCGGCGGCGAACGCAACTGCTGTCTCGTAACGATGGTGGCCGTCGGCGATGAGGAGCTGGCGGTCGGCGAAGTACGCCTCGACGCCCCCGTCCTCGTGCCGCCAGAGCCGAGTTCCCTCGACGTCGAGGTCCGGGCCCCCGGCCGGTCGCGTCAGCGGAGGTTCGCCTTCGTAGAGGAGGAAGATCGGCTCGAGCTGCGTGCGCGTCGCTCGGACGAGGCGCAGCCTGCCCTCGATTGCCTCCGCATGCGTGCGCTCGTGAGGGAGGACGGCGCCGGTTGCGTACGGCTCGGCGCGGAGCGATGCCACGATCCCGTCACGGCGGCGGGGAACGCCGTCAGGGCCGACGTAGTCCTGCTCGAGGTACCAGACCGCCGGGCTCGCTTCCCGCACGAGAACCCCCTCGGAGACCCAGGTTCGGTAGCGCTCGCCCGCAGCTGCCGCGTCAGGCGCCGATGTCAGATGGACGACGTTGTGGGGGTCACGGGCGCGCAGCTCCAGGACGTCCTGGTCGTCGATCACGTCGTACGGCGGGCGCCGTCACCTCCGCGCTCGGCCGTGCGTAGAGAACGGCACGGAACGGGCGGACATCGGCCACCGGTCGAGCCTACAGGCGAGGCCCTAGACTCAGCCCGTGGCGACGATCGCCGACCTCGTCGAAGACCGGACCGTCGACGGCGTGTTCGCAGTGGCTCGCAAGCGACGCCTCACGACGCGCAAGGGGAAGCCGTACCTGCTGCTCGAGCTCGTCGACCCGAGCGGGCGGATCGAAGGGCGGATCTGGGACGACGTCGAGCTGCTCGACCGTCGCTTCGACGAGGGCGACGCCGTGCGTGTGCTCGCCCGCGTGGAGCGATTCGACGGTCGGCTCCAGCTTCAGGTGCGCACGGTCGAGCAGTCCGACACGGACCCGGCGGGGCTTGCGCCGGCACTGCGTCGCGACGCCGACGAGCTCGACGGGTTCCTCGAGTTCCTCGCGTCCGAGATCGCGCATCCGGGCCTCGCGGCGCTCGTCGGCGCCGTCTTCCGCGAAGCCGACGTGCGCGACGGAATGCGGCGGCTGCCCGCGGCCGGCGCGGACGGTCACCACGGCTACGCGGGCGGCCTGCTCGAGCACACGGTAGGGGTCGCGACGCTCTGCCGGGAGACGGCGCAGCTCCACCCGCGACTGCGGACGGATCTCCTGCTCACCGCCGCGCTCCTCCATGACGTGGGCCGCGTCCGCGAGCTCGGACCGGGGCCGGCATTCAGGCCCACACCGGAGGGGGCGCTCCTCGGCCACGTCCAGCTCGGCGTACGGCTCGTCGACGAACGAGGCGCTGCCCTCGACCCGACCGTCCGCGCCGAGCTACTCCATGCGATCGCCGCACACCACGACCGCGGCGCCGCGCGCACCGCAGAGGCGGCGGTGCTGTACCACGCGAACCAGCTCGACGGCCAGGCCGCGACTCGCCCGGTCGGCGACTGACGGCGCTTGGGTTTCGCGCTCCTCGCGCTGCTGGGCGCGACGTCGTGGGGCGTCGGGGACTTCCTCGCCGGACTGGCGTCGCGGAGGGCGCACGTTCTGACCGTGCTCGCCGCCTCTCAGGCCGTGGGGCTGGTGGGCGTGGCGATCTGGGTGATCACGAGCGGCGCCGCGCTGCCGTCGGTCGAGGATCTGCTGCCGGCGGTCGGCGCGGGCGCGGCCGGGGCGATCGGCCTCGCAGCGCTGTACCGCGGTCTGGCGGTCGGGGCAATGGGCATCGTGGCGCCGATCTCGGCCGCAAGTCCGATCGTCCCACTGGCTGTCGACGTCACGCAAGGGGTGGTGCCGAGCGCCCTGCAATGGGTCGGAATTGCGGTCGTGCTCTTCGGCATCGTCCTACTCGCGCGCGAGCCGAGCCGCACCGCAAGCAGTGGGATCGCGGCCGGCGTCCTGCTCGCCCTCGTCGCGGCGCTCGGCTTCGGCTTGTTCATCGTCGGGCTCGACGCGTCGTCCGACGGAGGCGTCGCGTGGTCGATCCTCGCGGCGCGCGCGACCTCCACGCTCCTCGCGCTCGCCGCGGCGCTCTGGGTCTCCGCACCGATTCGGCCCCCCGCCAGGCTCGTCCCCGCGATCGTCGCGGTCGGCGTCTTCGACACGGTCGCGAACGTGCTCGTCGCATACGCGACGACCCGCGGCCCAGCGGGAATCGTCGCCGTGCTCAGCGCTCTGTACCCCGTGACGACCGTGCTGCTCGCCCGCGCGCTGCTGGCCGAGCGACTCGACCGGTCCCGCCGGGTGGGAGGCGCGATGGCGCTCGGAGGAGCCGGGGTCGTCGCGGTCGGCTGAGCCAACCGAGGTCGATTGACCCGGAGAGAGAACGGGTCTAGCGTTCTGGCCGCCGGTTACGCGCCTCTCTTCCGGGCACCAGACGAAAGGGGAGAAAACCTTGAGACGAAGCCATCGTCTTACGCTCGCGGCCGCACTGACGTCGCTCGCGGCTCTCGCAGCGAGCTCCGTCGCGGGCGCTGCGCTCAACCCGGGCGGGCTCACGCCGCTCAACGAGACGGTCGACGTCAATGTCGTGTTCGTCGGCACGTTCGGGGGCTCCGATCCGAGCTGGAGCGCCGTCGCCGCCGGGCTCCCGACCACCGGGTCGCCGAAGACACGGTCCAAGCTGCTCTACGGGCTCGACGAAGAGGCCGACCTCGGGATCACGTACTCGTACACGTACACGCCGACGTACACGGCAGCATCGTGGGAGAGCGCGTTCTTCGGCTACCTGTCGAGCATCGCGCAGGCGAGGCCGCGGACGCTCTTCCAGGACGACTACAACGCGCAGGCAGGCGCGCTCGACGTCGGGCAGAACCACTGGATCGACGCGCCCTCGGTCGAGAAGTGGATCATCGAGAACCCGCCGGCCGGCGTCGACCTCACGAAGCCCACCGTTTTGTTCGTCAACTGGAAGGACCGGCCGGACTTCAAGTTCCACGTCTACACGAAGACGAACGAGCCGGACCCCGACACGGGCAACAACTTCGGCGTCGTCCGCGAGACGCGGAAGATCGTCGCCTGGGGCGGCACCGCGCCCGACGACGAGGAGAACAGGTACACCGGGCCTCCGAAGCGGCTGTGGTTCTACGACCTCTCGGCAGGCCCCGAGAGCTGGGGCGGCAGCTTCGACGTCACGAACGCCGACATCGACGGAGACGACGCCGCCGACTACCGGATCCCGAACATCTGGGAGTACTCGGGCACGCCGCTCGCGCACAACCACCCGGGTTTCGGTTCGGCCCCGTTGACCACCGACCTGAACAGGGTGATCCGGTATGTCGGGCTCGACCTGCTCTTCACGAGCTCGCCGCTCTACCCGCCCTACTTCACCCGAAACCGGCTGCCGGGTCAGGTCAACCTCGACGTCAACACGGTGGAGGGGTGGAACCAGGTCGACGCGTCAGAGGACTTCATCGACCCCGCCCTCTTCCTCCAGGAGGAGAAGGAGCTGCCGAGCGGCTTCAACTCGACGTTGACCGCCGACTACGAGGACATCAAGTTCGACGGCGACTGGAACCGCTGCTACAAGCAGTTCGTCGCGGACAAGGTCTGTTACAACGACCTCCATCCGGGCTACGCCGGGTTCGGCGGCTTCGTGAACATCTTCCTCGTGTCCGCCCGCAACCGGGCCGACTTCCTCGACGGGAACCCCGCCTACGAGGCCGGGCTCGTCAACTGGTCGATCGGCCAGAAGCCGAAGTCACCGGGCCTGCTCGGGTTCGCCGACGACAACTGGCTCGACGGCACGCAGAGCGGCGTCTTCAGCTTCGTCTACCCGGACGCCGTCGCGGCCGGGTACGGGCTGACGACGACGATGATCCACGAGTACGGGCACCACTCGTCGCTGAGCCACCCGCATGACGGGTACGACCCGGGCACGGGCGTCGACTTCGGCCCGGGCGGCGAGACATACTTCGCCTGGCTCGGGGACGAGTCGAACTCGATGATGAGCTACATCGACCTGAACTGGGACTTCAGCCAGTTCGATCGGGACAACTCGGCACGCCATCACGCGGCGGGCTACGCCAAGATCGCGAATGCGATCGCAACGTATCCCGGCGACCCGGGTGGCAGGAAGGCGGCGGCGGGCAGCCGCCTCGCTATGGCGCAGATGGCGTTCGCGGCGCACGACTACACCGGCGCGCTCGGCCACGCCAAAGCCGCGTACGACCTCGTCGCCGAGGGCGCCGCGCTCGCCGGCGCTCCCGCGACGATCGTCGAGCCGAGCACGTGGACGATCGTCGGGCCGGTGAAGAACGGGAACGGCCCCACCAGGGCGAAGAAGGGCGACTACGCGAAGGACCTCAACGAGAGGGCCAACATCAAGCGGATGTTCGGCAAGTAACCCTTCGCGATCTCTGTGAGGCGAGGGCCCGTCGGGGCCCTCGTCTTTCTCTCAGACGTTGAAGCGAACGTTCAGGACGTCGCCTTCCTGGACGACGTACGTCTTGCCCTCGAGGCGCTGCGTGCCGCGCTTCGCCGCCTCGGCGTGCGAGCCGGCAGCGAGCAGGTCGTCGGCGGCGATCACCTCGCAGCGAATGAAGCCGCGCGCGATGTCGGTGTGGATCGTGCCCGCCGCCTCGAGGGCGGACTGGCCGTTCCGCAGCGTCCAGGCGCGCGTCTCCTTGTCCCCCACCGTGAAGAACGTGATCAGGCCCAGAGCCTCCGAGAGCCTGCGCACGACCTCGTCGAGCGCAGAGGGCCCGTCGCGGAACTCCCCGGCCTCCTCGTCGTCGAGCTCGGCGAGCTCCGCCTCGAGCTTGCAGTCGATCCCCTCGGGGCCGTTCTCGACGGCGAGGAGCGGCTTCGTCGTCAGGGGGTCGAGCTCGGGAGGAAGTTCGCCCGGCCAGTCGGCGAGCGCCCGCCCGGAGTCGAGGTGCGCGAGGAGCGCCGTCAGCGTCTCGAGCTCGGTTCGCTTGGCCGGGTCGCCCGACTTCGCCTCCTTCGCGACTCGCTCGTGCCGGCGCTCGACGTGGTCGCGGTCGGCGACGAGGAGCTCGAGCTTCAGGGTCTCGAGGTCGTCCGCGGGAGTCGCATCCGGCGAGAACCCGTCGAGCACGGCAAGGATCGCGTCGACCTGGCGGAGGTTGCCGAGCAGCTGCGGGCCTGTGCCCGGCACGTCGACGACCCGAACCGCCGCCGGCGTGACCTTCTTCGCCTCGACGAGCGCCGCCAGCCGTCCGAGTCGGTCGTCGGCGATCGTCGCCATGCCGACGTTGGGCTTGTCCGTCACGGACGCGTACGCAGTGATTTCCGCGCCCGCGCGCGTGAGCGCATTGAAAAGGGTCGTCTTGCCGCTGTTCGGCAAACCCACGATCCCGACCTCGAGCGCCATCGCGGCAGCGTAATCACCGTCGCCACACCGGACGTCGCACTCTCCGAGCAGGGAGCGCTAGGCGACCCCACGTGCGGCCCACGCTCGCGCGCTGACGACGAACGGGGCCTCGGGCAGCAGCTCGCGGCAGCGCTCACGGAGCTCGGACTGCCGATCTTGCTCGAGGCCGGCCACGTAGGCCCCCGCCGGCCCGACGCCGAGGGTGTAGGGCGCCCACCACTCCTCGAACGTCGGATGCTCGACGTCGACCGACAGCGAGCCCTCCTCGACCTCGCGCAGGCCCGCCTCGCGGAAGAGCTGCCCGAGATGCCCTTCGCGGGCGCCCGGAAGCTGCGATTCGTCCTCGACGTGCGCGTCGAGCTCGTGGACTGCCTTCCAGAACCCGCTCAGCGGCCCGCCGCCGCCGGCGTGGTCCCACACGCACGCCGCCACGACCCCGTCGTGGCGCGTCACGCGCGCCATCTCCTGTAGTCCGGTCACGGGTTGCGCCATGAAGTGGACGACGAGCTGCGCCAGGGTCGCGTCGAACGTCCGATCCTCGAAGGGCAGCTGCTCCGCGGCGGCGCGCTGCACCTCCACACCCGGGTGGCGCCGCCGCAAGGCGTCCACGAACTGCCCTGACGGATCCACGGCGGCCACCGCGCTCGGCCCGACACGCTCCGCGAGCTCGGCCGTCAGCGCGCCGGGCCCGCAGCCGACGTCCAGCACGTGCTGTCCGTCGTCGACGGCTGCAAAGTCCGCGAACGTCGGGGCGAGCGGCACCGAGTACCGGCCCATGAAGCGGTCGTACGCGTCGGCGCCGACGGCGAAGCTCACGAGGCCTCCGCTCTAGCTCGCGCCCATGAAGCCAGGCTGCGCGCCTCTCGTGTACCGCTTGAGGTAGACGATGCGCGGCACGACGAGGGTGATACGCCCGTCGTCTGTCTCGACGTCGACCGTGCCGCCGGACCCGGCCGCCACGGCCCGCTCCACGGCGTCGGCCGCCGCGACGGACACCATCGCGGTGATGATCTGCCCGCCCTCGAAGGCGAGCTCGATGCGAATCGAATCGTCAGGCAGGGCACACCACCTCGGTCAGGACGCCGTGGACGGCGTCTGGATGGACGAATGCGACCTCGAGCCCGAAAAGGCCGTGACGCGGAGTCTCGTCGATCAGCTCGATTCCGTCGGACGCAAGGTCTCGGAGAGCGGCTGCGACGTCGTCGACGACGTACGCCACGTGGTGCATCCCGGGGCCGCGCTTCGCAATGAACTTCCCGATAGGCGTGTCGTCGCCGGTCGGAGCGAGCAGCTCGACACGATCCGGCCCGACGAGGACGGAAGCGGCGTCGACGCCCTGGTCGGCGAGCTCGGCACGGTGCTCGAGCGTCGCGCCGAGGACATCGACGTACGTCCCGACGGCGCGATCGAGGTCGTCGACGGCGACCCCGACGTGATGGATGCCGAGCGCTCTCATGCGGGCGATGCTACTGCGAGGCCCCCGGTCGGCCGCGGTTCGAGCACGTCATCGAGAAGACCGTAGGCGACCGCCTCTGCGGGCGTCATGAACCGATCCCGGTCGATGTCGTCGAGCACGCGCTCGACGGGCCGGCCCGTGTGCCGCGAGAGGATCTCGGCCATCTGTCGCGTCGTCGACTCGATCTCGCGCGCGGCGATCGCCACGTCGGAGGGGGCACCGCGGAAGCCGGCGGAGCCCTGGTGGATCATCAGCTTGGCGTGGGGAAGCGCGAGCCGCTTCCCGGGAGCGCCGCCGGCGACGATCATCGCGGCGGCCGACATGCCGATGCCGTAACAGATCGTCTTGACGTCAGGGCGAATGTGCTGCATCGCGTCGTAGATCGCGAGGCCGGCGTAGACCTCCCCGCCGGGGGAGTTGACGTAGAGGTTGACGTCCGCGTCCGGATCCTCGGCCGCGAGGAAGAGGAGCTGCGCGACCACGAGGTTCGCGATCTCCTCGTCGATCGGCCGGCCGAGGAACACGATGCGGTCGCGGAGCAGGCGCGAGTAGATGTCGAAGGCACGCTCGGCGCGGCCGTCGGCCTCGACGACGGTCGGGATCAGCGGCACTGCAGCCTCCATTCGCTGTATCGTGCAACCAACTGGTTGCACTACTATACGCAACTCGGAGGTTGCGCATGGAGATCACGCGGGAGATCGTGCTGCCGACCACGCGCGAGGATGCGTGGGAGGCATTGACCGACCCAGAGCGCCTCGAGGAGTGGTTCGCGAACGAGGTCTTACTCGAGCTGCGCGAGGGAGGCGCAGCCGAGTTCCGGTGGGCCGACGGCGACGTCCGGCGCGGCGCCGTCGAGACGGTGCGCGAGGAGGAGCTGCTCGTCCTGCGCTGGGACGACGACGGGGTCGTGGAGCTCTCGCTCACGGACGCGGTGGGCGGAACGAGCGTGCACGTCCGCGAGACGGCGCCGGACTGGAGCACCGCGCTGGAGATCACGGCGCTCGCGTCGTGGACGCACGCGTAGACCGCGTCTTCGCCGCACTCGCCGACCCGAGCCGTCGATTCGTGCTCGAGCGTCTCGCCGTGGGCGGAAGCGCGAGCCAGACCGAGCTCGCCGGCGAGCTGCCGGTGACGCGGCAGGCGGTCGCGAAGCACCTCGCAACGTTGCGCGATGCCGGGCTCGTCCGCGCCGAGCGGCTGGGACGGGAGACGCGCTACGAGCTGGAGTCGGCGCCGCTCGGCGACGCCGCGGCGTGGCTCGAGCGGGTCGGGACCCAGTGGGACATCCGGCTGGCAGCGCTCGCCCGGCATGTCGAGCCGCCTCGTGAGGACGGCTGAGACATGGATGTTTCGAGGTCGAGAATCGGGCTAGTGAACTCTCGAGGAAGTCACGACGACCAGGGAGGCCACATGCTCGACCAGCAGGTCAAACAGCAGCTCAAGGACGATTTCCCGAAGATCAAGTCACAGCTCAAGCAGCAGTTCCCGGACCTCGAGGATCGTGACCTGCAGCAGGTCCAGAGCGATCCGGACAGCCTTGTGCGCACGATCGCGCAGAAGTCCGGTCAGGATCAGACGATGGTCGAGCGGCAGGTCGCGCAGCTCGTCCAGCAGGGCGGCAGCCGCTAACGCGCACGCAGGGGCCGCGGGCGACCCGAGGTGCCTCGGGTTGCCCGCGGTAGCTCGGCTCGAGCAACGCGTCACGTCCGTCGGCCGTCCTAGCATCGGTCGCGATGTCGGACGTGACGCGAGAGCAGACGATCCACGAGGCGATCGAGGCGAGCGCCTCGGAGAGCGAGGCGCTCGACGGCTCGATCCTCGTCGGTTGGGTCGTCCTCGCGGAGTGGGTGGGCGCGAACGGCATCAGGTCGCTCGTCCGGATGAGCGGCACACCAGGCGGCGCCTCGCCGCCGAGCTTGGCAGACGCGGGGCTACCTGCACGAGGCGCTGTTCGGCGCCTGGGACGATCCACCCTGACGGACCGCCACGGCCCGTCGCGGACCAGGGATTGGCGAGCTACCGGCGGACCACCGCGACGAGGACGCTGACGTTCCCACCCGTTTCGAGCTCGACGGCGGATGCACGCGGGTGCCCGAGCCACCGCTCGCGTCAGCGCGTCCGCTCCGGACCGGTCCGCCGAGACGCCGTTCAGCACGACCGTGGCGCCGGGGGTGGCGATACCGAGCACTGCGTCCGGGTCGTCCCTCGGCGCTCGTGCCGTCGACGAAGAGGAGATCGAACGGGCCATGCGGAGGGAGAACCGCGCGCCAGTCGCCCACGAGCACGTGCACGTCCGGGTCGTCGGCGAAGAGCCCCGCGGCCGCGGCCGCCCGCGTCTCGTCGCGCTCGGCCGTGTAGAGGGGCACGCCCGGCGGCAGGGCCGACGCGAGCCATGCTGTTCCCACACCCGTGCCGGTCCCGATCTCGCAGACCCGCTCGACGCCACGGCGTCCCGCGAGAACATGAAGCAAGCGCCCGTCAGCGTCGCTACAGCGCGAGTCGAAGCCGAGCTCCGCGGCTGCAGCGCGGGCGCGGGCGACGAGCGGCGGCACGTTCACGCGGCTAGCGGATCACCTCGGCGCTCGTCGTGAACCGCACGCCTCCGGCCCGCCACTCCTCGAGCGAGGCCGCAACCCGCTCCTCCGAGAGACCGCGCGAGGCATCCTCGACGAAGGTCACGGCATGGCCCCGCGCGAGCAAGCCCATGACCGCGGCGTGGTTGCAGACGTCCGTTGCGACTCCGAAGAGGACCACCTCGTCGGGCGCGAGCGCCTCGAGCACTGCGTCGAGATTCGGATTGGAGAACGCGCTGTAGGTCTTCTTCAGGACGAGCAGCTCTCGGCGCTCTCGGACGAGCTCCGGCACGAGCCCGGGTGGATACGGCGTGAGCGAGACTGGGAGCGGGTCGCGCTGCACGGTCTCGGGGATCTTCGCCGCCCCGGGGGTGCCCCGAAGACAGTGCGGAGGGAAGGTCGTGACGAAATCGGCGTCGTCGGCGATCTCGGGATCCGTGAGCTCGTGGTCGTCCGCCGTGGCGAGATGGATCACGCCGCGCTCCTCGGCCCACCGTACGAGCTTCGCCATTGCAGGGGCAGCGCTCTCGGCATCGGGCACCGGCAGCTTGCCGTCCGCGTGGACGAAGTCGACCTGGGTGTCGACGTCCCACAGGAGACGGCCGCTCAACGCCTGCTCACTGCACGAGCTCGAGCCGGTCGCTCGGACGGAAGCGACGACCCACCTTGCCCGACGGCCGTCCGTCGGTCATCACGATGTCCGCAGTGAAGTCGTTCTCCCCTCGGATGAGCGACGAGCCGACCCCGTAGGCGTCGACCGGAACGCCGTTCAGCTCGAACTGCTGGATCTTCTCGACCGTGAACCCACCGGAGGCGACGATCCTCACGCTCTCGAAGCCGTCCTCGTCGAGTGCCCGTCGCACCTTCCGCACGAGCCGCTCGTTGACTCCTCGCGGGTCGAAATCGCCCAGCTCGTCCCAGAGCGACCGATCGACGAGCTGGCTCGACGTGTCGAGGCGCACGCCCCACAGCCTCGGCCCCAGCGCGCGAGCCACGTCGAGGGCAGTGCGCACGGAGTCGTTCTCGAAATCGACGAGAACGGTGATCCGGAAGTCCTCGGGCGCCCACTCGGCGAACTTCGTCGCCGCGAGCACGGTGTTCCCGCCGTACGCGGCGATGAGCGAATGCGGGACGGTGCCGAGCCCACGCCCGCCCCACCACGAGGCCTGGGCGTCCGAGGTCACGCCGATCTCGGCCCCCAGGACAGCCCCG
The DNA here is from genome assembly GCA_963839755.1 of uncultured Actinomycetes bacterium. GTDB lineage: Bacteria > Actinomycetota > Thermoleophilia > Gaiellales > Gaiellaceae > Gaiella. The sequence goes on from CAWIVU010000016.1 coordinate 86,353, forward strand.
GCGACGAACGCGGCGTAGCCGTCGCCGGTTTGGACGCGATGGTGGTCGTGTCGCGCGGGCATGAAGATGATCGGCTTTCCGTTCGCGGCCTCCACCACCCGGGCGGTGTTCGTCGCGATCAGCGTTCGGCGGGCGAGCGTGCCGAGCACGACGGTCTCGAGGTGCGCGAACGCCGTGTAGTCGCCCTCGACCGTCATCACCGTCTCCCACGGCTCGATCCGGTCGCCGTCGTGCAGCGCGTGGACGGTGAGACCATCCCAGTCGTGCGAGCAGAGCTCGAGGATCGCGATCGACTCGTCCATCCCACCGACCATCGCCCGCTTGCGCTGGAACACCTGCATCACGACCCGCGGATGACGAGCGTCGTGGAGGAGCGCGGCGCGCGTGTGGTTGAAGTACGCGTCCGAGTAGTAGCCGTCGCGCATCTTCTCGACGGGGAGGTCGAAGATCGCCGGATCGAGCCGGTCCCTTCCGACGCGGGGGGACAGGACGCTCACGCGGCCGCCGCCTCTGCGGCGAGACAGGCGGCGAGCGCAGCCTCGGCGACCTCGAGCTGCGCCTCGGAAGGCTCGCTCGTCGAGAGCTTCCGCTGGAGCTCCGTGCCGGGACGTGCGAGCACCCGCGCGAGCCGCCGCTCGGGGTTGCGGCTCATCCAGCCGAACACCTCGACCGCGGCGCCGAGCGCCCCAAGCGATCCGGCGAGACGCGCCACGTTCCGATGGCGCGCCGGCGCGAGCTCGGCGCCCGCGGCCGCGAGCGCCGTTGCCAGCGCGAGCGGTCCGACCAGGTGGGACCCACAACGCTCGTGCTCCTTGGCGGCGCGCTCGCCCGTCTCGTACGTGCCGATCGAGACGTGCTCCGCGCCGTGGTACGACGTGAGCTCTTCCCCTCGGAGCGCGACGAGCGCGGGCACGAGCGACGCGATCAGGACCGCGGCTTCGCGAGGGACGATGGGGAGCGACGAGCGGCGCGCGAGGCTTGCGGTGGTCGTTCCGGCGACGAGCGCGACAGCGACCGCCGGACGCTCGAACGGCATGCGCGCCTCTGGCAGCGCACGCTTGACGACGGGAAGGACGGCGAACGCCTCGGCGAGTCGCAAGGGCCCTCTGACGAACGGGATCGACGTGCGTCCGAGACGAGGCTTGGCGCCGGATGCCGTCTTGACGGCGCCGTCCGCGCGCCTGATCGCGGCACCCCACGACGTCGGCCCGTGAACGAGCACGCCGTTCTGGAGGGCCATGCCGCCCAGGCGCAGCTTGTCCATGCTGCGGAGGGTAGCGTCCTCTGCGTGGGTGGCGACGGGGCCGACGGGCCGCTCGCGGATGCGAGCGTCTGGAGGACGCGCCGGATCCAGTCCGAAGTCAGGTGCCCGGCGACGCCGGAACCGAAAATGCGGGTCAGTCGCGCGCTGCCGCTCGGAGCGCCTCGAGCAGCTCCATCGCCGACCGGCGGCTCTCGTAGCTTCGACCGTCGACGCCGATCACCGGCATCACCTCGCGGACGGACGACGACGTGAACACCTCGTCCGCCCCGTGGAGTCGCTCCAGCGGGAACGCACCCTGCTCGATGCGGTACCCCAACCCCTCCGCGAGCGCGAGGAGGGCGGCGCGCGTCTCACCGGCGAGGATCCCGAGCTCGAGCGACGGCGTCACGAGCACATCGCCTTCCCGCCACCAGATGTTCGTAACGGGACCTTCGAGCACGGTACCGTCGAGATCGACCAGGACAGCGTCGTCGGCGCCCCGTCGCTTGGCCTCGTCCTCGGCAGCGATGTGCGTCGCGTAGCTGACGGACTTCGTCCCGGGCAGCAGCCACGGCGACGCGCGACGTGGGTAGGTGAGCGAGACGAGCCGCTGGCCGCGATCGCGTGCGGGCTCGATCCAGTCGGGGACCGCCGAGACCAGCGCGATCCCGAACGGCTCCTCGCCCGGAGCGCCTGGCGTCCAGTAGAGGCGCAAGACCGCCTCGGGCACTCCGGCCGCGTCGAGCGCGAGCTCCGCCAACTCCCGGATGTCGGCGTCCAACGGCGCAGGCAGGCCGAGTCGCTCTGCCGACACGCGCAGCCGCTCGACATGCTGGGCGAGTCGGAACGGGCGTCCGTCGTAGACTCGCAGCGTCTCGAACGCCGCGCGGCCGCGGCCGAATCCCTCGTCGTCGCACGCGACGACGGCGTCTCCCGGCTCGACGACCCCACGTCCCGAGATCGCCGCCGAGAACGGCCGGAGGCTCCGCGACCCCGCAGGCCCGCTCACCGCGGCCCGCCCGCCGACGTGCTCGCCGGGCGACGGCTGCGGCGGACGAGAGGCGCGCCGATCGCCTCCAGAAGGGGCGCCGCCTTCGTCAGCGACTCCTCGACCTCGCTCGCCGGATCGGAGTCCCAGACGACGCCGCCCCCGACCCACAGGTGGATCTGCCCCTCCGCGATCGCGAAGGTTCGGATCGTCAGTGCGAGCTCGAGGTCGCCGTTGCCGTAGACCCGCCCGAGCGCGCCCATCGAGGCCCCGCGCCCGACCGGCTCCAGGGATGCGATCAGGTCGACTGCCGCGATCTTCGGCGCGCCGGTGACGGAGCCGCCGGGGAACGTTGCGTCGAGCAGCGCCGCCAGCCCCACCTCGGGCCGAACCTCACCCTCGACCGTCGAGACGAGGTGCTCGACGCCGGCGAGCGGCGCCGCGACCATCAGCTCCGGCCAGTGCACGCTGCCCGGCTCGCAGACCCGCGACAGGTCGTTCCGCTCGAGGTCGACGATCATCACGTGCTCGGCCGCATCCTTCGCCGACGCGAGAAGCTCTGCGCGTCGGCCACGCGGCCTCGTCCCCTTGATCGGCCTCGTCCACACACGGCCGCCGCGTCTCGCGAGGAAGAGCTCCGGTGACGCAGAGACGATTGCCCAGTCGCCGCCATCGAACACCCGCCAACCGTCGTCGGCGAACGGGAGGTCGCTCGGTTGTGTCAAGGCGGAGAGCCGGGCGGCGAGCGCGCGCGGCGACCCGGCGAACGGGGCCGAGAGGTGCTGCACGAGATTGACCTGGTAGACCTCCCCCCGCGCGATAGCGGCACGCACCTCGCCGACGGCGTCGGCGTAATCGGCCTCGGCCCACGTGCGTCGCCAATCGCCGATCTCCGCCAGGCGTCCGCGTTGTCATACCTGACATCGTGCACGTCGGATCGGACGACACAGGCAGCAACTGGCAGAGGGCACGGCTCGGGCGGCGGCAGGACGGCCGTCCGCCGGATCGTCGAGGAGAGCCCGTACCCGAGGAAGAGATCGGCCATCAGGTCCTCGCCACCGGGCGCGAAGAATCCTTGCCCGCGGAGCCAGGCCTCGATCTGCTCGAGCGCTCCGTCGGCGTCGTCGATGACCAACACGGACTCAGCCCTGGGCGCGCAGGCGGGCGATCCGCTCGACGAGGGTCGCAGTGGAGCCGTCGAGCGGCTCGGACGGGCGGGTGCCCCCGAGCACCGGCGCCAGGCTGACGGCGAGCTCCTTCCCGAGCTCGACACCCCACTGGTCGAACGAGTCGATCCCCCAGATCGCCCCCTGCGTGAAGACGACATGCTCGTAGAGCGCGACGAGCGAGCCGAGCGCGAACGGCGTCAGCCGGTCGAGGAGGAGAAAGGTCGTCGGGCGGTTGCCGGGCATCACCTTGTGAGGGACGAGGCGCTCGGGGACGCCCGCCTGACGCAGCTCATCGGCCGTCCGGCCGAACGCGAGGGCCTGCGCCTGCGCCAGCGCGTTCGCCAGCAGAAGGTCGTGATGGTTGGCCAGAGGCTCGACGGGTGATGCGAACGCGACGATGTCGCACGGGACGAGCGCGGTGCCCTGGTGGAGGAGCTGGTGGAAGCTGTGCTGGCCGTTCGTGCCGGGCTCGCCCCAGACGACGGGGGCGGTCTCGACGTCGACAGGCATTCCGTCGACGGTCACGCGCTTCCCGTTCGACTCCATCACGAGTTGCTGGAGGTAGGCAGGGAAGCGCGCGAGGTACTGGTCGTACGGCAGCACTGCGTGCGTCTGAGCGCCGAACAGGTCGCGGTACCAGACGCCGAGAAGGCCCATCAGGAGCGGCATGTTCCGCTCGGTTGGCGCCTCGGCGAAGTGGCGGTCGACCGCGTGGAACCCGGCGAGCATGTCGGAGAAAGCGGGCGGGCCGATCGCGATCATCGTCGAGAGCCCGATTGCCGAGTCCATCGAGTACCTGCCCCCGACCCAATCCCAGAAGCCGAAGGCGTTCGCGGGGTCGATCCCGAAGGCAGAGACTGCGTCGAGGTTGGTCGAGACCGCAACGACGTGCTTGGCGATCGCCGCCTCGTCGCCGCCCAGCCCGTCGAGCAGCCAGGCTCGGGCGCTGCGCGCGTTCGTCATCGTCTCGACCGTCGTGAACGTCTTCGAGGAGACGATCACCAGTGTCTCCTCCGGGTCGAGATCGCGAAGAGCTTCCAGAAGGTCGCTCGCGTCGACGTTCGACACGAAGCGGAATGTCAGAGCACGGTCGCTGAACGCGCGCAGCGCGTGGTACGCCATCGCCGGGCCGAGATCCGAGCCGCCGATCCCGATGTTGAGGATCGCGCGCATCGGCTTGCCCGTGTGACCGCGCCACTCGCCCGACCGCACGCGATCCGCGAGCGACGCCATCCGGTCGAGCACCTCGTGGACGTCCCGGACGACATCCTGGCCGTCCACGAGCAGCGACCGGTCGCGCGGCATCCGGAGGGCGATGTGGAGCGCGGGCCGATCCTCGCTCGTGTTCACGTGCTCGCCCCTGAACATCGCGTCGCGGCGCTCGGTCACTCTCCGCTCGGCTGCGAGTGCGAGCAGCAGCGCGACCGTCTCCTCCGTGACGCGGTGCTTGGAGAGGTCTGCGTGGATTCCCGCCGCTTCGAACGACAGGCGCTCGACGCGGCTCGCGTCGTCGGCGAACAGGTCTCGTAGGTGGAGGTCTCGGACCGCGGCGTGGTGCGCGCGGAGCGCCTGCCAGGCGGGGCTGTCGACGAGCGGCTCGGTCATGGTCGCGGGCGGCGGACGGGTCGCCCCGCCTGCTCTCGTAGACTCGGATGACTGTAGACCGTCGGAGGTTGGAGGGAGCGATGGCGACGGACGCGCCGATGCAGCTCGGGATGGTCGGGCTCGGACGCATGGGCGCGAACATCGTCCGGCGCGCCCTACGAGACGGACATCGTTGCGCGGGCACCGACCTGAGCTCCGACGCCGTCCGTGCGCTCTCCGACGAGGGGATGACGGGCGCGGCGTCTGCCGCCGAGCTCGTCGCAGCGCTGGCGCCGCCCCGCGTGGTGTGGGTGATGGTCCCCGCGGGCACGATCACCGACCGGGCAGTCGCCGAGCTCGGGTCGCTCCTCGAGCCGGGCGACACGGTGATCGACGGTGGCAACTCGCGCTACCACGACGACATCCGCCGCGCGCGAGAGCTCGCCGAGCGCGGCATCCACTACGTCGACGTGGGGACGAGCGGCGGGGTCTTCGGCCTCGAGCGCGGCTTCTGCCTGATGGTCGGCGGCGAGCCCGACGCCGTCGCGCGGCTCGCGCCGCTCCTCACGTCGCTGGCGCCCGGGCTCGACGCGGCGGAGCGCACCCCCGGCCGCACCGGCCCGCCCGGGGCCCGAGGAGCTCGGCTGGCTTCACTGCGGGCCGCCCGGCGCCGGGCACTTCGTGAAGATGGTGCACAACGGGATCGAGTACGGCGTGATGGCGGCCTACGCGGAGGGGCTCAACCTCCTCCACCACGCGAACGCAGGCTCGTCTGCGCGCGACCACGACGCCGAGACCGCGCCCCTCGACACCCCCGAGCACTACCGCTACGACCTCGACGTCGCGGCGATCGCCGAGGTCTGGCGGCGAGGCAGTGTCGTGTCGTCGTGGCTCCTCGACCTGACCGCTGCCGCGCTCCAGGAGTCGCCGACCCTCGACGAGTTCGAAGGCCGGGTGTCCGACTCCGGGGAGGGACGATGGACGTCGATCGCCGCGATCGAGTCCGGGACGCCCGCGCCGGTGCTGACAGCCGCGCTCTTCGCGCGGTTCTCATCCCGTGGCGAGGACGACTTTGCGAACCGACTGCTATCCGCGATGCGCAGTCAGTTCGGCGGGCACGCGGAGAAGGGCCGCTAGCCACGCTCATCGCCGCAGCGCTCGAGCGGCACGAGGGACGGCGGTACCAGGTTGACGCCGGCGCAGCCGCTGGGTCTTCCCGCTGAGCTCAGGCGCGCGCGAGAAGCTCCGGCGTGAGCTCCGCGGGCGTGCCGGCGCCCGAAAGGGCCATCGTCAGCTCGAGCTCCGCGAGCACGCAGCGCAGGACGTGGCGCACGCCTGGCTCGCCCGCCAGGCCCAGCCCGTAGACGTACGGCCGGCCGAGAAGCACGGCCCGTGCCCCGAGGGCGAGCGCCTTGACGACGTCGGCGCCCGTGCGGATGCCGCTGTCGAAGAGCACCTCGACGTCGTGGCCGACCGACTCGGCGATCGCCGGAAGGGCATCCAGCGAGGCGATCGCTCCGTCGACCTGGCGACCCCCGTGGTTCGAGACGATGACACCGTCCATTCCCGCCTGGACGGCACGCCGGGCATCGTCCGGATGCTGGATCCCCTTGAGCGCGATCGGCCCGTCCCAGTGCTCGCGGAGGAAGGTCAGGTCGTCCCAGGTGAGCGCGGGGTTGCCGAACGTGGCCGCCCACTGGCCGACGGCCGCGGCGAGGTTCGCATCGTCCGGCGGCCCGCCGAGCGTCCGCTGGAACACCGGGTCGGCGAGGTAGTTCTGGTTGCCCACCGCGCGGAGGAACGGCAGGAACGCGCGGTCGAGGTCGCGTGGCCGCCAGCCCATCGAGAACGTGTCGAGCGTGACCACGAGCGCGCGAAAGCCCGAAGCCGAGGCGCGTTCGAGGAAGCTCGCGGCCAGCTCACGGTCCTTCGACCAGTAGAGCTGATACCAACGGGGCCCGTCGCCTCCAGCCTCGGCGACCTCCTCGAGCGTCGTCGAGCCGGCGGTGCTCACGACCATCGGAAGCCCGAGTCCGGCAGCGGCGCGCGCCACCGCCGACTCGCCGTCGGGATGGACGATCGAGAGGACGCCGATCGGGGCGAGCAGCACGGGCGCGGGCATCGCCGTCCCGAGCACGGTCACCGAGAGATCGGTGACGGAGACGTCCCGGAGCATCCGGGGGACGATGCGCCACGCCTCGAACGCCGCGCGGTTCGCCCGCGCGGTCGACTCCGACCCCGCCGAGCCGGCGACGTAGCCGAACGCCGGCGCCGGCATCCGCTCTTCCGCGAGCGCCTCCAGGCGGGTGAGGTCGGTGGGGAGGTCGGGCGTGACGTCGCCGAGCCCGGCCAGGTAAATCTCGTTCTGGTAGCTGCTGAACGCTTCCACTGCGCCCCTCGTGAGGTCGATCGGCGCAGTCTCTCAGACCCCGGCTGCCCGGATGCCGGGCGCGAACGGTCTCAGTCGGGCTTCCAAGGCCGAAGCCGAGGCCACCAGCCGGGAACGGAGGAACGGTAGGCCGTGTACTGCGAGCCGTAGCGGGCGGTCAGGGTCGGTTCCTCGTACGCCCGGACGAACAACCACACGGCAAGGCCGAACGCGGCCGCATACCCGAACAGGATCGGGCGCCAGAGGACGAGCGCCTGCCCGAGGATCGTCGCGAGCACCGCGAGATACATCGGGTTGCGCACGTGGCGGTACAGGCCGCCCACAACGAGGCGATCGGTCGGGGCGACCGGTGCGGGCGTCCCGCTTCCTTCCAGCACGAACCGAGCGAACGACTCGAGCAGCACCGCCCCACCCGCCACGAGCAGGACAACCCCGGCGACTCGGATGGGCCACCGGTGGCCGATCGGCTCGGCCAGCTCCCATCCGGTCAACAACCACGGCACGACACCGGCAACGATCCCCGGCGCGACGAGGAGGAAGGCGAGGCTGCCTCCGATCGCGCGGCGCCGACGCACTCCTCAGGACAGTGTCGTAGCCACGTGGCGGAACAGATCGACTCCGGCCTCGAGATCGTCGACCGGCACCCGCTCGTCGGCCGAGTGGACGAGCCGCGCCGCGACCTGGGTATCCATCGCGCGCAGCGGGAAAAAGCCGTACGCCGTCGTGTCGAAGGCGACGCGGACGTAGTGGCTGTCCGTGAAGCCGGCAAGGACGATCGGGGCGAGACGGGCACCAGGCTCGACCCGCTCGACCCACGCCTCGAGCGCGCGCCAGAGCGGTGTGTCGAGCGTCGAGCGGGTGCCGCCGACGTGCTCGGCGAGGATCCACTCGATCTCCCAGTCGCCGGGGACGCCTGCCCGGAGGAGCCCTTCGATGTCCTCGCGTGTCTGCCCAGGAAGGAGCCGACAGTCGACCTCGACCACGCACGTGCCGGGGATCACGTTGCGCTTGCGAGAGGCCTCGATCATCGTCGGCGAGAGCGTCGCCGAGAGGAGTGGCGCCACGAGCTCCGCGGCGAGCGGGTGCAGTTCGCGCGCGCGGTCGAGCGCGACCTCGACCGGCGGTGACTCGCCGAGCACGGTCTCCAGGAACGCGCCGACCTCGGGAAGCAGCGACCTCGGCGGCTCGAGCCGCGCAAGGGCCTCGAGCACGGGGCCGGCCTTGAGGAGCGCGTTGTCGGCCGTGTGCGGGTCGGACGCGTGACCGCTCCGCCCGCGGAGCCGCAGGCGAAAGGGAGCGGTCGCCTTCTCGCCGACCGAGCAGAGGTAGAAGACGTTGTCGCCGAGCACGCAGCGCTCGCCGCCCCCTTCGTTGAGCGCGAAGTCGGCGCGCACAGTCTCTGGATGCTCGCGGGCGAGCCACGACATGCCGAAATCAATCCCCACCTCCTCGTCGGCGGTGAGCGCGAGGAGGACGTCGCCCGGCGGGGGCACGCCTTCCCGCGCGAGCGATGCGAAGGCGACGGCCGCGGCCGCAACGTGGCCTTTCATGTCGAGTGCGCCTCGGCCCCAAATCTCGCCCTCGACGAGGTCGCCCGACCACGGATCCCTGGTCCATTCGCCGGGATCGGCGAGGACGGTGTCCGTGTGGGCCATCAGGAGGAGCGGCGGCCCGTCCCCGCCCTCGAGCCGCGCCACGAGGTTCGCACGGTCCGGCGACCGCGCGACGAGCTGGCTCGGAACGCCGCTCCGTGCGAGGTAGGCCTGCAGCGCAGTCGCAGCGCGCGTCTCGTTCCCTGGTGGGTTGACCGTGTCCAGCCGCAGAAGCTCCCGAAGGAGCTCCGTGACCTCCTCGCGGAGGGTCACACCGATTCGGCCTTCGATCGCGCGGTGAGCTCGTTCCGCACATCCCACAACTCCGGAAAGAAGACGGTCTGCACCAGCCGGCCGAGCACCTCGACAGGAGTCCCCTGCGTGCCGACGACCCCGTCGCCGATGACACGCGCGACGACCCGGTAGTGGCGCACGCGCCACTGCTGGCACCACTCGTCGAGCTCGATCAGCGACTCGGCGAGCCGGTACAGGGCGTCGTGGTCGCGGCGCTGCACGTAGAGCTCGGCGAGGGAGAGGCCCGCCTCACGACGGCGGGCATGGAATGCCTGGCCGAGTCGTGGGAGGGCCGTGCGCAGCGATCGCCAGCCGGGCGAGTCGAACCCGCTCCCGTGACCGAGCACCTTGCGGATCTCCTGGTACTCCCACGGCGAAAGCTCCTCGAGCATGTCGAGCTGGTCGGTCGCGTAACGCATGCAGCGGAGCGGCCGCCGCAACAGCCGGGCGGCCTCCGCGACCTCCCGCTGCTCGACACGGCGTGTCGCTTCGTCGACGTCGCTCGTCGCGAGCTTGAGCCACAGCTCGGACGATTGGTGGACGACCTGGAAGAGAAGCTCGTCGCGGTGCACCCATTCGTCCGGGCCTTTCTGCAGCGCGAGCAGCGCCTCGGTGTTCAGGTACCGCTCGTAGTCGCTCGGCGCGCTGCCGGCGAGGATCGGTGTGTCGAAGTCCTCCTCCGCGGACATCGCGCTGAGCATACTGGCGCGCAATGGGCGATCTCTTCAGCGACGCCGCTGCGGACAGGGCGGCCGCAGCCGCGCCGCTTCCGCATCGCGTGCGCCCGCGCAGGCTCGACGAGCTCGTCGGGCAGCAGCACGTGCTCGGTCCGGGAACGGCGCTCCGGCGCGCGATCGAGGAGGGGCGTGCGCCGTCGATGATCCTGCACGGGCCTCCCGGCGTCGGAAAGACCACGATCGCGCGAATCGTCGCGGAGGCGACCGATGCGGTGTTCGAGGAGCTGTCGGCGGTCTCGGCGCGCGTCGACGACGTCCGGGCGGTGATCGCCCGGGCGCGCGATCGGCTGGGCGGCAACGGCGTTCGGACACTGCTCTTCATCGACGAGATCCACCGTTTCGACAAGCGACAGCAGGACTCGGTGCTCCACGCGGTCGAGGACGGCCTCCTGACCCTGATCGGCGCGACGACCGAGAACCCGTACTTCGAGGTCAACCAGGCGCTGCTCTCGCGCTGCACGGTGATCGAGCTCGAGCCGCTCGGGATCGAGGAGCTGCGCCAGGTGATCGACCGCGGCGCAAGGGAGCTCGGGGTCGAGCCGTCGGAGGAGGTCGCGGCGGAGATCGCGCGCGGCGCCGGCGGCGACGCGAGGACGGCGCTGCAGACGCTCGAGCTCGCCTGGGAGACCGCTGCTGCGGACGATCGGGAGCTCGGGCTCGAGCACGTCCTCGACGCAGCTCGAAAGAGGCCGCTTCGCTACGACCGTGCAGGAGATCGCCACTACGACCTTGCGTCGGCGCTCATCAAGTCGATGCGCGGCAGCGACCCGGACGCGGCCGTCTACTACCTCGCCGCCATGCTGGAAGGAGGCGAGGACCCGCGCTTCCTTGCGCGACGGATCGTGATCGCGGCGAGCGAGGACGTCGGCAACGCGGATCCGCGCGCGCTGCTCGTCGCGGTCGCGGCCGCGCAGGCCGTCGAGCACGTCGGCTTGCCGGAGGCGCAGCTCAACCTCGCACAGGCAGCGATCTACGTCGCGCGGGCGCCGAAGTCGAACGCCTCCGCGCGGGCGATCTGGGACGCACGGGCCGACGTCCGGCGCGACGGCATCGCCGAGCCGCCGCCGATGCTCCGGGGCTCCGGATACCGCGGGGCGGCCGTGCGCGGCCACGGTGAGGGGTACGTCTCCCCTCACGACGATCCCGCCGCTGCGGCGGCCGACCATCTACCGGAGAGCGTGCGAGGACGGACGTACTATGTTCCGTCCGGAAACGGCGAGGAGGCGGAGGAGGCGACGCGTGACGATCGCGACGGGTGACACGGCGCCGGAGTTCGATCTCGAGGAAGCTGCCGGACAGCCTCGCATCAGGCTTTCGGACTTCCGCGGACGGTCGAACGTGCTGCTCGTCTTCCACCCCTTTGCGTTCACGCCGGTCTGTGCCGAGGAGGCGATGGACCTCCAGGAGAACCTCGAGTCGTTTCGCAACGCGAACACCGAGATCGTGTTCGTGTCGTGCGACGCGTCCGCCGCCCGCCAGGCCTGGAAGAAGGAGCTCGGCGCGGAGTACACCTTCGCGTCCGACTTCTGGTCGCACGGCGCGGCGGCGAAGCGCTACGGCGTGTTCAACGACGAGACAGGCTCGCCGATCCGCGGCACGTTCCTCATCGATCAGGAGGGAACGGTCATCTGGTCGCTCGTGAAGGACATCGACACCCGCCGAACGGAGCTGGTGCCGGGATCGCTCGAGACACTTCACGACCAGGGGTGAGCGCTCCGCGACCGCAGCCCGCCTCGGGGCGGCGACCACGAGCGCGGCCGACACGAGCGTGGCGGGGACGAGCGTGGCCGAGAGAGCGCGGCCGACAGGAGCACGGGGGGACGAGCACGGCCGACACGAGCGCGCCAGGCACAAACCCGGCACGAAGTCGGCACAGTCACGGCACGGAATCACCGATACCGTGACACCAGGGGGTCGCGCACCCCCATGTCGGGGGGTGGACCGCTGTCGGCCTTCAGCGCACTTTCGGCCTTCGTCCCGCACTCGGCCTTCGGCCCGCTCTCAGACCTCGGCCCGCTTTCGGCCCTCGAAGCGCTCGCGGCGAGCGCAACGGGCGGGCGGAGGCTCCCCGCGACGGCAGCGTGAGGCGGCTTCACGTCCACTCGTGGGGTGACGACGGCGCACCGCCGATCGTCTGCCTGCACGGCGTGACCGCCTGGGGCGGGCACTTCGGCGAGCTCGCCGCTCGCCTCGCGGCGACGCACCGTGTCCTCGCGCCCGATCTCCTGGGGCACGGCGACTCCCCGCGCGAGCCGCCGTGGCGGATCGACGACCACCTGGAGAGCATCACGGGATCGGTCGAGAGCCAGGCTCGGGTCTGGCTCGGGCACTCGTTCGGCGGCCGTCTCGCGTTCGAGCACGCGGCGCGAGACCCCCGGGCGGTGGAGCGCCTCGTGCTGCTCGATCCTGCGATCTTCCTTCCGCCGCACGTGGCGCTGTGGGGTGCCGAGAACGCCCGGCCGGATCGTCGCTACGCGAGCTTCGAGCAGGCGATCGATCGCCGGTACGACGAGAGCCAGTTGCACCGAGCGCCGCGCAGGCTGGTCGAGGACGAGCTACGTGGCCATCTCGTCGAGGAGGACGGCAGCTGGCGGTATCGCTACACGCAGGCTGCCGTCGTGACCGCGTACGCCGAGATGGGGACATCCCCGACGGGCTTCGAGGCGGTGCGCGTGCCGACGCTCGTCGTGCTCGGCGCCGACTCGTACCTCCCGTACGACCATCTCCTCGACGCGCATCGCGAGGCGCTCGGCGACATGCTCGAGGTCGTCACCGTTCCCGGGGGCCACACTGTCCTGTGGGACGCGCTCGACGAGACCACAGAGGCGGTCAGCACCTTCCTCGCCGGGTGAGAGGCCTGGGTGTCGCTCAGCTCTCGACGTGCTCGTCCGCGAGCGCAAGGACGTCGTCGAGGATCGCCACGCCCTCTTCCGCCTCGTCGCGCGTGATCGTCAGCGGCGGCACCACCATGACCACGTTCCAGTGGGTCATGAGATAGAGGCCCCGGTCGAGCGCTGCCTTCGCGAGGCGTGCGACGGGGGCGGCCGCCTCGCCGGCGGCGTTGAACGGGACGAGCATCTCCTTCGTCTCGCGGTTCTTGACGAGCTCGATGCCCCAGAAGCAGCCGAGCCCGCGGACGTCGCCGATCGACGGGTGCCGCTCGGCGAGCCCGCCGAGGGCCTCTCCGAACCACTCCCCCATCGCCGCGGCGTTCTCGACGACGCCCTCCTCCTGGAAGGCCTCGATAGACGCGACGCCCGACGCGCACGCCAATGGGTGCCCTGCATACGTGAGACCGCCGGGGAAGAACCGGTCGCGGATCTGGTCGACGAGCTCACCGCGCGCGATCATGGCGCCGAGCGGCACGTAGCCCGAGTTGATGCCCTTCGCGACGGTGAGGATGTCGGGGACGACATCCCAGTTGTCGCACGCGAACCAGCGGCCGGTGCGACCGAAGCCCGCCATCACCTCGTCGAGGATGAGCAGGATCCCGTGCCGGTCGCAGACCTCGCGGATCGACTGGAGATAGCCATCCGGCGGCGGGATGATCCCGTTCGTCCCGACGACCGTCTCGAGGATCACAGCGGCGACCGTCTGCGGGCCTTCGTACTCGAGGATCTCCTCGAAGTGCGGCGCGCCCGTACAGACGGGGCAGGGATCCGGGTGGCCGGCCGGGCACCGATACGTGTACGGGTCGAGCATTCGCACCACGCCCGGCATGCCGGGCTCGACGGCCCAGCGGCGCGGGTCGCCGGTGAGCGTGACGGCGCCGTTCGTCGCCCCGTGGTACGAGCGGTAACGCGCGACGATCTTGTGCCGTCCCGTCACGAGGCGCGCGAGCTTGACGGCGTTCTCGTTCGCCTCGGCCCCGCCGTTCGTGAAGAACGACACGGAGAGGTCGCCGGGAGTGATCTCCGCGAGCATGCGGCCGAGCTGCGAGCGCGACTCGCTCGCCATCGGCGGCCCGATCGTGCAGAGCTGGTCGGCCTGATCCTTGATCGCCTGGATGATCTTCGGGTGCTGGTGGCCGATCGAGACGTTGACGAGCTGAGAGGCGAAATCGAGGTAGCGCTTCCCGTCGTAGTCCCAGAAGTGGCGCCCATCGGCGCCCGCGACGGCGATCGGGTTGATCTGGCTCTGCACCGACCACGAGTAGAGGACGTGCTCCTTCGCGTCCGCGACGATCTGGGCACCGAGGTTGGGGTTCGCCTCGACGAGGGCCATCTCCACGCTCCTTCGCTTCGCTCCGTACGATCGTATCGCCGTCGACCCATGTGACTTGTCGGCTTTGTCCGCGCGCCTCAGGGTCTTGTCGATCTGGAAGAGGAACCCGGCCGGCTGGCTCCAGCCCTGGAACCCGAGCGTCTCCCGCCCGTCGTAGACGCCCCTCCGCGCCGAGGGCCCCGATTCCGGGGCCCTCGGGAGATGCAGTCGGAGCCCGATCTACACGAGCTTCTGGTTCTTCCACTTCCGGTAGATGCCCTGCGCCTTCCGTGCGAAGGCGGAGACCGCGTCGGCGGGGCTCGACTTCCCCTGCGCGACCTCGGCGAACATCTGCGGGATCAGGAAGGTGCTGAAGATCTCGTCCATCACCGGGGTCGTGTTGCCCGGATGGCCGGGGTTCGTCGTGTACTTCTCGGCGATCGTCGTCAGGACCGTGTACTTACCCCTCGGCTTGTGGGGATCCTGAGCGGCGAGCTTGCGGATCTCCTTGAAGCCGCCCTTGATCGCCCCCGTCCATGGCGGGAAGTTGTAGAACTTGCTCTGGAGAAAGTGCTCTCGATAGCCGAGCTGCTGGTCGACGAGGAACTTCCGCGCCGCCTCCTTGTTCTTCGCGAACCTCCAGATCACGTAGACGCCCATCACGTGCTCGTTGCCCAGACGCATCACGGGACCGCGCGGGACAGAGGCGAGCCACGTGTCGTCCGCGAGCGCCTGATTCCCCGAGTCCTCAGCGGTGCGGACGATCGAGATCGCGTTCAGCGCCACGGAGAGGCGGCCGGCGACGAACGCGTTGTTGTTCGACGATGCGTTCCACGCGAAGACCTCGTCGGACATGCCGTTCCGGTAGATGTCGCGCATCAGCTCGAGCGCCTGGATCGCGCCGCGGCGGTTCGTCCCTTGCCCGATCACGATGCGGTTCTCCTCGTTCTGGATGAAGCCGCCGTAGCAGTAGAGGAGCGACGTGAGGAGCATGTTCGAGTCGATCTCGGGCGACATCCCGAGGCCGACCGGATGGCCGTTCGCCTTGAGCTTGGCGGCCCCCCTGCGCAGATCCTCCCAGGAGTTCAGGCTCACGCCGGCTTCCTGCAGGTGGCTGCGCCGATACTGAACCGGGTCGGGCGCATACGTCTCGGGAAACCCGTAGAACTGCTTCGTCCTCGGGTTGTACGTGCTCTTCCTGGCGACCCTCGTCATCGGGCCGAGCTTCTTGGAAACCTCCTGGACGAGATCGGTCACGGGCACGGCCTGCTTCTGGAACGCCGACGGAGGGGAGATGAACCAGAAGAGGTCATGTCCGCTCTGGGCTGCGACCTCCGCCGCCCCCTGGCCAACGAGCAGTGCGTTGTTGATGTGGTCGATCTTGACCTCGACGTCGTTCGCCTCGCCCCACCGCTTCGCATACGTGTTGTCGAGCCACTTTTCGTAGTCGGGGACGAAGTGGGACCACGTCATGATCCTGAGCTCACCCGAGAGCTGCTTGTGCGCGAATCTCAGCGGGCCGTACACACCCAGGGCCTTGTCCGTCAGGCCTCCGAACATGCCGACGGCGAAGGCTGCCGCCGTGCCTCTCTTGAGCAGGTCGCCCCGCGTCAGCTCCCGGCTCGCGCCTGCGACCTGGTCGGCTACGTCTGCCACGCCTACCTCCTTTCGGGCCTCTCGATTCTCTAGCGGAAAGCGCCGCCTGTAAACCCCTTGATGAATCGATCGAGGAACGCGTTGTAGAGCAGCGCGAGCGGGATCGCCGGGATCAGGGCAGCGGCCATCAGCGACTGCCAGAAGAAGACGTCGCCGCGGATCAGGTCGTTCGGCACGCCCGCGGAGACGGTGCGCTGCTCGGAGCTCGAGATGAACGTGAACGCGTAGATGAACTCGTTCACGCAGAGCGAGAACGCGAAGATGACGACGGTCAGGATCCCGGGCAGGGAGATGGGAAGCACGATCAGGTAGAGCGCCTTGAGCCGAGAGGCGCCGTCCATCAGCGCGGCCTCCTCGAGCTCCCCGGGGATCGTCTTGAAGAACCCCATCAGCAGCCAGGTCGCGAACGGGACGGTGAACGACGGGTAGACGAGGATCAGCGCCCAGAGCGAATCCTTGAGGCCGAGCTGGGTGATCAGCCGCGAGAGCGGCAGGAAGAGCAGGGTCGGCGGAATCAGGTAGATGAGGAAGATCCCGACGCCTGCGCTCTGACCCCAGCCCCCTGCGAGCCGGGCGAGCGCATAGCCGGCGGGCATGGCGAGGAGCAGCGTGATGCCGACGACCGCCGCGCCCACGAGGAACGTGTTCAGGAGCCACGTCGCGTAGTTCGTGTCCTCGAAGAGGAATCGCACGTGGTCGGTCGTGGCGTAGTTCCAGAAGTCCCAGTGGAAGCCACCCTCGAGGTCGTTGTAGAGGTACGGCGAGTGCTCGACGTTCGCGAGATCGAGGTTCGTCTTGAACATCGTCACGAGCGCGAAGTAGAAGGGGAACGCGAGGAGGATCGCGAACGGCACGACGACGGCGTAGGTGGTCAGCTTCTGGCGTCCGGCCATTACGTCACCTGCGCCCTTCGCGCGAAGAACAGCATCAGGATGCTGACGAGCACGAGCAGCGGGAAGAGGAACAGGGAGATCGCGGCGCCCTCGCCGAGCGAGCCGCCGTCGATCCCGACGAAGTAGGCCCAGGTGGGCAGCACCTGCGTCGAGTTGAACGGCCCGCCGCGCGTCAGGATGTAGACGACCGCGAAGTCGACCGCCGTGAACACGATCCCGAACAGGACCGCCACGAGCGCGATCGGAAGCTGCAGCGGGATGTCGACGTACCAGAGCTTCTTCACCCCGGTCGCCCCGTCGATCTTCGCCGCGTCCTCGACCTCGTTCGGAATCGACGCGCGGCCCGCGATGAAGATCACGACCGCGAAGGGCAGGATCCGCCAGGCGTGCACGAGCGTGATCGCGACGAGGGCGAGGTTCGGGCGGCCGAGCCACTGGAGCGGGACCTGCGCGTCCTCCTCGAGGTGCACGGCGCCCAGCAGCCAGACGAGCGCGTCGTCGAGGTGGAGCCGGGCGAGCGTCCAGTTGATCACGCTGTAGAGCGAGTCGAGGAGATACAGCCACCCGATCGTGGAGAGAACGACCGGAGCCGCCCACGGCAGGACCACCAGGAAGCGGATGAACCACTTGCCGCGGAAGTCCCGGACGAGGAAGTTCGAGAGAACAGCGGCGCCCACGAGGACGACCGCCTGCGACGCGAGCGTGAAGATGAGCGTGTTGCGGACCGCGCGCCGGAAGTTTTCGTCCTGCCAGGCGTTCGTGAAGTTGTCGAAGCCGACCCAGTTGCCGGTCAGCGACCCGCCGATGGCGTCCGTGAAGCTGAGGTAGATCGCCCACACGAACGGGACACCGACCACGAGCGCCATAAAGATGACCGCCGGGGCGATGAGAAGCGGCGCGAGGATACGGCGGCTCTCGAGAGCGTGCCGCCAGCGACGTCCAGCCGTTTTCGACCGCGCAGCGTGCGCCTCCATACGGACCTGGCGATGCTAGTAGATTGCGGCCTCGGAGACCGACGTGGCCGAGATCACCCTCGAGAGCCTGACCAAGGTGTATCCCGACGGCACGCAGGCCGTCTCAGACCTCGACCTCGAGGTGGCCAGCGGCGAGTTCGTGGTGTTCGTCGGACCATCCGGCTGCGGGAAGACGACCGCGCTGCGAATGATCGCCGGCCTCGAGTCCATCACGTCCGGGCACGTGACGCTCGACGGCCAGGTCATCAACGACCTGCCGCCGAAGAACAGGGACATCGCGATGGTCTTCCAGAACTACGCGCTCTACCCGCACATGGACGCGGCCAAGAACATGGGCTTCGCCCTGAAGATGCGCGGCCTGTCGAAGGACGAGATCGACCTGCGCGTCCGCGAGGTGGCAAGCATCCTCGGCCTCACCGACTCGCTGCACAAGAAGCCACGAACGCTCTCCGGCGGCCAGCGACAGCGCGTGGCGATGGGGCGGGCGATCGTGCGCAACCCGCAGGCGTTCCTCATGGACGAGCCGCTCTCGAACCTCGACGCGAAGCTGCGGGTCGAGATGCGCGCGGAGATCGCGCGACTGCAGCGCGACCTCGGCGTGACGACGATCTACGTCACTCACGACCAAACCGAGGCGATGACGATGGGCGACCGGGTCGCCGTCATGCGGAACGGGTTCCTCCAGCAGATCGCCGAGCCGAAGGTTCTCTACGACCGGCCGCGCAATCTCTTCGTCGCAGAGTTCATCGGGTCCCCGGCGATGAACCTCGTCCTGGCCGACGTCGAACGCGCGGACGGGGACGTCTCGGTCTCGTTCGGCCCGCACCGGCTGCGCCTCGATCCGGCGGCGCTCGAGCGCCACCCCGGCCTCGCGGCCTACGACGGGAGAAAGGTCGTGCTCGGGATCCGGCCCGAGGACATGGAGGACGCGGCGATCCTGCGCGAGACGCATCCCGACCGTGTGATCTCGGTCGTCTGCGACATCCGCGAGGACATGGGCTCCGAGGTCTACGTGCACTTCAACGTGCCTGCCGACCCGGTGTCGACGAGGGAGGTCATCGAGGCGTTCGAGGACGAGGAGGCGAGGATGGCCGCCGAGCTCGCCCGCGGTGGCGGCATCGTCTTCATCGCCCGCCTCGAGCGGATGACGGAGGCGCGGGAGCGTCAGCCTCTCACCCTCGAGGTGGACGTCGCGCGGCTCCACTTCTTCGATCCCGAGAGCGGGATCGCTGTCGGCTAGCCCCGTGCCGCTCGAACCCTCCCGCGTCGTGTCCCGGCTCGAGGAGCTCCGGTCGCTGACCGGCGACGAGAACGGCGCGCAACGCGTCGCCTGGACGGAGACCTGGGCGCGGGGCCGCGCGTGGCTCGCCGACTCGCTCTCCGATCTGCCGCTCGACGTCGAGCGGGATGCCGCGGGGAACGACTGGTACACGCTCCGCGGCGACTCCGAGCGCGCCGTCCTGATCGGCGGCCACATGGACTCCGTGCCGAACGGCGGCTGGCTCGACGGCTGCCTCAACGTCCTCGCGGGCGCAGAGGTGCTGCGCCGCATCGCCGACGATGGGACGCCGCCGGTCACGGTGCGGCTCGTCGACTGGGCGGACGAGGAGGGCGCCCGTTTCGGCCGGTCGCTGTTCGGCTCGTCCGCCGCCGGTGGCTCGATGGCCGACCAGGACGAGCTCCGCAAGCTCGTCGACCGCGACGGCGTCTCGCTGCCCGATGCAATCGGGGCGTTCGACGTCGACCTCGATCGTGCGCTCGAGGCGCAGTCACAGCTCGGGAGCGCCGCCGCGTATCTCGAGCTCCACATCGAGCAGGGGCCGGTGCTCGAATCGCTCGACCTCCCGCTCGGCGTCGTCCTCGGCACCTTCGGCGTCGAGCGCTCGCGGATCACGTGGACGGGCCAGGCGGCCCATGCCGGCTCCACGCCGATGGACCAGCGCCGCGACGCGCTGGCAGGCGCGGCGAAGCTCGCCCTGGCGATTCGCGACGTCGCAAACGAGACTGGAGACGGCGCCGTCTGCACGTCGGGCGGCGTGACGTGCCGTCCCGGGATCGTCACGTCGGTCGTCGAGACCGCGGAGCAGCTTCTCGACCAGCGCCACCTCGATGCCGGCAGGCTCGCCTCGATGCTCGCGCGCGCCCAGGAGCTCGCGCGTGGCTTCGCCGCGGAGGAACAGATCGACGTCTCCTGGGAGCGGATCTGGTCGATCGAGCCGATCCTCTTCGACGAGACCCTGATCGGGTTCGCCGACGAGGCGATCCGCGAGGTCACGCCGACCGTGCACCACCTTCCGTCGGGACCGCTGCACGACGCAGCGGAGGTGTCGCGCGCGGGTGTCCCGACGGTGATGCTCTTCGTCCAGAGTCTTCGTGGCCTGAGTCACACGAAGCTCGAGGACACGAAGCCCGAGCACCTCGAGCTTTCCGTCGCGGCCCTCGACCGGCTTGCCACGAAGACGATCGCGTGGGTCTCGAGCCACTAGGGCGCCGAGCTCGACCCGGGTCGCGAGACGAAGTGCGCCGTCCTCGGCAGGTAAGCGCGATCTCCTGCGTGCGGCGCAACGGATCTTCTGGCACGGAGCGCGACGACCCCCGATACTGAATTCCTCGACACGACGGAGGACCACGACATGGCACTCACTTTCGGCGTCACCGTCCTGCCGGACCCGCCGGCCTCGCGGCTCGTCGAGCTGATGAAGCTCGGAGAGGCCAACGGCTTCGAGATCGGCTGGACCTACGACTCGCACTACCTCTGGCAGGAGTCGTTCCCGCTGCTCACGATGGCGATCCAGGCGACGTCCACCATGAAGTTCGGCCACCTCGTCACGAACCCGGGAACGCGGGAGCCGACCGTCCTCGCGAGCCTCTATGCGACGCTCCACGACATCTCGGACGGGCGGATGGTGATGGGGATCGGCCGCGGCGACTCCGCCCGGCGCACGATCGGGCAGCAGCCGGTCAAGGTCGCGGAGTTCGAGCGGCGGCTGCAGATGATCAAGCCCTTCATGAACGGGCACGAGGTGCAATGGAACGACAAGGACCTCCAGTTCAAGTGGGTCCGGCCGGAGTTGCCCGAGATCCCGATGTGGGTCGCGGGCTACGGGCCGAAGGCGCTCGCCGTCGCGGGCCGGGTCGGCGACGGGGTGATCATCCAGCTCGCCGACCCGGAGATCATCCAGTGGATCATGGCGACGGCGCGGGCAGCTGCCGCGGAGGCGGGACGCAACCCGGAGGAGCTCAAGTGCATCGTCTGCGCACCGAGCCACGTGGGCCCGCTCGAGGAGGGCCGTGAGCAGACGCGATGGTTCCCCGCGATGGTCTCGAACCATGTGATGGACCTCATCGAGCGCTACGGCACGGACGGCTCCGTGATCCCGAGGGCGCTCACCGACTTCGTCGAGGCGCGGAAGTTCTACGACTACGAGGAGCACTCGCGCGTCGGCGCCGCCCATGGAGAGTTCGTGACCGACGAGATCTGCGACCGCTTCTCCGTCCTGGGCGACGTCGATCAGATCACGACGAAGCTCCGCGAGCTCGAGTCGATCGGCGTGGACCATTTCTCGATCTACCTCATGACGCACGGGCAGGAGGAGA
The DNA here is from genome assembly GCA_963839755.1 of uncultured Actinomycetes bacterium. Taxonomy (GTDB): domain Bacteria; phylum Actinomycetota; class Thermoleophilia; order Gaiellales; family Gaiellaceae; genus Gaiella. The sequence continues at coordinate 107,672 of CAWIVU010000016.1, forward strand.
CGCTCGAGGCGTACGGATCGCACGTGATCCCGTCCTTCAGCGGAGCGACCGCGTAGCCGGCCGCCGACGCCCCGCTTCCGGGCATCCCCCGATGACGGACTCCGACACCCGGATACAGCCCTGGCGATCCGTCGCGGCAGGGTGGGAGAGGCGAGCGGCGGTCTTTCGGGACGCGACAGCCGAGCTCACCGAGCGGCTCGTCACGCTCCTCGATCCGACGCCGGGCGAGACGATCCTCGAGCTGGCGGCCGGGCTCGGTGAGACGGGCTTCGAAGCCGCTCGGCATCTGGGGCCCGAAGGTCGTCTGCTCACCACCGACGCGGCGCCCGAGATGGTCGCCGCCGCGCAGCGACGAGCCGCGGAGCTCGGCGTGGCCGGCGTCGAGCCCCGGGTGCTCGACCTCATGGCGATCGACCTGCCCGATCGGTCGGTCGACGGCGTGTTGTGCCGCTTCGCGATCATGCTCGTCGACGATCCCGGCGTGGCCGTCGCCGAGATCGCGCGGGTGCTGCGACCGGGCGGTCGGGTGGCGCTCGCAGTCTGGGCGTCGTCGGACGAGAACGACTGGATGACGGCGACCGGCCGGTCCGCGCTCGAGCTCGGGTTCATAGAGCGGCCCGATCCGAGGGCGCCCGGGCCGTTCCGGCTCGCCGATGTCGGCGAGCTGCGGCAGCTCCTCGCCGACGCAGGGCTTGGGATCGAGACGATCGAGGACGTGCCCGTGCGATGGCGCGCAGTGTCGCTCGACGAGTGGTGGGAGACGGCCCGCGACATGTCGCCGACGATGGCGACGCAGCTGGCAGATCTGGCGCCGGAGGAGACAGACGCGATCCGTCGCGGGGCCGAGCGCCGACTCGCGCCCCACGTTCAGGCGGACGGCTCACTGGACGTCCCCGGGCTGGCTCGTGCAGCGCTCGCCAGACGACCGGAGTGATCAGCGGCAGGGCGAAATGGCGAGGGCCGGACTTGAACCGGCGACACCACGGTTTTCAGCCGTGTGCTCTACCAACTGAGCTACCTCGCCTCGGCGATCCAGTCTAGCCCCGGAAACAGTGGGCCGTGACCATCGTGCCGGCGGCGCAGGAGAGCTGCGTCGGCCACCGTGTTAGCGTCCCGCGGTGGCCGCGACGCCGAAGACCGTGTCGATCGTCGGGGCGCCTCTCGACCTCGGTCAGGGCCGGCGTGGCGTGGACATGGGGCCCTCGGCGATCCGGTATGCGGGACTCGAGGAGCGCCTGTCGTCGTTCGGCTGCCATGTCGTCGACAGAGGGAACATCGCCACGCCCGAGCCGGAGGCGCTCGTCGTGGCGGACGCGAGCGCACGGTTCCTGCCCGAGATCCTCGAGGCGTGCTCGCGCCTGGCCGCGATCGTCGGCGACGTCGTCGCCGACGGCGCGATCCCGCTCGTCCTCGGCGGCGACCACTCCATTGCTCTCGGGACGCTGGCGGGCCTCCGGGCTGCGGCCGGGGCGCCCGGAGGCGTGCTCTGGATCGACGCGCACGGCGATCTCAACACACCGGCCACCAGCCCGTCGGGGAATGTCCACGGCATGCCACTCTCCGCGGCCCTCGGTCTTGCGGGCGACGGGTTCGCACACGACGGGCTCGAGCTGCCGGCGGTCGACCCCGAGCGCGTGGTACTCGTCGGCGTGCGCTCGCTCGACCCTGCGGAGCGCTCATTGATCAGGGAACGGGGAATCCGTGTGATCACGATGACCGAGATCGACCGGGTGGGGATCGAGGCCGTGATGCGCGAGGCGCTCGACCGCGTGGCCGGCCCCGGGTTCGTCCACGTCTCCCTCGATCTCGACGCTCTCGACCCGGAGGTCGCCCCCGGCGTCGGCACCCCCGTCAAGGGCGGGCTCACGTACCGCGAGGCGCATCTCGCGTGCGAGGACCTGGCCGAGTCAGGGCTCGTCGGCTCGCTCGAGCTCGTCGAGGTGAACCCGATCCTCGACCGCGAGAACGGCAGCGCGGCGATCGCCGTCGAGCTCGCGGCGAGCGCGCTCGGCCAGTCGATTCTCTGACCCGGCCCGTGGACGACCCGGAGGAGCGGGAGTTCCAGCGCCTCTGGGGACCCTGGGCAGAGCTCGAGCCGAGCGACGCCGCGAGCGTGCTCGACGGTTTCGACAGGCCGTGGTGGATCTCGGGAGGCTGGGCGATCGAGGCGTTCACCGGTGTTGGGCGCGCACACAAGGACATCGATGCGACCATCTTCCGGCGCGACGTCGGCGCTCTGAGAGAGCACCTCCGCGGGCGGCTCGACATGTGGGCCGCCGGCAGCGGCACCCTCCGCCCGCTGGACGATCGGCGACCGCGTCCGCCGACCTGGGCGGGCCAGCTCTGGCTCCGCGAGCACGCCCTCGCGCCGTGGCTTCTCGACGTTCAGCTCAACCCGGGTGGACCGCGCCGGTGGATCTACAAGCGGGATCGTTCGTTCTCGCTGCCACTCGAGGAGGCCACCTGGGTCGCCTCCGACGGCATCCGCTATCTCCGCCCCGAGCTCGTCCTGGCCCACAAGGTGGTGCTCGCGCGGGCCGTCGACGAGCATGATCTCGCTGCGACGCTTCCCCTCCTCGACGCAGAAGGCAGCGAGCGACTGGCCGGGCTCGTGCCGACCGGGCACCCGTGGCACCGCATGCTCGACGAGCGCTCCGCGCGAAGGAAGAGCGTCCGGGCCGGCGATCCGCGCCACGAACGCTCTTCGGTGGCTCGACCTTAGCGCACCACGGCCGCCGGGCCAAGCACGCGGATCACGAGCGGCTGCCCCGGAGAGGCGTGCAGCATCGACGCGGCGCTACCCCGATTGATCGCGACGGACATGTTCCGGTAGCTGTCCTCGTACAGGATCACGTCGCCGGGACGAGCGTCCGCGAACGTGCGCGCCATGACCGCGTAGTAGCCCTCCCCCGCGAGCACCAGCTCGACACGCGACCCCGGGGCGACGCCCGCTCGCTCGATGTCGTCACGCGTCAGGTTCAACGCGATGTTGCCAAAGCTGTCGACGTAGAGCATCGTCGCGGAGATACGATCGTCTCCGAACACCGGCACCGGGAGGTCGAGACGAACCAGAGCGTCTGGATCGAGCGGCGGCCCGAGCTCGGCGAGCGGCACGCCGTTCGCCAGATGCGCAGCGGCAGGCGCAAAGAGATCCCTGCCGTGAAAGGTGCGCGAGATCGTCTCGAGCGCGTACGCGGGGTTCGCCAGCTCCCGCGCTTCGACGATCCCTGCGCGCTCGGCTGCCGGTAGCAGAAGCCCGTTGTCAGGCCCGACGAACAACCGACCGTCGGCGTCCGCCAGCGCCAGCGGTCGCCGCGAGCCTCCAACACCTGGGTCGACGACCGCCAGGTGCACACCGACGGGCATGTACGGCAGTGTGGTCGACAGGACGAGCGCGCCCTGCAGGACAGCCGTCGCCGGAATGCCGTGGGTCACGTCGATCACCCGCGTTTCGGGCGCGATGCGCGCGATGACGCCGTGACACGTGCCGACAAAGTCGTCCTGCAGTCCGAAGTCCGATAGGAAGCAGACCACCATCGGACCGAGTCTACGACGCCGAGAGCGCTCGCTCGACTGCGTGGACAACACCGTCGAGATCGCTCGTCTGCGCCTCGATCGCCACGGTCACCCCCTCGGCGAGCGCGGCACGTGTCGTCTCCGGGCCGATCGACACGGCCGGAGCGCCGGCCGCGCACCGCCCGTATGCGCGTGCCGCGGACGCCGAGGTGAGCACGACGAGGTCCGAGCCCGGCCAGGCGTCCGGCGTCAACTCGAGGGTCCGATAGAGCGCGACGACGTCCGCGTCGAGCGCATCGGGGAGCAGTCGCCGAGCACCCTCGGCGGCAGCGAAGAGGACCCGACCCGCAGGCCTCGGCATTGCGTCGAGCAGGCCCTCCTGCGTGGAGGTCGCCGCAACGAGATCGGCGCCGCCGAACGCGTCGGCGGTCGCCCGACCGATCGCCGCGACGCGACGCGGCGTGCCACGCATCCTCCTCCTCATCTCGCGCGCGCCGTTCGGGCTCGTGAGGACGAGCCAGTCGTAGCCGCCGAGGTCGATCGGATCGTCGCCGAGCGGCTCGATCGCGACGAGCGGAATGTGAACGACCTCGTGGCCCAGCGCCCGGAGGCGCTCGAGCAGCGGGCCCTCCTGTCCGGCCGGGCGGGTGACGACGATGCGCGCCACCGTTCTAGCCCCGTCCCGAGCCCCCGCCCACCCACGGGGATGCCCACCGTACCGGCGATCGTGTGACGTGTCCGTGCCGAGTTCGTGCCGATTGTGTGCCAAGTCCGTGTCGGGCTCGGGCTCGCGCTCGGACTCGGGCGGTTTGGTGCAGGCCGCGTTCCGTCGCGGTTGCCAGATGCGGCGATCGACGACCGCAGAGCCCGCTCGCGCTCGCCATACGCGCCGGTTGAAGAAGGCCGCTCCCCGTCGCGGTCGCCACACGCGGCGATTGACGAGGGTAGAGCACGTTCGCGGTCGCCAAATGCCGCGATTCACGAACGCAGCGCCCGCTCGCGGTCGCCACACGCGCCGATCGGCGCGGGCAGAGCACGTTCGCGGTCGCCGAACGCTTCCTCGAGCCGGCGGGCATCACCGCGCGAGCGCAGCGAGCTCGCGGCCGAGCGCGTCCGGGTCGTCGCCGTGCAGCCGCTCCACCCAGCTCCCGTCCTCGGCCGCGATCAGCGCCGTGAGGCCGCCACCATCGTGGTGTGCGGCGACCGGCGCCAGGCACCCACCGCCGACGGCAGCGACACAGCGCCGCTCCGCCTCGACCCGCCGCCTCGTCTCGGGGTCGTCCGCTCGAGTGACGAGCACCTCCTCACCGGCACGGACCTGCATCGCAAGGGCCCCCTGTCCGGCCTCGGGCAGCATGACCTCGGGATCGAGTCGTGCCCCGATCTCGTCGCCGAGCCCGAGGCGGTCGAGCCCGCACGCTGCGAGCACCACCGCGTCCAGCCCTCGCTCACCCCGTTTCCGGAGCCGCGTGTCGATGTTCCCCCGCAAGGGCTCGACCGACAGGCTCGGCTCGAGCGCGAGGAGCTGCGCGCGGCGCCGAACCGACGCCGTGCCGATCCTCAGGCCGGGGCGGATTGCGGCGACGCCGCAGAGTGCGTCCCTGGGGTCCTCGCGAACCGGGTATGCGCCGACGGCGAGGCCCTCCGTGTCCGTCGAGGTCATGTCCTTGGCCGAGTGCACCGCGATGTCGATACGGCCCTCGAGAAGCGCCTCCTCGAGCTCTTTGACGAACACTCCCCGACTGCCGATTTCGCCGAACGGGCGCGTCCGATCGCGATCGCCCGCCGTCGTGATCGGCACCAGCGCGATCTCGACACCCGGCCTGCGCAGCGCATCGGCCGCGCGCTCGGCCTGGGTGAGCGCGAGCCTACTGCCGCGCGAGCCGACGCGAAGCAACACGGCAACGCCGTTCGGACTGCGTCCCGGGGATGCCGCAGGCCCGGCGCCCGCGGGGCCGGATCCGGACGAACGCCGTCGGAATGAGCAGCGGAAGCGGCCGGCCGCGGGAGTTGACCAAGGGGCGGGTCACGCCTCGTTCTCCTCCCCGAGCCCGAACAAGTGGCGCACGACATCAGCATAGAGCAGCCCGTCCGGTGTCACCGCAGCCTCCTTCATGCGCACGGTGGGCTGGTGGAGAAGCTTGGCGACGATCTGCGCGGTGACGGTCTCGACCACGTCGCGGTCTCCTTCCGGCAGCCGCCCGAGGCGCGCCTCGACCCGGGCCAGCTCCGACGTGCGGATCTCCTCCGCCCGTGCCCGGAGCGAAGCGATGGCAGGCACCACCGCCAGCGACGCCTGCCAGGCGCGAAAGCGCTCGGCCTCGTCCGCGACGATCCGCTCCGCCTCGACTGCCCCCGCTCGACGGCCCGCGAGAGACGACGAGACGATCGTCTCGAGGTTGTCGATGTCGTAGACGAAGCATCCGTCGATCGCCGCCAGCGCGGGGTCGACGTCGCGGGGCACGGCGAGGTCGACGAGGAGCAGCGGCCGCCCGCGACGTGCCCTCAGCGTCGCCGGTAGGTCGTCGGTCGACAGCACGAAGCCGGGCGCGCTCGTCGACGAAACGACGATGTCCGCGTCTGCGATCGCCGACGGCCAGGGTGTCCAACGTGCCCGCCTGAGCGCCGAGCTCGTCGGCGAGACGTTGTGCATGCTCGAGCGTTCGGTTGGCGACGTGGGTGACGACGGCGCCCCGGGTACGGAGGTTGCGAGCCGTGAGCTCGCTCATCCGTCCGGCGCCGACGAGCACGACGCGGCGATTGTCGAGGTGCTCGAAGACCTGCTGGGCGAGCGCGGCCGCCGCCGCCGGGATCGACGCCGGGCTCTCCCCGATCGATGTCTCGACGCGGGCTCGCCGTCCTGCGTGGAGCGCCATTCGGAACACCCGGTCGAGGAGCGGCCCCGGCGCGCCGGCCTCGAACGCGTCACGCACCTGGCCGAGGATCTCGCCCTCGCCCGGAACCATCGAGTCGAGGCCCGCCGCGACGCGGAAAAGGTGCAGCGCGGCCGACTCGTCCGCCAGCCGGTACGCAACGGGAGCAAGGGACTCCGAGGCGGGCCCGGCGAGCGCGAGCAACGCGCGGTCGGCGCGATCCGCAAGCCCGGCGTCCTCCTCGGCAGCGACGTAGAGCTCGGTGCGGTTGCACGTCGAGAGGACGACGGTCTCGAGGGCCTCTCTCGACGAGAGCTCTCGCGCGAGAGCCGATGCAGCCCCGAGATCGACCGCGACGCGCTCGCGGAGCTCGAGCGGGGCGCTGTGGTGCGAGACGCCTGCGAGCGCGAGTCTCATGTCGCGAAGTGGGTGAGCGGGAGCACGATGGCGATGAGCGCAGCGCCGGCGACGAGCAGCCACGCGAGCCGTCTGCCTTGCAGACCTGCCTCGTGGCGAAGGATCAGCGCGAGCGCATAGAAGCCCCACATCGCGACCGTGACCGTCATCGCGGCGTCGAGGCCGTCCACCTCGAGCCAGGCGAGCCCGACGACGATGCCGGCGGACAGCAGTGCAAGCCCTGCGAGAACGACGCGCACGGCGAGCCGGTCGAGCGCAGCGAGGGAGGGCAGGCGGAGGCGGAGGAGCCCGGTGTCGCGGCGCGTGAGCCGTCGATCCTCGTAGAGGTACAGCAGCGCCATGGCGGCCGCGACGGTGAAGGTCGCGAAGGCCGCGAGCATCAGGCCCGCATGGAGCGCGAGCGCCCACCCGTCACCCTCCGTGTCGTCGACGCCGGTTCCGCCGCCGGCCCACGCGACAACCAGCAGGCACGCCGCGACGGGCATCACGGCCAGCCCGATGAGGCGATACCGCGGTCGACAGCCCCAGATGAGGTAGGCCGAGACGACGAGCCAGGAAAGGAGATTGAGGGCGCCTGCCCATGTCCCCCACGGGAACCCGTCGGCGGAGAGCGCCTGGACGACGAGCAGCGCGGTCTGGGCCAGCCAGCCGATCCGCACGCCCCAGATCCCGAGGCGCCCGTACCGACGGGCGCCACGCAGCTCCCCCGCATACGCCACGGCAGCCTCGCCGTACGCGAGCAGTGCAGGCAAGACGAGCAGCTCAGCCATCGGTCCGCTCGCTCGCGACCGGGCGCGCTCGCGCGAGCTGGGCGAGCTCGCCGGTCTCCCGCTCGAGTCGCGACAGCTTCGCCGCGACGATCGCGACCCAGACGAGCACGACGACGACGAACACCCCGTACGCGGCGGCCACGTACTTCTCGCCCGAGCTCACGGCGTCAGCGCCTCCCGGAGGTCGCGGAGATTCAGGTCGGTTCGCTTGCCGGCGAGCTCGGTGCGGTACATGACGTAGGCGACAAGCGTGATCGACGCCCAGGAGACACAGAACGCGGCGAACATCTCGCCGGTCATCTGCGGCCCGTCGCGGGTGAAGACGGTCGGGTGGATGAAGTCGTTCGCGAGCCGGATCGCGAAGAAGCTGACCGGGATCAGTGCCACCCCGAACAGCGCGTAGACGGCCGAGATCCGCTCGCGGCGCGGGCCTGGCTCGATCGAGAAGCGGAGCATGAAGTACGCGCAGTAGAAGAGGAAGAGCACGAGGAAGAGCACGAGCTGGTTCGAGCTCCACGTCCACCACACGCCCCATGACGCCTTCGCCCAGATGGCGCCGGTGACGAGCGTCAGCACGCCGAAGATCGTGCCGAGGTGGACGCCCGTGTAGCTCTCGAGGTCGTACCGCTCGCCCCTCGTCGAGAGGAGCCGAAAAGCCTTCCAGGCGCCGAGCCCGAAGCATGCGTAGGCGGTCAGCGCGATCGGCACGTGGACGTAGAAGATCTTCTGCGAGAAGCCCTGGTCCGCGTCCTCGGGCGCGACGGCGAAGGTCATCACGACCGACAGGCCGACGAGAGCCACGGCGACGACCGCCAGCGCTGTCAGGGATGGCTTCGTGATGCTCATCGCGAGAGGGTCACTCGGTGACGACGTACTCGAACGCCGCCCACGAAAGTATCGCGAAGACCAGGTCGTAGAGGGCCAGGAAGGCGAGAAAGGTGCCCGGCTCGTCGGAGATGCTGGCCCCGACACCACCGACGACGAGCGGGATCGCCAGCGGGAGGAAGAGGAGCGGCAGGAGCACCTCGCGCCCCCGGGCGGCGGCGGCCATCGCCGAGACGAGGGAGCCGACGGCGCAGATGCCGAGCGACGCGAGCACGACGCCGCCGAGCGCCGCCGCGTCGAGCGGAGCGAAGAACAGGACGAAGGCCGGAAGCGCGACCAGCTCGGCGGCGACGAGGAACGCGAGCGTCGCGAGCGTCTTGCCGAGCCAGATGGCACTGCGGTCGGAGGGCGCGAGGACCAGTCCGTCGAGAGCTCCCGCCTCGCGCTCGGGCACCCACGACCTGGCCAGGCCGAGGAGCGCGGTGAACACGAGCGCGACCCACAGCAGGCCGTACGCGGCGTCGTCTCCCGCCTCGGCCGGTAGCGCGAAGTGGAACACGACGAGCGTCGACACAACGAAGAGCAGCATTGCCGGCAGCGTGTCGCGGGCCCGCAGCTCCAGCCTCAGGTCCTTGCGCGCCAGCGTCGCGACGTCGGCGAAGTACTCGCTCACGCCCGCCCCAACGCGAGCCTGGCCGGCGTGAGCGTTTCGAGCCGGACGGGGTCGTGCGTCGCGACGACGAGTGCGCACTGCCCGGCACGCCCCGCGAGCTCCAGGTCGAGCAGGGAGGTGCCTTCGTCGTCGAGCGCCGAATGAGGCTCGTCGAGCACGAGCAACGCCGGCTCGTGCAGAAGCGCGCGACAGAGGGCGAGCCGCTGCGTCATGCCGCGGGAGAATGCTGCGACGCGCTCGGCGCGCGCGTCCCACAGGCCGAAGCGCTCGAGGAGCATGCCGATTCGCTCGCGCCGCTCCGGCACGCGGTAGAGGCGGCCGTAGAGGTCGAGGTTCTCGAGCGCCGTGAGCTCGCGGTAGAGGAGCGGCTCATGACCGACGTATCCGACGCGCCCGCGCTCCAGCGCCACGTCGATTGTGCCCCGCGTCGGGGCGACGAGCCCGACGAGGAGCCGCAACAGCGTCGACTTGCCGGACCCGTTGGGTCCCGTCACGACGAGAGCGCTCTGCGGACCGAGCTCGAACGAGATATCGCGGAGCACGCGCCGAGCTCCGTAGCGCTTCTCGAGCCCCACTGCACGGATGACGGCCGCCTCGGTCACAGCGGCACATCACCCTCGGCGACCGTGGCCGGGATCTCCGGGCGCTGCGCAGCCGCCGCCACCCACGACAACCACCCCCAGGGGCACCCCCGGTGCCCTGATGTCACGCTATCGCCAACCATGTGTCGCATGGGTGCCGTGATCGTGCCGGAAGTGTCACGAGCGCGTCGCCTTCGCCGCATTTCCTCGGCCCGTAGCTGCCGACAGCCCACGCATGCCGAGGTCCCTCCCAAGTCGCCCCGGACCGCGCGTGCGGTGCGCCCATGCCTTCGATCGACAGGGCGGTCCTCTCGCGTGATGTACCGGTCACGCGGTGGCCCCGGCAATCGTCCCGCCGGGGAGAGGCACGGCCGCCGCCGTCTGCGCGATCATGCGTTGCGTGGAGGGCCTTCGTCCGAGTCAGGTCGACCTGCTCGCGCGACACCGAGAGCGAGCGCTCGACGTCCTCCTGCCCGCCGCCGCCGCGTACGAGGGCAACGTTCGCCTGCGCGACACCGCGGAAGGGCAGGCGCTGCTGGCCCAGCCACCCGATCTGCTCGTGTCGGTCGCGATGTCGTCCGCCGCTGCGGCAGTCGAGCGTCGGCGCCTACAACAGTCGCTGGCGAGCGCCGGCGAGGTCGTTCAGCTCGAGGCTGCGGATGCATTTCCCGGAGAGGTCCTGCGCGCACTCCGGCGACGGCGTCTTCCATTCAGACCCGACGACGTCGTCCTGCTGCTCGACCTCGGCACGTCGACGCTGAAACGCGATCGCGTCTTCGAGCAGTCGTTCGAGACCGTCTCGCTCGCAGTGTCGGCGGCCACGCAGCTCCTGCGCGGTCCGAAGGATCGGGCACCGCTCCTGGGGGCGCTCGATCGTTCGGTGCTGGCCATCGACGCCCTGGAGCTTCCGCCGACGAGCGAGGCGGGCGAGCTGCGACGCAGGATCCAGGCTCTCCTGGCCGCCAACGTGCCGGGTGGGATGCTCGATCTTTCGGTTCTCGACGCGCGCGACGCATGGGCCACGGAGGCCGAGGAAGTCCTGCGTCGCCATTCCGAGAGCTGGGACGGCGTTCAACGCCTCGTCGCGCTGTTCGCCCGCGCCTCGGGGGCGCGACCGACGGCTGCATGGCGTAGCGAAGCGACCGAGGCGGCGGAGCACTGCGAGAGCTTCGGCGCTCTCGTCGAGGAGCTCCTCGAGCCGCTCTTGCGGATCGACCTCTCCACCTCCGGCATCCCCCGGCCGCCGGGATGGCTCCTCGCGCCCGGCAACGAGGTGATCGCCAAGGGCGCGATCTGGGCGACGGCAGAGATCGACGAGCCGTGGGTCGTCCCGCTCCTCGGGCGTCTCGCACTCCGCGGTGCCGCGCCGGCACCGCACGCGGGCGTCACGACGGCTCTCTCGCACAAGGTCGCCGGCGCTGCGATCGAGGCCCTCGCAGCGAGGGGAACCCCGGAGGCAGACACCGAGCTCCGGACGCTACTCGCGGAGATCCGCCGTCGCGACCTGCTCAAGCGGATCGCGGCAATCGTCGGCGAGGAGGCGCCCGAGACGCGCGCCCGCGACGAGCGGATCCGTCGCGAGAAGCGACGCGCCGTCCAGCAGAAGGCCGCTCCGGACTCGGCGGACCGCCAGCGACTGGCGTCGCACCATGTGCGTCGGGACCTGGCCCCGAGCCTGCGTGCGGCCGGATTCGCAGACGCTGCAGGGAGGACGTTCTGGCGCGACCGCGACGACCGGGTCGAGACGTTGCACTGCACGGCGGATGCGGAGGGGCTGACGCTCGAGCTCGGAATCTGGTTCCGATTCGTCCCGCGACCGACGAGGGTGCCCGAGCGGAATGGACTGCCGCGCCCTCCGGTCGCCCTGTGCGACCTCCGCGGCAACGTTCACACGTGGTACGACGAGCTGCAGGCGGCAGGCGTGACGGCGGAGCGCTGGTTCGCACGCTGGCGACCGCTCTCCGCGGTCCTCCGTTGGCTGCTCGTCGGCAAGTCGTCGGACATGGTGTTCGGGCCCGGCGCGCACGGCGCCCCCGAGCACACGCTCCTGACGGGCTATGTCGCCAGAGAGCTCGGCGAGGAGTCCGTTGCCCGCAAGCGCCTCGCCCGCGCGGCGGCGCACTTCCGGGAGACGCTCGACGTCCGCGAGGTCGGCACGATCGAGGCCGCGTCGGAGCAGGAAGCCTGGGTCGAGCGCCTGGAGGCCGACGCGCGTCTCTGATCACGACGCGCACAGGCCGCCCGGGCCGGCCACCGAGCGCGCGCCTCGACCGTCACGCCCCGAACAACCACCCCCAGGGGCACCCCCGGTGCCCTGATGTCACGGTATCGAGGAATGTGAGTCGACTGTGCGCCAGGTTTGTGCCGGGAGTGCGACGCCGCGGTCGCACGACTCGCGAAGGGCGCCCTCGGGCAACGGCCCAGGCGCGGGGTCGGTGCAACCGCCGTGCCCGGGCGTCTACCGCAGCCCGTCGCGCACGACAAACCCGTGCCCGTCGCGCACGGCGCTACCCCAGCACGTCGCGCGCGCCGAACACGAAGACTCCGCTCACGACAGCGCGTCGAGCGACACGAACGCCAGGAAGACGATGGACAGCACCCCGTTCACCGTGAAGAACGCCGCGTTGAGCCGGCTGAGGTCGCCGGGACGGACGATCGCGTGCTCGTACGCAAGCAGCGCCACGACGACGGCGACGCCGAGCCAGTACCACGCGCCGACGTCGAGGCCGGCCCCTACGAGCGCGAGGAGCAGGATCGTGCCGGCGTGCATGACGTGTGCTGCGAGGAAGGCGCCGCGGATCCCGAAGCGGGTCGCCCACGAGTGAAGGCCCTCGGCCAGGTCGTGCTCCCGGTCGAAGAGCGCGTAGAACAGGTCGAAACCGGCCACCCACAGGCCTACTGCGCCGCCGAGCGCCCAGGCCTGCCACGGCAGCTCGCCCGTGACCGCGACCCACGCCCCCACGGGCGCGAGGCCGACGCACGCGCCGAGCCAGAGATGACAGAGCCACGTGACCCGCTTCAGGTACGGGTAGACGAAGAACAGGACGACCGGAATCGGCCACAGCCAGCGGACGAGCGGGTCGAGCTGCCAGACGGCCACGAGGTACGCAACGAGCGCGAGCCCGCACAGGAGCGTGACGTGCCAGTGCGTCAACGCGCCGGTGGGGAGCTCGCGTGTCGCGGTGCGCGGGTTTCGCGCGTCGATCTCCGCGTCGACGAGCCTGTTGAGCCCCATGGCGAGCGTCCGGGCGCCGGCCATGGCGAGCGTGATCCAGCCCATCGCCGCGAGCCCCGGCCAGCCGTCGACCGCGAGCAGCGCTCCGACGTACGCGAAGGGGAGCGCAAACACCGTGTGCTCGAGCTTCACGAGCCGCGCGAGGCGGAGTGGCAGCGGCGCGGCGACGACGTTCACGCGGGATCCTTCGTCTTCGAGACGAGGACGACCTCGTCGATGCGCATCTCCTTGTCGATTGCCTTCGCCATGTCGTACACGGTCAGGCCGGCGACAGCCACGGCGGTGAGAGCCTCCATCTCGACGCCCGTCTGGGCCGTCGTCTCGGCCGCTGCCTCGATCGCCACGCCGTCCCCGTCGACGGTGAACGTCACCTCGACGACGCTCAGCGGCAGCTGGTGGCACAGCGGGATCAGCTCGCTCGTCCGCTTCGCCGCCTGGATGCCCGCGATCCGGGCGACGACGAGCGCGTCCCCCTTTGGAAGCGTGCGGATGCGCTCGGCCGTCGCCGCGGCCATCCGCACGCGGCCACGGGCGACCGCGCGCCTACGCGAGACGGCCTTGTCTCCGACGTCGACCATCCGCACCTCCCCGGTCGTCTGGTCGACGTGCGAGAGCTCGCTCATCTCAACACCCTGCCGACCAGGTGCGAGAGCCCGCGGCGATGCGTCCACAGCGCGCCCGCCCGAGCGCCGATGCCGTCCGCGTACAGCCCGCCGAGGACGCCCCGGAACCCGTCGACGGCGCGGTCCGAGTACGGGTACCACCAGCCGGGTGTCAGCCGCCCTCGGTCGGCGTCGGCGAACGTCGTGCGCGAGAGGGTCTGGAGACCCTGCCGGGAGGTCGTCGTGCCGAGGCCCGACGAGCGCCGGCCACCCCAGGGCGCCTGTGCGGCGCCGAACGAGTACGCGTGATCGTTGACCCACACCATCCCCGCCTCGAGCCTGGCAGCGACCGAGCCGGCACGCTCGGCGCTCGTGGACCAGACGCTCGCGCCGAGCCCGTAGGGGCAGTCGTTGGCCCAACGGATCATCGCCTCATCGTTGTCTAGTTGGACAACGGTCACTGCGGGTCCAAAGAGCTCCTCCGACCGGAGACGGGCGTCTTGCGGCTCGCCGAGGATCACGGTCGGCTCGTGGAACCAACCGGGCAGGTCGTTTCGCGGGCGGCGGCCGCCGGAGAATGCGGTCTGGGCGGCCCGCGCTTCGGAGATCGCCTCGGCGAGCTCCTCCGGCGCAGTGACCGGCACACGCCCGACGGTCTCGAGCGTCGCGGGGTCGACCGAGACGAGCTCACGCGCGACGACGTCCGGGCCCGCGCTCACCGGCGCATCGTATCCCCGGCGCGCTACGGCGCTCGCAGCGGGACTCGCGCCTCGAGCTCGGCCATCTCCTGGTCCGCCCAGGCGGCGAGGTCGTGCTCGCGCACACGCTCGCGGATCGCCTCGATCCGGGCGTGCCGCTCGTCACGCGGCATGGCGATCGCGCGCGCGAGCGCCTCCGTCTGCTCGCCGACGTCGAGCGGGTCGACTCCGAGCGCCCAGTCGCCTAGCTCCTCGTATGCGCCCGCCCGTCGCGACAGGACGAGAACGCCGTCGCGGTCGTTCACGAGCGGGGCCTCTTTCGCGACGAGGTTCAGGCCGTCCATGACGGGATTGATCAGCAGCACGTCGTACTCCGCATACGCCGCCACGGACGCGTGGAAGTCGTCTCGCACGTCGAGACGGACCGGCGTCCAGCGCGTGGTGCCGAACCGATCGTTGACGGCGTTCGCCGCCTCCTCGGTCCGCCGGCGGTAGTCCACGTATTCGGGAATCTCCTGCCGTGAGGGGTCGAGCAACGCGAGGAGGACGATCCGGCCGTGGAGCGCCGGATCCCGCTCGAGCAGACGGCCGAAGGCCTCGAAGCCGCGCACTGCGTTCTTCGAGGGATCCGTCCGGTCGACACGCAGGACGAGGATCTCCGGACGCTCGGCGACGAGCTCGCTCCGGCGCTCGCGCACCGGCTTGCTGTCGACGAGCGTGGCGAACGCTTCCGTGTCGACGGCGATGGGGTTCGCATGGGAGCGGCTCTCGGCGTCGGTCCCACGCCCGAGAAGCGCTTCGCAGCTCTCCACGAACGCCGCCCGCCAGCGCTCGGTGTGGAAACCGATGCTGTCGCAGGCCAGGAGCCCCTGGTGGACCGCGCGGGCGATCTCCGGTGGCAGCACTGACCAGGCCTCCGGCCCCACCCACGGGATATGGACGAACTGCGCGATGTGCGCATCCGGACGCTCGGCTCGGACGAGCTGCGGAACGAGGTAGAGGTGATAGTCCTGGACGAACAGCCATGCCTCCGGGGCGCGGTCGAGCTCCTCGACGGCGGCCCCCGCGAGCGCGCGATTCGCAGCGACGTAGCCCTGCTGCCACGGGCGCATCAGGTCCGCATGCGGATCGTGCTTGAGGTCCCAGAGGCCGTGTTGCACGAACCAGAACACGGGGTTTGCGACGACCCCGTACAAGAGACGGTACGCGTCCGGATCGTGCTCTACGAGCCGGAGGCGGAACGACGCGCCGGATGCCGAGCGCTCGACCCGGGCGCCCTCGCGCGCGAGCTCCCGCTCGACGTCGCCCATCGCGCTCGCGACCCACGTGACGTCACCGCGCTCGACGAGCGGGCGGAGCGCGGTGACGAGGCCGCCGGCGCCCCGCACAGTCGCGAGCTCCCCGTCGGGCCCTCTGCGGAAGCCGACCGGGCCCCGGTTCGAGACGAGGACGAGCGGTCGCTGCACCGCCGGCTAGCCGCCTGCGAGCGGCCGGTCGGCGAGCGTCACGTCGACGGACATCTCCTTGCCGCCGCGGACCACCGTGAACGGGACCGTCTGGCCGGGGCTCAGCTCCGTCACGATGCGGGAGACGTCGTCTGCTCCCGCAACGGGCTGGCCGGCGATCGCGACCACCAGGTCGCCGCCGAGTGTGATGTCGAGGCCGTTGTGCGCCTCGGTCCGCGAACCGCCGCGAAGGCCCGCCTGCGCCGCAGGCGTGCCGTCTTCGACGCGCGTGACGAGCGCCCCTCGCTCCGCACCGAGGTCGAACGCGCCGGCGATCCCGGGGGTGACGTCCTGCGTCGAGATCCCGATGTACGCGTAGCGCACGCGGCCCGTCCGCACGAGCTGGTCGAGTGAGCGCTTCGCGATGTCGATCGGGATCGCGAACCCGACGCCTTCGGCCGTGCCGCTCGTGCTCTGGATCTGCGCGTTGATCCCGATCACCCGCCCGTCCGCGTCGAAGAGCGGGCCCCCCGAGTTCCCTCGGTTGATCGGCGCGTCGATCTGGATCGCGTTCGCGACGCTGAACCGGGTCGCGAGCGAGTCGATCGAACGGCCCGTCGCGGACACCACTCCGACGGAGAGCGACGACTGCTTGCCGAACGGGCTGCCGATCGCTGCCACGGGCGCCCCGACGACGACACGGGACGAGTCCCCGAGCGGGACCGGCGCGAGAGCGTGGTCGGCAGGGGCCACGCGGACGACGCCGACGTCGCTGAAGAGATCCCAGCCGATGATCCGCGCGGCGACCCGCTCGCCGTCCGAGAACTCGACGTAGACCGCCCGCGCACCGCGCACGTTCGATCGCGTCTCCGCCACGTTCGTGATCACATGGGCATTCGTGAGGATCGCCCCCGTGCGGTCGACGACGAACCCGGTGCCCTGCGATTCGCCGTCGGCGCCGAGGTTCGAGTAAATCGTCACGACGCCGTCTGCGCGCGCGGCGTAGAGCGCGCTCGGATCGAACGCGCCGCTGCGCGGCCGCGTCGGCAGAGTCGTGGCGGGCGCAGCCACGTCCGCCGGCGCGAGCACGGTGGTGGAGCCGTCGCCGAGATCCGAGGCGCTCACAACGAGGAGCGCGCTCCCGGCGCCGACTGCGGCGGCGACGGCGGCGACGACCGCTGCGGCGGGCAGGCGCATCAGGGCCACCGTAGCAGCGGCTCTATCGCGCTCCAGCGGTCGTTTCCACGTGGAAACGACGCCGCAGCCCGCTGTTTTCACGTGGAAACGAGGAGCTCCGGCGTCGGCACGGGCGCCGCGGGGAGCGACAACGTGAAGGTCGTCCGCCCCGGCACGCTCGTCAACTCGACCACGCCACCCATGCGCTCTGCCAGCTCGCGTGCGATCGCGAGGCCGAGGCCGCTGCCGGAGGCCTGGGTTCCTTCCGCTCGGTAGAAGCGGTCGAACACACGCTCGGCGTGCTCGGGTGGGATCCCGGGACCGTCGTCCTCGACAGCCAGGAGCGCGCGCTCGTCCACCCTCGTCGTCGTGACGCGCACGCCGGTCCCGCGCGGCGTGTGGACGAGCGCGTTGTTCACGAGCGCCCGCGCGATCTGGAGCACGCGCTCCTCGTCCGCGATCGCCCAGGCGTCAGCGTCCCCCTCCACGGTGAGCGCATGGCCCGTCGACTCCGCGAGCGGGGCGAGCTCGTCACCCAGCAGGCGTACCGTGTCCGCGAGCGCGACCTCCTCCTGCTCGACCCGCAGCCTGCCGGCGTCCATCCGCGAGAGGTCGAGCAGGTCGGCGGCGAGCTTCGTGAGGCGGTCGACCTGCTCGCGGGTCGTCACGAGGAACCCTGCCCGAGTCTCCTCGTCGAGATCCTCGTCGGCCATCAGCTCGAGGAAGCCCGCGAGGGAGAAGAGCGGCGTTCGCAACTCGTGCGACGCGTTCGCCACGAACTCCTTCCGGGCCGTGTCGAGCTGTGCGAGCTGCAGCCGCATCCGCTCGAATGCCGCGGCGAGCTCGCCGAGCTCGTCACCGCCGAGGTCGACGACCGGCTCGTCGAACCTCCCCTCCGCGATGCGGTTCGCGGCTCGCTCGAGCCGGCGGATCCGCCGCGCGTGGACTGCCGCGGCGAAGCTGCCGAGAATCGCCGCGATCGCAAGCGCGACGCCGGTCGCGTACAGCAGCCGCCGCTTGACGACGCGCACGGTCGCGAGCTGATCCTCGATCGAGGCCGACATCAGCAGCACGTTGCCGTCGAGCAGCGGGATGGAGACCTCCCCGAAGCTCAGTCCGCGTCGCTCGACCCGGCCCCGCACGACCGAGGAATCCGCGGCGGTCTCGAGCGCAACCGTGTCGTTGCTCACCGAGCCGGCGAGGGGCGCCGAATCGGAGAGCGTGCTCAACGTGAGCGGCTCGGGGCCTAGGACCTGGAAGACGACGACGCGCGAGCGGTAGAGGAGGGACGAGAACTGGACGAAGCGATCGATCGCCAGAGGTCTGTTCTGGTCGACGACCGCGTACGCCGACGCCGCGTCGAGCCCGTCCCGCTGAAGCTGATCGAGCCGGTCGTCCACCAGCCTGCGCTCGAGCGACGGCACGACCATCAGATACGCGCCTCCCAGCGCCCCGCCGACGATCGCGATCAGCGCGACGGCGAGCGTCGTCCGGATCCCTCCGGGGAGGCTCATCCCACCGGGCTCGTGCCGTCGCGGAACCGGTAGCCGGCACCGCGGACGGTGAGAATCAGCTCGGGCTCGCCCGAGTCGCGCTCGATCTTCTCCCGCAGATGGCGCACGTGCACGTCGATCGTGCGCGGCTCGCGGTAGTCGGCGCTCCCGCGGATCCGCTCGAGCAGCTGGCGCCGCGTGAAGACGACGCCCGGCTCGGAGGCGAGCAGCGCGAGCAACTCGAACTCGACGAACGTCAGCTGCACGGACTCGCCCCGTACCTCGACCGTCCTCCGTGGGAGATCGACCACGACGTCGCCGCGGTCGATCAGCTCGTCGCGGCGACCGGCCAGGTGGGGCGTCGCCGCACGCCGGAGAAGCGCGCGGACGCGACTTCGGAACTCGCGGATCGAGAACGGCTTCGTGATGTAGTCGTCCGCGCCGAGCTCGAGACCGAGGACCTTGTCGAGCTCGTCGTCGCGGGCGGTCAGCATGATGATCGGGACGGTGCTCTCCGCGCGCAGGCGCCGGCAGACCTCGAGCCCGTCCACTCTCGGCAACATGATGTCGAGGACGACGAGGTCGACGTCCTCCTCGCCAAAGCGGCGGAGCGCCTCGTCCCCATCCCGCGCCTGGACGACGCGGTACCCATCCCGCTCGAGTGGATACGTGAGCAGGGACTGGATGGCGTCCTCGTCGTCCACGAGGAGGATGGTCGAGGAGGAATCCGGCATGCCTTCGGAGCGGCGACGCCTCGGCGTGATCGCCTGCTCGCACCTACTATAGCCCCCTGCATGGAGCCCGCCCGCCTCGCCACGGCGTCCCGGAGGCCGCGGCGCGGCTCCGTCGAGCGCCCGATCGACACGCGTCTCGTCCGCAAGGTCGCGCTCGTGCTCGTCGCGCCGCTGCTGCTCGCGGTGCTCACGCTCAACCGGTCGGGCCCGCTGCCGCCGCCGGCGCTGCCGCCGTCCTTCGACGCCGACACGGCCGTCTCCCTGACGACCGAGCTCGCGAGCGTCCACCCCGACCGCGTGCCCGGCTCGCTCGAGGCAGGGCGCGCCGCCGACTGGGTGCGAGCGAAGCTCGCGCTCTACGGGCTGGCCGCGCGCGACGACACGTGGGAGGAGGATGTCCCGGGCGTCGGTCGCGTGGAGCTCCGGAACCTCGTCGCGGTCGTCGAGGGAACGCTCGACGAGGCGATCGTCGTCGTTGCTCATCGTGACAACAACGGGCGGAGCGCGGGCGCCAACGACAACGCGAGCGGCACCGCGGCGCTGATCGAGCTCGCGCGCCCGTACGCCCTGGCCGGGACCACGGAGTCCGCACGGACGCCTCTCCACACGCTCGTCTTCCTCTCGACCGACGGAGGCGCCTACGGCTCGCTCGGAGTGGCGCGCTTCGCGGAGCGGTCACCGCTTGCCGACCGCGCGGTCGCCGTCGTGTCGCTCGACGGGCTCGCAGGCTCGGCCACGACGCGCCTCGAGCTGGCCGGGCTCGACGGCCGCTCACCGCCACCGGTACTCGTCCGCACCGCGGACGCGCGAATCTCTGCCGAGACCGGCGCCGCGCCGGTGCGTCCCGGCGTCCTGACGCAGCTCGTGTCGCTGGCTCTGCCCTTTGGCTACGGCGAGCAGGCGCCGGTGCTCGGGGCCGGCGAGCCGGCGCTCCGGATCACGACCGGCTCCGACGCGGGGACGCCTTCGGGGAGCGACGAGCTCGAAGGGCTCCGGCCGGCTCGGCTCGGGCAGCTCGGGCGAGCCTCGGAGGCACTGCTCAACTCACTCGATTCGGCGGTGGAGCTGCCCGACTCGACGGACGGGGCGCTGTTCCTCGGCGACCGCGTCGTCCGCGGCTGGGCGCTCCAGCTGCTGCTCCTCGCTTCGGTGGTCCCGTTCGGCGCCGCGACGCTCGATCTTCTCTCGCGCTGTCGGCTACGACGGCTTCCGCTCGCTGCTGCCTGGCGCGCCCTGCGGCGACGTGTCGGCGTGTGGTTGGTGCTCGTGCTCCTTCTCGGGCTCGCCGCGGTCGTCGGCGCGCTGCCGGACGACCCGAGCCTGCCTCCGCCGCCCGACCAGCCACCGGTCGACTCGTGGCCTTTCGGCGTCCTCGCCGTTCTCGCGATCGTGGCCGGGCTCGTGTGGTTGCGCGCGAGAGCGCGCCTCGTCCCGCGCGTCCGTGCGACGCCGGAGGAGGAGCTCGCCGCGTACGCGGTCGGGTACGTCGCATTGTTGCTCGTCTGCGCCGGTACCGCGCTCGTCTCGCCCTACGGCCTCGTCCTGGTGGTCCCCTCGCTGTACGCCTGGCTTCTCCTACCGCAGCTCCGGCGCTCGCCCGGGTGGCTGACGGACGTCGTCTTCGGCATCGGCCTCCTCGGGCCCGTGCTCTCGCTCGTCGTCCTCGCGGAGCAGCTGGGTCTCGGCGTGCGTGCGCCGCTGTACGCCGCCGCGCTCGTCACGACCGGCGTGGTGCCCTGGGCGTCGACGATCCTGTTCGCCGCCTGGGGCGCGATCGCGAGCCTCGTCGGCGCGATCGCCGCCGGGCGCTACGCGCCCGTGTCGAGAGAGAGGTAGCGGACGGCCGAGCCGGCCGGCAGCTCGCCCTCGCCGCGCGGGATATGGACGAGCGCATCCGCGGCCGCGGCGCGAACGATCATGTGCGACTCCTGGCCGTCGAGGGGGAGCAGGACGGCGGCGTCTCCGGACAGGTCGAGGCGGGCCCGCTGGAAGTCGTCGCGGCGCGGCCGCCGGCTCACGGGCGCGCCCAGTACTCCGTCTGCGAAGCGGGGCGCCGGACGGGGGTGTCCCTGCAGCGCGCGGATCGCGGGCAGGACGAACAGCACCGTGCCGACGAACGACGAGACCGGGTTGCCGGGAAGGCCGAAGACGAGCGTGTCACCCCGGACGGAGAACGACAGCGGTTTTCCCGGCCGCATCGCGACGCCCCAGAACACCTCCTCTGCGCCGAGCTCGGCGATCGTCCCCCTGACGAGGTCGTGTGGGCCGACCGACACGCCTCCGGAGGTGACGAGCACGTCGGCTTCGAGCCCGCGGGCGAAGGCCGCGCGATGCGATGCCTCGTCGTCGGCGATGCGCTCGTGAGGCTCCACGCTTGCGCCCGCACGGGTGAGGAGCGCCGCGAGCATCACTCCGTTCGACTCGTAGATCTCGCCCTCCTCGAGCACGTCACCGGGACTCCGGAGCTCGGTACCCGTCGTGACGATCGACACGCGCGGACGCCGGGCGCACGACGGCGCGGCGACCCCCGCGGCGGCGAGCGCAGCCAGCCGCGACGGCGTGAGGACGACCCCGGCCGGAACCACCTGCTCTCCCGCCCGGACGTCGCCGCCCCGCGGTCGGACGTTCGAGCCTGGCGGCGCCGCGTCCGGGACGACGAGCGTCCCGCCGTCCTCCGTGACGCGCTCGATCGGGACGACCGCGTCGGCGCCCGCGGGGACGACGCCGCCCGTGGCGATCCCCATCGCCTCGCCGGCCTCCAGGGGCCGGTCGGAAGGGCGGCCGGCCGCGATCCGCGAAACGATCGGAAGCGTCCCTGGTGTGTCGGCGGCCCGCAACGCGAAGCCGTCCATCGCCGAGCTGTTGAAGCGCGGCAGGTCGACGACGGCGACGCCGCCCTCGGCGAGCACACGTCCCGCCGCGTGCTCCAGCGGCACGTTCTCGGCGGGGAGGGGCCGAGCGCGCTCCAGGACACGCGCCAGCGCCTCCTCCACGGTCAGCAGATCGGCCATCGCGATGACGCTACACACGGGGTACGCTCGGGCGCGTGATCTCGGTCGTCGTCCCGGTGCGCGACGAGGAGCAGACCGTCGAGCCGCTCCACGGCGAGCTCGTCGCGGCGCTCGCCAGCCGCGGCGATCCCTGGGAGGTCGTGTTCGTCGACGACGGCTCCCGCGACGGCACGCACGCGGCTCTCGTCCGGCTCCACGACAGCGAGGACAACGTCAAGGTCGTGCGGCTGCGCCGCAACGCCGGAAAGGCCGCCGCGCTCGACGCCGGCTTCCACGAGGTCGAGGGCGACGTCGTGGTCACGATCGACGGCGACCTCCAGGACGATCCAGCGGAGATCCCGCGCCTGCTGGCGAAGCTCGACGAGGGCTACGACCTCGTCACGGGCTGGAAGACGGAACGCAACGATCCTGCGGCCCGGCGGATCCTGTCGCGCGTCTTCAACGTCGTCACCGGATGGCTTTCCGGGCTCGAGCTCCACGACATGAACTGCGGGCTGAAGGCGTTTCGCGCGGAGGTCGCCCGCGAGCTCGAGCTGTACGGGGAGCTGCACCGCTTCATCCCGGTCCTCGCGCACGACCTCGGGTTCAGGGTCACCGAGATCTCCGTCAGGCACCGGCCTCGGGAGCACGGCCGCAGCCGCTACGGGATGGAGCGCTACGTGCGCGGCTTCCTCGACCTTCTGACGGTCTCGTTCATGAGCCGCTACCGGCATCGGCCACTGCACCTGTTCGGAGGCCTCGGTCTGCTCCTCTCGGCGATCGGCGGGGCGATCCTCGTCTACCTCACGATCGTGAAGCTGACCGGCGAGGCGATCGGACGGCGGCCGCTGCTCCTGCTCGGCGTCCTGCTCGTCGTCGTCGGGATCCAGTTCCTCTCGCTGGGCCTCCTCTCCGAGCTCGTCACGAGTCAGCACCGTGAGCGCATGCGCGCGCTCGGCGACCGCCAGTCGCGCCTCGTCGACGAGATCCTCCGCTGAGCGGGTTGAAGGCGCTCTACTTCGGCACGTACGACCGTGCCGCGCCCCGGAACACGCAGGTCGTGTCCTGTCTCCGCACCGCCGGCGTCGAGGTCGTCGAGCGGCACCGCGAGGTCTGGGGGCGTCAGAACTGGTCGCTCGGCCTGCGGCAGCTCGGGCGGGTCGTGCGCGCGGAGCGAGCGCTGGCGCGGGAAGAGGAGCGCGATGCGGACGTCGTCGTCGTCGGCTACCCCGGTCACTTCGACTTCCCGGCCGCCCGGCGGATCGCGCGGGGGCGACCGATCGTGTTCAACCCGCTCGTCTCGCTGCACGACACGCTCGTCAGCGACCGGAGACGCTTTCGGCCGCACTCGCCGGCCGCGAAGCTCCTCGAGACCATCGACCGTGGCGCGTTTCGCGCTGCACAGCTCGTCGTCGCCGACACGGAAGCACACGGGGCGTTCTTCCGGCAGAGGTTCGGTCTCGCCGACGATCGGGTCGCGGTCGCGCTCGTGGGCGCGGAGGAGGCGCTCTTCCGGCCCGGGTGGCACCCGCCGGAGCCGTTCCACGTGCTCTTCGTCGGGAAGCTGATCCCGCTCCACGGGCTCTCGACGATCCTCGCAGCCGCGGCGCTCGTGCCGGAGGTCCCGTTTCGGATCGTCGGCGACGGGCAGCTCGCGCCGCTGCTCGAGTCGCGCACGCCGAACGTCGAGCACGTCGAATGGATCCCGTATCGCGAGCTGCCCGAGGCGTACCAGCGGGCGGGCTGCGCGCTCGGGGTCTTCGACACCGGCGACAAGGCGGCGCGCGTGATCCCCAACAAGGTGTTCCAGGCGCTCGCGTGCGCCAGGCCCGTGATCACGGCGGACACGCCTGCGGTCCGGGAGCTGCTGACGGACGACGTGGATGCGCTGCTCGTGCCCCCCGGCGATCCCGAGGCGCTGGCCGCTGCCGTCCGGCAGGTCGCCGCCGACGGCGAGACCGCCGGGCGCCTCGCCGAGCGCGGGCGGGCCACGTTCCAGGCACGCGCGTCGGAGGAGGTGCTGGGCGCACGCTGGCGCGCGCTGCTCGAGCGGGTCGTCGGCGCCGGATGAGGCGGCCGTCGACCCTCGTCGCCGCCGGATCCACAGCGTTCGGCGCCGGATTCGCCGCCCTGGCCGTCCTGCAGCACCGGGCGTTCTGGACCGGTCGCTTCGACGTCGGCAACCTCGCCCAGGCGGTCTGGTCGACGGCCCACGGCGACGTCCTCTCCGTCACGGGGCTCACGGGACGGCAGATCTCGCGTCTCGGCGCCCATTTCGACCCGCTCGTGGCCGCCTTCGCGCCGCTGTGGCTGCTGTGGCCCGATCCGTCGCTGCTGCTGGTCTGCCAGGCGGCGGCTGTCGCCACCGGGGCGATCCCCGTCTACCTGCTCGGGCGCCGCCACCTCGAGTCGGAGTGGGCCGCGGCGGGCTTCGCGCTCGCATACCTCCTCCATCCGGCGACGCAGTGGCTCGTCCTCGACGACTTCCATCCCGTCGCGCTCGCGACGCCGCTGCTCCTGTGGGGGTTCTGGTTCCTCGACACAGACCGCCTCGTGCCGTTCGCGGCCACGGCCGCTGCCGCATGCCTGACGAAGGAGCAGATCGGGCTCGTGGTCGCGGCGATGGGGCTCTGGTACGCACTGCGCCCCGCGCGGCGAAGGGTGGGGCTGGCAATTGCAGCCGCCGGCACGCTCGTCTCGCTCCTCGCGGTGACCGTGGTCGTTCCGTTCTTCGCTCCGGGAGGCGGGTCGCCGTTCGCGGGTCGCTACGCGGAGGTCGGCGGCTCGCCGGGCGGGATCGCCCGAACGGCCGTCACGGACCCGGGCGCCCTCGTCGCCGCGACGACCGAGGGCCGCGACGTCGGATACCTCGGAGACCTGCTCCTCCCGCTGCTCGGCCTGCCGCTCCTCGCCCCGCTCGCGGCGTTGACCGCCGCGCCGGAGCTCCTGCTGAATCTGTTGTCCGACACGCGGACCCAGACGTCGATCCACTTCCACTACACGGCGGGAGCGATCCCGGGGCTGATGGTCGCTGCGGTGCTCGGCGCCGCGCGCCTGCGCCGGCGCTACGGCTGGGCCCGGCGGCCCGAGGGCCGCGCCGTGGTCATCTCGACGCTCGTCGCCGGCGTGCTGCTCGGCCCTCTGCCGATCTGGGCGCACGTGCCGTTCGGCGCCGAGCTCGGCGCACGGGAGCACGTGGTCGGAGCACACGCAGCGGTCGCGGAGCGCGCGCTCCGCGTGATCCCCGGCGACGCGACGGTGAGCGCGACGAACACGCTCGGAGCTCATCTCTCCGCGCGGCGGCGGGTCTTCAGCTTCCCCGTGCTCGGGGAGGCCGACTGGGTTGCGGTCGACCGGACCCGGCCAAGCCACCGCGACGAGGCTGTCGCGCCCCAGAAGTTCGCCGCATCGCTCGCTCGCCTCGAGGCGAGTGGACGGTTCGAGACGGTGTTCGACGAGGACGGGATCCTCGTCCTGCGACGAGGCTAGACCGGGATGGTCTGCGGCAGCAGGTAGGCCGTCAGGGCCAGCGCGGCGAGCCGCGCCGTGCGGTCCTCGTCGGCCGCAGCCAGCGGGACGGCCCAGGCGAGGTACCAGACGGCGAGGTAGGGCGTCGTCGCGAGCACGAGGCATGCTGCGCGGCCGAGCTGGGCGTCGCCGGTCAAGGCCCGCCGGGCGAGCCACAGGAAACCCGCGAGTGCCGCGGTCAGCGCCAGGCCGAGGGCGACGCCGTCCGGGAGGCCGAGCTGCTCGAGGCGGGACGGAAGCGCGTAGCTCGTCTCGAGGACGGCGTTGTCGGCGAGCGGCCCGAAGGCCCCGAGCCATTCTGTTCCGTACCGCCAGGTCGCGACACTTGCCACGACGACGAGCGCCACGGCCATGCCGAGGCCTCCGATCGGCCGCCTGCGCGCTCGCGCGGCGAGCGCCACCAGGACCAGGAACACGACCGGCACCCACTTGACGAGCGCGGCGAGCACCCACGCCGCGCCGGCGAGCTGGTGCCGCCGCCCGACCGCGAGCGCGAGCGCGCCCGCCGCAAGTCCGGCCACGAGCGCGTCGTTGTGCCCGCCGCCTGCCATGTGGACGGCGACGACGGGGTTCCAGCCGACGAACGCCACGGCGAGCGCAGGACGGGCGGCGACCCGCGCGACAGCGGCGACGGCGGCGAGGATCCCGGCCGCCGCGATTGCCTTGAAGATCCACGCAGCGGCGTCCGCGGATGACCCGGCAACGCGCGCGACGGGCTCGGACACGAGGGTGAACGCAGGCCCGTAGACGGTCGTGGTGTCACGCCACGCGGCCCCGAGGTACGGGAACGCCGGGCTCTCCGGGAACGCCGACGGCGGGTCGACGTACGGGTTGCCGCCGCCCTCCGCCGCGATCCAGCCGTAGCCCCAGTAGGTCCACGCGTCGGTCGAGAGGAGAAGCGGCACGCCGAGCGGGACGAGCTGTACGAGGAATGCGAGACCCAGGACGAAGCGCACGCTCGGCAACCCCCGTCGCAGCAGCGCCAGCCCGGTGATGTACGTGGCGAACGCGGCCACGAGCAGCACGAGGAAGAGCGGCGCCGTCCCCTGCTGGGCGAGGCCGCCGTCGCGCGGCACGAGCGGAGAGTCCTCTCGCCACGCGAGCGCACACGCCGCCGCCACGAGGCACAACGTCACCGTGCCGGCGGCGAGCGCCGGACGAGGGGTCACGGCTGGAGCGGCTGGGCGGGGCTCACGGCGGCCCGGAGTCGGCGTCGCCTGAAGACGGATCGTCGGAAGAGGCCCCGTCGTCGTCTCCGGACGACCGCTTGCCGGACGGCGTGTCCTCGTCCTCCGCCGGCGCCTCCGGCTCTGAGGGCGCAGGTGGGACGTAGTACGGGTCGTAGCTGAGCGACGACGGGCCGCGCTCCCACGAAACGAACGAGACGGGCTGCCGCGGCGCGGGGAACTCACGCACGGGGCGACCGGCAAGCGCGGGCTCCATGAAGCGCCGCCAGATCTCGGCCGGGAACGAGCCGCCGGACACCGAGATCCCGTGCACGTTCTCCATCGGGATCTCGCCACGCGTGTAGCCCATCCAGACAGCCGTCGCGAGCCCCGGCGTGTAGCCGACGAACCACGCGTCCGCGTGCTTGTCCGTCGTTCCCGTCTTGCCCGCCGCCGGGCGGGAGAGCAGGGCGCGCGTCCCGGTGCCGTAGCGGATGTTGTCCTCGAGAATGCGCGTGACGACGTCCGCGACGCCGTCGGGTATCACGCGCGCCCGGCGGTGGCGGGTCGCCCAGCGGTCGTCCGGCTTTCCGTTCGCGAGCTCGACCTTGCGGATCGCAGTCGGCTCGGTGTAGATGCCCCCTGCCGCCAGCGTCGCGTACGCGGAAGCCATGTCGAGCGGCGAGACCGCGACCGAGCCGAGCCCCATCGCCGGCGGATAGTGCCCGCGCACCTGGAGCGGTGTCCGCACACCGAGGCGCCGCGCGAGCGACGCGACGGACGCGGGGCCGACGTCGAGCGTGAGCTGAGCGAAGACGCTGTTGTCCGAGCGCAGCGTTGCCCGCTCCACGGAGCTCCAGCCGACGTAGCTCGAGTCGTACGTCTTGACGCACCACCAGCCGCGCTCGCACGTCCCGTTGCTGACCGGCCGATAGGTGAACGGCGCCGAGACGTAGTACGCCGCGGTCGGGTCCATGCCCTTCTCGACCGCCGCGGCGAGGACGAAGGTCTTGAACGTCGAGCCGGGTTGCCGTCTCGCCTGCGAGAGGAGGTTGAACTGGTTGTTCGCCCGGCCCGGCACGATCGCCGTCATGGCGCGGATCGACCCGTTTGCCGGATCGATGGAGATGAGCGCGGCCGCCGGGTCGTTCGGCGCTGTCAGCGTGCCGCGGATCGCGGTCTGGGCGAGCTTCTGCCAGCGCGGCTGGATCGTCGTGTAGACGCGCAGGCCGCCCGAGCGGACGGTCTCGGCTCCGTACTCCCGGACGAGCTGGTCGCGCACGTAGCCGAAGAAGTACGGCTCGCGGATCTCCTGGTACAGCCGACCGGGCCGCAGGCCGGGTGAGCGGCTCGCACGTGCCCAGCGGTACTGCGCGCGGGTGATCATGCCCTCGTTGCGCATCGCGAGGAGCACCTGGTCGCGGCGTGCGACTGCTTGCCGCGGGTCCGCGAACGGGTCATACGCGGACGGGGCCTGCGTCAGGCCCGCGAGCAGCGCAGCCTGAGGGAGCGTCAGGGAGCGGGCGGAGCGCGAGAAGTACGTGCGCGCGGCAGCTTCCGCTCCGTACGCGAAGTTCCCGTAGAAGACCGAGTTGAGGTAGTTCGCAAGGATCCAGTCCTTCGACCGCTCGCCGTCCAGCTTCACGGCGAGGCAGGCCTCGGTGACCTTCCGCTCGACCGTCCGCTCGTTCGAGATGTAGAGCGTCCGGACGAGCTGCTGCGTGATCGTCGAGCCGCCCTCGACGACGCGGCCCGCCTTCACGTCACGCCAGAGCGCGCGGGCGATGCCCTCGGCGTCGACGCCGCCGTGCGAGTAGAAGCGCCGGTCTTCGATTGCGACGGTCCCGCGTGTGAGCCAGGGCGACATCGACCGGAGTGGCACGACCTCACGGTTCCGCTCTGCCGGAATGGCGCCGAGCAACGAGCCGTCGGCGGCGTAGACGAACGTGTTCTCGCCGATCTTGACCGGCTTGAGGGCCGACAGGTCGCAGCGGGGGCGGAAGGTCAGCACGGCGGCGCTCGCGGCAACCCCGACGGCGGCCACCAGCAGGACGAGCACGCCGACGAGCGCGAGCCGCTTCCCGTTCCCTCTGGCGCGCCTTCGGCGACGGCGCGGGCGCGGAGCGACGGGCGCGGGCGCGCGCCTGGTGCGGGGGCGCCGCGAAGGGCTCATCGGGCGATGGTAGCCACGTCCTGTAATGGATTCTGCGCGGCTGCTCGCGGCCCTCGCAGGCTCGCTATCGTCGCGCGCGTGCGCGGCGCCGTCGCAGCGTCGTGGCCGGCGCTCCGGATCTTCTTGTGGAGCAGGTTCGCGCTCTTGGCGCTCGCGGCCGGGACGGTGCTCGTCTTCGAGGACGAGCTGAATCCGGCGCGAGGCCGCTGGGACAGCCCTCGCCTGCACGAGCTCGGAGCCGCGATCGACGTCTGGGCGCGCTGGGACAGCGACTGGTACCTGCGGATCGCGGAGTCCGGCTACGACTGGCCTTCCTCGACGCCCGCGTTCTTCCCGCTCTACCCGCTGCTCGTCGGAGGTCTCGGCCGACTCCTCGACGACCGGTTTCTGCTCGCCGGGCTCGTGATCTCGCTCCTGGCCTGCGCGGTGGCGTTCGTGCTCCTCCACCGGCTGGTGCGCCGGCGGCTCGGGGCGGCCGACGCGCAGCGGGCCGTTCTCTACCTCGCGCTCTTCCCCACAACGCTGTTCCTCGGCGCGGTGTACGCGGAGTCGCTGTTCCTCGCGCTCGCGCTCGCGACCTTCGTCTTCGCCGAGAAACGGCGCATGGGGTGGGCAGCCGTCGCTGCCGGGCTGGCACTTCTCACCCGCGCCCAGGGGGTCGCCCTCCTGCCGGCGCTCGCAGTCTTCGCGTGGCGCTCGGATCGGCGCCGGAGGGATCTGATGCTGCTGCTCGTCCCCGTTGCGATGTTCCTCGCATTCCCGCTCGCGCTCGAGCTCTCGGTCGGGCACGGCCTCGCGTTCCTGGACGCGCAGCGCGTCTGGGAACGCTCCCTGGCGCCGCTCGGGCCGCTCGGCGGGCTCGTCCAGGCGATCGGAGAGGGAGACGTGCTCGGGCCGCTCCTCGCGGTCGCCATGCTCGGCCTTGCGGTGCTCGCCTGGCGACGGCTCGGAGCGCCCTACGGTCTCTATGCGCTCGGCGTGCTCGCGTTGCCGATGGCGTTGCCCTCGGAGCGGCTCGGCGGCCTCTACTCGTTCCCACGGCTCGCGCTCGCCGCGTTCCCCTGTCTTGCGGCCCTCGCGATCCTCGGACGCAACCGACGGGTGCACATCACGGTGGTCGCGGTTCTCGGGGCCGCACTCGCGGTCAACGTGGTTCGATGGGCGCTGTGGTACTGGGTCGCGTGACCGTCGTTCCCCGCCCGCGCCTGGTCGGTTGGGCGATCCTCGTCGGCGTCCTCGCCTCGATCTCGTACGCCGCGAACTTCGCGGCGGACGGCGACCCGCCCGACGACGCGCTCTACCGCTGGTCGACAGCGGTCGGCGGGCTCGTTCAGTACGCGATCATCCTCGTGGTCGTCCTCGCGCTGGCGCGCGGCCTTGCACCCGCCACGCTCGGCCTCCGGGCGCCGGCGTCGTGGAGAAGCGCGGCGGGCTGGCTCGTCGCAGCGATGGTCGCGATCTGGGTGATCGGCGCGATCCTGAACATCTTCCTCGAGGCGGGCGAGGAGCAGGGTCTCGTGCCCGACGGCTGGGACCCCGATCGCGCCGCGGCGTTCGCCGCGAACTTCGTCGTCGTCGCCCTCGTCGCCCCGGTCGTCGAGGAGCTCACCTACCGCGGTCTGGGATTCGCGGCGGTGCGCGACGCCTTCGGAGGGATTGCGGCGATCGTCGTCACCGCCGTCGCGTTCGGGCTCGCGCACGGGCTCGTCGTCGCGCTCCCCGTCCTGACGATCTTCGGCTTGATCCTCGGCTGGCTCCGTTGGCGGACCGCGAGCCTCTACCCGCCGATCATCCTCCACGCGCTCTTCAACGGCATCGCGCTGATCGCGTCGGTGACGGTGTGAGTAGCCACGACGAGCAGCTCGAGGAGCTCCGAGCGCGGATCGCCGAGAACGACGGCGCCATCGTCGCGCGGGTGAACGAGCGGCTGCGCCTCGTGGCGGAGCTCTGGCAGCTCAAGGAGGAGCACGGAGCGCCTCGCCTCGACCCCGACCGCGAGCGGCTGCTGCGCGAGAAGCTGGCGGCCGCGAACGCCGGGCCGCTCTCGTCCGAGGGCCTCGACGCGCTCGTCGGCGAGCTTCTCGCACTGACCAAGCGCGAGCTGGGTGGGCTCGACCGTTAGCTCGGCGGTGGCTCTTCGCCCGTCGCGAACTCGTCGGGCGTGACGGTGTCGAGAAAGCGCCGGAACTCGCCGAGGTCCACCTCGCCGAGATCCTTGACCTCCTGCGCGTAGGCGAGGTCCGGGACGTCGCCCTCCCAGACGACACCCGACTCGTCGATCACCTCGTCCTCCGCGAAGATCTTGGCGTCCGTCCGGATCGCCAGCGCGATCGCGTCGGACGGGCGCGAATCGACCTCGATCTCCGTGCCGTCCCGAACGAGCGTGATCTTCGCGTAGAAGGTGCCGTCCTTGAGCTCGGTGACCGTCACCCGCTCGACTTCGGCGTCGAGCGAGTCGACGAGCGAGAGCGCGAGATCGTGCGTGAGCGGGCGCGGCGGCTCCTGGCCCTGGAGCCGCATGAGGATCGCGGCGGCCTCGGGATGGCCGATCCAGATCGGCAGGTACATCGGCCCCTCGGCAGACCGCAGCAGGACGATCGGCTGCTTGCCGACGAGGTCGAAGCTCACCCCGTAGACCGTCATCTCCTGCATCAGACCCTGGGCCCAGTGTATCCGCGGCCCGCCGGGATGAATCGGTGGGCCCTTCGCTACACTCGGCACCCGCGCGGGCGATTAGCTCAGTCGGTTAGAGCGCCGCTCTGATAAGGCGGAGGTCCCTGGTTCGAATCCAGGATCGCCCACTTTCGTCGCGACGTGAGCGGCGCGAGGTCGTCTCGTGATCGCCACGGCGAACGCCGTCGAAGGAGGCCTCCACGACTCCTTGCGCGCTCGCACCCGGCGCGAGCTACAGCGCCTCGAGCGTCTCGACGAGCTCGGCGAGCCGTGTCTCGTCGCCGAAGTGGAGCTCGAGCTTCCCGGCCGACACGCGCGACGGCAGCCCGGTGAGCCGCTCCGCGGCAGCGCGCGCGCGCTCGGCGAGCGCTGGATCGACGGGCGTCGCCCGCGGCCGCCGCCGGGCGCCGCTCTCCTGCGCCGCTCGCTCGGTCGCGCGAACCGTGAGCCCGTCGCGGGCGACTCGCCGGGCGAGCCTCCGGCGCCCATCGTCGTCCGGCACGGCGAGCACGGCACGCGCGTGACCCTCGGTCAGCTCGCCCCTGGCCAGCATCCAGAGCACGTCCTCGGGGAGCTCGAGCAGCCGGAGCCGGTTCGACACGCCCGGCTTCGACCGGCCGACCCGCTCTGCGACCTCGCCGAGCGGCAGCTCGAACTCGTCGACGAGCACCGCGTAGGCGCGGGCCTCCTCGACGGGCGAGAGATCCTCGCGGGCGACGTTCTCGACGAGAGCCAGGAGGAGCGTGTCGCGGTCGTCGGCCTCGCGCACGAGGGCAGGCAGCGTGGCGAGACCCGCCTCGCGGGCGGCACGCCAGCGCCGCTCGCCGGCCACGAGCTCGTAGCCGCCCTCGGGCCGCGGCCGCACGACGATCGGCTGGAGCACGCCCTGGTGGCGAAGCGACGCCGCGAGCCCCGAGGTCGCCTCGGGCTCGAACCGCCGGCGCGGCTGGCGCGGGTTCGGGTGGATCGCGTCGACCGGCAGATGCAGCAGGTCGCTGCCCCCCGCGCCGCCGACGAGCACCTCGAGCCCGCGTCCGAGACCGCGGCGTGGAGTGGGGGTCTCAGGTGCGCTCGACAAGCTCCATCGCCACCTTCCAGTAGGCCTCGGCGCCGGCCGAGCGCCGGTCGTAGGCGATCGCGGGAACACCATGGCTCGGGGCCTCGGCGAGCCTCACCGACCGCGGCACCGTGGCGGTGAACACCAGGTCGCCGAAGTGCGAGCGGAGCTCGGCCTCGACATCCTCGGCCAGCCTCGTTCGACCGTCGACCATCGTCAGGAGGATCCCGGCGACGCCGAGGCGCGGGTTGAGGCGCCGCTTGACGAGGTCGATCGAGCCGAGCAGCTGCGAGAGCCCTTCGAGGGCGAAGTACTCGGCCTGGACCGGCACGAGCACGCGGTCCGCGGCCGCGAGGGCGTTGACCGTCAGCGGCCCGAAGGCGGGCGGGCAGTCGAGGAACACGAACGCGTACGGGCTCGTGGCCTCGTCGGTGAGCGCCTCCGAGAGGTACCGCTCGCCGCCCTCCAGCGCGGAGAGGTGAACGGTCGCCGCCGCGAGGTCGGCCTTTGCGGGGACGAGGTCGAGATTGGCGAAGGAGCTCGCCGTGACGAGCTCTGCGAGCGGCGCGCCGTCCAGGAGGTCGAGCGTCGAGTGGCCGTTCGCGCGTCGGCCGAGCCCCGACGTCGCGTTCGCCTGCGGGTCGAGATCGACCAGCAGGCAGCGCTCTCCGGCCTCGGCAAGGCAGGCGGCGAGGTTGATCGCGGTGGTCGTCTTCCCGACGCCGCCCTTCTGGTTCGCGATCGCGTAGATCCGGGCCGCCACACGGTCACGGTACCCGGGCGCCCGGATGCCTCCAGGCTCGGACAGAGGCGCGTTCGCGGTGGTCCCGCGCCTGTCGACCACAAGGTCGCTCAGCCCAGCGGGCGCTTCCTGGCCATGCCCGTACGGCGCGGGAATCCCGGCGGGGTGGGGCCGACCTTCCGGATCACGGCGAAGCCTTCCGGTGACTCGACGAGCTTGCCGCCGAGCTGTTCGGCGACGGCCGCGATGCGCTCCCGCTCGGCGCTCGGGCCGACCCACAGCACGACCGCGCCGCCTTCCCGCACGAGCGGCAGGCACCACTCCGCGGCGGTCGGCGGGTGGGCGAGCGCCTTCGCGACCGCGACGCCGAAGGTCTCGAGGGGCTGCTCCTCGGCGCGACCCCAGACGACACTGAGATTCGCGAGCTCGTTCTCCCAGCGCCCGAGGAAGTCGCACTTGCGGCGCTCGGCCTCGAGGAGCGTCACCACCCGGTCGGGGAGCGACACGGCGAGGGGGATCCCCGGCGTCCCGCCGCCGGAGCCGACGTCGACGATCGGGCCGTCGTAGCGCGAGAGGACCTCAACGCCTCGGAGGGCGTCGTCGAGGAGCGCGCGCCTAGCCTCAACGGGGTCACGGATCGCCGTCAGCCCCGGCGTTCGGACGACTGCTTCGAGCCAGCGTTCGAGGATGGGCTGTCCCGCTTCCACCCGAGCGAGATATACCCGGGGAAGCCTCAGTCGACGGAGCGGCGAGGCAGGACGACGACGTAGCGGTTGGGCTCCGCGCCCTCGCTCTCGGTCTCGACCTCGGGGTCGTCCTTCAGCGCCTCGTGGACGATCCGTCGCTCCACGGCGCTCATCGGCTCGAGCGCGACAGGTCGGCCGGTCGCGGACGCCTGCTCGGCGCTCCGCCGCGCGAGCGAGTCGAGCGTCGCGCTGCGGCGGGCCCGGTAACCGGCCGCGTCGATGACGATGCGTCGCCGCTCGTCGCCGACCGCCCGGTGCGCCATCGCATTCGCGAGGTACTGGAGCGAGTCGATCATCTGGCCGTGCCGACCGATCAGGACGCCGAGGTCCGGCCCGGAGACCGTGGCGACGACCTCTTCCTCGGACTCCGTGACCTCGACACGCCCGTCGAGTGAGAGCGTGGCAACGACGCGGGTGAGCAGCTCGCGCAGCGATTGCCGCCTCACCCTCGTCGGTCACGGGAGGTGGGTCGGCGTCAGGTCGCACGGCGGTTGCGACGACGCGTGCGGGCGTGTATCCCACCCCGAGCAGGCCCCGCTCGCCCTCGCTCACGACCTGGAAGCGGACGGTCTCGCGGTCGAGCCCCGGAGCGAGCCGCTCGAGCTCGCGCAGCGCCGACCATTTCGCCTCTCCGACGGTCTCTCCGGTCGCCTCCACGGAGAGCTCCTCGGTCACCTCCGCCTGCCTCCGCCGCTTCGCTTCTTCTTCACTCGCCTGGGCGGCCCGGCGACGACGGGCGCGCCGTCCTTCGCGCCCGAGGCGGCCGTCTCGCCGTCCTTCGCGTTCGTCGCAGGCGCTTCCTTCGGCGGCGTGCGAGAGCTCCGCTTGGCGGCGGCGGCGGTCAGGTCGGGCTTCGGCATCAGACGCCGCGTGATGATCCCCTGCCCGGTCGTCCAGAGGTTCGTCGTCAGCCAGTACACCATCAGGCCGGAGGGGAAGTTGAGGATGAACGGGATGAAGACGATCGGCAGGACGAGCAGCAGGATCCGCTGCGAGCGTCTGCATCGACGCCGACATGTAGTAGGACGACGTCAGCTGGCTCGCGACGTACACGACGAGCAGGAGCGGGCCCCATCCGTCGATGGTCGGCTCGGTGATGTCCACGAGCCCGAGGAACTCGAGGCTGGACTCCGGGTACTTGACGAAGATCTCTTCCTCGAAGTCGCGCAGGACGTAGAAGAGCGCGATGAAGATCGGGATCTGGAGGACGATCGGCAGGCAGGACGCGGCCGGGTTGATCTTGTTCTCGCGGTAGAACTTCATCAGCTCTTCGTTCTGCTTCTGCTTGTCGTGCTTCCAGCGCTGCTGGATCTCCTTCATCTGCGGCGCGTGCGCCTGGAGGTTCTGCATCGAGTGGATCTGCCGGACCGTCACGGGCACGAGCAGGACGCGGACGAGCACGACGAGAGCGACGATCGACCACGCCCACGTGAGCCCGACCGTTGCGTGGAACCACTCGAGGAGCGTCGTGAGGAGATCCTCGATCGGGCGGAGCGGGTTGAACGCGCCGATCACGAGGCGCTCCGCTCACGCGTGCGGGGCCGGAACAGCGTGCGGTCGCTCACCCGGTCGACGCCACCGTGGCTCCATGGATTGCAGCGTAGGATCCGCCAGCCGGCGAGGATCGCGCCGCGAGCCAGCCCGAGCTCGCGGAAGGCGTCGAGCGCGTACTGCGAGCAGCTCGGGTGGTACTTGCACGTGTTGGCGGGCGTCAGAAGGCCGAACGTGTAGCGCCAGGCGTAGACGAGCCCGATCCCGACGACCTTCATGCGGTCACCTTGCCGAGAATCTCGCGCACCTGCTCGACGAGCCACTCGTGCCCACGGGTCGAGGCGGGCTCGGCGAGGCCGGGCCGGGCGACGAGGACATAGTCGCGTCCCGTGGGCGCATCCGGCGCGAGCTCGACCCAGACGGCGCGGAGCTGGCGCTTGAGGCGATTCCGGACGACGGCCGTTCCGACCGCGCGGGGAATCGCGAGACCGAGCCGCGCCTCGCCGTCGGGATCGTCGTCGCGTGCGAACCAGTGCAACGTGAGGGAGCGGGTCGACACGGACCGTCCTTGCCGATAGACCGCGTCGAAGTCACGCGAGCGGGACAGGCGGCGCCGGCGCTCCACGGCCTGCGCGTCAGGCAGAGAGCCGCTTGCGGCCCTTGGCGCGGCGGCGCTTGATGATCGCCTGGCCGCCGCGGGTCGACATCCGGGCGCGAAACCCGTGCTTTCGCTTGCGACGGCGGACGTTCGGCTGGTAGGTGCGCTTCACGGCTGAGAGGGACCCTCGATCGGATGTGGCCCGCACGCGAGGCGCGGCGGAGCGCGGAGTATAGACGAGGGTCGTGCACGCCCGGTTATCCACAACGCAACGGTTGTCACGCGCTCGGAAACGGCTGCTCAGGGGCATCGGGCGTCGTCCACGCGGACGCCGCCGCGGCCTCTTTCCACAGCTGTGGACACTCGTGTGGAGACGGAAGAAAGTCCTGCAAAATGAGCGTGTTTTTCGACCTGTTCACGGGCGTGATCGCCTCCCGAGCAGCGCTCCAGGGTGGTGGTATGCTCGCGCCTCCCGCGACGCCGAGAGGAGCGCCGAGCACCCGTTGGAGCACGCCGTCGAGCCGACTGCAGAACGACTCTGGGACGACGTCTCTCGACGGTTACGGGAAACCCTCAACGAGACGACCTACGCGACGTGGTTCCAGGCCGCCAGCGGCGGCTCGCTGAGCGACGAGGCGTTCCTCGTCGTCGTCCCCAACGACTTCACGCGGGAGTGGATCGAGAGCCACTTCCTCGGGCTGCTGCGCGCCGCGACGCGTGACGTCCTCGGCCGGGAGGTCCGGATCGCGCTGCGCGTCGCCGAGGAGCCGGAGCCGACCGAGCCGCTCGTCGCGACCGCACCGGCGGTGAACGACAGCCAGCCGGGGACGAACCCGAAGTACACGTTCGACAACTTCGTGATCGGCTCGTCGAACCGCTTCGCACACGCCGCGGCGCTCGCGGTGGCCGAAGCGCCCGCCCAGGCGTACAACCCGCTCTTCATCTACGGCGGCACCGGTCTCGGCAAGACGCACCTCCTCCAGGCGATCAGCGCATACGTGAACGACCACGCGAAGAAGCTCACGACCCGGTACGTCACGAGCGAGACGTTCACCAACGACTTCATCAACTCGCTCCGCGACAAGCGCATCGAGGGCTTCAAGCACCGCTACCGCGCCTACGACGTCCTGCTCGTCGACGACATCCAGTTCCTCGAGGGCAAGGAGCGCTTCCAGGAGGAGTTCTTCCACACCTTCAACTCGCTCTACGAGGCCGGCCGTCAGATCGTCATCTCGTCGGACCGGCCGCCGAAGGAGATCGCCACGTTGGAGGAGCGGCTCCGCTCGCGCTTCGAGTGGGGGCTCATCACCGACATCCAGCCGCCCGACCTCGAGACGCGCATCGCGATCCTCCGCAAGAAGGTGACGACGGACGGAATCGCCGTCACCGATCCCGAGGTGCTCACGTTCATCGCGGGACGCGTCTCGACGAACATTCGCGAGCTCGAGGGCGCGCTCACGCGCGTCGTCGCGTTCTCCTCGCTGACGGGGCTGCCGCTCGACGTCGAGCTCGCCGAGCAGGTGCTGCGCGACCTCTTCCCTTCGACCGGCGACCTTCCGCAGGTGACGATCGCGCGCATCCAGGAGGCCGTTTGCGAGCGGTTCTCGCTCACGGTGCAGGAGCTCTGTAGCCCTCGTCGGTCGCAAGCGGTGGCATACCCGCGCCAGGTCGCGATGTACCTGTCGCGCGAGCTGACCGACTCGTCGCTGCCGAAGATCGGGAAGGAGTTCGGCGGGCGCGACCACACGACCGTCCTCCACGCGAACGCGAAGATCACCCGCCTGATCTCTGAGGACAGAGGTGTGTACAACCTCGTGCAAGACCTGACCGCGCGGATCAAGCACCGTGGATGAATCGCGCCCCATGTGCTCGTGCGGTTGCGCCGCTGGGGGACCGGTGGACAACCCGGACCTCGGGACCCACCGTGCGAACCGGCATGCTTACAGGGCTTTCCTCCGTCTTCCCCGTCGTCCACACTCCCTATGGACTATGACGAAAGGTTTAAGAGAGAAATGATGGAAACCGACATCGCGGTCGGCTCGGGCGTCCGCGTCACCGTTCAGCGCGACGACCTCTCGAGCCGGCTCGCGCTCGTCTCGCGCGCGACCTCGTCCCGCGGCACCGTGCAGGTCCTCGGTGGGATCCTCTTCCGGGCCCGGGACGGCCTCGTCGAGCTCGAGGCGACGGACATGGAGCTGTCGCTTCGCACGACCGTGCCCGCCGAGGTGGACGGGGACGGGGCGTTCGTCGTGCCTGCGAAGCTGCTCGGGGACATCATTCGGCTGCTGCCTGCGGCGCCGGTGGTCCTGGCCTATCGCCCCGAGGACGGCGTGGCCTCCATCGAGTCAGGGCCGTACTCGTCGCGGGTGAACGTGTTCGCCGCCGAGGACTTCCCACGGCTGCCGGCGATCGACGTGCCGCTGCAGGAGGTCGACGCCGCGTCGTTGCTCGAGACCGTGCAGCGCGTCTCGCGCGCCGCGTCTCGCGACGAGTCGCGGCCGGTTCTGACGGGGATTCTCGTGCGCTTCGAGGGATCGCAGCTGACGATGGCCGCGACCGATTCGTACCGCATGGCCGTCAAGGAGACCGAGCTCGCGGCGAGCGGCCCGGAGCTCGAGGCGATCATCCCCGCCCGCGCGCTCGACGAGCTCGGACGCGTCGCCGCGGGCGCAGACAGCGTCCAGCTCGGCGTACACGAGAACCACGTCATTTTCGGTGCAGGCTCCGCCTGGCTCACGACGCGCAGGATCGACGGGCAGTTCCCGAACGTCGCGCAGCTCCGGCCGGAGACGTTCGACGTCGAGCTCGAGATTCCGCGGGGAGAGCTGCTCGAAGCGGTTCGGCGTGCCGCGGTGATGGCGCAGCGCAACACGCCGTTGCGTCTTCGCTTCGCGGAGGGCGAGCTCACGATCTCGGCCCAGAGCCAGGACGTCGGAGAGACCCGAGAGGCGCTTCCTGTGGCCTACACGGGTGAGCCGCTCGAGATCGGCTTCAACGCGGAGTTTCTTCGCGAGGGGCTCGAGTCCGTCACGGCGGACACCGTGCAACTGCAGCTCATCAACCCGCTCCGGCCGGGCCTTCTCAGCGCCGA
This sequence comes from uncultured Actinomycetes bacterium, assembly GCA_963839755.1. Lineage (GTDB taxonomy): Bacteria > Actinomycetota > Thermoleophilia > Gaiellales > Gaiellaceae > Gaiella. The sequence goes on from CAWIVU010000016.1 coordinate 146,965, forward strand.
CGGCGATGCCTTCTGGTACCTGATCATGCCGATCCGCCTCGCCGGCTAGCAGGCGAGAAAAGTGCGACGCGCTCACGCGACGCGCTTTTCGCGTGGGGCTCGACGGCGCAAGAGCACAACGGTGTGATCGTGGCCGCAGTGTCGCTTCGGGACGTCCGCTCCTACCCGCGGCTCGACCTGGAGCTCGAGCCCGGGCTCGTGCTCGTGACCGGGCCGAACGGCGCGGGCAAGACGAATCTCCTCGAGGCCGTGCACGTGGCGACGCAAGGACTCTCGTTCCGTACGAGGCACGACGCCCAGCTCGTCCGGCGCGGTGCGGAGACCGCAGTCGCGCGCATCACCGGCCGGAGGGAGACCGTGCCCGTCGAGACCGAGGTCGAGCTCTCCGTGAGCTCGCCGAAGCGGATCCGGCTGAACGGCGCCACGCTGGGATCGGCGGACGAGCTTCGCTCGCGGGTCCACGCGCTCGTCTTCACCCCCGACCGGCTTGCTGTCGTGAAGGGCGGCCCGGCGGCCCGGCGCGCGTACTTCGACCGCGCCCTCGCCCGCGCGCTGCCCGCGCGGGCCGATGTCCCGGGCGCCTACGGCGCGGCCCTCGGCCAACGAAACGCCGCGCTGCGACGGATCGCCGCGGGTCTCTCCGACGCCGAGGCCCTCGTTCCGTGGACCGAGCAGGTCGTGACGCTCGGCGGGGAGCTCGTCGAGGCGCGCCGGCGGCTCCTCGATCTCCTCGACGCTCCGTTCGCGGCTCGCGCCGCAGAGCTCGGGCTTCCCGGACGCGTCGCTGGGCTACGACACCGACCCGCCGACCCAGGCGGCCCTCGAGGCACGACTCGCGCGCGATCTCGAGCGCGGGTCGACCGGGCTCGGCCCTCACCTCGACGAGATACGGGTGCAGTCGGGTGACCGTGACCTTCGCACCTACGGCTCGCAGGGCGAGCAGCGCCTCGCCGTGCTGTCCTTGCTCCTCGCCGAGGCGGAGCTGCTCCTCGAGCAGGGCGGTGTTCCTCCGCTGCTGCTGCTCGACGACGCGCTCTCGGAGCTCGACGCCGATCGCCGCCGGATTCTGAGCTCCCGACTCGGTGTCGTGGGGCAGACGCTGGTGACGGCCACCGGCGCGGAAGCGCTGCCGCTCGCGCCCGCACAGCTTCTCGCCGTCACGCCGGGAGAGGTTCGGCCCGGCTGATGGAGCGCCTCGACGGCTCCCTTCGCAGGTCGCTCTCGGCGGCCGGGGTGCCCGACGCCGGGGTCCTCGCGGCCGCGACGCGAGCATGGCCGGAGGCCGTCGGCCCCGGAATCGCCCGCGCCGCCTGGCCCCAGCGGCTGGCGAGGGACGGCACCCTCCACGTGACGACCGCGTCGTCCACGTGGGCCTTCGAGCTCGGCCGCATGGAGGAGGCGCTGCTCGACAAGCTGCGCGCCTTCCTGGGCGACGACACGCCACCTGCGCTCCGCTTTGCCCTGGGCCCGCTGCCGTCGCCCGGCCGCGAGGAGACCACCGCACGACCACCGCTGGAGCCGACCTCCGCGGACCTCGCCGAGGCGGCATCCGTCAGCGCGCCGATCGACGATCCGGCGCTTCGCGAAGCGGTGCGCGACGCGGTCGCGGCGAGCCTCGCCGCAGCCCGTCACGACCGCGGTGTCTGATATACTTCCAGTCGCCCGCAAAACCCCTGTTTTGCAGGCATTTTATCGTTCAGGAGGGTTGTGACCGAAACCGCCTATACCGGAAAGGACATCACTGTCCTCGAGGGCCTCGAGCCCGTCCGTCTGCGCCCCGGAATGTACATCGGCTCCACCGGCTCCCGGGGCCTCCACCATCTCGTCTACGAGCTCGTCGACAACGCCGTCGACGAGGCCATGCAAGGGCAAACGAGCGGGTCGACGTCACGATCCACCCCGACGACTCGGTCACCGTCCGCGACGCCGGCCGCGGTATTCCGGTCGACGTAATGGAGGAGCAGGGCCAGTCGGCGCTCACCGTCGTCCTCACGAAGCTCCATGCCGGCGGGAAGTTCGGCGGCGACGGCTACAAGGTCTCGGGCGGCCTCCACGGAGTCGGCGTCTCGATCGTGAACGCGCTCTCGGAGTGGCTCGTCGCCGAGGTCCACCGCGACGGAAAGGTCCATCGCCAGGAGTTTGCGCGCGGCGTCGCGCAGGGCGACGTCGAGGTCACCGGGAAGACGAAGGAGACGGGCACGATCATCTCGTTCATTCCCGACCGCGAGATCTTCGACGAGGTCGAGTTCTCGGCCTCCACGCTGTCCCAGCGGCTGCGCGAGACGGCATTCCTGACCCGCGGGCCTGCGGATCGTCCTGCAACGACGAACGGCCGGACGGGAAGACGGAGGAGTTCCACTACGAGGGCGGGATCAGCGACTTCGTCGCGCACGTCAACTCCGGCAAGGACCCGATCCACAAGCACGTCGTCTACTTCGACGGCGAGACCGACGACGGCCAGGTCGAGGTCGCCATGCAGTGGAACACGTCGTACGTCGAGTCGGTGTTCTCGTTCGCGAACAACATCAACACGACCGAGGGCGGCACCCATCTCTCCGGCTTCCGCGCGCGCTGACGGGCACGCTCAACCGCTACGCGCGCGACAAGGGGCTGCTCAAGGAGAAGGAGGACAATCTCGAGGGCGAGGATGTCCGCGAGGGCCTCGCCGCCGTCATCTCCGTGAAGCTTCGGAACCCGCAGTTCGAGGGGCAGACGAAGACGAAGCTCGGGAACCCGCCCATCGAGAGCCTCGTCAAGACGATCGTCAACCAGAAGCTCGCCGAGTTCCTCGAGGAGAACCCGAGCGAGGCGCGGCAGATCATCATGAAGACGATCTCCGCCGCGCGGGCCCGCGCGGCCGCCCGCAAGGCGCGCGAGCTGACGCGCCGCAAGAGCGCGCTCGAGAACTCTGCGCTGCCCGGCAAGCTGGCCGACTGCTCGCTGAAGGAAGCCGATCTCTGCGAGCTCTACATCGTCGAGGGCGACTCCGCCGGCGGCTCCGCCAAGCAGGCCCGTGACCGCACCTACCAGGCGATCCTGCCGCTCCGCGGGAAGATCATCAACTCCGAGAAGAACCGGATCAACAAGGTTCTCTCGAACAACGAGATCCAGGCGATGATCACCGCGATCGGGACGGGCTTCGGCGACGAGTTCACGATCGAGAACCTCCGCTACGGGCGGATCATCGTGATGACGGACGCCGACGTCGACGGCGCCCACATCCGGACGCTCGTGCTGACGTTCCTGTACCGGACGATGCCGGAGCTGTTCGAGGGCGGCCACATGTACATCGCGGTGCCGCCCCTCTACAAGGTGAAGCTCGGCAGCCAGGAGCTCTACTTCGAGAAGGATCACCAGCTCGAGGAGCTGCTGGCCCGCGAGCGCATCTCCGGGATGACCGTCACGGACCGCGACGGGAACGAGCTCGCGCTGACCGAGGCGCGCTGGAGCCGCTTCTCCCGTGAGCTGGCAGACGTCGACGCCTGGCAGGCGAAGCTCGCGTCCGACTACGGGCCGGCCGCCGCGTTCGTCGTCTCGCACCGGGTCGTCGAGAGCGAGGCGAGCGACGCCAAGGGCCTGGAGAAGCTGATCGGCGCGATGCCGCCCAACGGCTACGAGCTCTCCGTCGTCGACCGCGCCGACGGGCACCTGTCCGTGAAGGTCGTCGAGAGCGAGACGAGCACCGCGACGTTCGTCGAGGTCCCGGCCACGCTCTTCGCGGACCCGGCGTATGCGGCGCTCCGCCGCTCCTACGGGAAGGTCGCCGACATCGTCGGGCTACCGCCCTACAACGTCACCTACGGCAAGAAGAGCGCGGGCGCCGAGACGTCCGTGCAGCTCCGCGAGGCAGCGCTCGAGCTCGCAAAGGACGGCATGCAGATCAGCCGCTTCAAGGGGCTCGGCGAGATGAACCCGGAGCAGCTCTGGGAGACGACGATGGACCCGCAGAACCGCATGCTCCTGCGTGTGGACGTCGAGGACGCGGCCGCCGCCGACAGCGTCTTCACGATGCTGATGGGCGACGCCGTCGAGCCGCGCCGGCTCTTCATCGAGCAGAACGCGAAGGACGTGAAGTTCCTCGATGTCTGATGTGACCGAGCCCCTCGGCGCCGGGAGAATCGAGCCGCGCGAGCTCGAGCAGGAGATGCGCTCGAGCTACCTCGACTACGCGATGAGCGTCATCGTCGGGCGCGCTCTGCCCGACGTCCGCGACGGCCTCAAGCCCGTCCATCGGCGTGTTCTCTGGGGAATGCACGAGTCGGGGATGCAGCCGAACCGGCCGTACAAGAAGTCGGCGAACGTCGTGGGCTACGTGATGGGCAACTACCACCCGCACGGCGACCAGGCGATCTACGACACGCTCGTCCGTATGGCGCAGCCGTTCTCGCTGCGCTACCCGCTCGTCGACGGACAGGGGAACTTCGGCTCGATCGACGACGACCCGCCGGCCGCGATGCGCTACACGGAATCCCGGCTCCAGCGCCTCGCCACCGAGATGCTGCGCGACATCGACATGGACACGGTCGACTTCGGGCCGAACTACGACGAGTCGCGCAAGGAGCCGCTTTCGCTCCCGTCGCGGTTCCCGAACCTGCTCGTCAACGGCTCGACGGGGATCGCGGTCGGGATGGCCACGAACATCCCGCCGCACAACCTCGCGGAGACGGTCGACGCGGTCCTGCAGCTGATCGACAAGCCCGACGCGAACGTCGAGGACCTCATGAAGCACGTGAAGGGCCCGGACTTCCCGACCGGGGCCATCGTGGTCGGGCGCTCCGGTATCCGCGACGCCTACCGGACCGGCCGCGGTCGCGTCGTGATGCGCGCGCGAGCCCACGTCGAGGAGCTCCGCGGCGGGAAGAGCGCGATCGTCGTCTCGGAGCTCCCGTACGGCGTCAAGAAGGGCGGCGACTCCGGGGTCATCAAGAAGATCGCCGATCTCGTCAACGAGAAGGTGATCACCGAGGTCTCGGACCTCGCCGACCACTCGGACAAGACCGGGATGCGCATCCAGGTCGAGCTCAAGCGCGACGCGATCCCACAGGTCGTCCTCAACAAGCTCTTCAAGCACACGGGCCTGCAGACGACGTTCGGCTACAACGCCGTCGCGCTCGTCGACGGGGTGCCGCGCACGCTGTCGCTCCTCGAGCTGATCCGCCACTACCTCGACTACCAGCGCGAGATCGTCACGCGACGCTCGAAGCACGAGCTCCGGCAGGCGGAGAAGCGGGCGCACATCCTGCAGGGCTACCTGATCGCGCTCGACAACCTCGACGCGGTGATCGCCCTGATCCGCGGCTCCGACGACACCGACTCGGCCCGCACGGGGCTGATCGAGACGTTCGACCTCTCGGAGGAGCAGGCCCAGGCGATCCTCGACCTCCGCCTCGCGCGTCTCACCGGGCTGGCGCGCAAGGAGATCGAGGACGAGTACGCCGACATCCAGGAGCGGATCGCGGAGCTCCGAGCGATCCTGGGCGACCCTGCTCGGGTCGACGCGCTGATCCGCGAGGAGCTTCTCGAGGTGAGGCAGATCTACGGCAAGGGCGACGACCGGCGGACCGAGATCGTGGCGGGCGAGGACTCGCTCGAGCTCGAGGACATGATCGCCGAGGAGGACATGGTCATCGCGATCACCCGCTCGGGCTACATCAAGCGCCTACCCGTGACGAGCTACCGGGAGCAGCGCCGGGGCGGGATCGGCGTGATGGGGATGGACATGAAGGACGACGACTACATCGAGCACCTCTTCGTCGCGTCCACGCACGACTACATCCTCTTCTTCACGACCGTCGGCAAGGTCTACAGGCTGAAGGTCCACGAGCTGCCGCTCGGCTCACGCCAGTCCAAGGGCCGCGCGATCGTGAACCTGCTGCCCCTCCGCCAGGACGAGGCGATCCGCGCCGTGATCGCGACGCGCGACTTCAAGGAGGCGAAGTACCTCGTCTTCGCGACGAAGAAGGGCGTCGTCAAGAAGACCGAGTTCCTCGAGTACAACACCCCGCTCAAGGCCGACGGGATCATCGCGCTCAAGATGCGCGAGGACGACGAGTTGATCGGCGTCAGGCTCTCCGACGGTGAGGACGACATCCTGATGGTCTCCCGGATGGGGCAGGCCGTGCGGTTCCACGAGAAGGACGTCCGCGCGATGGGTCGGCCCGCGTCCGGTGTCGCCGGGATGAAGCTCCGCGCAGGGGACGAGGTGATCGAGGTCGACATCGCCTCGGACGACGCCGACCTGCTCGTCGTGACCAAGAACGGCTGGGGCAAGCGGACGCGCGTCTCGGACTACCCGGTCAAGGGCCGCGGGACGATGGGCGTCAAGACCGCGCAGCTCGTCGAGGGGAAGGGCCGCCTCGTCGGCGCCCGCATCGTCCGCGAGGGCTACCAGGTGATGCTCATCTCGGACGGCGGCACGGTCATCCGGATGGCGGCCGACGGGATCAAGCGCTCCGGTCGAGCGACGCAGGGCGTGATCGTGATGCGACTCCGCGAGGGCGAGACGGTCTCGAGCCTCGCACCGGTGATCGGCGCGGACGACGAGGCGGACGACGTCACGGACGACGTGACCGAAGAGTCCGACGGCACGCCGACGGATGGCGCCGGCGACTGACGCGCCCCGCCCGCCGCGACCTCCGGATTCCAGCGATGCCGAGTTGGCGGTGCCGAGCGCGGAACGCGGCTTCACGCTCGTCGAGGGCCGTATCTCCGGCGCCGATCTGTCCGAGTCGACGCTGAGCGAGGGTCGAATCACGGACGTGGTACTCGGCGACTGCACGCTTGCGAACGCGGATCTGACGCGAAGCGAGGTCCGACGAGCCGAGCTCAAAGGGTGCAGGGCAACCGGTGTGTCGTTCGCAGAAGCCTCGCTCACCGATGTGGTGCTCGACGGCTGTCGTCTCGACCTCGCGTCGTTTCGGTTCGCGCGGCTCGAGCGCGTCGTCTTCCGGGACTGTCGGTTGGAGGAGTCCGACTTTCACGGCGCAACCCTCGTGTCTGTCCTCTTCGAGCGGTGCCCGCTCGTCGAGGCATCCCTGAGCCACGCCACGCTCGAGCGGGTCGAGCTCCGCGGCTGCGAGCTCGAGGGACTCCGCGGGGCCGAGCGGCTACGCGGTGCGCGGATGCCATGGCCCGACATCGTCGCCAGCGCCGGCACTCTCGCCGCGGCTGTGGGTGTCGTCGCAATCGACTGAAGGTGCTGCGGCCGCCGCGCCCGTAGCTGCCTGGCTTCAGACACGTAGCTGCAGCCAGTCGTTACCGCTGGACACTCGGGTTACGTCTCCGCGACGACAGAGGTAATCCGAGCCTCAGTCCACGAGCGCCACCACGATCACGACGGCGAGGATGATCGCTGCGAGCACGATGAGGCCCTCGACGACCGTCTGCACGGTCGTGCGGCCGAGGTCATCGATGTCGCCCGGCCACGCGATCCGCCGGACACCCCGGATCGCTGCGGAGGCCAGCGCCGCCAGGATGAGCCCGACGACGACGACGCCGACGACCGCGCGCACTACTCCGCTCTCGACTTGTCGATCCCGAGCGTCTCGAGGAACTCGATCGGGATCGGGAAGACGATCGTCGAATTGTTCGTGGCGCCGATCTCGAGCAGTGTCTGCAGGTAGCGGAGCTGCACCGTGATCGGCTGCGTCGCCATCACGGCTGCCGCGTCCTTGAGCCGCTCCGACGCCTGGAACTCGCCCTCGGCGGAGATGACCTTCGCGCGCCGCTCGCGCTCGGCCTCGGCCTGACGTGCCATCGCACGCTGCATGTCGGCAGGGATCTCGACGTCCTTCACCTCGACGATCGAGACCTTGATCCCCCAGGGCGAGGTTGCCTCGTCGATGATCGACTGGAGGATCTGGTTGATCTTGTCTCGCTCCGAAAGGAGCTCGTCGAGCACGTGCTGGCCGAGCACCGAGCGAAGGGTCGTCTGCGAGATCTGGGACGTCGCGACCATGTAGTTCTCGACCTGCACGATCGCCGCCTTCGGCTCCACGATCCGGAAGTACGCGACGGCGTTCACCCGGACCGGCACGTTGTCCTTCGTGATGACCTCCTGCGGCGGGACGTTGAGAGTCACCGTCCGCAGGTCGACCTTCTCCATGCGGTCGATCACCGGGATGAGCAGGAAGAGCCCCGGCCCCTTCGGCTCGGGAAGCAGCCGCCCCAGGCGGAAGATCACGCCGCGTTCGTACTCGCGCGCGACCTTGACGGTCGCGAAGAGCAGCAGGATCAGCAGCACGACGATGACGGCGAGGACGATGAGCGCGATGGACATCAGGCCCTTTCGGTCGGGTGCGAGGATCCTACGACGAGCTCGAGGCCGTCTTCGACGGCTTCGACCGTGACATGCTCGCCCGGCACGAGCGGGACCCCGTCGGCGGATCGTGCGCGCCAGAGCTCGCCGCCGACTGCGACCCAGCCCTCACGCCGCACGACGGCAGCGTCGCCGACGAGCCGCCCGACCCCTACCTCGACCGGGTTGCGCCTCGCCTTGACGACGCGCGTCAGGGCGACCCCCATGAGGAGCGCCAGCGTGGCGGCGATGGCGATCGCGACCCAGAGGGAGACCTGGTACGCCTCTCCCGCGGGATCGAAGAGCATCAGCGCTCCGATAACAAAAGTCACGGCACCGGCCAAGGTGAGCGCTCCGTGGCTCGGGACGAACGACTCGGCGATGAAGAACCCGGCCGCGAGCGCCATCATCAGGAGGCCGGCCGCGGACACCGGGAGCACCTGGAGCCCGTAGAGGCCGACGATCAGCGAGATCGCACCGACCGTCCCCGGGAGCACGAGGCCGGGGTTCCAGAGCTCGACGACGATCCCGATGAGGCCGATCGACAGCATCAGGGCGATGATGTTCGGGTCGATCAGCAGGTCGAGGGTGCGCTTCCAGAACGACATCTCGACGCGCTCCACCGTCGCGCCCGCCGTCTGCAGGACAAAGCCCTTCGGCACGGTCTTGCGTCCGTCGATCTCCTCCAGGAGAGCCGGCACGGTGGGCGCGATCAGATCGATCACGCCGAGCTCGAGCGCCTCGCGGGCGCCGTAGTTGGCGGCGGTCCTCACCATCGCCTCGGCCGCTTCGGCATTCCGGCCGTGCTCGCGAGCGAGCTCCGCGACATACGCCGCTGCGTCGTTGATCACCTTGCGCCGCAGATCCTCGCCGAGGTCGGTGCCGGTGGCTGAGATCGGCGTCGAGGAGCCGATGTTCGTCTGCGGCGCCATGGCGAGGATGTCCGCGGCCTGGCCGATCACCGCGCCCGCCGAGTCCGCGCTCGACCCGGGCGGCGAGACGTAGACGACGACCGGGACATCGGCCGCGAGCATCGACTTGACGATCTCGCGCATCGCGGAGCCGAGCCCGCCCGGCGTGTCCATCTCGATCACGACCGCCGCGGCCTCCTCTTGCTCGCCGCGCTCGATCGCGTCCTGGAGGAAGTCCTGCGTCACCGGGTTGACGTCGTTGTCGAACTCGGCGACGAGCACGTGCGGTGGCTCGGCGTCGTCCGCCGGCTGGCCGGGAACCGCGACGACCAACGCGGCGACCAGCACCGCGGCAAGGGTTCCGAGCGCTCGCGCGACGCCCGCATTCACGACGCTGCCGACTGTACCAGCGGCAACTCGGTCGCCCGGGCCGCTCTCCGCGCGTCCCGCGCAGCGACACAGCAACCACCCCCAAGGGCACCCCCGGTGCCCTGATGACACGCTATCGAGGAATCTGTGCAAGAAGTGCGCCGTGATCGTGGCGAAAGTGTGACGGGCGTTGGACATCGCTCGGCGCTCGAGAAGATCCAGCCCCCGCCTCCTGCGGTCCTGGTCATGTCCACCCTCGCGCAGGACCGCCGAACGACCGGCGACGGCGCGCTGATCGGACGGAAGAGCGGGTCTCGCGGTACCCGCCGAGCTCGTAAGCATTCCGTCAGAGAAGGTGGCACCCGCTTGCCGGAGAAGCAGTCGTGCGCCACGCTTGTGGCCACCCGTCATGGCCCGACGCCTCCTTCTCGTCGCCGCGCTCGCGCTGGCGTTCCCCTCCGCCGCCGCCGCAGGGCTCGCGACTCTCGACGTGAGGGAGCTCGCGCTCGGTGGCTCGCGAACGCTCAGCGCGACTCACGCGACGAGGCCATTCCACCTCGTGGGCATCCACTGGAGGGGATCGGGAAGCCTCGAGGTGCGCACGCGGTCGGCCGTTGGGAGGTGGTCGGCTTGGCGCACGGTGCGTGAAGGCGACCACGACGCGCCGGACCGCGGCAGCGCAGAGATCCGGCGTCGTGCCGGATGGCGGATCGGGGCCCCGGTCTGGGTCGGCCGCGCGATCGAGCTCGAGGTGCGGGCGAACGGCAACGTGACCCGGGCTCGCGCGCTGACGGTGCGCAGCCCCGTGTCCAAGGTGCCGTTGCGGACAACGGCGGCGGCCGGCGCGCCGCAGCTCGTCGCGCGCAGCGGCTGGCTCGCCGACGAGGCGATCGTCAAGGGCAAGCCGTCCTACGCAGACGCGCTGCGCATGGCGCACGTCCATCACACGGCAGGGACGAACTCGTACTCGCGGCTCCAGGCGCCCGCTGTCGTTCGGGCCATCCAGCTCTACCACGTCAAGGGCAACGGCTGGAACGACATCGGCTACAACGCGCTCGTCGACCGTTTCGGGACGGTCTACGAAGGTCGCGGCGGCGGGGTCGACCGGAACGTCGTGGGTGCGCATGCACGCGGGTTCAACACGGGCTCGTTCGGGATCGCGGTGATGGGCGACTTCCGCAGCGTCGACCCGCCGCAAGCATCTCTCGACGCGCTCGCCCGAACGCTCGCGTGGCGCTTCGACGTGGCGCATCTCGACCCCGTCTCGACGTTCAACGGGATCTCGTCTGGCAACGAGCGGTTCGGCCCCGGGATCCCCGTCTTCCTCCGCGTGATCTCCGGCCACCGCGACACAGGATCGACGACCTGCCCCGGCGAGCGGCTCTACGCGCGCCTCGGCGACGTCGCGCGGCGAGTCGGGTCGCTCGGGCTTCCGAAGCTCTACGCGCCGGTCGCCGCCGCGGAGGAGGGCGGCGGCATCCGCTTCCGCGGCCGCCTGTCGTCGGCTCTCAGGTGGTCGGTCGTCATCGAGGACGCCGCGGGGACCGAGGTTGGCCGAGGCGACGGAAGCCGGATCGGCCGTCGACTGGACGTGGCAGCCGCTCGGGCCGGTCGCGCCCGGAACGGGCTGGCGGATCGAGGCGCCCGGCGTCACGGCCGCGGAGGGCACGTTCGGCACGCTCGCGTCGGGTGCGCTGCAGATCAGCTCGGCCACGGCGACGCCCGGCACGGTCTCGCCGAACGGTGACGGCCAGGCCGACACGGCGACGGTCGGGTTCACGCTCAACGTCGACGCGAACGTGTCGGCGGTCGTCGCGGACGGAACGGGGACGGTGGTCGCCGAGCTCGAGCCGCTCCGTTGGCGGCGTGCGGGTCCGCGCACGCTCACGTTCGACGGGCGTGGTCTCCCGGACGGGCCGTACGTCGTGCGCATCACGGCCCGTGCCACCGCCGGCCGCACCGCGGAGATCGACCTCCCCGTCGTCGTCTCGCGGCTTCTCGGCCGCGTCACGCTCTCCGATGCGGCGCTCACTCCCAACGGCGACGGTCGCAGCGACACACTGTCGATCGGCGTGCCGGTCACGACGCCCGCGACCCTCACGGTGCGGATCCTCCGCGAGGGCAAATGGGTTGCGACGCCGTTCGCCGGCCAGGTCGACCAAGGCGAACGGGCCGCCACCTGGGACGGATCGAAGCGCCTGGGCAGGGCGATCGACGGCACGTACACCGTCTCGGTCGAGGCCACGGACGGCGTCGGCACCTCGCGCGTCGAGCTACCGCTCGTACTCGACGCGACGGCGCCGCGACTGTCGGTCGTGTCCGCCGCTCCGCCGGTCCTGCGCTTGTCCGAGCCCGTGACGCTGACGCTTCGCGTCAACGGCGCTCGGCGGACGATGCGGGTCGCGGCACCCGGAGCGGTTCGGATCCCCCGAATCGAGCGGCTGCGGACGCTCATCGCGACGGCGACGGACGCGGCGGGAAACCGCGCGACGCTCCGCCGCTGAGATCCGCCGCCCGAGGTCCGTCGCCCCACCGCCCCAGTACAATCGACTGGTGATTCCCGCCCCACCGTTCGGGCGCGACGTGATCGCGTCGATCCTGCCGCACCGCGACCCGTTCCTGCTTCTCGACGAGGTCCACGAGCTCGAGCCGGGCGCCCGCGTCGCCGCGTCGTATCGCGTCCCGGAGGACGGCTGGTGGTTCGCAGGCCACTTCCCGGACCGCCCGGTGATGCCGGGCGTGCTCATCGTCGAGGCGATGGCACAGACGGGCGCGGTGGCGGTGCTCGTCGAGGAGGAGAACCGCGGACGGATCGCGTTCTTCGCGGGGATCGACGACTGCCGCTTCAAGCGCGTCGTCTCGCCCGGCGACACGCTTTCCCTCGAGTGCGCGATCGACCAGGTGCGCGGCCCCATCGGTCGCGGCAAGGCGACGGCGCGAGTCGGCAACGAGCTCGCTGCGCGTGGCACGCTGACGTTCGCGGTCGAGCGGTGATCTCGTGATCGGCTCGGCGAACGGCACGAGGATCGGGATCACCGGGCTCGGCGTGCACGTCCCGGCGCGGGTCGTGACGAACCACGATCTCGCGGCGTACGTCGAGACGTCGGACGAGTGGATCCTGGAGCGAACCGGCATCCGCGAGCGGCGCATGGCCTCCGACGACGAGGCACTGACGGACATCGCCTTGCCCGCTGCCCGCGCAGCGCTCGACGACGCGGGTGTCGACGCGAGCGAGATCGATCTGCTGATCTGCGCCACCGTGACACCCGACATGATGTTCCCCACGTCGTCGGCGCTGATGGCCGATGCGCTCGGCTCGCCGCAGGCGGCAGCCTACGACCTGCTCGCCGGATGCACCGGCTTCATGTACGCGATCGCCCAGGCATACGGCATGCTCGCCGCAGGCCTGTCGCGACGCTCGCTCGTGGTGGGCGGTGACGTGCTGTCCAAGATCCTCGACTGGGAGGACCGCTCGACGCTCGTCCTCTTCGGCGACGGCGCGGGGGCCGTCGTGCTCGAGCCCGTCGACCGGGGTGGCTTCCTCGGCTTCGAGCTCGGCGCCGACGGTGCGGGTGGTGTCCATCTCCAGTACCCGGGCAGCGGCTCGCGTGCGTTCGACAACCCGGAGTCGATGCTCAAGATGAACGGGCGCGAGGTGTTCAAGTTCGCAACGCGGGTCCTCGTCTCGTCGGCCGAGGCTGTCCTGGCCGAGTGCGGCAAGACGATCGACGAGGTCGACGTTTACGTCCCGCACCAGGCGAACAAGCGGATCATCGACTATGCGGTCGGTAAGCTCGGCGTCCCCCAGGAGCGAACGGTGGTCAACGTGGACAGATTCGGAAACACGTCGTCGGGATCGATTCCCCTCGCGCTCGCGGACGCGCGCGCCGACGGGCGCCTGCACGACGGCGCCCTCGTGCTGATGACAGGGATGGGAGCAGGGCTGACCTGGGGCTCGGCGCTGCTCGAATGGACGGACAGGAGAGCGGCATGACGAAGGTTGCGTTCTGCTTTCCCGGGCAGGGGTCGCTCGAGGTGGGCATGGGCCGCGAGATCGCGGAGGCCGTGCCGGAGGCGATGGAGGTCTACCGGGTCGGCTCCGAGGCGACCGGCATGGACCTCGCGCACCTGTGCTTCGAGGGACCGCTGGAGGAGCTCGTCGAGACGGAGGTGCAGCAGCCGACGCTCGTCGCGACGAGCCTCGCGATTCTCGCGGCGGTTCGGCGCGAAGGGATCGAGCCGGATGTCGTCGTCGGCCACTCGGTCGGCGAGTTCGCGGCGCTCGCGTCGGTCGGTGCGATCGGCACAGGTGAGGCGATCGGCCTCGTCCGCGAACGGGGCCTCGCGATGGCCGAGGCCGCGCGGCAGCGACCGGGCGCGATGGCGGCGATCCTCGGTCTCGAGGACCAGCTCGTCGAGACGCTCTGCCGCAAGATCCTCGGTGTCTGGCCTGCCAACTACAACTGCCCGGGGCAGATCGTCATCTCGGGTGAGAACGACGCGGTCGAGGAGTGCTGCGCCGAGGCCGAAAGCCTCGGCGCACGACGAGCGATCAAGCTGAAGGTCTCCGGGGCCTTCCACAGCCCTCTCGTCGCCCGCGCCGCCGACCGGCTGAAGCCTGCGGTCGACCGCATTCGCTTCGCGGACCCGGTCGCGCCGTTCATGTCGACCGTCACTGCGAAGATCGAGCCCGCGCAGCGCCTGGCGTCGCTGCTCGTCAACCAGCTGACCGAGCCGGTCCGGTTCACCCAGGCCGCGGGCGAGCTCGTCAAGGGCGGGGTGACGACGTTCGTCGAGATCGGCCCGGGCAACGTGCTGTCCGGCCTCGTCAAGCGCATCGACCGTAGTGTGCGGACGTTCCCGGTGAACGACCTCGCAAGCCTCGAGAAGGTCAAGGAATCACTGGCAACGCAATGAGCTTCGCCTCGCTGGAGGGGAAGGTCGCGCTCGTGACCGGCGGTTCCCGTGGCATCGGCCGGGCGATCGCGCTCGAGCTGGGCAGCGCAGGTGCGGAGGTCGTCGTCGGCTACCGGACGGGCCGCGACGAGGCCGAGGCCGTCGCCTCCGAGATCGGGGGCCGCGCCGTCGAGGCCGACGTGAGCGACCCCGAATCGGCGAAGGCGCTCGTCGAGTCGGCGGGTGACCTCGACGTGCTCGTCAACAACGCGGGCCTGACGCGCGACGGCGTCCTGGCCCGGATGAGCGACGACGACTGGCGCACCGTCCTCGAGACGAACCTCTCGTCGGTCTTCTACACGTGCCGTGCCGCCGCACGACCGATGATGAAGCGTCGTGCCGGCGTGATCGTGAACATCTCGTCGATCGTGGGCGTGCACGGCAACTGGGGCCAGACCAACTACGCCGCCTCGAAGGCCGGGATCATCGGCTTCACGAAGTCTCTCGCCCGCGAGCTCGGCAGTCGAAACGTCCGCGCGAACGTCGTCGCCCCGGGGTACGTCAAGTCGCAGCTGACCGACGTTCTGCCGGAGGAGGCGACGCAGACGATGCTCGCGAACACGCCGCTCGGCCGGCTCGGCGATCCCGAGGACGTCGCGGGCGCCGTTCGGTTCCTCTGCTCGAACGAGGCCGCCTTCGTGACGGGAGCCGTGCTCCTCGTCGACGGCGGCCTCGGGATGTAGCGTGAGCGGCGTGAGCACGAACGGCAGGCGGCGCGTCGTCGTCACCGGCCTCGGGATGGTGACCCCGCTCGGCAACACCGTCGAGGACTCCTGGGCGGCCCTCGTCGCAGGCGAGTCCGGCGCCGGGAAGATCACGCAGTTCGACACATCGGGATTTCCGGTGGACTTCGCGTGCGAGGTGAAGGACCTCGAGGTCACGGACTACGTCGACTACAAGGCGTCCCGACGGATGGACCGCTTCACGCACCTCGCGCTCGCGGCCGCCCGTCAGGCCGAGACGGACTCGGGGCTGGACATCGCGTCGGAGCCCGAGCGCATCGGCGCCGCCGTGGCAACCGGGATCGGTGGCCTGAAGTCGTTCGAGGCCTGCATCCAGGTGCTCGACGAGCGCGGCCCCGACAGGGTGAACCCGTTCTCGATCGTCCAGATCATCCCCAACCTCGCCGCAGGCTGGGTCTCGATGGAGCTGGGGACGAAGGGGCCGTTGCTCTCCGAGTGCACGGCGTGCGCCGCGTCGAACATGGCGATCGGCGACGGGCTCGACGCGATCAGGCTGGGGCGAGCGGACGTGATGATCTGCGGCGGGACCGAGGCGCCCGTGTCGCGCGTCGGGATCGCGGGCTTCGGGGCGATGCGCGCGATCTCACGGCGAAACGGCGATCCGAAAGCGGCCTCGCGGCCGTTCGACGCCGAGCGTGACGGGTTCGTGATGGGCGAGGCCGGGTCGATGGTCGTGCTCGAGGAGCTCGAGCATGCGAAGGCGCGCGGCGCCAAGATCTACGCCGAGCTGCTGGGCTACGGCCTGTCGTCCGACGCGACGCACGTCTCGGACCCCGACCCGACGGGCGGCAGCCCCGCCCGTGCCCTGGCGATGGCGTTCGAGGACGCGGGCGTCGCTCCCGACGAGGTCGGGTACGTGAACGCGCACGGCACGTCGACGCCGATCGGCGACAGCGCCGAGACCTTGGTCATCAAGCTCGCGCTCGGCGAGGAGAAGGCGTACCGCACGCCGGTCTCCTCGACGAAGGGCGCCACAGGCCACTGCCTCGGCGCGGCCGGCGCGGTCGAGGCGTCGTTCACGATCCTCGCGCTCGAGCGGGGCGTGCTGCCGCCGACGATCAACCAGGAGGTCCCGGACCCCACGTGCGACCTCGACTACATCCCGAACGAGGCGCGGGAAGAGCAGGTCGAGATCGGCGTCTCGAACTCGTTCGGCTTCGGCGGCCACAACGCCTGCGTCGTGTTCCGGCGCTGGCACGACTGACCGCTCGCGGACGAACGGCGCCTGGTTTCGGCCAGGGCCCTCGCTCCTCACGGCAGGCGCAGCTCGAGGAGCAGCGTGTCGCGCCACTCGCCGCCGAGCCGGGCGATCCGCTCGCGCCGGCCGACGACGCGGAACCCCACCGCCTCGTGCAGGGCGATGCTCGGGCCGTTCGCCTCGAGAATCGAGGTCTGGATCGTCCAGATCCCGTGCGCCGGCGCAGCGGCCACGAGCGCGTCGAGCAGAAGCCTCCCGACCCCTGAGCCGCGCACGGCCTCGGCGACGTAGACGGAATGCTCGACGACCCCACGGTATGCGTCGCGTCGCGAGATCGGTGAGACGGCGATCCACCCGACAACACCATCGTCACGCTCCGCGACGAATCGGGGCTCGGCACGATGCGCCGCGTCCCACTCCTCCCACGTCGGCACGTCCTCCTCGAAGGTCGCGACGCGAGTCGCGATTCCCTCCCCGTAAATGCGCGCGACCGCCGGCCAGTCCGCCGGGCTCATCGACCGCACCTTCACCACTGTCCAACAGTACGGATCTCCGTACGTGCGGTCGCGCGAGCCAGCCGTACGCTCCGCGCGTGAAGGTGACGCAACCCACACCCGAGCGATTCGACGAGGCGCTGGCCGTGCTCCGTGCGGCCGACACCGCTGTCTGGGGCGATTCGGACTGGACGGCCGACGAGTTGCGCGAGGAGTGGGACGAGCTCGACCTCGAGCACGACGCCTGGCTCGTCGACGTCGACGGACGGCTGGCAGGCGTGATGCACCTCCACATGCGGCGGGGTGGACGGTTCATCGGCGACGGGTACGTGCACCCGGAGCTCAGCGGCCGCGGGGTCGGGTCACGCATCCTGTCGCTCCTCGAGGCTCGAGTCCTCGAGCTCGAGCAGACGTGGCCCGAGCACGAGCGGGTGGTCGTCGAGTGCGCCCACCTCGTCGGCGACGACCGCGCGCCTGCACTGTTCGCCGGGAGCGGCTACGAGCGTGTGCGAAGCTTCTTCCGGATGGTCGCGGACGTGACCGACCTCGAGCTCGAAACGATCTGGCCGGACGGGATCGAGCTCAGGCCTCTCGACGTCGAGCCGGGACGGCGAGCGGGTGTACGAGGCCGTCGAGGAAGCGTTCGCCTCAGAATGGGGCCATCGGCGGCGAACGTACGAGGAGTGGCGCAAGCGGGTCTACGACTGGCGCAACTTCGATCCCTCGCTCGTGCCGGTCGCGTGGGACGGGGACGAGGTCGCCGGCGTCTCCCTCAACTACCCGAAGCGCATGGGCGACTGGGGCTGGATCGGCTCGATCGGCGTGCGGCCGGCCTGGCGTGGCCGCGGCCTCGGTCTCGCGCTCCTGCACGAGTCGTTCGCGCGCTTCCGGCAGATCGGCGAGACGGCCGTGGCGCTCGGTGTGGACGCGGAGAATCCGACGGGCGCGACGCGCCTCTACCAGCGTGCCGGGATGCGTGTCCTCTATCAGGCCGACCTCTGGCAGAAGGAGCTCCGGGCCGGTGGCTGACGTGCTCCTGCGCGCACCCACGCTCGACGACGTCGATGCGGTGGTCCGGGTGATCAACCGCGCCTCGCAGCAAAGGCATGGCCGGGACGAAGTCGATGCCAGCGCGATCGAGGGCTGGTGGACGCAGCCGCCGCCGTTCGATCTTGCCGCGGATGCGGTGGTGGCGGTCCGCGACGGAACGGTCGTCGGCTACGGAGACGTCGGCGACCAGGCGAACGACGGGAGCATCCTCTGGCTCGACATCCGGGGCGAGGCGAACGACGAGCTGCACGCCGAGCTCGAGCGCCGCGCGCTGGAGAGGCGAAGCGCTGCCGGCGTCGTGCGGGCGGTCGTCGACGAGCGAGACGACCATCTCCGCCGCACGCTCGAGGAGCGGGGCTACCACCACATTCGCTCCTCGTACCGCATGGGGCTCGATCTCGCCGGCGGGACGTTCTCGCCCGACTGGCCGGCCGGCGCCGTCGTCAGGACGTCGGTCGAGGGTGTGGACGAGCCGCTCCTCTACGAGCTCAACGAGCGGTCGTTCGCCGATCACTGGGGCCATACGCCGACGCCGTACGACGAATGGCTGCACTGGGTCCGCAGCATGGGGGTCTACGACCCGGCGCTCTGGTTCGTCGCAGAGGTCGACGGCGTCCCCGCGGGCGTCGCGATCTGCCGGCCGCACGACCACGGTGACCCGGACTGCGGCTGGGTCTCGGTGCTCGGGGTCCTCCGCGAGCACCGGCACGCGGGTCTCGGCACGGCGCTGCTGACCCACGCCTTCGCGGAGTTCCAGCGACGCGGCCGGAAGCGAGCCGGGCTCGGCGTCGACGCGGAGAGCACGACCGGCGCCGTCAGGCTCTACGAGAGGGCCGGGATGCGCGTTCTCTGGCGGTGGGACATCTGGGAGAGGACGTCCTGAGCACGCTCCGAGCACGCTGTCCCCACTGCCGGACGCTGACCGCCGTGGCATTCGACGACGAGTACGAGTGCCACAGCTGCGGCGCATCGTTCGCGGCGGGGCTCGTGCGCGTCCCACGCGCGTGGGGCGTGGGGGGCGAGCCGATGGCCGAAGCCGCGCTGCTCGCCCTTCCGTATCCGGAGGCGCTCGTGGTCGAAAGCGACACGGTGGCGGAGCAGTCCGACGCGGTCGCCGAGGAACTGCCTCGTCGCCCGCTCGTGCTGGGGGGCTGCTGCTGCGCCCACATCGGCGCGATCCGCGGGCTCGCCGGCCGTCACGACAGACTCGCCGTCGTCTGGCTGGACGCGCACGGCGACCTCAACACGCCCGAGACGTCGCCGTCCGGCAACACCTGGGGCATGCCGCTCCGGATGGCAATCGACGAAGGAAGCGTCGCGACGGACGACATCGCGCTCGTCGGCGCCAGGGACCTCGACCCGCCCGAGCAGGCCTATGTCGCCGAGCACGGCATCGACGACGACCTCGACCGCGCGCTGGCCGAGCGCCGACGCGGTCTACGTCGCGCTCGACGTGGACGTGCTCGAGCCCGGAATCGTCCCGTGCCACTACCCGGTCCCGGGCGGCCCAGGCGCCGACGAGGTCGAGGCCGTGCTCCGCGACGTCGCGACGCGTCTGCCGGTTGCGGGGATGGGCATCACCGGCCTCCACCCCGCCGCCGACCCTGCGGTCCTCGCGCGCTTCGTGTCTGCCGCGGTCACCTGAGCGGCGCCTCACTAAGATTGCGTCGATGTCGACCCCCGGCCAGATCGACGTCTCGATCGAGCACAAGCACGCGGCGCCCGACAACCGCGACGGCGATTACCCCAACACCTGCCCGAGCTGTGGCTCGCACTACCGCGACGAGGAGCTCGACGAGCATCTGCGTGTCTGCCCTCAGTGCGGGTACCACTTCCCCGTGCGCGCGCCGGAGCGGATCCGCCAGCTCGCCGATCCGGGCACGTTCGAGGAGGAAGACGCCGAGCTTCGCTCGGCCGACCCGCTCGACTTCTTCGACCTGAAGCCGTACACCGACCGGCTCGCCCAGGCGGAGCTCGACACGGGGCTGGGCGACGCGATCCTGACCGGTCGCGCGACGATCGAAGGTCATGCGTGCCGCGTGGCCGCGATGGACTTCTCGTTCCTCGGCGGCTCGATGGGGAGCGTCGTGGGCGAGCGGTTTGCGCGCGCTTGCGAGCGGTCCGCCGACGAGGCCGGCGTCGTCGTGTCGGTCTCGGCGTCCGGCGGCGCCCGCATGCAGGAAGGGATCCTCGCGCTCATGCAGCTGCCGAAGACCGTTGTTGCCGTGGGCGAGCTGCACGACTCGGGCGGCACGCTGCTCTCGATCCTCGCGCACCCGACGACGGGTGGCGTGACGGCGAGCTTCGCGAGCCTCGGCGACGTGATCGTCGCCGAGCCCGGCGCACTCACGTCGTTTGCGGGCCCGCGCGTGGTCGCGCAGACGACGCGTGAGAAGCTGCCGGACGACTTCGGCCTCGCCGAGTCGAACCTCCGCTTCGGGCACGTCGACGCCGTCGTCCCGCGGGCCGAGCTCCGGTCGACCGTCGCGCGGCTTCTCCGTCTCTTCGGGACGAACACGTGACCCAGGACGCGGAGCTCGGGCTGCGCGACCGGCTGGCGCGGCTGTCAGGCGTCACACTGCTCCGCGGCACGAAGCTCTCCGCGGAGCTCGAGCGCCTCCAGCGTCAGCTCGAGCGTCTCCGCGAGGACACCTCCGACGAGGAGATCTGGAAGCGCGTCGAGCTCGCCCGGCACGAGCAGCGCCCGTACACGCTCGATTACGTCGAGCGGATCCTCGACGACTGGTTCGAGCTGCACGGCGACCGTGGCCGGATGGACGACACCGCGATGGTCGCCGGAATCGGAACGCCTCGACGGGCAAACCGTCGCGCTCGTCGGGCACCAGAAGGGCCGCGACCTGAAGACGCGGGTCTTCCGCAACTACGGGATGGCGTACCCCGAGGGGTACCGCAAGGCGATGCGCACGATGCAGCTCGCGGAGCGCCACGGCTTTCCGCTCGTCGCGCTCGTGGACACCCCCGGCGCCTACCCCGGGATCGTCGCGGAGCAGCACGGGCAGGGTGGCGCCATCGCGCGGTCCCAGGCGCTCATGCTGCGGCTGCAGATCCCCACTGTGGCCGTCGTGATCGGCGAGGGGGGCTCCGGCGGCGCGGTGGCGATCGCCGTCGCCGACCGCGTCCTGATGCAGGAGAACGCGATGTACTCGGTGATCTCGCCCGAGGGGTGCGCGTCGATCCTCTGGCGCGACGCAGCGCAGGCCAAGAAGGCAGCGTCCGCGTTCAAGCCGGACGCGGCGCACTGCCTGGAGCTCGGCGTGATCGACGGGATCGTGCCCGAGCCCGAGGGCGGCGCGCAGGAGAGCCACGACGCTGCGGCGACGCTCCTCCGCGAGGCGCTCGTCGCCCATCTCGACGACCTCGCCGGGATCCCGGTCGACGAGTTGAGGCGCCGGCGGCGCGCGAAGTTCCGCTCCATGGGCGTGCTCGAGCGCGTCTAGCGCCCCGGAGCACCTGACACGACACCGCGGGCTCTCCACACTTTCCACAGGCTTATCCCCGGTCCGGACTCGCGGAACGTGCAGGGCTTTCGCCCAAGCTGTGCAGGAGGTGTTAAGCGCAACGCGGGACCTGGGATCATCGGGACATGGCCCGTCTGGGCGACTACCGCCGCAAGCGCGATCCGAGCCGTACTCCCGAGCCGTTCGCGGGGGGCAGCTCGGAGGGCGCGCCGCTCTTCGTGATCCAGCGCCATGACGCGCGGCGGCTCCACTACGACCTGCGACTCGAGCGCGACGGGGCGCTCGCGAGCTGGGCGGTGCCCAAAGGGACTGCCGTTCCGGGCCGGCGAGCGTCACCTCGCCGTGCACGTCGAGGACCACCCGCTCGACTACGCGACCTTCGAGGGCGTGATCCCGGCCGGCCAGTACGGCGGCGGCACCGTCGAGATCTGGGACCGCGGCACGTACGAGCTGCTCGAGGAGAAGCGTGGCGGCGGGCTCACGTTCCGCCTCGACGGCGAGCGCGCGCAGGGCGTCTGGACGCTCGTGCCGGCGCGGCTCGACGGGAAGGAGCAGAACTGGCTCCTGCTCCGGAAGGACGCGGCCGCGGATCCCGAGACGTCGCTCCGCCCCCAGCTCGCGACCCTTGCGGAGGAGCTTCCCAGGGGGCCGGGGTGGCTCTACGAGCCGAAGTGGGACGGCTACCGGGCGATCGTGACCGTCTCGGGCGGCGAGGCGACGCTCACGAGTCGTAACGGCACGGATCTGACCGAGCGCTTTCGCGACGTCGCGCGCGCCGCCGCTCGCGCGGTACGCACGCCGTCGGCGGTTCTCGACGGCGAGGTGTGCGCCCTCGACGAGGGCGGAACGGCGCGATTCGAGGCGCTCCAGTCAGGCGCCGGCCGTCTTGTCCTGATGGCATTCGACCTCCTCGAGCTCGACGACGAGCCGGTCCACGCGCGACCGCTCGAAGAACGGCGCCGGCTGCTCGAGGAGCTTCTCGACCCGTCCGTCGAAGCCGTGCGGCTCTCGCCCGCCTTCGACGACGGCGAGGCGCTCCTGGCAGCCGCACGGTCGCAAGGGCTCGAGGGCGTCGTCGCGAAGCGCGCGGACGGCCCGTACCGCCCGGGGCGGCGGACGCCCGAGTGGCGGAAGGTCAAGCTCCGCGACCAGGAGGACTTTCCGATCGTGGGCTACACGCGTGGGTCGGGTCGACGCGCGAAGCTCGGCGCCCTCGTCCTCGGACGACGCGAGGCGGACGGCCTCCACTGGGCGGGGAACGTCGGCTCCGGGCTCACGGACGGAGAGATCGACCGGGTTCGCGGCGCGCTCGAGCCGCTCGAGCGCGCGACGTCGCCGCTCGTCACGACGCCGAAGATGCCCCGCATCCGCGCGTCCGACGTGACCTGGGTCGAGCCGGCCCTGTCGGCCGAGGTCACCTACGCCGAGAAGACGCGCGAGGGACGGCTCCGTTCCCCCGTCTACCTCGGGATTCGTGACGATGTGCCAGTGGAGCGTCTGCCGATGGAATCCGAGGTCAAGCGCGGGAAGCGCATGCTGAAGCTCTCGAACCTCGACAAGCCGTTCTGGCCCGAGGAGGGGATCACGAAGGGCGAGCTCCTCGCCTACTACCGCGACGTCGCCGAGGTTCTCGTCCCTCACCTGCGCAAGCGGCCGTTCACGATGAAGCGGTACCCGGACGGCTGGCAGGGCAAGAGCTTCTTCCAGAAGCAGGCGCCGTCCCACATCCCGGACTGGATCCAGACGGCAGCGTTCCCGGCGTCGACCCGTGAGGGCGAGAAGCGGATCATCGACTACGCCCTCGTCGACGACGAGCTCGCCCTCCTCTGGATGGTGAACATGGGCTGCATCGACATGCACGCCTGGGCATCGCGCGCCGACAGCCCCGAGCGGCCCGACTGGGTGATGTTCGACCTCGACCCGTCCGAGGGGGCCGGCTTCGAGGAGGTGATCGAGGTCGCGACGCTCGTGAAGCAGACGCTCGACGTCCTGGAGCTCGAGTCCGTGCCAAAGACGAGCGGCTCCCGCGGGATCCACGTGCTCGTGCCGATCACGCGACGCCACGGCTTCGATGCGGTGCGGGAGTTCGCGGGCATCGTGGCCGGCGCCCTCGCGCGCGCGCATCCGGGCCTCGTCACGACCGAGTGGACGAAGGCCAAGCGCCGCGGGGTGCTCGTCGATGCGAACCAGAACGGCCCGGGCAAGACGACCGCGTCGGTCTATTCCGTGCGGCCGCGAGCTGGAGCCCCCGTGTCGGCGCCGCTCCGCTGGGACGAGGTGCGCCCGGGTCTCGACACGGCGTCGTTCACGATGGACGTCGTGCTGGAGCGCATTGCGCGCGAGGGCGACCTCTTCGCCCGGGTGCTCGAGGGCGGGCAGTCGCTCGGCGCGGCGCTCAAGGCTCTTCGCTGACACCGGGCTCGCGGTCACCGAGCGACCGGGGGTGACCGAGCGCGGAGAGCTCCACGATGTCGCGGCGGAAGAAGAGCGACACGGTCCAGTCGGTGACCACCCGGATCTTCCGGCGAAACGTCGGGAGCGCGTACAGGTGGTACGTCCGCGCGACGAACCAGCCGAGAAACCCGCGCAGCCGGAAACCCGGCAGCTCGGCGATCCCCTTGTAGCGGCCGAGCGTTGCGACCTGGCCGAGCATGCGATAGCCGTAGGGCTTCGGGGGCCCGGTGAGGTTCTTCGCAAGGCGTCGTGCCTGGCGGAGAGCGTGTTGGCAAGTCGGCGGATCGAGGTGTCCGGGCGTCCTCGTGTTCGGCACCGCCGCGCAATCGCCGAGCGCCGAGACCTCCGGCGATCCGACCGCCCGGAGGGTCTCGTCGACCACGACGCGCCCGCGGTCGTCGAGCGGCAGCCTGAGCGCCGCGAGATCCGGGCTCGGGCGCACGCCGGCCGCCCAGACGAGGGTGCGGGCCGGGATCCGTGAGCCGTCCGAGAGGACAGCCTCGCGCTCGTCGAACGACGCAAGCGTCGTCGACACCCGGATCTCGATCCCGCGACGCTCGAGCTCCCGATGCGTGTACTCGCCGAGCTTGCGCGGAATGTCGGCGAGGATCGTGGGCGCTGCGTCCACGAGCACCCAGCGCTGCCTGACATCCCTCAAGGATGGGTACGAGCGCCGGATTGCGTCTCGCGCGAGGTCGTGCAGCTCCGCGAGCGCCTCGACGCCGGCGTAGCCTGCGCCGACGAACACGAAGCCGAGATCCCGCGCCGCCTCGTCGGGATCGAGGCGCGCCGCGGCCGACTCGAGCGCGCGCAGGAGCCGGTTGCGGAGCGCGATCGCGTCCGCGATGTCCTTGAACCCGCGACCGTGCTCGGCGAGGCCGGGCACGGGGAATGTGCGTGGCACTGCCCCGAGCGCGACCACCAGCCGCTCGTAGCCGATCTCGAACGTGCCGCCGAGAGTCTCGGCGACCACCGTCTTCCGCTCGGGGTCGCGTGAGAGAGCGCGTCCGAGGAGCAACTCGGCATGCGGGCACATCTGCCGGAGCGGGACGACGACATGCCTCGGCTCGAGCGTGCCGGCGGCCGCCTCCGGGAGCAGCGGCGTGTAGAGCATGAAGTTGTCGGGATTGACGATCGTCGCGCCGCGGCGTCCCAGGATGCGTGCGACGTAGGCGCCGGCGAATCCCCCGCCGACTACGAGCGTGCCACCCGCTGCGTCTCGCCGCGCGATCACGGGCATAGGATCGCAAGCGTGCCCCGCCAGGTGTCGGTCATAGGCAGCGGCGCCGAGCACGAGGCCGCGGCCGAGGAGATCGGGCGGCTGCTCGCCGAGCGAGGATGTGTCGTCGTGACCGGAGGACTGGGCGAGGTCATGGCGGCCGCCCATCGCGGCGCGAAGTCAGCGGGCGGGACGACGATCGCGATCCTCCCGGGTGAGAGCCGGAACGACGCCAACCCGTGGGCCGACCACGTCGTCGTGACGGGCATCGGCCACGCGCGAAATCTCGCGGTCGCGGCGTCGGGCGATGCCGTGATCGCGGTCGGGGGGAGTTGGGGGACGCTGGCCGAGATCGCGTTTGCGATGCGGCTCGGAAGGCCCGTCGTCGTCCTCGGCGGCCCGGAGGTGGAGGGTGTCCCGCGCGCCACGACCCCGGAGTCCGCGGTCGACTCCGTGTTGGACACCCTCGCCTAGGAGTTGGCGCCGACCTCGCGCAAGCGCCGTTCGAGGAACCGGCGCTCGGGCGCATTGTCGGTGAGCGCGAGCGCCTCGCGGTAGCTCGTCGCTGCCTCGTCGAGCCGTCCGAGCCGTCGGAGGAGGTCTGCGCGGGCCGCAGGGAGATAGCTGTAGCCGTCCAGTCCGTCGATCCCGTCGACGAGCGCGAGCCCCTCCTCGACGTCTCCCGCGAGCGCCACCGCGACCGCGCGGTTGAGCCGAACGACGGGCGAAGGGTCGAGCTGCTCGAGCGCCGCATAGGTCGCCGCGATCACCTCGGCCGAGGCGCCCTCGGCGTGCCCCGCCGCGATGGCCGCCTGGAGCTGGTACGGGCCCGGCCGGCGCAGCCCTTCCGCGCGCTGCAGGACGCGGAGGCCCTCCTCGGTCGAGCGGGCGTCCCAGAGCGCGCGATCCTGGTCGGCGAGCAAGACGAGCTCGCCGTCCGGGCCGACCCGCGCGTCGCGCCGTGCGTCCTGAAGGAGCAGCAAGGCGAGGAGCCCGAAGGCCTCCGGCTCGTCCGGCATCAGAACGCAGAGGAGCTTGGCGAGCCGGATCGCCTCCGCGCACAGCTCGCGACGGACGAGCGCCTCGCCTGCGGTCGCGGCATACCCCTCGTTGAAGACGAGGTAGAGGACGCGCAGCACGTCGGGAACGCGGTCGGGCAGCAGGTGGTCGGGCGGCACGCGGAAGGGAATCCCCGTCTCCCGCAGCCGCCGCTTGGCCCGGACGAGCCGCTGGGCCAGGGTTGCCTCCGCGACGAGGAACGCTCGCGCGATCTCGGGCGTCTCGAGACCACCGACCTCGCGGAGCGTGAGGGCGATGCGGGCCTCGACTGCAAGAGCCGGGTGGCAGCACGTGAAGAGCAGCGCGAGGCGCTCGTCGGGGATCGAGCTCACGTCGTCGTCCTCCTCGACGGGGATCGCCTCGAGGCGGGCAAGCAGCTCCGCCTTGCGCGCGAATGTGCGCTCGCGGCGGATCCGATCGATCGCGCCGTTCCGTGCGGTTGCGACGATCCAGGCGCCGGGAGAACGAGGGACGCCGTCGCGTGGCCAGCGCTCGAGCGCGGTCGTGAAGGCGTCCTGCACCGCGTCCTCGGCGAGCGAGAGGTCACCGAGGACACGGGTGAGGATCCCCACCGCACGAGGCCATTCCTCCCTGAACGTGGCCTCGAACGAGAGCGTCACTGCCGCACTGTGGGTCTGATCTCCATCGAGCCGTACTCGGCGGCGGGGACGAGCGACGCCAGCCGGATCGCCTCGTCGAGGTCGGGCAGCGTCGTCAGGAAGATCCCTCCGAGCTGCTCCTTCGTCTCGGCAAAGGGGCCGTCCGTGACGACCGTCTTCCCGTCGACGACCCGCACGACCTTCGCCTCGGAGGCGGCTTCGAGCTCCTTGCCGAGCATCTCGGGGTCGGCCTTCCCCATCTCCTCGAAGAGCGCGAGCCAGCGCGGCATCGACTCTTCGCGCCGGCGGGCAGCTTCCTCCTCGTCGATGCCGTCCCACTCGGACTGGTCGCTGTACACGAGCAACGCGTACTGCATCTCAGGCCTCCTCGTCGGCGTGGACGGGTCGCACCTCGACAGCGCCGTGCGAGGCGCCGGGGATACGCGCGGCCCAGGCGACCGCCTCGTCGATCGACATGCAGTCGAGGAGGAAGTAGCCGCCGAGCGCCTCCTTGACCTCGGCGTACGGGCCGTCCGTCACGAGCTGCTTGCCGTCGCGGATGCGGACGGTCGTGGCCGACGTGGTCGGGACGAGCTCCGCGCCCCCCGCGAGCACTCCTGCGTTACCCGCATCGCGCATGAACTCGTCGTACTTTGCGTAGGACGCCGCGCGCTCGGCGTCCGAGACTCCCTTCAGGGCCGCCTCGTCCGTATGGATCAGTGCCAGGTACTCCATCGCGCCTCCTCACTGTCGGTTTCGACTCCACCCCGGAGACGAACGAGCGCGTCCCGGATCGACAACGACGATGATGACGCGGGCGAGGAGCGACCGGCGCCGGCCCCAGCGCTGCCAGAGGAAACGCGTGTGAGCGAACGAGCGCCGCAGTTCTGGTCCCATCCCTAGCCCCCACCCACCCACGGGGATGCCGACGGTAGCGGCGATCGTGTGACGTGTCTGCGCCAGGTTCGAGCCAGCTGTGCTTCGCATTCGTGCCAGGGATGTGACGAGTTCCGTGCCGATCTGCGGGCTCAGAGCCAGACATGCGGCGCAGTCGCGCGGTAGACGTCCGGCTCCGTGCCGGATGTGCAACGCCTTCGTGACGGATCTGCGACGCATTCGTCGGCGGATGTGCGACGCCGACCACGTACCCAGCGCGATGGCAGGAGCAGGAAGTTCGCTACCAGCTCGATGGGACGAAGCCGAGCTCAGCCCGCAGCACTCATTCGCTCCAGGAGCGTGCGCGCCGCCGCCTTGTCGAGCAGCTCGTTGAGGTTGCCGCACTTCGGGCTCTGCACGCACGAGGGGCAGCCGGTACGGCAGGGACACCGCGCCAGCAAGCGGGCCGTGTCGCGGACCCAGTCTGCAAAGAGCTCGAAGCCGCGCTCGGCAATGCCCACCCCGCCCGCGTGGCCCTCGTACACGAACACCGTCGGGCGGCCGGTCTGCTCGTGGACATTCGTCGAGAGGCCGCCGATGTCCCAGCGGTCGCACATCGCGAAGAGCGGGAGCAGCGAGATCAGCGTGTGCTCGGCCGCGTGGAGTGCCGACACGAGCGTCGGCATCGTGTCGATCCCTTCGAGCAGGTCGTCCCCGGGCGAGAACCAGACGCCCTCGGTCTCGAACGAGGTCTCGGGAAGCTCGAGCGGGGTCGTGTCGATCACGCTGCCGTCGGCGATCGCCTTGCGCTGGTAGCCGACCACCTGCTCGCGCACGGCGAGTCGCCCGACATGCAGGTCCACCCCGGCGACCCCGCGGGTCCGCAGTGGCTCGACGATCGCCGTCTCGGTCTCCTTGCGCGCCTGGGTGTACCAGTCGACCGTGACCTGCCGTACGAGCGCTGTGCGTGACTCGAGGTCGAGAGACGTGACTCCGTACTGCTCGCCGAGGTGGAGATAGACGGCGCCCTCGTGGATCGTCGAGAAGGCACGCTCGCGCTCGGACGTGCCGAGCAGCGCGCCGCTCTCCTCGTCCACGATCACGAAGGCGTCGGTGTCGCCGGATCGGAGCGACACGCGCGCCGCCGGCGTGTCGCGGCCACGCCAGACGAAGCCGGCCGCGGTCCGCTCGAGCTCGGGGAGGACGGCCGCGCGCTCGAGCGCCTCTCGCCCGAGGATCGCGGCGTCCGCGTCGGTGAGCGGACCCTCGTAGGCGGCGGCCAAGACGTGGCCGTCGAGAATCCGCGTGGAAGCGTGGTCGAGGAGTGCCGCCTCGGCTGTTCGCTGCAGCAGCGCCGTCGGCTCGTTCATGAAGAACTGGTCGAGCCCGTCCTCGCTCGCGACGAGCACCGCGAGCCCACGTGCGCGCCGACCCGCTCGGCCCCACTGTTGCCTGAGCGAGGCGACCGTTCCGGGAAAGCCCACCGAGATGGCGCAGTCGAGCGAGCCGACGTCGATCCCGAGCTCGAGGGCTTCGGTTGCCGTCACACCGAGGAGCTCGCCCTCGACGAGGCGCCGCTCGATCTGGCGTCGCTGCTCCGGCGTGTAGCCCCCACGGTAGGGCGCCAGCCGGCGAGCGGTGGCCGTATCGAGCCGATCCGATGCAAACCGGTGCACGAGCTCGGCGGCCTTCCGGCTCTTCGTGAAGCAGATCGTCCTGAGCCCGGCTGCGACGAAGTCGGCGAGCAGGCGCGACGCGTCGCCGAGCGTGCTGGCGCGCGTGCCGAGCTCCTCGTCCAGCAGCTCGGGGTTCCAGAGCACGACGTCCCGCTCAGCTCGCGGCGACGTGTCGTCGTCGACGACCCGCACGTCGAGGCCGGTGAGCCGAGTCGCGAGCTCGCCGGCGTTCGCGATCGTCGCCGACGCGAGCACGAAGACGGGCTCGGCGCCGTACGCCCGCGCGAGCCGCCGCAGCCGCCGCAGCACATTCGCGACATGCGAGCCGAACACACCGCGGTAGACGTGCGCCTCGTCCACGACGACGACGCGGAGGTTGTGCAGCGTGTCGCCCCAGCGGTCGTGATGTGGGAGGACGCCGACGTGGAGCATGTCGGGATTCGTGAGGATCACGTTCGCGCTCCGCCGGACGTGCGCCCGCCGCTCGATGGGCGTGTCCCCGTCGTAGATCGCGGGACGCAGGCCGGCAAGCCCGAGTCCCGCGAGCCACCGTGCCTGATCCTGTGCGAGCGCCT
This sequence comes from uncultured Actinomycetes bacterium, assembly GCA_963839755.1. GTDB lineage: Bacteria > Actinomycetota > Thermoleophilia > Gaiellales > Gaiellaceae > Gaiella. The sequence goes on from CAWIVU010000016.1 coordinate 176,919, forward strand.
TCGTCGGGTAGAGGTAGAGCGCGCGTGTGGTCGGCTCCCTGGCGATCGCGTCGAGCACCGGGAGCGAGAACGCGAGCGACTTCCCCGACGCCGTCCCCGTCGTGACGACGACGCTCTCGCCGCGCGCGACAGCCTCCCACGTCTCGGCCTGATGGTGGTAGAGGCCCGCCACGCCGCGGGCCGCGAGGGCCTCCGCGACCGCGGGGTGGAGGTCGGCAGGGAGCGGCGACGACCGGCCGCCACGCGCCGGCTCCGTCCCGCGGTAGACGACCTCGGGGCCGTCGAGCACCGCGAGCTCCTGGTGTACGACGTCCGTGTCGCCCACGTCTCCGAGCGTAGTTGCATCGATTGCTGCGCTTGCCGACGGTAGGTTTTGCCCGCACAAGGCATGGGCTATCTGTGACCGCCAGCAGCTGGAGGACGCGTTCACGCGAGGTCGTGCTGAGCGCGCCGCCGTACCTCGTCGTCGAGGACCACACGGTCGAGCTGCCCGACGGTCGGGTCATTCCGGACTGGAAGTGGGTGATCACGCCCGACTACGTGAATGTCGTGGCGGTGACAGACGAGGGGAGGTTCGTGTGCTTCAGGCAGACGAAGTACGCGGTCGAGGGCACCACCCTGGCGCCCGTCGCCGGCTACCTCGAAACCGGTGAGGACCCGAGCGCGGCTGCCCGCCGCGAGCTGCGCGAGGAGACTGGGTACGAGTCGGAGGACTGGACGAGCCTCGGCAGCTACGCGGTGGATGGCAACCGCGGTGCCGGGGTCGGCCACCTCTTCCTCGCGCGCGGGGCGCGACACGTCTCTGAGGTCGTCGACCCGGGCGACCTGGAGGATCAGGAGCTGCTCCTGCTGACGCGAGAACAGGTGGAGGCCGCGCTCGACGCGGGGGAGTTCAAGGTGCTCAACTGGAGCGCGGCGATGGCGCTGGCGCTCCTCCGCTCGTAGCTACGGCGCCTCGGCGAGCGCGCGCTCGACCGCCTGGGCGTAGCGGCGCCGCGGCTGCGCGCCGTGGATCACCTCGAGCGGCTCGCCGTCCGAGAAGAGGATCACGGTCGGAAGGGAAAGGACGCCGTAGCGTGCGGGGATCGCGAGGTTCACGTCGATGTCGAGCTGGACGACCGCGAGTCGCCCCTCGTTCTCACGCTCGAGGTCCGCGAGGAACGGCTCGATCGCCTTGCACGGGCGGCACCACGGCGCGGTGAACTCGGCGAGCACCGGCACCGGCGAGCGGAGCACGTCCCGTTCGAAGTCGGCATCGGTTGTCGCGATCACAGGCGCCCGCGGAGCGCCTTCCAGCGCAGGAGCGGCACCTGGCGCACCGCCTCGACGACGATCGAGCCGCTCATCTTCGATTCGCCGACGCGGCGGTCGACAAATGTGATCGGGATCTCGACGACGCGGAAGCCGGCCCGGAGCGCACGGTAGGTGCCCTCGATCTGGAACCCGTAGCCCCGGGCGGCGATCGCACCGAGGTCGATCGTCTCGAGCACGGGTCGCCGGAAGCACTTGAACCCGCCTGTCAGGTCGCGGATCGGCACGCCCAGCACGAGGCGCGCGTAGAGCGACCCACCGCGCGAGATCAGCCGGCGCACCAACCCCCAGTTCACGGTCCCGCCGCCGTCCACCCAGCGCGATCCGAGCGCCAGGTCGGCGCCGTCCTGGCAGGCTGCGATCAGCCTCGGCACGTCACGGGGATCGTGCGAGAAGTCGCAGTCCATCTCGAGCACGAGCTCCGCCCCCGAGCCCAACGCCCGCTCGAATCCGGCGAGGTACGCGCGTCCGATGCCCTCCTTGTGGGCTCGGTGGAGCACGTCGAGCCACGGGAGCTCCTCTGCGAGACGATCGGCGAGCTCGCCCGTCCCGTCCGGCGAGCCGTCGTCGATCACGAGCACGCGGTCGCGGGTCGTGTCGAGCACCTCGCCGAGCGCGCGGACCATCGGCTCGAGATTCTCCCGCTCGTCGTAGGTCGGCAGGCAGACGACGGCGCGGGGTGCCATGGGCGGAGTCTGCCGTCTCGTGGCCGGCTGACGCGTCCCTATCATCGACGCATGCCCTCGCTGCCGCGTAACGCGGACGTCGCCGACGCGCTCGACTCCCTCGCGGACATCTCGGAGATCCTCGGCGAGCAAGGATTTCGCGTGCTCGCGTACAGACGGGCGGCGACGCGGATCCGCGAGACGGGCTCGTCGATCGCAGAGCTTGCGCTCGCCGGCAAGGCAAAGGAGCTGTCGGGGATCGGCGCCACGATCGAGGCGAAGATCGTCGAGCTGACCGAGACAGGCGAGATGTCGGCGCTCGAGAAGCGGCGCGCCGAGGTGCCCGACGAGGTGACGCAGTTCCTGCGCCTACCCGGGCTCGGTCCGAAGACCGCCGCTCGCATCTGGCGCGAGCTCGGGGTGACGACCCTCGACGGCCTCCGTGAGGCGGCAGAGCAGCAGCGGGTTCGAACGCTGCAGGGTCTCGGCGCCAAGAGCGAGGAACGGATCCTCGAAGCGCTTGCGAAGGGCTTCGGCCCCGAGCCCGAGCGGCGTGGCCTGCTTGCGCAGGGCCTCCCCGTGGTGCGCGAGTTCGTCGAGGCGCTGCGCGCGCACCCCGCCTCCGTCGACGTGTCCACGGCCGGGAGCGTGCGCCGGGGACGCGAGACGTTCCGCGATCTCGACGTCATCGCCACCGCGACCGACCCTGCCGCGCTCCTCGGGCACTTCGTCGCGCTCCCGTGGGTGCTGGAGGTCGCCGCCCATGGCGACACGAAGGCGACAGTCGTCACGAAACAGGGGCTCCGCCTCGACCTCCGTGTCGTCGCGCCCGAGGACTACGGAAGCCTGCTCCAGCACTTCACCGGCTCGAAGGATCACAACGTCGCGCTGCGCGAGGAGGCCCAGCGCCGCGGGCTCTCGGTGTCGGAGTACGGCGTGACGGTCGCCGAGACCGGTGAGACGCACCGTTTCTCGAGCGAGGAGCAGCTCTACGGCTTCCTCGGGTACGCGTTCATCCCGCCCGAGCTCCGCGAGAACGGCGGCGAGCTCGGCGCCGCACGTGACGGCGGCCTCCCGACTCTCGTGGAGCCCGGCGACCTCGTCGGAGAGCTCCACTGCCACTCGACCTGGTCGTCGGACGGGAAGGGCTCGATCGAGGAGATGGCCCTCACCGCACGCGAGCGGGGCTACCGCTTCCTTGCGCTGACCGACCACTCGCACTACCTCCGCGACGGGAGGATGGAAGCGCAGTGGAAGGAGATCGAGGAGGTCAACGCGCGCGTCAAGCCGCTCAAGGTACTGCGCGGGATCGAGGCGAACATCCGCGCGGACGGCGCCGTGGACGTCGCCGACGACGTCCTCGCGTCGCTGGATTGGGTCGTGGCGTCACTCCATGCCGGCTTCGACCGCAACCCGACCGAGCGGATCCTCGCGGCGATCGATCATCCTCACGTCGACTGCATCGGGCACCTGACCGGACGCAAGCTGAACAAGAGGCCCGGCGCCGACGTCGACGTGGAGCGGATCATCGCCCGGGCCGCCGAGACGGGCACCGCGCTCGAGATCAACAGCCAGCCCGACCGCCTCGACATGCGCGACGTCCACGCGCGGCTCGCGGGCGAGGCGGGCGTCAAGATCCCGGTGACGACCGACGCCCACTCCGTCGGCGCACTCGCTTACGCCGAGCTCGGCGTCGCGCAGGCGCGCCGGGCGTGGCTCACGAAGGAGCAGATCCTCAACACGCGGCCCTGGCGCGAGATCGCCCGCCTCCGGTCGTGACCGACGCGACGCCATGAGCTTCCGAGACGACGGCGCGGCAGCCGTCGAGTGGGTTGCGTCCTACCTCGAGCGCGTGCGCGACCTTCCCGTGCTCTCGGAGGTCGAGCCCGGAGCGATCCGGGCGGCGCTGCCCGAGCGTGCTCCCGAGGCGCCCGAGTCCTTCGCAGCCGTTTTGCGCGACCTGGACGCGGTGCTGCTGCCCGGGCTGACGCACTGGCAGAGCCCCCGGTACTTCGCGTACTTCGCCACGACCGCCTCCGAGCCGGGCATCCTGGCGGAGCTGCTCGCGGCGGGGCTCAACCAGGTCGGGATCCTGTGGCGAACCTCCCCCGCCCTCCAGGAGCTCGAGGAGGTGACGCTGGCGTGGCTCGCCGACCTCATGGGTCTCCCAGAGGGCCTCCACGGGCACATCGAGGACACGGCCTCGAGCGGGCTCGTGACGGCGCTCGCGGCCGCCCGTGCGGCGTCGCCGGACCGGCGCGTCGTCGTGTGCTCCGAGCACACGCACTCCTCGACGGCCAAGGCGGCACGCCTCCTCGAGCTCGACCTCCGGACGACGCCCGCCGACGACGCATACGCGATGCGTGCAGATCTCGTCGACCTGGCAGACGCATGCGCGGTGGTCGCGACAATCGGGACGACGTCCTCCACGGCGATCGACCCGATCGTGGAGCTCGCCGACCTGTGCGCCGAGGAAGGCGTCTGGCTCCACGTCGACGCGGCCTACGCGGGCGCGGCGGCGGTCTGCCCCGAGCTGCGCCCGTTGTTCGGCGGATGGGAGCGCGCCGACTCGGTGGGCGTCAACCCGCACAAGTGGCTCTTCACGCCGATGGACTGCTCCGCGTTCTTCACGCGCCGCCCCGACGATCTCCGTCGGGCGTTCAGCCTCGTGCCGGAGTACCTGCGCGTGGACGAGGACGTGGTGAGCCTGAGCGAGTACAGCGTTCCGCTCGGGCGGCGATTCCGGGCGCTGAAGCTCTGGGCCGTGCTCCGCTGTTACGGGCGGGAAGGGCTGCAGGTCGTGATCCGGGAGCACGTGCGGCTCGCGGCGCTCTTCGCGGACTGGGTGAGCGCAGAGCCGGGTTGGGAGATCTGTGCCCCGTACCCGTTCTCGCTCGTCTGCTTCCGGCGCGACGGCTCGGACGCGGACAACGAGGCCCTGCTCGAGCGGGTCAACGCGACGGGGGAGGTCTTCCTCTCTCACACGCGCCTCGGCGGCCGCTTCGTCCTGCGGCTCGCGATCGGCAGCGCGCGGACGACCGAGGACGACGTGCGCCTCGCGTGGGACGTGCTCCGCCGCGAGGCGTAGACCCGACGCGTCGCTGCTCGGGCCGGCGCCCTGTCAGAGCGCTCGCAGGACGCGCAGGACGCCTTCAGTGCCCTGAACGACGAGGTCGGCGGCCGCGATCAACGCGGCCGGCGCCTCACCGGAGTCGACCGCCACCCGCACGGCCACATCCAGCCCGTCGAGCCCGCGGAAGGCGTCCACGTCGGTCGTATCGTCGCCGGCGTAGAGCGCCCGCTCGACTCCGGCCCGCGTGACAAGGGCGCGCACGGCGGTTCCCTTGTCGGCCGCGACGGGCGGCCGGACCTCGAGGACCATCCGGCCCCAACGCGGGACGAGACCCTCCGCCTCCGCCGCCGCGGCGACACGGGTCAAGTAGGCACGGGCGGCCACCTCGTCGTCCGCGCGACGGAAGTGGAAGGAGACGCTGAGCGGTTTCCGCTCGGCCGGCCAGTCGACGCTCCGAGCGAACGCGGCGACGGCGTCGGCCCACTGCGCGGCTTCGGGGGCGAGCTCGAGCCCGTGCTCCCCGACGATCGCGACTCCCGGGACGTCGAGCAGTCGATCGACCTCCACCCCGGGCCGGCCGCTCACGCAGGCAACCAGCGAGTAGCGAGAGGCGAGGCGCGCGAGCTCGGTGCGGGTCTCGTCGGGGACGCGCGCGTCCTCGTGTCGCTCGACGATCGGCGCAAGCGTTCCGTCGACGTCGAGCAGGATCGCGGCGCTGCCGGGATCGTCCGCGAGCATCACGAGCAGGTCGTCCGCCATCGGCGGGCCTAGGATACGAGCGGTGCGCTCGGACCCGGTGCCCCTGACCGCACGACTCGCTCTGATCGGTCTCGTCGCCGGAGTCTTCTCGGCCGTGTTCGGGGTCGGGGGCGGCATCATCGTCGTGCCGCTTCTCGTCGCGTTCGCGGCGTTCCCGATGCACCCGGCGACCGCGACGTCTCTCGGCGCGATCCTCCTGACCGCCACCGCGGGCGTCGTCCTCTATGCCCTGCGCGGCGAGGTGCGACCGGAATACGCGGCGCTCGTCGGCCTGCCGGCGATGGCCGGTGCGCTGGCCGGGACGCAGCTGCAGCAGCGGCTCTCGGGTCGCCTCCTGACGTTCGCCTTCGCGCTCGCGCTCTCAGCCATCGGCGTCTGGTTGATCGTCGCATGAGCACCTGGACGATCGTCGCGGCGCTCTCGCTGGGGCTCGCCGCCGGCGTCCTCTCCGGCGTGTTCGGGGTCGGTGGGGGGATCCTCTTCGTCCCAACCCTCCTCGCTCTCGGGCTGGGCCAGGCAGAGGCCACCGCGACGTCGCTCCTCGCGATCGTGCCGACGGCAGCCGTTGGCGTGCTGCGTCAGCGCGCTCACGGCAACCTGCGGGTGCGTGCGGCACTCGTCGTGGGCCTCACCTCGATTCTCGGCGTGGAGCTCGGCGTCCGGATCGCGACGAGCGTGGACGACGACCTCCTGCGCCGCGGGTTCGGGATCCTGCTCGTCGCGGTCGCAGCTCAGCTCGCCGTTCGTGGGCTCCGCCACAGGCGGCGGTACCCTGACGTGTCGTGAGAGGAGCGCGCGCCGTCCTGGTCATCCTGGTCGGAGCTGCCGCCGCGAGCATCGCGGCCGCCGCTCCCGGCGATCCCGACCCACGCCAGGCATCCGCGACCGCGCTCGTCGCGCAGGTCACCGTTCCCGGTCAGGCGAGCGGCGCAACCGCGCCCGTCTCGGCGCCACCCACGGCAACTGCGAGCGGGGCGTTCGCGCATCCCGCAGACGGGTCGATCCTCCGCATCGGAGCCTCGACCACGAGCGTCACCGCCCAGCCCGGGACCTCGTCGTCGGCCGAGGCGAACGTGCGGACGCTGGCGGTCTCGGCGCTCGGCGGAGAGATCGTCGCCCAGTCGATCACCGTGCGCGCCGGGGCCGCTGCAGGCCCCTCCGGCGCAACGGGCGACGTGGGGAGCTCTGCGATCACGGGCCTCGTCGTCCTGGGCCAGGCAGTCTCCCCGACTGGCAACATCCAGGTTCCGCTGGCCGACTGGGGAACGCTCGACGTTCTCGGCGCGTCGAGCTCGACCTCCGACGACCCGCGCTCCGCGGAGAGCTCGGTGATCGGGCTTCGGATCCGGCTCCTCACCGAGCATGCCGGGCTGCCCGGCGGCACGGAGATCGTGGTCGGCTCGGTAACGGCCAGAGCCGTCGCCCAGCCCACGCCGACGACCGCGCCGCCGCCGCCGCCCAGTGCTCCGAGCGGTCGCCCGCAGCGGACGCCAGGGGCGCCCGACGGTGGGCCGCCGGTCCGGCGTCCGGCGCCGAACGCGCCACGCGAGCCGGGTCGCACGATTCCGGGCGCGCCGCCCGAGTTCGTGCGCCCCGCTCCCGAGGTGACCGCGCGGCTGACGCAGAGCGGATACGTGTTCCCCGTATTCGGCACGGCTGCGTTCGGCGACACCTTCGGTGCGTTCCGCGCGGACGTTGCGGGCAAGTGGCATCACGGCGAGGACCTCGTGGCGCCGATGGGGACGCCGCTGCTCGCAGTCGCCGACGGGACGCTCTTCTCGGTCGGGTTGAACAACATCGGCGGGTGGCGTCTCTGGCTGCGGGACGACGGCGGCAACGAGTTCTATTACGCCCACCTGAGCGCCTACTCGCCGCTCGCCACAGCGGGGCGACGGGTGAAGGCGGGCGACGTCCTGGGCTTCGTCGGAGATTCCGGGGACGCGGAGGGTGGGCTTCCCCACCTCCACTTCGAGATCCACCCGGCCGAGCTCCTGCGGTTCGGGTACGACGGCGTCGTCGCCCCGTATCCCTTCCTGATCGCCTGGCGACGCGCAGAGGACGTCGCCTTCGGCGCGGGCCGAAGATTCGTCCCGACGGACACGACCAGCGGCGGGCTGCCCGTCGCAGCCGTCCGTGCAGGCGCCGTGCTCCTCGAAGCCGACGACATCTCGGCCGCCAGCGGGCTCGTGCCGGGCGCGCTACAGCGGGCGCTCGCCACCGGCGAGGCCCGCTCCAGCGCGAACCCGTAGGGCTTACTTCGAGGTCTTCGCCTTGACGTCCTTGGCGGTGGCCTCGACGTCCTTGGCGGCGTCCTCGACGGTCCCGGCCGCGCTCTCTGTCGCCTCGTCGATCGTCGAGCCGATGTCCGGGACGGATGTCCCGAAGCTGTCGAGCGGCTGCAGGTCGTCCTGCCCGGCGATCATGTCGAGGAGCTTCTCGCGCGTCTGCGGCCCGGTCCAGGGGTTGTAGAGCGCCCCCGCGATGATCCCTGCGAGAAGGATCATGTTCCGCCCCTTGCGACTCTTCTTCTTTCCCTGGAGCGTGTCCTTGGCACTCATCAGGTCGTCGAGCGCCCGACGCATCTGCTCCTGCGCCTTCTTGTCGGTCGCGAGGGCCCTCGCGCCGCCGCTCACGCCGTTCTGCTTCGAGAGCGGGCCATAGAGCTCGCGCGCGGCCTTCAGCGCGTCTCTGAGGTCGTTGCGGAACTCCTCGTCGTGGAGCGCGCGCTCGAGGTACGGCTTGACCGTGTCGAACGTGTCCGTCACCGTTGCCGCCCGTTTCTTCGCCATGCGGCCTTCCTTTCGTATCGGGAGAGTGTCCGGAAGTATTACCCCGGACCTCTCCGTACCATGCACACGTGCGGACAGTGAAGCGAATCGCCCTCGGGATCGCCGCGGTGTTCGCGGCGATCGCGTACGTGTGGGTCGCCGCCGTGCGCGCGGCGCCACGCGTCCGCCGTCGCAAGGAAGCCGTCCGCGCAAGCCGCCGGGCGGGCTGACGCCGGGCTCGCCCGATGATCGATCCTCCGCTCATCCGCGGCGGCGCCCGCGCGCGGGCCGCCGCGCTCCTGGGCGGCCTGTTCCTCTTCGCGCTCGGCATCGTGCTGCAGCTCCAGTCCGAGCTCGGGCTCAGCCCGTGGGACGTCCTCAACCAGGGGATCAGCGAGCGAACGCCGCTCTCGTTCGGCACCGCCAACATCGTGGTGGCGCTCGTCGTTCTCGCGGTGGCCTGGGCGCTCGGTGCTCGGATCGGGATCGGGACGGTTGCGAACGCGCTCCTCATCGGCCTCTTCGTCGACCTGCTGCTCGCGCTCGACGCGGTCGAGTCGCTCGCGGGTCACGGGCTCGCGGTCCGCATTGCGCTGCTCGTCGGCGGGATCGCCGTCGTCGCGCTCGGCTCCGGGCTGTACATCGGGGCTGCGCTGGGCGCCGGCCCGCGCGACTCGCTGATGATCGTCGGCGCCCGGCGGACGGGCATCCGGCTCGGCACCGTCCGGGCGGTGCTCGAGATCTCGGCCGCTGCGGTCGGGCTGGCGCTCGGGGGCACGGTGGGGATCGGCACCGTCGCCTTTGCGTTCGGGATCGGTCCTGCGGTGGAGGTGGCGTTCTGGGCCCTGCTCCGGTTGGGCCTCGCGGACCCCGACGTGCGGCGTCGTGAGTACGATCGCGCGTCATGAAGGGCCTCGTGTGTGCAGGTGGCGAGGCGACCCGCCTCGGCGAGCTGACGCGGGTCGCGAACAAGCACCTACTGCCGGTCGGCCGCTGGCCGATGATCTACTACCCGATGCAGCTCCTGGAGCGCGCGGGCATCGAGAGCGTCCTCGTCGTCACGGGGAAGGGGCACGCGGGGCAGATGATCGACCTCCTCGGCGACGGCCGGGTGACCGTTCGGGGGTCGGACGAGCCGCTGCTCTCGCTCGACCTCACGTACAAGGTCCAGACCGAGGCGGGCGGGATCGCCCAGGTCGTCGGGATGGCGCGAGACTTCGCGCGCGGCGAGAGGCTCGTCGTCGTCCTCGGCGACAATGTCTTCGAGCGCTCGCAGGCGAAGGCGATCGGGGACTGGGCGGCAGCCGGCGACCGCGCGCAGATCTTTGTGAAGGAGGTCCCCGATCCGGAGAACTTCGGCGTCGTCCTCTACGACGGTGACGGACGGGTCACGGACATCGTCGAGAAGGCCGGGACCGTCGACACCCGCTTCGACGCGCCACCCTCCAGCGAGGCGGTCGTCGGCCTCTACTGCTTTCCACCCGATGTCTTCGACGTGATCGACCGGCTCGAGCCGTCGAACCGCGGTGAGCTCGAGATCACCGACGTCAACCGCCACTACGCCCGCGAGGGGCGGCTCGACGCCGTTCGCGTCGAGGGTTGGTGGGAGGACGCCGGCAAGCACTGGCAGCATCTCGCGGAGATCGGCCGCCTCGTCGAGGAGACCGGGGCGAACGGATGACCGTCGAGGGGGTCGTCCGCATCCCGCTTCGCCGCTTCGAGGACGAGCGCGGCTGGTTCTGTCAGATCCGCCGTGACAGCGAGCTGCCGCGTGCGATGGTGCAGACGAATCTCTCGTACTCGCGTCAGGGTGTGATCCGCGGCCTTCACTACCACGAGCGCGGCCAGGACGACCTCTTCGTCTGCCTCGACGGCATGGCCCGCGTCGTCGTTCTCGACCGCGAGAGCGGGGCGACGTTCACCGAGGACATCGGGGACGAGAATCCGGTTGCGATCTACGTGCCCGGCGTCCATGCGCACGGATTCGAGGCGCTCACCGATCTTCTGTTCTGCTACCACGTGACCGAGGAGTACGACCCCGACGACCCGGACGAGCACGGGGTCCCGTGGAACGACCCCCGGGTCGCGAACCTGTGGAGCACCCAGACGCCGATCCTCTCCGCGCGCGACGCCGTGTCCTGATCACGGGCGCGGGCGGCCAGCTCGGCCATGCCCTCGCCGACGCGTTCGCGAACGACGACGTCCTCGCGCTCGGCCGCGCCGAGTGGGACGTTCGCTTCGACGCGCCCGAGTTGCCGTGGGCTCCCGGCCTCGTGCTCCATGCCGCCGCGTGGACGAACGTCGACGGGGCGGAGGACGACCCGCAGGGCGCCGCCGCCGTCAACGTCGGCGGCACGGCTCACGCGGCAGCGCTCGGCGCTCCACTCGTCGCGTATTCCACGGACTACGTCTTCGACGGGACGAAAGGCGCGCCGTACGTCGAGTCCGATGCGCCGGCGCCGCGCTCCGCCTACGCGCGGACGAAGCTGCACGGCGAGGCGGCGGCTGGCGAGTCCGCCTGGATCGTCCGCTCGTCGTGGCTCTTCGGCGAGACCGGCCACAACTTCGTGCGCACGATGCTCCGCCTCGGCGCGGAGCGCGACGAGGTCGCCGTCGTCGACGACCAGCGCGGCTGCCCCACGTACGTCGGGCATCTCGCGGACGCAACGCGCTCCCTCGTCGACGGCGGGGCGGGGTTCGGGATCTGGCACGTGGCGGCAGACGGCGATTGCACCTGGGCGGAGTTCGCCGAAGCGATCTTCGAGGACGCCGATGTCGCGTGCCGTGTTCGGCGCATCTCGACCGCAGCGTTCGGCGCGAAGGCCCCGCGGCCGGCCGTCTCGATCCTGCGCAGCGAGAAAGGCGCTCCGGTCCTACCGCACTGGCGCGACGGCCTCCGAGCCTGCCTCGCGCGAATGTAGTGCGTCGGCGATGCGCTCCTGTCCGCGAGCCATCGCCCAGCGATGGTTCCACGCGAAGAGCGGACGGAGGAGCGGCGTCAGGCGACGGACGAGTGGCTTCCGTGCCTCGACCCGCCGAGCATGACGCGTGTTCCACCGGGCGCGGGTGCGAGTGCCCAGATGCCGTCGCCCGAGAGGTCGCCGTCGCCGCTCTTGACGGTTGGCGGCGTGACGCGGTGGCGGGCTCCGGGCGGGCGGCGGCGATTGGCAACTGGATCCGTCGACCGGGCAGGCGGCGGGTGCCGCTGGCCGGCGTTTGGGCGGACACGCAGTGCGGTCCCATCCCAAACCCCCACCCACCCCGGGGAGAGCACCGTATCCGCCCAACCTGCGCCGTGTCTGTGCCGGTTTCGTGCCAATTCCGTGACCTCGCCGCCGTGCCATGGCGCGGCCCGGTCGTCACGCCGTACCGCCGCGCCGCCGTGCGTCCGCCGTCCCGCCACCCGCGCTCCACGCGTAGCCGCCGACGCGTCGCCAGGCATTGCCTGGCGCATGGGTACCCTTCCGCGATGCGCGTTCTCGTCACCGGCGGCGCCGGGTTCATCGGGTCGCACTTCGTGAAGCGGCTCGTCGCGGGTGGCGACGACGTCGTGGTTCTCGACAAGCTGACGTATGCAGGCAATCCGGCGAACCTCGAGGGCGCCGGCGCCGAGCTCACGGTCGGCGACATCGCCGACCCCGAGGCGGTCCGGCTCGCGGCGACGGGATGCGATGCGATCGTCAACTTCGCCGCAGAGACCCACGTCGACCGCTCGATTCTCGGGCCGCAGGAGTTCGTGCACACCGACGTGCTCGGGACCATGACGCTGCTCGAATGGGCGCGTGAGCACGGCACGCGATTCGTCCAGGTCTCCACCGATGAGGTCTACGGCGACCTCGAGGCCGGCGGCAGGGCGGTCGAGACCGATCCCCTCAGCCCGTCGAGCCCGTACAGCGCCGCCAAGGCCGGGGGCGATCTGCAGGTGCTCGCCTACGTCCGGACATACGGCGTCGACGCTTCCATCACCCGCGGCGCCAACACGTACGGGCCCAACCAGTATCCGGAGAAGCTCGTCCCGCTCTTCGTCACGAATGCGCTCGAGGGCGAGCCGTTGCCTGTCTACGGTGACGGCAAGCAGGTGCGCGAGTGGCTTCATGCGGAGGACCACTGCGCCGGCATCGACCTCGTGCTGCGCGAGGGCCGTCCGGGCGAGATCTACAACGTCGGCGGCGAGGACCACGAGAACCTCGAGGTCACTCACAGGATCCTCGAGCTCACGGGCGCGGACCCCGGTCTCGTGCGTCACGTCGACGACCGTGCGGGGCACGACCGCCGCTATGCGCTCGACGACACGAAGCTCCGGGCGCTGGGCTGGTCCCCGCAGCACTCGTTCGGCGAGGCGGGGCTCAAAGCGACCGTCGAGTGGTACCGATCGAACCGGGACTGGTGGGCGCCGATCAAGTCCGGCGACTACCGACGCTATTACGAGGAGCAGTACGCAGAGCGGCTCCGGGCTTAGCGTCCGCGGCCGATACACCAACCATGCGCTGGCTAGCCGTTACGGCCGTTTTCGCCGCCGTCATCACCGGGACGTCCGTCGGCGCCACGAAACCGCCGCAGCCCGTGTTCGTCCTGGCCGGCGGAGGCTGGGGCCACGGCGTGGGGATGAGCCAGTGGGGCGCCTTCGGCCAGGCCAAGGCCGGGCGCGACTATCGCGCCATCCTCGGCCACTACTACCGGGGCACGGAGATCGGGACAGCGCCTGCGGCGGTCCTCGAGCGCGTCAGGGTCCTCGTCGGAGACGGCCTGGCGTCCGTGAGCGTCGCGAACGCGCTCGCGGTGTTCGACGGGACGGGCAAGCGCCACGTGTTGCCCGCCGGCCCGGTGACGATCGCGCCGAAGCTTCAGCTGCCGGTGGGGAAGAACGGGAAACCCGTCCCTCTCCCCGGTCCCGTGACGTTCCGTGCTTCGCCCGGCGCCTACCTCACCGTCGGCGCCAAGTCCTATCGCGGCGACCTTCGCGTCGCGAAGCTCGGCACCCGACTGCAGCTCGTCAACGTCGTCGGGCTCGAGGAGTACCTCCTCGGTGTCGTGCCGGGCGAGATGCCGAAGGACTGGCCGCTCGAGGCGCTCAAAGCCCAGGCGGTCGCAGCGCGGACGTACGCGGTGGGGCATATCGTGAAGCGCCAGGGCTTCGACCTCTACTCGGACTGGCGCAGCCAGGTGTACTACGGCGTCGCCTCGGAGGCGACAGGCCCGTCGCGAGCGGTGACAGAGACCCGCGGGGAGATCGTCACGTACGGCGGCGCGCCGGCCCAGACGTTCTACTTCTCGTCCAGCGGCGGCCGGACGATCAGCTCGCTCGACCTGTTCGGCACGGATGTCCCGTATCTCGCCGCGGTCGACGACAGCTGGGACGAGGTCTCGCCGAACCATCGCTGGCCGACACAGCTGCTCACCGGGGCTCAGCTCGCGAAGCGCGTCGGCTTGAGCGGCGTGGTGACCGACGTCGCGTTCGTCGCCGGCGCGCCAGGTCGTCCCGCCGTGCTTCGCGTGACGACGACCGTCGGGTCCTCTGACGTCCGCCTGACCGACGTCCGCGCCCGACTCGGGTTGAAGTCCACGGGGTTCCGGCTCGGCACGCTCCGCCTCGACGGCCCCGCGGCGGCCGCTCGCGCGAACGCGGCACTGCGCCTCACCGGCCTCGCCCGCGACATCGACGACGTCGTGCTCGAGCGTCGCGCAGGCGCGGGCACGTGGATCAAGGTCCGTCAGCTCCGCCCCGCAGCGGACGGGACGTTTGCAGTGACGCTCCGCCTCGACGACACGACCGCGTTCCGGCTGTCTGCCGGCGGCCTCGCCGGGCCCGCTCTGACGGTCCGGATCAAGGCGTGAGCGGACGCGCCCTCGCCGGGGCGCTTGCGTGCTGCGCCGTGCTCGCCGCACCCGGTGTGTCGCATGCCGCCCGCTACCACGTCGGTCATCGCGCCCGGCACGGAGCCACGCGCGGTCGCCGCTGCCGTCGAGCGCGCCACTGGGGTGCGGCCCACGAGCCTCGAGCCGTTGCGGGCGCTGAGCATCGATGCGGCCCCGGAAGTTCTTCGTCGCGTCGACGGCGTCGCGTGGGTGGAGCGGGCACATGTCCGGCGGCTCGCCTTCGCACCGACGGATCCGCTGGCTCACCGCCAGTGGTACGCGTCGGCCAACCGGTCGTACGATGCGTGGGAGGCGCCGCCGCCGCTCGCGCCGGTGCGCGTCGCGGTGATCGACTCGGGCGTCGATCTCGGTCATCCCGACCTCCAGCCGCGCATCGTTGCGGCCAAGAGCTTCGTCGGCGGGATGCCTCAGGACACGAGGGGCCACGGCACGATCGTGGCCGGGATCATCGCCGCCGAGCTCGACAACGCGACAGGCATCGCAGGCCTGGCGCCTGCGGCGGAGCTGATGGTGGCAAAGGTCGTCTCGCCCGGAGGGACGATCGCCGTCGAAGCCGAGGCGAATGCGATCCGCTGGGCCGTGGACAACGGCGCGCGGGTGGTCAACATCTCGCTGGGAGGCCTCCGCGATCCGCGCAATCGGGACCGCGACACCTACTCCCGTCTCGAGGAAGAGGCGATCCGGTACGCAGTACGCCGCGGCGCGGTCGTCGTGGCGGCGGTCGGAAACGCCGATCAGGCGCCGCACTCGCCGTGGCGGTTTGCGAGCTACCCCGCCGCGCTCCCACACGTGATCGGCGTGAGTGCTCTGACGAGAAGCGGCGCGTCGCCCGGGTTCTCGAACCGTGACGCCGTCTTCAACGACATCGCGGCTCCCGGCGAGGACATCCTGTCGACCTTTCCTCGGTCGTTGACCGCCGACCGCACCGCCTGTGGCGAGCAGGGGTACACACCGTGCGCGTCGGACGAGTTTCGACCGCCGGACGGGACGTCCTTCGCTGCCCCGCAGGTGAGCGCAGTGGCTGCAAACCTGTTCGGCGTACGCCCGCTCCTCCGACCGGAGCAGGTCACCACGATCATCGAGCGCACCGCCGCGGACGCGAGCGCCGCCACCGGGTGCCGGATGTGCTCGCTCGGCCGGGACTCGCTTTCGGGCTGGGGCGCCCTCGACGCCACAGCCGCGGTCGGCGCGCTCGCCGGCGCGCTGCCGCCGCGTGACGCCCACGAGCCGAACGACAACGCGGGCGAGGACTCCTACCGCCTGTACTTCCCGCCGGGGGAGAAGGCGCGCTTCGTGAAGGCCTCGGTCGACTTCTGGGACGACCAGGACGACGTCTACGCCGTCTACCTGCGACGCGGCGAGCGCTTCTACGCTTCGCTCGTTCCCGCGGCGCCGAGCAACGTGGTGCTCGCCCTGTGGCGGCCCGGGACCGCGTCGGTCTCGGACCTGGCACGGCAGAATCGGCGCGTGAGGTTCTCCGACCGGTCCGGGCGCCGTGAACGGCTCGGCTGGAAGGCGGTGCAGGAGGGGTGGCATTACCTCCAGGCGCGCCTCACGGCCCCGAGCCACCCGCCGGTCGCGTACCGCCTCTCGATCGTCCGGACGCGCTAGCGCTCGCGGCGCCGCCCACTGCTGGCGCCCACACCGCTCCTGGTGGCTAGCTCCGCCGCTCGTTGACGCCGCCGTTAGCCGCTCCGTAGCAGCTCGTCGTCGGGAACCTCGCGGATCACGCGCGCGGGGCTCCCGACGACGACAGCGCGTGCGGGCACGTCCTTGGTGACGACCGCCCCGGCGCCGACGAAGGCCTCCTCGCCGACCTCGATCCCCGGGCAGAGGATCGCACCGCCGCCGATGCGCGCACCACGTCGGATCGTCGGCCCCTTCATCAGCTCGAGGCGCTTCTCGGTGCGGCCCATGAAGTTGTCGTTCGTCGTCACGACGCACGGAGCGACGAAGACGTCCTCCTCCAGCACCGAGTAGGCAGTCACGTACGCCTCGGCCTGGATCCTCGTCCGGGCGCCGATCGTCGTGTCGTTCTCGACGAGTGACCCGCGGCCGACGACGACGTCGTCGGCGATCGTGACCCGCTCCCGCACGCACGACTGGTCGCCCAGGATCACCCGCGCTCCGATCGTCGAGCCTGCGAAGAGGATCGCGCCCGTCGAGATCACCGTGCCGTCGCCGACGACCGTCGGCGGCAGCGGGTCGCGTTTCGCGGTCGAGCGGGACGAAAGCACCGGCTGCTTGCCGACAACGGCGTACTCGAGCACCATGACGCCGTCGCCGAGGACCGTGCCCGGGTGGACGACGGCAGTCGGATGGACCTCGGCGCTCACGCAGGGGCGCCGTTGCGGAGGCTCTCGGTCAGCCGATCGAGGGTCCGCACTACGGCCAGCCCGTCGTGCGCCTCGCGATGGTCGCCCGGGCCGTCCTCGACGAGCCGCAGGAAGTGCTGCAGCTCGAGCCTCAACGGCTCGTCGGTCGAGACCTTCGGGCTGTAGATGTCGCCCGTCCGCGTGCGCCACTCACCGTAGGTCTCGGCCGGCTCCCACGGCGCCTTCTCGTAGACCGTCACCTTGCGCTCCAGCTCCATGTCGTCGAACACGACCATCTTCTCGCGACCGACGACGGTCATCTTGCGCATCTTGTGCGGGTCGAGCCAGGAGAGATGCATGTGGGCAACTTTCCCCGACGGGAAGCGGAGAAAGCAGAACACGACGTCCTCGATCCCGTCCTGGAGGTAGTCGACGCCGTGTGCGACGGCCTCGCTCGGCTCCTCCTCGAGCAGCCAGAGGATCACCGACAGGTCGTGGACGCCCAGCGACCACAATGCGTTCTCGTTCGAGCGGATCACGCCGAGGTTCTGACGGTTCCCGTACACGCACGCCACCTCGCCGAGCTCGCCACCGTCCAGAAGCTCCTTCACCTTGCGCAGCCCGGGGTGGTAGAGGAGGAGGTGACCGGGCATCAGCACGAGGCCGCGCTCCTCGGCGAGCGACACGAGCTCCTCCATCTCCGCGGCGCGCATCGCCGGCGGCTTCTCGACGAAGACGTGCTTGCCCGCCTCGAGCGCCTGCTTCGCGAGCTCGTAGTGCGTCGGGACCGGGGTCGCGATCACGATCGCGTCGACGGAGTCGTCGGCGAGCGTCTCCTCGAAGGAGGCGGTCACTCGCGCGCGCGGGTACCGCCTCGACACCTCGGAGCGACGCTCATCGTCGGTATCGCAGATCCAGGCGAGGTCGGCCAGCTCGCCGACGACGCGCGCGACGTTCCTGCCCCACCCGCCGACGCCCGCATGGGCGACGCGAATCAAAGCTTCCAGACCTTGTCGCTCGTGACGCCGGCGCGGCCCGTGGCGTTGCGCAGGTCGACGACGAGCTCGGCGTCCGCGACGAGCTTCGCGTAGTCGACGCCGGAGTGCGCTGTCGCGATCACGACGACGTCGTAGTCGGCCGGCGCGAGGGGCACCGACTCGAGCGCGATCCCGTCCGTGGTGAACGACGGCACGTGCGGATCGTGGTACGCAACGGATGCGCCCGCGTTCCGGAGGAGCTCGATCAGCTTCACGGCGGGCGACTCGCGCCAGTCGGCGATGTCCGACTTGTACGCGACGCCCAGCACGAGGGCGGTCGAGCCCGAGAGCGACTTCTGCGAGCCGTGGTTGAGCGCCTGCGAGACGCGTGACCGGCAGTAGTACGGCATGTTCTGGTTGACCTCGCCCGCGAGCTCGATAAAGCGCGTCTGGAAGTCGAACTCGCGCGCCTTCCACGTGAGGTAGAACGGGTCGATCGGGATGCAGTGCCCGCCGAGCCCGGGCCCAGGCTGGAAGGGCATGAACCCGAACGGCTTGGTCGCCGCCGCGTCCACGACCTCCCAGATGTCGATCCCCATCCGGTCGCAGAGCTGGGCGAGCTCGTTGACGAGCGCGATGTTGACCGAGCGGAAGATGTTCTCGAGAAGCTTCGTGAGCTCCGCCGCCTCTGGAGAAGAGACCCGGTGGATCGTGTCGACGGCCGATCCGTAGAGCGCTGCGGCCGCCTCCGTCGAGGCCTCGTCGATCCCGCCGACGACCTTCGGCACGTTCTTCGTCGTCCAGTCGAGACGGCCGGGGTCGACGCGCTCCGGCGAGAACGCGAGGTGGAAGTCCTTACCGGCCACGAGCCCGGACGCCTGCTCGAGAACGGGGAGGAGCGCGTCGCGCGTCGTGCCGGGATACGTCGTCGACTCGAGGACGACGAGATGGCCCGGCCGCAGGCGCCTGCCGATCTCCGCTCCCGCCTGGAGGACGATCGAGAGATCGGGCTCGCGCTGCTTCGAGAGCGGTGTCGGGAGCGCAATGAGGATCGCGTCGACGTCGCGCAGGACGTCGTAGTCGGTGGTCGCGCCGAGAGCCTGCTCGCTCACGAGCCGCGCGAGCGCCTCCGACGGGACGTCCTCGATGTAGCTCTCGCCGCGACTGAGCTTCTCGACGCGCTGGGCGTCGACCTCCACGAGGACGACACGCTGTCCGGCCTCCCCGAACACCTGAGCGAGCGGCACCCCGACGTAGCCGGCGCCGACGATCGCGACGTCGTACGCGGCCGTCGCAGGCCGCCCGTCCGGGGACGGGTCCTGCGTCGTCGCAGTGGTGATCTCGGGGCCGGTCACGAGGCGGAATGGTAGATGGTCGGCCCTTTCCCGATGTCCCGAGCGGGCCGGTTTGCGTGGACTTCGCCGCGCGCCGTCGGAATACTCCTCGAGGTGAACGCCCAGGGGCTTCGCAGCGACCTCAAATGCGAGAGCTGCGGTCATCCGGTCGCGCCGGGGTCGGCCTTTTGCGCCCATTGCGGCGCAGCGCTCGTCGGTACCTCGGCGCCGCGCGAGGAGCGCAAGCTCGTCTCGATTCTCTTCGTCGACCTCGAAGGGTTCACCGCGTCAGCGGACGCGGCGGACCCCGAGGACGTGCGTGATGCCCTCGGCCGGTACCACGACGTCGCGCGAGAGCGGATCGAGGCCTACGGCGGAGTCGTGGAGAAGTTCATCGGTGACGCGGTGATGGCGGTGTTCGGGGCACCGGTGGCGCACAGCGACGACGCAGAGCGAGCAGTGCGCGCGGGCCTGAAGGTGCTCGAGGCGGTCGCGGAGTTGCGCGAGCAAGGCTTCTCGCTCGGGGCGCGTGCGGCGGTGAACACGGGCGAGGCGATCGTGAGCGTGAACAGGCGGGATGCCGGAGAAGCGCTCGCGATCGGGGACGTGGTGAACACGGCGTCACGGCTGCAGTCGGCCGCACCCGTCGGCAGCCTGGTCGTCGGCCCCGAGACACGCCGGGCGACGAGGCACGCAATCGCGTACGAGGAGCTTCCTGCGTTGGTCGCGAAGGGCAAGGCGCGCACCGATCGAGACGTGGCTCGCGACGAGCGTGATCTCGGAGCCGGCCGAACGGCCGGAGACGCTCGGCCCGTTCGTCGGCCGGACGCGCGAGGTCGACCTCATCCGCTCGGTGTGGCGCCAGGCGACGGCCGACTCGAGGCCGCACCTGGTCACCGTGGTCGGGTCGGCCGGCATCGGAAAGTCGAGGCTGTGCCGCGAGATCGCCGCGGAGGTCGGCGCCGGTGGAGGGCGTTCGCTCCGGGGACGGTGTCTGCCGTACGAGGAGCGGACCGGGTACCACGCAGCGACCCAGATCGTGCGGCAGGCGTTCGGGATCTTCGACTCGGACCCACCGCAGGTCACCGGCGAAAAGCTCGACGAGGGGGTCGCGCGGCTCGTTCCGGCCGCGGAGAGCGTGGATACGGCGCGCTACCTCGGATTGCTGCTCGGGCTCGGAACCGGCATTCCAGGGGTGAACCAGCGACTCGTGTTTCTCGCGATGCGCCGGATGATCGAGTGCCTCGGCGAGGCGCAGCCAACGCTTCTCGTTTTCGAGGACATCCACTGGGCGGCTCCGTCGGAGCTCGACCTGATCGAGTACCTCGGCGCGCAACTGCGCGACGCCCCGGTCGTCGTGGTCGTCCTCACGCGGCCGGAGCTCCTCGACGAGCGCCCGTGGGGGGCGCGGCTGCCCGCGCACACGAGCATCGTCCTCGATCCGCTTAACACCGATGAGACGCGGGAGCTTGCCCAGGAGCTCGTCGGCGACCCCTCGGGGAGCGGTGAGGCCGTCGACCGGCTGGTCGCAGTCTCGGAAGGGAACCCGCTCTTCGTCGAGGAGCTCTGCGCGGCGCTCGCGGACGGCGCCCCCGGAACAGGCCTCCCGGTGACCGTGACGGCTGCGATCGCGTCGCGCCTCGACGTGCTGCCGACCCACCTTCGATCGGTGCTCTTCTCGGCGGCGGTCGTCGGGCGAAGCTTCTGGCGGAACGTCGTCGCAGAGGTCTCCGACGAGCAGGCCGTGGATGAGGCGCTCGACGAGCTGGAGCGACGCGATCTTGTCCGCCGTGAGCACTCGAGCCGCCTCGAGGGGGACGTCGAGTACCGCTTCAGGCACGCGCTGATCCGGGACGTCGCGTACTCGACGCTGCCACGTGCGGAGCGGGCTGACCTTCACGCGGACGTTGCCCGGTACATCGAGGCTCGGGTCGGGGACGACACGGAGCCCGTCGCATGGATCCTCGCGCACCACTGGCGCCTGGCCGGCGACCCAGGGCGTGCAGTCCCGCACCTTCTCTCCGCCGCCCGCATTGCCGAGCGCGGCTGGGCGACGCACGAGGTCGTCGATCTCTACTCGCAGGCGTTCGACCTCGCGACGGGACCCGCGAATGCGGACAACGATCCGCCTGCGTCGCGGCATGGCACTGAAGGCGCTCGACGCCGATCACGAGGCCGCGGCCGAGCTCGCCGCCGCCCTCCCGGAGCTCGAGGGGGCAGAGCGGCTCGACGGCCTCCTGTACGCGGGACGCGCGGAGGTGTGGTGCGAGCACGACGAGGAAGCTCTCCGTTATGGCGAGGAGGCGCTCGCGTTCGCGGAGGAGCTCGACGAGCCCGGCGGTCGTGCCGCGGCCCTGGCGGTCGTCTCGAACGCGCTAGCGATGCGCGGGGAGGACGGCGACATCGCACGCGCGGTGGCGCTCGGCGACGAAGCGCTCGAACTGTGGCCTGCCGGAGCGCGACGCTACGAGCACGCCGACCACATGCACCTTCAGGCCAGCGTGAAGTACTGGACCGGGGACTATCGCGGCGCCGCGGCGTGCGGGGCCCGGGCGCGCGAGGCAGGAGGCGAGGTCCATAGCGCCCACGCCCTCCTCCGTGGCGGGGGCATCGACGCGATGGCGAGCGTCGGGCTCGGTGAGCACGAGACCGCGCTCGCCAAGCTCGACTCCATGCTCGCGATCGCACACGAGCTCGGGACGAGCCGGCTCGTACCTCTCCAACTACCAGGCGGTGATCTTCCGCGAGCTGGGCGACCTCGATGCCGCGCGCGCTGCGAACGAGGCTGCGCTGGAAGTGGCGCGCAGCATGTCGTTTGCCATGCCGCGTCGCTTCGCGCTCTCCGATCTCCTCCAGACCGCGCTGCTCGACGGTGACGTTGGCCGCGCCCAGGCCGACTGGCCCGCGCTCTGGGAGGACGCGTCGGATGCGACCGGGTGGACGCGCTGGCTGATCCTCGGCCGCCTGGCGGTTGCGCGGGCGGAGATCGCACTCCACGCAGACCCACCCGACGTGGCTGCCGAATGGGCGGCGGAGGCCGTGGACGTGACCACACGGACCCGACGCCGAAAGTACGAGGTCCTGGCCCGCGTCCACCTCGGTCGCGCGCTCGTGGCGCTGGGCCGCAAGGACGACGGTCTCCGCGAGCTCCGATCGGCGGTCGAGATCGCGGACGCGCTCGTCAACCCGGTCGGACGCTGGCAATCACGCGCGGCGCTCGCGGACGCCTTGCAGACGACCGGCGACGAAGAAGATGCGAGCGCGACGAGGAGCGAGGCGCGGAGAATCCTGACGGAGTTCGCTGCGACACTCGCGCCTGGCCGTGCGGAGACGTTGCTCGCCGCCTCGCCTGCCCGGGCGATCCTCTAGATCGTCCCGGCGGTGTCCGACTTCAGTCGGACACCTGCTCTCTCAAGGCCACGAGTGCCTGTGCGATCCGACCGGCCGCCCTGCCGTCGCCGTACAGCGGCGGCGCGTCCGCCGGGAACACAGCAGCTCGAACCGCAGCGGCGATCGCGTCGGGGTCGTCGTCGACGAGCACGTTCGCGCCGGCCTCCACGGTGTCGACCCATTCCGTCGAGGGGCGCATCGTGACGCACGGGACGCGGTACCAGTACGCCTCCTTCTGGAGACCGCCGGAGTCGGTCGCGATCACCCTCGCCTGCGACGAGGCCGCGGCGAAGGCGAGGTAGCCGAGCGGCTCGCGGAGCTCGACGTTCTCCCCCAGCGGGATTGCCTCCGCCGCGAGCACGGAACGCGTGCGCGGGTGCGCGGGGAGGACGACGGGCTCGTCGAGCCGGGAAAGCCCGTCGACGATCCGGCGAAGCCGCTCGGGCCGCACGTTCGCCTCGCGGTGGACGGTCGCCACGACGTACGTGCCCGGAGGGTGCGGCGGCGGCACGCGCTCGCGGGCGATGGGGGCAAAGCGGAGGGCTGCGTCCGCCATCACGTCGCCGACCACCTCCGCGCGTCCCCGGACGCCCTCCGCCATGAGCGCGGCGACCGAGCGCTCGTCCGGGCAGAGGAGGAGCGCTGCGAGCCGGTCGACCTCGATCCGTGCCCGCTCCTCGGGCATCGACAGGTCCCCGCTCCGCAGCCCCGCCTCGACGTGCGCGAGCGGGATCCCGGCCGCCGCCGCGGCGCGCGCTCCGGCGAGCGTCGAGTTCGTGTCCCCGAGGACGCACGACCGCGTCGGGCGCCTCCGCCTCGATCACGGCGCGGAGCGGGCGGCGTCAGCGTCTCGACGTCTGCGGTCCGGAGGTCGAGCCGATGCTCGGGCTCGTCGAGGCCGAGCTCGTCGATGAAGACCTGCGAGAGCTCGTCGTCCCAGTGCTGCCCGGTGTGGACAACGACCTCGTCGATCCCGGCATCGCGCAGCGCGACGGAGAGCGGCGCCGCCTTGACGAATTGCGGCCGGTTGCCGACGACGGTCAGGACGCGCACCGCGCCAGCCTACGCGGCTCGCCGTCAGCCGAAGAGCGCCCAGATCGCGACGGGAGCTCGTCCCCGTCCCGGGCGGGATCGGCGTCGCGGAGTTCGGGTTGACGGTCGGGCTCGTCGTTGGCGGGGATGCCGGACGAGGCGGCACTCGCGACCGCGGTCCTCTACCGTGTCGCGACGTTCTACCTGCCACCCGTCTGGGGATTCTTCGCCATGCGCCGGCTCCAACGAAACTCGCTGCTGTGAGTGCATTCGTCTCGACGGGGCAACTGCCACGGCCCGAGCTCGTGCGCGCGCTCGTCGACGACGCCCACGAGCGGTTCCGGGCGAACACGGAGGGGGAGACGTCGCCGGTGTATCCGGCCCTGCGCGACGCGCCGCCGGACCGCTTCGGGATCGCCGTCGCCGCAACGAGCGGAGCGCTTCACACCGTCGGCGACGCGGAGGACGAGTTCGCGATCATGAGCGTCTCGAAGCCGTTCGTCTTCGCGCTCGTCTGCGACGCGCTCGGCGCCGAGCAGCTGCGCACGGACGTCGGGGCCAACGCGACGGGGCTGCCGTTCAACTCCCTCGAGGCGGTCGAGCGAAGCGAGGACGGCCGCACCAACCCGATGGTCAACCCGGGGGCGATCGCCACGACGAGCCTCGTTCCCGGGCCGGATCCCGCGGCTCGCTGGGCTTCGTGCACGAGGGGCTCTCGCGCTTCGCCGGCCGGAGCCTCGCCGTCGACGAGGCGGTCTACGCCTCCGCCTCCGAGACGAACCACCGGAACCGCGAGCTCGCAGGAGCGCTCGACGCCCGTGGCCGCCTCGGCAGCGACCCGGAAGGGGCGGTCGACCTCTACACCCGGCAGTGCTGCCTGAGCGTCAGCGCCCGCGACCTCGCCGTGATGGGGGCGACCCTGGCCGACGGTGGCGTGAACCCCCTGACGCACGAGCACGTCGTCTCCGCGGAGACCTGTCGCCATGCGCTTGCGGTGATGACCACGGCGGGGCTGTACGAGACCTCGGGCGACTGGCTGTACGACGTCGGGCTGCCCGGGAAGAGCGGGATCGGCGGGGGAATCGTGACCGTGGCTCCCGGGAAGGGCGGGCTAGGCACGTTCGCGCCGCGGCTCGACGAGGCGGGGAACAGCGTCAAGGGACAGCTCGCCGCACGGCTTCCTTTCGAAGGCGCTCGGCCTCGACCTGTTCGTCTCGGCGCCGGCTGACTGACCGCAGAACGTGGGAGAATCGCGCGACGTGAGCGCGCGGCCACTCCTGCCCCTGCTCGTCGCGGCGCTCGCGCTGGCCCTCGCCCCGACAGCGTCCGCCGATCTCGCCGACGAGACCGCCCTGGCCGAGAAGTATGCGCCGGAGGTCCGACTCGTCGAGCAGCTCGAGGAGTGCGGCCCGGGCGAGCCGTACGAGCCGATGGACGTCGACTCCCTCTTCGAAGACTCGACGGTCGCGCTCCGCGGCCCCTGGAACGCGTTCGACCTCGTGAAGATCGGTCCGAGCGCCGACGACTCGCGGGGCTCTTCGAGTACCACCTCGACTTCCCCGGCAGCGCTCTGGAGCCCGGCTGCACGTACGAGCTATGGGCGCGCCGGCTCACGGAGGGCGCTGAGCCGACCGTCTATGCCCACGTCGCGACCGACCCCGGCGCGCCGGGCAAGCTCGCGCTGCAGTACTGGTTCTTCTACGCGTTCAATGACTTCAACAACACCCACGAGGGCGACTGGGAGATGATCCAGCTCGTCTTCGACGCGGCCGACGCGGCGGAGGCCCTCGAGGAAGAGCCGGTCGAGGTCGGGTACAGCTCGCACGAGGGGGCCGAGCGGGCCGCCTGGGACGACGAAGAGAAGCTCGAGATCGTCGACCGGACGCATCCGGTCGTCTACCCGGCGGCCGGATCGCACGCGAACAAGTTCACGGAGGCCCTCTATCTCGGCAGCTCCGCCGAGGCCGGGGTCGGCTGCGACGACACGCGCGGCCCGCACAGGGAGGTCAGGCCGGCCGTCCTGACCATCCCCAGCGATCCCGACGGCAGCCGCGACGCCTTCCCGTGGATCACCTTCGAGGGACGGTGGGGCGAGCTCCAGAAGGCGTTCTTCAACGGGCCGACCGGCCCGAACATGAAGACGCAGTGGACGACGCCGATCGAATGGTCCGAGGACTGGCGCGACCGCAGCTACGCCGTCCCGACCGGGGGCGTCCTCGGGACGAGCGCCACCGACTTCTTCTGCGCCGGCGTCGAGAAGGGCTCCAAGGCGCTGAGCGCGCTCCTGCGGAGCCCCACGGCGGCCTTTCTCGTCATTGCCGCCATCCTCGGGCTGATCGCGTTCGTGGTGATCAAGGCGACCTGGACACCACGGCGCCGCTCCGGATAGCGCGGCGGCGTTCGTGGGGTCAGATCCTCTCGTCGTCGGCGTCATGTACGTGAAGGAGGCGCGCCTGTTCCTCGGCCTCGGGCTCGTGCTGATCCCGACCGTGTTCGTCATCACCGCCATTCAGTGGCTCATCGTCACCGGGCTCGACGCGCTCGGCAGCGTGACCGGCGACCTGGCGGGCATTTTCGCCTACCTCGCGCTCGTCGTCGGAGCGACGCTGACGTTGCTCGGGCTCGGGCTCGTGATGGCGGCAACGGCGTGCGCGCTCGTCGAGCTGGACGCGGGACGTCCGGTCGGCCCGACGAGGGCGTACCGCCTCGCCTTCCGTCGGATCCGGCCGCTCCTGGGCGCGATCGCGATCTTCGTCACGATGTGGGTCGTGCTCACGACGACCGGCTTCCTGATTCCCGTGGCCCTCTGGCTCGCGGTCCGGTGGGCGCTGCTCGCTCCCGTCGCCGAGCTGGAGGACCGGAACGGGCGAGGGGCGCTCCGCCGGAGCGCCGAGCTCGTCCGTGGTCGCTGGCTCCGTGTCGGCTCGCTGGTCGGTGCTCGGCGGCCTCCTCGCGCTCCTGCCGGGCCGCTGCTCGGCGCGCTGCTGATCTTCGTCACGAACGCCCCGCTCGCACTGCTCAACGTCGTCGCGGGGATCGTGTACGCGATCGCGCTGCCGTTCGTCGCGCTCGTCACGTGCTACGTGTACTTCGACGCCCGGGCGCGGCAGGAGCTCGAGTCGCAGGAGCACCCGGACGAGCTTCCGGCGGAGATCTCACTCGCGCGATAGACGAGGGTTAGCGAGAGCCTGACACGATGCGGGCGTGACGGAGGGCTACCGGCACGTCAACCGCGCGAACTGGGACGAGCGCGCACCCGCGCATGCAGCGTCGGCGGACTACGGCTTCGAGAAGTTCAGGACCGATCCGGAGCACCTGAGCGACGTCGTGCGCTTCGACCTGCCGCTCCTCGTCGACGTCGCCGGCGGCGACGGCGTCCATCTGCAGTGCCACATCGGTACCGACACCATCTCGCTGGCGCGGCCGGCGCCCGCATGATGGGGCTCGATACCCGTACTTCGAGACTGCCGCGCCGCTCGTCTGGGACGAGCCGGGCACCTACGCGGAGACCGACGTCGCGTTCACCCAGACCCTGACCCACGAATGGAACCACGGCCTGGGTGAGATCGTCACGGCGCTGCTCGAGGCGGGCACGGAGCTGACGGGGCTCGTGGAGCACGAGAGCGTTCCGTACGACGCACTCCCCGGCCGGATGGAGCAGATCGGCGGCGGCACGTGGGGCCTGACGGACCGCTCCGAGCGCCTGCCGCACACCTACACGCTGCAGGCCGTCCAGCGAGGCTGATACGTATGGCACTACGTATGGTAGTATGGGTGGCGTGCAGAAGACGACGGTGTATCTCCCCGGGGTGCTCCTCAAGCGAGTCAAGCGCCTCGCCACGAGAAACAGGGTCTCGGAGGCAGCCGTGATCAGGGCAGCCCTCGAGCACTACACGAGCACCGTCGAGCGTCCGCGGCCGCGGACGGCGCTCTACGAGACAGGTCGACCGATCGACGACTGGGACGAGCGCTCAAGGGCTTCGGCGAGCGGTGATCGTGGTCGACACGAGCGGCGTCTTCGCGGCGCTCGATCGATCACAGCCGGATCACGACGCGTCGCGCGCGGTCCTGGAGGGCGACGAGCCGTTGCTGCTGTCGCCGTTCGTCCTGGCGGAGCTCGACTACCTGCTCGCAACCCGCGTCTCGGCCGTTGCCGGGGTCGAGCTCCTGCGGGATGTCGAAGCCGGCGCCTTCGAGCTTGCGCCGTTCAGCGAACAGGACGTCGGGGCTGCGGCGACGATCGTCGAGCGGTTCCTCGATCTCGGGATCGGCCTCGCCGATGCCTCGATCCTCGTGTTGGCCGAGCGGCACGAGACGGATCGAGTGCTCACACTGGACCAGCGCCACTTCCGCGCGCTGCGCACGGCCTCGGGAGCCGCACTGACGCTCCTACCAGCCGACGGCTGAACGAGGGTCCCGCTCGAGCGAGCTGGCCATCTCGTCCATATTTGACGGCGTGACGCACCCCGACCTCCCCGCGGAGCAGGCATACGTCGACCACGCGTACGACTGCCTCGACCGCATGCGCGATCGGGTCGTGCGAGCAGCGGACGCGACCGACAACGAGATCGCGGCCCTTGCCGTCGAGGCGTGGGCAATTCGGCGGCTCCGGACCTTCGAGGATGCGGAGCGCGGCCTCTGCTTCGGGCGCCTCGACCTCGACACGACGCCGCGGCCGCTCTACGTCGGACGGCGCTGGGTGCACGACAACGACAACCAGTTGCTCGTCGTCAACTGGCAGGCGCCCGCCTCGCGGCCCTTCTACGTCGCGACGCCGGCGGATCCCCACAACGTGACGTTGCGGCGTCGATTCCGTACGGAGGGTCGGCGCATCCTCGACGTGAGCGACGAAAAGCTCGACGGCTCCGGCTCCGTCGCGGGCGGCGACTTCCTGCTCGACGAGCTCGACCGGAGCCGCGAGCCGCGGATGCGCGACATCGTCGCGACGATCCAGGCCGACCAGTACCGGCTGATCACGCGCGAGCCGGTGCGGCCGCTCGTCGTGCAGGGCGGCCCGGGAACCGGCAAGACGGCGGTGGGGCTCCATCGCGCCTCGTACCTGCTCTACACGCATCGCGAGCAGCTGCGGCGCGTCCTCGTCGTCGGCCCGAACCCGACGTTCATGGAGTACGTCTCGCACGTGCTCCCGACCCTCGGTGAGGAGAGCGTCGAGCAGCGCGCCGTCGGTGAGCTCGTCGACGGTCTCGGCGTGACGTTGAGCGATTCACCGGAGGTCGCGCGGCTGAAGGGAGACGCACGTCTCGCCGATGTGATCGCGCGCGCCGGAGAGAGCGTGTGCGAGCCGCAGCCCGGAAGAGCTCGTCGTACGGATGGAAGGGGAGTACGTCCGCGTGCGCGAGCGCGAGGTCGCCGAGCTGATCGCCGACGTCCGCCAGGACCTCGGCCTCACGTCGCACGCGCGCGAGCGCTTCCGCATGGACGTTCTCCGCCGCTTCTACGAGGATTACGGCACACGGCTCGGCGGTCTCGCGTGGCGGGACTTCTCCGAGGTCGAGCGCGCCCTCCGCGCGAAGGGCTTCCTCGGGCGCTGGCTCGATCGCGTCTGGCCGGCGGCCTCGGCGGAGCGCCTCGTCCGCTCGCTGTTCACGTCCCGCGCGCGCCTTGCAGAGTCAGCTGCCGGGATCCTGGACGCCGGCGAGCAGCGGCTGCTCGCCCGGTCGCGCGTCGGCTTCGCGTGGAGCGACGGTGACGTCCCGCTCGTCGACGAGGCGCACGCGCTCCTGGGCGAGCCGCCGCGGTCGTTCGGCCACGTGATCGTCGACGAGGCGCAGGACCTGACGCCGATGCAGCTCCGCATGGTGGCTCGTCGCGCGACCGCCGGCTCGCTGACGATCCTCGGAGACATCGCGCAGGCGACCGGCCCGATTCCCTACCGGGAGTGGGGCGACGTGCTCGAGCAGCTTCCGGGCGGTGACGCGGCCGACGTCGAGGAGCTTCGCCACGCGTACCGCGTCCCTGCGGAGATCATGGAGCTCGCGCTGCCGCTGCTGCCGGCGATTGCGCCGGACGTCGCGCCGCCCGTCGCCTTTCGACCCGGTGGCACACCCCCGCGTATCGAGCGGGTCGATCCCGACGACCTCGTTCCCACCGCCCTCCGCGCCGCCGCCGAGCTCGCGCGGCGAGACGGGCTACTCGCCGTGATCCTCCCGGACGCGCTCGTACCCGAGCTCGAGGACTCCTCCGCGTTCGAGGACGGAATCCCGCTGCTCTCCCCGCGTCGAGCCAAGGGCCTCGAGTTCGACCACGTGGTCGTCGTCGAGCCGGCGCTGATCGCCGAAGGCGAGACCGGTTTGCGGGAGCTCTACGTCGCCCTCACGCGGCCGACGCAGACCCTCGTCGTCGTCCACGCGCGACCTCTGCCAGCGCCGCTCCGATAGCCCGCAGCGAGCTCACCTCGACCACGACCATGCGCCGTTCGATTCGGAGAGTAAGGCTCGCCCGCCCTTGGTTCCAGGGACGGGCAGGAGTAGACTCGATCGCGCCCTCAGACCGAATGCAACCGCGGGAGGAGGCCCTCTCAGATGGTTGCCAGCTCGCCCTTTACCGCCAGTGTCGAGGATTCCGCCGCGGCGCCGGTGACAGGTGGATCGATAACGCTCACCGCGGCCGGCTCACGTCGAGGAATCCGCCTCGAAGAGGTCACGGCCTCCCCCGGCCAATACACGACGGCTGACGTCGAGCCCGGCGAGTACGAGATCCGGCTGTCGCGACGCGGGTACCTGACGGACACCTATTCGCTCGTGCTCTCAGCGGGCGCGAACAACCGCGCCTTCGTGATGGGCCGCCGAGACGAGCCTTTCTACTACGCGGCCGGGCTCCGCATCTACTTCACGCCCGTGCCCGACCGGATGCTGCTGGCCGTGTATGGGAGGGACGCCGACCGGAGGCTGGCATCCGCTGCGAGCGACAAGACGCTCGCCCTCGAGATGGTTCTGCCGCAATCACCTGCGGGCCGTGGGCGCCGCGACTCCGTCCTCGGTGCACTCGAGGTCGAGCCGGGCTCGAGTGTCACCGACCTCACCCGCGAGATCGCGACGCTTCGTGACGAGCTGGAGAAGGACGGCCTGAAGGTGATCCCGGCGCTCCCGATCGTCCGCGGGGCTCGCCCGCCCCTCGGGTTGACGCAGGAGCTGGTCGTGCAGTTCGAACCGGGTGTCGGCGAGGAGCGCGCGCGAGCGATCGCCGCGAGCATGCGTCTCGAGGTCGAACGACCCGTGCTGAGCACGCCGAACGGGTATGTCCTGCGCGACCCGGACGGACCGAGCTACGGGCTGCTCGACGTGGCCCGGCGGCTCGTCGACGACAACGCGGTGCTGGCGGCCGAGCCGGAGATCCTGATGCCGCTGGAGTTGGACCAGTTCACCCCGAACGATCCCCTCTACAACTTCCAGACGCATCTGCCGCTCATCCGGGCGGACGATGCCTGGGAAGCGGCCGGCGACTTTCTCGGCGCGGCGCTACGAGGCGGATCCCCCGCTATCTGCATCGCCGTCTTCGACCCCGACGGAGTCGCCCCGGATCACCCCGACCTGACGGCGAACCTCAGCTCGGGAGCGGGGAAGCTCGTCGTCTCCTTCGACTTCCGCGCAATGGCTGCGCAGACCGTGGCGGGGCTCGGGGGTGACCACGGGACCCAGTGCGCAGGGACTGCAGCGGCCGCCTTCGACGAGAACCGCGGCACGGCGGGCGTGGCCGCGAACTGCCGGCTGATCGGCGCGCGAATTCCGAGCCCGGCGACCGGCGTCATGATCGCCGACGCCTTTCTCTGGGCGGCGGGAATCGACAACGGCAACACGACGCCCGGTTTCCCGGCCTTGCCGGCGCAGCCCGCGGACGTGATCTCGAACTCCTGGGGCGTGGGCGGTGCGGCTCTCTCGACGGCGCTGCAGAATGCGTTCGATCGCCTCACGGACGACGCACGCGACGGTCGAGGCTGCGTCGTCACGTTCTCCACGGGCAACCTCGGTTACACCCAGTTCAGCACTGTGCGCACGTTCGCGGCGTACGACCGGAACGTCGCCGTCGGCGCGAGCATCGGCGCCAACCCGACCTCGCCCGTCAACAGCTCCCAGGCCGACCCGAACGGGAACATGAACAACCTCGTCGCCGTCGTCGACGCGAGGGCCTTCTATAACCCGTTCGGCCCGGAGATGGACATCGTCGCGCCGAGCCACACCTGCTACGACGGGGCGACCGGCAACGTCGTCGACCCCACGACGTCGACCGTCCGCGTCGGCAACGGCGCGCTGGACGGCTGCCCCGGCCCGGCGAGCTGCTTCGACTACGCGACGAGCTTCGGTGGCACGAGCCACGCGTCGCCGACGATCGCCGGGACGGCGGCGATCATCCTCTCCGTCTTCCCGCTGGTCGCCTGGGACGAGGCATTGGAGATCCTGCGGCGCACGGCGGTGCGCATCGACGCGGCGCAGGCCAACGCCGTGGGGCAGTACGTCGACAACGACGGCGACGGCATCGCCGAGTTCAGCCAGTGGTACGGCTACGGGAGGGTCGACGTCGCGGAGGCCGTGCGCGAGACGGCCAAGCTCGCGGTCGCGGCCTACCAGGCATGGAGTTGAGGAGGCAGGGATGAGCGAGTATCCGAAGCTGAAGAAGCTGTTTCCACGCAAGGTGGACGCGGCCGAGGTACGCGCGTCCGACCTCGCCGCGTCGGTCGAGTCGGGCGCCAAGCTGCTCAAGCGCGGCAAGGACGTAGGGCAAGTGGAGCTGCGAGTCGTCGGAGCGAAGGCGAGCCGGTCGTACACCGTCGACGTACTCGGCGGCGACACTCGCGTGACGCAGGGCGCCGCCGACGAGCCGGATCTCCTGCTTGTCGTACCGGAGCAGACGTGGGTGGAGATCGCGAACGGCGACCTCTCTCCCGTCGACGCATATCTGACGGGGCGCATGGAGGTGGCCGGGAACCTCGACTTCGCGAAGCGCCAGTACGCGAAGGCGATGTCGGGTCGAGGCGCCGAGGATCTGCCGTTCTAGCCAGGAGGTTGAGCTATGCCCGTGGTCCAGGGAACCGTCGACCGCATCTTCGTGAACCCGACCTTCTGCTGCGTCACGATCCGGACCGCGCCCACCCAGCAGCGGCTGCTGCTGTTGTGGTCGTATCTCGCGCAGGAGGACAACGCCGGCAACCGACTCCTGCACGGCAGCTACCTGTCGCTGGTTCGCGAAGCGTACGTCCACGGCGGGAACGTCGAGCTCTTCCACAACACCGGCTCGTCGCTCGTCGGCTCGGTCACGCTGACCGAGTAGCCATCTCGGACGGAGCGTCGAGGCTGCCGAAGGCTCAGGTCGTCTTCTTCGCCCGGCTCCGCGAGACGCGCGGCGGCTCGTCCGGCTGCTTCGGGTAGACGGGTGGCCACGGCGCGTCCATCAGGCCGTTCGCGCGGTCGCGTTCGTGCATGTCGAGCAGCGGCTCGAGAGACTGCGCGTCGTCGTTCATTGCCGCCCACGGGTCGCCGCCCGCATCGAGGCGAGCCGGCAGCGACTCGATCGTCAGCTCGTCCGGGTGGATCGCGTCGATCTCGTCCCACCGCAGCGGCGTCGAGACCTGCGCGCCCGGGCGAGCGCGGACGCACCAGGCGCCGAACACGGTCTTGTGGGGCGCGTTCTGGTTGAAGTCGACGAAGATCCGCTCGCCGCGGTCCTCCTTCCACCACTGAGCCGTGATCAGGTCGGGTCGCCGCCGCTCGAGCTCGCGTGCCACCGCTACGGCGGCGAACCGCACCTGGTACGAGTCCCATCGCGGCTCGAGGCGCACGTAGACGTGGAGGCCGCGGTTGCCGGTCGTCTTGGGGTACCCCACGACGCCGAGCTCGTCGAGGAGGCTCCTGAGCTCGGCGGCCGCCTCCCGGGCGTGCGTGAAATCGGTGCCCGGTTGCGGATCGAGGTCGAGCCGGAGCTCGTCCGTGTGCTCGGCGTCGGCCGCGAGGTACGGCCACACGTGGAAGCCGAGGCAGTTCAGGTTGACGGCCCACGCGACATGCGCGAGATCGGCGGCGACGAGAGCGCGCGACGTCGTCCCGTTCGGCGTCGAGACGATGGTCGTCTCGAGCCACTCCGGCGCCGAGTCGGGGATGCGCTTCTGGAAGAAGGACGGTCCGCCGGCGCCCGAGGGGAAGCGCTGGAGTAACAGCGGCCGCCCTCGAGTGGCGCGCATCAGCGACTCGCCGACTCGAAGGTAGAAGCGAACCAGGTCGAGCTTCGTCTCGCCCCGCTCCGCGAAGAACACCTTGCCCGGCGAGGTGATCCGAACCTCGCGGCCGTCGATCTCCAGGAGCTCTTCGTCCGGTGCGCTCAACCCCGCCGATGGTAGAGGCAGCCGCGCCGCTTCTCCCGAGGACAGGAATCGGGCGAGCGCGGCGTGATTGAAACGGTTACGTTCCGGGCACGACAGAACTGGCCCCCGATCGGGTCGTTCATCGGTGTGGTCGCCGCCCCCACCGAGGAAGGAGAGGGATTCATGCTGCGTCTGGGATCGACGACGATTCGGTCTTGTGTCCTGTTCCTCATCCCGCTCGCGCTTGCGCTGAGCACGGCCACGGCGAGCGCCGGTCCCCAGGCCGGCGTGTCAGCTCGAGAGGTGCCTGACCTCGGCCCGAACGTGATCGTCTTCGACCCGAGCATGCCGGTCGGCGAGATCCAGGCGACGGTCGACGCAATCCACGCGCAGCAGGTCGACGCCGAGATGGGCACGAACCGCTACACGCTCCTGTTCCAGCCGGGCGTGTACGGCACCGCCACCCAGCCGCTGCAGATGAAGGTCGGCTACTACACCGAGGTCGCCGGTCTGGGCGCTTCACCGACCGACGTGACGATCAACGGCAAGATCGAGGTCTACAACCGCTGCCTCGCACCAGACAACTGCATCGCCCTCGTCAACTTCTGGCGCACGCTGTCCAACCTGTCCCTGAACGTCAACGCCCTCGGCCAGGACGGCTGTCGCGCCTCCGCGAACTTCTGGGCGGTCTCGCAGGCCGTGTCGATGCGCCGCCTCGACATCAGCGGCAACACCCTCTCGCTCATGGACTACTGCACAGCCGGGCCGCAGTTCGCAAGCGGCGGCTTCATCGCCGACTCGCGTCTACCGAACGTCCTCAACGGCTCGCAGCAGCAGTGGCTGACCCGCAACAGCGAGATCGCCGGCTGGACGAACGCGGTGTGGAACCAGGTCTTCGCGGGGGTCCAGGGCGCGCCGTCGGAGGCGGCTTTCCCGAGCCCGCCGTACACGACCCTCGCCACGACGCCGATCAGCCGCGAGAAGCCGTACCTGTTCGTGGACGCGCAGGGCGACTACAACGTCCGTGTCCCGTCGGCGCAGACCGGTACCAGCGGCATCACCTGGGCCGACGGCCCGACGCCCGGACGCACGATCCCGCTCAGCGACTTCTTTGTTGCAAGGCCGACGGACTCCGTGCAGACCATCAACAACCGGCTGGCCCGCGGGATGAACCTGCTGTTCACGCCGGGCGTGTACGACGTCGCGCGCAGCATCGACGTCAAACACGCCGACACGGTGGTCCTCGGCCTGGGCCACGCGACGCTCACGGCGGCCGGCGGCGCGGTGCCGCTGACGGTCGCCGACGTCCCGGGCGTCGTGATCGCCGGCATCACGATCGACGCCGGCACCGTCGAGTCGCCGGTGCTCCTGCGGGTCGGCAACAAGAACGGCAACTCCGGCTCGAAGAAGAGCAACCCATCCAACCCCACAACGCTTTCGGACGTGTACTTCCGCGTCGGCGGGCCGCACATCGGCAAGGCCGACGTCGCGCTCGAAATCAACAGCGACAACGTCCTGATCGACCATACGTGGGTATGGCGCGCCGACCACGGCGTCGAAGGCCTCACCGACACCGAGCGCTGGAATACCAACACCGGCCGCAACGGCGTCGTCGTCAACGGTGATGACGTGACTGCCACCGGCCTGTTCGTCGAGCACTTCCAGGAGTACAACACCGTCTGGAACGGCGAGCACGGCGTCGTGATCCTGTACCAGAACGAGCTGCCGTACGACCCGCCGACCCAGGCGGACTGGATGCACGACGGCGTCGAAGGCTGGGCCGGCTACAAGGTCGGAGACCAGGTCACGACCCACGAGCTCTACGGTGGCGGCGTCTACGTCTTCAACCGGAACGACCCGACGATCCACACCGAGAACGGGTTCGAGGTTCCCGAGACCCCGGGTGTCCGGCTGCACCACGTCATGACGGTCAATCTCAGCGCCGGCACGATCGACCACGTGGTCAACGGGATCGGCGAGGCGGCCGACACGACCAGGATCGGCGCACCCGTCTACGTCGTCGACTACCCGTGACGTCCCGACGACGCGGCGAGCCTGCTGACGCATCCACGTGCTGAACCCGGCTGCGGATTCGGAGGCCAGGACGCAGGCGACGAACATGACGCAACACGACGTCGGCGATGCAACGTGGGCGGCGGCGTTGCACGTGACCAACGGCGATTCCACCGTGCCGGAGTTGCGCGCCACCGGACTGGCGCGCCACATCGTGTGCTGGCGTGACGCGTTGCACGAGGGCCCGGTGCCCGACGTACCGGCCGACGAGCTGCGACGCATCCGCGCGCGCTTCCTAACGGGCGAGAAGGCGGCGGATCTCGGGACCACCGAGGAGCTCGCCGAGCGCGACCGCGTTCTGGAGTCCCACCGCGACGGTGACTATGTGCTGTGGTTCGAAGCCGATCTCTACGATCAGCTGCAGCTGATCCAGATCGTCGCGAGGCTCCACGAGCTGAGGGTGGCCGCGAGCCGGATAACGCTCATCTGCATCGGTGAATACCCCGGCATCGCGCACTTCGGCGGCCTGGGCGAGCTCTACGCCGATCAGCTCGGTCGTCTACCGGCGATGGCAGCGACGCCATTGACGACGACCGCGCTCGAGCACGCCACACGCGCCTGGAAGCTGTTCCGGGCGCCGGATCCCGGCGGGCTGGGTGAGATCGCGGCGACACCTGTGCCCGAGCTGCGCTTCGTGGCCGAGGCCTTCGATCGGCTCAGCCGCGAGTACCCCTCCACACGCGACGGGCTGTCCCTGACCGAGCGGCGCATTCTGGCCGCGGTGGCAGTGGGAGCCGCAACGGCCGAAGCTGCCTTCGGCCGCGTCGGCGCCAGAGAGACGCGGCCGTTCCTCGGCGATACCTGGTGCTTCGACACGATGACCCGCCTCGCCCAGGCGCGCAACCCGCTGCTCGAAGCAGCGCCGGCGGCCAATCCGGTCGAGCCGCAGAGCGGGCTGCGTCTCACCGACGTCGGCCGGCGTATCCTCGACGGCCACGAGGACCACGTCGCCATGAACGGAATCGACCGCTGGATCGGCGGCGTGCACCTACAGGGTCGAGAGGTGCCGTGGCGCTGGAACGAGGGAACCGAAACGATCACAACGCACGGCTCCTAGGCAATGACGAATGGGCCGTGAAGGGATCGAACCTTCGACCTTGGGATTAAGAGTCCCCTGCTCTACCAGCTGAGCTAACGGCCCGAGGACGCTCAAGGATAGCGCCCGAACGGCGGGCTGAACCGCGGTGGGGGACTGGCCCCGAACGGGCCCGGTTCCCCTGCAAGCGTCGCGACGAGGCGGCGCGTCACGGCGGCGATTCAACGGCAGGCATAGGTCATGGTTCCCCGCGATTCCCGCGCGGCGGAAGATGTAGTCTCGCGGCGGTGATCCGGCGCGGAGCCATGGTCAAGATGGTCGTGATCGCCGCGCTCGCGGCGCTGATCGGCGGTCTCGTCGCTGTCCTCATCCCGTGGCTCCCGGAGTCGGCCTCCGAGGAGATGGACCGGATCGTCTTCACCTACTGGTTCGCGACGATCATCTGCATCGGCATCTTCGCGCTCGTCGCCGCCGTGATCGTCTACGCCGTCTGGACGTTCCGCGTCCAGCCCGACGACGACACGGACGGACCGCCGATCCACGGTCACACCGGCCTCGAGATCGCCTGGACGGTCGTGCCCGCCGTTCTCGTGATAGCGATCGGGATAGTGAGCGCCGTGGTGCTCTCGCAGAACGCCGACGCGGGGCGCGATCCGCTCCAGGTGCGCGTGTTCGCCCAGCAGTTCGCCTGGCGGTTCGCCTATGAGCGCGATGTCCGCTCGCAGGAGCTCGTTTTGCCCGTCGACCGCAGCGTGGAATTCACGCTGGAGTCGGCCGACGTCATCCACTCGCTCTGGATTCCCGAGATGGGTCAGAAGCAGGACGTCGTGCCGGGGGTGACGCAGAAGATCGTCATCACGCCGACGCGGACCGGGCGGTTCACGCTGATCTGCACCGAGCTCTGCGGCCTCGGCCACTCGACGATGCGCGC
The DNA here is from genome assembly GCA_963839755.1 of uncultured Actinomycetes bacterium. GTDB lineage: Bacteria > Actinomycetota > Thermoleophilia > Gaiellales > Gaiellaceae > Gaiella. The sequence goes on from CAWIVU010000016.1 coordinate 214,772, forward strand.
GCCCGTCCGCGTGCTCGAGCAGGCGGCGTTTGCGACGTGGCTCGACAAGCAGGCGCAGGCGGGCGAGGACGGACAGGGTGGCGGCAGCAGTCCGGGTGCCGGCGGCAGCGGTACGCGGGACTCCGGTGAGGCGACCTTCGCGTCGGCGGGCTGCGGAGGCTGTCACACGCTCTCGGCGGCCGGCACGGACTCTCAGATCGGGCCGTCCCTCGACGATGTCGGGGCGGCCGCCGAGCAGGCAGGGATGCCCGTGGACGAGTTCGTCCGGCAGTCGATCGTCGATCCTGACGCGGTGATCGCGCCGGAGTACCAGCCAGGCGTGATGCCCAAGGACTTCGCGCAGAGCCTGTCACCCGAGGAGCTCGACGCGCTCGTCGCGTACGTGAGCGGGGAGGAAGAAAGCGAGTGACGACCACGGTCGAGCAGCACGAGCATCACGAGCCCGGGCACACGCAGCTGCCGCCCCGCCCGCGCGGCCGCCTGATGCGCCCCGGCTATCTCCGCGGCCTCTGGTGCGCCGCGGCGTTCTTCTTGATCGGCATGTACATCGTCGTCACGCTCCGCTGGCTCGCCGGCTGGGATCCCGTCTACGACTGGGAGATCATCGTCCTCGTCGGCGGGATGGTGACCGCGCCCATCGGCTTCCTGCTCGGGATCGGGGCGTTCGACTACTGGCTCTACTGGATCTCGGGGCGGCCGACCGTTCCGGACGATCACGCGAACCACGGCGCCTACCGCTGGCAGGACTACTTCAAGGTCAACACCGACCACAAGGTGATCGGGGTCCAGTACCTCGTCACGACGTTCTTCTTCTTCATCGCCGGCGGCTTCCTCGCGATGCTCTTCCGCGCGGAGCTCGCGCAGCCGGGCATGCAGTTCTTCGACACCCAGACCTTCAACGGGCTCGTCTCGGCGCACGCGACGCTGATGATCTTCGTCTTCATCATCCCGGCGTTCGCCGGCCTCGCGAACTTCGCCGTGCCGCTGATGCTCGGCGCGCCGGACATGGCCTTCCCGCGCCTGAACGCACTCAGCTTCTGGATGCTGCCGATCGCGGGCGTGATGTTCCTCGCGAGCTTCCTCGCCCCCGGCGGCGCGTTCGCGACGGGTTGGACGAGCTACGCGCCGCTCGCGTCGGAGCAGCCGTTCGGCCAGGTGTTCTTCAACATGGGCGTCCAGTGGGCCGGCGCCTCGTCGATCGCGACGGCGCTCAACTTCCTCGTCACGATCATCACGATGCGCGCGCCAGGAATGACGTTCTGGCGCATGCCGCTCCTCGTCTGGGCGAACTTCACGACGTCGCTCCTCGTCGTCATCGCGACGCCGTTCATCGCCGGCTCGCAGTTCTTCGTCATGTTCGACCGGGTGATGAACACGAGCTTCTTCACGCCGGACAACGGCGGCTACGTGCTCGGGTACCAGCACATCTTCTGGTTCTACAGTCACCCGGCCGTCTACATCATGATCCTGCCGGGGTTCGGGATCATCTCGGAGATCATCGCGGTCATGAGCCGCAAGCCGATCTTCGGCTACCGGCTGATGGCGATCTCGCTCCTCGGGATCCTCGTGCTCGGCTTCTCCGTCTGGGCGCACCACATGTTCGTCGCCGGGATGGCCGACTGGCTGCGCGTGCCGATGATGATCTCGACGCTCCTGATCGCGGTCCCCACTGGGGTCAAGGTGTTTTCTTGGTTGGCAACGTTGTGGGAGGGGAAGATCCACCTCAACACGCCGATGCTGTTCGCGCTCGGCTTCGTCTCGATGTTCGTGATCGGCGGCCTGTCGGGGATCTACCTCGCCGCGGTGCCGATCGACATCCACGCCTCGGACACGTACTTCATCGTGGCGCACATCCACTACGTGCTGTTCGGGGGCTCCGTGTTCACGATCTTCGCGGGCATCTACTACTGGTTCCCGAAGATGACGGGCCGGATGTACAACGAGCGGCTCGGGAAGCTCCACTTCTGGCTGACGTTCACCGCGTTCAACGTGACGTTCTTCCCGATGCACTGGGTCGGGCTCGTCGGGATGCCGCGCCGCGTCGCGGACTACGCGGGGACGTTCGGCGCGCTCAACATGGTCGTCACCGTGGCGTCGTTCGCCCTCGGCGCCTCCGTTGTCGTTTTTGCCTACAACATCATCACGAGCTGGGTGCGCGGGCCGATCGCGGGCTCGAACCCGTGGCGGGCGCTCACCATCGAATGGCAGGTCACGTCGCCGCCGCCGGTGTTCAACTTCGACGAGATCCCACAGGTCGTGGGCGGGCCCTACGAGTACGGCGTTCCGGGCGCCAAGCACGCGGTGCTGCGCGGCGGCGCGTTACAGGAGGCGCGAACGTGAACGAGGTCGCCGAGCCGACGGTCGTACTCGTCGTGGCGAACGAGACGCTCGGCGGCGTCGAGCTCCTCGACGCCGTTCGTCGCCGTGCCGAGCGCGGGCCGATCCGCGCGGTCGTGATCGCACCGGTGAACGACCCGCGGTCCGGCTACGTCGTCTACGAGAACTCGCGTCGTGCATCGGCGGGACGACGCGTCGACCGCCTCGTCGCCGACCTTCGCAGCGCCGGCATCGCGGCCTACGGCGACGTCTACGAGGGAGGTCCGATCCCGGCGGTCGAGGACATCCTCGCGCTCGAGCCGGTCGACGAGCTGATCGTCTCGACACATCCCAAGGAGACGTCGGGGTGGCTCCGGCGCAGGAACGTCCTGTCCGAGCTCAGGCGGCTCGCGGGCGACCGACCCTTCGAGCACGTCATCTCCGACGTCGCGTCGCGGACGGGCCAGGCAAACGTGCTCGTGATCGCCAACGAGACGGTTCTCGGCACGCCGCTGCTCGACAGGATCCGGCGTCGCGCGGCCGAGTCGCCCGCTGCGTTTCTCCTCGTCTGCCCGCAGAGTGACCCGGACGCGGGCGAGCACCCCGAGGCGGAGCGACGTCTCCGACTGGCGCTTTCCACTCTCCGTTCCGAGGGCATCGAGGCGCACGGCCAGGTCGCGCACCCTGACCCGTACACGGCAGCGATGAACGTCATCGAGGACGAGCGCGTCGACGAGGTGATCGTGTCGACGTTCCCGGGCGCGCGCTCGGGGTGGCTGCGCCGCGACGTCGTCGATCGCATCCGCAAGGATGCGGGAGCTTCGGTGGAGCATGTCGTGGCCGAGGCACCGTCTCGCTCGGGCGAGAAGGTGCCGGGAGGTGCGGGATGAGCGCGCACGCTGAATCCCTGCATGAGCACGGCGAGCACCACGGCCCGCCCCCGGCCAACAGAAGCTCGCGGCTGGATCCCGCCACGCTCGGGATGTTCCTCTTCATCGCCTCCGAGGCAATGCTGTTCGGCGCGTTCTTCACCGTGTACTTCTTCGTGCGCGTCGTCAACCCCGACGCGCCGGCGACCTGGCCACCGCCCCCCTACGAGTTCCCCGTCTTCGTGGCGAGCGTCAACACGGCGATCCTCGTGACGTCGAGCTTCACGATCCACTGGGCCACCCAGTCGATCAAGCGCGGCGACCGGAACGGACTCAAGGCCGGGCTCGTGGTCACGATCCTCCTCGGTCTCGCGTTCCTTCTGACGCAGGCCATCGAGTACGCGCACGTCGGCTTCAACACGAGCGACGGCGCGTTCGCCTCCGTGTTCTTCGGCCTCACCGGCCTGCACGGGGCCCACGTGTTCGTCGGGCTCTCCCTGCTCACGATCGCCGCCGTGCGGGCATTCAAGGGGCACTTCACACCGGACCACTTCCACGGTGTCGAGATTCCCGGGATCTACTGGCACTTCGTCGACGTGATGTGGATCATCGTCTGGGCGGCCGTGTACTTGTTGTAGGGAGGCGGATTCGCGCCCACGGCGCGCATCCGCTAGATAGATAGCTACGTATGACACGTATGCACGAGCGATCATCGAGCGGCTCCGCCGGAGGCGGAGACGGATGAAAAACCCCGTTCGCGACGAGGCCTCGGCATTCCAGGTGGTGCTCCTGACCCTCGGCGCCGCCGTGCTCGTCGTGGTCGGCGCCTGGATCGCCAACTGGCTCGGGCTGATCGTGTTCCTCGTGCTCGTCGGGGCGGCGCTCTGGGCGATTCGCGGCGGGATGCGCCAGCGTCCACCGCAGACGCACGTCGTCCGCGAGGACGGACAGCGCCGCATCCTCGTCGTCGCGAACGAGACGGTCGGCGGAGGCGAGCTCAGGTCGCTCCTCGAGCGGAAGGCGGAGGGAGTGGACGAGGACGTGCTGCTCGTCTGTCCGGCGCTCAACTCCAAGGTACGAACGTGGACGTCGGACGAGGACGGCGCCCGCGCCGCAGCGCAGGCGCGGCTGGACACGAGCCTCGCGCAGCTCGCGGAGCTCGGTGTCCGGGCACGGGGCGAGATCGGGGACGGCGATCCCCTCCAGGCGCTCGAGGACGCGCTACGGGAGTTCCCGGCCGACGAGATCGTCGTGTCGACGCACCCGCCCGGCCGTTCGCACTGGCTCGAGCAGGGCGTCGTCGAGAACGCCCGAATGCGGTACGACGTGCCCGTGACGCACGTTGTCGTCGACCTCGAGCGCTCCGCGTAGAGCAAGGTGCCTGGCTGAAGCCAGGCACCGGGCCGTTCAGCCGCCGGCGCTCTCGGAAACGAAGGTCGCGACTGCTTCGATCTGAGCCTCGCTGAGCTGCCCCTTGAACGAGGGCATCCCGCCCTGGCCGTTCGTGACCCGATCGATCGCGAGCTCGAGCGACGGCTGCGATTCGTCGAGGTTCGGCCCGACCGTGCCGCTCGAGCCGGCCGCAGAGAGCGTGTGGCAGCCACCGCAGCCGGCCGAGGCGAAGATTGCCTCGCCGTCGGTCTCGCCTCCCGCGGGCGGCTTGGGCTGCGGGGGGTTCGCCGGGTCGATGGGCTCGCCGTTCGCGTCGAGGCCGGCGACCGAGGCAACGTACGTCGCGACGTCCTCGGCGTCCTGGCCCTCGAAGATGTCGGCGGGCATACCCGGAGCGTCCGTCGACGGGTCCGTCACCGGATAGGCGATCTGGCCACGAACGACCTGCAGGATCGAGCTCTCGCCGAGCCCGTCGATGCGCGACTGGACGAAGGCAAAGTCGAGGTCGGGCCCGATGTTTCCCGTCGTTCCCGCATCCGCCAGCGTGTGGCACGACCCGCAGCCGTCGACGAACAGCTCCTTGCCGCGGATCCGGTCGCCGGAGCCATCGGAGTAGCCGACCGTGTCGCCGCACGCAGCGAGGGCGAGCGCCGCTGCGAGCGCGGATGTCACGAGTGCAGCGGCGCGAAGCGGGCCGCTGACGAGACGCCTCCTCACGGAGGGGACTCTAACCGGCTGCCGCTGCGGCGGTCTCGCGAAGCTGCTTCAGCTGATCGCGCACGATGCCGGCGTTCGGATCGTCGGGCGCGAGCTCGAGGAACCGCTCGTATGCCGTGATCGCGGTCGCGGCGTCGCCCGTCTGCTGGGCGGCCTGGGCGAGCTCCAGCTGCACGTTCGGGTCCGCCGGCTGAAGCCTGGCGAGCTGCTCGTAAGCGTCCACCGCGAGCGTCGCCTCGGACTGCGCATCCTGGAACGCAGTCGTCACCCGATCGTTTGCCTGCGCGGTGATTCCGACGGCGATCGGATCGGAGAGGACGGACTGGCCCGACGGTCCCGCGAAGACCAGGAATGACTGCGCGGGCGCACGAAACGCGGCGATCGCCTGCGCAAGCTGCCCGTCCTGCTGTCGCTGCGTGGCGCGGGTGAGGTGGAGCCCGGCCAGCTGACGGTATGCGTCCGCGTCCTTCGGCCGCAGCGCGATCGCCCGGTCGAGCGCCGCGATCGCCTCGGCGGTGTCGCCCTCGGTCTGGAGGGCGGTCGACAACTCGAGCCAGGCGTCCGGGTCGTTCGGCCGGTCCTCCGTCGCGCCGCGCGCGTCGGACACCGACTGTCCCGACGTGCCGCCCGCGTCCCGGAAGACGTCGCCGACGCCGACGCCGCCTGCGCCAACGCCGAACAGGACGAAACCGAGCCCGAAGATGAGCGCCAGCAGCACGAACATCCACTTGGCGTGGCGCCGCAGGCGCGGAAAGAACATCGTGTCCTCGATGGACGGCGCCGTCGTGGCGCGGCGCGGCGCTACCGCAGCATTCGGCTTCGCGCTCTTCGGGCGGCTCTTCTCGAATCGGGCCATGCAGTCGTCCCTCGCCGGTAGCGGTCCTCGCCGGCTACGAGAGTAGCTGCAACCCGTTCTGGCGAGCCTCCGAGCACCACGGCCGCAACAGGATCTTCAACAGGCGAGAACGGCGTCTCGTCGAGCGACACCATCGTCAGGTCGGCCTGCTTGCCAGGGGCCAGGGAGCCGACCTCGGCTTCCATGCCGAGCACCCGCGCGCCGCCGAGGGTCGCGAGCTCGAGCGCCTTCGCGGCGGTGAGGGCATCGGGTCGCCGTTCTCGCGCGCGGGCCGCGACGATCGCCGTGCGAAGCTCTTCGAACAGGTCGAACGACGGCGTCGAGGCCGGGCTGTCGGTCGCGATCCCGACGGCGATCCCGGCGTCCAGCAGGTCCGCGAGACGAGCGACGCCGCAGCCGAGCATCCCGTTCGAGCGAGGGCAGTGTGCGACGCCGACCCGGTGCTCGGCGAGAAGGCCGATCTCGTCGTCGTCGACGTCGACGCAGTGCGCCGCCATGACGTGTGGACCCAGCAACCCAGCGCCCGCAAGCATCCGGATCCCCGTCGTCCCCGGCGGCTGCACGAGCATCTCGCCGAACGCCGCCCAGTTTCCCGAGCCGTCCCGGAGGAAATCCCGCTCCGCCACGCTCTCGGCGAGATGGGTCGCCGTCGGCAGACCGAGCTCAGCGCACCGCTGGTACAGCTCGAGCGTGCACGTGTACGGCGCATGCGGCGAGACGCCCAGCCGGACACGATCGGAGAGAAACGGCTCGGCCGTCTCTCGGAGCCCGTGGAAGCGATCCAGCCCGGTCCCTCCGAGACTGAACGCCTCCAGGTAGACGATCGCGCGGAGACCGGTCGTCGATGCCGCCTCCGCGGCCGCGCCCGCCGAAGCTGCAGTCGCCGACGGTCGTGATGCCGGACCGGAGGCACTCGTGGGCGCCGTCGGTGGCGATCGCGACCATGTCGTCGGGCTCCAGCAGGCGCTTGCGCGCGACGTGCAGGGCGATCCAGTCAGGGAACGGAAGCCCATCCCCGAAGCCTGCGTAGACCGCGTACTCGAGGTGGGAGTGGCAGTTGACGAACCCCGGGACGATCACGCAGCCGGCGAAGTGCTCGCCGCTACCCAGCTCGGAAGCGGCCCCGACGCCGGCGATCGTGCCGTCGTCGGCGATGGATACGGCCCCGTCCGGAATCGGGTCGCCCTCGACGGGGACGACCCAGTCCGCCGAGACGATCCTCACAGAGCCTCGGCCTCGGCGGCCGAGCGCTCCCAGCGCCGTTCCATGAACACGGAGAGCCAGATCGACGCTTCGAAGAGCACGAACAGCGGGATCACCTCGAGCGCGAGCGAGACGGGGTCGATCGTCGGCAGCAGGATCGCGAAGGTGAGCATCAGCACGTAGCCGATGCGCCTGTTCCGTCGCAGCCGGTCCGACGAGAGCACGCCGAGCCGCACGAGCCCCAGGATGAAGATGGGCATCTGGAACGCGATCCCGAAGGCGAGCAGCGTGAGCGTGACGAACGACAGGTAGTAGCTCGCGCGGATCTGCTCGAGGTAGAGCTCCGAGTCGTAGTCGACCAGGAAGGTCAAGGCCTTCGGGAGCACGATCGTGTAACAGAACGTGACGCCGGCGGCGAACAATCCGGTAGCGAGGACGACGAACACGCCGATCACGCGCTGCGTGTCGTCCCCGACGGCGGGCGCCAGGAACGCCCACACCTGCCAGAGGATGATGGGCAGGACAATCGCGATCGCGACGTAGAAGCTGACCTTGAGCGAGGTAGTGAAGGGCTCGGTCACGCCCAGCGTCACGAGCGGTGTGCCCTCGGGCAAGAGCCCCTTGAGGCGGAGGATCAGCTCGTCGTGGAAGACGTACGCGACGGCGAAGGCCGGGACGATCGCGAGAAGGCAGACGACGAGGCGGTGGCGAAGCTCGGTGAGATGCTCGACGAGGCTCGCTTCCTCGTCGTGGCCGAGGCGCCGCGGCACGATCCGGCGGGCCATCCCTGGGCGGAGAGCTAGGAGACGGTGTCGCGCTCGCGCGACGGGGCCGCCTGGGAGGGCTCAGCCTCCGCGGGAGGCGGCAGCTCGGCGATGTCGTCGATCGTGGGCTCGTCGTCCCTGTCCGACCCCGAGACCGAGTCCTTGAACTCGCGCATGCCCTTCCCGAGCTGGCGCCCCATCTCCGGCAGCCGCTTGGGGCCGAAGACGAGCAGCAGCACGAGCAGCAGGATCAGGAGCTCCCAGATGCCGATTCCGAATGGCATGCGGTAAGCGTACCGGTTTGGCGGGGCGCGTCCCGCATCGGGCCTGTCGCCCGCGTCCGTCCCGGGACAGGCTCCTGGCGTGGCCAGTCCTCGCTACCATCGAGGGTGAGCGCGCAGGCAAGTTCCAGTGCGCGACACTTTGTACGCCCCGCAACCGAAGGACATCAGTGCCACTGCTCGAGATCACGAACCTGCACGTCGCGCTGGAGGACGGCACCGAGATCGTCAAGGGCGTCGACCTCGCCGTCGACCTGAACCAGAAGCACGCGATCATGGGGCCGAACGGCTCGGGGAAGTCGACGCTCGCGTACGCGCTGATGGGACACCCCTCGTACGAGATCAGCGAGGGCGACATCAGCTTCGACGGCGAGTCGATCCTCGAGATGGGGGCCGACGAGCGCGCGCAGCGGGGCCTCTTCCTCGCGTTCCAGTACCCGCACGCGATCCCGGGCGTGACCGTCACGAGCTTCCTGCGCAGCGCGATCAACGCGAAGCGAAAGGCGGCGAACGGCGGCGAGGAGAACCCGGTGCCGGTCAAGGAGTTCCGCACCGAGCTGCTCGACGCGATGGCGCACCTCAAGGTGCCGCGTGAGCTCGCGCAGCGCTACCTCAACGACGGCTTCTCCGGCGGGGAGAAGAAGCGCGTCGAGATCCTCCAGATGGCAATGCTCAAGCCGCGGATCGCGATCCTCGACGAGACCGATTCGGGTCTCGACATCGACGCGCTGCGCATCGTGGCCGAGGGCGTCAACACGCTCGTCGGCCCGGAGATGGGCGCGCTCGTGATCACGCACTACCAGCGAATCCTCAACTACGTGACGCCGGACTTCGTCCATGTCTTCGTGGACGGGCGGATCGTCGCCTCCGGTGGCCCCGAGCTCGCGCACCAGCTCGAGGCGGAGGGCTACGAGGCCTTCGTGCCCGCGGGCGTCGCGATCGAGGGAGGGAACCCCGAATGAGCCAGAGCGAGACCGAGACCGTTCGCGACATCCGATCCGACTACGGCTACGGCTGGCACGTCGACGACGTCTCGACGATCTACAAGGCACCGAAGGGCCTCACGCACGAGTTGCTCGACGTCATCTCCGACCACAAGTCGGAGCCCGACTGGATGCGGAAGTTCCGCCACCAGTCTCTCGACTACTTCATCGCGCGGCCGATGCCGGGCTGGGGCGCCGACCTCTCGGGCATCGACTTCGACAACATCCACTACTACTTGAAGCCCACCGAGAAGCAGGTTGACAAGTGGGAGGACCTCCCGGCGGAGATCCTCGACACGTGGGACCGGCTCGGGATCCCGGAGGCGGAGAAGAAGTACCTCGCCGGCGTCGGGGCGCAGTACGAGTCCGAGGTCGTCTACCACAAGCTCCAGGCCGACCTCGAGTCGAAGGGCGTGATCTTCCTCGACATGGACTCGGGCCTGCGCGAGCACGAGGAGCTCGTGAAGCAGTACTTCGCGACGATCATCCCGCAGAACGACAACAAGTTCGCGGCCTTGAACTCGGCCGTCTGGTCGGGCGGCTCGTTCATCTACGTCCCTCCGGGCGTCTCGATCGAGATGCCGCTCCAGGCGTACTTCCGCATCAACGCGGAGAACATGGGCCAGTTCGAGCGAACGCTGATCATCGTCGACGAGGGCGCCTACGTGCACTACGTCGAGGGCTGCACGGCACCGATCTACTCGTCCGACTCTCTGCACTCCGCGGTCGTCGAGATCGTCGTCAAGAAGGGTGGCCGCTGCCGCTACACGACGATCCAGAACTGGTCGAACAACGTCTACAACCTCGTCACGAAGCGCGCCGTCGCCTACGAGGACGCGACGATGGAGTGGGTCGACGGGAACCTCGGCTCCAAGGTCACGATGAAGTACCCCGCAATCTGGCTGATGGGCGAGCGGGCGCACGGCGAGGTGCTCTCGATCGCCTTCGCGGGCAAGGGCCAGCACCAGGATGCCGGCGGCAAGGTCGTCCACGTCGCGAAGAACACGACGAGCGTCATCACGTCGAAGTCGATCTCGAAGAACGGCGGGCGCGGCGGCTACCGCGGCCTGCTCGAGGTCGCGAAGGGCGCGACCGGCTCGAAGTCGAAGGTCGTCTGCGACGCGCTGATCCTCGACGCGGACTCGCGCTCCGACACCTATCCGTACATCGACGTGAAGGAGAACGACGTCGACCTCGGCCACGAGGCGACGGTCTCCAAGATCGGCGAGGAGCAGCTCTTCTATCTCATGAGCCGCGGGCTCTCGGAGGCGGAGGCGAGCGCGATGATCGTCTCGGGCTTCGTCGAGCCGATCACGAAGGAGCTCCCGCTCGAGTACGCCGTCGAGATGAACCGCCTCATCCAGTTGCAGATGGAAGGGTCCGTCGGGTAGCCGGCGGGCCGGGGAGGACGCCATGGAGATCACGAAGGCCGATTTCGTCGCCGTGCCGTCGACCGACTGGAAGCGCTCGCGCGCCTTCTACGTCGACACGCTCGGGCTCCGGCCCGACGAGACGGGTGACGCGGAGTTCTGGGTCGGCGACCAGTGCTTCGGCATCTACGAGCCCACCACCTTCGGGCTGGAGTTCGCGCCGCAGAAGACCGCGCACCTCGCGCTGCATGTCGACGACGTCGCGGCCGCACGCGCCGAGCTCGAGGCGAAGGGGATCGAGTTCGAGGGAGAGACGTTCGACACGGGCGTGTGCCACATGGCGTTCTTCCGCGACCCGGACGGGAATGCGCTCATGCTCCACCACCGGTACTCGCCACGTGAGAGCTGAGCTCCTCGAGCGCTACCAGGCGCTTCCGCTCCCGACGACGCGCGACGAGCACTGGCGCTTCACCGACCTCAAGGGCTTCGACCCCGACGCCTGGACCGCTGCGGGCTCACCGGCCGCTGCGGTGCCCTCCATGCTCGATCTCGACGTCGCGGCGTCCGCGACGATCACCGAGTCGGGTATCGAGGTGTCCGACTTCAGCCGGACACCCAACGGCGAAGGGATCCGCTTCGAGGCGCTCACGGACGACCATCCGCTGCTCGGAAGCCTCGTCAAGCCCGACGACAAGTTCCGCGCGCACAACGCCGCGGTCTGGCAGCACGGCCTCCTCGTCCACGTCCCGGCGGGCGTGGAGCTCGAGAAGCCGCTCTACCTCCGTGTTGCCAGCTCGGCGCCGGGTGGGTCGCTCTTCTGGCGAGTCCTGGTCGTGGCGGAGCCCGGCTCGCGTTTCACGGTCGTGCAGGAGCTCACCTCCGCCGATCCCGAGCTCGAGGCCTATGCGAACGGCGTCATAGAGGTCGTCGTCCACGACGGCGCGAAGGCGGAGATCGTGAACGTGCAGCGCCTCTCGTCGAAGACCTGGCTCTTCGCGTCGTGCCACGCGCGCATCGAGCGCGATGCAGAGCTCGACTGGGTCGAAGGCGGCTTCGGGTCCGCGAAGGGCAAGACGTGGATCCAGAACGACCTCGCCGACCGCGGCGCCTCGTCACGTGTGACCGGCGCCTACTTCGCCGACGGGTCGCAGCATCTCGACTACGACACGTACCAGCTCCACGCGGCGCCCGACACGACGTCGGACTTCGCGTTCAAGGGCGCGCTTCGCGACACGGCCGCGACGGTGTGGCGCGGGATGATCCGCGTCGAGGAGGGCGCGCAGAAGACGAACGCCTACCAGGAGAACCGCAACCTTCTCCTCTCCAAGACGGCGACCGCGAACTCGATCCCCGGGCTCGAGATCCTTGCGAACGACGTGCGGTGCACACACGGGGCGACGCTGTCTCAGGTCGACCGCGAGCAGCTCTTCTACCTGATGGCGCGCGGCCTGCCGCGCGCCGAGGCCGAGCGCCTGATCGTGCGAGGCTTCTTCCAGGACGTCCTCGACCGGATCGAGCTCGAGCCGGTGCGCGAGGCGCTCGGCGCGGCGCTCGAGGCGCGCATCCCGCAGGGCTGAGCGATCGCGCTGGGGAACCTTCCGGTTCCCCCCGGCCCCTCCCGTGGTCCGCGACGCGGACAGGAGGCTTCCGGCACGATGGGCACCGTGCCGTGCTCCTGCAGCGTCGCCGAACGGCTCGACATCTTCGACGAGAAGGCCGCACGCCGGGCCTTGCGGCGCTACCTCGCGAACGGGCTGGGCGGCTCGGACGCCGTGCAGATCGCGGCGTGGGCGGAGGAGGGCGGTCTCGACGGGATGAGCGTTGTCGAGGTCGGCGGCGGGATCGGCCAGATCCAGGCGGACCTGCTGCGGCGCGGAGCAGCCGCCGGACGGGTCGTCGAGGTGGTGCCCGAGTACGAGGCGCCAGCGGGCGAGCTCGCACGTGCTGCGGCCGTGGCCGAGCGCTCCTCGTTCCAGATCGCCGACCTGCTCACGGAGCCGGACGCGATCGAGCCGGTCGACATCGTCGTCCTCCGTCGGGTCGTGTGCTGCACGCCGGATGGGCCCGCGCTGCTCGCCGCCGCGGCCGGCAAGGCACGTCGGTCGCTGCTTGCGAGCTACCCGCGTCACCGACCGATCGTGCGCCTCGTGTTCCGGCTCGAGAACCTCGCGCTGGCCGTCTTTCGCAAGCGGTTTCGCTCTTTCGTCCATCGACCCGACGAGCTCGAGGATGCCGCCGCACGACGCGGCCTCGCGCGAACCCGCGTCTCGCGTGGACTGATCTGGGAGACGGCGCAGTTCGAGATTCCGCAGGACGAAGTCGCCGAGGGCTCCTGACGAATTCCTGACGAACCGCTCAGGATCTCCTGATGCGGCCGTTCTAGGTTCGGTGCATGCGGTTCATCGCCATCATCGGTCTTCTCACGGCGATCGCCATCCTGGTGCTCTGAGAAGCCAGCAGGTCTCTGGCTGGAGCAGCCCGTTCCGATGGGCGTCGACTTCAGCCGGGGCCCTGCCCGCTCTAGTCTTTGTGGGATGGACGAGATCGGCCTGTTCCCCCTGGGCCTCGTCCTGCTCCCGACGGAGCAGGTGCCGCTGCACATCTTCGAGCCGCGGTACCGCGAGCTGATCGGCGAGTGCCTCGACAACGAGCAGCCGTTCGGCCTCGTCTTCGCCGACGACGATGGGCTCCGCAAGATCGGAACCCTCACCGACGTCGTCGAGGTCACCGATCGCTTCGACGACGGGCGTCTCAACATCGTCGTCGAAGGGCGTGAGCGGTTCCGCCTCGTCGAGCTCACAGACGGCCGGAGCTTCCACACGGGCACGATCGAGACCCTCGACGACGCCGACGATCCGCCGGCGGACGAGGACGTCGCGCGCGCTCTCGACGTGTTCCGCCGCCTCGTCGAGCTGACCGGCGCCGAGGTCGACGTGCCCACGGAGGTCGCCGGACAACCGTCGTTCGTGATCGGCTCGCGGTTCGAGCTCGACCCCGAGCTCAAGCTCGAGCTTCTCGAGGAGCCACGCGAACGGGTCCGCCTCGTGCGCCTCTGCGAGATCCTCGAGACGCTCGCAGAGGCGGTCGAACGCCAGCGCGAGGTGGCGGAGCTGGCCCAGAAGAACGGTCGAGTGAAACCGCGATAGTCGGCGGCGCCCAGGAAGGGCAAGGCTACGATGGCCATATGGCCTCGACCACCGCCCCGGCGCTCGACGCGCACCGGCTCCGCGCGGACTTCGCCGTCTTCGAGGAGCTTCTCGACGGGCGCCCCGTCGCGTACCTCGATTCCGCCTCGTCGACCCAGAAGCCGCGTCAGGTCCTGGATCGGATGCGGTCGTTCTACGAGCACGAGTACGCGAACGTGCACCGGGGCGTGTACCGGCTCTCCGAGCGCGCGACGGAGGGCTTCGAAGGCGCGCGCAGGACGGTCGCCGGCCTTCTGAACGCCCCGTCGGAGCGCGAGGTGATCTTCACCCGCAGCGCGACGGAGGCGATCAATCTCGTGGCGTACGCCTGGGGTCTCGACAACCTCGGGCCTGGCGACGTCGTGGTCATCACCGAGCTCGAGCACCATGCGAACTTCGTCCCGTGGCAGTTCATCGCGCACCGCACCGGCGCGGCGTTCCGCCACATCCCGATCGACGACCTCGGCGAGCTCCAGCTCGACTCCCTCGACGGGCTGGCGCGCGAGGGGAACGTGAAGGTCGTCGCCAACAATCTCGTCTCGAACACGCTCGGCACGATCAACCCGGTCGAGACACTCGCGGCCTGGGCCCACGAGCAGGGCGCGATCATGGTCGTCGACGCAGCGCAGGCCGCACCGCACCGCGTCGTCGACGTCCAGGCGCTCGGCGCCGACTTCGTCGCGATCTCGTCCCACAAGCTGTGCGGGCCGAGCGGCGTCGGCGCGCTCTGGGGACGGCGTGAGCTGCTCGAGGCGATGAGCCCGTTCAACCTCGGCGGCGAGATGATCCGCTCCGTCAGTCTCGACAAGACGACCTTCAACGACCTGCCCCACAAGTTCGAGGCCGGCACGCCCGCGATCGCCGAGGCTGTCGGCTTCGGCGCCGCGATCGACTACGTGACGGGCATCGGCCTGGAGGCGATCGAGCAGCACGAGCACGCGCTCGTCGAGCAAACGATGGCCGCGTTCGACGAGCTTTCGTGGGTGCGGGTCTTCGGTCCGCCTCCCGAGCGCCGTGCAGGAATCGTCTCGTTCGACATCGAGGGGATCCATCCCCACGACGTCGCGCAGATCCTCGACTGGGAGGGCGTCGCCGTGCGCGCCGGCCACCACTGCACCCAGCCCCTGATGACGCGGCTCGGCGTGTCAGCGACGACCCGGGCGAGCTTCTATCTCTACTCGATCCCCGAGGAGATCGAGCGACTCGTCACGGGGCTGCACAAGGTCAAGGCGTCGCTCGGCTGACATGTCGGAGTTCGAGCAGCTCTACCGAGAGGTCATCCTGGACCACTACAAGGCGCCCAGGAACCACGGGCTGCTGGAGCCTGCGGACGCCGTCGCGGAGGGCCAGAACCCGCTCTGCGGCGATGAGGTCACGGTCTCGGTGCGCTTCGGCGAGGGAGACGTGATCGAGGACGTCGGCTTCGAGGGGCGCGGCTGCGCGATCAGCCAGGCCGCTACGTCGATGCTGACCGATCTCGTCAAGGGCCGCACTGCGCAGGAGGTCTCGGCGATGCCGAAGGACGAGCTCCTCGAGGAGATCGGCATCCCGCTGACGCCTGTCCGGCTCAAATGCGCGCTCCTCGGGATGGGGGTGCTGAAGGTCGCTCTCCATCGCGCGAAGGGCACGCCGCTCCCCGAGGAGTGGGGCACGTCGTCGGGCGAGATCTCGCTGTCGTAGTGCGGGTGGCGTAGTGGAGATCGAGGCGCTGCCGCTCGACGAGCTGCCGGACGGCTCGATGCGGCTGATCGGCGCCGACGGCCTGACGATCGGGCTCTACCGCTGCGGCGGGCAGCTCCACGCGATCGAGGATCGCTGCTCGCACGACGACGGCCCGCTCTGCGAGGGCGAGTGGGACGCGTCGTCCTGCGAGGTCCTTTGCCCGCGGCACGGCTCGCGCTTCGACCTCCGGACCGGCGCAGCCCTGACGCTGCCCGCGTACCTTCCCGTCGCCACGTACCCGGTGCGGGTCCGTGACGACGGGATGATCGTGATCGAGATCGAGGGCTGACCGCCCTCGCTATGCCTCGACCTCGAGGAGCAGTCCTCGAGGCGCATCTCCGCTGGGTGGACGAGGTAGAGGCGGACCTGGGGTAGGGTCGGGGGTGTGCTCGACGATCGTGTTCGCGCCGTCCTCGCCCGCCTCGAGGAGGAGGACGAACGCGAGCGAACGGCAGGAGTTCCGCCGTCGGAGCGCGCGCTCCCGGTAGGCCCGGAGTCCGGGCGGCTGCTCTTCGCGCTCGTCGCGCCGAACGCGGGGTGCGAGGTGCTCGAGATCGGGGGCTCGCGCGGTTACTCGACGATCTGGCTCGCGGCGGCGGCGCGCATCCTCGGAGGCCGGGTCGTGTCGATCGAGCGGGATCCGGCCAAGATCGACGCGTGGCGCCGGAACATCGCGGATGCCGGTCTCGAGGAGTGGGCCGACCTTGTCGAGGGGAACGCGCTCGAGACGCTCGCCGCGATCGAGGACGGGTTCGACGTCGTGTTCATCGACGCGTGGAAGGACGACTACGAGCGGTACTTCGAGCTCGCGCGGGCGAAGCTCGAGGCGGGCGGGGTGGTGGTAGCCGACAACGTCACGTCGAACGCGATCGTCCAGGCGTACGCCGACCGGCGTCAGGCCGATCCGACGCTGGTCTCCGTGACGGTCCCGGTCGGGAACGGCCTCGAGGTGACGACCGTCTTGCGCTGATCGCGCAGGGAACCCTGGTTGGGTAGGCCAGGCGCAGGCCCGTCCGGGTGCGGTCGAAGACCCCTCCGTGCGTTGTCCCGCCTTGGACTGACGCCTGCGCCTGGCAGACGAGAACCGCGACCGAGAACCGGATGCGCAACGTCTTGCGCCCCCTCGACCGTATCGAACCCCGCGAGCGCAACGCAGGCTGCGACCTCGGTTCGGTAGACCGCACTTGCCGACGTCCGATGCTGATGCGTAGACTCGGTGTACCGCGGAAAGGAGGTGGTCGGGTGTCAGATTCGTGCAGTACCGGCAGTGGAGGTGCCAGCGGGTAGAGGCGTGTCCCCGGGACCTACGGGGAATCGCCATAGCCACGCGTAGGGGACTCGCGCTTCGCGCCGCCGACCACCTCAGGTCAGGCCGGAAGCGCCTCTACCAATCCAACGCTGTCACCGCAACGTGCGGGGCCGCCGAAAGGCGGCCCCGCGTGCGTTCGGGACGAGCATTTAGCCCGCGACCGCGCGCCGTAGCTGGTCGTCGAGCGGCACCCGCTCGCCGAGGCCGAGAGCGCGCATCGACGCGCCGCCGTCCGTGACGACGTTGTCCGGTCCTTCGAGCATCCGTAGCTGGTCTCGGGTCACGAGCGCCGGTGGGATCCGCTCGAACAACGCGGCGGGGCCGCGGGCGAGCCAGAAGGGGATGTGGAGCGCCGGCCTGCGCGTGCCCAGCGCGGCCTTCATCCGTGCCCAGAGCTCGCTCCAGGTGACGGTATCCGCCCCGCCGAGCTCGATCGGCCGCTCCGGCTCCTGGACGTCCAGCGCCAGGCGCACCGCGCGGACGACGTCGTCGATCCAGATGGGCTGGACGCGCTGCGTGCCCGGGCCGATCACCGGCGTCACGGGTGCGAGCCGCGCGATGCGCAGGAAGCGAGGCAGTGCTCCGCCGTCTGCACCGAACACGAAGCTGGGCCGAAGGATGACGTGCTCGGCGCCCGACGCGGCGACCGCCTGCTCGGCGGCCCACTTGGCGCGGAAGTAGGGGACCGTCGCGCCCGGACCGGTCCCGAGCGCGCTCATCAGCACGATCCGCCGCACGCCGCTCTCCCGCGCGGCCTCGACGAGGTTTCCGGCGCCCGTGGCCATCACGCGCTCGAACGTCGCCGGCGACCCCTCGACGATCGCGACGAGATGGACGATCGTGCGCACGCCTCGCGCCGCCGCCCGCAGCGAGGCGGGGTCGGTCACGTCCCCGCGCACGAGCTCGCAGCCGATGCCGTCGAGGGCCGCTGCACCCTGCGCGCTTCGCACCATCGCCCTGACGTGGGCGCCGTTCGCCGCGAGCTCGCGCGTCACGTGACGCCCGACGAAGCCGTTCGCTCCGGTGACGAGGATCATCGCCCGTCCGTGAAGTTCTGCCAGTACTTGCTCGGAGTGGGGCCGCGTTGACCCTGGTACTTCGAGCCGAGCCCCCCCGACCCGTACGGCGTCTCGGCCGGCTCCGACATCTGCACGAACGAGAGCTGCCCGATCTTCATTCCGGGGTAGATCGTGATCGGCAGGTTCGCGACGTTCGACAGCTCGAGCGTCACATGCCCGTCGAACCCCGGGTCGATGAATCCGGCCGTCGAGTGGATCAGCAGGCCGAGCCTGCCCAATGAGCTCTTCCCCTCGAGCCTTGCGACGAGATCGTCGGGGAGCGTCACACGCTCGAGGGTCGAGCCGAGGACGAACTCGCCCGGGTGGAGGATGAACGGCTCGTCGCCCGTCACCTCGACGAGCTCCGTGAGCCCCTCCTGCTCGGCCTTCACGTCGATGTACGGGTAGCGAGAGTTACGGAACACTCGGAACAGCGCATCCACGCGGACGTCGAGACTCGACGGCTGCATCAACGCGGGGTCGTACGGGTCGATGCCGATCTCGCCCGAGTCGATCAGGCGCCGGATGACGCGGTCGGAGAGCACCATCGACGCGGATCGTAGACAGGCCGCGCAGCGGCCTGTCCGCGCAGCGGACGAGGGGAGGGGTCTGGGGGAACCGGGAGGTTCCCCCAGCTCCCAGCCGCGGCCTTCCGGCACGGTCCCGTGACCCTTACGGCACGGATTCGCAGATAGCGTGACATCAGGGCACCGGGGGTGCCCCTGGGGGTGGTTGTGCCGGGGTGTCGCGCGGAGCTCGCGGGCGGGGCCTGGCGCGCGCCGGTTCGGGGCGACAACTACACTGCTGGACCCGGTGTCCATGCTGTATCCATCGATGGACCCGAACGAGCGCTTTCGCGCTCGCCGGGACACCGTACGTCGTCGAAAGCGCCGCCGCCGTGCGGCGATCGCCGCGATCCTGCTGCTCGTCGTGCTCGCCGTCGCGGGCGGAATGACGCTCGCGGGCAAGTCCGAGCAGAGCGGCTCAGGGAAGAGTGGTCAGGCAAGCGGCGCGGACGCGGCGTCGCTCCAGGTCGCCATCCGGCCACGGCCGCTTCCCGTCGAAGTGCGCGGCGTCCACGTGACCGGCGCGCTCGCCTCACTGCCCGGCAAGATCGAGGAGTACGTCAGGCTCACGAAGCACGGCCTCAACACGATCGAGCTCGACATCAAGGACGAGGGCGGCGAGATCGCCTTCAGGCCGGTCGGTGTTCCGCTCGCCCGAAAGACCGGCGCGGTCCGCGACTACTACAAGCCGCGCGAGGTCGCGAAGCTCGCGCATCGGAACGGCGTCTACCTGATCGGCCGCGTCGTCGTCTTCCAGGACCCGTACCTCGCGAGCACACGGCCCGACCTGGCAATCCGTCGCACAGACGGCTCGATCTGGAGGACGCACGACGGGCTCGCCTGGGTGAATCCGTACGACCGGCGCGTCTGGGACTACGCGGTGTCGGTTGCAGCCGCTGCCGCTCGCGCGGGGTTCGACGAGATCATGCTCGACTACGTGCGCTTCCCGACCGACGGAGACGTCGACTCGGCCGTGTACCCCGGTAAGACGAGCGAGCGAAAGGGACAGGTGATCTCCGCGTTCGTCGCCTACGCCAAGCAGCGGCTGGCGCCGCTCGGCGTGCGCGTCTCCACGGCGCTCTTCGGGCTCTCCGCGACGCGCGACATGGGCCTCGGCCAGGTGCCGCGCTGGATCTCCCAGCACGTCGATCACGTCAACCCGATGGCGTACCCGGCCCTGTACGGCGGCGGTGAGCTCGGGATCGTGACGCCGAGCGCCGAGCCCGGCGAGACCGTGTTCCGCACGCTCGTGGACTTCAAGCGCCAGCTGAAGGGCAGCCACGCCCAGCTGATCCCGTGGATCCAGGACTGGAACTACGACCGTGAGCAGGTGATGCAGCAGGTGCGAGCGGCCCGGCTGCAGGGCGCCAAGGGCTACCTGCTCTGGAACGCCTCCGGGCTCTACACGAAGAGCGCGCTGGCGCCGCCCTCCTGAGCGTCACGGCGCGAGCCGCACCCTCGACCAGCCGTCCTCCGTTCGCTCGTAGCGGGCGCGATCGTGAAGCCGGTTCGGCCGGTTCTGCCAGAGCTCGACCGCTTGCGGCACGAGCCTGAATCCGCCCCAGAAGGAGGGCAGCGGCACGTCCTCGTCGGGAAAGCGCTCCACCATCTCGCGGTAGCGCCGATCGAGCTCGTCACGGTCGGCCAGGGGCCGGGACTGCGGCGACGCCCACGCCCCGAGGCGGCTCTCGCGGCTGCGTGACTCGAAGTACGCGTGCGACTCGGCCTCTGAAAGACGCTGCACACGGCCTTCGACACGCACCTGCCGGCGGAGTGGCGGCCCCCAGTTGAGAACCACGGCGGCGCGAGGATTGGTCGCGAGCTCCTCGCCCTTGCGACTTTCGTAGTTCGTGAAGAAGCCAAGCCCCCGCTCGTCCAGTCCACGGAGCAGCACCATCCGTACGGATGGGTAGCCCGACGGTGTCGTCGTCGCCAGGGCCATCGTCTCGGGCTCGTCGAGGCCCGCCGCGCGCGCCTCACCGAGCCACCGCGCGACCTCGACCAACGGATCCTGGTCGAGCGTCTCGATCCATTCGTCCACGGCGCGAATCTACTTCCGGAGGCTCATCTAGGCTGAGTCGATGGCGGCCACGAGGACGATCGAGATCAGGACCGAGATTCCGGGGCCGCGTTCCCGGGCGCTTCTGGAGCGCGAGCGGAAGGCCATCGCGCACCCGCTGATCGTCCACCTGCCGATCTTCGCCGAGCGCGCCGAGAACGCGACGATCACCGACGTCGACGGCAACGTGTTCGTCGACTTCGCGGGGGGCGTGGGTGTCGTGAACGCAGGGCATGCTCATCCGCGAATCGTCGAAGCCGTCGCCGAGCAGGCTGCGCGCTTCCTCCACACCGACTTCACGGTCGTGCCGTACGAGCCGGCCGTCGCGCTGGCGGAGCGGCTCTGCGCGCTGGCGCCGATCTCGGGCCCGACGAGAGCGGCGTTCTTCAACGCAGGGACGGAAGCGGTGGAGAACGCCGTCAAGCTGGCCCGCCTCCACACCGGTCGGCAAGGGGTGATCGCGTTCGAGGGGGCATTCCACGGGCGGACGCTGCTCTCGATGACGATGACGTCCAAGTTCCATCCCTACAAGACGGGGATGGGCCCGTACGCGCCCGAGGTCTACCGCGCTCCCTATCCGAACGCCTATCGCGGCCCGGACACCGAGGAGGCGCTCGAGCGGCTCGCGCGCATGCTCGAGTCGCACGTCTCCGCGGAGCACATCGCGGCGATCGTGATCGAGCCGCAGCTCGGCGAGGGCGGCTTCGTGCCCGCGTCGCGCGAGTACATGCATGGCCTTCGCGCGCTCTGTGACGACCACGGGATCGTGCTCGTCGCCGACGAGGTGCAGACCGGCTTCGGGCGCACCGGGCGGATGTTCGCGATGGAGCACTTCGGCGTCGAGGCGGACCTCATGACCGTTGCGAAGTCGATCGCCGCTGGCCTGCCGCTCTCCGGCGTGATCGGCCGCGCCGAGATCATGGACGGCGCGCATGCGGGCGCCATCGGCGGGACGTACATCGGGAATCCCGTCGCCCAGGCGGCTGCGCTCGCTGTCCTCGACGTCTTCGAGGAGGAGAGCGTTCTCGAGCGCGCGGGAATCGTCGGGAGTCGGATCCGGGAGCGGATGCTCGGCTGGCAGTCGCGGTGGCCCGTGATCGGCGACGTCCGCGGTCTGGGAGTGATGCTCGCGATCGAGCTCGTCAGCGATCCCGTCTCCAAGGATCCGGCGCCCGAGCTCGCCAGGGCCGTGATCGACGCGGCGCTCGAGCGCGGCCTGATCCTCCTCAAGGCGGGGCTGCACGGCAACTGCATCCGCGTTCTCTGCCCGTTGACCATCGAGGAGCCCGTCCTCGACGAGGCGCTCGAGGTCTGGGAGGACGCGCTCACCGCCGTGCTCGGCTGAGCTCTCGGTCTCTCGCTCCGGCGCCCGGCCTCCGGTCAGACACCTGCTCTGCCCGCCGAGCCCGATCTCCTAGTACTCGAGGCCCCTGCGCCGCTCGTGGCGCTCTAGGGCAAGTGAGATGAGCCGGTCGAGCAGCTCCTCGTACTCGATGCCCGAAGCGGCGAACAGCCGCGAGTAGAAGCTCGTCGCGGTGAACCCCGGGATCGTGTTGAGCTCGTTCATCACGATCTCGCCGTCGTGCTCGCGAACGAAGAAGTCGGCGCGCGCCATGCCCTCGCAGGACGTCGCGACGAACGCCGCCAGGGCAAGCTCTCGGGCTCGCTCGATCTGCGCGTCGTCGAGGCCGGGCGGGGGGACGACGAGCTCGGAGCCCCCTTCGTCGTACTTCGACGAGTAGTCGTACCAGTCCGCATTGTTCGCGACGACCTTGCCAGGGAGCGAAGCCACTGGGCTCGGGAGGTTCCCGAGCACGCCGACCTCGATCTCCATCCCCTGCACGAACTCCTCGACCATCACCTTCTCGTCGTGACGGCGGGCGAGCGCGACAGCTTCCTCGAGCTCGGCCACCTCGCGGACCTTCGAGATCCCCACGGAGGACCCCATGTTCGCCGGCTTCACGAACACCGGGTAGCCGAACGGGTTCGTCACCGGATCCCCGAGCCGAAGCGCGATGTGGCGCGCGACCGGAACGCCGGCGCCGCGCATCAGCGTCTTGAAGACGTCCTTGTCCATGCAGACGGACGAGGCCAGGACACCCGGGCCCACGTACGCGACGCCGGCGAGCTCGCAGAGCCCCTGCACCGTGCCGTCCTCGCCGAACGGGCCGTGCAGGATCGGGAGCACGACGTCGACCGCGCCCAGGGTCGCGGGCGCCGAGTCGGCGGGGACGGGGAGCGTCTCGGCGGTCGTCGTCGACGTCAGCTCGGCGCGCCGGTCTCCCGCCGGGAGCGCCCAGCGCCCGTCCCGTCCGATCTCGACCATGCGTACGTCGTAGCGCTCGGGGTCGAGCGCGGCCGCCACCGAGGCCGCCGAGGCGAGAGAGATCTCGTGCTCGCTCGAGCGCCCGCCAGCGAGCACCGCGAGCCGCACGCGCCGGCTCACGGGATGGGCGTCGTGTCGGTCGTGGTGTCGGTGGTGGTGTCGGTGGTCGTGTCGGTGGTCGTGTCGGTCCGGCGGTGGCGGCGGCGGCGTCACCTCGGGCGGCGGGACGAACTCACCGATGACGATCGTGACGACCGAGCGGGGATCCGCCTGCGAGCCGCCAGGCGGGTCCTGCGACATGACGAGGCCATCGAGCGCCTCGTCGTCGGTCTCCTGCCTCGTGGTCTGGACACGGAAGCCGGCGGCACGCAACGTCGCACGTGCGACCGGTCCCTCCTGCAGCGAGACGTCGGGCACCGCCTCCGTCTGCGGCCCCCGCGAGACGGAGAGCGTGACGGGCGAGCCGCGGGTGGCCGTGGAGTTGCCCGGAGGCGTCTGTTCCACGACCCGGCCGGCCGGGCTGTTGCTGTCGACGTCGACACGCCCGACGGTGAACCCGGCGGTCTGCAGCTGCGCCGACGCGACGTCGTAGCTCGAGCCCACGACGTTGGGCACGGCGACGGGCCTCGGGCCCTGCGACACGTTGATACGCACCGACGCGCCTTCCACGACCACCGTTCCGGGGCGCGGGTTCTGGGCCGTCACGACGCCCGGCGTCCTGTCGGACGGGACCTCGTGGACATCCGCATCGAGGCCGGCGTTCGTGAGCTCGGCGACGGCGGCATCACGGGACTCGCCGACGAGCGACGGGACGGAGATCTTCCGCTTGCCGCTCGAGACGAGGATCGTGACCAGGCTCCCCCTCGGTTGGCTCGATCCGGCCGACGGCTCCTGCTCGAACACGTAGCCGCGCTCGACGTCGCCGTTGGGCAATCGCCTCACCCGCGGCTCGAATCCGTCGCTGTTGATCGCGGCGACAGCCAGCTCCTCGAGGATCCCCTCGTAGTTCTCGACGGCGACCGGCTCGTTCGCGTCGAGCTCGTTCTGGATGTTGTCGTAGAACAGCCACGCTCCGATGCCGAGCGCGATCGCGGCGCCGAGCACGAGAAGCCACGGCCACCAGGCTCGCCCGCGTCGGACCTCGCCCTCGTACGATCGATACCGCTCGTCGCCGCCGTAGCGGCCGGGCGGCGCGAGGGCGGTTGCCGCGGTCGACTCGCCGCGGAGCACCATCGTCGCGGCCTCCTCGGTCTCGGGGGCGACCGCCTCGCCGCGGCCCACGAGCTCGAGGTCGCGGTCCATCTCCTTCGCAGTGCGATACCGGTCCGCCGGCTCCTTCGCCAGCGCGCGCAGCACGACGAGGTCGAGGTCCCTCGGGATCTCACCGCGAATCGTGGAGGGCGCCTCCGGGACCTGCGAGAGGTGCTTCATCGCGATCTCGACCGGGGTCTCGCCGGTGAACGGCACCTTCCCGGTGAGCAGCTCGTAGAGCACGATCCCCGTCGAGTAGAGGTCGGACGACTCGTCGACGGGCGCGCCGCGGGCCTGCTCGGGGGAGAGGTACTGGGCGGTGCCGATGATCGAGCCCGCCTCGGTCATCTGGCTCGACCCGGCGCGCGCGATCCCGAAGTCCGCCACCTTGACGCGGCCCTCGTGGTCGACGAGGACGTTGTGCGGCTTGATGTCCCGGTGCACGATCCCGTTCCGGTGCGCATATCGGAGCGCGGCCAGCACCTGGCGCACGTACGACACGGCGACCGGGACCGGGCACGGGCCGCGCGTGACGATCAGCTCCTTCAGCGTGCGCCCCTCGACGTACTCCATGACGATGAAGTACGACCCCTCCACTTCTCCGCGGTCGAAGATCGAGACGACGTTCGGGTGCGAGAGGCCAGCGGCATGCGTCGCCTCGCGACGGAACCGCTCGACGAACTGCGCGTCGTTCGCGTACCGCTCGTGGAGCATCTTGATCGCGACCTTGCGACCGAGCTCCTGATCCTCGGCGAGCCAGACGTCGGCCATGCCGCCGCTCCCGAGCTTGCGCTCGAGCCGATACCGGCCGGCAAAGATGGTGCCGCGTCTCTCGTCGATGGTCGCCATGGCGTGAAGGGTAGATCCCGCTGCCTACGGATTCCCTCCCCGGACCAGCAGTGCCTCCATCACCGCACGCGCGATCGGGGCGGCGGTCGCGCCGCCTGTCGAGCTCTGGCCCTCCAGAGCGACCGCGATCGCGACCTCGGGGCGCTGCCCCGGGCGGCCGGCGAAGGCGATGAACCAGGTCGTGTTGCGGCCCGGGACACCGGTCTCCGCGGTCCCGGTCTTGCCGCCGATGCGGAACCCGGGGATCTGTGCCGCGGTCCCGGTGCCTGACTGGACGGCGCGCACCATCATGTTCTGGATGTCGCGTGCGTTGACGGGGCCCACCGCTCGGTCGAGGCGCTCGCGGCGCGTGCGGGAGAGGGCCTTGCCCTGGGGCGACAGGATCTTGTCGACCACCCACGGCCGCATCACGACCCCCGCGTTGCCCACGCCCGCGGCGACCATCGCCATCTGGAGCGGCGTCACGAGCATCCGCTCCTGGCCGAACGCCATCCGCCCGGCGTCGACGTCCGAGTTCCGATCCGGGTACCAGAGATCGCCGCGCCGGTCGTAGAGCCCGCTCGGATAGCGCTCGCCCTCGGGGGTCTCGAGCGGCGGCCGCTCGTAGAAGCCGAACTTCTTCGCCTGGTCGAGGATCCGCTTCGCGCCGAGCGCCTTCCCGATGTTGCAGAACACCGAGTTGACGGAGAACTGAAGCGCGGTCGCCAGCGTCAGGTTCCCGAACGGGCTCGACGTGTCGAAGTTGTTGACGCGCTTGCCGTACGCCATGCAGTACCCCGGATCGACGAATGTCGAATCCGGCGTGTAGCGGTTCGTCTCCAGGGCGGCCGCCAGCGTCACGACCTTGAACGTCGAGCCCGGGGCGTAGAGGCCCTGCGAGGCGCGGTTCACGAGCGGCGCGGCGGGGCGGCACTCCGCCGTGATCGAGCCGATCCTGCCGAAGCGGCGCTCGACGAGGTTCGGGTTGTAGCTCGGGGAGGACGCCATCACGAGCAGCTTGCCGCTGCGCGGATCGAGCGCGGCAACCGCGCCGCAGGTGCGCCCGAGCTGCTCCAGCGCGACGCGCTGGGCTCGGAGATCGAGCGTCGTGATGACCGTGTCGCCGACGATGGGCGCCCCGCTCAGCTCGTCGAGCTGCTGCTCGACGAGGTCCGAGAGCGCGCGATCGGTTCCGGTGAGGGTGCCGTTGAGCGACTTCTCCAGCCCGGCCCGGCTCCGCGAGATGGTCGAGTAGCCGACGACGTGCGCGGCGAGCTTCCCCTGCGGGTAGGTGCGGAAGTAGAACGTCTTGCCTCGCCGCCGCTCGACACGGTTCTTCGCAAGTGTCCGGGTGGGAGCGCGGATCAGACCGCGCCGGACCTCGAACTCCGCGACCCGCTGGATCTCGTTGTCCTGTCGCGCCGCGAGCCCGGGGCGCGCCCAGGTCTGCCAGTACGTCGTCCCGACGACGAGCACGACGATCAGCCCCATCGCGGTCCACGCCACGCGTGTCAGCTGGCGATTCATCCGCGCGCGTGCCTCACGGCGCGGTGGGAGACGAGCATCAGGAGCGCGAGCATCACGAAGTTCGCGACGACGCTCGTACCGCCGTACGAGACGAACGGCAGCGTGATGCCGGTCAGCGGGACGATGCGCAGGACGCCGCCGACGATGATGAACGTCTGCAGGGCGAACCCGAAGCTGAGCCCCGCGGCGAGCAGCTTCGAGAAGCCGTCCTGCGCGATCAGCGCGACGCGCATGCCGCGCGCGACGAGCGCGAGGTAGCAGAGAAGCACGGCAGCGGCGCCGATCAGCCCGAGCTCCTGCGCGATCGCCGAATAGACGAAGTCGGTCTCGAGGTACGGGATCAGCGGCGTCCCGTCGACGGTCTGGAACGTGCCGTTGCCGATCCCGGTCCCGCCGTACCCGCCGTTCGCGATCGAGTAGAGGCTCTTCACGAGCTGGTAGGAGTCGCAGTTCTGGCGGTACTCCATCGCGCCGTTGATGGCGCAGTACACCTTCTCGTCCGTCCACGGCTCGAGCCAGACCGTCACGCGCTGCTGGACGCGGTCGAGCGCGTCGTACAGCAGCGCGGCGCCGCCCGCGAACAGAACGAGGCCGACGGCGACGAACGAGGCGCGGCCCGTCGCGACGTACAGCATCGCGAGGAAGATCCCGAAGTTGAGGAGCGCCGAGCCGAGGTCGCTCGTCTGGACGAGGACGAGCATCGCGGCGCCCCAGATCGCGAGGAGCGGACCGACGTCCTTGAGGCTCAGCCGGGCCAGCGCCTCGCGCTTGTCGCGGAGATACCCGGCGAGGAAGACGACGAGGAAGATCTTCGCGACCTCGCCGGGCTGGAACTGCAGCGGGCCGATGTCCACCCAGAGCTTGACGCCGTTGATCCGCTGCCCGAGCCCGGGCACCGACGGCAGCATCAGCAGCACGATCGCCGAGACCCCGAACAGGTACTTGTAGCGCTCGAGGATCCGGTAGTCGAAGCGCAGCCAGAAAAGGACGAGGGCGAAGGCCGCGACGCCCACCGCGACCCACACGAGCTGCTTCCGCCCGAACTCCGGGTCGAGCCGGTACACGAACGTCAGGCCGATCGCGCAGAGCAGCGCGGTGATCGGCAGGAGCGTCGGGTCGGCATCCGGGACCGTCAGTCGCGCGACGACATGGGCGACCAGGAAGACACCGGCCAGGACCGCCGCCCAAGGAAGCCAGCCGTAGTCGATCTCGGTCGCCTGCGCGAACCACGCGCTCGCGAACGCGGCCGACGCCACGATCCCGGCGAGAGACATGATCAGAAGCTCGCGGTTCCGGGCGCTCATCGGATCAGGGTCCACCAGAGGACGAACGCGGCGCTCGCGAGCAGCGCGAGCAGGAACAGGAGCGCCGGCCACCGGCTTCCCCTCCCGGCGCCGTGCCGCTTGACGTCGTCGTCGATCGCGCTCTCCGCCGTGACGTCGTCGGTCGCGATGTCGCCTCGCATCGGCGCGGGCTCGGGGCGGTCCGCCGGGTCACCCTCGACGAGCTCGAACAGGACGACCGTCACGTTGTCCTCTCCGCCTGCCTTGTTCGCCGCGGCGACGAGCGCCTCGGCCGCATCGTGCGGGTCGCTGCTCGTCGCCTCGAGCATCCGGACGATCTCCTCGTCGCGCACCATCGCGCTCAGGCCGTCCGAGCAGATCAGGACGAGATCGCCACGGACGGAGATCGATCGTGCTGGTGTCGACGTCGACGTCGGCCTCGGTGCCGAGCGCTCTGGTGATCACGGAGCGGTGGGGATGGACGGCCGCCTCGTCCTCCGTCAGACGGCCGCTCCGCACGAGCTCGCCGACGAGCGAGTGATCGGTCGTCAGCTGCTCGAGACTCCCCTCTCGGTAGCGGTAGGCCCGCGAGTCGCCGACGTGCGCGAGGGTGGCCGTCTCCGCGTGCTCGTCGACGAGGGCCACGGTGGCCGTCGTACCCATTCCCGCGGCTGTCGGATCGCGGACGGAGTGCTCGAAGATCCGCGCGTTCGCCGTGCGGACGACCCTGGCGATCTCCTCCTCGCCCCGGACGGCGGAGGCGCTTTCCTCGATCGCGGCGGCGGCGAGCCGTGAGGCGAGCTCGCCCGCCTGTGCGCCCCCCATCCCGTCCGCCACGGCGAAGAGGGGCGGCTCGCAGACGAACGCGTCCTCGTTCTGGCGCCGCTTGCGCCCCGTGTCCGTGAGCCCTGCCGCGCGTCCGATCACCATGTCCTCACGACTCCACCTGCAGGTCGGTGTGCCCGATGCGGATGACGTCGCCGGGCGCGAGCCGACGGGCGCTCGTCACGCGCGCCCCGTTCACGAACGTCCCGTTCGTCGAGCCGGCGTCCTCGACCCACAGGCCGTCGGGGCGGGTGTCCAGCGTCGCGTGGCGACCGGAGACGGTCGTATCGCTGTCGAGCCTGATCGCGTTCTCCGCGCCGCGCCCGACGCCGGCCGTGCTCGTCAGCTCGATGGCGGTGCCCGGCTGCAGCGTCGGGCTCGCGAGGACGACGACGCGTCGACTCGGCGGCGCGAGCGAGGCCCGGAGCTGCGCCGCCTCGGCGGCGGGCAGAATGATGCTCTCCTGAGGGGCGCCCTCGGCAAGGCCTCTCGTGGCCGACCGGACGACGAGCCAGACGAAGATGTAGAGCAGGACGAGGAAGCCCACCTTGAGAGCAAGGAGCGTCTCGTCGACCGTCACGGCGAGCCTCACGTGGACGGGCGTCCGACGACGAGCTCGGTGCCGCCGATCGCAATCCTGTCGCCGTCCCGAACCGGCGTGCGTCTCGTGATCCGGCGGCCGTTCACCTCGGTCCCGTTCGTCGAGCCGAGGTCGACGACGCTCCACTCCGAGTCCTCGCCCCGGCTGAGCTCGGCGTGCCTGCGCGAGACATTGGTGTCGTCCACGCGGACGTCGCATTCGCGCGAGCGGCCGACGACCACCCGGTCGCCGGACACCGGGACGTTGCGTCCGTCGACCGTGAGCGTCAGCTCCGGCGCCGCCGGAGGCGGGGGCGCCGCTTCGGGCTCGGGAGGCGGAGGCGCAGCCGGGTAGATCATCGTCGGAGCGGGCGCGTCGACCACGGCCGCGGCGGGCGCCGCGACCGGCGCCGGCTCGGGCAGCCGCGACGGGACCGGCGGCTGCTCCTCGGCCTGGATCACGCGCGTCGCGATGCCGAACTCGCCGATCGCGAGGTCGCCGTCGGTCTCGAGCACCACCCGCGGCGGCGTGAGCAGCGCGTACGCCTCGCGGCGCGCGTGCTCGGAGAGGTACTCCTGCAGCTCCCCCACGAGCGACCCCTCGTAGGCGGCAAACTGCGCGCGGTCGGCGGGGGACAGGTAGATCGTGTACTCGTTCGGGACGTACACGCGTGAGACCGAGACCGAGCGGTTCTCGTCCATCTCCTTGGCGAGCTTCCGCGCGAGCTCCACGGGCTGGACATGCGTGCGGAAGGCACGCCCGAAGACCCCTTCGAAGAGGCCCTCGATTCTGCTCTCGATAGCGCGAAGGACGCTCATACCGCGGGGAGCCTCCCCTCGATCGAGTCTAGCTGGCACCAGGGCGAGCGAGCCTTGCGAGCATCGGTCTCGCAGCGAGCGCGCCGCAGAGGAGCCAGGTTCCGAACACCATGCCGACCCATGGGATCGACGGGCCCCAGAGCAGGACGAGCGTGAGCTGCAAGGCCCCGAGACCCGCGATACCCCACAGCCCCCGGGCCACCGCCCGCGGCAGCAGCACGGCGACGAGGGCGAAGGCGAGCGCGGTGGTCGCGACCGCCGGGTTGTCGCGGAGCAAGCCCTGCAGGGCATGCAGCACGTCGGTCGGACGCTCGGTCTGGGAAACGCCCAGGTCGAGGACGGTGGTTTCGGTCAGCGGGAGGGGGCGCCCCGAGAGCCCGGCGACAGCGGCTGCCGCGAGCACGCCCACGCCGGCGTGCAGCGCGCGCCGCCACGCGCCGCTCGCCGGCTGCACGGCGAGCGGGACCAGAGCCAGGAGACCGACGATGGACAGCGCAGGCCCGGCGACGAACAGGAGCCCCGACCGCGCGTCGCGCCACATCGCCGCGAGCCACGCGAGCGCCAGCGCGGAGTAGACCACCGCTGCGGCCTGCGCGACGTTCCCGAGCGGGAAGACGGGGGTCGCGAGCGCCAGCGCGAGCCCGATCCGCGGGGAGCGAAGCGAGGTGAGACCGGCCGCGAGCGCAAGCAGCGCGAGCACGGGCGTCGGCCAGAACGGGAGCAGTGATCCCCCGACGACCGTCGCAACCACGGCGAGGCCGGCCGGCGCGAGGCGATGCGCGAGCGGGATCGGCGGGGCCTCTGGCCGCACCTGCGGAGCGTCCCGCTTGCGTCGAGCAGGAGGTCGCGTTCTCGGGCGCGGTGGTCGTGGCGCGACGAAGGCCTCGCGCAGCTCTGTCGCGAGCTGTGAGGCGGTCGGTCGTCGGGCTGGGTCGATCGTGAGTGCGCTGTCGATTGCCGCGAGGAGCCTGCGTGGGAGGTCGGCGCGGCGTGAGGAGAGCGGCGGCGGGCCGGCGGCAATCGCAGCTGCGACCTCGGGCAGCGGCACGCCCCAGAACGGGTGGTTGCCCGTGAGCCCCTCCCAGAGCATCACGCCGACCGCCCAGACGTCGCTCCGTACAGTCGCCTCCTTGCCGTCCAGCCGCTCGGGCGCGATGTACGCGAGGGTGCCCGGGACGTCGCCGACGGCTGTCAGTGTGTCCGCGTCGTCGAACTGCGCGAGCCCGAAGTCGAGCACGCGGACCGCCACCTCGTCGCCTTCCTCGAGGAGGACGTTGGACGGCTTGACGTCGCGGTGGACGATGCCGCGGCGGTGCGCGTGGGCGAGGCCGTCGAGGACCTGGGCGGCCGCCTCCACGCAGGCGGCGTCGTCGAGCTCGCCGCGTCGGATCGCCTCCCGCAGCGTCCGCCCGCGGACGTACTCGTACGCGATGTAGACGTGTCCCTCGTCGCCCGCGAAGTCGTAGGCGCGCACGCATCGCTCGTGGCGAAGTCGGGAGGCGGCCTCCATCTCCCGCATCGCGCGCGCGGCGCGCTTGCCCTCCCGAGGGACGATCTTCAGCGCGATGTCGAGCCCGGTGCGCTCGTCGCGCGCGAGCCACACCGAGCCCGAGCCGCCACGACCGAGCGGCCGAAGCGGCCGGTAGCGGTCGAGGACGAGAGCGCGGTCGGGAAGGGCGTAGGCAGTGGACGACACCGGTCCACGCCCCTTCGCCACGGAAGGGGAACGTCCTTTGCCTCCGAACCAGCCGTTAGACTCGTGCGGGTCAGGCGTTCGGCGGGCACCCGGCCTTCGTCGACCGCCGAACCCCCGAGAGGGGACGCCCGTGACCGTGCACGACGACGACATCCTGGACTTCGACTTCGTCGACGACGAGACGCGGGAGCTCCCGCCTCCGTCGCAACCAGGCGGTACCCGGCCGCCCGGAGGGCCCACCGGTGGCCGTCCGCCTGCGCCGCCGCCGCGCGGCTCGCACGCGCTGACCCCGCTCCTCCGGCTCGCAGGGCTCGTGGCGCTCGCCATCCTCGTGGTCGTCCTGCTCGCCGTCTGGGTGCAGGGGTGCGCCGCCGAGGACGAGCAGGTCACGTACGGCGACTACATGGGCGAGATCGACGCCGTCGGCACGGACTCGGCGAAGATCGGCGCCGACCTCGCCACGCTGCTGACCACGCCCGGGCTCGCCCAGACCGAGCTCGAGACGAGGCTCGGCGGGCTGATCCAGCAGCAGGAGCTCGACTCTCAGCGTGCACGTGACGTCGACGCGCCGGGGCCTCTCACACCGGCGCACGAGAACGCCATCCGGGCGCTCGACCTTCGGGTCTCGGGCCTCCAGGGGATGCTCGACACGTTCCGCGCCACGAAGGACACCCAGGACGCCACGGCGGCAGGCAGGCGCCTCGCGACACAGGGCCAGCGGCTCGAGGCGAGCGACGTCGTGTGGCGTGACCTCTTCCAGGGCGTCGCAACGGTCGCGATGACCGCCGAGGGCGTCGAAGGCGTCACCGCGCCGGCCTCCGTGTTCGTCGAGAACGCGGATCTCTACACGGCGCGCTCGATGAGCTCGATCTGGCAGCGGGTGCACGGCGCCTCGACAGGCGGCACGCCGACGGGCTCGCACGGAAGCTCGCTTGCGTACACCGAGGTGCAGCCTGCCGGCGTCCAGCTGTCGACCACGACCGAGACGACGATCACGGTCTCCACCGACCTCTCGTTCGAGGTGGGCGTGACGAACTCGGGCGAGAACCAGGAGGTCGGCGTCAAGGTCCGTCTCACGATCCCGGCGCAGCCCAACCCGATCGTGAAGAACGGGACGATCGAGGTGATCGATCCCGGCGAGACGAAGATCGTGACGTTCTCCGACTTCCCGGACTTCCCGTTCGGGGAGGGGACCACCGTGCAGGTGGCCGTGCTGCCGGTCCCGGGCGAGACGAACACAGGCAACAACTCGGCCGAGTACCCGGTCGTGTTCTCGCTCGACGAACCGTGAGCCTCGAGCTCGGCGTCGCCATCGCAGCCTGCGCGATCGCTGCGCTGGCTCTGCTCGTCGCCGCTCTGGGGTGGCGGCGCGTGCGCGAGCTCCGCCGCGGGCAGCAAGCGATCCTCGGCGGCTCGACGTCGGATGTCGTCGACTTCGCGGTCTCGCTGCAGGGCAGGATCGACGACCTGCATCGCGCGGTCGACGAGGTCGCAGCGGGCCTGACGCGGGTCGACCGGCGGATAGACGGGTCAGTCACGAACACGTCCGTCGTCCGCTACGACGCCTACGCCGACGCGGGGGGCCAGCAGTCCGCGTCGTTCGCGTTCCTCGACTCGACGCGCACCGGCACGGTCGTGACCGCGATCCAGGGGCGCGACTACGCGCGCGTCTACGTGAAGGAGCTCGAGCGCGGCAAGCCGTCGTTTGCCCTCTCTCCCGAGGAGGCGGAGGCCGTCGAGCGGGCGATGGCGCGCTAGGGCACTTTCCGCCTTGCGGCGAACAGTGCCTCTGACCTGCACTTTGCGGCACATTTTCCAAGCTTTGCTCGGGGAAGTGCCCACGACGAGGAGGCGACGGTGGAAGGGTTGATCGAGGTCGGCGACGTGAAGCTCTGGCACCGGATCACGGGCGAGGGAGACCCGGTCATCCAGATCCACGGCGCGGGCTTCGGCCACTTCAACTTCGATCCCGTCACGCCCGAGCTCTCCAAGCGGTTCCGCGTGGTCGACTTCGACATGCGCGGCTACGGCGCCTCGGACCGGCCCGTCCAGGACTACGACATGGAGGTCTGGGCGGACGACGTCGCCGGCCTGCTCGACGCGCTCGGGATCGAGAGCGCGCACGTGCACGGGACGTCGATGGGCGGGATGATCGCGATCGTCTTCGCGGGCAAGTACCCCGAGCGGACGCGCTCGGTGGTGATCAACTGCGCCGCGGCGAAGCTCGGTCCCAGCGGACGCCTCATCTTCAAGAACTGGATCGACATCGCCCGGCTCGACCCGGACGGGCCCGGGAGCCGGCTGCTCGCGGAGTTGATCACGTGGCAGGCGCTCTCGCGCCGCTTCCTCGCCGAGCAGGACGCGGTCGCGCTCGCCGACGGGATCCAGGAGATCCTCCGCGACTCGAACCGCATCGAGGTCTTCACAGCGGCCTGTCAGGCGATGTGCGACATGGACATCCGCGACTGGCTGCCGAGGATCACCTCGCCCGCGCTCGTGCTCGGAGGCGACGAGGACGTGATGACGCCCTGGGACCAGGGGCCCGACGCCGCCGGCCAGCAGGCGATCGCGGACGGGATTGCGGGCGCCGAGGTGCACGTGATCCGCGGCGCGAACCACTCGACGATCTTCGACTCGAGCGACGAGCACAGCCGCGTGGTGGCCGACTTCTTCTCGCGCCACTAGGCCGAGCGGCGGCGGGTCGTGCCGGGAGTCGAGCGATACGGCATCGAGCCGGTTCCGCCCGAGGAGCGGACGGTCGGCTGGCGCGACCTCTTCGCCATCAACTTCACGTTCTTCCTGAACCCGGTGATGATGGTGCTCGGCGCGCTCGCCGTCCTCGAGAGCGGCCTGCCGCTCCCCTGGGCCCTCGTCGCGACGATCACCGGCCAGGCGCTCGCCTATGCGGCGCTGACGATCGTCGCGCAGCCGGGTGTCGACGACGGGCTGCCCGGGCAGGTCGCGATGCGGGCGTCCTTCGGCGGTCTCGGCGCCCGCGCGCTGACGTCCCCGTACCGGGTGATCGCCTCCGTCTACTGGTTCGCCGCCCAGGCGCTGACGGCGGCGTTCGGTGTCCAGGCGATCGCGGTGGCGCTCGCCGACGTGCGGCCGTCGGTCGTGCCCACCGCGCTGGCGATCGCCGTCGTGCAGGCGGGGGTCGCGGCCCTCGGCTTCGACGTCATGCGCTGGCTGCTTCGGATCGTGCTGCCGCTCTCGGTCGCGACCGCAGGCGTCCTCCTCGGGCTCTGGCTCGTCACGGACGACCCCGACTACGCCGTCGGGCGCGTACTCGACTCGCCCGAGCAGAAGCTCACCTGGGTCGGGTTCGCGACGGTCGTCACCGTGATGTGCGGCTCGTCGCTCACGCTCGTCACGAACATCTCCGACCTGACCCGCTATACGCGCACGCGTCGCGACATGCGGATCGGCCTGATCGGATCGACGCTCGCCGCGACGGCGACGACGACGCTGATCGGAGGCGTGTACGCCGTCGGCAGCGGCGAGACGAACCCCTTCGTCGCGGCGAGCCAGGTGACGTCGAACGACGCCGTCCTCGCGGCCCTGCTCGTCGCGATCGTCGTCCAGACGTTCGCTGCCAACGTCACGAACGTCTACACGGGCGGGCTTTCGCTCGTCTCGAGCCTTCCGGCGCTCGGCCGCATCGGCGCGACTGCCGTCGTCGGGCTTGCGGCGATCGTCCTCTCGGGCTTCCCGTCGCTCATCGAGGAAGCGCAGTCGTGGATCACGCATCTCGGGAACGTCGCCGCGCCGCTGACGGGGGTCGTCCTGGCGGACTACCTCGTCCGACAACGGGGGCGACTCGACGTCGAGGCGCTGTTCGACCCGGCCGGCAGGTACCGCTACGTGCGGGGCGTCAACGTCGAGGCCGTCGTCGCGGTCGCCTGCGCCGTCGCCGTGTACTACGCCGTTCCGGACGCGTGGCTGAAAGTGGCCTGGGGTCTCGGGGCAGGCGCGGCGACCTACCTCGCGCTGACCGCCATTCTGCGGCCGGGGACGTCGGGGGCCGCGAAGGAGCCCGCCTGAGGGACACGCGCTCGGCGGGGCGACGAGAGGCATCGACGGCGGCGCTTGACGACAATGCGGGAAATGCGAGCACTGACTGGCCGACGCACCCTGCTCGTCGCCGTTGCGGCCGTGATCGCCGCGGTCGCCGTCGCGGTGACCCTCGTCACGACCGCGAGCTCGCGCGCCGAGCCGACCCGCGCGGAGTACCTCGCAGGCGTTGCCGCCGTCTGCCGTGTCTACGGCCCGAGGCTCGACCGGATCCGGCCACCCGACGTCGCAGAGCCTGCGAACGTGATCGACGCGGTCGACCGTGTGCTGCCGCTCGTCGAGGCCCAGCTCCGCGACGTGAGGGCGGTCGAGCCTCCGAAAGAGCTCCGACCCCGAGTGGAGCGGTGGCTCGCCCTCCACGAGCGCCGGCTCGGCAAGCTGAAGAAGGCGCAGGCGGCCGGACGGCGACAGGACTTTCGGGCGCTCGGCATCGCCTATGTCGATTTCGCACTCGCAGGCTCCGAAACCGGGCGCCTCGCACGGGAGATCGGTATCCCTCACCCGCCCTGCTGAGCCGAAACGGACGACCCATCTGCCGAGCAGTGATCCGGCGTTGACGGCGCGCCGTCCCAGGTTGTATACATGAGCCACCCATCTGTCGTGTCACGACGACACGGCATCCGGTGCTGGTACTCCCCCCTCGAGGCGGGGGGAAAGGAGAGCAGATGAGCAACGAGGTTGAGTACGATCCCTTCGAGTACGCGAAGGAGCTCGCGGCCGGTGAGGATCTCGGCCGAGGCGATTTCGAGGAGCGAAGGGAGCCGTCGGGCCTTACGCGCGGAGCGCTTCTCAAGCGCGGAGCCGTCGGCGTCGCCGCCGTCAGTGGTGCCGGTGCGCTGGCAGGCACCGCAGCGGCCGAGACGTCGGCGAGCGGGAAGTTCACGGGGACGCTGCGCGTGCTCTCGCTCGGGGTCGAGTTCCCGACTCCGGACATCGCCAAGCAGGCCTCGGAGGCGCTCGGCTTCACCGTCAAGCCGATCCTCGCCCCCTCCGAGAAGCAGCCCCAGATCGCAATCACGTCGCCCGACACGTTCGACGTGTTCGGCGGCTACAACTACCAGTCGCTCCTGGTGTGGCCGTCGGGCTCGCTGCAGCCGGTCGACACACGGAAGATCAGAGGCTGGAACCAGTTCTACAAGCTGTTCACGCACGGCAAGCTGAACCCCGCGTCGTCGCGGTGCACGTTCGGCGACGGCAACGCGCCGTTCCGGACGACGTTCGTCGACCCGGATGGCTCCACCGGCCTGCCCCCGTTCGCGAGCGGGCCGAGGAACAACCGGCAGATCGTCCGCTGGATCGGCGAGAACGGCAAGCCGATCGGCGGCAAGCCGCAACCCCGCTTCATCGTCGGCCCGGCGGCCCACTTCAACGCCGACTCGATGGGCTACAACGCCGACGTGATCCAGAAGCGGCCCGAGCAGGTCTCGTGGGCCGAGCTTCTGAACACGAGATGGAAGGGGCGGGTCTCCCTGCTCCGCGACCCGGGGATCATGTCGCAGGACGCCGCGTTCGCCGCGCAGGCGCTCGGGCTGATGAAGTTCAGGGACTTCGGCAACCCGACGCGGGCGGAGATCGACCGGCTGTACAAGATCCTGACGCGGTACAAGAAGCAGGGCCAGTTCCGCGCGTTCTGGTCGGCCTTCACCGACTCGGTCAACCTCATGGTCTCCAAGGAGGTCGTGCTCGAGTCGATGTGGTCGCCGGCCGTGGCGCTCGTCAAGGCCGCAGGCGTCAACATCCTCTACGCGGCCCCGAAGGAGGGCTTCCGCGGCTGGTGCAGCGCGGAGGGCATCTCGTCGAGAGTCACCGACCCGGCGAAGCTGCAAGCCTGTTACGACTACCTCAACTGGAACTACAACGGGTCGCTCGGCGCGACGATCATGCGCCAGGGCTACTACATCGCCAACGGGCAGCGGCTCCTGCCGTGGATCAGGTCGGCGGCCGGCAGGCAGGCCGGCTTCACCCCCGCCGAGTACGACTACTGGTGGGGCGGCAAGCCGGCGGCGCGCGACCTGCCCGGCATCACCGGCAAGGTCGGCGACATCAAGAAGGGCGAGCGACGCGAGGGCGGCTCGTTCCAGCAGCGCATCTGCAAGTACGCGTCCTGGAACTCGTATCCGCGCGAGAGCGTGTACCTCGTCAAGACCGTGAACGACTTCCTGACCGCCTAGCGGGAGCTGCATGGAGGATCAAGGGGTCGAATCCCGGGGGGCGGCGAACGCCGCCCCCCCGATCGGTCAGTCTGGGCTCGACCTCATCGGATTGACGAAGGTCTTTCCCGGCGGAACGGTCGCCGTCGACGACGTCAACCTCCACGTGGACCACGGCGAGTACGTCGTGCTGCTCGGGCCGTCCGGCTGCGGGAAGACGACGACGCTGCGCATGATCGGCGGGCACGAGCACCCGACGCAGGGGGAGATCCTGCTCGACGGCGAATCGCTGATCGGCCTGCCGCCGCACAAGCGTCCCACCACGACCGTCTTCCAGCACTTCGCGCTCTTCCCACATCGTACGACGCTCCAGAACGTCGAGTTCGGCCTCAAGATGCACGGGGTCGGGAAGCGGGAGCGGCGGGAGGCGGCGATGAAGGCCCTGGAGATGGTCGGGCTCGAGCCGCTGGCGGGCCGCAAGCCGAGCGCTCTGTCGGGCGGGCAGCAGCAGCGCGTCGCTCTCGCTCGAGTGCTCGTGACCAAGCCGAAGGCGCTGCTGCTCGACGAGCCGCTCGGCGACCTCGACCGGCTGCTCCAGCTGCGCATGCGCGTGGAGCTCCGCAACCTGCAACGCCAGCTCGGGCTGATGTTCATCCACGTGACGCACAATCAGGAAGAGGCCCTCTCGATGGCGGACCGGATCGTCGTCATGAACGACGCCCGCATCCAGCAGGTGGCCGATCCGCTGACGATCGCCACGAAGCCGGCCACCGAGCTCGTCGCGCGCTTCATGGGTGACAACAACATCCTCCGTGGGGTCGTCACGGCGCGCGAGGGCGATCGGCTGACCGTCGAGAACGAGGAGCAGCATCTGCGCGTCAGCGTTCTCGCCTCCGACGCATCCCGGGCGGTCGGAAGCCCCGCGATGATCGCCATCCGTGCTGCGGCGGTGACCGTCGAGCCGAACGGCTCTTCGGACGGCCTCAACACGGCGGAGTGCGACATCGTGTTCGTCGAGTTCCTCGGCGACCTCGTCAAGCTCCACCTTCTCGCGGGGTCCGAGCGGATGCTCGCAAAGGTCGCAGCCGACCACTACCCGGCGTTGCGCGGCCGCGAGGGAGAGCGGATCCGGATCTCCTGGAGGGAAGAGGATGTCCAGCTCCTCGACGCCTGACCCGATCGTCGACGACGCCACCAGGCTCGCGCTCGACGAGGTCGAAGAGGTCGAGGCGATCCTCGAGCAGCGGCCGCCCACCGCCGAGGCGGCGCTCGGGGAAGGAAGCGAGAGCGGACGCGGCAGCGGCTGGGTGACCGCCGCCCTGGCGGCGCCCGGGATGATCTGGATCGGCTTCTACCTGGTCGCGCCGCTCGTGATCATCGTCCTCGTCAGCTTCTGGACGTGGACGGACGCCGGGTTCGACAAGACGTTCACGACCGCGAACTACAGCGAGCTCTTCCACGACCGCACCTACTGGGACAACATGCTCTCCACGGTCGTGACCTCGGTCATCGCCGTGGTTGCCTGCCTGGTGCTCGGGTTCCCCGTCGCGTACTTCCTCGCCCTCAAGGTGCAGAGCCTGCGCATGCAGATCGCGCTCTTCATCATCGCGCTCGCTCCGTTCTGGACGAGCTTCCTCACCCGCGCCATCGCGTGGACCTTCCCGCTCATGGGCCGGGAGGGCGCCCTCAACCAGTTCCTGGTCAAGCTGCAGATCATCTCCGAGCCGATCCCGGAGTTCGGGTTCTCGACGCTCTCGGTGCGACTCGCGATGATCCAGCTGTACATCCTCTTCATGATCACGCCGCTGTTCTTCACGCTGGCGCAGGTCGACCGGTCGGCGCTCGAGGCGGCGCGCGACCTCGGCGCCAACTGGTGGGGGACGTTCCGGGAGGTGATCCTGCCGCAGACGATGCCCGGCATCGTGATCGGCTCGATCTTCATCTTCGTCCTGACGATGGGCGACTACGGGACCGTCGCCACCGTCGGCGGCGGCAACATCACCTCGGTCGGCACGCTGATCTACTCGAAGATCGGGGCCGTTCAGTATCCGCAGGGAGCGGCCTCGGCAGTGCTCCTCGTGGCCGTGCTGATGGTCGGCGTCTGGGTGATCACGCGCCTCTCCAACCTGCGGGAGGACCTGTGATCGAGACGATGGCCACGGCGGCGGAGAGCGTCGCCCGCCCGCAGGACGTCGTCGTTCGGCGCGAGGTGAAGCAGCGCCGCGACTGGGCGAAGTGGGTGCTCGGCGGCTACTTCGCCGTCTTCCTCTTCTTCCTCTACATCCCGATGATCCTGATGGCGATCCTCTCGTTCCAGGGCGACACGGGCCAGCTGACGTTCCCGTTCCGTGGGCCGATCAGCCTCGACTGGTGGAGGACGCTGTGGGACACGGACCTCTTCAACACGATCGCCGAGGACGTGAGCGCGTCGGGACGCCAGTCCCTCTACCTGTCCCTCGTCGCGGGCGTGCTCGTGGCGGTGTTCGGCTTCATGCTCTCCATGGCGTTCCGGCGCCACTGGCGGCTCAAAGGTGACGTGATCGCCTTCTTCATCCTCATGCTCGCCCTGATGACGCCGGCGTTCCTCGTCGGGCTCGGCAACCAGCTCCTGTGGAAGTTCATGGGGTACACGCCGAACCTCTGGTACACGGCCCTCGGGGCGAACGTGATCTGGGGAATCCCGTTCTCGTTCCTCGTCATGCTCGCAGTCTGGAACCGGTACGACCGCCACGTCGAGGAGGCGGCGCGCGATCTGGGGGCGAACGGGCTGACGACATTCCGCGAGGTGACCCTCCCGCTGGTCTGGACGGGGATCTTCGGCAGCTTCCTCTTCGGCTTCACCCTCACGTGGAACGACTTCGACCGCACGATCCTCCTGCAGAGCGGGTACGAGGCCCAGCCGTTGCCGATCCTGATCGGCACGTGGCCGCAGAGCCGGCCGATCCTGCCGAACCTCTACGCGCTCGGGGCAGGGACGACCGCCGTCACGCTCGCGCTGATCGCCGTCGTCCTCATCGCGGTCACGGTGCGCCTCCGTCTCCGCGGCGCGCCGGTCCACAGCGTCGAGGAGGAGTTCGGCGAGGAGCCCGGCGGCGGGATCCGGGTCGACGCGGCGGACTCGGGCACGCGGTAGCCGGAGGCCACATCGAGCCTCGGCTCGAGCTGACGGCACGACCCGTCGGGCCGCAGGCCGACAGGTCGTCCTCACGCGGAGCGTGGGAAGCGCCCCG
Organism: uncultured Actinomycetes bacterium; assembly: GCA_963839755.1. Taxonomy (GTDB): domain Bacteria; phylum Actinomycetota; class Thermoleophilia; order Gaiellales; family Gaiellaceae; genus Gaiella. Next base: position 256,010 of record CAWIVU010000016.1, read on the forward strand.
CGTAGTCGTCGGCGATCTCGTCGAACGTCGCCCACCGGATGCCGTCGTGGCCGTTGATGTGCTTGATGATCCGCTCGTGCATCGCGAGCACCGCCGGGCGGCCGCTCACGTCGGGATGGATCGTCATCGTGAAGACCGCGTAGTCGTACTCGCGGTACACCCAGTCGAACTGGTCCATCCAGAGCTGCTCGATGTCCCGCGGGTTGACGAAGCCGTGGCTGTTCGGCGCGGTCTTGATGAACATCATCGGGGGCAGGTCGTCGAGGTACCAGCTGGCGGGGATCTCGATGAGGTCGGTCTCCTCGCCGCGCTGGAGCGGCACCATCCACTCCTCCGCCCGCTTGGAGTAGTCGATCTTCGTCCAGGAGTCGCCGACGCGGACGTAGTACGGCAGGAAGTCGTGATGCATCAGCGAGTGGTCGTACTTGATGCCGCGCTCGAGAAGGAGCTCGTTCGTGACGTTGGAGAACTCCCACCACGGCGCCACGTAGCCGGTGGGGCGCTTGCCGGAGACCTGCTCGACGAGGCCGATGCACTTGTCGAGCACCGCGGTCTCCTGCTCGCGCGTCATCGCGATGGGGTTCTCGTGCGTGTAGCCGTGGATCCCGATCTCGTGGCCGCCCGCCACGACCTGCTCGGTCTCGGCGGGGAAGGTCTCGATCGAGTGGCCGGGGATGAACCAGGTGGTCTTGAGCCCGTGGCGCTCGAAGAGCTTCAGGAGGCGGGGGGTGCCGACCTCGCCCGCGAACAGGCCGCGGGAGATGTCGTCGGGAGAGTTCTCACCACCGTACGAGCCGAGCCAGCCCGCCACCGCATCGACGTCGACGCCGTACGCGACGAGGATCTCCTTCGCCATCACCGCACCTCCCGGATCGTGGTAGGACGACAATAGATGGTTGATTTCACGAGATCGTCCGCTTCGGGGCGTGGGCTGGCCGCTCTGGGGCGGGGGCCGAGTGCCTCGGTAATGCTTGACGCATTGGTGAGGTGCTCGGCACCCGAAGCGCACGGGGCTGGTGCGCCCGCGCAGCGGGCAAGCCAGGCCCGGGAGCGGCCCAGACGCGCCAGACCGCGCAGCCGGACGCGCGAGATCGTGAGATCAACCATCTGATGTGCAGCCTCTGTGGCGTCCTGCGGAACGAGCACTGGGCCGACGAGGGCGCCGGCCGGCGCGCTCGGGTGATCCGGACAGCCCTCCTGGCGCGCGTCCTCGCGCGGTTCGGGCTCGGGGTGCGCGAGTGGGCCGGGCAGTACGTCGTGTCGGACGGCAAGGGCCGCACCGAGGTCGCGGACGACCTCGCCGGGCTCTGGGTCGCTGCCGAGCGCCTCGCGGGTCGCCCGCTCGACCCACTGGATCCCGCCCTCCTCGAGCTGTCGTGAGGACTCCCGTCGCCCTCGTCACGGGCTATCTCGGCAGCGGGAAGACGACGCTCATCCGCGCACTGCTCGAGGATCCCGGGCTCGGCCAGACGGCGGTGATCGTCAACGAGCTCGGGGAGATCGGGATCGACCATGCGATCCTCCGTCGGGTCGACGAGCGGACGGTCCTGCTGGCGTCGGGCTGCGTCTGCTGCACGTTGCGAGGCGACCTTGCGGACGAGCTCCGCGACCTCCTGGACCGTCGCGCCACCGGTGAGATCCCTCCGTTCACGCGCGTCGTCGTCGAGACCACCGGAGTCGCGGACCCGGCGCCGATCGTCGCGACGCTCGTCTCCGAGCCGCTCGTCCGCCACCAGTACGCCCTCGAGTCGGTGATCGCGACGGTCGACGCGCAGCACGGCCTCCGCGGGGAGGAGTCGGAGCGGCAGGTGGCCGCCGCCGACGTCCTCGTCGTCACGAAGGGTGACATCGCAGACACGGCAGGTGTGGAGCGAGCCCTGATGGAGCTCAATCCGGTCGCCTCGGTCGTGCTCGCGGTGCACGGTGATGTCGATCCGGAGCTCCTGCTCGGCCCCAGGCACGTGGCCCGTGTGGACCTGCCTCTGGAGACCTCCCCGGCTCACGGCCACGAGGAGACGTCGGAGCCGTGAGCCTCGTCCTCGACGGGCCGGTCGACTGGCTCGGCTTCGGCGTCTGGCTGACGATGCTGCTCCACGCTCGCGGCCGCGAGATCCTCCGCGTCAAGGGCCTGCTCGACGTGGGCGGTGACGGCCCGTTGCTCGTCGACGCCGTCCAGCACGTCGTCCATCCGCCCGTGCATCTCGACGCCTGGCCGGACGACGACCGCCGCTCGAGGCTCGTCCTGATCGGCCGCGGCCTCGACTCGGAGCGGCTCGAACGGTCCCTTCGCGCGTTCGTCGCTCAGTAGCTGCGCGGCATGCCGAGAACGTGCTGACCGATGTAGGCAAGGATGAGGTTCGTGGAGACCGGTGCGACCTGGTAGAGCCGGGTCTCACGGAACTTGCGCTCGACGTCGTACTCCTCGGCGAAGCCGAAGCCGCCGTGCGTGTCGAGGCAGGCGTTGGCCGCCGCCCATGAGGCGTCTGCGCCGAGGAGCTTCGCCATGTTCGCCTCGGCGCCGCACGGGAGGCCCTGCTCGTAGAGCCACGCAGCCTTGTAGCGGACGAGATCCGCAGCCTCGATCTGTGCATGGGCACGCGCGATCGGGAACTGCACCCCCTGGTTCGAGCCGATCGGCCGGCCGAACACGACCCGCTCGTTCGCGTAGGCGGTTGCCTTCTCGACGAACCAGCGGCCGTCGCCGATGCACTCGGCCGCGATCAGCACCCGCTCGGCGTTCATCCCGTCGAGGATGTAGCGGAACCCCTTCCCCTCCTCGCCGACGAGGTCGTCCTCGTCGACGCGCACGCCGTCGAGGAAGATCTCCGTCGTCGCGTGGTTCATGAGTGTCCGAATCGGCCGGATCGTCATCGTCCGGTCGGCGACAGCGCGCTTCATGTCGACGAGGAACGTCGAGAGGCCCTCCGTTCGCTTTGCCACCTCGTCGGCAGGCGTCGTGCGGGCGAGCAGCAGCATCAGGTCGGAGTGCTCGGCCCGTGAGGTCCAGAGCTTCTGGCCGCTGACCGACCAGCCGCCGTCGACGCGCGTCGCCGTCGTCCGGAGCGCGGTCGTGTCCGAGCCCACGCTCGGCTCGGTGACGCCGAACGCCTGCAGGCGCAGCTCCCCGGACGCGATGCGCGGCAGGTAGCGCTGCTTCTGCGCCTCGGAGCCGTGCCGCAGGATCGTTCCCATCGTGTACATCTGCGCGTGGCAGGCGCCCGCGTTGCAACCGGCTGCGTTGATCTCCTCGAGGATCACGCTCGCCGCCGTGAGCGTCAGCCCTGCCCCGCCGTACTCCTCGGGGATCAGCGCCGCGAGCCAGCCGGCGTCGGTCAGCGCCACGACGAACTCCTCGGGGTACCGGTCGGGCTCGAGGCCGCGCCAGTACTCGCCCGGGAACCGCGCGCAGAGCTCGCGCACGGCCGCGCGGATCTCGGCCACCTCCGGGCCGGGCTCGAAGTTCACGCCGACTGCTCGAGGAGCCGGCGGGCGATGATCAGCTGCTGGATCTCGTTCGATCCCTCGCCGATCAGGAGCAGCGGCGCGTCGCGGTAGTACCGCTCGGGGCGGAGCTCGGTCGAGTAGCCCGACCCGCCGTGGATCCGCATGCAGTCGAGCGCGTTGTCCTGCGCGGCCTCGGTCGCGAAGTACTTCGCCATCCCGGCCTCGAGATCCGCGCGCTCGCCGCTCGCCTTCTTGCGCGCCGCCTCGACCGTCAGCAGGCGCGCTGCCTGCGCTCTTGTTGCCATTTTGGCCAACATCAATTGCACGGCCTGATGTTGGCCGATCGGCTTGCCGAACGCCTCGCGCTCGCGCGCGTACGCCAGCGCGTCGTCGAGCGCTGCCTGCGCGACCCCGACGCCGCGTGCGGCCACGTTCACCCGCCCGACTTCGATCCCGCTCATGAAGTACTTGAAGCCCTGACCGACCCCGGCGTCGCCGCCGAGCACGCTCGAGGCGGGTGTCCGGAACCCGTCGAACACGAGCTCGGTCGACTCCACGCCCTTGTAGCCGAGCTTCGGCAATCCGGGCATCGGGATCGTGAGCCCGGGCGGGCTCGTTTCCGGCTCCTTCTCGACGATGAACCCGGTCATCCCCGCGTGCGCCGGATCGGCCTCCGGGTCGGTCTTTGCGAGGAGCATCACGATCCCCGAGCGCCAGCCGTTCGTGACCCAGAGCTTCTGGCCGTTGAGCACGTAGTCGTCGCCGTCCCGCACGGCGGTCGTCCGGATCGACTGGACGTCGGAGCCTGCGTGCGGCTCCGTCATGGAGAACGAGGAGCGAAGCTCCATCGAGGCGAGGCGCGGCAGGAACCGCTCCCGCTGCTCCTCCGTGCCGTGGAGCCCGATCATCGTCGCGGCGATGAACGAGCCGTTGAGGATCCCCGACAGCGTCACCCAGCCGCGCGAGAGCTCCATCACGATCAGGGCGTACGTGTCGAGGCCGAGCCCGAGCCCGCCGTACTCCTCCGGGATCGTCGTCCCGAAGAGGCCCATGTCGCGCATCGTCTCGACCATCGACTCGGGGAACTCGTCGGCGTGCTCGAGCTCCGAGGCGAACGGGACGACGTCGCGGTCCACGAACTCGCGAACCGCGGCGACGATCTCCGTCTGCTCGGCGGTGAGGCTCACGCGGGGACGGCCTCCAGCGACGTCAGCGGAGCGAGCGCGGCCGTGACGTCGTCCTGCTCGTCCAGCGAGAGCAGCGCCTGCTCGAGACGCTGCACCGCGGCGTCCTCGAGCGCGAGCGAGGCGTTCTCGCGGAACTTCTCGCGCACCTCGTCGGGCGAGAGCGGGTTCTCCGGCCCGCCCTTCTGGTGCGGGAAGTCGTCCTCGAAGGAGGTCCCGTCGGCGAGCCGCACCTGCACGCCGCCCGGGAACGCCTGCGGATAGGTCGGGTAGTCGCGGGTCTCGTAGCGCACTTTCGCCGCGACCGCGAGCACGGCCGGCTCGGCGATCGCCTCGTCGGTGAAGTCGCCGACGGCGACATGCCCGCGGACGAGCAGCGAGGCAACCGAGTACGGGAGCGAGAACTTGCCCTCGTACTCCGAGCGCGGCGCCCGCTTCTCCGGGGCCGGCTCGAGCACGAGGGAGACTCCTGCCTCGGGGATCGTCACGAGCACGTCCTCGATCTCGTCGGGCGCGAACGTGCGGCCCGCAGCCCCCTGGGCAGCCGCCCCGAGCGAGCCGTGCATGAAGTGGCAGACGGGGAACGGCTTGTAGGCGATCCGCGGCGTCTCCCAGCGGCTGCCGAGGTCGGCGAGCTGCCCGGCGATGTCGATCTCACCGTCCTCCGCGGCAAGGAACGCGTGGTACAGGCCGAACTTTCCCTCGAGCACCGAGCCAGGCCCGGCCGCGCCGTGGGTCGCGAGTCGCGCCGCGAGATGCGCGCCGTGGGCCGCCCAGGCGGGGTGCATCGGCTTCGTCGGCGTGCCCTCGGCGAGGTACGCGAAGAGGCCGCCCGCGAAGGAGCCGGCGATCCCGAGCGCGCTCGTCGTGACGTCGGCGTCGAGACCGGCCAGCCGGCCCACCGCTGCGACACCGCCGAAGATCCCGCAGATCGCGGTCGGATGGAAGCCGCGTGCGTGGAACGCCCCGGGCGCTGCCATCCCGATCCGGCACGTGATCTCGTTCCCCGCGAGGATCGCCGCCAGAGCGTCCCGTCCGCTCGCGCCGACTTCTTCGGCCGCGGCCAGAGCCGCGGGGGCGATCACCGTCGACACGTGGCTGACCGAGTCCGAGTGCGTGTCGTCGAAGTCGAGCCCGTGGCAGAGCATCGCGTTCGCGAACGCGGCGTTGGCGGCGGGCAAGCGCGCGTCCAACCCGATCACGGTCGCCTGCGGCACGCCGCCGAGGTCGCTCATCGTCGAGCGTCCCTCGTGCGCGACTCCCGTCGCGTGCGCCGCGAGCCCGCAGCCGACCGTGTCGAGCACGTGCAGCTTCGCGTCTTCCCGCACGGCGTCCGGCACGTCGTCGAGCTCGAGCGTCGTCGCCCACTCGGCGATCACTCTCGCGGCGGCCATCAGACCGTCCACTCCTCGTCGGTGCGCGGGAACGCGTCGGCGACCTCGGGCGCGCCGCGCCGGTACACCATGAACGTCCGCCTGAACTCGATCACGACCTCTGCGCGCTGGTTGATGCCCCGGCAGCGCATCGAGACGATTCCGACGCTCGGGTTGGAGGCGGACTCGCGCAGCTCGAGGATCTCGCTCTCGGCGTGGAGCGTGTCACCCTCGAACACCGGCTTCGGCAGCTTGATGTCCGTCCAGGCAAGGTTGGCGGCCGCGTTCTCGCTCGTGTCCGGCACCGTGAGCCCGGTGATCAGCGCGAGCGTGAACGCGCTGTTCACGAGCGGCCGCTCGAAGCGCGTCCGTGCTGCGAACGGCTCGCTGAAATGGATCGGGTTCGTGTTCATCGTGAGGCACGTGAACCAGATGTTGTCCGTCTGTGTGACGGTGCGTCCGAACCGGCTGCGGAAGACGTCGCCGACCGCGAAGTCCTCGTAGTAGCGGCCGCGCCACTCCTTCGGCGCTGCCCGGGTCTCACTCGGCATGGAGCACGCTCCTCTTCTCGTCGCTCAGTAGCTGGCGGGCCCGCTCGACGACGGGCAGGTCGATCATCTCGCCGTCGAGGGCGACGACTCCACGTCCCTCCGCCTCGGCGAGCTCGTAGGCCGCGACGATCTCCCGGGCTCGCTGCAGCTCGCCCGCCGACGGGGCGAACGCCTCGTGCGCCACGGCGACCTGGTCGGGATGGACGAGCGCCTTGCCGCGGAACCCGAGCGACCGGCCGAGGGCACAGTCGAGCGCGAGCCCGTCGAGGTCGCGGACGTCGACCCACACCCGGTCGACGGGGGCGCGCAGGCCCGCCGCGGCCGAGTCGACGACGACCGACGAGCGCGCGAACAGGATCTCCTGACCGTCGGCGCGGGGCTCGAGGCCGAGCGCGAGGCCCAGGTCGATCGCTCCGAGCATGAGCGCGACAACCCGCTCGTGCGACGCGATCGCGAACGCCTCGCGCAGTCCGGTGGGCGTCTCGACGATCGCAACGATCGGGAGCCCGACGACGTTGCCGACTGCGCCCACGGTGCTGGCGGTCGCCTTGGGGAGCACGATCCCTTCGATCCCGAGGTCGGAGACAGCTGCGAGGTCGGCGTCGTGCCACTCCGTCCCGCCGGCGTTCACGCGCACCAGGCGTGCTGCGTCCGTCGGCACCTCATCCAGAAGGGTCGTCGCGAGCTGTCGAGCCGCCGACTTCTCGGCCGGGGCGACCGCGTCCTCGAGGTCCGCGATCACCGCGTCCGCCCCGCACCCGAGCGCCCGGACGAGCTTCCGCTCCTCGCTTCCGGGGGCGAAGAGGAACGAGCGGGCGGTTTGGATATGCGCCATCGGTTTGACAGAATCGCGAATGTCTGACTTAAACACTACAACGCCCCAGTGAGAGGAGCGAGGTGCCGTGAAGGCAGTCGTCGTCCACGAGTTCGGCAGCCGCGACGTGCTCCAGGTCGAGGACCTCCCCGATCCCGCGCCGGGTGTGAACGAGGTCGTGATCGACGTCACAGCCACGGCGCTCAACCACCTCGACGTCGACGTCCGGGAAGGCGTCTCGCGCTTCCCGATCGAGTTCCCGCACACGCTCGGCGTCGAGCCGGTGGGACGGATCTCGGCGCTCGGCGAGGGTGTCACGGGCTGGTCGGTCGGCGACCGCGTCGCCGCCTACCTCATCGCGACGTGTGGAACGTGCGTCTACTGCAGGACGGGGCGAGAGTCGCTGTGCACGGCGCCCGACTGGTTCATCGGCATGGGCACGGGCGGCGCCTACGCGCAGAAGGTGACCTGCAAGGCCTCTCAGCTGATCAGGATCCCCGACGGGGTCACCGATGTCGAGGCCGCTGCGAGCAACATCGCATTCGGGACCGCCTGGCACATGCTCGTGACGCGCGCGAAGGTGCGCCCCGGCGAGACAGTGCTCGTCAACTCCGTCGGCAGCGGGATCGGATCCGCGGCCGTGCAGGTCGCCAAGCACGCGGGCGCGTTCGTGATCGGCAACTCGAGCCGCGACGACAAGCTGGCGAAGGCCAAGGAGCTGGGCCTCGACGTCGGCATCAACTACACGACGCAGGACGTCGTCGAGGAGGTGCTGCGGGCGACGGACGGTCAGGGAGTCGACGTCGTCTACGAGCACGTCGGCGGCGACCTGTTCCAGAAGGGGCTCGACTCGCTGAAGAAGGACGGCCGGCTCGTCATCTGCGGGGCGCACTCCGGCGAAGTCGTCCCGTTCGACATCATCCCCTTCTTCCGGCGGCAGCTCCAGGTGATCGGCTCGTTCGTCTTCGACCGCTACGAGGTCGAGACGTGCTTCGACCTGATCGCTCAGGGCGCGCTCCGGCCGCAGGTCGCTGCGACGTTCCCGCTCGAGGAGGCGGCGCAGGCGATGGAGCTGATGGAGAGCAGGGACTTCTTCGGGAAGATCGTCCTCACCGCGGGAGGTGGCGCATGAAGCGCATCGGGGTCGACGTCGGCGGCACGTTCACCGACCTGATCTACGTCGACGACGAGGCTGGAGTGATTCGCGTCCACAAGCTCCCGACGACGCCCGACGACCCGTCGCAGGGCACGATCCAGGGAGTGAAGGAGGTGGCGGAGGAGGCCGGCGCCGACCCGTCCGCGCTCGACCAGGTCTTCCACGGCACGACGATCGCGACGAACATCGTGATCGAGCACGCGGGCGCGACGGTGGGGATGCTGACGACCGAGGGCTACCGCGACATCCTCCACATCGCGCGCCACAAGAAGCCGCTCAACTTCTCGAACTACCAGGATCTCCCGTGGCAGCGCTACCCGGTCGTCCGCAGGCGCTACCGGCTGACGGTGCCGGAGCGGATCACGGGCGACGGCTCGGTGCTCGTGCCGCTCGACGAGGAGCGCGCGCGGGAGCAGGTGCGCGCTCTGAAGGAGGCAGGGGTCGAGGCTGTCTGCGTCTGCTTCCTCTTCTCCTTCCTGAACCCGGTGCACGAGGAGCGCGTCGCCGAGATCGTCCGCGAGGAGTTTCCCGAGGCGTTCCTCTCGGTTTCGTCCGAGGTGATCCCGCAGTACCGCGAGTACGAGCGCTTCTCGACGGTCGGGCTGAACGCGTACGTCGGGCCGAAGGTCGCGTCGTACGTCGCGCGCCTGCAGGACGAGCTCGAGGCGCTCGGCGTGCGCTCCGGGCTGCACCTGATGACCTCTGCGTCCGGCGTCGCCACCGCCGAGGCAGCCGTCAAGCGGCCTGTGACGCTGCTGATGTCCGGGCCTGTCGCCGGCGTGGTGGGCGGAATCTGGGCCGGCAAGCAGTCGGGCTACGACAACGTGATCACCCTCGACGTCGGAGGGACGTCCGCCGACATCGGGCTCGCGCAAGAGGGCCGCCTCCGGATGAAGCACCTGCTCGACACGAAGGTCGGCCCGTACCAGGCGATGATCCCGATGGTCGACGTCGACACGATCGGCGCCGGCGGCGGGTCGATCGCCTACGTCGACGCGGGCGGGATCTTCCGCGTCGGCCCGCGCTCGGCCGGGGCCGTGCCCGGCCCGGCCGCCTACGGGCGCGGTGGGACCGAGCCGACCGCGACCGACGCGATGGTCAACCTCGGCTGGCTGCTGCCCGAAGCGTTCCTCGGCGGCGGGATGTCGCTCGACCGCGAGAAGGCGCGCGCGGCGTTCGCCGACGGCCCGGCCGCGGCACTCGGCATGAGCGTCGAGGAGGCGTCGATGGGCGCCGTGCAGATCCTCTCGCACTCGATGGTGCAGTCGATCGAGGAGAACTCGGTGCGCAAGGGCTTCGACCCGCGCGACTTCGCGCTCGTTGCCGAAGGGGGCGCAGGGCCGGTCTTCGCCGTCCCGATCGCGATCGAGGTCGGAACCCCGCACGTCGTCGTGCCGCCGTATCCGGGGATCGCCGCAGCGATGGGGCTGGTGGCGACCGACATGGTCTACGAGTACGGGGCAACGACCTACCAGCGGCTCTCCAAGCTCGACGCCGACGCGCTTCAGGCTCGGTTCGAGGAGCTCGAGTCGCAGGCGGCCGAGCAGCTCGCCGCGGACGGGATCGCAGGCGACCGTGTCGTCGTCCAGCGGATCGTCGAGGCGCGCTACCTCGGTCAGGGGTACGAGCTTCGGGTCGACGTCGGCTCGGGCGCGATCGACGAGGCCTGGGTCGAGAAGCTGCGCGCCGACTTCCACGACATCCACGAGCGCGAGTACTCGCGCCGCTTCGAGGACTCGGACATCGAGGTGCCGAACATCCGCGTCCGCGGGATCGGCCTGATGCCGGAGCTCGCCACGCCGGAGGTCGAGGCGGGCGACGAGGACGCCGACGAGGCGCTCCGCCACGAGGGAGACGCGTGGTTCCTCGTCGAGGGGTCGCTCGAGCGGCTGCCGACGAGGTACTACGACCGCGAGGCGCTCAGGGCCGGCAACCGTCTCATCGGGCCTGCGATCGTCAACCAGTACGACTCGACGACCGTGATCCCGCCGGGCATCGAGGCCCACGTCGACCGCTTCGGGTCGATCGTGATCGAGGTCGGCGCGTCCGTCGAGGCGAGAGCCGTTGCCGCGTCCGCAGTCACGACGAGCCAGGGGGTGTGAGCATGTCGAGCGTCGAATACGAGCTCGGGAAGCATCCGGGCCCGCCTGAGCTGGAGCGGGTCGAGGTCGACCCGATCACGATGCGCGTGCTCGGCGGCGCGTTCCACGCGATCGCGAAGGAGATGTCGGGCGTGCTCTTCCGCATGTCCTACTCGTCGATCATCCGCGAGTCCGAGGACCTCGGCGCCGGGATCTTCGACGCGCAGGGCCGCGAGCTCTGCGAGTCGGACTCGACGCCGATGCACATCGGCTCGCTCCCCTGGTACATCCGCGGGTTCATGCGCCACCTCGAGGGGAACATCGTCGAGGGCGACGTGATCATCCACAACCACCCCTACTACGGGGCCTCGCACAGCCCTGACATCGCGGTCGCGGTGCCGATCTTCTGGGAGGACGAGCTCGTCGGGTTCGCGGCCGTGACGGCGCACGTGCTCGACGTCGGCGGCTCGTTCCCGGGAATCAACGCGGACGCGTTCGACGTCTACGCCGAGGCGAAGATCTACGACGGGCTGCGCTGGTACCAGGCGGGCCGGCTGAACGAGGACCTCGACAAGATGATCTTCGACAACGTCCGCACGGAGACCATGAACCGCGGCGACATGAACGCGATGATGGCCGCCTGCCAGCTGGGGCGCGACCGGATGTTGCGGCTCTTCCAGCGCTACGGCGCGGACACCGTGATGAGCGCCGCGTACGACTGGATGGACTACAGCGAGAGGATGCTGCGCGAGCAGATCCGGGCGCTGCCGGACGGGGAGTACAAGGCGCCGACGGGCTGGCTGGACGACGATGCTCGGAACCGCGACGTCAGGCTGCGCGTCGAGACGAAGGTGATCGTCGACGGCGACGAGATCACGATCGACCTGACCGGCTCGAACGCCGAGGTGCCGACCGGCTACAACGTCCCCTTCGAGGGGTCGCTCCTCGTCGGTGCCTACTACGCCGTGCGCACGATCCTGCTCGACGAGGTGACCTTCCCGGAGCACGTCCCGCAGAACGACGGCGTCTTCCGGCCCGTGAAGGTGATCGCCCCGAAGGGGACGATCTTCAACCCGACGTTCCCGCGCGCGTGCTTCTCGCGCTTCTGCCAGGTGCAGCGTGTCGTCGACAACACGATCCTCGCGCTGGCGGACGCGCTGCCCGAGGGCGTGACCGCCGGGAACTCCGCCGGCATCCACTTCTGCGCGTACTCGGGCTTCTCGGAGGAGATGGGCGAGTACTGGCTCTACCTCGAGGTCAACGAGGGCGCGTACGGCGGGCGGCATGGCAAGGACGCGATGGACTCGGTCGACAACCTGATGGCCAACACGCGCAACAACCCGATCGAGGAGCTCGACCTGCGCTTCCCGATCCGGTGCGACCAGTACGAGCTCCGACCCGAGCCGGCAGCGCCCGGCCGCTGGCGCGGCGGGATCGGGATCATCCGTCGCAACCGGTTCCTCGTCGACGGTGTGTACTCCTGCGAGGGCGACCGCCAGACCGATCCGCCGCGCGGGATCTTCGGCGGCTGGGACGGGCTCGTCGCCTCGTGCCGGAAGAACCCCGACACCGGGCAGGAGGAGATCCTGCCTGCAAAGGTCACGGGGATCCCGTTCGCGGCGGGCGAGTTCATCGAGTTCCGCGAGCCGAACGCGGCCGGGTACGGCGACCCGCTCGACAGGCCGCCCGAGGCGGTACGGGAGGACGTGCTCGACGATTTCACGTCCGTGGAGCTCGCCCGCGACGCGTACGGCGTCGTCTTCTCGGACGAGCGGACGCTGGAGATCGACGGCGCAGCGACCGACGCGCTGCGGGCCGAGCTGCGCGCCGGCGGCGGGGCGACGTCGCTGACCGACTACTTCGCCGGGACACTGGCGCCGGCGGCGAAGCCGGTGTCGGTGGCGGGCAACGCCGAGTTCGGGATGACGTGATCGAGAGCGGGCGAGAACGAGGGGCGAAGCCGCAGCTTCCGCTCCGTCGCGTCCGAAAGAGCTACGAGCAGGTGGCCGACCAGCTGCGCGGGCTGATCGTCAGCGGCAGCATCCCGCAGGGCGGGCGCCTGCCGACGGAGACGGTGCTCGCACGAGACTTCGGCGTCAGCCGGGCGACGGTGCGCGAGTCGCTGCGACTGCTCGCCGCGCAGGGCTTGATCCGCACCGCGAAGGGCCAGACGGGCGGGAGCTACGTGACGCTGCCGACGGTCGACCACATCTCGGAGTCGCTCGGGTCGAGCATCACGCTCCTGGCGGACGCGCGCGACCTGACGCTCGAGGAGCTGATCGAGGTGCGCGAGCTGCTCGAGGTGCCCGCCGCACGGCTCGCTGCGCGACGCCGGGCGGAGGGCGACGTCGAACGCCTGCGCGCCACGATTCCTCCCGATCGACCCGTCCTCGATACACAGGCCGAGTTCGTCCACAACCGCGACTTCCACGCGGCCCTGATCGAATGCTGCGAGAACCGGCTGCTCCAGATCGCAGCGCAGCCCGTGTTCTCCGCGCTCCAGACAAGCCTCTCTCGCTCCGGGCTCCCCCGCGTCTTCCACCGCTCGATCCACGCGCACCACGCGAGGATCGCCGACGCGGTCGAGGCGGGCGACGAGGACGCGGCCGGCGCCGAGATGCGCGACCATCTCGCATTTCTCGTCCCCTACTACGAGAAGGCATGGAAGGCAGCCCGTCTGCCGGCGGCGTCGAGCCGGTGAGCCTGCCGCTCGCCGACGTCCGCGTGCTCGCCGTCGAGCAGTTCGGCGCCGGGCCGTGGGGCACCCTCCAGCTCGCCGACCTCGGCGCGGAGATCGTGAAGCTCGAGGACCCCCGCTCGGCGGGGGACGTGGGCCGGTACGTGCCGCCCTTTCAGGAAGGCGAGGACTCGCTCTTCTTCGAGACCTTCAACCGCGGGAAGAAGAGCATCTCGCTCGACCTGCGCCACCCTGCTGCAGAAGATGTCCTCCACGACCTCGTGCGTGCCTGCGACGGCGTCTACTCGAACCTCCGCGGCGACCAGCCGCGCAAGCTCGGGCTCACCTACGAGCAGCTGCGCGACGTCAACCCGCGCATCGTCTGCTGCTCGCTCTCCGGCTTCGGGATGACGGGACCGCGTGCCTCCGAGGGAGGCTACGACTACATGATGCAAGGGCTCGCGGGCTGGCAGAGCCTCACAGGCGAGCCGGGCGGCGCGCCGACGAAGAGCGGGCTCTCGCTCGTCGATCTCTCGGGCGGCTACGCGTCGGCGATCGCGCTTCTGGCGGGAATCTGGCGGGCCCGCCGGGACGGCGTCGGGTGCGACTGCGACGTCTCGCTGTTCGAGACGGCCCTCCATGAGCTGATGTACATCGGCCCCTGGGCCGCGACGCACGGGTTCGTCCCGCCGCGCCGTCACAACTCGGCGCATCCCACGATCGTGCCCTTCCAGAACTTCCAGGCCTCGGACGGATGGTTCGTCGTCGGCGCCGCGAAGCAGGTCTTCTGGGAGCGGCTGTGCGACGTGATCGGGCGGCCCGACCTGAACGAGGACGAGCGGTTCGCGACGATGGCGGCCCGCAACGAGCACCGCGACGAGCTCCTCCCCCAGCTCGACGAGGCCTTCCGCGCGCGGACGGTCGACGAGTGGGTCTACGAGCTCGTCGCTGCCGGTGTCCCGGCCTCGCGGATCAACACGGTCGAGGAGGCGCTCGTCGACCCGCAGACGACGGCGCGTGAGTCGATCGTCGAGCATGACCATCCCTCGCTCGGGCGCGTCCGCTCGATCCGCACCCCGCTGCGACTCGTCGACAGTGAGACCGCGCTCGAGCGCCCGGCCGAGCGAGGCCCGTTCCGCGGCGAGCACACCGAGGAGGTGCTCGTCGAGCTCTGCGGCTACACGACGGAACGGATCCGCGAGCTCGAGGCGGACGGCGTCTTCGGGGCAGTGGTCGGTGCCTGACGGCCGCGACCTCGTCGGCTACGGCGCCGACCCACCCGACCCACGCTGGCCCGAGGGCAAGCGGGTCGCTCTCAGCCTGGTCCTCAACTACGAGGAGGGGGGCGAGAACACGCCGCTCGAAGGCGACCCCGCCTCGGAGGCGTACCTCCACGAGGTGATCGGCGCTCCGGCCACCGTGGGCCGACGCAACCTCAACACGGAGTCGATGTTCGAGTTCGGCAGCCGGGTCGGCTTCTGGCGCGTCCATCGGCTCGTGACGTCGTTCGGGCTGCCGCTGACCGTCTTCGCGGTGGGGCGGGCACTCGAGCAGAACCCGGCGGCGGCCCGCGCGATGGTCGAGGCGGGATGGGAAGTGGCGAGTCACGGGTGGCGCTGGATCGACTACGGCGAGCTCTCCGAGGACGAGGAGCGCGACCACCTCCGGCGGTCGGTCGAGGCGATCGAGCGCGTCTGCGGCGTGCGTCCGGTCGGCTGGTATACCGGCCGCGGCACGGAGGCGACGCGCCGCCTGGTGGTCGAGGCAGGTGGCTTTCTCTACGACTCGGATGCGTACGCCGACGAGCTCCCGTACTGGGTCGAGGCGGCCGGGCAGCCGCACCTCGTCGTCCCGTACACGCTCGACGCGAACGACTTCAAGTTCCTCCTCCCGAACGGCTTCGTCACCGCCGAGGACTTCTCGACGTACCTGATCGACTCGCTCGACGAGCTCCGCGCCGAGGGCGGCCGGCTGATGTCGGTCGGTCTCCACTGCCGGATCGTCGGTCGCCCCGGGAGGATCGCCGGTCTCCGGCGATTCCTCGAGCACGTCGCGGCCTCCGACGACGTCTGGGTCACGACCCGGGCCGAGATCGCCCGGCACTGGCGGGCAGAGCATCCACCGCCGGGAGGCGCATGAGACGATCGACGAAAGCGTCCCCACAAAGGAGCGGCGATACGATCGCCGCACATCCCGACCGAAGGAGCCGACGATGGCAACCGCCCCAGCAACCTGGTCGCGCGAGGCGCTCGCCGCCGCGCCGCAGACGTACTTCGACGCGGTCGACGCGATGGACGTCGACGGCGTGCTCGCCCACTTCGCCGACGACGCGACGCTCACGGTGCAGACCGACCACGTGACGTTCGACGGGTCCGACGAGATCCGGAGGATGTTCACCGATTTCTTCGCGGCCTCGAAGACGATCCGGCACGAGATCAGGAACATCGTCGTGGAGGAAGCCGCCGGGAAGGTCTCCACCGAGCAGGGCTACATCGGTGAGCTCCAGGACGGGTCGCTGAACGACATGCACAACTGCAACTTCTTCGACTTCGATGCCGACGGGAAGTTCAAGCGGGTGATCATCTGGATGGCGGGCACGAACCCGCTCCACTGACCATTCAGGCGAGCTGCGCTGCGACCGCCTCCTCGAAGAATGCGCTGACGATGCGCACCGCCTCGTCGGGGCACTCGAGCAGGTCCGCATGACCGATGTCGGGGAACTCGTGCGTCGTGATCAGCGGGTTGAGCTCGGCCATCCTCCGCGCCCCGAGCCCGGACGGGGCGAGCACCGGCGGGCAGAGGATGTCGTGCGTTCCGTTCGTCATCAGCAGGGGCCGGTCGATCGTCGGCACCAGCGGCGAGAGGTCCATCTGCTCCATCGCCAGGCACGCCTG
Organism: uncultured Actinomycetes bacterium; assembly: GCA_963839755.1. Taxonomy (GTDB): domain Bacteria; phylum Actinomycetota; class Thermoleophilia; order Gaiellales; family Gaiellaceae; genus Gaiella. The sequence continues at coordinate 272,184 of CAWIVU010000016.1, forward strand.
TCGCACCGTGTACGGGTCGTTGACCCCGATCACCGAGCGCACGGTCTCGAACGTGTCCTTGCCCTCCTCGCTCTCGAGGAACGCCGCACCCACCGCCTGGGTCGTGACGTGGTCGGAGAAGTCGTCCCACGGCATCGACTCGGCCATTCGGCGCCAGACACGGAAGAGGGTGGCGCGATAGACGTCGGGCTTCGCGAACGCGACGTCCGCGCACGTGGCGATCACGCGGGCGCCGTGGCTCGCGGTGAACGCGATGGCGATCATCCCGCCCATCGAGGTGCCGTGCACGAGGACGCGCTCCAGCGACAGCGCGTCGAGGAGCTTCGCGCCGTCGTCGGCCCAGCCCTCGATCGTGTACCACTCGCGCGGGCTCGTCGAGGCGCCGTAGCCCCGCGCGTCGAACGAGAGCAGCCTGTACCCGTTCTCGCGGAACCCGTCGTTGACGAACCCGAAGTTGTGGCGGCCGAAGAGCCCGCCGCCGAACTGGATCACGACCGGGCCGTCCTCGGGTCCCGTCAGCTCGTAGTAGAGGTCGATTCCCTCGTCGATCCGCGCGTACGGCACCCGGCCCTCCTCGGCTTGACAGCGAGGCCGAGTCTGCCCTATACGCGTGCCGTGCGGGTCAGCCGGATCAATCCCAGCTGCGACCGACGCGGTCCCAGGCGACGTCGCTCGGGAGCCACTCGGTGTTGATCTGCGAGAGGAGCCGCTCCACCTTCGCCGAGGCGCACTTCGGGCACGGCGGGGCGGGCTTCGTCGACGTCGAGAGGAGCTCCTCGAAGCGCTCACCGCAGCCCTCGCAGCGGTACTCGTAGATCGGCATGGCCGCCGAGTCTACCCCGCTGCCGACGCTCGAAGAGCTCCGCGCGCAGGCGCGCGTTCAGGGCGTGGAGCCGACCGACGCCGACCTCGAGGCGGTGCTCGGCTTCCTCGCCACGGTGCTCCCCAGCCTGCGCGAGCTCGAGGACGCCACCTCGCGCGCGATCGCTCCCGCGGGCCTCTACCTGCCCGACCCGGAGGCGACGTGACGCTCGCCGCGCTCGTCGCATCGATCCGCGGAGCCGAGCTTTCGCCGCGCGAGGCGGTTCAGGACGCGCTCGATCGGATCGAGCGGCTCGACCCGGCGATCAACTCGTTCATCACCGTCCGCGCCGAGGAGGCGCTCGCCGAGGCCGATGCGCTCGTCGGCTCCGTCTCCGGTTCGCTGCACGGCGTCCCCGTGGCGGTAAAGGACGTGATCGACGTCGCCGGCACGCGGACGACCGCTGCCTCGAAGGTGCTCGCGGACAACGTCCCGGCGACAGATGCGGTTGTCGTGCAGCGCCTACGCCGCGCCGGCGCGATCGTCGTCGGCAAGCTCAACACGCACGAGTTCGCCTTCGGCGCCTCGACGACGAGCGCGGCTTTCGGCGCTGCCCACAACCCGTGGGACACCGAGCGGATCTGCGGCGGCTCGAGTGGCGGGAGCGGGGCGGCGGTCGCGGCGGGCCTCGTCCCGGGCGCTCTCGGGACCGACACCGCGGGCTCGATCCGTATCCCGGCGGCGTTCTGTGGTGTCACGGGGATCCGGCCGACGACGGGCCGCGTCCCGAACCGCGGCGTGATTCCGGTGTCGTGGACGTACGACACCGTGGGCCCGCTCGCGCGCACGGCCGAGGACTGCGCCCTCCTGCTCGACGCGATCGCCGGGCCAGACCCTCGCGACGCATCGACGACGACGGCCGCGGCCGAGCCGTGCCTCGAAGGCATCGATCGGGGCGTCGAAGGCATCCGGATCGGTGTCGTCTCGCACCTGCTCGACGAGGTGCCGATCGACCCGCGCGTCGGGGCAGCGGTGGAAACGGCGCTCGAGGAGCTGGCGCGGCTCGGCGCCAGGGTCGAGCGCGTCGATGCGGTAGTTCTCCGCCGTGCCGAGGTCGTGCAGCAGCTCGTGATGCTCCCGGAGGCCGCGGAGGCGCATCTGCCGTGGCTCCGCACGCGGCTCGCGGACTACGGCCCAGACGTACGGGCACGCCTTCTGGCGGGGCTGCTCCTGCCGTCGTCGGCGCCGATCACCGGGCAGCGAGCCCGCCGCGCGCTCGCCGAAGAGGCACGGCCTCTCTTCGACCGCTTCGACCTGCTCGCGGCGCCGGAGATGCCGATCGTGGCGCCGCGGATCGGAGAGGATCCGGTCGACGTCGGCGGTCAGAGGATGCCCTACCGGCTCTCGCTGATCCCCTTCAACTCGCCGTGGAGCTGCCTCGGCCTGCCGACGGCGAGCGTCCCGTGCGGCTTCGTCGACGAGCTTCCGGTCGGGCTCGCGCTGACGGGGCGGCGGCTCGCAGAGGCGACCGTCCTGCGCGCAGCGCACGCCTACCAGCAGGCGACCGACTGGCACGAGCGACGGCCGTCGGTTCGGGCTTGACGCCGCGCTGCGCTCCGTCGTATACACAATGCACGCCACCGCCGAAAAGGGAGGACAGCCGATGTCCGTGCTGATCAAGGGCGGCCGCATCGTCACCGCGGCCGACGACTACGTCGGGGACATCTACATCGAGGACGGCCGTGTCGCGCTGCTGGGCGCCTCGCTCGACGTCAGCGCGGAGCGGACGATCGACGCGAGCGGCAAGATCGTGATGCCGGGCGCGATCGATCCGCACACCCACATCGAGATGTTCTTCGGCGGCACGACGACGTGCGACGACTTCACGTCCGGCACGACGGCCGCAGCGTTCGGCGGCACGACGACCCTGATCGACTTCTGCATCCAGGCGCCCGGCATGACGTTCGCCGAGGCGCTCGAGGCGTACCACGAGAAGCTCACCCGCTGTCCGCCCGTGATCGACGTCGGCTTCCACATCGCGGTCACCGATCTGAAGGACGGCGGCACGCTCGAGGACCTCGCGAAGCTGCCGGACGAGGGCGTGACGTCGTACAAGCTCTTCATGGCCTACAAGGGCGCGGTGATGGTCGACGACGAGACGCTCTTCAAGGTGATGCAGACGGCGAGCGAGACCGGGGGGCTCGTGATGGTGCACGCGGAGAACGGCGACGCGATCGACATCATCGTCAAGGCGGCGGTGGCCGAGGGGAAGACCGACCCGATCTGGCACGCACGCACGCGCCCGATGGAGACGGAGGCCGAGGCGACGAACCGCGCGATCCAGCTCGCGCGCGTCGCCGATGCGCCGCTCTACGTCGTCCACGTCTCCTGCCTGCCGTCGGTCGAGCCGATTGCCCTCGCGCGTGAGAAGGGCTGGAAGGTCTGGGGCGAGACCTGCACCCAGTACCTGTTCGTCGACGAGTCGATGCTCGAGAAGCCGAACTGGGAGGGCGCGAAGTACATCTACACGCCGCCGCCCCGGCCGAAGGAGCATCAGGAGCACCTCTGGCAGGCGCTCGTCTCGGACTCGCTCTCGGCGCTCTCGACCGACCACTGCCCGTTCAACTGGCCTGAGCAGAAGGGCATCAACGGTCGCGAGTTCCAGGTCGTCCCGAACGGCGGGCCGGGGATCGAGAACCGGCTCCACATGCTCTGGACGCACGGCGTGTCGACGGGCCGGATCACGCCGAACCGGTTCGTGGAGCTCGTCTCGACGAACATCGCGAAGCTCTTCGGCCTCTACCCGCGCAAGGGGACGATCGCGCCAGGCTCGGACGCCGACATCGTCGTCTGGGATCCCGACAAGAAGCTCACGATCTCGGCGAAGACGCACCACACGAACGTCAACTACAACCTCTTCGAAGGCGAGGAGGTCACGGGTGCGCCCGAGGTCGTGCTCGTGCGAGGGCAGGTGATCGTCGAGAACGACGAGCTCGTCGCGGAGCCCGGCGCCGGCCAGTTCGTGAAGCGCGCCCGCTTCGGCGAGGAGCTGACGGCTGCCGCTCCGGCGGCGGCTGCGTGATGTCGGACGAGAACGCCAGAGAGGTCTACGCTCGCGCCGGGCTGGGCGCGAGCGTGACCCTCGGCACACGTCCGTGCGTGCTCGTGATCGACTTCTCGTGCGGCTTCACCGACCCGGCGTGCGCGCTCGGCTCCGACCTGACCCCGCAGGTCGAGGCGACGCGCCGGCTGCTCGACGTCGCCCGCGACAAGGGGCTCCCGGTCGTCTTCACGACGATCGGGTTCGACGCGAGCCTGAAGGACGGCGGGCTCTGGCTCCAGAAGGTGCCGACGCTCGGTGACCTGCAGCTCGGCGGCCGCTGGGTCGAGATCGACGAGCGGCTCGGCCGACGGGACGACGAGACCGTGATCGTGAAGAAGGGCGCGTCCGGGTTCTTCGGAACGAACCTCGCATCCGTGCTCGTGTCGCAGGGGGTCGACTCGGTGATCCTCTGCGGCGCGACGACGAGCGGCTGCGTGCGTGCGACGGCGATCGACCTGCTGCAGTACGGCTGGCCGACGCTCGTGCCACGCGAGTGCGTGGGAGACCGCGCACAGGCGCCGCACGAGGCGAACCTGTTCGACATCCAGGCGAAGTACGCGGACGTCGTCCCGCTCGACGAGGCGATCGCCTACGTCGAGAGCGTCGAGGCTCCGGCGGAGGTCAGCGGAACGCGCCGATGAGGGCACCACCGAGGACGACCAGGAGGCTCGCGAGCACCGTGCGCCGTCCGATCGCCTCCGCGCGCCCGTAGTAGGCGGCGGCAAAGACGACGCCCCACAGTGACTGGGTCGCGTTGAGCGGCGCGACGATGCTGACGTCACCGCGATCGAAGCCGGTGACGAGAGCGGCGTACGCACATGCAAGGAGCAGGCCGGCCGGAAGGAAGGCACGGGCCGTCGTCCGCGCCAGCGGGGCAGTGACCGGCCGTCTGATCGCGAGCACGTAGACGACCGACACGATGCTCGAGGCCAGGAGCGTCGCGGCCGTAGCCTGGAGAGGGGACGCGACGACGTCGCGCGCGACCCACCGGACCGCGTTGTCGCGGCCCGCGAACAGCGCGGCGCACACGAGCGCGAGGACGACCCCGAGCATGCGGAAGCCGACCGGCCTTCCCGGGTCGAACGCGAGCACGACGCCGCCTGCGACGATCAACGCCGTCCCGGCGATCAGCGCCGGACGAAGCTGCTCGTCGAGCAGTGCGAGCGCCAGCAGAACGGATCCGAGCGGCGCCGTGCCCACGAGGATTGCCGACCGAGATGGCCCCGCGTAGCGGACGGCGAGGATGATCAGGATCTGCGACACCCCGGGCACGACGAGCCCGATTGCCGCGAACCGCCACAGCACGTCCGGGTCGACTCCGTCGGCGAGCACACTCGGCAGCGCGAAACCCGCGACGACGGCGAACGCCGAGACGCTGACAACGACGCTCCCCAGCGCAGGGTCGCCGCCCCGCAGGAGCCCCGCGCGGACGGCGACCGTCATCGCGCCGAAGAGGGCTCCCGCGAGCAGGCCGAGCAGGACTGCGTCCACGCGCCGTCGCTACCGCAGTGCCGTGATCGCGTTCAGGATGATCTCGGCCGCGAGCGCGGCGTCCGCCGGATCGGCCTCCTCGGCCGGATGGTGGCTGATCCCGTCCTTGCAGGGGACGAACACCATCGCGCTCGGCACGCGCTCGGCGACGCACATCGTGTCGTGCGCGGCGCCGGAGTGCATCGTGACCCACGGCTCGCCGGTCTCGGCCGCAGCCTCCTCGAGGGCGGCGACGATGCGGGCGTCGAGCGCGGTCGCGGGCAACGTCTGGCGCTCCGCGTAGGTCGCGCTCATGCCACGGCGCTCGGCGGCCGTCTCCGCGAAGCCCGCGATCTCTCTTGCAACGGCCTGAAAGCGCGTCGTCCTCCGGCCCGCGCACGTCGAGCGAGAAACGCAGCTCGGCCGCGACGGCGTTGATCAGCCCCGGGTCGACCTCGATCTCGCCGACGGTGCCGACCGTCCCGTGCCCGGCCTCCGTCGCGAGCCGCTCGAGCTCGAGCACCGTCTCTGCCAGCACCGTCGTCGGGTCGAGCCGCAGGCCCATCGGTGTCGCGCCCGCGTGGTCGCCGCGCCCCTCCACCCGGACGTCGGCGTGCACATAGCCGGCGATCGCGTTGACGACGCCGATCCGCTTGCCGGTGTCCTGCAGCACGCGAGCCTGCTCGATGTGCATCTCGATCCAGCCGGTGAGGTCGTCGAGCACGCGGATCGACTCGCGCCAGCGGCCCGGCTCGTACCCGGCGGCCTCGGCGTGCTCCCAGAAGCTCCGGCCGTCGTCGATCGCGCGAAACCGCTCACGCATGTCCTCCTCGGTCACCCGCTGGAGCATGATCCGGCTGCCGAGCAGCATCTGCCCGAACCCCGAGCCCTCCTCCTCGAGGAACGAGATCAGCTGCAGCGGGAGGTCGAGGCCGTGCTCCTCGTTCAGGCGGCACACCTCGAGAGCGGTGACGACGCCCATCGTCCCGTCGTAGCGCCCGCCGTTCCGGTTCGAGTCGCAGTGGGAGCCGATGCCGAAGACCGGCTGGCCGGGCGGCCGGTTGCGCGCGACCAGCGTGCCCAGAGGGTCCTCGGTGACCTCGAAGCCGAGCTCCTCGAGCTCGCGGGTGAACCAATCGAGCGTCCGACGGTACGGCTCGGTGTATGCGTAGCGCCGGATCGCCTCGTCCGACAGGGTGTATTCCGGCCCGGAGAGCGTCGCGATGTCCTGCTCGATCCGGTCGGCGCTGCGGGCGCGATCGACCACGGGAGCGACTCTAGTATGGCCCGGCGTGGACGACGACTGGCCACCCCGCGAGAACCGGGTGCGCGCCGCGCTCTGGGACGCCGAACGCTCGATCGAGCGCCGCGAGTACCTCGTCGCGACGAGCAGGCTCGCGTCCGTGTTCGGCCTCGCCGACGAGCAGGAGGAGCTTGTCCGCGGGCTCCACCACCTCGCGGCCGCGGGGTACAAGGCGCAGACCGGAGAGCCGGCCCGTGCCCGCCGCCAGCTCGAGCGAGCACGTCGCCGTCTCACGTCCTTCCCGGACGGTGCGCCGCTCATCGAGCTCGTTGCGCGGGACATAGAATCGGCCGGTGGAGAGCTGGCGGAACCGTAAGACGCTCATCCTCGGCCGCTCCGAGATGATGGGCCTCCTCACGCCGGCCGAGTACGTCGACTGCGTCGAGCACGCATTCCGGATGCACGGCCTCGGCCGGGTGTACATGGAGCCGAAGGGCCACATCGTGCTCGATCGCTACAAGGGCGAGTGGGAAGTCATGCCGTCCTGGATCGAGGAGCCGGAAGCCGCGGCCTGCAAGTGGGTGTCGATCCGGGAGGACAACACGCGCTACGACCTGCCGGCCGTCTTCTCGATCCTGATCTACACGCATCCGGAGACTGGTTTTCCGCTCGCGATCTGCGACGGCTCGTACCACACGCTGATGCGCACGGGCGCCTCTGCGGCGGTGTCGGCGAAGTGGCTCGCGCGGCCCGACTCGAAGGTGCTCGCGATCCTGGGCACGGGCAGCGTCGGCGAGGGGACGCTGGCGACCTGCGACTCGGTTTTCGCCTGGGACGAGGTGCGCGTCTGGAGCCGCTCGCAGGAATCGGTCGACCGCTTCCTCGCGGGCCAGGCTCCTCGCTTTCCCCACCTTTCCCTCACCGGCACGACCGACGTCCGCAGCGCCGTCGAGGGCGCCGACGTGATCGTCACCGGCACGCACGCACGCGGGTGGATCGTCGACGATGCCTGGGTGAAGGACGGCGCGCACCTCGCAGCGCTCGGCGCCGACCTCGCGGGCGAGCAGGAGCTGCACCCGGGCCTGCTGCAGCGGGGACGCGTGTTCGTGGACGACATGCGCCAGTGCGTCCCCGACGGCGAGATCAACGTGGCGCTCAGCGAAGGCTTGATCGGCGAGGACGACGTGGCCGGAGAGATCGGCAAGGTGATCTGCGGCGAGCTCGAGGGCCGCCAGACGGCGGAGCAGATCACGGTCTTCGACTCCACCGGCATTGCGCTCCAGGACTCGGCCACCGTGCCGCTCGAGGTCGAGCGCGCGATGGCAGCCGGTGTCGGCATCGAGAAGAAGATGATCTCGACGTGACGGACGTCACCCCGATCCGGCTGGATCCCGATCCATACGAGCCGTTCCGGCTCTCGCAGGGGTTCCGCGTCGGCGACCTGCTCCTCGTCTCCGGTCAGGCTGCGATCGACGAGCGGGGCGAGCTCGTCGGCGTCGGCGATTTCGACGCTCAGGCCGAGCAGGTCTTCCAGAATTTGCAGCGTGTGCTCGAGGCCGGCGGCTCGAGCCTCGCTCGCGTCGTGAAGGTCACGATCTTCCTCACCGACATGGCGAACTTCCCGAAGATCGTCGAGCTGCGCGGGAAGTGGTTCACACCGCCGTACCCGGCCGACACGATCGTCGAGGTCACGTCGCTCGCCCTTCCCGAGCTCGAGATCGAGATCGAGGCGATCGCCGTCGCGGGCTAGCGGCTGGGCTCAGGCGTCGAAGACGTCGAGCGGGATCGAGGCGGAGACGAGGGGGAACGGGATGTCGACGACCTCGGACAGCTGCAGGTCGACGCAGGCGGAGCAGAGGCAATAGGCAGCCGGACGCGAGAGGCCGTGCTCCACCTCGAGCCAGTCGATCATCGCGAGCAGCGCTGCACGTGCCGCCGCGGTCAGGTCCATCGCGGCGTCCTCGGAGATCCCCGTCGTCGCGAAGCGCGCTCGCGCAGGCTCCGGGGGTGTCAGGTAGGCCGGGAAGCGTGGTGTCCAGCGGGGTGCCTTGCGTAGACCGAGCCGCACGGTGACGGCCGCCGCGATCTCGATCCCCGTGCCGCACACCTCGCCGTCGCCCTGCGCGAAGTGGACGTCGCCGAGCGAGAGCAGCGCACCCGGCACGTGCACGGGCAACAGAAGCGTGGCGCCGGCGACGAGCCTGCGGATGTCGATGTTGCCGCCGTTCTCTCGAGGCGGGACCGTCCTTAGCCCCGAGGCGGCCGTCGGCGGCAGCGCCGTCTCCGGGGAGTTGTCCGCGACCGGCCCGCCGGCGGCGCGAATCCGATCCTCGCGCGCCCGCTGCGCCTCCATCAGCTCGTGCGACGGGGCGACGCCGATCACGCCTGCGTGGACGCGCGCAGGAACGGCGATCCCCGGGAGCTCGCCCGAGCGGGCGTGCGTGCCGTCCAGCTCCCAGCCGACGAGGAAGGGCTCGGTGAAGACGTCGGCGAGGAAGCCGAAGCCTGGGATAACGGCGTTGACGCCGAAGTCCGGCGTCTCGTAGGCGAGGAGCTCGACCTCGAGCACGTCGCCCGGCTCGGCCTCTTCGACGTGTACGGGACCGGTGAGCGGATGGGCGAGCCCGAGCTCGAGACGTCCGCAGTCGGCGTGGATGCTCTGCCGAGTCAGGAGACCGTCGAGGCCGTCGCGTGTCTCGAGCGTCACGACGTCGCCGGGCCCGATGTGAGCGACCGGCTCGAGGTCCGGGTGCCAGCGGTTGTGGGCGGCCGACGACGGGATCCTCACAGGAGCTCCTCGACCTGCTCGGCCGCCAGCGTCGCTGCGGCGATCTCTTCCTCCGTCCACCGGCGAGGGGCGCCGAGCTGGTGGAGCGAGAGAATCGCCTCCAGCTCGCCGTCGCGCATCACCGGCGTCACGATCTGGGCGGCGAGCCCGCCGTACGCCGCGAGCATCGCGTGGAACGCTGGGTCGTCGTACGCCGCGGCGCAGTCGTCCTGGACGACCTGCCGGCCGCGTTGGACCTCGAGAACGACCGGCTGACCCGGAAGGTGCACCGAGCGCTCGTCCCGGAGCGATGCGACGCCCGGCGCGAGCGCCTCGGCGACGACGGCGAACGCCTGCTCCCCGGGGAGGTCGCAGCGCAACGTCACGCGGCTCCCAGCGGTCGCGTCGAGCAGCTCGTCGAGCACGTTCTGGAGCGCGGACATCGGCTGATTATGCGACTCGGCAAAGAAAGGCGGAGTAGGCTCGCCCGGAATCCCCGAACGGAGAAGGAGGCGCGGCGCGATGGCAGATCCCGAGCTCGTTCCCGAGAAGCTCCACTCGCAGGACGGCCTGGAGGTGTCGAAGAGCCCCTGGGGCGCCGACGACGAGATCGGGCGCCTCAACTGGATCACGCCCGAGACGAACTCGGCCATCCTCGGCCACCTCGACGGGCGCCACGTGTTCGACCTGAACGTCGAGTATTTCATCGGCATGCCGTCGTGGGTCGCCGCCGGCGACCCGGGCTACGGGATCTGGATGACCCACACCCCGCAAGGGTCGGTCAACGACAACCTCTCCGGCGTCGGCTCGGACGTCCACGAGAAGTACTCCTACTGCGGCGACTCGATCCACATGTACACCCACTGCGGGACGCACATCGACACGCTCAACCACCTCGGCTTCCACGGTCGGTTCTGGAACGGCTGGGAGGCGGACAAGGATCTCGGCAGCCGGATCTGGAACAAGGGCGGGCTCGACAAGTACCCGCCCGTGATCGCCCGTGGCGTCCTGCTCGACGTGGCCGGCACGCACGGCGCCGACGTCCTGCCGGACAGCTACGCGATCACGCCGCAGGACCTCCAGGACACGGTTGCGAAGCAGGGCGTCGAGCTCAAGAAGGGCGACGTCGTCCTCGTCCGCACGGGCCGGATGAACGTCTGGCCCGACTTCGACGGCTACCTCGTCAACACGCCGGGGATCGGCCTCCCGGCCGCGAAGTGGCTGTGCGAGGAGGTCGGCGCGATGTGCATCGCCGGCGACACGATCGGGCTCGAGGTGCTGCCGTCCGAGGAGGAGAAGGTGTTCCTCCCGGTGCACAGCTACATGTTCGCGACCGCCGGCGCGCAGATCATCGAGGTCGTCGACATGAACGAGATCGCGGCGGAGAAGCAGTACGAGTTCGCGTTCCTCGGGCTGCCGCTCAAGCTCCGCGGCGCGACGGGTGCCCCGATGCCGTCCTACGCGGTCCCGCTGCGGAGCTAGAGGATGGTCAGAGGCATTTTCCGCGAGAGCGGAAGTGCCCTCTAGGCCGCGTCGAGCGCGGCAATGAAGGTCTCGAGCGCCTGCTGGATGCGCTGTGACTCGGCGATCTCGCTCTCGAGTCGCCCGAGCTCGTCCCCCTCCGGCTCGTCGGGCTCCTCGTCGAGCGTGACGTAGACGTCGTCGCCGAATGGATCCTCTTCCTCGTCCGGCGCGTCGTCGAGCTGGCCGAGCGCGGCACGGACGCGCCGTGCGACGTCGGCGTCGAGCGCGGCAAGCGCCTCGGCGTCGATGCGCGGCCCTTCCTGTTCCAGGACGACTTCGGCGACCTGCCGTCGCAGCGCTGCCTCGCGCTCGCGCTCGTCGGCGAGCGCCTCCTCCGCCTGGGCGCGCCGGCCGGCGCGTGCGACCGCGTCCCGATCCACGTGCCAAGGATAATCCGGCGGGTGGCAAGCTCTCGCGGTTGGGCCCCGGGCGCCGTGCTCGCCGGCGCGTCCGGCGCCCAGACGGCGGTCTCGCTCGTCAACTTCGGGCTACCGGCCATCGGGCCCGAGCTCCTCGACGACTTCGACCTGACGCTGTTCGAGCTCGGCGCGGTGCTGTCGGCCGGGTTGCTCGGCGCGGGTGTGGCGCTGATCGGGGCAGGCTTCCTCGTCGACCGGATCGGCGCGCGCCGTGCAATGCTCATCGGGACGGCGGTCGGCGCCGCCGGGCTCGCCGTCGCTGCCACCGCCGGCTCGAAGCAGGTCCTCTTCTGGGCTCTCTTCGTGTTCGGCCTCGGGTCGGCGGTCGTGCCGATCGCGGGCACGGGGGCGCTCTTCCGTGCGTACCCGGCTGCACGGCGCGGCTGGGCGCTGGGCGTGCGGCAGACCGCGGTCCCCCTCGGAGGCGCGATCGCGGCGATCGTCTATCCGTCGCTCTACGCGCTCGGTGGGACCGGGCTGACGCTGTCGGTCTCCGCCGCGGTCGTCACGGTCAGCGGCTGCTGGTTCGCGCTCGTCGTCAGCGACGGGCGCCGCGCCGCGCGAACGTATCGGTCGCGGGTCGCTCGCGACGATCCTCCGCGCGCCCGGAGTCCTGATGCTGCTGGCCGTCGCGGCGTGCTACATCGTCGTCCTCCAGGCACTGCTCGCATTCCTCGTCCCTGCGATTCGCGAGGCGGGGCACTCCGAGCTCACCGCGTCGATCGCATACTTCGGCGTCAACCTCGCAGCGATGGTGGCTCGCATCGTGTGGGGATCGGTCGCAGACCGGGGAGGCGGCTCGCGGCGCGTCCGCACGCTGGTCGAGGTGGGTGCGCTCGCCTCGGTCGGCGCGCTCGTCTTCGGCGTCGCGCTCCATGCGGGGGCCGTGGCCGTGGTGCTTGCGACCGTCGTCTTCGGCCTCGGGGCGCTCGGCTGGAACGCGCTCGTCTACGTGAGCGCGGGGGAGCGGGTCGACCCGTCGCTGGCCGGCCGCTCGGTCGCGGTCGCCGCGACGGTCGTCTTCGTGCTGTCTGGAATCGCGACTCCGTTGCTCGGCGCCCTCGTCGACGGCCTGGGTTGGGACGCGCTCTGGCTCGCCACGGCGGCACTCGCGGCGCTCGGCGCGTTTCTCGCGTACCGGCTGCCCCCGCAAACCGTGGCGGAAAGCGCCTGAGAGCGCTTCAAACTGTTTCTTGCATACTGTATGGTCGCCGACGGTGGGCGCGATCTTCGAGGGCCAGGCTTCTCTCGCCCGGACCGCCAGTGCGGCCGCCGCCGACCTCATCCGCCAGGCGATCGTCGACGGACGCGTGCTCCCGGGGCAGCGGCTCAAGGAGGAAGAGCTCGCCCAGCAGCTCGGCATCAGCCGCACGCCGATCCGCGAGGCGCTGCTCGTGCTCCAGACCGAGGGGCTCCTCGAGGCGACGCCGAACCGCGGCGCAACGGTTCGCTCGTACGACCCCGCCGAGCTCGAGGAGATGTACGACCTGCGGGCGCTCCTGGAAAGTCACGCCGCGCGTCGCGCGGCCACGCGCGTCAACGCGGCGCAGCTCGAGGAGCTCCGCGCGAGCTGCGACCGGTTCGCGGCCCTGCTCGGCGGCGACGATCTCCCTGCGCTCGTCGCGGAGAACGGCTTCTTCCACGACACGATCCTGGCGGCCGCCGAGAGCGAGCGCCTCAGCGGGATGGTGCGCCAGGTGGTCGCGATGCCGCTCGTCTACAAGTCGTACGTCTGGTACTCGCCGGCGCAGGCGTCGGCCTCGCATCACTACCACCTGCAGCTCGTCAAGGCGCTCGAGGGAGCGGACGGTGAGCGTGCCGAGATCGTGATGCGCGAGCATGTCTTCGAGGCGCGGGACGTCCTCGTGCAACACATGGCCGCCGGGCTGCCCGAGCGCGGAGCGGGCTCCGAACGGGCGGCAGACGCGTGACGGGGACGGTGCCGGACGGCGGGCCGCTCACCGGGCTCCGCGTCGTCGAGCTCGGAACGCTCCTCGCGGGACCGTTCACGGGTCGGCTGCTGGGCGACCTGGGCGCGGAGATCATCAAAGTGGAGGCGCCGGGGAAGCCCGATCCGATCCGCGACTGGGGGAAGGCCCGTTACGAGGGGCGGTCGCTCTGGTGGCCGGTGCAGTCGCGGAACAAGAAGTGCATCACGCTCGACTTGCGCCAACCCCGCGGCCAGGAGCTCTTGCTCGGGCTCGTCGAGCACGCCGACGTCGTTACCGAGAACTTCCGCCCGGGAACCCTGGAGCGTTGGGGGATCGGTTACGACCGCATGAGCGAGGTCAACCCGCGTGTGATCCTGGCGCGGATCTCCGGGTACGGGCAGACGGGGCCCTACGCCGAGCGGGCAGGGTTCGCCTCGGTGGCCGAGGCGATGGGTGGGCTTCGCTACCTGAACGGCTTTCCCGACCAGCCGCCCCCGCGCATGCACCTCTCGATCGGCGACTCGCTCGCCGGGATGTTCGCAGCGCAGGGCATCCTCGCCGCGATCTACTGGCGCGACGTTGCGGGCGGCGGACTCGGTCAGGTGGTCGACGTCTCGCTGATGGAGGCATCGTTCGCCATGCTCGAGAGCACCGTGCCGGAGTACGACAGGCTCGGGATCGTCCGCGGCCCGCAGGGAACGAACCTGAAGGGGATCGCGCCCTCCAACATCTTCACGTCGCGAGACGACAAGTGGGTCGTCATCGCGGCGAACGCGGACAACGTGTTCCGGCGGCTCTGCGAAGCGATCGGCCGTCCCGAGCTCGCCGACGACGAGCGCTTCGCGACGCACCTGGCCCGCGGCGACAATCAGGACGAGATCGAGGGGATCGTTGCCGACTGGGCCGGAGAGCACGACGCCGTCGAGATCGACAGGATCCTCAACGAGGCGGGCGTGATCTGTGGCCCGATCTACACCATCGCGGACATCTTCGAGGACCCGCAGTTCAAGTCCCGCGACATGCTGCTCGAGCACGTCGATCCGGAGTTCGGGTCGTACGTCGGGCCCGGGATCGTCCCCAAGCTGACGCGGACGCCCGGCGCGGTGCGCTGGTCGGCAACGTGGCAGGAGGGCAGCCACAACGACGAGATCTACGGCGGGCTGCTCGGCCTCGACGAGGCCGAGCGCACCGCACTCCACGAGGAAGGTGTGATCTGACCATGGTCACGATCTGCGACGTCGGGCCGCGCGACGGTCTCCAGAACGACGCGGTCACGCTCGACCCCCTGGTTCGGGCGGACCTCGTGGACAGGCTGGCGGCCGCCGGGCTCTCAGCGGATCGAGGCAGTCAGCTTCGTGCATCCCGGTCGCGTGCCACAGATGGCCGGAGCGGAGGAGGTCGTCGCTGCTCTCCACCCCGTGGAGGGCGTCACCTACGCAGGGCTCGTCCTGAACGAGCGCGGCTACGACCGTTTCGCGACAACGGCCCTGACGGAGGCGCACTACGCGTTCGCCGTCAGCGAGGAGTTCAACCGGCGGAACGCGGGCGCCTCGACCGAGGAGTCGGTCGTCGCGGGCGAGCGCGTCGTGGCGCGGGCCAAGGAGGACGGGATCCGCGTCACCGTGACGCTCGGGACGTCGTTCGGGTGCCCGTTCGAGGGTGCGATCGACCCCGGTCGCGTGCTGGAGCTCGCCGCACGCTTCGCCGCGGGCGGCGCGGACGAGATCGTCTTCGCCGACACGGTCGGCGTCGGCGTTCCGCGGCAGGTGCGTCACCTCGTTCGTGAGGGCGTCGAGCTCGGCGTCCCGGTCGGCGTCCACCTCCACAACACGCGCAGCACGGGCTACGCGAACGCGCTCGTCGCGCTCGAGGCGGGCGCGACGGTGCTCGACGCCTCGATCGGAGGGATCGGCGGCTGCCCGTTCGCCCCGCGCGCGACGGGGAACATCGCGACCGAGGATCTCGTCTACCTGCTCCACGGCGAGGGGATCGAGACGGGAATCGACCTCGACCGGCTGATCGAGGTCGCGGCATGGCTCGAAGAGAAGCTCGGGCGGCAGCTCGAGGGGCAGGTCTACAAGGCCGGCGCGTTCGCGCCGGTCATGGCTCACTGACGACGGAGGAGAGGGATGGCATTCAGGCTCGGTGTCGACGTGGGAGGGACGTTCACCGATCTCTTCCTGGTCGGTGACGACGGAGTGGGCACGCAGCATCGGGTGAAGACGCCGTCGACGCCGGCCGACCCGTCACAGGGCGTGCTCGTCGGCGTCCGCCGGATCTGCGAGGAGTCGGGCGTCGACGTCGGGGACCTCAGGAACATCCTGCACGGGACGACGGTCGCGACGAACGCGGTGCTCGAGTCGAAGGGCGCCCGCGTCGGGCTGATCACGACGCAGGGGTTCGCGCAGATCCTCCACCTCGCCCGGTCGCAGACCCCCGGTCCACTCGCGGGCTGGATCATCATGGAGAAGCCCGACCCGCCCGCCTCGCTCGCGGACACACGCGAGGCGGTCGAGCGCATGGGCCCCCGCGGCGAGACCATCGTCGAGGTCGACGAGGCGCAGGTCGAGGGCATCGTGCGCGACCTGGTCGAGTCGGGCGTCGAGTCGCTCACGGTCGGGCTGATCAACTCGTACGTCAACCCGGCGCACGAGGAGCGCATCGGCGAGATCGTCGAGCGGCTCTACCCGGGCTTCCCGGTGACGCTCTCGGCGCAGGTGCTGCCCGAGTTCCGCGAGTACGAGCGGACGCTGACCGCGTGCATGAACTCGTACGTCCGACCCAAGGTCGCGACGTACGTCAAGGATCTCCAGGCGGAGCTGAACGGCATCGGCGCCACCGCGGACGTCAACATCCTCCGCTCGGACGCCGGCCTGATGACGACCGTCGAGGCGGGGCGCAACCCGATCTACGGGATCCTCTCCGGCCCCTCGGGTGGCGTTGCCGGCGCGCTCTACGTCGCCCGCAAGGCGGGCTTCGAGGACATCCTCACCTTCGACATGGGCGGCACCTCGACCGACGTCGCGCTGTGCCAGAACGGCGAGCCGACGATCGGGCGCGAGACCTCGATCAGCCATTTCCGGATCAAGGTGCCCTCGGTGAACGTGCACACGGTCGGCGCAGGCGGCGGCTCCATCGCCCACGTGCCGGAGCTCACGAAGGCGCTCCGGGTCGGCCCGCAGTCGGCCGGCGCGGATCCCGGTCCGGCGTCGTACGGGCGAGGCGGCGCGGAGCCGACCGTGACCGACGCCAACGTCGTCCTCGGGCACCTGCCGCCGAGCCTCCTCGGCGGAGAGATGGAGCTCGACGTCGATGCCGCCCGCGGAGCGGTGCAGACCGTCGCTGACGCGATGGGGCTCGGCTCGGCCGAGGAGGCCGCCGAGGGGATTCTCGCGATCGTGAACGAGAACATGGCGGGCGCGCTGCGGCTCGTCTCCGTCCAGCGCGGCCACGACCCCCGCGAGTTCGCGCTCGTCGCCTACGGCGGCGCGGGGCCGCTGCACGCGAACGCGGTCGCCGAGATCATGGGGTCGTTCCCCGTGCTCGTGCCGCCCGCCCCGGGTGTCCTGTGCGCGATCGGCGACCTCGTGGCGGACTTCCGCGACGAGTTCGCGCAGACCTACATCCGCGTCCTCGCCGACGCCGACGCAGCCGAGGTCGGGACGATCCTCGACGGGCTCGGCGAGCGTGCGCGCGAGTGGCTCGAGGGCGAAGGGATCGCCGAGGACGTCCGCTCGATCGCGTACACGGCGGACATGCGCTACCACCGGCAGGGCTACGAGATCCCCGTCACGATCGACCCCGACGAGGCGCGCGGCGGCCTCGACGGGCTCGAGGAGCGGTTCAACGTGCTCCACGAGCAGCTCTACGGGTTCCGCATGCCCGGCACGGCGTGCGAGATCGTCAACCTGCGGGCGATCGGCTCGGGCGCAGTCCCGAAGCCGGAGCTCCCGGTGGGCGAGGCAGGTGACGCCGATGCCTCCGCCGCCGTCACCGAGGAGCACGAGATCGTCTTCAAGGGCGAGCGCGTGCCGACGAAGATCTACGACCGCGCCAGGCTCTCACCGGGCCACCGCTTCGACGGTCCTGCGATCGTGACCGAGTTCGACTCGACCACCGTCGTCCTCCCCGGCTACGCGGCCGAGGTCGACGTCAACTTCAACATCCTCATCAACCCGAAGGCCAATGATGGTTGATCGGGAATCTCCGCGAACCGGATGGCGCCCCAGACACGGCGCCGGATCGACCCGCTCGACCTCGACACGTACCTCCGGGTATGCGCCGAGGCCGATCGTGCCGCCCTGCTTGGTCTGGGACGCCCCCGGACATCACGCATATTCCCGATCAACCATCAGGGGGAGACAATGACGACGATCACCAGCGAGAAGCCGCAGGTCGCCGAGATCCCGACCGGCGTCGAGATCGACCCCGTCACGCTCGACATCATCGAGGGGGCGCTCAAGAGCGCGCGGTACGAGATGGACGCGGTGCTCTTCCGCTCCGCGATGAGCCCCGTCATCAGGGAGCAGCACGACGAGTTCCCGATGATCACCGACCCGCGCGGCCGCATGGTCGTGGGCCAGTTCGGCGCCTACATCAACGAGATGATGGAGGACTGGGATCGCGGCATCTATCCCGGGGACGTGATCCTGACCTCGGACCCGTTCAAGTGCTCGGCGTCGATCTCGCACACGAACGACTGGCTCGTGCTCGTGCCGATCTTCTACGACGACGAGCTCGTCGGCTGGTCGTCGCAGTTCGGCCACCAGATGGACGCGGGCGGGCCGCTCCCGGGCTCGCTGCCGACGGGGGCGAGGACGATCTTCGAGGAGGGGATCATCATCCCGCCGCTCAAGATCGTCGAGCGCGGCGAGGTGCAGGAGGACGTCCTCCGGCTGATCCTCAACAACGTCCGCAACCCGGAGATGAACCGCGCCGACCTGTTCGCGATCGTGGCGGGCTGCCGGGCGGGCGAGAGGCGCGTGATCGAGCTCTGCGACCGGTTCGGGAAGGAGACCTACCTCGCGGCGCTGCAGGCGCTCCTCGACCGCACCTACAACGCGATGAAGTTCCTCATCTCCGTCGCGATCCCGGAGGAGCCGCAGACGTTCGTCGACTACATCGACGACGACGGGCTCGGCAACGGCCCGTACAAGATGCAGCTCACGATCTGGCGGGAGGGCGAGCACGCCTTCTTCGACTGGTCGGGCACCGACCCCCAGGCCCTCGGGCCGATCAACTTCTACCTCTCCGAGGGCATGTTCAAGATGTTCATCGGGATCTACCTGATCATGGTCAACGATCCCCAGATCCTCTTCAACGACGGCTTCTATCCGCTCCTCCACGTCGTGATGCCGGAGGGATCGCTGCTCCGGCCGCGCTACCCGGCCGCGCTCGGGTGCCGGACGCACGCTCTCGCCCGTCAGTTCGACGTCCTGGGCGGGGCGCTCTGCAAGAACGCGCCGGAGCTCAACACGGCGGCCGGGTACGGCACGAGCCCGTACATGCTCTATTCCGGCTGGGAGGAGAGCGGCGACTTCTTCTACTCGATGGAGATCCTCTACGGCGGGATCCCGGGGAGACCGATCGGCGACGGGATGGACGGCCACTCGTGGTGGCCGCTCTTCGAGAACATCCCGACCGAGTACCTCGAGGCGTACTATCCGCTCCGGATCGACGGCTACACAACGGTCACGGACTCGGGCGGGCCGGGTCTGCACCGCGGCGGCAACGGCGTCGAGAAGCGCTACGTCTACCTCGAGCCCGGTGAGGTCTCGATCCACGACGACCGGTGGCTGACGAGGCCGTGGGGCGTCCTCGGCGGGCTGCCCGGAGCGCGCTCGACGAAGCTGTTGCGCCGCGCGGACGGGACGGAGCAGGCGCTCCCCTCGAAGTGCGACAACGTGGTCGTCGAGCCAGGCGACATGCTCGTCTACCGCACGGCGGGCGGAGGCGGCTGGAAGGACCGGCTCGACCGACCGGCCGAGCTCGTTGCCCGCGACGTTTCGTTCGGGCTCGTCAGCCGCGAGCGCGCGACGGAGGGCTACGGCGTCGTCCTCGCCGACGACGGGACGGTCGACGAGGCGGCGACGAGCACGGAGCGCGAGCGGCAACGCGCCGAGCGCGGCGATGCCCCGGCGTTCGACTTCGGGCCGCCGCTCGAGGACGTCATCGCCAACTGCGAGGACGAGACCGGCCTCGACGCGCCGACGCCCGCGACACCGCTGCGCTGGTCGCCGCTCGAGGACGGAGGCGACGCGCTCGCGCGGGTCAGGGCCGGCGACGGCGTCTGAGCTGCACCACGAGGGGTTCCACGGGCGCGCCGGCTTCGGCCGGCGGCCCGCCCTCGTGGTGATCGACGTCAACCGCGGCTTCACGGATCCCGACTCGCCGCTCGTCTGCGATCTCGACGGCGTCGTCGACGCGATCCGCATGCTGCTCGAGGGGTTTCGCGCAGCTGGGTTGCCGGTCGCCTTCACCACCGTCGCGTACGACGAGGCGGGCAAGCAAGCCGCGGAGGCGTTCATCGCGAAGGTTCCCGCGCTGCTCGCTCTCGAAGCGGGCAGCAGGTGGACGGAGATCGACCCGCGCATCGCCCCGCACGGCGACGAGCCCGTCCTGACGAAGCTGTGGGCGTCCGCCTTCCACGGGACGCCGCTCGCGAGCTTCCTCACCTCGCACGCGTGCGACTCGCTCGTCGTCACTGGCGCCTCGACTTCGGGGTGCGTGCGCGCGACGGCGGTCGACGCACTCCAGCACGGCTATCGCGTGCTGGTCCCGCGGGATGCCGTCGGAGATCGCAACCCCGACGCCCACGAGGCGAACCTCTACGACATCGACACGAAGTACGGTGACGTCGTGACGACCGCCGAGGTGCTCGCCGGGATCGAGGCTGCGTCGTGATCGTTCGCGACGCGGGGGCCGCCTGGCAGGTCGTGCTCCAGCCCGAGCACGCCGAGCTCTCCGAGGAGGTCGCGCGCGCCTGGGCCGACCGTGGCCCGCGTCACGATTCCGTCGTCCTTGCCGCACGGCGCCACGACGACGGCTGGGCGACCTGGGAGCGCTCGCCGATGGTCGACGGCGAGGGCAAGCCGGTCTCCTTCCTCGACGTCCACGTCCCCGCGCACCTCGCCTTCTACCGCGCCGGGATCGCGGCGGTCACCGACGAGGATGCCTACGCCGGCCTCCTCGTCTCGATGCACGGAGCGGGCATCTACCGCCAGCGCTACGGGTCGGATCCCGGGCTAGCCCTCACGCGCGCACCCGAGGTGCAGGAGCTCGTCGACGCCTTCGTCGTCGAGCGGGAAGCGGAGTACCCGGGTCGCATGGCCGAGACCGGCGTCGAGGACGAGCTGCGGCTCGCGGACTACCACCGGCTGCAGTGGTTCGACCGCTTCTCGCTCGTGTTCTGCCTCCGCGACTGGGACGAGCCCGGAGAGCCCTTCGAGCTCGGGTCGTTCCGCTTCGAGCCGGTCGGGCCCTGGGCGGCGCGCGTCGCACCGTGGCCGTTCGAGGCGAGTCGCGTCGAGTGCACGCTCGTGCGACGCCTCGTCCCGAAGCGCGCGTGGAGCCAGGCGGAGTTCCGTCGGGCGTTCTTCGAGCTCCCTGCCGAGCGCATGACGATCGGTTTCGTCGAGTAGCACCATGGCCGGCGACGAACGTCTCACGTGGCTCCGTGTCCCAACCGAGGACGAGCTCCCGGCCGAGGTTCACGAGCTCTGGCAGCCGTCACTCGAGAAGCTCGGCTTCGTCCCGAACGTGCTGCGGCTCTACGCGCTCCGGCCGGACAACCTGCTTGCCTGGAACGCCTGGTACGACGTCGCGATGAAGGGCGACTCGGGCCTGACGAAGCCCGAGCGAGAGATGATCGCCGTCGTGGTCTCGGTTGCGAACGACTGCCCGTACTGCATCGCCGCCCACGGCGCAGCGCTTCGCAAGCTCACGAAGGATCCCGCGCTCGCCGACGCGATCGCGGCCGACCACACGACGGCGCCGGTCGAGCCGCGCGTCCGGGCGATGCTCGACTACGCCGTCAAGCTGACGCTCCGTCCGAAGGAGATGACGGAGGCCGACGTCGTCGCGCTCCGCGACGCGGGCTGGAGTGACGAGGACGTGATGGACGTCGCGGAGGTGACGGGGCTCTTCAACATGTCGAACCGCATGGCCTCCGGGTTGGGCTGGGCGCCGAACCCCGAATACGAGTCGCTTGGACGCTGAGCCCCGACACCTTCCGGCTTCGCCGAAAAGTGCCTCTCTTTGGAGGCACTTTTGCGAGTGTGCTCGGGGAAGTGCCCCTGCTACGCTCGCGCAACGGTGAACCACGTACTCGTCCTGAATGCGAGCTATGAGCCGCTGAACGTGTGCTCGACACGTCGCGCGCACGTGCTCGTGTGGAAGGGCAAGGCAGAGGTCATCGAGAGGCTCGACGAGCCCCTGCGCACCTCGACCAACACGTACGTGCGACCGCACGTGATCCGGCTCGTGACGTACGTCCGCGTCCCGCGATCGGTGAAGCGCCGTATCTCCCGGCGGGCCCTCTTCGCACGCGACGGCTGGCGGTGCGTCTACTGCGGCGACGGCGGGTCCCGGCTGACACTCGACCATGTCGTGCCGAGGTCGCGCGGAGGCGACTCGGTCTGGGAGAACGTCGTGACGGCGTGCGGGCCGTGCAACCTCCGAAAGGGCGACCGGCTGCTCGAGGAGACGCCGATGCACTTGAAGCGGATCCCGAGCGCTCCGCCGCCCGTGCTGTTCATCAGCCTTGCGCTCCACCGCGTGCCGGATGCGTGGCGCACGTACCTGCCCGGCGTCGAGGACGTTCCGAACGCCGCCGCAGAGGCTGCGTAGCTCAGCCACCGGTGTCCGACTTCAGTCGGACACACCCTCTCTACGCGGCCACCGTCTCCCAGCCCTCGTCGCGGTCTGCGCGATACGACCCGAAGACCCGTAGGCGGGCGGTCTCGGCACGCATCTCGGTGAGCGCAGCGGCGACCTCGTCGTCGAGCGGATGGCCGCCGAGGACGCAGTCGAACCGGTAGTCGAACGGCCGCGAGGGGATGGGTCGCGAGACGAGCTGCACCATGTCGATTGCGCGACGAGCGAGCGGCTCGATGGCGCTGTGCAACGCGCCGGGCCGATGGTGCGTCTCGAACGTCAGGGCGGTGCGCCACTCACCGTGGCGGCGATCGAGGCGCGTGTACGGCGCGAGCGCTGCGAATCGCGTGTACGCGGCGTGGTCGCCGACGTCGTCCGAGAGCACGACAAGCCCGTGCATCCGTGCCGCGCGGGCACTGGCGATCGCGACGACGGCGGGATCCCCGAGCTCCGCCACCGCCGCGGCGGCATCGCCCGTGGTCGCTGCGACAATCGCCGTCGCCCCGGGGAGAGAGGCGAGCAGCTCGCGACACTGGTCGAGTGCGACCGGGTGCGAGTGGATCTCCCGGACGTCCTCGACGGCGACCTGCGCGGGGCCGACGAGGCTGTGTCTGATCGGAAGGATCGCCTCGGCGACGATCGAGAGCGCGGAGTCGTAGAGCAGGTCGTGCGTCTCGTTGACGGGGCCGACGAGCGAGCTCTCGATCGGCAGGACACCGTACGTGGCGGCACGGGTCGTCACGACCTCCACGACCTCGGTGAACGACGCCTGCGCGACGAGCCGGGCAGCAGGGAAAAGACGGTCGCAGGCAGCCGCGCTGTGGGCGCCCTCCCGTCCGGGGTAGGCGACGGTGATGTCGTTCGAGCTCACGCGTGCCCCCTGGTCACGCCTGGAGCGGCCGCAACACGGCATCACCCATCTGCGCGGTCGACGCGGAGCCCCCGAGGTCCGGAGTCGGCGCGTCGCGCAGCGCCGAGTCGACGGCGCCCTCGAGCGCGTCCGCGTCATCGCCGCGTCCGAGCCCCATCCGGAGCAGGAGGGCGGTGGAGCGGAGCATCGCCGCCGGGTTCGCGATCCCCTGGCCGGCGATCTGCGGCGCCGAGCCGTGGACCGGCTCGAAGAGCCCGGGCCCGTCGTCCGACAGGGATGCCGACGCTGCAACACCGAGGCCCCCGGTGACCGCCGCAGCGATGTCCGAGAGGATGTCGCCGAAGGTGTTCTCGGTCACGACGACGTCGATCGTCTCCGGCGCCTGCACGATCGTCATCGCGAACGAGTCGACGAGCGCGTGGTCGAGCGCGACGTCCGGGTACTCGCCCTCACCCATCTCCGTGACGACATCGCGCCAGAGACGCGAGGTGTGCAAGACGTTCACCTTGTCGACCGAGGTCAGGCGCCCGCCGCGCTCGCGCGTGAGCTCGAAGGCGCGCCTGGCGATTCGCTCGATCTCGGGACGCGTGTATTCGCACGTGTCGAACCACGTGCCGTCGTCGCGCACGCCCTTCTCGCCGAAGTAGAGCCCGCCGACGAGCTCCCGGACGATTACGAGATCGATCCCGTTCGCCTGCGCCGGCCGGACGTTCGCGTACACGCCGAGCTCCTTGCGCAGACCGAGCAGTCCCTGCTCCGGCCTGACGGGCTGCCCCTCGAGCTCCGGGAGCCCGACGGCGCCGAGGAGCACCGCATCGGCCGACCGACATGCCTCGAGCGTCGCGTCCGGCAGCGGGGTTCCCTCCGCGAGGATCGCGTTCCCACCGAAGGGATGCTCGCTGTGGTCGATCCCGAGCGCGTCGAGCACGCGGATCGCCTCGGCCGTGACCTCGGGCCCGATCCCGTCACCGGGAAGGACGGCGACGTGGGTCACGCCGGGACGACGCCGTTCGCGCGCTCGTAGGCGGCGATCTCGTCCTCGTGCTGCAGCGTCAGGGCGATGTCGTCGAGGCCCTTCAGCAGGCGCTGGCGGACGGGCTCGTCGAACGCGAACGGGATCTCGCGGCCGTCCGGGGCGACAATCAGGAGGCGCTCGAGGTCGACGGTCAGCTCCGACCCGCGGTCGAGATCGACGCCCTCCATCAGGCGCTTCACCTCCGCGTCGGGAAGCGCGATGACGGCCATCCCGTTCTTGCCTGCGTTCGTCCGGAAGATGTCGCCGAACGAGGGCGCGATGACGACCCGGAACCCGTAGTCCGCGAGCGCCCACGCGGCGTGCTCGCGGGAAGAGCCGCAGCCGAAGTTCCGCCCCGTGAGCAGGATCGACGCGCCGGCGAACTCGGGCCGGTTGAGCTCGAACCCGGGCACGGGCTTCCCGTCCGCGTCGTAGCGCCAGTCGTTGAAGAGGAACTCCCCGTACCCGGTGCGCTCGATCCGCTTGAGGAACTGCTTCGGGATGATCTGATCGGTGTCGACGTCGGGCCGGTCGATGATCGCGACCCGGCCGGTCTCGCTCGTGAACGGGGTCACGCGATCACTGCCTCTGCTGCGTCGAGCGTCCGCACGTCGACGAAGTGGCCGTGGAGCGCAGCCGCCGCGGCCATCGCCGGCGAGACCAGGTGGGTGCGGCCACCCTTGCCCTGCCGGCCCTCGAAGTTGCGGTTCGAGGTCGAGGCGCAGCGCTCTCCGGGGCCGAGGACGTCAGGGTTCATCCCGAGGCACATCGAGCATCCGGCGCGGCGCCAGTCGAAGCCGGCGGCGCGGAAGATGGCATCGAGGCCTTCCTCCTCCGCCTGGACGCGAACGCCGGCGGATCCGGGAACGACGATCGCGTCGACGCCCTCGGCGACCTGCCTGCCGGCGACGATCGCCGCCGCCGCACGGAGGTCCTCGATCCGCGAGTTCGTGCACGAGCCGAGAAACACCCGGTCGATGCGGATGTCCTCGATCGCGGTCCCGGGGCGCAGGTCCATGTAGGCGAGCGCCCGCTCCGCCGCGGCGCGGTCGTCGGCGTCGTCGTACGAGGAAGGATCGGGCACACGGCCCGTCACCGGGACGACCATGCCGGGGTTCGTCCCCCAGGTGACCTGCGGCTCGAGCGTGTCGACCTCGACCACGTGGTACGTGTCGTAGACGGCGTCGCCGTCCGTCGGCAGAGCCCGCCAGCGGTCGAGCGCCGCCTCCCAGTCCGCACCCTGCGGGGCGCGCGGGCGCCCCTCGAGGTACGCGAACGTCGTGTCGTCCGGCTCGATCAACCCGGCTCTCGCGCCCCACTCGATCGACATGTTGCAGACGGTCATCCGTCCCTCCATCGAGAACGAGCGGATGCAGTCGCCGGTGTACTCGACGACATGACCGATGCCCCCGTCGACACCGAGTTGGCCGATCGCCCCGAGGATCGCGTCCTTCGGCGTCAGCCCTGGATGGAGCGAGCCGACGAACTCGACGAGCATCGTGCGCGGCCGGGGCTGCGGCAGGGTCTGGGTCGCGAGGACGTGCTCCACCTCCGACGTGCCGATCGGGAACGCGAGGGCGCCCAACGCGCCATGCGTGGACGTGTGCGAGTCGCCGCACACGATCGTCAGACCGGGCTGCGTGAGCCCCATCTCGGGCCCGATCACGTGGACGATCCCCTCGCTCCCCGATCCGGTTGCGTGGAGCTCGATCCCGAACTCCGCGCAGTTCTGTCGCAGCGCCTCCAGCTGGAGCCGCGCGAGCTCGTCGGTCACCGGCCCGTCCGTCGTCGGCACGCTGTGGTCCATCGTCGCGACGGTCAGCTCGGGTCGTCTCACGGGGCGCCCGGCCAGTCGCAATCCCTCGAACGCCTGCGCCGACGTGACCTCGTGCACGAGGTGCAGGTCGACGTACAGCAGAGCGGGCTCGCCCGGCTCCTCTCGTACGACGTGGGCGTCCCAGACCTTCTCGAACAGCGTCTGCGCCATGCCTCCAGAGTACGCGTCTGCCGCGGTTCGACGATCCGCTAGGCGGCGGCCTCCACGGCATCGAGGAATGCGTCCGCGTCGGCTTCGATCCGCACCGGGGCGAACGTGAACGCGACGGGGCCCAGCGTCTTGAGTCCGTCGCCGGTCACGAGCAGCACGACACGGTCGGACGCGCGAACGTCGCCCGCCTCGACGGCGGCACGCAGCGCACCGAGCGTGACACCGGCCGCCGTCTCGCCGAAGACGCCGGTCGTTCTCGCGAGCAGCGCCATGTTCTCGCCGATCTCGTCCTCCGGGACTGCGTGGATCGCACCGCCGGTCTCGCGCGCCGTCGCGACCGCGAAGTCGCCGTCGGCTGGAGTCCCGATTGCGAGCGAGCGAGCGATCGAGCTCGGGCGGACGGGTTGCACGGGGGCTCCGTCGCGGAAGGCGGTCGCGACGGGCTGGCAGCCCTCGGCCTGACCTCCGACGAGGCGCGGTGGGGGGCCGTCGACGAGCCCGAGCTCGCGGAGGTCCGCGAGGCCCTGGCCGACCTTGTGGAACAGCGCCCCGGACGCGATCGGGATCGCGACGACGTCGGGCGGGCGCCAGTCCAGCTGCTCCACGAGCTCGTACGCGAGGGTCTTCGAGCCCTCCGCGTAGTACGAGCGGAGGTTGACGTTGACGAAGCCCCACGGCAGCTCGAAGGAGAGCTCGACCGTCAGTCGCGAGCAGTGGTCGTAGTGACCGTCGACGGCGTAGAGCGTCGGGCCGTACGCTGCCGCTGCCGCGAGCTTCTCGGGCTCGAGGTCGGCGGGGACGAACACCACGGCCTCCAGGCCCTCGGCCGCGGCCCGCGCCGCAACCGCGCCGGCGAGGTTCCCGGTCGACGAGCACGCGAGCGTCTCGAGCCCGAGCTCCTGCGCCTTGCGGGCGGCGACAGCCACGACACGATCCTTGAAGGAGTGCGTCGGGTTCGCCGTGTCGAGCTTCAGCCAGAGCTCCGCGACGCCAATCTCCTCGGCGAGGCGCGGGGCCGGGACGAGCGGCGTGAAGCCCGGCGCCAGCCGAGGCTCGTCGGGAGCGGTGACTGGGAGCAGGTCCGCGTATCGCCAGATCGTGGTCGGGCCGGCCGCAAGGCGCTCGCGCGTGACCGCCGCCCGAAGGGCGTCCCAGTCGTACACCGGATCGAGGGGCCCGAAGCACTTCTTGCAGCTGCCGATCGCCTCGAGCGGGTGCTCGGTGGCGCAGACCCGACAGGAGAGGGAGAGGGCTGACACGGGTGGAACCTCCTTCGCTCGCTCGACACATCCGTCCGGGTTTGGCACCGTGCCCTCTCACGAGGGGGGTTGCCGAGGCGTCATAGGGCCGGTCCCTCAGCCTCTCTCGATGTGGAGCGGGACGAATCCCGCGCCGTCCTCCACTGTATCGGCTCCGGGCGCGACGCGCGTGATCCCTCGTCCGCGCGTGTACGACCCGGCCGGTGGTCGAGGTTGACACCGAAGGCCGGGGCGTCGTACCCTCGTCTGACATGTCACGCTCGGGGTCGACACCACGGGTGACACGCCTCTCGATGGCTGCGCTCGCGATGCTCGTCGCCGCGGCCGTCGCGGCTCTCGCGGTCTCCTCGGCACCCGCCGCTGGGCCCGGCACGAACGCCCCGGGCCGCGCGAACGGTCAGCTCGGCCTCGAGGGGATGGATCACGTCGGCATCACCGTCCCGGACATCGAAGAGGCGATCGCATGGTTCGAGGACGTGATGGGCTGCGTCGCGCCGCTCACGTTCGGCCCCTTCGGCGACCCGACGGGGACGTTCATGCAGGATCTGCTCGACGTCCACCCGCGCGCCGTGATCGAGCAGATCACGATGGTGCGCTGCGGGCGGAGCGCCAACATCGAGCTCTTCGAGTACACGGCGCCCGACCAACGGACCACCTTCCCGCGGAACTCGGACTGGTCGGGGCACCACATCGCCTTCTACGTGACCGACATCGACGCGGCGGTCGCGTACATGGTCTCGAAGGGCGTGCAGAAGTTCCTCGGCCCCCTTCCGGTAACCGAGGGTCCGGCCGCCGGCCAGTCGATCAACTACTTCCGGACGCCGTTCGGGACCTACATCGAGCTGATCAGCTACCCCCACGGCATGGCGTACGAGCGCGACCCAGGCCGCCCGCTCTGGTCACCGAAGCGGAACGGCATGACGCCCGTGGTGACGAGCGTTCCCGGCCTGCTCGGCATCGACCACGTCGGGATCACGGTTCCCGATGTGCCCGTTGCCGTCGCGTGGTTCGAGGACGTGCTCGGCTGCTCGTCGCCGCTCGCCTTCGGTCCGTTTTCCGATCCGACGGGGACCTTCATCGAGGACCTGCTCGACGTCCACCCGCGCGCCGTCGTCGAGCGCATCCAGCACGTGCGGTGCGGGAACGGCCCAAGCGTCGAGCTGTTCCAGTACCAGGCGCCCGACCAGGATCGGACGTTCCGCCGGAACTCAGACTTCGGCGGGAAGCACGTCGCGTACTACGTCAGGCACATCGACAAGGCGGTCGCCCGTCTCGAGGCCCTCGGCGTTCAGAAGTTCCTCGGGCCGCTGGCGGTCACGGACGGGCCTGCTGCGGGGCAGTCGATCAACTACTTCCGGGCGCCGTTCGGGACGTACGTCGAGCTCATCAGCTACCCGAAGGGAATGGCCTACGAGGCCACCGCGCCGATCCCGCTCTGGGATCCGCGCGACAACAGGCCGTAGGGGCGGCAGGTCACGGCCTCGCGAGCGTCACCGCCCCCTCCGAGGCGGGGCGGACCAGAGCCGCGTACTTCGCCAAGGCGCCGGCGTCCACCCTTGGCGTGAAGGAAGGCAGCTCGCGGAGGCGTGCCGCGATGTCGTCGTCGGAGAGCTCGACGTCGAGCCGTCGCGAGTCGACGTCGATCACGATCGTGTCGCCCTCGCGGACGGCCGCCAGCGGCCCGCCGTTCGCCGCCTCCGGGCAGATGTGCCCGACCATGAAACCGTGCGTCGCGCCCGAGAAGCGGCCGTCGGTGACGAGCGCGACCTCGTCCGAGAGCCCCTCGCCGACGATCGCCCCGGTCACGTGGAGCATCTCGCGCATTCCCGGGCCTCCGACGGGGCCCTCGTAGCGGATCACGACGACGTCGCCCGGCTCGATGCGGCCGGCCTTGACCGCGGCGAATGTCTCCTCCTCCGAGTCGAAGACCCGCGCGGGCCCCCGGTGGTGCGTGCGCTCGGAGCCCGCGAGCTTCACGACGCATCCCTCCGGAGCGAGGTTCCCGCGCAGGATCGCGATGCCGCCGCGCGCCTTGATCGGCGTCTCGATCGCGACCACGA
The DNA here is from genome assembly GCA_963839755.1 of uncultured Actinomycetes bacterium. Lineage (GTDB taxonomy): Bacteria > Actinomycetota > Thermoleophilia > Gaiellales > Gaiellaceae > Gaiella. The sequence continues at coordinate 301,509 of CAWIVU010000016.1, forward strand.
CCTCCTGCCCTTCGGTCTCGACGACGGCCTCGGCGATCTCGCCCAGCGTCCGACCGTCGACGTTGCGAGCAGTGGCGTCGACGAGGCCCGCCTTCACGAGCTCACGCGCGACGAGCGCAATCCCGCCGGCCGCGTGGACGTCGGTCGCGACGTAGCGGCCGAACGGCTTCAGGTCGGCGACGATCGGCGTCCGCGCCGAGATCTCGTCGAAGTCGTCGATCGTGAAGTCGATCGCGAGCTCCCTGGCGATCGCCACGAGGTGCAGGACGCCGTTCGTCGAGCCCCCGGTGGCCGCAACCGAGGCGGCAGCGTTCTCGAGGGCGGCCTTCGTGATGATCTGCGACGGTCGGACGTCCCGGCGCACGAGGTCGACCGCGAGTCGCCCTGCCTCCGCCGACGCCTCTTTCTTCGAGGTGTCGAGCGCGGGGATGTCGTTACGCCCTGCAGGGCTGATGCCGAGGAACTCGAGTGCCGTGGCCATCGTGTTGGCGGTGAACTGGCCGCCGCAGGCGCCGGCTGCCGGGCAGGCCACGGACTCGAGCTCGTGGAGGTCTTCGGCAGTGATCTTCCCCGCCGCGTACGCCCCGATCTGCTCGTAGACGTCCTGGATCGTGACGTCGCGTCCGCGCCAGCGCCCGGGGGCGATCGATCCCGTGTAGAGGATGAGGCCGGGGATGTCGAGGCGCGCGAGCGCCATCGCCGCGGCCGGGATCGTCTTGTCGCATGCGATGAGGCAAACGAGCCCGTCGAAGAGATGGCCGCGCGCGACGAGCTCGATCGAGTCGGCGATCGTCTCCCGCGAGACGAGCGAGGCCCGCATACCGGACGTCCCCATCGACACGCCGTCCGAGACGGCGATCGTGTTGAACTCCATCGGCGTCGCCCCCGCCTCGCGGATGCCCCGCTTGACGTGCGGCGCCAGCGCGCGCTGGTTGAGGTTGCACGGCATCGTCTCGATCCACGTCGTGCAGACGCCGACGATCGGCTTCGCGAGGTCCTCGTCCGTGAAGCCGGTCGCCTTGAGCATCGCGCGCGCTCCGGCTCGGTCGGGGCCGTCGGTCAGCGCGGCGCTGTGTCGCTTTGCAGGGTCGGACGGACGGTCGTACGGTGTGGTCACGGGTTGCCTCGCTCGATCGGATTTGACGGATCGCGGCACCATTCGCTGAAGGAGCCGGGGTAGAGCCGGACGTCGTCGCGTCCGGCGAGCATGAGCCTCTGAGCAACGACGGCCGCCGTCACGCCGGAGCCGCAATAGGCGACGAGCTCGCGCGCATCGAGCAGGCCGTCGGGGAGCGGCTCGACGAAGTACGCGTTTCTCGCTCCGGGGATGCGGCCGGCGACCGGATCGAGCGGCTCGACGTCGCCGCGCCACCGTTCCGGCGCGCGAGCGTCGAGGAGCACGAGCGACGGATCGCCGAGTCGCGTGCGGATCTCGCCGCCGCTCGATCGTGTCGTCGTCGCGGACGTGCGGCACGAACGCCGACCGCTCGTATCGCGGCTCGTCGGTGACGAGCGGGCCTTCGTACGCGCGGACGTCGAAGGTCCCGGCCTCGTCGTGCCCGAGGTGCCGGAGGAGCCACCAGCATCGTGCCGCCCAGCCGGTTCCGTCGTCGTAGGCGAGCACGAAGGTCTCGGGCCCGATCCCGGCGCCCGCGAACATCGCGGCGAGCGCGTGGGGATCGGGAAGCGGATGGCGCCCGCCGACCGACGGGTCGTCGGTGGGTGTCGAGAGAACGCTCTCGGGATCGAGGTGAACCGCTCCCGGCACGTGGCCGGCGTCGTAGGACTCGCGCGGCCGACAGTCGACGAGGCGGACGCTCACAGGGCACCTTTCGGGGACACGTGGAGCGGAACAACGGTGTGCTCCCCGAAGCGCGCGCGGAGCGCCTCGGCGCACACGGAAACATCGTCGGCCCAGACAATGACGGTGGGGCCCGAGCCGGAGAGCGTCGCCCCGCACGCGCCGGGCGGCATGTCGTCGCGGATCGCCTGGAGGGCGGCCGAGCCCCGGTAGGGCTCGTGCAACCGGTCGTCGAGACCCGCCGCGAAGAGCGAGACATTGTTGGCGGCGGCCCCCGCCGCGAGCAGCGCCGCCCGCGCCGCGTTCGCGGCAGCATCGGCGTGCGGGACAGAGGCGGGAAGGGAACGCCGCGACGCCTCGGTCTGCGTCCGCTGCCGCGGGACGAGCGCCACCGGCTCGAGGGGCAGCGTGTCCGCGATGCGGGCGATCCGACCCTCCCACGTGAGCGTGACGCCCCCGGCGAGCGCGGCCGCGAGGTTGTCTGCGTGGCTCTCGAGCTCGAGGCCGGCAGCAAGAAGCTCCTCCGGCGTGCCGTCCGGACGCGCAGCTGCCAACCCCAGTGCGATTGCCGCGGCAGACGAGCCGAGCCCGCGCTCGAGCGGGATCCGGTTCGTGAACGCAAAGCGCTTGCCCGATGGATCCGCGAGCAGCCCGTAGGCACGCACCGCGAGGTTCGTCGCGTCCTCCGGAAGCTCGCCCGCGCCCTCGCCATGCACGGTCACGCCGTCGCCGTCCGTCACCTCCAGCTCGTTCCAGAGGTCGAGCGCGACCCCGGCACTGTCGAAGGCCGGGCCGAGGTTGGCGGATGTGGCGGGCGCGCGAACGACCACGCTGCTCTTCTAGCGCTTCCCCGAGCGGGCCGCGTCCGCGATCGCGTCGGGATCCGGCTCGACCACCAGACGCGGCGGCGCATGGGCGTCGGCGGCAGCGGGGTCCTTCAGCCCGTGGCCGGTGACGGTGACGGCGATGCGGTCGCCCTCGACGTCTCCGCGCAGAACCACTGCGAGACCTGCGGCCGAGGAGGGCTCGCAGAAGAGCCCTTCCTCCTCGGCGAGCCTGCGCCAGGCGCCGACGAGCTCGTCGTCGTCGACGGCGCAAACGATGGCGTGAGAAGAACCCACGGCCTCTGCGTGCACCGGATCGCCGATCCGGATCGCCGTGGCGAGCGTCGCCTGCCTGTCGGCAGCCTCCACCGAGACGAGCGGCGTCTCGAGCCCGAGCTCCCGGAGCGCTTGCGAGTACGACGAGGTGTTCCCGCCGCCTCCGTACGGAAGCACGAAGCAGTCCGGCGCGCCGTCGAGCTCCTCGACGATCTCGAGCACGGCGGTCTTCTGCCCCTCGCGGCGATGGGGGTTGAGGGAGTTGACGAGGACGTGGGTCCCACGACCGGCGAGCTCCTGCGCCGCCGAGAGCGCCGCGTCGAAGTCGCCGCGGACCTCGAGCACGGTGGCGCCGAGCATGCGCGTCTGGGCCAGCTTCGCGCCGGCGACCGCGCCCTCCGGCGTCAGGACGAGCGCGGGCAGGCCGGCGCGCGCGGCGTAGGCGGCCGCGCTGGCAGCCGTGTTCCCGGTCGAGGCGCAGAGCACCGCTTCGGCTCCGTCCTCGAGCGCCTTCGAGACGGCGAGTGTCATGCCCCGGTCCTTGTACGACCCCGTCGGGTTGGAGGCCTCCCACTTGAGCCACAGCTCGCGGATGCCTACGGCATCCGCTAGACGATCTGCTCGCAGCAACGGCGTCGAGCCCTCCCCCAGCGACACGATCGGCGTCGAGTCCGAAACCGGGAGCACACCGCGGAAACGCTCGATCAGGGGAATTGTCATCGCCTGCACTTCTAGAGGATTACGGCGAAGCCGGAATCCTCATGCCCACCCCAGCTCCTCCACGCCGCGCTCGGAGACGACCGGGATCGCCGTCGCGTGTCCACGCGACACCGGCAGCGCGGCGATCGCCTCGAGCGCTGCCTCGACGCGGCCGGCCGGCGCCTCGTGGGTCACGATGTGGAGCACCGCCGCGTCGGTTGCGGGCTGCTGGACGAGGCGGGCGACCGAGACGCCCTCGACCGCGAGCTTCCGCGCGAGCGCGGCCAGGACGCCGGCGCGGTCCGCGACGCGAAGCTGGAGGTACCACGGCGACGCGACATCGCCGGGCGCCAGCCGCTCGAGGTCGCGCCACACCGGGTCGCCCTGGAGGAAGCCCGTGCCCGTCGTCCCGACGATCGACACCATGTCCGCCACGACCGCGCTTGCCGTCTCGATGCCGCCGGCACCTGGGCCTTCGAGCGTGATCTCGCGGATCGCGTCGCCCTGGAGCATGACGGCGTTGAAGGCGCCCTCGACGGCAGCGAGCGGGTGGTGGGCATCAACGAACGCGGGACCGACCCTGACGTCGACGCGTCCGTCCTGGAGCGTCGCCCGCGCGAGCAGCTTCACGCTCATGTCGAGCGCCCGAGCCGCACGGACGTGCTCCCCTGACACCGACTCGATCCCGTCGACTGCGACCCAGTCGAGCGGCACCCGCGAGCCGAACGCGACGGTCGCGAGGATCGCGATCTTCGCCGCAGCGTCGACCCCGCCCACGTCGTCCGACGGGTCCGCCTCGGCGTAGCCCAGCCGTTGCGCCTCCGCCAGCGCCTCGTCGTACGAGCTGCCGGCGGCCATCGCGGTGAGCATGAAGTTCGTCGTCCCGTTCACGATCCCCAGCACTCGATGGACGTTCGTCACGACGAGCGACTCACGGAGGACCTTGATCACGGGGATCGCCGCGCACACCGACGCCTCGAAGCGGAGCTGCCCTCCGGCCGTGGACGCTGCGGCGAAGAGCTCCGCGCCGCGGCGTGCGACGAGCTGCTTGTTCGCCGTTACGACGGAGCGGCCGGATCCGAGCAGCGCGAGCACGTGTGAGCCGGCGGGCTCGACGCCGCCCATCACCTCCGCGACGATCCTGATCGAGGGGTCGCCGAGCACGTCGTCGACGTCGGTCGTGAGCAGGCCATCCGCCGGCACGACGTCGCGCTCCTTCGCCGGATCGCGAACGAGCGCGCGGACGACCCTCAAACGGTGCCCGGTCGCCCTTTCGATCTCCTCGCCCTGCTCCTCGAGCAGGCGATGCACCGCCGCGCCGACGGTCCCGTATCCCAGCAGGCCTACGGGAACGTCAACCGACGGCACTCGTGTCCTCGCGGCGCATCAGCCCCCGCAGCTCCTCTCCGACCTGCTCGATCAGCTGGTTTGCGGCCTCGGCGCGGTGCCCCCGCAAGCCCGCCTCGCCGCTGTCCATCTCCGCGATCCACACCTTCGCGAACTCGCCCGAGCGGATCTCGTCGAGCACGCCCTGCATCCGCTCGCGCACGTGCGAGTCGATCACGCGCGGCCCGCTGACGTAGTCGCCGAACTCGGCCGTGTCCGAGATCGACCAGCGCATGTGCTGCAGGCCGCCCTCCCAGATGAGGTCGACGATCAGCTTCAGCTCGTGGAGGCATTCGTAGTAGGCGATCTCGGGCTGGTAGCCCGCGGCCACGAGCGTCTCGAAACCGGCTCGGATCAGCTCGGTCGTCCCTCCGCAGAGAACAGCCTGCTCGCCGAAGAGGTCGGTCTCGGTCTCCTCCCGGAACGTCGTCTCGAGGATGCCGGCGCGTCCGGCTCCGATCCCGACCGCGTACGCGAGCGCGAGGTCGCGAGCGCGCCCTGACGCGTCCTGCTCGACGGCGATCAACGCCGGGGTGCCGTACCCCTCGGTGAAGAGCCGTCGGACGACGTGGCCGGGGCCCTTGGGCGCGACCATCACGACGTCGTGGCCGGCGCCGGGTGCAACACGGCCGTAGAGGACGTTGAAGCCATGGGCGAAGAGGACCGCGGCATCCGGTTCGAGGTTCGGCTCGACGTGCTCTTCGAAGACAGCGGGCTGCACCTGGTCGGGCAGGAGGAGCGACACGAGTTGCGCGCCGCGCACGGCCTCCGGGATTGGGCGGACATCGAGGCCCGCCGCCTCGGCGTCGCCCCACGACGGCGATCCCTCGCGGAGGCCGACGACCACGCGGAGACCCGAGTCGTGGAGATTCAGCGCGTGGGCGTGGCCCTGGCTGCCGTAGCCGACGACGGCGATCGTGCCGTCGAGAAGGGAGAGGTCGCCGTCACGGAGGATCGTGGCCATTGTTCGGTTCCTTTCAGGTACATGGGAGGGGGGTTGGGCGAGATTGCATCTCGCCCTAGATTGCTGCAAGCCGCCGCTGGCCGGTTCGCTTCGCGGACGCACGCGGGACGCCGACGCGCCCGGTGCGGACAAGGTCGACGACGCCGTACGGCCGGCAGAGCTCGTGAAACGCGTCGAGCTCCTCGGGTGTGCCGGTCAGCTCGAGGACGACGGAGTCCGGGCCGACGTCGAGGAGCCGCCCGCCGAGGGCCTCGGCCGTGGTGACGAGCTCGGCGCGCCGCTCCGGCGCCGCCGTCACCCGCACGAGCAGGAGCTCCCGCTCGAGGGCCTCACCCGCGACCAGCTCGGTCACGCGGAGAACGTTGACGAGCTTGTGGATCTGCTTCTCGATCTGCTCGAGCGAGTGCTGTGTGCAGTCCACGCGGAGGGTGATGCACGACACGCCGGTGCGCTCCGTCGGGCCGACCGCCAGCGACTCGATGTTGAAGCCCCGGCGGGCGAACATCGTCGTGATCCGCGTCAATGCGCCGGGCTTGTCCTCGACCGTGACGGACAGTGTGTGCTTCATGCCGCCGATTCCTCGACCCGGTCGGTGTACTCGACCATGTCGAGCGCGGCCGCGCCTGCCGGGATCATCGGGAAGCACTGCTCCGCGGGGTCGACGCGGCAGTCGACAACGACAGTTCGACCGAGGCGCAGCGCCTCGGCGAGCGCCGGCTCGAGCTCGGCCTCGCTCTCGACGACCATCCCGACCCCGCCGTACGCCTCCGCCAGCTTGGCGTAGTCCGGGACCTGCGTCGTCAGGTGGACGTGGGAGCGTCGCCCGTCGAAGAACATGTCCTGCCACTGGGTCACCATCCCCAGGTAGCCGTTGTTGACCAGGACGACGACGATCGGCAGATCCTCGAGGGCGGCCGTCGTCAGCTCCTGCGCGGTCATCTGGAAGCATCCGTCGCCGTCCACGCAGACGACGGTCGCCTCCGGCCGGGCCGCCTTCGCGCCGATCGCGGCAGGAATGCCGTAGCCCATGGTGCCGAGGCCGCCCGATGTGATGAAGCTCCGCGGCCGCTCGCTCGAGATGTACTGCATCGCCCACATCTGGTGCTGGCCGACGCCGGTCGTGACGATCACGTCCTCGCCCGCCGTCAACGCCTGGAGTGTCTCCACGACCTTCTGCGGCTTGAGCCACTCGTCGCTCTCGCCGTAGCGGAGCGGGAACTCCTCTCGCCACGCGCGCAGCTGTGCGAGCCAGGCGTCCGGCGCGGGCGAGCCCTCGGCGCGATGCCGGGAAACCTCGGCGGCCAGCGCCTCGACGGCCTTCGCGAGAGGGCCGACAACCGGGATGTCCGCGTCGCGCAGCTTCGAGATCTCGGCCGGGTCGATGTCGAGATGCACGACCGTCGCGCCCGGGGCGAACGCCGAGAGCTTCCCGGTGACGCGGTCGTCGAACCGCGCGCCGATGGCGACGAGGACGTCGCACGTGTTCATCGCGAGGTTCGACCACTTCGCCCCGTGCATACCGGGCCAGCCGAAGTGGAGCTCGTGGGACTCGGGGAACGCGCTCTTGCCCATCAGCGTCGTGATGACCGGGAGCGACCCTGCCTCCGCGAGCGCGAGCACCTCCGCGCAGGCGTCGCCGTTGAGGGCGCCGCCGCCGACGTAGAGCACCGGCTTACGGGCGTTGGCGATCGTTCGTCCTGCGTCGCGGATCTGGAGAGGGTGCACCTTCGTCGGCGGCTTCCAGCCGGGAAGGTCGACCTGCTCCGGATAGCTGAATTCGATCAGGGCCTCCTGGAGGTCCCTCGGCACGTCCACGAGCACCGGCCCGCAACGACCCGTGCGCGCGACGTGGAAGGCGGCGCGCATGACCGAGGGGATCTCCCGTGCGTCCTGGACGAGCCACGAGTGCTTGACGATCGGGAGCGTGATGCCGACGATGTCGCACTCCTGGAACGCGTCGGTGCCGATCAGGTGCGAGCGAACCTGGCCCGTGATGCAGACGAGCGGCGTCGAGTCCATCCAGGCGTCCGCGATGGGCGTGACGAGGTTCGTCGCGCCCGGGCCGGAGGTGGCGATCGCGACACCGACTCGTCCCGACGCGCGGGCGTAGCCCTGGGCCATATGGCCCGCGCCCTGCTCGTGACGGGCGAGAACGTGGCGCACCGTGGTGCCCCGCGCCATCGCGTCGTACGTCGGCATGATCGCGCCGCCCGGGATGCCGAACATCACCTCGACTCCCTCGGCCTCGAGCGAGCGGAGGATCGCGTCGCCGCCCGTGATCTTCATCGTCCGACGCCCAGTGCGAACTCCGTGTCACGGCGCGCGCTCGGGAGCAGTCCGAGGACCGTGTCGACGAACTCGCGGGTCGTCGCCGCGACGCCCGTTGCAGCGGCGTCGAGCGGTCGCCGTGAGCCCTGGAGCGCGGCGGCGAGGCTCTCCTCGAGCGCGACGCCGGCCGCCTTGCGGCCGAGGCCCTCCGAGAGAAGGAGCGCCGTCGCGAGCAGCATCGGGCTCGGGTCGGCGACGCCCTGTCCTGCGAGATCGCTCGTCGTTCCCTCCGCCGGCGTGAAGAGCCCCGGCCCGGCCGGTGAGAGGTGGGCCGACGCCACGAGACGCCGCCGACCGCCGAGTCGCGGGGCTTCGGCGACCGTGTCCGCGAGCACGGGCTCGCCGACGAGAACGCCTGCCGATCCCGCCCCGAGACGCCTGAGCGCCTCCGGCAGCGCGACGTGCTCGACCTCGACGCCCGCATGCAGCTCGGCGTGTCGGTCGACCCGGAACGTCCACGCGCTCGAGACGCCGACGGAGGTGAGCCTGCCCGCGCGGGCCTTGGCGGTCTCGAAGGCGCGTTCGAGGGTCCAGTCAGCTGCCTCGTCGTCCAGTGGCGCAAACGCCGTGGCTTCGCCGGTGTCGTCGAGGACGCGTGTCACCGTCGCCCGGAGGTCGAGCGCTGCTCTGACTCCCTCGAGCGACGGCGCGGCGTCGCCGGAGGCGAGCACCGCGTCCGCGGTCACGGTCGCGTGCCGCGTTGCCGCGGGAAGCAGGTTCCCGGAGCGGGTCAGCGCCTCGGTGTCGAAGGGTGGGTGCAGTTCCTCGACGTCGAAGCCGTGCTCGCGGCCGAGCCGTGCGAGCGCACGACTGGCGGCCGCGGTCACCTCGGGGCCGATGCCGTGCCCGGCCAGGCAGGCGACGACGTACCTCCGCCGGGTGGTCATGTCGGGTCTTCGGTCTGGGACGGGAGATTCATGGGTCGTGCTCCTCTCGCTCGATACGCCCTCGGGACGCACCGGTGGTGTGGTCTCGGTCGGCGTGTGCGCCCGTCACGGGCGCGTGAGCGTCGATCTCCCCTAGACGGGGAGAATCAGAATGAGCTCAATGCCGACGCCGTTCGATACCGAGAGGCGCGCGTCGAGTGCGCGGTCGGATACGGCGTAGCAGAGCATCGCCTTCCCAGTGAACAGGCACCCTGCTTCGTTGTCAACCCCCGGTAGGGATGTGTTTTCCGGGCGAAGTGCGGCGGCGTCTGTTCGCGTGCGTCGGGGCGCGTTGTTTCTGGGTGCGTCGAGATGCGTCGCTCGGTTGTGTCGAGGCGGTCGCTCTCGCGGTGCGTCGAGATGCGTCGTTTGGTTGTGCGTCGGAGGCATCTCGGTCTCGTGTCCGCGCTTGCAGCATCGGCTCGGGCCGTCTACGATCGATTCTCGATGATCGGCGCGAGCGCAAAGGTACGAGCGTCCTCGGCGGGAATTTTCCCGTTCGCCATCATCGCGCCGCCCGCGCGCTAGCCGGCGTCTTTCTCCCGCCTCCGCCGGACTAGCTGACAGACACAGAGGCGGGAGGCACATTCCCTCGTTCCTCCGCGACTCCGAAAGGCGGGACCTCTGAGCACCAAGACGCTCCTCGACGATCGACCCCTCGAGCGCGACGCGTGCGGGATCGGCCTCGTCGCCGACGCGAGCGGTCGTGCGTCGCGGGAGCTGGTCGAGCGCGCCCTCGCCGGACTTGCCGCTGTCGCGCACCGAGGCGCGTGGGCCGCGGACGGCGTGACCGGTGACGGGGCGGGGATGCTGCTGCCGCTCTCGACGACGCTGACCGGCGTCGAAGGCGCGGGAATCGCCATGTGCTTCCTCCGCGAGCCGTGGTTGCGCGGGGTCGTCGAGGAGGCATGCCGCGTCGAGGGGCTCGAGCCGCTCGGCTGGCGGGACGTCCCGGTCGACCCGTCCGCACTCGGCTCGACCGCCCTCGCGACGATGCCACGGATCGTGCAGCTGGTGCTTGCGCCCTGCGCCGACGATGCCGAGGGGCGGTGCTATCGCGCCCGCAGACGCGCGGAGCTCGTCGACGGCGTCTACGTCGCGTCGCTCTCGTTCCGCACGGTGACGTACAAGGCGCTGTGCGCCGCGACGCAGCTCGCGGGGTTCTATGCGGACCTGCGCGACCCGGACTGGGCCGCGTCGTGGGCGATCTTCCATCAGCGCTTCTCGACGAACACGGAGCCGACCTGGGAACGCGCACAGCCGTTCCGCATGCTCTGTCACAACGGCGAGATCAACACGATCGACGGGAACGTCGCGTGGATGGAGGCGCGCGAGCGCGCACGTGGGCTCGATCCGAGCCTGGCCTCGGCGCTCGACCGGCGCGGGTCCGACTCCGCTCTGCTGGACAACGCCGTCGAGCTGCTCGTCCGCTCGGGCCTCGACGTTCGGGACGCGCTCTCGCGCCTCGTTCCGCCGGCCTGGCAGAACGATCCTCGGGTCGACGACGACGAGCGGGCGATGCGCCGCTACCTCGCGATGATGGTCGAGCCGTGGGATGGGCCCGCCGGCCTCGTCTTCACCGACGGCGTGACCAGCGGAGCGAAGCTCGACCGGAACGGCCTGCGGCCGCTCCGGGTCGCCGTCTGCGCGGACGGACTCGTGGCCGTCGCTTCCGAAGCAGGCGCGGTGCCCCTCCCGGAAGGCGTCCGGGTCCGGCGTGGCCGTCTCGGCCCTGGACAGCTCCTGTCCGTCGATCCGCAACGCGGCCTGCGCTTCGACGGCGAGCTGACGCGCGAGCTGGCGGCTCGACGGCCGTACGACGCCTGGGTCACGGAGACGATCCGGTTCGGCGAGGTCGGCGACTGGATGCCGCCGCCGGAGGAGGACCTCCTCCCGCGCCATGCGCTCCACGGCTACACGCGCGAGGAGCTGAGCCTGATGCTGAGGCCGATCGCGCAGAGCGGTCGCGATCCGGTGTACTCGATGGGCGACGACGCGCCGATCGCCCCTCTGGCGGGGAGGGCCCGGCCCCTCGCCTCGTACTTCCGCCAACGGTTCGCGCAGGTGACGAACCCGGCGATCGACCACTACCGCGAGCGGGCGGTCATGTCGGTTGCAACCCTCGTCGGGGCGAAGCCCGCGATCGACGCCGACGGACCGCTGGCGGCGCTCGTCGCGTTGCCTTCCTTCCTCGTGACGCCCGCCGGGCTCGCCGCGCTCTCGCCGTCCCACGTCGACGCGACGTTCGACGCCGACGAGGGGCTCTCCGTGGCCGTCGAGCGGGTCTCGGACGCGTGCGTCGCACTCGTGGAGCAGGGCGCCACGCTCGTCTGCGTCAGCGATCAGGCGGCCGGCGGCGGTCGCGCGCCGATTCCGGCGCTGCTCGCAGTCGCCGCAGCCCACGGCCGGCTCGTCGAAAGCGGCCTCCGACTCGGCTGCTCGCTCCTCGTCTCGAGCGACGAGACCCGCGACAGCCACATGGTCGCCACCCTCGTGGGCTACGGCGCGGATGTCGTCTGCCCGCGGCTCGCGCTGGAGACCGTCGCCCACCTCGCGTCGGTCGACAAGGTCGGCGGCGACCGGCCGTCGCCCGCCGAGGCGCAGCGGCGGCTCCTCGACGCCTTCGAGGACGGCGTCCTGAAGGTCATGTCGAAGATGGGCATCTCCGACGTCGCGAGCTATCGCGGCGCCCGCCTGTTCGAGGCCGTCGGGCTCGACCGGCGGCTCTGTCGCCGCTTCTTCGGTGACACGCCGTCGGCGATCGGCGGGATCGGCCTCGATCGGCTCGAGCGCGAGGCGCTGGGACGCCTGGCCGCGAGCGAGGCGGCCAAGCCGGAGCTCGAGAACCCGGGCTTCTACAAGTTCCGCAAGGGCGGTGAGCCCCACGCGACCGCGCCCGAGGTGGTGGAGTCGCTCCGGGGGAGCGTCGTCGCCGCGCACGCGCTCGTGAAAGCCGTCAAGGGCGAGCGCTTCGACCTCTACGAGCGCTTCGCCGAGCTCGTCAACGGACGGACGCCCCTCGAGCCGCGGGACCTGCTCGAGCCGGTCACTGCCGTCGAGCCCGTTCCCCTGGCCGAGGTCGAGCCGGTCGACTCGATCGTGCGGCGCTTCTCCGGTGGCGCGATGTCGCACGGCGCGCTCTCGGCCGAGGCGCACGAGACGATCGCGATCGCCATGAACCGGCTCGGCGGCCGCTCGAACTCGGGCGAGGGAGGCGAGGACCCCGCGCGCTACGGCGACGAGCGAAACTCGAAGATCAAGCAGGTCGCATCCGGCCGATTCGGCGTCACGGCCGAGTACGCGGTCTCTGCCGAGGAGCTCCAGATCAAGATCGCCCAGGGCTCGAAGCCCGGCGAGGGAGGGCAGATCCCCGCACACAAGGTCACGACGGAGATCGCGAAGCTGCGCGGCACCAGCCCCGGCGTCTCGCTCATCTCGCCCCCGCCGCACCACGACATCTACTCGATCGAGGACCTCGCCCAGCTCGTCTTCGACCTCAAGGAGGTCAACCCGGAGGCGGACGTGTCCGTGAAGCTCGTCGCCTCGACGGGCGTCGGGGTGATCGCCGCCGGGGTTGCCAAGGCGCGCGCTGACGTGGTGCACATTGCAGGGGCGGACGGCGGCACGGGCGCGAGCCCGCTCCCGTCGATCAAGCACGCGGGCGCTCCCTGGGAGCTGGGACTGGCCGAGACCCAGCAGGCGCTCGTCGCGAACGGCCTCCGCGGACGCGTGCGGCTCCGGGTCGACGGCGGCTTCAAGACCGGGCGCGACGTCGTCGTCGCGGCGCTGCTCGGCGCAGACGAGTTCTCGTTCGGCACGGCGCTCCTTCTCGCCGAGGGCTGCCTCATGGTCCGGTCGTGCCACCTCGACACGTGCCCGGTCGGGATCGCGAGCCAGCGACCGGAGCTCCGCGCCAAGTTCGCCGGGACGCCGGAGATGGTCGAGGCATACCTCCGCTTCGTCGCGCTCGAGGTGCGCGAGCTGCTCTCGCGCCTCGGGCTGCGGACGCTCGACGAGGCCGTTGGCCGCACCGATCTCCTGCGTCAGCGGCGCACCGGCGACAGCTCTGCGGACGCGCTCGACCTCGGCCCGCTGCTCGGCCGGGCAGGTCAGGGGCCTGCCCGCTACGTCGGGGAGCCTGTGCCGCACGAGGGCGACCGGCTGGGTGCGCTGCTCGCCGCGCAAGGCCGCGCGGCGATCAGCGGCGCGCGGCTCGTCGAGCCGGCGTACGCCATCACGAATGGCGACCGGGCGATCGGCGCCAGGCTGTCGGGTGCAGTCGCGCGGTCGGTCGGGTCGGGGCCGCCCGCGGGACGCGTCAGGGCGCGGTTCGAGGGCGCAGCAGGGCAGAGCTTCGGCGCCTTCCTCGCGCAGGGAATCGAACTACACCTGGTCGGCGAGGCGAACGACTACGTGGGCAAGTCGATGTCAGGTGGGCGTATCGTCGTCTCGCCGCCCGCGGACGACGCGGGGGAGCCGGTGCTGCTCGGGAACACCGTCCTCTACGGAGCGACCGGCGGCGAGCTCCTCTGCGCGGGCTCGGCGGGAGAGCGCTTCGCGGTGCGGAACTCGGGCGCTACCGCGGTCGTCGAGGGTGTCGGCGATCACGCGTGCGAGTACATGACGCGCGGCACGGTCGCCGTGCTTGGCCGCCACGGGCGGAACCTCGGCGCCGGGATGACGGGTGGCGAGGCGTTCCTGCTCGATCCCGACGAGCGCCTGCTGAACGACGAGCTCGTCGTGCTGACGCCGCTCGAGCAGCAGGACGCCGATCGGCTGCAACGGCTCCTGGAGCGCCACGTCCGGGCGACCGGGTCGGCGCGTGCCACCGGGCTGCTCGACGAGTGGGAGCTCTCGCTGGGCCGCTTCCGCAAGGTTGCGCCGCGTGCCGAGGTCGAGGAGCGCGAGGCGGCGAGCGAGGGCCGGCTCACCGCCTAGCCGCATAACTTCGAAAGTTCATGCATACTATGCAGATGCCGTACGTCAGTATCGTTGGTGCCGCCGGCTACACGGGCCAGGAGACGCTCGATCGCGTCCTGGCCCATCCCGAGCTCGAGCTGTATGCCGTCGGGTCGGATTCCCTGGCGGGCAGCGACGCGACGTCGCTCGATCCGCGCCTCAACCGAAACGGCGGCAAGCGGGTGCCGCGCCTGATCACGAACGAGGCCGCGCTCGCGTGCGAGGCGGACGTCACGTTCGTCTGTCTCCCGCACGAGGACGCGGCCTCCCTCGAGCCGCCGTCGCGCGGGATCGTGGTCGATCTCTCCGGCGCTCACCGGCTGGCCGATCCGGCGCAGTACGAGGCGTGGTACGGCTTCACGCACCCGAAGCCCGAGGGTCTCGGCGAGTGGTCGTACGGATTGCCCGAGCTCTCCCCGCCGAGCGGACGGGCCATCGCGAACCCCGGGTGCTACGCAACGGCCGTCCTCCTCGCCCTCGGCCCGCTCGCCGGTGACGTCGACCCGGAGAGCGTCGTGGTGGACGCGATGTCCGGGATGACCGGCGCCGGGCGGACGCCGAAGGCCTCGACACACGCGGGCTTCGTGCTCGAGAACGTCTCGCCGTACAAGGTCGGGGCGCACCAGCACGTCGCCGAGATCGCGCAGGTGCTCGGCTACCCGGTCTCGTTCACGCCTCATCTCCTGCCGGTCCGGCGAGGGCTGCTCGCGACGTGCAATGTGCGTTCGACCGGCGCCGATCTGCGGGCGGTGCTCGAGGCGCACTACGCCGCGAGCCCCGTCGTCACCGTGCTGCCGGAGGGCGTGACGCCGGAGCTCTCCCGCGTGCAGCACACCGACGGCGCCGAGATCGGCGTCTTCGACGATCGCCATACCGACCGGACGATCGTGATCTGCGCGCTCGACAACCTCGGCAAGGGGGCGGCGGGACAGGCGGTGCAGAACGTCAACCTCCTGTTCGGGCTGCCCGAGACCGCCGGTCTCCGGCTCTCTGGAGTGCTGGTCTGATGTCGGTCACCGCGGCACAGGGGTTTGCGGCCGCGGGCGTCTCCGCGGGGATCCGGCCGTCCGGAAAGCCGGACGTCGCCCTCGTCCGGTCGCTCGTGCCGGCGGTGGGGTGCGCGATGTGGACGCGGAATCGGGTTCAGGCCGCGCCCGTCGTCGTCTCGCGGAGCCACCTGGCGCTCGCCGAGCCGCAGGCGGTGGTCGTGAACGCGGGCGTCGCGAACGCGGCGACGGGACGCGGCGGCGAGGAGGATGCCCGGGCGACAGCCGTGCACGCTGCGCGCGCGCTCGGCCTCGAGCCGGAGGAGCTCATCGTCCTCTCGACGGGCGTGATCGGGCCTCGGCTCCCGATGGAGAAGCTGCTTGCAGGCGTCGACGCGGCGGCCGGCGACCTCTCGCCCGGCGGCGGCGCGGCGGCGGCGGAGGCGATCCTCACGACCGATGCAGGGGCCGAAGACCGCCGTCGCACACGGTGATGGGTTCGTCGTCGGCGGGATGGCGAAGGGCGCCGGGATGATCCACCCCGCGCTCGCGACGATGCTCGCCGTCCTCACGACGGACTATCCGCTCGAGGCGGGTGAGGCCGACGGCTTCCTCCGACCGGCCGTCGACCGATCCTTCAACAGCATCTCCGTCGACGGCGACTGCTCCACGAACGACGCAGTCGTGCTCCTTGCGAACGGCGCGTCGCGAATCGCTCGGGATTCCCGACTGAGACGAGCAATTTGCCGATGCGTTGCAGCAGGTCTGCGCGGACCTCGCACGACAGATCGTGGCCGACGGCGAGGGCGCGACGGTCGTGCTCGAGATCAGGGTTTCCAGCGCTTCCTCGCACGAGGAAGCGCAAGCGATCGCACGCCGCGTAGCGACCTCGCCCCTCGTCAAGACGGCAGCCTTCGGACGCGACCCGAACTGGGGCCGGGTGCTCGCGGCGGCGGGCTCAGCGCCCTGGAACGGCGGCTTCGCGCACCTCGAGCCCGATCTCCTGACCGTCTCGTTCGAAGGGACGGCCGTCTTCGAGCGCGGCGCGCCGACGGGGCTCGTTCCGGAGCTCGGCGGAGCCGCATGCTCGATCGAGCTCGAGCTCGGGCTCGGCGAGGGCTCGGCGGGATACCTCGCGTCGGACCTCTCGTACGACTACGTCCGGCTCAACGCGGAGTACACGACGTGACCACGGTCCTCAAGCTCGGTGGACGCGTCGCGGCCGCGTCAGTCCGCTCCGCGCTCGCCGAGGCAGGCCCTCGAACCGTCGTCGTGCACGGGGCCGGGCCACAGATCACCGAGGAGCTGGAGCGCCGCGGCGTCACGGCGCGGTTCGTCCGCGGGCGACGCGTCACCACACCGGAGATCCTCGAGGTGGTGCGGGCGTCGCTCGGCGCCGTCAACGCGGAGGTGTGCGCTGCGATCGGCCCGGCAGCAGTCGGTCTCGCCGGCGACGCCATAGGGCTGCGCGCGAGGCGCGTCGACGCTCTCGGCCTCGTGGGCGACCCGGTGCCCGTCGCGCCCGTGGCGGTGCTGGACGCCCTCGCCGCAGGACGCGTTCCGGTCGTCGCGCCGCTGGCCGAAGGGCCGCTCAACGTGAACGCGGACGAGGCCGCGGCGGCTCTCGCCGTCGGGCTCCGCGCCGAGCGGATCGTGTTCGTCAGCGATGTCCCGGGGGTGCTCGTCGCCGGGTCGGTGGCGCAGGTGCTCCGCGCCGACGACGCCGAGGCAGGGCTGGCCGACGGGAGCTTCGAGGGCGGCATCGTGCCGAAGCTGATGGCCGCGATCCACGCTGCACGCGGCGGTGTGCGCGCCACGATCGGCTCGACCGAGGTGCCTGCGTGAGCGCCGCCGGCACGGTGTCACGTGCGGCGCGCGCGGCGGTGCTGCCGACGTACGCTCGGGCGGAGGTGACGATCGTGCGCGGCGAGGGTTGCCGCGTCTGGGACGACGAGGGACGGTCGTACCTCGACTTCGGCGGCGGGATCGCCGTTGTCGCGCTCGGGCATCGACATCCGGCGGTCACCGCCGCGGCCCACGCCCAGCTCGACGAGCTGTGGCACGCGTCGAACCTCTACTGGACCGAGCCGATGCTGCGGCTCGCAGGGCTTCTCTCCGAGCGGATGGGCGGCGCCCAGGCGTTCTTCTGCAACTCGGGCGCCGAGGCGAACGAGGCGGCGCTCAAGGTCGCGCGCAAGGCGACCGGGCGCACGCGAATCGTCGCGCTCGACGGCGGGTTCCACGGCCGCACGCTTGGCGCGCTCTCGGCCACCGGGCAGCCGGGGAAATGGGAGGGCTTCGGGCCGCTCGTGCCCGGGATCGCGTTTGCCCGGCCGAACGACGTCGAGTCGCTCGAGTCGGCCGTGTCCCCGGGTGGGGAGCTGGCCGCGATCATGCTCGAGCCGATCCTCGGTGAGGGCGGTGTGGTTCCGCTCGACGAGCCCTTCGTCCAGGCCGCGGCCCAGATCGCGCGGGAGCTCGGCGCGCTCCTCGTCGTCGACGAGGTGCAGACCGGGCTCGGTCGCACGGGCACTTTCTTCGCCTACGAGCAGCTCGGGCTCGAGCCCGACCTCGTGACGCTCGCGAAGGGCCTCGGCAACGGTCTGCCGATCGGCGCGCTGCTCGTGCGCGAGGGCGTCGCCGACGCGATCGGCCCGGGCGACCACGGCTCGACGTTCGGCGGCAACCCCGTCACATCCGCCGCTGCTTGCGCCGTCGTGGACGCGATCGACGACGCGCTTCTCGTCGACGTCGTGGCTCGCGGGGCTCGGCTCGCCGAAGGCCTGGCCGCGCTGCCCGGAGTCACCGGTGTCCGGGGCCGCGGCCTCATGCTCGCGGCGGTCCTGGATCGTGACGCGGGCCCCATCGTGGACAGCTGCCGCGAGCTCGGCCTCCTCGTCCTCACCGCAGGCGCGGACGTGCTTCGTCTCCTCCCGCCGCTCGTCGTCACGGAGCATGAGGTGGACGAGGCGCTCGCAGTGCTCGCGAACGCGCTTCGATGAACCCGGTTCGGCAGCAAGCGATCCTTCGCCTCGTCCGCCAACGCGCGATCTCGACCCAGGCCGAGCTCGCCGCGGCGCTGCGGGAGGAGGGGCACGAGGTCGTTCAGACGACGATCTCGCGCGACATCCACGAGCTCGGCCTCGTGAAGGTGCGCGCGCCGTCCGGTCGCCTCGTCTACGCGACGCCGGGAGGCGACGACGCAGATCGGCGCCACGCGATCGGCGTCGCGATGCGTCGCTACGCGACCGGGGTCGAGCGCGCAGGGCCGCTCGTCGTCGTGACGACGCCCTCCGGCTACGCGAGCGCGCTTGCGCAGGCACTCGACGAGGGCGCCCATCCCGGTGTCGCCGGCACGATCGCGGGCGACAACACGATCTTCGTGGCGCCACGCGACGGAACGACTGCGGCCGCGCTCGGCGACGAGCTCCTCGCGCTGCTCGACCGCGGCTGACTCTCACCAAACGCGAAGCGGCCGCTTGGGGGAGCGGCCGCCTCGGTGATGCTTGGGGAGGGTGGTGCTACGTGGTTCGGCGTTCCACGCAAGGTTCCCGCTCCCCCATTCGAGGGATCCTCGAACCCGGGGTCAGAAGGAGTAGCGCTCCTCTTTCCACGGATCGGCGTCGTTGTGGTAGCCGTAGCGCTCCCAGAAGCCGGGCGCATCGGTGGGTCGCAGCTCGATCGCGCGCAGCCACTTTGCGCTCTTCCAGAAGTACTTCCCCGGGATCAGGAGCCGGAGCGGCCAGCCGTGCTCCGGCGTGAGCGGCTCGCCGTCGGCGTGGGTCACGAGCAACGCGCCCTCCTCCTCGAGGGAGGTCGCCGGCACGTTGGCCGTGAACCCCGCCTCGGCATGGGCGATTGCGTAGTGCGCGCTCCCGTTCGGCCCGACGAGCTCGCGAAGCGTCGACCAGGCGACACCGCTGAACTCCGCGTCGAACCGGCTCCAGCGCGTAACGCAGTGGATGTCCTGGGTGACGGTCGTCCTCGGCAGTGCGTCGAGCTCCTGCCAGCTCAGGGTGATCGACGTGTCGACCGCGCCGAAGACGCGGAAGTCCCAGCCCGCGAGGTCTTTCGGGTACGAGGGCACGTCGCCCGCGTGCAGCACCGGCCATTTCTCCGTCAGATACTGGCCCGGCGGGAGCCGCGCGGGGTCGTATCCCGCCTCCTGCACCTTCCGCTCTGCCCTGCTCCTGAACACTGTGGCTACCCTCGTCTGGATGGTCGTCACGACGTTACAGGTCGCTTCCCGGCCCAGGTCCTACGTCGCGGTGAAGGGACAGGACGCGGCCTCGTACCTGAACCGGATGATCTCGAACGAGGTCGAGGAGCTGCCCGTCGGTGACACCTGCGAGGCACTGCTTCTCACGCCCAAGGCTCGAATCGTCGCGCCGATGACGGTCTGGCGACGTGGCACGGACGACTTCCTCCTTCTCACGGAGCCGGAGGCGGGCGAAAGGCTCGCGCGCGAGCTGCTCCGCGGGCGCTTCGCGGCGAAGTGCGAGATCGCGCTCGAGGAGCACCGCTCGCTCGTCGTGCTCGGCGCGGGCGAACTTTGTGGTGAATCACCACAAGGCTGCGCTGCCGAACCGCGAGTACGGCGTGCCGGCGGTCGAGCTCGTCGACGAGGACGCGCCGGCAGCCGCTTCGCCGATCGGGGAGGAGGAGCTCGAGCGCCTCCGGATCCGTGCCCGCACGCCGCGGCTCGGCAGCGAGCTCGACGATCGCGTGATGCCGGCCGAGGCGGGGCTCGACGAGCGCGCGATCAGCTTCACCAAGGGGTGCTACCCGGGCCAGGAGCCGGTCGCGCGCCTCCACTACCGCGGTCACCCGAACCGCGGGCTGCGCGTGCTCGCCCTGGATGGGCGCGAGCTTCCCCCGTACGACGCCGAGCTCGAGCTCGACGGCAAGGTCGTCGGCAGGGTCACGAGCGCCGTATCCGACCAGGAGCATGGGGTGGTTGCGCTCGGGTTCGTCCGCCGCGAAGTGCCGGGCGACGCGACGCTCGAGCTCGCCGGCCGTCGCGTGACGCAGCTCCTCGTCTGAGCAGGTTTCGGACGAGAGTCCGCCACCGGTTCCGAGGGATCCGTCCCGCTACACTCATTCGTTCCCCGCGCCCGTAGCTCAGGGGATAGAGCGCTGCCCTGCGGAGGCAGAGGTCGCACGTTCGAATCGTGCCGGGCGCATCAAGGATTCATGCGGGATTGCGGCCGGTAGCGCACCCTCCTTCGCTAGCGGCCGTGCTCCACTAGTGCCCTAAACGTTCAGGCGTAACGGGCGCTCGCGGAGGCGAAGTTCCTAACCTTCGGCTGGCAAGCATGATGCGATCTAGAAGGAGCTAAGCTGATGGCCACGCTCAACGAGAAGCAGGCGGCGCTCTTCACCGACCGCAACTGGGGCGTAATCGCGACCATCCGTGAGGACGGGTCACCGCACGCCACGCCCGTCTGGATCGATTACGACGGTGAGAACGTGCTCGTCAATAGCGCCTACGGGAGGACAAAGGTCACAAACATCGAGCGCGATCCGCGAGCGACTGTCACCGTCCTACCCGCCGCCGACCAGCAGAGCGGCTACGTGATGGTGAGCGGCACGGCCAAGATGGTCGAGGAGGGCGCCCTGGAGCACATCGACATGCTCGCAAAGAAGTACTTGGGCGAGGACAAGTACCCCTATCTCGGTCCAGGCGAGAGGCGCGTGATCATCCAGATCCACCCCGAGCGAGTCGACGGCTTCGGTGCAGGCGGCTAGGGCAACCGCTCAGACCAGTCACGCGCCGCGGTCGCTCAGGGGTCATTCGCGAACACTGGCGCAGGCGGCCCGTTCGAGCTCGGTCTCTAGCGCGTCCAGCCGCCCGACTATGCCGGCGTGCGCGCCGCCGATAAGCGTTCCGTAGTGGCGGTCTACATCAAGGAGGCGAGCCAGGCAGACATCGGCAAATAACCGCGCCCTCAGGAAATCTTTCCCGGCGAGTCGCAGCATCAGTGACTCCCAGCCCTAGGGGAACTCTCGCCCCATCGCGTTCATTCGGCTGACAACAATCACTGTCGCCTCCGATGGCAACGAACGCGCTTGAGGGGGGATATATTTCTAGAGAGGCGAGGAGTGTGGCCCCTGGCGCTAAGAAAACGGCCGGGGTCTGTGAGTTCTCCCCGCAGCTGAAATGCTTCCTACGTCCGTGATCGTGCGCGTGTTCGCGTGGCTCTCGCTCGTCTTCGGCGTGTACGGGTTTCTCGCCGCGTTGTCGGTGTGGGGATTGGCGGTAGGCGCTGTTGCGGGAGTGCTCGCCTTGCTGTTCGGATGGGCGGTGCTGACTGAGCAACCGCTCGGATGGACACGCCGGGCGGCGCGAGTCGGAATCGTGACGGGTGGCCTCGCCCTCGTCGTCTGCGCCGTGTGGGTCGTGCTGGCGGTCATCGGGGTCTGACGCTCTCTTGGGCTGGCAACAAGCCGCCGCGGCACTGTTGTCCCGCTAGTAGATGTGGGGCGTGACGTGCTTGGGCGCCGCCGCGGTCTGGCCGTTGGCCTGCTCGAGGTTCGCGATCTTCTCGGAGAGAACGCGGATGCGCTGGTGAGCTGTTGGATCCACTCGACGAGCTGCTCGGTCTGGCGGCGTTGGTTGGCGACAGCGATCCTGCGTCCGCCCCTTGGTTGCAGGGTGTGCAGGCAGCAACGAGGTTGTCGGCTCGTAGAACAGCTCGGGATTGGTTGAGCTGGGGACGATGTGGTGGACGCTGGTGGCGATGCCCGCGCAGCGTGGGCCTCTGACCTGGCAGACGTAGCCGTCTCGTTGGAGGATCGCCTTGCGGGTCTTCTGCCAGGCACTTGTGCTGTAGCGCCTGTCGCTCACGGCGGCTCAGCGAACGGAGGTGATCCGGCTGGCCGGGCCGTGCTGATCTTCCGCACGTTTCTGATTATGACAACGCGTGCGGGAGGGCCGTGCTGAACCCGGTTAGACGGGCGGACTGGGCCGGGAGTCACCGGCAGCGCGGATGATGGCTTCACGGCGTCTTTCGCCCAGATCTCATTCGCACCCGATTCCGTCGCCGTTGCCGTCGAGGCGGTGCGGGTCGCTGCCGATGCTCTTGATCGGCGCGAGGCCCGATCGCTCGGATGTCGTTGCAGTCGAGGTCGGGTGGAGAGGGCGGAACGCACCCGCCCGCGTAGTTCGGGTCGCATTTGCCGTTGGGTGGCGGGTTCTTTGTGGGCGGCCCGCTGATGCCGGTGTCAACCGGTCCGAACGGATCGAGAACGGTGCCGGGACAGGCTCCCCAGAGACCCCGCTTGGCGGGCTTCGCCTTCTGGGCGTCCGCGAGCAGCCGAGAGGCGTACTTGCCGAGGTCGCCCCCGTAGAAGTACGGGGCGGCGGCTCCTCCGCGCACGAGAATGGTGTTCGCGTTTAGTGGCCCGCGATGGACATAGCGCAACAGCCTCCCATACCGATCGACGTTGTCGAGACGAGCGTCGGCTTCGAGCCGCACCCGACTCCCGATCGGCACGAGCTTCAACAGCGCATTCCGAGCCGCCCGTGAGTAGCACTCACCGGAGCCAAGCTCGGGCGTGTCGATCTGGAGGAGTCGCACGCGTCGCCCATCGCTGAGTGAGAGCGTGTCTCCGTCATAGACGGAGGCAACGACTCCTGTTTGAACCTCGACCGTCGCACGCGATCCCTCCGCTCCGACGAGCACGAAGACGAGAGCAACCGCGAGCGCGGAACCTGCAACGAGCCATCGGGTCATGAGAGTCCTAGACCGACGGCGTCACGCTGTCAGCGTGGTGCAGCGCGTCACAGCATCCTTGAGCATGAAGTCGGTGACGTCCGCCGGCAGGAATTCGATCGTCGCGCCGATTTTCCGCATGTGCTTCGTCCACAGGGTCTGAACCTGCCCGGTCGACCGCCAGCCGGTGACGAGTAGCCGCACTCCCTTGAGCGATGAGAGGTCCACGCGGGTCGGCGGGGGTTGCACTGCGAGTCCGCCGAGCAGCACGAGACAGTCCTGCCCGGACATGGCACTGAGATTGGCGCCGGCACGGGAGAGCGCGCCGGGCAGGTCCCAGCGCTTTGACTCTTCGGTCGTGCGCCCGGCCTTGTCGATCTGGCTCGTTACTTGCGTCCGCCAACCGAGCGAAGAGGCTGCGGTTCTGTTTGGCGTTCTCGGCGCGCGTCTTCTCGTGCTTCTTCTTGCACGCGCTGCGCTGAAAGGCCGTGCCTTCCGTCTCGCTGCACGGGTCGAGCGGCTTGAGCTTTGCCGTCGCTGGCGTCTGCGTGATCACGAACGGCCGGTCGAACGGAGGGCCGTCATCGCTCGAGCGCTGCTCGTAGATGCCGAAGAACCGCAGCCCCGGGAGGGTCGAGACCTGGCCGAAGATCTCCTTCACGTGCCGCACCTCGGTCTTGATGGCGCGCTTGCTCGGGTTCATCACCACGAGCACGTTCGTACCCGAGGATGGCGTCCCCGTCGCGCCTGTCGCGCCTGCTGCCACCGAGACCGCAGCCGCCGCCACGACGACCGTCAGCATCACCAAGACCGCCCTCACTGGGTCGGCCCTCCCGTGTCCGAAGCAACAGCCGAGAGCGGCAGCCGGGTGGCACCGAGGAACCTGTCCATCCCCGACTGGTGATGCGGCGGCTCGGGCGGGGGAGTCATCGCGAGCTCGTCCTCGATAGCCGCTACGAGCCTCGGGTTGCGGCTTTCGCGCTCGAACCACGCCAGGCGCAACGCCTGTAGGGCCTGCCGATAGTTGGTGTCGGTGCGCTCATACTCGACCTGAAGCTTCTTCAGATCCGCGCTCGCCCGCTGGGCGGTGCGCCGGCGCTTCCACGCCGCGTACGGCTCCGCGTCGACAAGCTTCAAGTAGCCGACCCAGACAAGCACGCCGCTGACGCCCGCCATCACGACACCCTGCAGCGACGCGTCGAACACGGTCGCATCGTTGACGACAAGCAGGTAGCGCACCCGGAGGAACGCCTCGACCAGGATCAAGGCGACGGTGAAGAAAAGCGCGGCGAGGAGTGGCCCGCGGCTTCCTTTGTTCCGGTAATGGCTCATCATCCAGGCGAACCCGGTCAGGCCGGCGACAAGAATGCCCGTGACAAGCCACGTGTCAATGACGCCATTGCCGAGAGCCTGCGCAGCCCAGTACGCAGGCAGCACGTCGACGATGCTGACAACGATCGCGATCGCGAACGCACCCAGCAGCGACCCAAAGCGCCTGTCCTCGGCGTCACCCAGCGCCCGTTCCTGATCGAGCGCCGCCCACGCCGACTCATCATCGCCCTTTGCCGCTGCCAGGCGGCCGCGAACCTGAGCGAGCCGCTCGCGCCGCTGCTGCGTCTTTGTGAGCAGCCTGCTCAGCTGCTGCTCGGCGCGCCAGCCAGACTCGGAGGTCTCCGGCTCCCCTCCGTTTGCGCTGTGGCCGCGGATTCCTGCCCGCCGCTGCCTGCGGCGATTGCGGCAGCTCCATGACCGTCACCGGTCCCGTTCATCTCCATCTCAAGAACGTCCTTTGTCGGTCGGGCCGTGCGGGTCGCAGTAGGTGGCGACTTACTCGGCTCGGTTGGTTGATCTAGCCAGCGCCCACGGTAGGTGCGGGCGACGGGGTCGTACAGGACACGATTGGGTCAATTTGCCCGGCTGACCGACGTCTCCGTTGGCCGCAACGTGAATAAGCGGATCACGTCGCCTCGGAGGTCAGCACTCCCCGCGCCTTTCGGCGTAAGTCACGACGACTGAGTACTTGCCGACTCGACCGCCAGGTCTCGGCATCTGCTCGCAGACCCACCAATTCGCCTTGATGATGCAGCCGAAGATGCCGGAACATTCCTCGTTCACCCGAAGCCCCTTCGACCTGAGCAACCTCGTCGCCATATCCATTCGCAGTCCCACGACGTTCGGGACGCGAATCGATGCAGTTCCGGACGACTTCGATGCAGCCGTGGGCGCGGCCGCAGCCTGCCCGACGCTGATGGATGCGAGCGCGACGACGAGCGCCGCAATCGCGATTGCCTTCTTCATGCCCCCTCCTTGTGGTAGGCGACGCGGGCGGATCAGTCAGCCCGTCGTCGCGGCCCGCCACGATAGGCCCACGCGGACGCGGCAGGGCCATCCGTGCGGCCAAACCCTCCTAGCCGTCGGTCTAGCGCGGCCCCGACGAGCACGGGGTGACTGGCGCACAGACTGGCGCACACACTCCCTCGTGGGGACGCGATCCTGCAGGGTCGGGCGCACCACGGGTTCGTCTCGAAAACTGGCGAAGGAACAACCGGGGGCGACGGAAGGTGCCCAACCGGCGCTGCGGCCCGGCGTTCGACCGGCGGCTCGAACCCCGACATCCCCGACCGTCTCACTGCTGTCAGCTCCCGGCCAGCGTTGAGGCTCGGAGCCGCCTCGGTGGGGGCTTGCCGCCGGTGACCGCAGAGAAACGTAGCGCCCCCCGGCTGCGTAAGCCGGGAGGCGCTCGTAAGCCGGTACACGCGGCCGTGGCGTGGTGCCCGGAGCCGCGTCTGCGGTCGAATCAGCCGTTGTGGTGGACCTGGATGTTGCCCGCCGTGGCGGGGTAATGCACGGCGCCCCTGCCGTTAGAGTCCGGTGGCTCGCACGCCGTGCAGCGCCTGAGCGGGCGTGAACCCCTCGTATTTTAGTTGCTCGACCAGGCCGCTTCGGGAGAACGCCTGATACCGCAGGTACTGCTTGGCGGACTCGACAGCTTCCTTCTTCCAATTCGCGCCGGAATGGCTAACCCCGTAAGTCGCGTCGCTAGTCGAGAACCCCTCGTACTTCAACTGCTTGACCAGGCCCTTATAGGAGAACGCCGAATACTGCAGATACTGGTGGGCAGATCGCACGGCGTTCGCACTACTGATGGGCGATGCCTGCGCGGGGGCGACGCTGCCAAACAGGGTTGCTGTCGCAGCGAGCACCGACAGGGCCAGTAGCAAGATTTTCTTCATGGGTTAGCTCCTCGTTGTTGCAGGCAACCGATGTGATCGCCCGATCCCTCGTAGCGTGTCCTGTCCTCAGCTCGCCCGGTAGGACACGATTGGGTCAATGTCTCGGCATACGAGCGGAGTAGCGCGCCCGGGTCGTGCGAAGTCGCCGACTCGGCGGGCTAGACGCACAGCCAGGGATTCAGTGATTCGGCGGTGCCGACGAGCTCGGCTTCGCGGAGGCTGGCGGCGAGCTGGAGGACGGCTCGATCGTCTACCGGGATCCCTGCGAGCCAATAGAGCGACCGTACACCTGTTCGCGTGGCGCGGCGAGACTCAGCCCGGCAAGCCGGGCTGCCGCGGAGTTTGGCAAGTAGATGCGCAGACTCATGCTCCGGACCGAAGGTGTAGGGTGAAATAGCCGTGCCTTAGAACTCGGCGGGCGATCTCTCCGGCTCCAACACTCGGTCGGGATGGACGCGAACCCAGGAGCCGCGCATGTCTCGCCCGAGCACCCGGCACACGTCGACTCTGCAGGTGATCCTCCGAGTGCGAGCCGCGCGAGATTCCGCGGGCGACTGGCGGCGATCGCCGCGCTGATCCTGGCGGTCGTCTTCCTCGCGGGCCTTCTCTTTCTGATCGCGGACGATCCCATCGGGTTTCCCTTGGCCTTTGTGTCGGTGTTCACCATCGCGTTCTTCGGCTGGTTTTTCGCTACGACGCGCGGCTACCGACGTTTGCTTGGCGTCCCCGTGGTCCTCCTTGCGCTCATCATCCTCTTCATGTGGGCGTACAACCACAAGGTGGCGCTGCCCGTGCTGATCGGGTTACTTGCGCTGTTCGGTCTTGTGGCCCGATATGCAGTGCGTCACGCTCGCACGCCGATGCATATAGCCGCTGGCAAGCGCGCCCCGCGGAGCCAGCGCAAAGAGGCGTGCTGATCATTAACCCGAACTCCGGTGGTGGGAAGGCGGAGCGCTTCAACCTGCCCGAGGAGGCAAGAAGGCGGAATATCGAGCCCTTGCTGCTTGGGCGTCATGACGACCTCTACGAACTGGCCGAGCGGGCCGTTACGCGCGGTGCCGACGTCATCGGAATGGCCGGGGGCGACGGGTCGCAGGCGTTGGTCGCGTCGGTCGCAATGAAGCATGACGTCGCCCACGTCTGCGTTCCGGCGGGGACGCGTAACCACTTCGCCGCCGACCTCGGGCTCGACCGGAACGACGTGATTGGCGCGCTTGATGCTTTCACCGACGGGATCGAACGGCGCGTCGACCTTGCCTCGCTTAACGAGCGCATCTTCGTCAACAACGCTTCGCTCGGCGTGTACGCACAGGTTGTGCAGTCGGATGCCTACCGTGATGCCAAGTTGGGGACATGGAAGCGGATGCTGCCGGAGATCGTTGGACGGGGCTCGGTGGCCAGCGAACTCAACTTCGACGCGCCGCACCCGAAAGACTGGTGCGACGCAGCGCTCGTGATCGTCTCGAACAATCCGTATCAGGCGCGACGGTTTCGAGGTACCGGCACGCGACCTCGACTTGACACCGGCCATCTGGGCGTCTTCGCGGCACGCCTCCGCGGTGCGGGCGGAGTCGCCAGGCTCGTAACCTTCGGGACCATCGGTCGGTCGCTTGGTTCCGGGAGTCAGCACCGGCGACTGAGTGGGGTGCTCCAATGGTCGTGTCTCGAGTTTGAGGTGCGCGCAATGGCACCGGTTGCCGTCGGTCTCGACGGCGAGTCGCTCATGGTGGCGCCACCGCTGCGCTTCGTCTCCTTGCCGGGCGCCCTGCGCGTCCGTGTGCCGCGGCACGCACATGGTGTTTCGCCCGCCGCGGCGGCAGTCCCACTCAACCGACGCAGCGTCTGGGCGCTGGTTCGGATCGCGGCCGGCAAACCGACGGTCGCGCCGTCGCAGAGGTAGCGGGCCGCTCCGCGATCACTTTCGTTCAAGGGACATTCCCGCACACTCGTGCACGCGAGCGGCGTCTCTCCGGGATGTCGCCTCTGTCACCACAGAGTTGCCTTTAGCCCCGAACGTCTAAGGGGTGTACGTGCGCCACACGGACGGCGGCACACTTCCTCCTGCAGCTCGATCCCCGCGATCGGTACGGCCTGGCGGTACCGCGTCCCAGCGGATCCACCTTGCAGATAGAGCTCGAGCGCTAAACGGCGCGGCAAGCCCTCCGAGCGATGTCAGCCGAGAGCACGCTGGCCCAGTGCAGGCTCTCGCCTCCGGGCAATGCCCTCGACCTGGCGGCGTTGGCAGACGTAAAGAGCATGACGCTGCAGGGTGCCATCTCCCCGCTCGACCTCGCTCGAGCCACGATGGCCTACCAGCGGTCGCCGGACAGTTATGGTCGGGTTAGCGACGACGCGAAAGAGTGACCGATCGGGCGTGGCCGCCGCGCTGGATGTGAAGACGCTGCTCGCTTCCGTGGAAGCGGCCCGCCGGTCGATGCGGCAGAAGTCGTCGCCGCCGCCTTGACGGATTCTCTGGAGGCGCGCGATGTCAGCTTCCTGATCGCCGACTACAGTGGCCGGTCATTGATCCGGCTGAGTCACGTCCGGCGCATGAACGCTGACGATGATGACCTAAGCCGCGAGCGCGGACAGGCAGTCGCGCTGGCCGGCACACCGCATGGTCGTGCGCTCGCGGAGCAGGACGTCCAGATCGTGAACGACTCTGATGGATTCCGGGTCTTTGCTCCCGTGACGAGTCGAGGCGAGGCGGTCGGCGTGCTGGAGCTCGGACTTGATGCCGAGCCTGACCAGGAGACGCTCGCAGTCGTGTCGGCTGGGGCGCACGCCCTTGCCTACATCGTGATCGCAACCGCCGCTTCACCGACCTGTTCGACTGGGGCCAGCGTTCCGTGCCGCTTTCGTTGGAGGCAGAGCTCCAACATCGACTCCTGCCGCCTCGTACACCTGCGAGGGGGGCCAATTCACGCTGGCCGGGTGGCTGCAGCCAGCAGGCGACGTCGGCGGAGACACGTTCGACTTCAGCGTCGAGCGAGATATCTGCACCTCTCCATCACCGATGCGATGGGCCACACGCTGAACGCGGCCGTGCTGGCAACGGTCTTCGTGGGCGCGTTACGAAACGCTCGCCGCCGCGGCGTCAATCTCGCGCAACAAACCCAGCTAGCCAACGAGGCGCTACACGGGTTCGGCGACGATAGTGACTTCGTGACTGGGCAGGTCGTACGGGTCGACAATGCCTCCGGTCTCGCACGATTCGTGAACGCCGGACATCCCTCGCCGATCCTGATCCGGGAGGGCCGCGCCGAGACCGTCAAGTTGGCCCCTGGTCTCCCCTTCGGGATATCACTCGATTACGACTACCCCGTCCAAGAGCTTCAGCTGGAAGTCGGAGACCGGCTCGTCTTCCTGACCGACGGAATCCTCGAGCGCAACGTAGCCAATGTGAATGCGCTAGAGCTCCTTACGCAGACACGAGAGCTCCACGCACGCGAGGCAGTCCAGGCGCTAACACAAGCCGTGGTCGATGCCTGTGGTGGCGTACTTCGAGACGACGCAACAGTACTGTGTGTCGACTGGCACGGCGGCCCGACAGGAGCACGGGACGCAAGCTCGGGTGCAGATCAGTAGCAGTAACTCGGGGGCCATGCCGCCCCGCTCTGGGGACATTCGCGAACGCTGGCGCGGGTCAGGTGCCCGTATCCTCCGACCATCAATGTCGGCTGACCGAGAGTCCCCACAAGTCGACAAACGTGTCGGAACAGCATCGCGCAGCCATGCCGTTCGATCCCAGGAAACCTTCCAGCCATGCCACGTCCCGGCACTTCCGGGCACCGCTCTCCACCGCCCTGACAACTCCCAGTCGTTGACGACCACGCCCACCGCCTCGAGCTTGCGCCGCAGGCGCGAGGCGTGGGAATCGACAGTCCGTGTTCGGATCCCGTTTAAAAGGCTGTCAATACCCAGACAACGAGGACGCCCGCGGCCACTTGGTGCCCGACAGCCAGGCGTACCTGCGTGGGCCTCCTTGACAACTACGACATCGCGCTCGGGCGGGCGGCTCAGGAACGCAGGAAGCCTTTTCAGCGAGGCAGAACGACGGACTCAAAACTCTCGCCTCGTCGCTCCCACCATCGCGCGAAATTCTCGGCCGCTGCATGGTCGTGGAACACCTTGTAGTGAACTTGGTGACCACCGCTCACGGTGTATCGCACCGTCCATGTGGTCGTGCCGTTAGACACCTGCCGCATCCCCCTCGGATCAAGGGCCTTACTAGTTCTGGATCACGGTCTCCGGCCCGTTGCCTTTCACGTCTCAAGGTAATCACCTGGCGCTCCCACGGACACTGGACATTCGTCCAGACGGGGCCTAACCGGCTGATTCGATTTCGGGGTTTGGGCCACGTTCGTCCGAATCCCCAGACGTCCCGCAGCAGCTCGTTCTTCGTGAAGACCCGGCGCGGGTCGCTCGCGAGCTTCGCTGCGAGCTCGAACTCACGGCCCGAGAGCCGGACGGCGATGTCGCCGACCCGCACCTGCCTCGCGCGATGGTCAACGACGAGCGGGCCGGCTTCGACGACGTCCGCCTGGCCGAGCGTCGAGCGGCGAAGAAGCGCGCGAACCCGTGCGAGCAGCTCGAGGTACACGTCGCGCGGAACCGCGTCGTCCGCCCCGCTCTCGAGGGCGCGCACGCGCACGATCGGGTCCGCACCCGGCTCGGTGAGAACGATCACGGCTCGTTTCGACCCCAGGGACTTACCCGTCCTTGAACGCGCCGTACACGGCGATCAGGCCTTCTCGCCAGAAGCAGTCGGGGCGTGGGAACCCGGCGTCCGCGATGAGGTTCAGCTCGTCTGGAAGAGAGACGTAGAAATCCTCTTCGGCCCATTGCGCGAAGTGGGCGGCCCCCTCGTCAACCGAGATGCCGTGTTGCCCCATGTGTGCGAACAAGTCCTCAACCATCCGGTCCCGCTCGGGGCCCTCGTCGTAGACGAGAGCGTCGGCGACGCAGACGAGACCGCCGGGCTCGAGGGCTGCGAGGATTGACCGATAGAGCTCGCGCTCTCATCGTGGGTCACGACGTGGTGGAGCGCGAGCGAGGCGACGACGGCATGGCAGGGCGGGAGCTCGTCCTCGAACCGTCCATCTCGCAGCTCGTAGCGGCCGACGTGATCAGCACATCGTGTCGCGGCGACCTCGAGCATGTTGGGATCGACGTCGACGAGCACGACGCGAACGGTCGGGAGCGCATCGAGGATCGCGGCGGAGAGACTTCGGTCCGGCTCCGAGGTCAACGACGAGGCCTTCGGGCGGGACATGGCCGTCGAGCCAGTGGACGACGGTCGCAAGCATGCGTCGTAGTGCGGGATGAACTCGCGGATTGTCCTGTCGTAGTCGTCGGCGGAAACGCCGAGGTGACCGGCGACGCGGTGCTGCTCAGCCATCGGCTGAGAATACGCCCGCAAGGGTTCATCGCGGCGCGGATTTTCGGTGGAACTCTATTGGGTGCTTCTAACCGGGACGTTGCGATCCCACGTCCTCCCCGGCTCACCCGATCGCAGGCCACGACACAGATCGGGCTCGCTCGCGATGACCACGTGCGGGAGCAAGCGCTGCGCGAGGTCGAGCGCACGCGCCGTCCACGCCGCCTCGAACACCGTGAACGATGTCGCGAAGCGCCTAGCCCTTCTGGGCTTTGACGCACTGACCGAAGTTCTTGTAGTCCTGCGCGAACTTCGTCGCGTTCTCGGTCTGCTGCTTCTTGCAGGCGGCCGTGGCCTTCGCCTCGGCTGCGTCATCAGCGGCGTCCTCGCGCTTGTTCGCCTTCGCTGTAGCGGTAGCAGAGACGCACTTGCCGTAACGCGTTCTTCTTGTTCTTGTTCGTCCCGTACTGCGTCTGGAAGGCCTCGACGCCCTTCGAGTCGCGCACCGCCTTGCAGTACTTCGCCGCGTTCTTGAAATCAGCCGGAACCGGATCGGCCGCAAACGCTGCTGGCACGATCATGGCGGCAACCAACATGCACACCACTGCCAATCGCTTCACGTGGAACCCCCTCATCGACGCAGCGGTGCCGGTGTGGCCCGCCGGCAAATGATGAGATGCCTAGCCCAGGAGCGCAACCCCCTGGACGCCGTCCGTAACCGTCTGAGCGCCGGCCTCTCCGGTGGGCAGCATCTACCACGTCTACCTCATCCTTCATGGCTGCACGTGGCTTCTCAAGCCGCGCCTTGGTCATCAGGACATCGGTCCCAGTTCCGTACGCGCATCCACGGCACGGATGACGGTGTGGCGCTAGAGCGCAACCCGATGGGCGAAGCGGTAGGGGTGTGCGGGTTCAGCACCTTCAAGGTCTCGTGGCCCAGGTTCGTCGTGACCGCGCTCAGTGTCGCCTGGGGCGACGGCACCGGCTGCCACGATATCGCCGTCGGCGAGGGGGTCGCCTGGGAGGGACGCTTCGTCTGGCGGCCACGTGAAGGGCGACGCGCTGCTCGATGGGAGCCGGTGCTTACGCGGTCATCACCGCCGCTCCGCCGTTAGCGGACAGGTCAGAGTACTCGCGTCAGCGCGTCGACCAACTCTCGCGCCTCGGGGTGGGGATCATCTTGCCGTCGTGGATCGTGGTGAGCCCCTGGTTGGTCATCCACCGCTCGAGCTCGGCCGGTGCGAGGCGGGCTCGGTTGATTCCGCCGGCGCGATCGAGCAACTCGGTCGCCGTCATCGCCTCGCCGCTCACGGGGGCGAGTGTTCCAGCCGGGGGGCGGTGTTTGTCCAGCAAGACGCGTTCTACGCGTCAGGGGCGACTGTGCGCGTAGGACGCGACGACGGGCCCGAAGGAGCCCGTCTCACAGGCTCAGACGACCAGGCCGCCGATCCGACGCGCTACGCGCGCGCCGGTTCGCGTCAGATCGCAGATTTATTGTAGCCGCGGTGCTTATACGCCGAAGCGAGGCAAGCTTTCACCAGTCGTCGCCCCGCATAGGGAGCACACGCGTAGAGGCCGCCAGTAGACAGCGAACTCGGTTGCGAGTGTGCGCCACTTGCTCCACACAACCAACGGACGCGCAGACTGGTGCTGGTGCAGGCACATGACATCCGTTACGCCCGCAGCGGCGATGTCGCGATCGCTTACGCCGTCCTGGGTGACGGGCCGATTGACATCGTCGCTGTTCATAGCTTTGCCGACAACTCGACTTAGAGCTCGAGAGTCCGTATTGCCGCTCTTCCACGAGCGGCTTGCCTCGTTCTCGCGTCATGTCATGTTCGAGACGCGGTACGGTCTTTCGGATCGGATGCGCGAGGCGCCGACCTCGATACGCGTTGGACGACCTCCGCGCGGTGCTCGACGCCATGCGTACGAGAGCGCGGTGTCGTCGGAGAG
Organism: uncultured Actinomycetes bacterium; assembly: GCA_963839755.1. Classification (GTDB taxonomy): domain Bacteria; phylum Actinomycetota; class Thermoleophilia; order Gaiellales; family Gaiellaceae; genus Gaiella. The sequence goes on from CAWIVU010000016.1 coordinate 334,942, forward strand.
TTGGAGGCAGCGTCGATGTGCCGGCTGTTCGCGGGCACAGATCCGGAGCGCCTCGAGGCCTTGTCCTCTACAACCCTGTCGCGAAGGGCACGGCGGCGCCGGACTACCGTGGGCGCGACCGCTCGACGAGAAACTCGACACCGATATGGACGAGCTCATCGCCGATCGGGCACAGCCGAGGAGGCCTCGAGTGGGCTCGGGTCATGGCCACTTCGCTGGCTGATTATGCGGATTTCAGCCGGACGATCGCTCGCAATCGGCGACTTGGTGCGTGTCCCGGCGCCGCCTGACAATTCGACGGATGGCGGCGGACGTCGACGTACGCGACGTACTGCTGGTGATCGGCGTGCTGACGCTCGACCTAACATGCCTCCGCCCGCGGCGAGGCCGAATACGTCACGGCGCGCATACCGGCGCGCAGCGAATCGAGGCGCCCGGCCCCGATTACATGGTCTCCCTCCTCGGCGATCGCGTGTTTGACGAAGTCGAGCGGTTCGTGCCTCGCGCGCGAGGGACCGAGCCGGATACCGTGCTCGCGCCGTCATCTTCGTCGACATCGTCAGCCACGGCTATGGCGGCAGCGCTCGGCGATCGCGCCTGGGCCGACCTCGTCCGACGGCATCACTCGCTGGTGCGGTCTCACCTCGACCGCTTCCGCGGACGCGAGATGGACACGGCCGGGGACGGCTTTTTCGCCGCGTTCGACGGGCCGATCCGCGCGATCCGCTGCGCGACGACGATCGGGAGCTCCGTTCCTTATCTCGGTCGGAAGGCGCGCCGCGCTGCACACGGGCGAATGCGACACCGTCGGCGAGAAGATCAGCGGCCTCGCCGTGAACATCGGCGCACGAGTGTCGTCGCTGGCGCCCCCGGCGAGCTGCTCGTGACCAGCTCGGTCAAGGATCTCGTCGCTGCCTCGGTCATCGGCTTCCAGACCGAGCCTCACGAACTCAAGGGCGTCCCAGGTGAATGGCGGCTGTACGCCGCAATTGACGCAGGCTGAAACGAGGTCGCGCGCGCGCCGGTAGCTCGCGGAGAGGCAATCGCCGTGGAGAGGGTTCGACCCCGCCTCCCCGCTCGTGGTTATGTAGTCGGGGTCGGCTCTACTTGGGACGCGAGCCTCAATACGCGGTAGACTGGCCGCCGCGCTGCACGAGCGTGGCTGTCGCTGGGCCTCCTCGATCAGCTCCGGCGAGCGTCGCCCACCGACGATCGTGCTCGAGGCTGCGCTTGCCTCGGCCACGGGTCTGCGAGTTGCCGACACCGGGTCAGGCTCGACGCCGTAGACGTGGTGCTCCGCTCGCGGCAGCCGCGCGTCTCGTTGCTGCTCATGGCGCATGCATTGCCGGCATCGCCGACGGCCTGCCTCGATCGCGGAGGGCGCTTCTCCTCGCCGCAGACGCGACAGACCTTCGTCGCAGGCACGGTGTTCGCGGCGGGAGCTGGCGTCGCGCCATCGGACCTCTGGACACCCTGGAGGACCGTCGTCGAAGCCGGTGGCGTTCAACGCTTCGGCAACAAGCTCCGGTATCAGCCGGGCGACCAGTTCGGCCACGGGTCCGCGCAGTTCGTCTTTGACGAGCGCCTCGAGCGTCTGCTCTGGCGCGGCCACCCAGGGAGTGTTCCATGGCCGTTACGGACGTGCGCCTTCGCGCTCCCTATTCATGCCCCAAACGTCCAGGTTCACGGTTCGGGATCCTTGTGGCCATGCGGCCCGCTTGGTGGCGAGGCCAGTACGCACGCGACTCGAGGTGTCATGTGCGTCCGGCGTCGTTCTGCGTCCTTTCCGTCGGTGTGCCCTGCGGAGGCAGAGGTCGCACGTTCGAATCGTGCCGGGCGCATGAGGGCGGCGGAACCCGATGGTTCCCCCGCCCTGCTCGTATCCTGCTGGCGTGGGTGAGCCGCACCACGAGTTCGAGCCCGAGCCGTGGGGCCAGGACTCGGAGCTCGTCGACGTCTTCGGAGAGCAGGGTGCGGCCGAGCTCCGCGCGCTTCTCGACGGGTTTCCCGAGCTGGTCGGGATCCTGTGGGCGGTCCGCGACGAGGACGCCCGGATCGTCGACTTCGCGTTCGGCTACGGCAACCCCACGATGGTCCGGCGCTTCCGGCTCACCGCGCAGACACCGGATCGCTACACGTTGCTCGGGGCGCTCCCCCCGATGCGCGGCAGCAGGGCGTTCGAGAGCTACGTCAGCGTCTGCGAGACGGGGCAGCCGTGGGTCACCGAGGTCACGTACGACACGCCGTTCGGCGACGGCTACATGGTCGGCACCTTCCTGCACCGCGCCGCGAAGCTCGGTGACGGGTTGATCGTCTTCCTCCACGACGTGACCGACCGGAGGCGGATGGAAGCCGAGCTCAAGGGGTACGCCGACGTCGTCGCGCACGATCTGAGCGAGCCGCTGGCAGGGATCGAGCTGCTCGTGCGCTTGCTCGAGCGTCGGCCCGAGGAACCGCCCTCCGCAGAAGTCCTCCAGGCGCTCCGGACCGGTGTCGGCCGCGCGCGGGAGCTGATCGAAGGGGTGTTGGACTATGCGCGCTCGGGTGAGCTGTCGCTGGAGCGCGTGGCGCTGGGCGACGTGATGTCCGAGGTCGCCGTCGACCTTCGCCCGCTCCTGGACGACGCGGGCGCGACGCTCGTCGTGGGCGCGTTGCCAGTGGTGGACGGTGACCCCCGCCAGCTGCGCCGAGTTCTACAGAACCTGATCGGAAACGCTCTCAAGTTCCGGGCGGAGGAGCCACCGCGGATCGAGGTCACCGCCGTCGACGGGGGCTGCGAATGGGTCGTGACCGTGGGCGACAACGGGATCGGCGTCGACCGCGAGCACGCAAGTCGAATCTTCGGGATGTTCTCCCGCGCGGAACGTCGGGTCGAGGGGAGCGGGATCGGGCTTGCAGTCTGCCGGCGGGTCATCGAGGCGCACGGCGGGCACATCTGGGTCGAGCCCGCCGACGGAGGCGGCAGCGCCTTTCGCTTCACCCTTCCGTACGTGCCGGTCGAGTGATGACCTGCAGCTCCTGCGGGCGAGCGAACGACACCGACGCACGCTTCTGCGACGCGTGTGGGGCGCGGCTGGAGACTCAGGCGGACGCCGAGACGCGAAAGGTCGTCACGGTCGTCTTCACCGACGTCGCGGGGTCGACGGCGCTCGGCGAGCGGCTCGACCCGGAGGCGCTGAGACGCGTGATGTGGCGGTACTTCGACACGATGCAGGGGAGCCTCGTACGGCACGGTGGCACCGTCGAGAAGTTCATCGGCGACGCGATCGTGGCCGTGTTCGGCGTCCCGACTGTCCATGAGGACGATGCGCTTCGCGCAGTCCGGGCAGCCGTCGAGATGCGAGAGGCTCTCGAGCGCCTCAACGAGGAGCTCGTCCGCGAGTACGGCGTTCGCATCGCGACGCGCACGGGCGTCAACACCGGCGAGGTGATCGCCACGCAGACCGCGATCGACCAGAAGCTCGCGACGGGCGATGCGGTCAACGTCGCGGCGCGACTCGAGCAGGCCGCAGGAGAAAACGAGGTGCTCGTCGGATCGGCGACGTACCGCCTCGTCCAGGACGGCGTCGTCGCGGAGGAGGCGCCCTCGGTCGACGCGAAGGGGAAGAGCGAGCCCCTCGCTGCCTGGCGCGTGCTCGGCGTCCGGCCAGAGGCTCCGGCCTTCGCCCGCCCGATCGTCACGCCGTTCGTCGGACGCGACGGAGAGCTCGGCGAGCTCCGACACGCGTTCGACGCTGCGGCGCGAGAGTCGTCCTGCGCGCTCGCGACGATCGTCGGGCCGCCCGGGATCGGCAAGTCGCGCCTCGCGCGCGAAGCCCTCCGCGCGTTCGAGAAGGAGGCGCGCGTCGTGGTCGGACGCTGCGTCGCGTACGGGGACGGCATCACGTACCTTCCCCTCGCAGAGGTCGTGCGCGAGATCGCAGGCCCCGATCCCGCGGAGGCGCTCGGCGCGCTCCTGGAGAACGTCGAGCGCGGCCGCGGTTGCAGCGAGGCTGATCCTGGGCGCGATCGGCGCCGGCGACGAGCCGGGCTCACCGGAGGAGACCGCGTGGGCGTTCCGCCGCCTGTTCGAGACGGTCGCGGCCTCGCGACCGCTCGTCGTCGTGGTGGACGACATCCACTGGGGCGAGCCGACGTTGCTCGACCTGCTCGAGTACGTGCTCGGGTTCTCGAGCGGCGCCCCGATCCTGCTCCTCTGCCTCGCGCGCCCGGACCTCTTCGACACCAGGCCGTCCTGGGCCGCGCCTCGGCCGCGCACGAGGCTCGTCTCCCTCTCGCCGTTGAGCGAGAACGAGTCCGAGGATCTGATCGATGGCCTCCTGGACGGCGGGGATGTGTCGTCAGCGCTCCGCGACAGAATCGTCCATGCGGCCGAGGGCAACCCGCTGTTCGTGGAGCAGATGCTCGCCATGCTCGCCGACGACCCCGATGCCGCAGGCGAAACGGTCCCGGCGACGGTGCACGCTCTTCTCGCGGCCCGCATCGACCGTCTCGAGCCGGGCGAGCGGGCGGTACTGCAGCGGGCCTCGGTCGAAGGCCGGCTATCCCATCGCGGCGCTGTCGCGTGACGCTCTGGCTGTCCGAGGACGACGTCAGCTCACTCGTCACGCCGGGCGAGGCGGTGCCCGTCATCGAGGAGTGCTTCAGGCGGATGGCGGCCGGTGAGGTCGAGCTGATGCCACGGCGGCGGTTCCCGGTCGAGGGCGGTTACTTCGCGGTGATGGCGGCCGCAGACCGCGGGCTCGGCGTGGCGGGGCTCAAGACCTACACACTTGTCGAGGGAGAGCTCACCTTCGTCGTGTGTCTCTTCGACCTCGCGGACGGCTCGCTGACCGCGACGATCGCGGCGGATCGCCTCGGTCAAGTCAGAACGGGAGCGGCGAGCGGCGTCGCTGCGAAGCACCTGGCACGGCCGGGCGCCACGAGCCTCGGCTTGATCGGCGCGGGATGGCAGGCCGAGTCCCAGCTCGCCGCGATCCGCGCCGCTGTCCCGTCGATCGAGCGCGTCGTCGTGTCGAGCCGCACCGCTGCGAGGGCCGAGGCCTTCGCCGGCGCGCACGACGCGGAGGTGGCCGGGAGCCCGGCCGACGCAGGCGGCTGCGACGTCGTCGTCACCGTGACCACGTCGCGTGACCCCGTGCTACGAGGAGATTGGCTCCGGGAAGGTGCGCTCGTCTGTGCCGTCGGCGCCAACGACCCTCGTGCCCGCGAGCTCGACGCTCAGGTGATCGCCCGGGCGACGCTCGTCTGCTGCGACTCGCTCGAGGATGCCAGGATCGAGTCGGGCGACCTGATCGAGTCCGTCGCGGCCGGCCAGCTCGACTGGCTCGAGGTCCAGGAGCTCCACGACGTCGTTTCGGGCGAGCTGCCGGGCCGCCAGTCCGACGCGGACATCGTCCTCTTCAAGTCCAACGGCATCGCGCCCTGGGACCTCGCGATCGGGCACGAGGTCGTTCGGCGGGCGCGGGAGCGCGGAGTTGGCGTCGAGCTGTAGCGGGGACGTGGCCCCTGGCCGCGTCCCGCGGGTTGGCGGTTACACCTCGCGGAAGGTGATCTCCTGGGCGCCCTCCCAGAGGAACTTCACCCCGAGCGGCCGGAGGTTCTCGTTGCCTTCCACGATCGTCGCGAAGTGGTTGCCGGCGAGCTGGCCCGCCTTCGAGGCGAAGTTGACGTAGCCGTACGCGAGCAGGATCTCGGTCTCCGACACACCGCCGGGATAGAGCACGATCTCGCCGGGATGCGGATAGCACGTCGCGTTCTCAGGCCCGAGCCCGAGATCGAGGTCGCCGAACGGGATCCAGCCGGCCTCGCCCGACCAGCGCACGTGGATGATCCGCGACTCGAGCGGCAGGAGCCGGCGGAAGGCGGCGACGGTCTCGGGCGCAGCCTCCTCCTCGAGGCGCGCGCTGAACTCGAACCCGCCTGCGGTGATCGTCAGCACGAGCGCGATGCTATCCCTGCGCGACGGACGAGACGTACGCCGCGACCGACTCGATCTCCTCGGCTGACAGCGTCCCGGCGAAGGCGGGCATCGCGCCCTGTCCGTTCGTCACTCGCTGGGTCACGAGCGCGGCCGACGGGCTCGATGCGTCGAGGCTCGGTCCGACGGCAGCCGTCGAGCCCGCGTCGACCAGTGTGTGGCACGCACCGCATCCCGCAGTGAGGAACACATTCCTGCCGCGAGCGATCGTGGCTGCGTCCGACGGCGCCGTGGCCGGCTCGTTGCCCCGATCCACGGCGACAGCGATGGCGACGAACGCAGCGGCAGCGACGACCGGCATCCACCAGTGAGTCCTGCCGACGTGTCGAAGGTTGTAGAAGAGGCGCACCCAGGCGCCGATCGCCATCAGCCCGACCAGCACGAGCCAGGCGTGGTCGGCGCCGTAGGCGAACGGGAAGTGCCCCGCAAGCATCGTGAGGAGCACCGGCAGCGTGAGGTAGTTGTTGTGCACCGAGCGCTGCTTCGCCTGGATGCCGGGCCGTGGGTCGGGCTCGCGGCCTGCCTCCTTCGCGTCGATCAGCTCCCGGTGCGCCGGGATGATGTCGAAGAAGACGTTCGCCGCCATCACCGTGCCGATCATCGCGCCGACCTGGAGCCATGCGGCGCGCGGGCTGAAGAGCTCTGCCGACCCCCAGGCCGACAGAGCGACGAGCACGAACAGCACGGGCCACAGCACGCGTCCGTCGGACACGAGACGGTTGAGGGCGTCGTAGGCGATCCAGGCGACTGCGAGCAGGCCGATCGAGATGGTGACGGCGAGCCACGGGTCGAGGTCGTCGCCCGGCTTCACGAGCGCGCTCGACGCCTCGAGGTAGTAGAAGACGAGCATCAGACCGAAGCCGGACAGCCACGTCGTGTACGCCTCCCACTTGAACCATGCGACGTGCTCGGGCAGCACCGGGGGAGCGACGACGTACTTCTGCACCTGGTAGAAGCCCCCGCCGTGCACCTCCCAGAGCTCGCCGGCGACCCCGGCGTCGCGGTCCGCCGCGTCCTTCGGCGGGCGCAGCGATTGGTCGAGGAGCACGAAGTAGAACGAGGTGCCGATCCACGCCATTGCTGCGATCACGTGCAGCCAGCGCAGGCCGAGGTCGAGCCAGTCGCGCAGGGCGTCCGACAACGCGAGGGGCAGCACGGCCGTCACGGCGACACGTCCATGCGGCTACCGGTGTCGGACTTCAGTCCGACACCTGCTCTTCCTCGTTCCGCCTCCAGCGATCCTCGGCGATCGCCATGAGCTCGTCGAGCGCGGTCTCGAGCTCCTCGTCCGTCGGGTTGTCGATCCGCGAGCTCAGCACGTCGAGGATCTCGGCCTTCGGCCGCCGATTGACGAAGACGACGAAGCGGAACCCGTGCAGCTCCTCGTACGCCGCGTTCAGTCGCGCGAGCTCGGCGAGCACCTCGGGGTCGTCGTCCGAGCCCTGTTCTGCCGCCGAGCGCGACGAGAGCCCTGCCCGTTGACCGATCGCGGGATGTGCGTCGAGGATCTCGCGCTTCTCCTCGAGTGGGAGCTCGTGCACGAGCGTCCGCGCGCGGACGAGGGGGTCGGGCTCGGCAGCGAGGAGCTCGACGAACGCCGTGCGACCCTCGAACAGCTCCGCGAGCTGCTCGGCGCTCAGCTCCCGCGGTAGGTCGCGCATCCGTAGGGGGAGACGAGGAGCGGCACGTGATAGTGGCCGTCGGCGAGCTCGACCTGCAGCTCGACGCGGGTGAAGAAGGGGGACGGCGGGTGAAAGACCAGCCTGTAGCTCCCGGGCGCGAGGTCGTCGGCGAGGCGGGCGCGCCCGTCGCCGTCTGTCTGCGTGTGCGCGAGCGACACGCCGTCCCGCGTGAGCTCGATTGCGACGCCGGCAGCGGGCCTTCCGACGGCGGTGTCGAGCACGTGCGTGGAAAGGGAGCAGCTCAGGAGTGTCCCTTCCAGTGATGCGGCCTCGTTCCTGGCGTGCGAGGAGCAAGCCAGGCTAGGACGCAGGGAGCCTCGATACCAGGACGTATCGGGGCGATCGAGGACGACGCCTGGCGCCGCTCATCGCACGCCAGGGACCTGGAGGGCATTGCTGGAAGGGGCACTACGCCAATCTTCCCGCCTGCACGCGGTGGGCGCGAGCGATCTCGCCCTCGTCGGCGCGAACGAGCGCGCCTCCGCGCACGACGTCCTCGCCTCCGACCACGAGGCGATCGACGCGGTGAGGGCCGGAGAAGACGAGGCCGGCGACGCGATCGTCCGCGCCGCCGAGCTCCAGCCCGTCGGTCGCCCAGATCGCGAGGTCTGCTTGCTTCCCCGGTTCCAGCGAGCCGATGTCGTCGCGACCGAGCACCGCTGCGCCGCCGCGTGTTCCCAACCTGAGCGCCTCGCGTGCCGTCATCGCCTCACCGCCGTCGCGTCCCCTGGCGACGAGGAGCGCCTGCTTGACCTCCATGAACAGATCGCTTCGCTCGTTGGAGGCGGAGCCGTCGACGCCGAGCCCGACCCGCACACCGGCCCCGACGAGCCGACGGACGGGCGCGACGCCTGCCCCCAACCTGAGATTCGACGTGGGGCAGTGCGCAACCCCTGTCCCCGTTGCGGCGAAGCGGGCGATCTCGCCGTCCGAGAGGTGCACGCAATGCGCGCACCACACGTCGCCCGCCAGCCAGCCGAGACGCTCGAGGTACTCGACGGGCGAGCACCCGTAGAGCTCGCGACAGTAGGCCTCCTCCTCGACCGTCTCGGCGAGATGGGTGTGGAGCACGAGGCCGAGCCTCCGTGCGAGCGCGGCAGACTCCTCCATCAGCCGGCCGGTGACCGAGAACGGGGAGCACGGCGCGACCGCGATCTGCACGCGCGCGCCGGGACCTGCCTCGTGGTACGTCCCGTGGAGACGCTCCGTCTCGGAGAGCACGGCGTCGAGCTCCTCGACGAGCTCGTCGGGCGGCAGGCCCCCGTCGGAGACGCCGAGGTCCATCGATCCTCGCGACGCGACGAGTCTGACTCCGAGCTCGCGTGCTGCCTCGATCTCGGCCTCGAGGATGCCGTCGCGCCCGCTGGGGAAGACGTAGTGATGGTCGAAGACCGTCGTGCAGCCCGAGAGCGCGAGCTCCGCGAGGCCGGTGCGCGCGGCCGCGTACTCCGCCTCCGCGTCGATCCCTGCCCAGACCGGGTACAGCTCCTTGAGCCAGGTGAAGAGGTCGGCCTGCTGGGCTCTCGCCCGGGTGAGGGTCTGGTAGAGGTGGTGGTGGGTGTTGACGAGGCCCGGCGTGACGACTGCGCCGCCGAGATCGACTCGCGCCACGTGCGACGGCTCCTTGCCGCTCCCTACGGCCTCGATCGTCGCGCCCTCGACGAGCACCCACCCGTCGGCATGCTCGGTGCCGGCGTCGTCCATCGTGACGACCCAGCCGTTCGCGTAGAGCGTCGCCATCGCGGGTGACGTTATCGCGGTGCTCTATCGTCGTGGCCCGTGACCGGAACGGCTGCAGACGTGCTCGCGCGTGCCGACGAGCTCGCGGCGATCAGCGAGGAGGACGGCCGCCTCACCCGCCGGTTCGCAACGCCGGCGCTTGCGCGTGCGGGAGACCGTCTGACGACGTGGATGGAGGACGCCGGGCTGACCGTCCGGCGCGATGCCGTCGGCAACGTGATCGGCCGTGTGGGCGCCGGTCGGCCGCTCGTGCTCGGGTCGCACATCGACACGGTCCCGGACGCCGGCCGGTACGACGGACCGCTCGGCGTGCTCGCGGCGCTTGCCGTCGTCGAGCGAGTCGCGGCGCACGGAGACCGCAGCTCGATCGAGGTCGTCGCGTTCGCCGACGAGGAGGGCACGCGCTTCGGGACGTCATACCTTGGCTCGAGCGCCTACACGGGCAGCTTCGACCCCGCGTGGCTCGACGTCGTAGACGGCGAGGGGGTCACGCTCGGCGACGCGATCCGCAACGCGGGTGGCGACCCCGACATGGCCGTCACGGCACCGGTGCCCGAGCTCGCCGGGTACGTCGAGGTACACATCGAGCAGGGGCCGGTGCTCGAGCGGGAGGGGCTTCCCGTCGGGGTCGTCACCGCGATCGCCGGGCAGACCCGCGCACGGATCGTGCTCGCCGGCGAAGCGGGTCACGCAGGGACGCTGCCCATGGACGGGCGCCGCGACGCGCTCGCGTCGGCCGCCGAGGTGGTGCTCGCAGTCGAGCGGCTCGGTCGCGGCGAGGCGGGCCTGGTCGCGACGGTCGGTGCGCTGTCGCTGTCCCCGAACGTGGGGAACGTCGTCCCGGGCGAGACGCGGATGTTGCTGGACGTGCGTCACGCCGACGACCGCATCCGTCGTCGGGCGACGGAGGAGATCCGCGACGAGGCCGAGCGGATCGCGGCCGCGCGCGGCGTCGACGCGGGCTGGACGCTCCGGTACGACACCGCCGCCGTCGAGCTCGACCCGGCGCTCCGTGGCCGCCTCGCCGATGCCGTCCGAGACCAGGGCCTGCCGGTCCGCGAGCTCGTCAGCGGCGCAGGGCACGATGCGGTCGTCCTCTCCCGCGTCTGCCCGGCGGCGATGCTGTTCGTCCGGTGCGCCGGGGGCATCAGTCACGACCCGCGCGAGTCGGTCTCCGAGGACGACGTGGCCGTCGCGCTCGACGTCCTCGAGCGTGTCGTCCGCATGGTCTGAAGCGACGCGCGAGATCGTGGAGAATGGCCACCAAACGTCTGACCCGAGGAGGGCACGCCATGAGGAAGGGGAAGCACGCGCTGCTGGCGGCGGTCGTGGTCGCCGCGGTGGCCGCGCTGGCGGTGGCGACGACCGCGCCGGCTCGCAACGATGCGACGACCACGATCAAGGCTGCGTGGATCTACGTCGGGCCGCACAACGACGGCGGCTGGTCGCAGGCCCATGACCGAGGACGTCTCTACGTCCAGAAAAAGCTCGGCAAGAACGTCGTCACGACCTACAAGGAGAACGTGCCCGAGGGCCCACAGGCTTCTCAGGTGATCGACAGCCTCGTCCGTGACGGCAACAAGATCATCTTCGCGACCTCGTTCGGCTACATGGACGCCATGGCCGCAGCGGCGAAGAAGTACCCGGACGTCTACTTCGAGCACGCGACGGGCTACAAGACCGCGAAGAACTACGCGAACTACTTCGGCGCCGGCGAGGACGCGATCTACCTCTCGGGCATCGCAGCGGGCGCGGCGACGAAGAAGAACGTCGTCGGGTACATCGTCCCGTTCCCGATCCCCGAGATCATCCGGCACGCGAACGCGTTCGCGCTCGGCGTCCAGCTGATCAAGCCGAAGGCGAAGGTCAAGCTCGTCTGGACGAAGTCCTGGTTCGATCCCGCGAAGGAGCGGAAGGCGGCCGAGAGCCTCGTTGCGGCGGGCGCCGACGTGATCGGCCAGAACGTCGACAGCCCGGCGGCGGGCCAGTACGCGCAGTCCAAGGGCCTTCCATGGGTGGGCTACAACTCGAACTCGATGAAGTTCGCGCCCACGTCGTGGCTCGTGGCGGCGGTCTACGACTGGGGCCCGTACTACCTGAAGCGGGTCAACGCGGCGGCGAAGGGCACGTGGAAGACCGGCAGCTACTGGGGCTCGATGGCGGACGGCTTCACGCTGCTGTCGCCCTACGGCCCGAAGGTCGCGGCGAAGACGAAGGCGCTGATCGCGACGAAGCGCGCGCAGATCATCAAGGGGACGTTCTACGAGTTCCAGGGGCCGCTCTACGACCAGCAGGGCAAGCTGCGCGTCCCGAAAGGCAAGAAGATGAGCCTCCAGGACATCCTCACGGTCGACTGGCTGGTGCGGGGGATCGAGGGGAGCCCGAAGGGCTAGCGCACGACTCCGTCGTGCACTAGATGAAGGCCGATGCCGATCGTCTAGCCACGGCCACCCCGCAGGGGGTGGCCGTGGCAATGCTGGGGATCACGAAGCGGTTTCCCGGGCGTCGTCGCCAACGACGGCGTCGATTTCGAGGCGGCCGTCGGCGAAGTGCACGCGCTGCTCGGGGAGAACGGCGCGGGCAAGAGCACGCTCTCGAACATCCTCACCGGCCTCTACCACGCCGACGAGGGCGAGCTCTTCCTGCACGGGCGGCAGGTCGCCTTCGCGTCGCCGCGAGAGGCCCTGGACGCCGGGATCGGAATGGTGCACCAGCACTTCCGGCTCGTGGAGCCGTTCACGGTCGCCGAGAACGTCATCCTCGGCGACCATCGCGACGTCGGCCGCTCGTTCCTCGTCCGGCACGCCGCCGTCGAGCGGCGGGTCGCCGAGCTCGCCGAGCGTTACGGGCTCGCGGTCGACCCCGAGGCGCGGATCTGGCAGCTCTCCGTCGGAGAGCAGCAGCGCGTCGAGATCCTCAAGGCGCTCTACCGGGAGGCGCGCATCCTGATCCTCGACGAGCCCACGGCTGTCCTCACGCCGCAGGAGGCGGAAGCGCTCTTCGTGACGCTGAGGGCGATGGCAGCGGAGGGACGGACGGTCGTCTTCATCTCGCACAAGCTGCACGAGGTAACGGCGGTCGCGGATCGCGTGACGGTCCTACGCGGCGGTCGGTCGGTCGCGACGGTCGAGACGGGCACCGTGACCCAGGGCGAGCTCGCGTCGCTGATGGTGGGCAGGGACATCGAGGTCGAACGACGACGCGAGCCGGTGGGGCTCGGCGAGGTCGTCCTGGAGGCCGACGGGCTCGGCGCCCGCGGCGATCGAGGCGTCGAGGCGCTGCGGGACGTCTCGTTCTCGGTGCGCGCGGGAGAGGTGCTCGGCGTCGCCGGAGTCGCGGGGAACGGGCAGCGCGAGCTGGCCGAGGTGCTCACCGGGATGCGGCCCCTCTCGGCCGGCACGGTGCGCGTCGGGGGTCGACCGCTCTCGAGCGGCGATCCGCGGTCGGCGATCAGGGCGGGCGTGGCGCACGTCCCGGAGGACCGGCTCCACACGGGCGTCGCACCGAGCCTGAGCATCGCCTCGAACGTCGTCCTCAAGTCCTACCGCGACGCGGGACTGGCGCGGGGACCGTTCCTGCTGCTGCGCCGCATCCGCGACCGGGCAGCGGAGCTGATTCACCGGTACGACGTCCGCGGCGGCGGCCCGACGACGCCGGCCGGGCTCCTGTCGGGCGGAAACCTGCAGAAGGTCGTTCTCGGGCGTGAGTTCTCAGGGCACCCCAACGTGCTCGTCGCGGCTGCGCCGACCAGGGGCCTCGACGTCGGCGCGATCGAGACCGTCCACGGCTACCTCGCGGAAGCCGCCGCTCAGGGCGTCGCGGTGCTGCTGATCAGCGAGGACCTCGACGAGGTGCTCACGCTCGCCGACCGGCTCGTCGTGATGTACGAGGGCGCACTCGTGGGCGAGGTCGACGCCGGTTCGGCGCGCGTCGACGAGATCGGGCTCCTGATGGCCGGCGTGCGATGACACGTCCGTCCGTGCGGATCGAGAAGCGGCTCGTCGAGCGCCGGTGGCTGCCGGTCGCCGTGCCGATCGGGTCGCTCGCCGTCGCGTTCCTCGCGATCGCCGTCGTCCTCGTGGCGACGGGCCACTCGCCGTTGTCGACGTTCCGGAGGCTGTTCGACGCGGCGTTCCTCGCAGACGGGGCTCTGACCAACACCCTCGTCTCGGCCACGCCGCTCGCGTTCACCGGGCTCGCCGCCGCCGTCGCGTTTCGCATGCGCCTCTTCAACATCGGCGCCGAGGGGCAGCTGTACTTCGGCGCGATCGGCGCGGCCGGGATCGCGCTCTTCCTCTCCGGCCAGTCGGCCGTCGTGATCGTCCCGGCAATGATCGTCGCGGGCGCCGCGTGCGGCGCCGCGTGGGGGGCGATCCCCGGCGCCCTCCGGGCGTTCGCGCACACGAACGAGATCATCACCTCGCTGATGCTCAACTACGTCGCGGCGCTCGTCCTCAACTACCTGATCTTCGACAGCCTCTCCTACTGGCGTGACACGTCGGCGACGGGTCAGCTGTTCCCGCAGGGAAAGCCCCTTCCCGAGGCGGCGGCCTGGCCGGTGTCGACGCTCGGATCCGTGTCCATACCGTTCGGCTTCCTCGTCGCCGTCGCGGTCGCCGTTGTCGCGTGGGTGCTCTACTCGCGCACGCGGTTCGGGTTCGAGGCGCAGGTGATCGGCGACTCCCCACGCGCCGCGCGGTACGCCGGGATGCGCACGCGACGGAAGATTCTCGCAGTCCTCTGTCTTTCCGGGGCGATCGCGGGCATCGGCGGCGCGAGCCAGATGGGCGACTTCCGCCACGTGCTCGACGCACGGGGGCTCCAGCAGGCGAACTACGGCTACACCGGAATCGTCGTCGCCGCGCTCGCCCGCTACAACCCGTTCGCAGTCGTCCTCGTCGCCTTCCTGCTCGGAGGGCTCGAGAACGCCGGGTACACCCTCCAGGGCGCCGACTTCCCGTCCGGCCTGGTCGGCGTGATGCAGGGGATCATCCTGTTCGCGATGCTCGGCGGCGAGCTGCTCGTCCGCTACCGCGTGGTCGTCGACTGGCCGCGGCGGAGCACGGCGCCCATCGGAGAGGTCGCGCGGTGAACGACGGGATCGTCGTCGTCGTCCTGGCGGCCGCCGTCGCCTACGGGACGCCGCTGCTCTTCGCGGCGCTCGGCGAGCTGCTTGCCGAGCGCTCCGGCGTCTTGAACCTCGGCGTCGAGGGGATGATGCTCATCGGCGCCGTGACGGGCTTCCTCTGCGTCCAGCACGTCGGCGGCTCCGCCGGCGTCGCGCTTCCGATTGCGGTCGCTGCGGCGGCGCTCGGGGGAGCTGCAGCGTCCCTCGTGCTCGCCTTCCTCGTCGTCAGCCTGCGGGCGAACCAGATCGTGTCAGGGCTGGCGCTGACGATCTTCGCCGGAGCGGCCGGGCTCTCGTCGTACGTCGGCAACGACTTCGGGCTGGCCGACAACCCGGCGCGCTTCTCGTTCGGGTCGTTGAATCTCCTCGGCCTCGAGGACTTCCCGATCCTGGGCCCGGTCGTCTTCGACCAGAACTGGCTCGTGTACGCGTCGTGGCTCTGTGTCGCGGCTGTCGCTCTCTACCTGTGGAAGACGAGGCCGGGCCTCAACGTCCGTGCCGTCGGGGAGTCGCCGGGGGCCGCCGACGCGATGGGCATCTCGGTGACGAAGTACCGGTACTTCCACACGCTCGCCGGCGGCGCGCTCGCGGGGATCGGCGGAGCGTGCTTCAGCCTCGCGCTGACGCCGCAGTGGGTCGACGGGCTCACGGCCGGCGCGGGGTGGATCGCGATCGCGCTCGTGATCTTCGCCTTCTGGCGCCCCGACCTCTGCCTCGTGGGCGCCTACGCCTTCGGCGCGTTCTCTGCCCTGCCGCTGATCCTCCAGGCGCGGGGCGTGACGATCACGCCGCAGCTGTTCCAGGCGCTTCCGTACGTGATGACGGTCGTCGTGCTCGTGCTCGTCTCGACAGGTACGGCGCGCAGACGGCTCGGGGCGCCCGCGGCCCTCGGTGTCCCCTACATTCGCGAGGAGCGCTGAAGGCTACGACGTGGTGCCGCTGACGGAGGCCTTCGCGGCCTCCGCGGTGTCTCCGCCGACGGCACGGACGATCTCCGGCCGGTCGAGCAGGCGCGCGCGCTGCTCCGGGCTTTGCAGGCGGTTCAGGACGTAGCGATCCTCGAGGATCTCGGAGAGCGGCCGGCCGCGGTCGTGCTCGCGGATCACGTACTGCGCCACACGGTCCTCGCCTGAGGACTTCTGGAAGAGGGACGAGAAGATGTCCTTGAGGCCCATTGCGGCCGATCGTAGCTCAGGCGCGCCGTCGCTTCGAGGAACTGGCGCGGAGCGCGGGATCCTGAGGCCACTCGAGGTTCGCGTCAGGGATCGGGTCGCCGTGCGGATCGTGGGTCGGGTAGCCGAGCGTCTCGTCGATCCTGGCCTCGAGCTCCTCCGATAGCACGTGCTCGAGCCGGTCGGCCTCGTCGTGCACCTCGTCGACGTGGATCCCGAGCGTCTGCGCGAGATACAGCTCGAGCAACCGGTGATGGCGGATCACCTCGAGCGCGACCTGCTCCCCTTCGGTCGTGAGAGACACGCCTCGGTACGGCGCGTGCTCGACCAGCGAGAGCGCGGCGAGCTTCTTGACCATCGCGCTGGCTGACGCTGCCGAGACGCCCATCCCGCGCGCGAGCGCGGTGGTCGTGACGCGATCGCCGGACACGCCGAGCTTGTAGATCTCGCGCAGGTAATCCTGGATCGCGTCGCTCAACGTCGCGCGCGGCACGCCGCGAGTCTACGGGCGGGGTACCGCGTCCGCGTCCGTCGCGAGGGTGCTAGCGTCGGCGCCCTCGTGGAGGTCCGTGTCGGCCACAGCCCGGATCCCGACGACGCGTTCATGTACTGGGCGCTGACGACGGATCTCGTCGCAACGCGCGGATTCCACTTCGAGCAGGTGCTCGCGGACATCCAGACGCTCAACCACTGGGCGCGCGCAGCGCGGCTCGAGGTCACGGCCATCTCCCTCGCCGCCTATCCGTTCGTCCAGCAGGACTACGCGCTGCTTCCCCACGGCGCCTCGATCGGCTCGGGGTACGGCCCCGTCGTGGTGGCACGCGAGCCGCTTTCGCCCGACGACCTGCAGGGCCTCGAGATCGTCGTGCCGGGCGCGCTGACGACCGCCTACCTCGTCCTTCGCCTGGCGCTCGGCGAGGTCGCCGTCCGCACGGTGCCCTTCGAGCAGATCCCGGACGAGGTCGCGAGCGGCCGGGCGGCCGCTGGGGTCGTCATCCACGAGGGACAGCTGACCTTCTCCGAGCTCGGGCTCGCGAAGGTGCTGGACCTCGGAGAGTGGTGGCTGCTCGAGACGGGGCTTCCGCTGCCGCTCGGCGTGAACGTGGCGCGGCGGGACGTCGAGCGACCCCAGGACCTCTCGGCGGTCCTCCGCGAAGCGATCGCCTGCGGGCTCGACCATCGCGAGGAGGCGCTCGAGTATGCGCTTCGCTTCGGTCGCGGAATCGACGCCGCGGTTGCGGATCGCTTCGTGTCGATGTACGTGAACGAGCTCACGCAGGACTACGGCGACGAAGGCCGCTCCGCGGTCACGGAGCTCCTGCGGCGCGGCGAGGAGATCGGCGCCTTCCCCGGGCCTGTCACCGTCGACTGGATCTGAGTCGGGGCCGGCTCTACTCCGCGAACGGCTCGACGGCCGCCTCGGACTCGTGCCGGACGACGACGGCCACCGAGGCGAGCACGATGGCCGCGCCGAGGGCGATGCGCCACGTGATCTCCTCCTGGAGGAACAGCACGCCGAGCGCGATCGCCACGACGGGGTTGACGTAGGCGTACGTCGACACCGTGCCGAGCGGCACGTGGTGCAGCAGCCAGACGTACGCGGTGTACGCGACGAGCGAGCCGAAGACGACGAGGTAGGCGAACGCCGCGAGGGACGCGCCCGAGAACGAGCCTGGATCGGGGCTTTGCGCGAGGCCGATCGGGAGGAGGATGAGGCCGCCGGCCAGCATCTCGAACGTCGTCGCGACGAAGGCGTCCTTCGGCAGCGGGACGCGCCCGGAGAGGTACGAGCCAACGGCCCACGCGAGCGCCGAAAGGCCGGTCAGGGCGATGCCCCACCACGTCGCGCCGCCTTCCGGGTGGAAGAGGACCGCCACGCCCGCGAAACCCACGAGGACACCGACGATCGCCAGCCGGGGCGGTCGCTCGCCGCCCGCGAGGCGCATCAGCACGACGAGGAGCGGTACCGACGCGATGATCAGCGAGGCGAGCCCGGTCGGCACGGTTCGCTCCGCGATGAAGAGGAGCCCATTGGCCCCGGGCAGAAGCAGCCCGATCAGCGCCGCCGACGCCAGCTCGCGACGGGTGACGCGCAGCGCGCCACGCCCGAGGCGCCACGCGACCCACACGGCCATCAGCGCGCCTGCGATCAGGAACCGCGAGGAGACGGCGAAGAACGACGGGATCGTGTCGCCCGCGACCTTGATGCCGAGGTACGTCGAGCCCCAGATCAGGTAGACGGCCCAGAGCGCCGTCCACGCTTTCGGCGTCACCGCCGGAGCGTGAGGGCGGCGCCGGCCGCCAGCAGCGCGATCCCGAGAATGCGCGGCGCGTCGAGTAAGACCTTGTCGAAGCCGAACCAGCCGAAGCGGTCGATCGCCGTCGCCGCGACGAGCTGCCCCGCGATGAGGAGGCCGACGACCGCCGTCGTCCCGATGCGCGGGCCGGCGATCGTGATCGAGAGCACGATGACGGCGCCGAGCGCGCCACCCGTCAGCATCCACCAGGGCTGGGAGAGCGTGTCGCGGAAGCCGCCGAGCCCCTGTCGGGCGACGAGCAGCGCCGGGACGATGAGCAGGCCGGTGACGATCGCGGCGACGAGCACGGCCTCGAGCGAGCCGATGCGCTCCCCGAGCTTTCCCATCACGGCGACCTGCACCGCCCCGAGGATCCCGGCGGTGACGGCCAGCGAGGCTGCGACGCCGGTCGAGTCCATCGCCTGACGCTATACGCTCACGCTCTCCCCGAGACGAAGGAGGCAAGCGATGGTTCGCGCCATCATCCAGTACGAGACGGAGCCCGACGCAGAACGCTACGCCCGCCACCTCGCGGAGTTCGTGCCGCACGTCGAATGCAGCGCGTTTCGTCACGGTCCCATCTTCGGCTCGCCCTTCGGCGAGCCGAGCGCCCGCTACTACGCCGAGTTCGAGTGGGACGACATGGACGCGTTCAAGGCGGCGACCAGCTCGGAGGCCTTTGCTGCCTCGGGTCGCGACGCGATGGCGATGGGCATCCCCTTCACCGTCCAATTCGCCTCTATCGACTGAACGTGGCCGAGCCGTCGCACCCGAGCCCCGTCGACCCGTCAGAGCTCGGCTTCGAGACGATCGTCTACGAGAAGTCGCCTCCGCGCGCGACGATCCGGCTCAACCGGCCGGACGTCCTCAATGCGTTCGACTTCCGCATGCTGCGGGAGATCGCGCGCGCCTGCGAGGACGTGTCGTGGGACGACGAGATCCGCGTCGTCGTGGTCACCGGCGAGGGGCGCGCCTTCTGCGTCGGGGCCGACCTCCGTTCCTGGGAGGAGACGCTCGTCGGCAAGCCGCAGGAGTACTGGAAGTGGTTCGGCGCCTTCAAGGACATGCACGACCGGCTGCGCGAGATCGGCAAGCCGACGATCGCGCGGATCAATGGGATCGCCGTCGGCGGCGGCAACGAGCTCCAGATGGCGTGCGACCTGGCCGTGATCGTCGACGACGCCTTCATCCGCCACGTGGGCCTCGAGCACGGCTCCGTCCCAGCGGGGGGCGCGACCCAGTGGCTGCAGCTGATGGTCGGCGACCGGCGCGCGCGAGAGATCGTCCTGCTCTGCGACGAGATCCCTGCAGCGCAGGCCGCGGAGTGGGGCCTCGTCAACCGCGCCGTCCCGGCCGCCGAGCTCGACGATGTCGTCGACGCGTGGGTCGAGAGCCTCGTCCGCAAGCTTCCGCAGACGACCCGCTACGCAAAGCAGCAGCTCAACGTGTGGCGCGACATGGCCTGGCACCAGACCATCGGCCACGCGCGGGACTGGCTGTCGCTCTCGATGCTCGGCGACGAGGCTCAGGGCGCGATCAAGGCGTTCCTCGAGTCGCGACGCGGAGGCTAGACCCCGGGACGCGGGCAAGCCCACGTCCCGAGCGCCATAGGACGCTCTGGCCTGGCTCACGCCCACGCCGGGCGCGTTAGGCTCCGCGCGATGGCCGACGAGGTGCTGACTCGGCGCGACGGCGCCGTCCTGACGATCACGTTCAACAGGCCCGAGGTCTACAACGCCTTCAACCGCGAGCTCCACGCCGCGCTCCACGAGGCGCTGACCGAGGCGGAGGACGCGTCCGTCCGCTGTGTCGTGATCACGGGAGCGGGCAAGGGCTTCTGCGCCGGCCAGGACCTGAAGGAGTTCGGCGCGGTCTCCGCGTCGATCCGCGACGCGCTGGAGTCGACCTACCACCCGAACGTCCGGCTCGTCCGCTCGCTCGCAAAGCCCGTGATCGCCGCGGTCAACGGTCCGGCGGCGGGCGCGGGCCTCTCGTTCGCCTGCGCGTGTGACCTTCGGGTCGCGTCGTCGAGCGCGACTTTCGTTCCGGGCTTCGTCGGCATCGGCCTGGTTCCCGACGCCGGCGGCACGTGGTTCATCCACCGCCTGCTCGGCTTCGCCCGTGCGTTCGAGTGGATGTGCGCGAACACACGTCTCTCGGCCGACGAAGCGCTCGCGTGGGGGCTCGTGTCGGAGGTGATCGAGGCCGACGCGTTCGAGGCGCGCGTCGCGGAGCTCGCGGCCGAATGGGCCGCGCGTCCGACGCTCGCGGTCGGCAGGACGAAGCAGCTCTTCGAGCACGCCTATGCGGCCGGAGTGGAGGCCCAGCTCTCGCTCGAGGCGCAGCTCCAGCAGGAGTCCGTCGGAACGGCCGACTTCAGGGAAGGGGTGGCCGCCTTCCTCGAGAAGCGCGCACCCGAGTTCACCGGCACCTAGCCCGGAAGGAGCAGCCGTGTCCACGACCTCGGACATCACAGAGCTCGAGCGCCCCGAGCGCCATCCGATCCATCTCGTCGTCACCGACGACCTGGAGCGCAGCCGGCTCACCGTGCTCTTCCGGCTCTTCCTCGCACTCCCGCACTTCCTCTGGCTCGCGATCTGGGGGATCGGCGTGTTCTTCGTCGTGATCGCGGCCTGGTTCGTCGCGCTCGTGATGGGGCGCCTCCCCGACTCGCTGCACACCTTTCTCGCGGCATACGACCGCTACCAGACGCACGTCAACGCGTACTTCTTCATCGCTGCGAACCCGTTTCCGAGCTTCACCGGCGCGCCGGGGTATCCGCTCGACGTGGACATCGCGCCTGCGGCGCCGCAGAGCCGGCTGACGATCCTCGTCCGGCTGATCCTCGCGATCCCGGCGTTCATCGTCCTGTACGTGCTTCAGCTCGTCGGGCAGGTGGTCGGGTTCCTGTCGTGGTTCTACGCCCTCTTCACCGGCAACATGAACCGTGGGATGCGCGACCTGCTCGCGTACTGGCTGCGCTATCAGGCGCAGACGTACGGCTACGTGATGCTGCTGACGGGCCGCTACCCGTCGTTCTCCGACGAGTAGTGCGGCTCGAGGCAGTCGACTATCACACCGGCGGCGAGCCGTTCCGGATCGTCACCGCCGGTGCGCCACCGCTCGAGGGCACGACGATCCTCGAACGGCGACGCTTCGCGCTCGAGCACGTCGACCACGTGCGCCGCCTGCTCGTCTTCGAGCCGCGCGGTCACGCGGACATGTACGGCTGTCACGTCGTGCCGCCGAACGACGAAGGCGCCGACCTCGGCGTCGTCTTCTTCCACAACGCGGGGTACTCGACCGCGTGCGGGCACGGCACGATCGCGCTCGTCACCTGGGCGCTCGACGAGGGCGTCGTGGAGCGACGCGAAGGCGTGAACCACGTGGTCGTCGACGTGCCATCCGGGCGGCTCGAGACGTGGGCAACGGTCGAGTCGGGCCGCGTGCGCTCCGTGCGGTTTCGCAACGTGCCCTCGTTCGTGTCTGCCACGGGTCTCGAGGCCGCCGGGCGAGTCGTGGACGTCGCCTTCGGCGGCGCGTTCTACGCCAGCCTCGAGGAGCGCGTCGAGCCGGCCGAGCTTCCGAGGCTGATCGCTCTCGGCCGCGAGATAAAGGCCGCGCTCGAGGCCGACCACGAGATCGTGCACCCTGCCGAGCCCGAGCTTCGCGACGTGTACGGCGTGATCTTCTGGCAGGAGGAAGGCTCGGCGCCGCTCACGCAGCGAAACGTCGCGGTCTTCGCCGACGGAGAGGTCGACCGCTCGCCGTGCGGCTCGGGGACCTCCGCGCGGCTCGCGCTGCTCCACGCGAAAGGCCGGCTACCGCCTGGCGCGCCGCTTCGCCATCTCTCGATCGTGGGCTCCGAGTTCACCGGTCGCGTCGTCGACGAGACGGAGGTCGCGGGGCGTGCCGCCGTCGTCACGGAGGTCGAGGGCGCCGCGTACCGGACCGGGCGTGCCCAGTTCGAGCTCGATCCCGACGACCCGCTCGGCGAAGGCTTCCTCCTCCGGTGAGCCCGGTGTCTGGCGTGCGCCGGACACCAGCTCGTCGCCTTCCCTACGGCACGTCCATGCGTCGCAGCTTCCGGACTGTGAGCAGCGTGAATCCCACGACGACGATCGTGGCCGCGGCGATCGCGGCGCCGGCGGAGAGCGGGTCGTCGATGCGTGCGAGCCGCTCGTCGTCGAGCGCGTGGATCAGCGACAGCGTGTACCGGCGGATGCTCAGGAAGCGGATCCCGTCGAGATAGGCGGCGAGGGTCGCTTCCCAGACGAACACGTACACGAGCCCGATCAGAAGCGCGTGCCGCGTCGCCAGCCCGGCCCACGTGAAGACCGCCGCGTAGGCGGCGGCGCCCACGAGCAGCCCCAGCGCCGTTGCGAGCGCCCCGCCGATGCCGCCCTCGGTGAGCGCGACGACGAGGAAGCCGCTCACCGCGACCGGGATCCCGCCGACGACGAGCGCCGCGAGGAGCTTCGGGAGAACGATCCGCCAGCGCGCGAGTGGCTTGAGAGTCAGGTAGCCGAGCGTTCGGTCGACGAGCTCGTTCCCGAACGACGACGTGGCGAACAGCAGCATGACGAGCGGCAGGATCGCCGACGCGACGAGCGTTGCCGTGACCCGGTCGGCGAACCGTGTGCTCGTCGTCGTCGTGTCGCCCACGTGGAACAGGACCGCCGCGAGGACGGGCAGCGAGACGAGCGCGAGCACGAGCCAGAGCCGCCGGCTGCCCGCCAGCTGGCGAACCGTGAGGGAGAGGATCGCGGTCACGCCCTGCTCCCCGTGGCGAGGTACTCGAAGACGCTCTCCAGCGAGTCGTCGAGCGGCTCGACGCGTGTCAGCCGGATGTCGAGGTCGCGCGCGATGGTCGGGAGCGACCGCTGGAGCGACGTGACGTCGCGACTCCGGACGCGGAGCCCTCCGTCGCCGGAGACCTCCACGGACTCGACGGCGTCGATCCGCAGCAGCCCGGCGGCCAGCGCCCGGGCGTCGGCGCAGTCGATGCGGACGACGAACGGCCGGTCGTTCAGCTCGAGCCGGATCGCACGGTAGTCCCCGCTGGCGGCGAGCTTGCCGCTGACCATGAGGTGGATCCGGTCGGCGAGCTGGTCGACCTCCTCGAGGATGTGCGACGAGACGAGGATCGTCCGGCCCTCCGCCGCCAGGCGGCGTATCACGTCCCGCAGGTGGAGCCGCTGGGCGGGATCGGTTCCCGAGAGCGGCTCGTCGAGCACGAGGAGCGGCGGGTCGTGGACGAGCGTCGCCGCCAGGCGCATCCGCTGGCGCATGCCCCGCGAGTAGCCCCGAAGACGGCGGTCCTGCGCCTCGACGAGATCGACCGTCTCGATCGCACGCGTGACGGCAGCGTCGATGTCGTCGACACCTTGCAGGCGGGCGCCGAGCTCGACGAACTGGCGTCCCGACAGGAAGTCGTACACCGACTCGTGCTCGGGCATGTAGCCGATCCGGCGGTAGATGCCCGGGTTCCCTCGCATCGGCTCGCCGAAGACCCGCACCGTTCCCTGCGAGGGTTGCGTCAGGCCGCCGATCGCGCGGAGCAGCGTGGTCTTCCCCGCGCCGTTCGGCCCCAGAAGCGCGGTCACCCCGGGCTCGACGACGAGCGAGACGTCGCTCACCGCGACGACACCCGCGAACCACTTGGACACTCCGTCGACGACGATCGTCGGCTCGGTCACGCCTGAACCAGCCGTTTCGTTCGTCGGACGAGCCACAGGGCAAGCGCGATCGTCAGGCAGACGAGCCATATGAGCGCGATACCGCCGGACACCGGCCGCTCGCCATCTGCCTCCTCGTCGAAGATCCAGCGGACGGCGTCGGTCAACGCCTGGGGGATGCTCGCGAGGGAGAGCGCGTCGGCGAGGCCACCGGAAAATTCCTCCTCGGCGATGCCGCCGATCGCCGAGCCGATGAACAGGACGGCGAGCATCGCGACGGACGCGTAGGCCCGACGTGTCGCGAACGAGGCGACGAAGAGCGCGAGCGTCGTCAGCACCACGGCGACGAGCGCTCCTGCAGCGAGGAAGCGTGGGACGACGTCCCAGTTGTCGGCGAGATAGGTCCCGGGCTTCGAGGCGTCCAGCGCGTTCCAGGCGAAGAGGATCGCCTCCGGCAGCCAGGCGGCGGCGAGCGCGACGGTCAGGAACGCCGCCCAGCGGGATCCGACGTAGTCGAGCGGGGTGATGGGTCGCGCCGCGTAGAGCGCGAGGACTCCGTCACGTCGATCGGGGCAGATCAGGAGCGGCGCGACGACGGCCGCGAAGAGCCCGAGCGGCACCATCGCCCACTCGTAGTAGTCGACGTACGACGGAAGCTCGAAGTCGTCGGAATCGACGGCCGGCCCGACGAATGCCGAGACGACGACGAGCACCACCATCGGCACGAGCGCGAGGCCGAGCAGGAGCCACGGAGCGATCTTCGCCCCTGCGCCACGCCCGAGGCCGAGCGAGATCCGGATCCCGTCACGCCAGATCGCGCGTCGTCGCGACCACGGGCCGGTCCGTTCGCCTTCGTACCCCTGGTAGCCGAGATCGAAGACCTCCGCGGGGCCGGACGTCATGCCGCGTCGTCCTTCGCGGCGTTCTCGGCCTGCCCGGTCGCGAAGACGTCGGCGAGCGAGTGGCGCGCGGGGGCGAGCCGGTAGAGCAGCGCGTCGGACTCGACGATGACGTCGCGGAGCGTGTCGTAGTCGGACGCCGAGACGCCGTCCAGCGTCAGGCGGCTCCCGTCCAGCAGCGGCTCGAGACCACGCGCGCGCAGACCGTCCGCGACCGCCGCCGCGCCCTCGACGAGCTCCACCTCGAGCGTCTCGGTCTCCTCCGTGAACCCGGACACCGCGCCTGTCCGCAGCAGCCGCCCCGCGTCGAGCACAACCACGGAGTCGCACGCGCGCTCGACGTCACCCATCAGGTGCGTGGAGATGACCATGCTGATCCCGAACTCACCGCCGACCCGTCGTATGAGATCGAGCATCTCGCGCCGACCAAGCGGATCGAGGCCCGCGGTGGGCTCGTCGAGGAAGGCGATCACCGGGTCGTGGACGAGCGCCTGCGCGAGCTTGACCCGCTGTTTCATCCCGGTCGAGTACGTCCCGATGTGCCGGTAGCGCTCCTCGAACAGGCCGACGTGACGGAGGACGTCCGAGGCGCGAAGCCGCGCGGCCGTGGGCGGCAGTCCGCTGATCTGGGCGAGGTAGGCGAGGAACTCGGCCGCCGAGACGGCGCGCGGAAGGCAGTCGTGCTCGGGCGCGTACCCGACCCGCGTCCGGTACTCGGGCGAGACCCGTGGATCGTGGCCGAGCACCTCGGCCGAGCCGCTGTCCGGGTCGAGGAGGCCGAGGAACAGCTTGAGCGAGGTGCTCTTGCCGGCGCCGTTCGAGCCGAGCAGGCCGGTGATCCCCTCGTCGATCTCGAAGCTGACGGCGTCGAGCGCCCGAACCGGGCCGAACGTCTTCGTGAGCTCTCGGGCCCGGAGGAGCGCCATGCCCCGCGGAGGCTATCCGGGGCTCGGTGCGGGGCGCGGCGTGACGAGATCGAGAATCTCGTCGTCCTCGGGGAAGCGTCCCTCGCGCTGCTTCGAGAAGACGAGGTTCCCGTCGGCGACGACGTCGTACTGGCTCTTCTCGCCCTCCACGGGCCGGGCCTCGTGCCCGGCCTCGTTCAACACGGCCGCGAGACTCGCGGCCCGACGGTCGTAGCCGTTTCAGACGGGGCAGTAGAAGATCTCGACGCGCACGCCGGGAGGCTATCCCACCTGCGGGCGGTGGCGTTCGACGATCGCGGTGGCATCGACGCCGCGCGGCAGGGTCCCGCAAGGCACCGCGTTGACGGTGGCGGGACGTCGAACAGGCTGAGCTGCAGGTGCACGTGCGGCTCGCTCGATTCTCCGGAATTGCCGCAGCGGCCGATCGGCTCGCCGGCCCGGACCGACTGGCCAGTCTCGACGGATCAGTCGATCAGCTTCTTCGTCATCGCGTTGATCGCGACCCGCCAGACGATGAGGCCGAAGAGGACGAGGTAGCCGACGCGAAGCGCGTCCTCCCACCCCTCCAGCCCGAAGACGGCGTTGCGGACCAGCACGACCGTGTGATGGAGCGGGTTGAGCGCCGCGAGGATCTGCGCCCAACGGGGGAACTCGTCGAGCGGGAAGAACGAGCCTGCAAGCAGGAAGAGCGGCGTCAGAACGGCGCTGACGATGTAGTTGAAGTTCTCGAAGGACTTCGAGTAGCCCGCAACGGCGACGCCGAAGCATGCCCACCCGAACCCGGAGATCCAGGCGATGAACGGGACGAGCAGCATCCCCCATGAGGGATCGAGCCCGAAGAACATGGCCACGATCATCGGGACACACCCGTAGACGCCGGCCCGCGTCGCGATCCAGAGCACCTCGGCGGTGACGAGCTCCTCGGTGTCGACCGGTGCGGCGAGGATCGCGTCGTAGGTGCGCTGGAACTGGTACTTGACGAACGTCCCGAACATCGCAGGGAAGGCGCTCGAGAAGAGCACCGCAGTCGCGACGGTTCCCGTGCCGACGAAGTCGACGTAGTCGTAGCCCCCGATGGTCGAGACCAGCGAGCCGAACCCGAAGCCGAACGCGAGCAGGTAGATCGTCGGCTCGACGGTCGAGGAGAACGTGCTCGACTTCCAGTACGACGAGTAGTTGACGACCTCGCGGACGAGCACGCCCGTGAGCGCGGACCGCTCGAGGCGGCCGAGCCGCGCGCGGCGCTCCTCGACCGCCGCCATCAGTCGATCTCCTCGCCGGTGAGGAGGACGAAGACGTCCTCGAGGTTCGCCGGGCGGAGCTCGCCCTCGAACCCGTGGCCGTTGCGGCCGTCGATGCCGAGGATCGAGACGCTCGTCCCGGTCCGCCGGGTGCGCAGCCCTGCGGTGCCCGCCTCCGCCTCGACCTCTACGAGGCGGGCCGCAGGGCCGTACACCTCGAGCGCCGTCTCCCCCGCGTGCTCGCGCACGAGCTCTGCCGGCGTGCCGGTGGCGACGGCCGTGCCGTGAGCCATGATCAGCACGGTGTCGCAGAGGCGTTCTGCCTCCTCGATGTAATGGGTCGACATGAGGATCGTCGTGCCCTCGCTGCGCAGCGCGTCGATCAGAGCCCAGAGCTCCTGGCGCACCTGTGGGTCGAGCCCGACGGTGGGCTCGTCGAGCAGCACGAGCCTGGGGCGGTGCACGAGCGCCCGCGCGATCAGCAGCCGGCGGCGCATCCCGCCCGAGAGCTTGTCGACGCGCGTCTCACGACGGTCGACGAGCTTGGCCATCTCGAGCGCCCGCTCGATCGCGGCGTGTCGCTTCGCGCGCGGGACGCGGTAGAGGTGCGTGAAGACGAGCAGGTTCTGCTCGACGGTCAGCGTCGTGTCGAGGTTGTCGAGCTGCGGCGTGACGCCGAGCTCCGCCCGCGCCTGCTTGGACTCTTCCGGCAGCGTGTAGCCGAGCAGCTCGAGCTCGCCCTCGTCAGCGATCGATTGCGCCGTTAGGAGCCGCATCGTGGTCGACTTGCCCGCGCCGTTGGGGCCGAGCAACCCGACGCACGTCCCGACCGGGACGTCGAGGTCGAGCCCGTCGACGGCCGTGATCTCGCCGTAGCGCTTGACCACGCCGCGCAGCAGGATGGCGAGCTCGCGCTCCATGTGATCAGGATGCCCGGTGCTCGAAGCCGCTGATGGTAGGGAGACCCGTACCCACGTCCGAGCTCATCCGCCGACGGCAAGCGGCGGCGTCAGATCGTCTTGAACTGCTCGAACGGCTGGCGGCAGGCGTTGCAGTAGCGAAGCGACCTGCACGGGGTCGGGCCGAAGACGTTCTCGAGCTTCGTGTCGGTCGAGCGGCAATACGGGCAGCGAAATGCGCCGCGCTCGAGCTGGACGAGCGTCGGCGCGTCCGTGGTGCGCGGCGCCGGTGGGGCGAAGCCGGCCGCTCGGAGCTTCTCGCGGCCCTCCGTCGTGATGCTGTCGGTCGACCAGGAGTCGTCGAGCACGACATGGACATCCGGCTCCGCGCCGAGCGCGCGGATCGCCTCCTCCATCTGCGACCGCATCACGTCGAGCGCGGGGCAGCCCATGAACGTCGGCGTGAAGTCGACGTCGACCCGCTCCCCGCTCACGCGGACGTCCTTCACGACCCCGAGGTCGACGATCGAGATCACCGGGATCTCCGGGTCGGGGATCTCGGCCAGGGCGTCCCAGATGCGGGCGGGGTCGAGTACCACAGCGTTACGTGCCTCGCTCACCAGCGTGCTCCCGCGGGCGCGGAGCGGCGCACCATCGTCATCTGCTCGACCAGCTCGGCGAGCTCGGCCTCGTGGCGACCGCGAGGGACCGGGTCGGCGTCGGGCATCGCGCGCCCGAGCTTGACCTCGACCCGCCGGACGAGCTCCGGGCGAAGCTCGTCGTCGAGAACCCCGAGCGCGAAGGGCCACAGCTCGTCGAGCCCCTCGTCGAGGCGCGCGCGACCTTCGCCGGAGCCCAGGAGCCGGTCGACCCACATCTCGGCGTGAATCCGGTGGTAGACCTCCTCGCGGTCGATCTTCGCGGCGATCCCGGCGACGTCTGGGTCTGCCGAGCCTTTCAGTGCCTCGAGACGGATCTGGTCGGCGGTCTCGTAGAGCCAGTGGCGGGCGATCGTCCGAGCCCACTCGAGCCGGCGGAGCTCCACGAGCGGCGCCGAGCGATACTCGTCGACCGACCGGTCGAAGGCGAGCGCGTCGGCGTCGGTTCCGAGCTCGCGCGCCGCGAGCTCGTAGAGCGCGCGGGCGTGCCCGATCTCGTTCTGCGCGATCGACGAGAAGGCGACGTCCTCCTCGAGGAACGGCGCGATTCCCGTCCACTCGGAGTTCCGCCAGCCGAGGATCAGCTCGTCGTCGGCGAGTGTGAGGAGAAGGTCGACACGGTCACTCACCGCTGACCGCCCCCGCTCGCTCCCGCGCCTCCTTGAGCCGCTCCTTGATCGAGTAGCCGTCCACGCGTCGGTACTTGAGGTCGAACTCGTCCACGAACTCCTCGATCTCCGCGACCGCCTCGCGCGGGACGAGCCAGAGGGCCTCCGACTCGCCCCGTCGGCCGTACTGCTCACGGGCGTAGATCTCGGCGAAGCGCTCGTCCGGCGCCGCAATCGACCCGGCGTGCTGCATGGGCGAGCCCGCGCGCTCGCGCCGGAACACCTCGTAGACGATCGCCACTAGGCTGCCTCGGCGAGCACGGCGCGCGAGACCCAGCCGACCTCCTCGCGCGACAGCCGGCGAAACGCGAGCCGCTCGGCCGAGGCGGGGCCGTTCCCGGAGACGACCGCCATCAGCCGGTCCCAGTCTGGCTCGGTGTACTCCCAGACCCCGTCGTCCGTGCGCCGGAGCTTCGGGTCGGGGAGCGTCAGGCCGAGCTCCCACACCTGCGGCACGTAGCCCTCGAGGAACTGCTGCCGCGCCTCCTCGTTCGCCTGGCTCTTGATCCTCCAATGGACCATCGGGTCGTCGTCCGCGGGAATCGGGTTGCCGTGGAACATCATCAGCGGCTCCCACCAGCGATCGATTGCCTCCTGGACGAGCTCGCGCTGGCCGTCCGTTCCCGTGACAAGGGTCAGCACGACGTCGCGGCCGTGAAGGATGTGGAACGACTCCTCCCAGCAGATCTTCCGCATGATGCGCGCGTACGGCGCGTACGAGCACTTGAGGAGCGCCTTCTGCGAGATGATCGCCGCCGCGTCGACGAGCCAGGCGATGACGCCGACGTCGCCCCAGGTCTTCGTCGGGTAGTGGAACACGTTGTGGAACTTCGAGCGGCCCGCAATGAGGTCGTCGAGGCACGCGTCGCGGGGCTTGCCGAGGTCTTCGACCACGCGATACAGGAGCTGTGCATGGCCGACCTCGTCCTGGATCTTCGCGGTGAGGGCCAGCTTTCGCTGCAGTGTCGGCGCACGCAGGATCCAGTCGCGCTCGGGCAGGACGCCCATCAGCTCCGAGTTCGCGTGCATCTCGACGAACTTCGTCAACCGCTTGCGGTACTCGTCGGGCATCCAGTCGCCCGTCTCGACGAGACCGCCGGACTGGACGTGCTCCAGGAACTCCGTGGTGCGGGCGTCCATGCCTCCGATGCTACCGAACGATCGGTAGCATCGTCCACATGGCAACGAGGCGCGACGAGCTCGTCGACGTCGCCACCCGACTGTTCGCGGAGCGTGGGTACCACGGCACCTCTATGGCCGACCTCGCCGAGTCGATGGGGGTGCAGAAGGGATCGCTGTACTCGCTGACGGACTCGAAGCAGGAGCTGCTCGTCATCATCGCGCGCGAGGGCGCGGCGGCGTTCCACGTCTCGCTCGACGCGGTTCCGGACGACGCGCCGCCGCTCGAGCGGATCCGCGCCGCGCTGCGCGGGCATCTCGCGACCGTGGCCGCGCAGATCGACTCCGCCACGGTCTTCACGCGCGAGTGGCGCTTCCTCGAGGAGCCGGAACGCACCGCCTTCCGAGCGGAGCGGCGCCGGTACGAGGAACGCTGGCACGAGCTGCTCCGCGACGCCGCCGAGCGCGGTGCGCTGCGCGCTGACCTCGATGTCGACGCCGCCGTGCTGCTCGTCCTGTCCGCCGCGAACTGGGCGTACACCTGGCTCCGGCCGGAGGCGGATACGGACGCGCTCGCGGACCGGTTCTTCGCCATCCTCGTGGACGGCGTGCGCGGATACGCTCCGGCTCGCGTGTAGATGCCCTCCGTCCTGATCGTCAACCCGCGTGCGAGCGGCGTGTCCGACGCGATCGTCGATCGCGTTCGGGAGGAGCTTCCGGACGACACCGAGGTCGTCCGGACAGAAGGGCCAGGGACCGCCACCGAGATCGCACGTGAGCGCGAGCCCGCGCTCGACGCGATCTACGTCCTGTCGGGGGACGGTACCTACAACGAGGTCCTGAACGGCGTGGCGGGGACGACGCCGCTCGGCTTCCTGCCCGGCGGAGGAACAAGCGTCCTGCCGCGGGCGCTCGGGTTGGGGCGGGACCCGGCCGTCGCCGCGCGCCTTGCCGTTCGAGGCACGACGCGGAGAATCGGTCTGGGTCGCGTGAACGGCCGGCGGTTTGCGTTCAACGCGGGTATCGGTCTCGACGCGGAGCTCGTCCGACGGATCGACTCCCGGGGCCGCGATACGGACGGCCGCCGTCCCGGCGACCTCGCCTTCGTCCGCGAGGCGGTCGGGCTGCTGGCAACGCACCGCGGGCGCTTCCCCGAGCGGCTCGAGGTGGAGGGCGCCGGCCGCGCCGCCTTCGCGTTCGTCGCGAACTGCGATCCGTACACGTACGCGGGTCGAATGGCCGTGCGGGTCTCCCGCGACGCGTCGTTCGACCTCGGTCTCGACCTCGTCGCCCCGCGCGCCGTCCGCGCGCGGTCGCTGCCGCGCCTGGCCGTGGCTCTCGCCCGAGGCGTGCGCCCCGGGCCCGGGATGGTCGTGCTGCACGACGTCGAGCGGATCGTCGTCCGGTGCGACGCGCCGCTTCCCCTCCAGGTCGACGGCGAGGACCTCGGGGACGTCGAGGAGGCCGTGTTCGAGTCCGAGCGAAGCGCCGTCACGGCACTCGTTCCCCGCTGAGACGAGCGTGAAGGGACGCGGTGCGCGCGTCCCTCCGGGCAGGTCAGCGCCGCCGAGGCTGCGCGCCGAGCGACTACACCCGACCGCGGGCGAGAGCCCGCGCCCCGAAGAGATCGGACCACCTTCGTCCGATGCCCTTCGCGAACTGGGTCTCGAGCATGCGGAAGTGCTCATCCAGCACGGCCTCGAGCTCCCGCTCGTCACGCCGCTCCATTGCGCGGAGCTGGCGGCGGTGCACGTCGAGCGTCTGGCGGTCGTAGGCGACACCGCCGGAGTAGGCGTCCCGAATCGGGGCGAGCCCGCGTGCGACGCCTCGCATCGACGCCTGGATCGTCTCGTTGCGACAGGCGCGGACGAGGGCGCGGTGGAACATCGCGTCGGCCCGCATCACGCTCGGTCGCTCGCCGAGATGGCGCTCGAGCAGGTCGACGGTCCGGCCGAGCTCGACGAGGTCGGCCGCGGTCGCGGTGCGCATCGCCTCGTGGACGACGGCCCGTTCGAGCACGCGTCGAGCGCGCAGGACGTCGACGGCCGCGTCCTCCTCGAGCTTCACGGCCGAGAAGATCGCGACGGCCGGGACGAGGTCGGTCACGACGAAGACGCCGCCGGCCTTCCCGCGCCGTACCTCGACGAGCCCGGAGAGCTCGAGGACGCGAAGGGCCTGCCGGAGGGTCGGCTTCGAGATCCCGAGCTCCGCGGCGAGTGCGCCCTCGTTCGGCAGGCGGTCACCCGCGCGCACACCGGCCCGCTCGATCGCCTCGGTGAGGTGCTCGATTGCGGCCTCGAACGTCCGGGTGGCCCGGATCGGCTCGACCGAGAAGCGAGGAGGCGCCATTGCGGGAGAAGTTTCGCAGGATCGCGGAACGGTGCGACGCCGCGGGGCGGACGACCGGTACCAGGTACCGATCCCTGTCAAGGGGGATTCGCACCGACTTCGTGCCGATCGCTGCACAGCCGACTTGTGCCTGCTCACGGAGACGACGAGTCCGCGGAACCGCACCGCCGGCCGGGTCCCGACGGGCCATCTTGACGAGCCGGTACCTGACACTGTCGTCGCCGGCCGGCCCGCCACGGGCAGCTGAGTGACGGCACCGGCTTGACACCAAAACAGAAACGCTGTTTCACTTCAGGTATGGACGTTGCTGTCGTGGAGCAGGGGCTCGCGCGCGTGATCGGGGTCGACGGTCAGCCCGATCGTCGTGTCGACGGGCTCGACGACGCGTCGCTGCTCGAGCTCCATCGCTCGCTCGTCCTGCTCAGGACATACGACGAGCGCTCGGTCGTCTACCACAGCCAGGGCCGGATCGGCACGTACGCCATCTACCGTGGCCACGAGGCGATCCAGGCGGGTCTCGTCCATGCGCTCGAGCGCCGCGACTGGATCTTCCCGAGCTACCGCGACTCGGCGATCGGCCTGCTGCGCGGCCTGCCGGCCGCGACGATCCTGCAATGGTGGCGCGGCCATCCGTCCGGCTGGTGGAACCCGGAGGACGTCAACGTCGCCTCGATCTGCGTCCCGATCGCGACCCAGGTGCCGCACGCCGCCGGTCTCGCGTGGGGCCTGGCGCTGAAGGGCTCCGATGCGGCCGCCGCGGTCCTCTTTGGCGACGGCGCGACCTCCGAGGGCGCGTTCCACGAGGGCGCCAACCTCGCCGCGGTCGTCCGGGCGCCACTCGTCCTTCTCTGCAACAACAACCAGTGGGCGATCTCGACGCCGCTCAGCGCCCAGACGGCCGCCGCACGCCTCTCGGACAAGGCGATCGGCTACGGGATGCCTGCCATCCGGGTCGACGGGCACGACGTGCTCGCGGTCTACGAGGCGGTACGCGAGGGAGTCGAACGCGCCCGCGCGGGAGACGGTCCGACGTTCGTCGAGGCGGTGACGTACCGGTCGGCGCCCCATGCGACCGCCGACGACCCGAGCCTCTACATCGATCCCGAGCGGGCCGAGGCCGACCGCGAGCGGGATTGCGTCGCGCTGTTCGAGAGCTACCTGGCACGGCTCGGCCTCCTCGACGACGAACGGGCGGAGGCGGTCCGTGCCGAGGCGCTCGCGACGATGCGCGCCGGCATCCAGCAGGCCGAGGACGAGCCGCCGGCCGATCCCGAGCTCGTCTTTGCCAACGCCTACGCGGATCCGCCGGCCTCACTGGCGAGGGACCTGGACGAGCTCCGGCGGGTCCACGGGTGAGCGCGACGTCCGTGGCAACCCGCGAGCTGCTCCTCGTCGAGGCGGTCAACGACGCGTTGCACGTGGAGCTCGCCCGCGACGAGACGGTGATCGTCCTCGGCGAGGACGTCGGGCGCCTCGGCGGCGTGTTCCGCGCGACCGCAGGTCTGCGCGACCGCTTCGGCGCCAATCGCTGCGTCGACACGCCGCTGTCGGAGGCCGGGATCCTCGGCGCCGCGGTCGGCCTCTGCATGGCGGGCTGGCGCCCCGTCGTCGAGATGCAGTACGACGCGTTCTCCTACCCGTGCCTCGACCAGCTCATCACGCATGTCGGCCGCTACCGCTGGAGGACGGGTGGGCGGATGGGCTTCCCACTCGTCGTCCGCATGCCATACGGCGGGGGCGTGCGGGCGCCCGAGCTCCACGACGACTCACCCGAGACGTACTACGTCCACACACCCGGAGTGAAGGTCGCGGTTCCTGCGACGCCCGCAGACGCGAAGGGCATCCTCGCCGCCGCGATCCGCGACCCCGATCCCGTCGTCGTGCTCGAGCCGAAGCTCGTCTATCGAACAGCCCGAGGCGCGGTGCCGGAAGGGGAGCACGTCGTCGAGCTCGGCCGCGCGCGCGTCGCGCGCTCGGGCACCGACGTCACGCTCGTCGCCTGGGGGGCAATGGTCGACCTCTGCGAGCGGGCCGCGGATGCGCTCGACGGCGAGGCGTCGGTCGAAGTGCTCGACCTCCGGACGCTCAAGCCGCTCGACGAGGAAGGGCTGCTGGCCTCCGTTCGCCGGACCGGGCGCTGTGTCGTCGTCCAGGAGGCGCCGCGCACGTGCGGGTTTGCCTCGGAGGTCGCCGCGCTGCTCGCCGAGCGCGCGATCCTCGATCTGCAGGGCCCCGTGCATCCGCGTCACCGGCTTCGACGTCCCGTACCCGTACTGGCAGCTCGAGGACTGGTACATGCCGTCGGTCGAGCGGGTGGTCGACGCCGCACGCCGCGTGCTCGCCTTCTGACCGCGGGCTACGGATTCAAGTCTCCGACGTCGCGGGTCGGGTCGCGTCGATCGCAGACGCGACGCGCGCCCTGCCGAGCGCCCCGCGCAGGATCGCTTCCTCGACTGCCTCGGCGGAACCCGGCCTCGAAGAAGTGAAAGCACGTCCCGTCGTCCGGCACCTCGACGAGGTAGCTCTGCATGTGACTTCCCTGACGGGGGGTGGACCCAGGCCACCCCCCGTCGTGCCCCCGGATGCGGACGTCGGCCTAGCGCCCGCGCCCGAAGAAGTGGTCTTTGGCCACGTCGTGGGCGATGCGCGGGAAGTGCTTGGCCGTCTCGGTCATGGTGGTGCGGTAGTGCAGGCCGCCCCACACGCGGGCGTCCTCGACCTCGGCGACGAGGTCGTCGAGGCGGTCGTAGGTCCGGCTCACGCCGGCGGGCGTGACGAGCGTCAGCTCGACGTGCTTCGTACCGAAGTAGCGCTGCAGCGACGCCGTCACCCCACCGGTGAAGCAGGCATGTCCGGAGGGGTACTCCGGGTGGTTGCCCGTGAGGAGCGGCAGCCAGGTCGCGTCTTGCGTCGTGTCCGCGTTGCCGTCGGTGTCCGCCCGCTGGATCGCGTGGTTCGGCCGCCAGAACATGTAGTGGTACTTGGCCTCCCAGCACGCGATCATCGTGTCCGCGACAGCCACCCACGTGTAGCCGAGCAACCGAGCGGACTCGCGCAGGTCGAGCCCCTGCGCGTTCGCGAGCCGACGCAGGCCCCCGCTGAACTGGATGTACGTCGGGGCGCCGTGGAACATGACGGTCGCCGTCTGCTCCGGCGTCCGCACGGTGCTCGTGTTGCGGCCGTACGCCAGCAGCTCGGCAACGTCAGTGGCGTACTTCTTGCTCGTCAGCTCGTACGGCGCGTCGGGCCGATAGGCCGGCGTCGTGTACGTGAACGGCCGCACGTACGGCAGCTCCACGTTGACCGGCTTCGGCGGCGGGATCGGGTTGATCACTCCGGCCATGATCGGCTCGAAGACGCCCGGTCCGGGCGGCGGCTGCACGTAGGCGACGACGTCGTCGAAGTGATCGTTGGTGCGCAGCGCGAGCATCCCTGCCGCGGCTGCTGCGCCCACGGCAATGCCGCCATCCTTCGCGATCCCGGCCGGGATGTCCGCCATGTAGGCGTCGTAGGCGGCCTGGACGCTCCCTGCCTGCCCGGGCACCCGGACAACGAGAACGTCACGCGCCGCCTGCGCGACGGCGGCGTCTGCCGAGGCGTCTGGTGGAGCCGTAACCCCAGTCGCGAACGGCGGGAGACCTCCCTCGACCGCGGCGACCGCGTCGTACATCGCGCCGTGCACCATCCCCGCCAGCACCGAGCTGCTCGCCGGCGGGCGTAGCGCGGTGCTCGGCGGCGTCGGCGCCGAGATCGCGGCCTCCGCAACCTCGCTCCAGTGCACGACGGCGTTGTCCCCGGGCGCCGACGACGATGCCGTCACGCCGAGCGCGAGTGTCCCTGCCAGTCCCAACGTGGCCATCGCGAAGGCGACGGCGAGCTTCTTCCTGAGCATGTCGAGCCCCCCTTTGTTCGAGAGCCACCGAGGCTAGGGCGGGCGGCGCCGGCCGCCTACGGTGTCAGCAGGCGGGCGCCGGGGAGGCTGCCCGTCGGCGCGCAGGGTGCTGGCTCCTTGACGGCGCGGGTGCCGATGACGGACAACTTCCCTGTGACGACCACCGGGAGGGACGGGCTCGACGAGCTGCGGCGGGAGGTGGCGGAGCTCCGCGTCTCGCGGGAACGGCTGGTCCTGGCGGCCGACGGGGACAGCCGCCGCATCGAGCGGGCGCTCCACGAGGGTGTCCAGCAGGACCTCGTCGCGCTCGCCGTCGACCTGCAGCTCGCGGGGCGGATGCTCGAGGCCGAGCCGGATCGGGCGAGGGCGCTGCTCAAGGGGATGGAGAGAGACGTCCGGAAGGCGCTCGCCGAGACGGCGCGCCTTGCACAGCGGATCCACCAGCCGCTTCTCGACCAGGGACTCGCCGTTGCGCTCCGCGCCGCCGTCTCGAGCCTGGGGATCGCCGCAACGGTCGAGGTCGCGTCGGACGACCGTTACCCGGAGCCCGTTGCGCGATCGGTCTATCTCTGCTGCGTCGAGGTGCTCGAGTGTGCGGGAGCCGACTCGCGCGCGACGGTGACGGTGCGGGCCGACGACGGCGAGGTCTCGTTCGAAGCCCTCGTCGACGGCCCGTCCTCTGCGTGCGCCGGGCTCGACGCCCTGCGCGATCGCGTCGAGGCGCTCGGCGGCAGGCTGACCGTCGCCGGCGACCCCGGCGTCGCCGGCATCACCGGTGTGCTGCCGCTGGGCCGATGGCGCTAGGAGCTCTCGGCGAGGTACAGGACGACGGCCTTCACCCGCTTGTGCACCGCCGACTCCCACGTGAGCCCCAGCTTCGAGAAGATCGA
The DNA here is from genome assembly GCA_963839755.1 of uncultured Actinomycetes bacterium. Taxonomy (GTDB): domain Bacteria; phylum Actinomycetota; class Thermoleophilia; order Gaiellales; family Gaiellaceae; genus Gaiella. Next base: position 372,161 of record CAWIVU010000016.1, read on the forward strand.
GTGGATCACCTTCTCGACGGAGCGCTCGGTCAGGAAGAGCGACGCGGCGATCGCAGCGTTGTTCTTCCCCTCGGCCATCTCGCGGAGCACGTCGAGCTCCCGCGGCGTCAGCTCGCCGAGCGGCGACTCCTCGCTGCGCGCATTCTCCGCGACCAGTGCCTCGACGACCTTCGGGTCGATCACCGAGCCGCCGTCCGCGACGGCGCGGATCGCGTCCGCGACCTGAGCGACGTCGGTCACGCGTTCCTTGAGCAGGTAGCCGCGCCGCGCGCTGCCGCCTTCGAGGAGCGCGAGCACGTACGCGGGAGACGTGTACTGGCTGAGGACGAGGACCCCGACCTCGGGGCTCGTCTCGCGGAGCCGCTCGGCGGCGCGGATTCCCTCGTCCGTGTCGGTCGGCGGCATCCGGATGTCGGTGACCACGACGTCGGGACGCTCTGCAGCGACGGCGGCGAGCAGCGAGTCGAGGTCGTCGCAAACGCCGACGACCTCGATGTCCGGCTCCGACTCGAGCAGGCGACGGAGGCCCTCGCGGGCGAGGTAGTGGTCCTCTGCGAGCACCAGCCTGATCGGCATGGGGGGAGGATACGGCGGTGACCGCCGAGGCTCCAGCGCCACTCGTCCTCGTCGTCGACGACAACGAGAGGAACCGGAAGCTCGCGCGCGACGTGCTGAACGCGGCCGGCCTCCGCACGGTCGAGGCGGGAAGCGGCGCCGAGGCGATCGCACTGGCCGGGCGCGATCTCCCGAACGTGATCCTCATGGATCTCGGGCTGCCCGACATGGACGGCGTCGCTGCCACGAAGCGGCTCCGGGAGGCGGAACGGACCGCCGGGATTCCCGTCGTCGCGCTGACTTCGACCCCGTTCGACGGCGGCGACTGGCACCTCTCCGCCGGGTTCGTCGGGTATCTCGAGAAGCCGATCGACGTCGAGGCGTTCCCGGCTCAGGTGCGCGCGTTCTGCGCTCCGTCTTTCCGGTGACGGCACGGCGGCCGCCGGCTGGTGTGCCAGCACCCCCTCGGACACCGGCGAGCACGGTTGGCAGCGCCCTGCGTCCGCCGGATCCTTCCTGGGTGACCTGGACAGCCTGCAGCCGGGATGTGAAGATCGTCACGTACCGGGGGGTTCCTGCAGGCTCTGAGACAAGGAGGCGGCACATGCGGGCGTTGGTGATCGGCGGGATCCTGGCGATCCTCGTTGTTGCGTCGGGCTGCGGGGGGTCGAGCTCGAGCTCGGCTTCCGAGGAGGAGCTACAGCGTGAGTCCGACCTGTACGCGATCAGCTTGATGGAGAAGACCTTTCACGAGGCGATCACGAAGAAGGACATCGACCAGATGATGGGCCTGTTTTCTCCCAACGCCACGGCCACATTCGGGCCCGGGCAGACGGTGTCCGGGAAGGCGGCGATCCGGACAGTGTGGCTGAAGTCGAAGGCGTTCAACCAACTGACGAACTGGCTCTCCGACCACCCGGCGTACAAGCTGAAGGTCACCGTCGACGGAGACCGCGGCACGCTCCGCTTCGAATGCCACTTCGTCGACATGCTCACGCGGAAGGTGGCGGCGGTCACGGCGGCCAACCAAGACGTCGCGAGGATCGACAACCGCTGGCTGATCACGAACTTCGTGGGAAGCACGGCCGAGTTGAAGCGCTGACCACGTGGCGCCAGCGCGCGTGCCGCAGCAGGGCTCGGCAGCCGGCACCCGGAGACGGAGGCCGCTGAGCCCTGCCGACAACCCGCTGGTCCGCGCCGTCGGACGCCTTCCCGCCGGCGTACACGCCAAGCTCCTCGTCGCGTTCGTCGGTACCGCCGTGCTCGTGGTCGTGCTCGGGATGCTCGGACTGCGGCTGCTCGGCCAGGCGAACGAGCGGGTCGAGACGCTGGGGACGCTCCAGGAGCGTGCGTTCGCATACGGCAAGCTCCGGAGCGATGCCCTGCACGTCCGCCTGCTGCAGGCCCAGAACACGGGCGGGGACTACTACACGGTCTTCCCGGACCTGAACGAGGAGGAACTCGCTGCGGCCGGTCCGGTCGTCGACCGCTTCATCGCGAGCGCCGTCGCGCAGATCCCGGCATCGACGTTCCCCGACAACCTCGGCTTCCGGCCGCCGCCCGAGGACGAGGCGCTCCTCCGGAGGATTCGGGCGACCGGAGAGCAGCTCTCGAACCTGACGCGCGAGATCGTCGACACCGGCGACAGCGCGCCCGCACGCGTCACGTCGTTGCGCTACCGCGCCGAGCTCCTCGCGATCGATCTCAACCAGGAGGCCACCGAGCTCGCCAATACGACGACCGCGAGGGCCGGTGCCCTGATCGCCCAGAACGCAAGCGCGTACACGAGCTCGCGAAACCTCTTCATCGGCGTGGCAGTCGGGGCGATCGTCCTTGCGCTGCTCCTCGGGTTCCTGCTCAGCTGGTCGGTGATCGGGCCGATCCAGCAGATCGACTCGAGGCTGGCAGCGATCGCCTCCGGGAACTTCTCGGGTCACGTGGACGTCACCAATCGGGACGAGCTGGGCGCGCTGGCGGCCAACGTCAACCGCATGAACGACGAGCTGCAGCGCCTGTACCGCGAGCTCGAGGCCGCGAGCGAGCACAAGTCGGAGTTCCTGGCGAACATGTCGCACGAGCTGCGGACGCCGCTGAACGCGATCATCGGCTTCTCACAGGTGCTGCGCGAGGGCATCTCCGGCGACATCAACGCGAAGCAGGCGGAGTACCTCGACGACATCCTCACCTCCGGGAACCACCTGCTGGCGCTGATCAACGACATCCTCGACCTCTCGAAGGTCGAAGCCGGGCAGGTTGAGCTTGGCCGTGGCGCCGTTCTCGATCCACGATGCGCTCGAGCGCGGCGTCTCGATGGTGCGCGAGCAGGCGACGAGGCACGGCGTGCAGGTGACGCTCCACGCCAACGGCGGCCTCGACATCGTCACCGGAGACGAGCGGCGGGTCCGGCAGGTCATCTTCAACCTGCTCTCGAACGCCGTGAAGTTCACGCCGCGGGGCGGCGCTGGTCGACGTCGCTGCGACCCAGTCGAGCGGCGAGGTCAGAGTCTCGGTCGCCGACACGGGGCCGGGGATCGCCGCCGAGGATCTCGACCGGATCTTCCAGGAGTTTCAGCAGACCGAGACTGGTGCCCGGCGCCACGACGGAACCGGTCTCGGGCTTGCGCTGTCGAAGCGGTTCGTCGAGATGCACGGCGGCCGGATCTGGTGCGACAGCACGGTGGGCAGGGGAAGCACCTTCGTGTTCTCGCTCCCGCTGAAGCCGGTTCTGCCATGACCGGCCCGCAGGTCCTCGTGGTCGAGGACAACGAGCGGAACATGAAGTTGTTCCGCGACGTGCTCCAGGCCTCGGGCTACCGGACGCTCGAGGCGACGACCGGCGAGGGCGCGGTGGAGCTGGTGGTCGAGCACTGCCCTGACCTCGTGCTCATGGACATCCAGCTCCCTGACATCGACGGCGTCGAGGCGCTCGGCCGCCTACGGGCCGAGGAGCGGACGGCGTCTGTGCCGGTGCTCGCCCTCACCGCGCAGGCGATGGACGGAGACCGCGAGCGCTTCATGGCCGCCGGCTTCGACGGCTACCTCTCAAAGCCAGTCGACATCGCGGACCTCGTCGCCACGGTGAAGCGCCACTGCGAGGAGCGCGGTCGATGAGAGGGGCCACTGCACGGATCCTCGTGGTCGACGACGTCCCCGAGAACGTGCGCCTACTCGAGGCCGTGCTCGAACCGCACGACTACGAGGTCGTCTCGGCGACGGACGGCCACGCTGCGCTCGAGCTCGCCGAGTCGGCGGAGCCGGACCTCGTGCTGCTTGACATGATGATGCCGCAGCTCGACGGCCTGGCCGTCTGCAGGCAGCTTCGCAAGCAGCCCGAGACGGCGGTGTTGCCGGTGATCATGCTCACAGCGAGCGAGGGGTCCGAGAAGCGGACGGCCATCGAGGCCGGCGCCGACGATTTCATCACGAAGCCGTTCGACCACGACGAGCTGCTCGCGCGCGTCCGGTCGCTGCTGCGGATCAAGCGCTATCACGACACCATCAAGCACCAGGCCGCCGAGCTGCGCGACCTCAACCGGACGCTCCAGGAGCGCGTCCGGACGCAGGTCGACGAGCTTGGCCGGCTCCGGCGTCTCCAGCGGTTCCTCTCGCCGCAGCTCGCCGACGCGCTGGTGGCGTCTGGCGACGAGTCGATCCTGCGGAGCCACCGCCGTCAGCTGGCGATGCTCTTCGCCGATCTCCGCGGCTGGACGAGCTTCGTCGACGCGGCCGAGCCGGAGGAGCTGATGCGGGTACTCGGCGAGTTCCACGAGGTCGTCGGCCGCCTCGTCCGCCGGTTCGAGGCGACCGTCGGCTTTCTCGAGGGCGACGGCGTCCAGCTCTTCTTCAACGACCCGATCGAGATCCCCGACGCGCCGCTGCGCGCCGTGCGGCTCGCGTGCGCGCTGCGCGAGGAGATGGCGGAGCTGACGCCGCAGTGGCACAAGCGCGGCTACGACCTCGACTTCGGCGTCGGCATCGCCCTCGGCTACGCCACCTGCGGTGAGGTCGGCTTCGAGGGGCGCTCCGACTACGCGGCCATCGGAGCGGTGACGAACCTCGCCTCGCGGCTCGCGGACGAGGCGACGGGTGGGCAGATCCTGATCGCCCAGCGGCTCTTCGCGGAGGTCGAGGACGACATCGAGGCCGTGCCGGTCGGCGAGCTGACGCTCAAGGGCTTCCCGCGTCCGGTGGCGGCCTTCGAGGTGCTCGGCCTGCGCGAGGCGATGGCGGCGTCGCGGGCTTAGGCCGGGCGGCGCGGGGAGTCGAGCAGGCGTCGCGCGCCGCGCGGCGCGCTGGGTCGTCGTACAGGAGGCGCAGTGCACGTCCGGCTTTGCGTCCGAGGTGCCTGCGCTCCTCGCCGAGCGCGCGATCCTCGACCTGCAGGGCCCGGTGCTGCGCGTCACCGGCTTCGACGTCCCGTGCCCGTACTGGCAGCTCGAGGACTGGTACATGCCGTCGGTCGAGCGAGTGGTCGACGCGGTGCGCCGCGTGCTCGCCTTCTGAGCCGCACGCAGAGTCAAAATGACGTCACGTCTCGACGGCGACGACGATCCGGACGTGTCCGAGAGCCGCCCGCCGGCAGAGCTCGTCGACGTCCTCCTGTGCGGACGCCTCGACGAGGTGGAAGCACGTCTCGTCTTCCGGCAGGTGCGTCGTGCGGACGTACCGGATGGCCGTGCCCTCGCCCGACAGCTCCTTGGCCGCCACCCGGGCGCGGCGCCCGGCCGCGTCCGCGTCGCGGCTGCGTGCGCGCGGGACGTACGTCTCGACGATGTAGCTCGGCATGTGGATCTCCAGGCGGGGGGTGGACGTCGTCCACCCCCCGCATCTTCCCCCCGGCGCTACTTGCCGCCGCGATCGGCGTGGAAGTGGTCCTTGTCGACGTCGCGTGCGATTCGCGTGAAGTGCTTGGCGGTCTCCGTCATCGTGGTGCGGTAGTGGAGGCCGCCCCAGACCCGCGCGTTTTCGACGTCATTCACGAGCTGCTCGAGCTGCATGTAGGTCCGCGACGTTCCCGTGGTGGTACTGGTCATCGTCACCTGGAGCCACTTCGTGCCGAAGTGCTCCTGCAGCGACTTCGTCATGCCGGCCGTGAAGCACGCGTGCCCGGACGGGTACTCCGGGTGGTTGCCCGTGACGAGCGGCAGCCAGGTCGTGTCCTGCGTCGTCGCCGGGTTGCCGTCGGTGTCGGCCCGCTGGATCGCGTGGTTGGGTCGCCAGAACATGAAGTGGTACTTGGCTTCCCAGCACGCGATCATCGTGTCTGCGACCGCGACCCAGGTGTACCCGAGGAGTCGTGCCGACTCACGCACGTCGAGATCGCGCTCGTTGGCGAGCCCGCGCAACGCCCGGCTGTACTGGACGTACGTCGGGTCGGTGAAGAAACGGACGGTCTCCGTCTGCGCCGTCGTCCTTGTCGTGCTCGTGTTGCGGCCCAGCGTCATCACCTCGGCCACGTCGTCGGCGTACTTCTTGGTCGTCAGCGCATAGGGCGCGTCGGGTCGATAGGCCGGCCCCTCGTACGTGAACGGGCGCACCTTCCCGAGCTTCACGTCGACCGGCGGCGTCGGTGCGATCGGCTCGAACACCCCCGGCCCCGGAGTCGGCTGGACGTACGGGACCACGTCGTCGAAGTGGTCACCCGTCCGCCATGCGACCATGCCGGCCGCCGCAGCCGCGCCGACGGCCTTGCCGCCGACCTTCGCCGGCCCGTCCGGGATCGTCGCCATGAACGCGTCGTACTTGCCCTGCACCGTCGCCGTCTGGGCCGGGACGCGCGCGACGAGCACGTCCCGCGCCGCCTGTGCGACCGCGGCGTCGACGGACGCCCCCGGCGGCGCCTTGACGCCCGTGGCGAACGGCTGCATCCCGCCCTCGATCGCGGCGACCGCGTCGTACATGGCGCCGTGCACCATCCCGGCGAGCACGGTGCTGCTCGCAGGCGGTCGCAGCGCGGTCGCCGGAGGCGTCGGCGCCGAGATCGCGCCCTCCGCGACCTCGCTCCAATGCACGACGGCGTTGTCGCCGGGGGCCGAGGACGACGTCGCCGTCCCGACCGTCAGCGCTGCTACCAGGCCCAGCGTCATCGCCAGGCCGACTCGAATGCTCATGATCGATCCTCCTCGTCGTTACGTCGTCAACGAGGGTCGCGCGCCGAAGCGCCTGGGCGAAAGCTGGAAACCTCAGCTGTTTGACAGGACGCGCCCGAGCTCTGTGCGCGAGTGGATCCCGAGCTTGCGGTAGATCCGCGTGAGCGCCGTCTCGACCGAGTGGACGGTGAGGAAGAGCGCTGTAGCGACCTCACGGTTGGTGTGCCCTTCGACCACGAGGGCGGCGATGCGGCGTTCGGCCTCCGTTAGCTCGCCTCGCGACGGCGCGCGGCCGCCGATGCGAGCCATTTCGCCCCGCGTCTGTGCTGCCCAGAGCGGCGCCCCGAGGGTCTCGTACCGGGCAAGTGCGTCCTCGAGCGTCGCGCGGGCTGCGGCCCGCTTCTTGGCTCGGCGCTGGGTGCGGCCCAGGGCAAGCTGCGTGCGCGCGTGGTGGAACGGATCGATGCTCCGTGCGTGCTCGGCGAGCGCCCGATCGAAGGCGACGAACGCACCGTCGAAGTCTCCGCGGGCCGCGAGCAGCAGCCCGCGACAACGGGCGAGGATCGCGAGCGCCCAGGGCCGATCGAGAGCGTCGGCGCGCTCCTGTCCGATCGCAAGGATCTCTTCGGCCTCGTCGAGCTCTCCGACTCCGATCAGCGCCTCGAGCAGGTCTCCCAGCTCGACTTGCATCCCCGGCTCGCGCACGCCCATCTCGTCCCGCTTGGCGGCGGCGCGTCGCAGATGGGCGAGTGCCGAAGCGGCGTCTCCGAGCGAGAGGTCGACGAAGCCGAGCACCCAGCTGTACCCCGCAGGGGCCATCCCTACGAGCTCGGCGTCCCCACGCTCCACGACGCTCTGCGCCCTGGCGCGCGCCTCGTCGATCCGGCCCTTGTGCGCCGCAATGATGGCTGGCGGGAACTCGTCCGTGAGCGACTGGTGTCCGAGTTGCGCCGTGAGGCTCATCGACTCGGCCGCGTACCGGTCGGCCTCCTCCCAGTTCCCCGCCCGCCACTCCAGGAGGCTGAGATACCAGCGTGCACTCGCCTCTTCGAGCGGATCGTTTCGCGCTGCGCACGCATGCAGGATCTCCTGGAAGAGCGTCCGCGCACGTTCTACGTCTCCCGACCACCAGAGCTGGTGCCCGAAGACTGTCGAGGCGCCATCCGCGAGCGGCCACCCGGGCAGCGACCGTTCGAGCGAGAGCGCCTCCTCCATCGTCGCGGGTATGCCTCTCCCGGAGTTGAAGTGAAGGAGGCCGTGCGCCGCGAGCGCGCGGCAGCGGAGCGCAACGTCGTCGACACTTGATGCGGCGAGGACTGCGAGCCGGCCGTGCTCGAGGCCACTCTCGATCCCGTCACCGAAGCGCATCATTCCGGCGAGGTTGAGGTGGATGGTGGCCTGGAGCGTATCGTCCCCTTCGGCTTCCGTTAGTGCTTCGCGGTAGAGCGCAATGGCAGCGATTGGACTTGGCTGGATGTAGGCCAGCTGCGCCAGCACGGCGGCGCGCTCGTTGCCCGGCGGTGCAGCTGCGCGGGCATGCTCGAGCAGGTCTGTTGCGCGGCCCGGGTCGCCTGCGCGGAACTGCAGGTCGGCTGCCTCGAGCAGGCGCCGGTTGCCATCGGGGCTCGACGGAGGCGTCAACCGAAGCGCTTGCTCGGCGAGCTCGGCAGCCTCAACCGGCGCGCCGCGAGCCTGCGCCGTTCTCGCGGCCTCCTCGAGGATCGCAGCGACGTCGTTGTCGACGTCGGCCGTGGCGAGCGCGAGGTGACGAGCTCGTTCCTCGGGGGACGAGACGACATCGGAGAGTCGTGCGTTCAGCGCGCGGCGGCGTGAGGGGGTCTGACGGGCAGTGACCGCGGATCCGAGGAGCGGGTGGGTGAAGCGCAGCCGCGTTCCGTCCAACTCGAGGATCTGCGCGTCGAGCGCCTCGGCGAGCCCGACATCCGGAGCGCGCTCCGAGCGCCGCGTCGACGAGGTCGGTGGTCGGCTCCGCGAGGGCTGCCACCACGCGCGCGACCTCGAGCGCCGCCGGGGCAAGCCCGTCGAGTCGCTCGCGTAGGAGCTCCTCGAGCGTCGAGGGGATCGGCAACGGGTCGCCCGGAATGAGCCTGCCGCCTCGACGCTGGAGCCCTCTCGCGAGCTCGAGCGCGAAAAAGGGATTGCCGCCGGAGGTCTCCCAGAGCCTGACCAGCGTCGGCCGCGGGAACGTCGCGTCGAGGCGAGCGCGGAGCAGCTCCTGGGTCGCGCCGACGCTGAGGCCTTCGACCTCGACCATTCGTACTCGTTCCTCGGCTGTCGCCCGGCGGAGCCACTCCGGCACCTCGCCGCGAGCGGCGAGCAGCGCGGCAACCGGCTCACTGTCCAGGCGGCCGAGCGCGTAGCCGAGCGTCGTGCGCGACGCGGCGTCGAGCCACTGGACGTCGTCGACAGCGAGGCAGAGCGGACCGTCGCGGGCGAGCACTCGCAACGCCGCGAGGAAGGCGGCGGCGACCGCTCGATCGTCGACGTCGACCTCCGACTCCCCGAGGAGCAGTGCGGCCTCGAGCGCCCGCTGCTGGATCGGCGGCAGCTCGGGTAAGACGGCGCCGGCGACGCCGCCGAGAAGGTCGGTCAGTCCTCCGAACGAGAACTGGGTCTCCGCCTCCGAGGGTCTGGAAGACAGGATCAGGTAACCGCGGGCGGATGCTGCGTCGATGCCGGCCAGCCACAACGCCGTCTTGCCGACCCCCGCCTGGCCGTGGAGCACGACCGTGCCCGGAAGATCGTCGCGGGCGTCGAGGAGCCGCTCGATCGCCCCGAGCTCGTCGTCCCTACCGATCAGCTGCTGGGCCGTGGAGGACACGGTCAGTATCCTCCGCCGCCGTGGCCTACGAGTTCAAGCTGCCCGACCTCGGCGAGGGGCTGACCGAGGCCGAGATCGCGCGCTGGCTCGTCGCCGAGGGGCAGGCGATCGACGAGGATCAGCCGCTCGTCGAGGTGCAGACCGACAAGACGACGGTCGAGATCCCCTCCCCGCGGGCGGGAACCGTGCTGAAGATCCTCGTCGAGGAAGGCGCGGTCGCGCCGGTCGGCGCCGTTCTCGTCGTGATCGGCGAGGAGGGAGAGCAGCTTCTCCGCGCGGTCGAGCAGGAGGGCGCACGAGCGGGCGAAGGTCGCTCGGCGCCGCTCGTCTCGGTCGTCCCGGACGAGGCCGTCGAGGCGGTGCGTGCCACGCCCGGAGTGCGGCAGCTCGCGAGGGAGTTGGGCGTCGAGCTCGTCGGGCTACGCGGCACCGGTGCGGGAGGACGAATCGTCGAGGACGACGTGCGTTCCGCGGCAGGCGCGAGCGGCGCGAGGCGCGTCCCGATCCGCGGGATACGCCGCGCGATCCTCGAGCAGGTGAGCCGTGCCCACCGCGAGATTCCTGCCGTCACGTTCGTCGAGGAATGCGACTTCACCGGGATCGACGTCGCGCGTCTCGTGCCGCTCGCCATCCACGCGTCTGCAGGGGCGCTCGGCCGTCATCCCGAGCTGAACGCGCGCCTCGAGGGCGAGGAGATCGTGCTCTTCGACCGCGTCGACGTCGGCGTCGCCGTCCAGACGGACGACGGGCTCGTCGTCCCGGTCGTCCGCGCCTGCGAGCGACTTTCGGTCGAAGAGATCGGCGCGGAGGTCGGGCGGCTGGCCGACGCGGCACGCGCGGGGACACTGGCGGCCGAGGAGCTCCGCGACTCGACGTTCACCGTGACGAGCGCCGGCAAGCTCGGCGGCCTCTTCGTGACGCCGCTCGTGAATCACCCCGAGGTTGCGATCCTCGGGCTTCACCGGATCGCCGAGCGGCCGGTCGTCCACGACGGCGAGATCGTCGTCCGCCGCATGGCCAACGTCTCGGTGACCTTCGACCACCGGGTGGTGGACGGTGTCGTCGCGGCGGCGTTCTGCCTCGACGTGATCGGGCGGCTCGAGGAGCGCGCTGGGGCCTGAAAAGGCCCCAGCGCCGAGACCCCTCCCTCAGTCGTCGTCCCTTCCGTTGCCCCTGCTCGGGAATTGACCGCGGATCTCACCCGCCGGCCACGTCGGCGAAGGTTCTAGACGGAGGGTACGACGTTTCTCGCCTCGCGGTTTCGCAGCCCGGGAAACGCCGGTGGTCGCTCGTTGTCGAATCCGCTCCGAGGAACAACGCGTAGTACCCGACGACAGGAGGTTCGCGAACAGAGAAGGGGGATCGGATGAGAGGGAAGCTGCTTCTCGCGCTCTTCGTCCTGGGCCTCGTTGCCGTGGGAATTGGCGCGGCCGGTATCAACGGGAACTGGAGCGAGCACCCGACCGGTGCGGAGGAGGTGCCCGGTACGAGACACGAACGCGCAAGGTCAGGCGACATTCCACCTGTCGAAGGACGGCCTGTCGCTCGACTACAGGCTGACGGTGGCCAACATCGACAACGCGTTCATGGCCCATATCCACACGGCGGCCCCGGGCGCGAACGGGCCGATCGTCGTGTGGCTGGCCCCCTCGACGGCGCCGGTCGCCGGGCCCGTCGGCGGTGGCCGCGTCAGCGGCGTGTTCGGGGAGGGGACGATCACCGCGGCGAATCTCGTCGGCCCGCTCGCCGGCCAGCCGCTGTCGGCGCTCGTCGACCTCATGCGTACGAACAGGGCGTACGTGAACGTCCACACGAACGACGGCGTCGACCCGCCCAACACCGGCGCGGGAGATTTCCCGGGCGGGGAGATCAGGGCGGACATCGATCGATAGGGCCTGACAGCCGTCGGGTGCGCGTACGGGGCGGCCGGGTGCCGCCCCGTACACTCTCGCCGTGGGCGACTGGTACGAGATCGGCGTCGCGCTCGGCCTCGGGCTCGCGGCCGGTCTGCTGCTCGCAGGCGCGCTCGCAGGCTGGCGCTACGGGCTCGTCGTGTCGACGCTCGGCGCGCTCGCCGTGGGCGTCGCCGCCGGCCTCCTCGTGAAGGGCTGGCTCGGGCTTCCCGGTTCCCTCCTCGGCGCGCTGATCGGCGCGGTGTCCGCTTCCATCGTCGCGCGCGGGGCCCTGCGTCGCGGTGCGACGGCCGGCGGCACGGCGTTCCTCGTCGGTTCCGCCGGGGTCGCTGTCGCGATCCTGGCGCTCGTCCCCGTGGCCGGGTACGTCCTCGCGGTCGTCGTGCCCGCCCTCGCGGCACGCCGGGTGCGCCGCGAGCCCGAGCGCCACGCCGGGCTCCGCACGCTCGCGAAGTGACCGAGACGAGGACGAAGCTCGTCCTCGTCGTGATCGACGGTCTCACGCCCTCGATGCTCGAGGCGTCGCTCGGCGACTCGGTGGCGCCCACGCTGACCGCTCTGGCCGAGCGGGGCACGCTCGGCCGCGCGACGACGACGTTTCCGTCGCTCACGCCCGTGTGCCTGTCGTCGATCGCGACCGGCGCGCATCCGGACGTCCACGAGATTCCCCACCTCGTGTGGTGGCACCGCCGCGAACGCCGCCTCGTCGAGTACGGGTCGTCCTTCGGCGCAGCTCGTGCGGCCGGGCTTGGAAGGACCTTGCGAGACACGCTCGTCGGGATGAACGCCGAGCACCTCGGATCGCGCGCGGTGACCGTCTTCGAGGCTCTTGCCGACGCGGGCCTCGAGACAGCGGCCGTCAACTTCACGGCGTATCGCGGACGGACGCTGCACCGGCCGGCCGTCCCGTTTCTCGGGCCCGTGCGTGGGCCCGAGCGGTTCTTCTTCTACAACCTCTTCCGCGGCGACAAGACCGGCGCGCCGCTCTCCTTCCGCAACCGCGCAGGCGGGACGATCGACGCCTACGCTGCGGCGGTCGGACGCTGGCTCGTAACTCGCGACGGCTTCGACTTCCTGCTCCTCTACCTCTCCGACTACGACTACGCGTCCCACGCGGCAGGCCCCGATTCGGCGCGCGAGGTGCTCGGCCGCTGCGACGCCGCGATCGGCGGCCTCGTCGCCTCGGCCGGCGGTTTGGACGGGTTCCTGGAGCGGTATGCGGTGATCGTGATGTCCGACCACGGCCAGACGGCGGTGCGTGACGTCGCGCGGCTCGCCGATCGGTTCTCGCACGTGCCGCAGGTGCTCGTCGCGGCCTCGAATCGCGCGGCGCACCTCTACCGACTCGACGCGGGAGCGCCGGCACCGCGCGCGCTGGCCGAGCGGCTCGACGGCGAGCCGTCCGTCGAGGTGGCGCTGTTCGCGGAGGACGGAGACGACAGTCGCTCGTCGCGACGGCGCCGAGCTGGTGCTCCGCGACTCGGACGACGGCGTCGAGCTCGACGGCGACGCCGCCATACTCGACCACCCGGATGCGGTGGAACGCGCCCTCGGCGCCGTCCGCTGCCCGAACGCCGGCGAGGTCGTCGTGTCCGCCGTCGACGGCTGGGAGTTCGCCGATCTCGGTGGACGCCATCACCTCGGGGGCGGGTCGCACGGGTCGCTGACCTCGGGCGATTCGCTCGTACCCGTGCTGACCGTCGGCCTGAGCGGACCCTCGCCAGGGCGCGTCGTGGACGTGGCGCCGGCCGTGCTCGCGCACTTCGGCGTCGCTGCGCCGGGCTACGTGCTCGACCGAGCGGCGTGAGCGCGCGCGCGTCATCGGGCAGCGAGCGACTCCGGGAACGGATGGTCGCGCGTCAGCTGCGTCGGCGCGGCATCGCCGACGAGCGCGTCCTCGAGGCCATGCAGCGCGTCCCACGCGAGGCCTTCGTGCCCGAGCCGCTCGTCGACCGCGCGTACGACGATGCCGCCCTTCCGATCGGCGAGGAGCAGACGATCTCGCAGCCGTACATCGTCGCCGCGATGTGCGAGCTGCTCGCCCTGAGCGGGACAGAGGACGTGCTCGACGTCGGGACGGGCTCGGGCTACGCGGCCGCCGTGCTCGACGAGCTCGCGGCGAGCGTCGTCTCGGTGGAGCGGATCACGCGACTCGCGGAGCGGGCTCGACGTGCGCTCGCTGCCACGGGCCACGACGCCGTGGAGGTGCGCGTCGCCGACGGGTCGCTCGGGGCCCCGGACCGCGCGCCGTTCGACGCGATCGCGGTCGCCGCGGCGACGTCCACGATCCCACCCGCCCTCTACGACCAGCTCGGGGAGGGCGGCCGGATGGTGCTCCCACTCGGCGGCCCCGGAGGTCAACGGCTGGTGCGCGTCCAGCGGACGGAGCAGGGGCCGGTCGAGAACGCGTCGCTCGGCTGCCGGTTCGTCCCGCTTGTCACGGGCTGAGGCACACGGCCCTCCCCCCGGGCGACCGCTAGGCTCGCCCGGCGATGGACGAGCGGACGGTCACGACGGGAGCGACGGCCGGGCGGGGGCGGATGGACGCTGCGCTCCGTCGGCGGGGGAACTGGGAGCAGCTCGTCAAGTTCTGCATCGTCGGCGCCACCGGCTACGTCGTCAACCTGGTCGTCTACACGCTGCTGCTCCGCGGGCTCGACTTCCACTACGTGCCGGCCGCGATCGGCTCGTTCCTCGTCGCCGTCACGAACAACTACCTCTGGAACCGCATCTGGACTTCCGCCGGCAGCGCGGGCACCTTGTGATGCAGGGGCTTCGGTTCTTCGTCGTCTCGACGCTCGCGCTCGGCGCGAACCTGCTCGTGCTGCACCTTCTCGTGCGCGCCGGCCTCGGCGAGGTCCTCGCGCAGGCGCTCGCGATCATCGTCGTCACGCCGATCAACTTCGTCGGCAACAAGCTGTGGTCGTTCCGGCACCGGGGCTGAGACCTCGCTGACCCGGGCCGTTGCGCTTCTCGCGGTCCTCGCGTCGCTCGCGGGCGCCGCGGGCGCGATGGCTGCGACTCCGCCGCCGCCGCCCGGCGTCGAATCGGCGTTCGCAGCTCGCAACCCCGACCCTCGTCTGAACGAAGACGGTGCCGTCGAGCGATTCCTCGGCCACCCGAAGGTCGAGCGGTGGCTGGAGCGCTATCCGCCGAGCCCCTCGACAGACGCGTCCTTCGACCGGGACGACGGCACCTGGACGGTTCACGTCTGGTCGGGCAGGGCCGGGGAGGTCGCGCGGGGGGAGGTGTCGGACACCGACGGCCGCGTGACCGAGGCCTGGACCGGCCCGCAGGTCGCCTGGCAGATGGCGCGGGGCCGACCGGGCGCGTTCGGAGGCAAGCTCCTGAACTCGTGGCCCGTGTGGCTCGGGCTCTCGGCCGTGTTCCTCCTCGGGCTCGCGGACCTGCGCCGCTTGGTCTCGCTGCACACGCTCGATCTGCTGGCGCTGCTCTCGTTCGGGGTCTCGCTCGCGTTCTTCAACCGCGGCGAGGTGTTTCGCAGCGCAGCACTTGCCGTGCCGCCGCTCGTCTACCTCCTCGCGCGCACAGCGTGGATCGGCTTCCGCCGGAGCGCTCGACCGACACCCGGACGGCCGCGCTGGCCGACGTGGGTCCTGGCGGCGGCCACGCTGTTCCTCCTCGGCTTTCGTGTCGGTCTGAACGTCGAGCAGCCGCGCACCGTGATCGACGTGGGGTACGCGGGCGTGATCGGCGCCGACCGGATCCTGGAGGGACGAGCTCCGTACGGCGCGATGCCGGTCGACGGAGGGCGCGCGTGTGCGCCGCCCCGGTCGGACGGCCGGATCCGTGAGCGGATCCAGGCGGACGGACGGTGCGAGTCGACGAATCCGCGGGGCGACACGTACGGGCCCGTCGCGTATCTCGCCTACGTCCCGGCGGTTCTGGCGCTCGGTTGGGAAGGTCGGTGGGACTCGCTCCCCGCGGCTCATGCGACTGCGATCGGGGCGGACCTCCTCGTGCTGGCGGGGCTCGTGCTCGTCGGGGTCCGCCTCGCCGGCGCGCGGCTCGCCGCGATCCTCGCCTTCGGCTGGGCCGCCTATCCGTTCACGGCGTACACCCTGCTGGCGAACACGAACGACGCGATCATGCCGGCGCTTCTCGTCTGGGGCTTCTGGCTCGCATCGTCACCCGCGGCGCGCGGCGTCGCGGTGGCGCTTGCGGGCTGGACGAAGTTCGCGGTGCTGCTGCTCGCGCCGCTCTGGCTCACGTACGGCTCAGGCCTTCGCCCGGCATCGGTGGCGCGATTCGCCGTTGCGTTCGCGATCGCGAGCGCGGCCGCCTTCTGCGTCCTCCTCCTCGAGCCGTCGCTCCTCGACGCGGCCAGGACGTTCTGGGACCGGACGCTCGGCTATCAGCTCGGCCGCGAGTCGCCGTTCTCGATCTGGGGCTGGGGGCAGTACCACGCCCGCGGCATCCCGGACCTCGGCTCGCTCCAGACGGTCGTCCAGGTGGGGGCGATCGCGCTCGCGGGCGTGGTCGCCGCCCTGCCGCGCGAGAAGGGCCCACTCGAGTTGGCTGCGCTGACGGCCGCCGTGCTGCTCGCCGTCGAGCTGTCCCTCACGCACTGGTTCTACCTCTACCTTCCGTGGGTGCTCCCGTTCGTGCTTCTCGCGCTCTGCGCCCCTCGCACCCGCGTCGCGACCGGCCCGTAGTGGAACGCCGTCGACCGTCCACCAAGGCGCTGCTGGCCGCATGCGTGTTCGTCGGCGTCGCCGTCGCGGCGACCGTCGCCTGGGAGCTCCTCGGCGAGGCGGTCACGGACATCGCGCTCTACCGCACATACGGTGAGCGCGTCGCCGACGGCCTCGTTCCCTACCGCGACTTCGCGTTCGAGTATCCCCCGGGTGCGCTCCCGGCGCTCGTCCTCCCGGCATTGGTGACCGGCTCGCTCGACGCCTATCGCGTCGTCTTCGTCGCCGAGCTCGCCGCGATGGGCGCCGCGGCGGTACTCGCGCTCGACTGGGCGCTCCGTCGTAGCGGTGCGAGCAACCGCGACCACACCGTCGCGCTCGCCGTCGTCGCGGCGTCGCCGCTGCTCCTCGGCGGGGTGATCCTCACACGGTTCGACCTCCTGCCCGCCGCGCTCGTCGCCGCCGCCGTAGGGCTCATGGCCGGCGGCCGCCTGCGCGCGTCCGCGCTCGTGACCGGCGCGGGAATCGCGGTCAAGCTCTATCCGGCCGTCCTCGTGCCGGTGCTCGCCGTCGCCGCGTGGCGTCGGAGTGGCCGGCGCGAGGCAGCGATCGTCGTCGCCCTGGCGATCGTGCCCGTCGTCCTCGTCTACCTCCCGTTCCTGGTCATCGCGCCCGACGGCGTGCTCGACTCGTTCACGCGGCAGCTGGGGCGCCCGCTCCAGATCGAGAGCCTCGGCTCGGGCATCCTGCTCGCGCTCCACCATGCCTTCGGGACGTCGCTCGAGTGGGCCTCGGGGAGCGGCTCGCAGAACCTCACGGGGACGGCGGCCGACACCGTCGCGGTCGTCCAGGGCGTCGCTCAGGTCGCGGCGCTGGCCCTCGTCTGGGTCGGGTTCGCGCGCGGGCCGGCCACGACCGAGCGACTCGTCCGCTACGCGGCGGCCTCCGTCGTCGCCTTCGTCGCGTTGAGCAAGGTGCTCTCGCCGCAGTTCCTCGTGTGGCTGGTGCTCCTCGTGCCGCTGATCGGCGGCGCCTCGAAGCCGCCCCGCGCTGACCTTGACCGTCGTCGCGTGCGCGCTGACGGCGGTCTGGTTCCCCGCTCTCTACTGGGAGCTCGTCCGGGAGTTCGACCCGCTCGCCTCGTGGCTCGTCCTGCTCCGCGGGCTGACGCTCGTCGCGCTCCTCGCCGTGCTCACGCTTCCGGCCACGGAACACGAACCGGCTCGATCGCGCTCGCCCGCCCCGTCGCCGGGTCGCACGTGACGAGGGCGCCTTCGAGGCGCACACCGCCGGACGCGGTCTCGAACCGCACGGGCATCCCGGTGCGCATCCGGCGGATAGCGAGATCGGACTCGACGCCGATCACGGAGTCGTGCGGGCCGGTCATGCCGACGTCCGTGAGCGCCGCCGTCCCGCCCGGGAGCACGCGTGCGTCGGCCGTCTGGACATGTGTGTGCGTCCCGAGCACGGCCGTCACGCGTCCGTCCAGCCAGCGCGCGAGCGCGACCTTCTCGCTCGTCGCTTCCGCGTGGACGTCGACCACGACGACCGAGGTGGCCGCGCGCGCCTCCTCGACGAGGTCGTCGACGAGCTCCCACATGCTGTGGGCGGGATCGAGGAAGAGAGAGCCCATCAGGTTGAGCGATCGCGACGCGCGTCCCGTCTCGAGCGGTGACGACCGTCGAGCCGCGCCCCGGGGCCGAGAGTGGAAAGTTCGCCGGACGCACGACCGCCGAGGTGGAGGCGAGGTAGGGGCCGATCTCCTCGCGCCGCCAGGCGTGGTTGCCGAGCGTGATCGCGTCCGCGCCTGCGGCGAGCAGCCGCTCCGCGAGCCGCGGCGTGATCCCGATCCCGTTGGCGACGTTCTCTCCATTGACAACGCACGCATCGACGTCGAGCCGTTCTCGTAGTGCAGGCAGGAGGGCCTCGACCGCGTCGCGACCGGGTCGGCCGACGACATCGCCGACGAAGAGGATGCGCACGGCGCGGTCGGCGCTAGGGCAGCGAGCCCGGTGAGGGGTACACCGAGATCGAGACGTTGTTGCCGCCGTCAGGAGCGTGCGCAGCGAGCGCCTGCTCCTCCACGGCTGCGACGTTCGCAGCAGTCCCGAGCTTCGACGATGCCGCCTCGACCGGCATGCCGATCGCGAGCGCCGGGTCGGGGCGAATGTTCATCACGGACACCATCACCGACGGCGCCCGCGAAGGGCGCAGGTCGATCCGGCTACCGACCTTGCGTCCGCCGACGACGAGCTTGCGCACGGCGATCACCGATCCCTGCACCGGGGAGTACACGTCGGTGCCGGGAGCCGTGCCCACGTCGAGCACGTGCGTCCCCGGTGGGCCGCCCTCGAGCTGGAACCAGCGGGGCGCGTCGCGGCGGGCGCCGGCGATGCGGCGCCACAGGCGAGCGAGGATCCCCTCGTTGGCCTGACGTCCGACCGGCTGGAGCGAGAGCGACCCGTCGCTGGAGCCGTGGAACCCGATCGCGGTCAGGGCTGCGGCGGCTACCGGCAGCTGGATCTGAAGGTTGCCGATGGTCGCGAGCATCTGGGGACGCGGTCGGACGGCCTGGGCGTTCGCGGAGGGCGTCGTCTCGAAGGCGATCGGCGTCGCCGTCTGCGACCCGCCACCCGATCCGAACGCTGTGAGCAGGAGGGTGACGACGCCGAGCACGCCGAGCGCGGTGAGAACCACGATTCGGCGCGCGCGTCGTTGCGCGCGGCGCCTGCGGTCGCGCAGGCGCGCGGCTTGCCGGGAGCGCGGCGAGGCCATCGGCCCGCACCGTAGCGCACGTGGGCGCTGGTTTCAGGCCGCGTTAGGGTCGTCGTCCGAGACGGGGCTACGATCGCGGCGTGACGGGACAGCAGACGATCCGGATTCCTCGCTGGATCCAGCTCGTCGTCCTGCCTGTGCTCCTCCTCCTGGCGTTCCTCCTCGCACGCACGCTCGGGCACGTCCTGTTCCTCTTCCTCACGGCGTCGGTGATCGCGTTCACGCTCAACCCGCTCGTCCGCGACCTCACCCGGCTCAGGCTGCCGCGGGGGCTCGCGGTGGCGGTCGTGTCCGTCGTCTTCGCGGCCGCGGTCGTGGCGCTCCTCGTTGCGCTCGGGACGATCGTCGTCTCGGAGTCCCGTTCGGGCGCCGACCGGATCGACGCCTACTTCACGGAGGAGAGCGCGCTCACCGGTCAGACGGACGCCGAGGTCGACGTCGATCGGCTCCAGCGCTGGCTGAACGAGCACGGCCTCGAGGGGATCAAGCTCGAGGAGCAGCTGAACGACCTGACCGACTCGATCGGCGCCGGCGACATCTCGGGCTACGCGCAGGACGCGATCTCGTTCGCGCAGGACGCGGCGCTCTCGGTGATCGTGCTTCTGTTCTCGGTTGTCCTCGTCGTGGTGATCTCGATCTACATGCTCCTCGACATGCCCCGGCTCGAATCGTCGATCGACCGGCGCTTCCCGCCGCACGGCGGGCTTCCGCTGACGCAGCGGATCGAGCGCGCGCTCTGGGGCTACGTCAAGGGCCAGGTGATCCTCTCCGTCGTGATCGGCACGAGCGCCGGCGTCGGAATGTGGATCCTCGGCAAGACCGGGCTGGTCGAAGGGGCCGAGAAGTACGCGCTCCTGTTCGGGATCTGGACGGCGTTCATCGAGGTGATCCCGTACATCGGTCCATGGCTCTCCGCCGTGCCGCCTGCGATCTACGCGCTCGTCGTCGACCCGGTCGGGTTCCTCTGGGTCGCGGCGCTGTTCGTCTTCATCTACCAGGTGGAGGGGCACGTCGTCGTGCCGAACGTGATGGCGAGCGCCCTCCGGCTCCATCCGCTGCTCGTCATCTTCGGGCTTCTGTCCGGCGGCGCGCTCTACGGCATCGCCGGCGTGCTGGTGGCGTTGCCGACGATGGCCGCGGGTCGCGCCATCTGGGAGTTCTTCGGCGAGCGGGTCGATCTCGAGTCGTGGGAGGACGCGCCCCAGGGACCGGTGCCGGTCGAGGTGGAGCTGGAGGCGCCGCGACAGGCCTCGGGAAGCTCGCCCTGACCACCTGACGTACGCTTCGCCGCGTGAGCTTTCCTGCGACTCGTCTGCGCCGGCTGCGGCGCACCGACGCGCTTCGCGCGCTCGTGCGCGAGACGTCGCTCTCGCTCGACGACGTCGTGATGCCGCTCTTCGCGTGCCCGGGCGAGGGCGTCGTCAGACCGGTGGAGGGGCTGCCCGGGATCGCGCAGCGGTCGGTCGACGAGCTCGTTCGCGAGGCCGCGGAGCTGGCGCGTCTCGGAGTTCGAGCCGTGCTGCTGTTCGGGATCCCGGAGGAGAAGGACGCCGAGGGATCGGGCGCGTGGGACGACGACGGGATCGTCCAGCGGGCGCTGCACGCGCTTCGCGGGGACGTGCCGGGCCTGACGCTGCTCACGGACGTCTGTCTCTGCGAGTACACGGAGCACGGGCACTGCGGCGTGCTCGACGGCGACACGGTCGCGAACGACGAGACGCTCGACCTGCTCGCGCGCACAGCGGTCAGCCACGTCGAGGCAGGCGCAGACGGCGTGTGCCCGAGCGACATGATGGACGGCCGCGTCGGCGCAATCCGGGCCGCGCTGCCGGAGACGCCGATCGTCTCGTACGCCGCGAAATACGCGTCGGCCTTCTACGGGCCCTTCCGCGAGGTGGCGGAGTCGGCGCCGTCGTTCGGCGACCGCCGCGGCTACCAGATGGACCCTGCGAACGTCCGTGAGGCGCTCCGCGAGTGCGCGCTCGACCTCGACGAGGGGGCCGACGTCTTGATGGTCAAGCCTGCGTTGCCGTACCTCGATGTGATCCACTCCGTGCGGGAGCGGTTCGATTGCCCGGTCTGGGCGTACCAGGTGTCCGGCGAGTACGCGATGGTGCGCGCAGCCGCCGACGCCGGTCATCTCGAGGAGCGCCGCGCAGCGCTCGAGGCGCTGACGGCGATCAAGCGCGCCGGCGCAGGGACGATCGTCACGTACTGGGCGAAGGATCTCGCCGAGTGGCTCTAGGGGCTCGCTCGGAGCTCTGGCGCTCGGCCACGCAGCTGATCCCGGGTGGCGTCAACTCGCCGGTGCGCGCGATGCGCGCGGTGGGGCTCGACGAGCCCGTGTTCATGGCGCGCGGGGACGGCGCCGTCGTCGAGGACGTCGACGGCACTGCGTACGTGGACTGGGTGCAGTCCTGGGGCCCGCTGATCTTCGGTCACGCCGATCCCGAGACGCTCGAGGCCGTTCATGCGGCTGCCGACCGCGGGACGACGTTCGGTGCGCCGACCGAGGCCGAGGTCGAGCTCGCCGCCGAGATCGCCGACGCGGTTCCTTCCATCGAGATGGTCCGTCTCGTCAGCTCGGGCACCGAGGCGTCGATGAGCGCCCTGCGGCTCGCCCGCGCCGTTACCCGGCGTGACCGTGTCATCAAGTTCGCGGGCTGCTACCACGGGCACGTCGACGCCCTCCTCGCAAGCGCGGGGTCCGGTGTCATGACGCTCGGGATCCCGTCCACTCCGGGCGTGACGAGCGGCGTGACGGCCGACACGATCGTCTGTGCGTTCAACGACGTCGACGGGGTCGCAGCTGCGTGCGAGAAGTACGGCGAAGGGCTCGCCGCGATCCTCGTCGAGCCGGTCGCAGGGAACATGGGGTGCGTTCCGCCCGAGCCCGGATTTCTCGAAGCGCTCCGGTCGCTCGCTGACGCCACCGGCGCCCTGCTCGTGTTCGACGAGGTGATGACGGGCTTCCGCGTGGCGCGCGGAGGTGCCCAGGAGCGCTTCGGGGTGCATCCCGACCTGACCGTTCTCGGGAAGATCGTCGGCGGAGGCCTTCCCGCCGCGGCGTTCGGGGGACGGGCCGAGCTGATGACGCGGCTCGCCCCGGAGGGCGACGTCTACCAGGCGGGCACCCTCTCGGGGAATCCGCTCGCGACCGCGGCCGGAATCTCCGTCCTGCGGCGTCTGCGCGACGGGTCCGTCTACGACGAGCTCGAGCGCGTGGGCGCCCGCCTCGAAGCGGGTCTCGCTCGGTTCGGGACAGTGCAGCGCGTCGGCGCCATGCTGACGCTCTTTTGCAGGGCGGGTCGTGTCCGCGACCACGAGGACGCCGCCGCGAGCGACACCGCCCGGTTCGGGGCGCTCTTCCGGCACCTGCTCGGCTCGGGGATCTACCTGCCCCCGTCCCAGTTCGAATGCCTCTTCCCCTCGACTGCGCACACGGACGAGCACGTCGACGCGACGATCTCGGCGGTGGAGGCGTTCTTCGCAGCGTCGTAGCTCCGGCGTCGGGGACTGACGAGATTCGGTACCTGGTACCGAATTCGCCCTGCCGCTTCGCTGGCCTAGGCTGAGGGCATGTCCGGCGGGCTCTTCGAGGAGATTGCGGCCGGGGCAGAGGCGGAAAGCCCACTCTGGGCCGACGCGCTGCGGCCGGCTGTCGAGCGTGAGCCGGAGCCCGTCTTCTCCGCCCTCGTGACTGACGCCCGCTTCGCCCTCGGGCTCGAGACGATCTACGAGGGCTACCTCCTGCATTACGGTCGCTCGCGCCTTTTCGCCCCACCCGACGAGGACGTTGCGCTTCTTCTCGGCGACGCGTTGCTCGCCCACGGGCTGGTGCGGATCGCGTCGACGGGGTCGGTCGAAGCCGTCGCCGACCTGGCGGCGCTCCTCTCGCTCTGCGCGCAGGCGCGCGCCGACGGCGGCGTCGGCGACGGTGAGGCCTGGGCAGCGACGTCCGCGCTCCTCGCTCGCGGCGGCCTCGACGACGCGCGGGACGCCCTGCGCACGCATCGCGATCCGGGGCCGCTCGAACGGCTTGCCCGATCCGCGTCCGGCGACGCAGCGGTGGACGAGGCGCTCGCTGCGCATCGGTCGCGTCTGCATCCGGGTGATTGAGCGACGCTCCGCGGCGCGCCCGCATGACGTCCGAGACCCGCCCATCGCGGCACGCTCGACCGCGTCACGAAGCGCGGGGTGGCGCCGCGGTCGGTTGCGCCACGCAGCTCGGTAGCGTGACCCGAACGCACGCGACGTGCCGCTCGATCGTCTAGCATCGCCCTCGTGCTCGCTTCGCTCTGGTTCCTGGCGGACGCCGCCGAGGAGGGGAGGAACGTCATCCTCTCGATGCTCGTCGTCGGCCTCGTGTTCCTCGCGGTGATCGGTCTGGGCGAGTTGAACTCGTATCGCAACGCGAAGCGCAAGCAAGCGAAGCTCGGCCGCACGCTCTAGTCCGCTCGTAGCCGCGGACGCATTTCGGCGGGAGTACCCGACACGCACGACCTAGACTGAGCCGCGCATGCCCGCCCCGGCGAAGGACCTCCGCGAATGGATCGAGCTCCTCGAGCGTGAGGGCGAGCTCGTCCGCATCCGCGCCGAGGTCGATCCGGACCTCGAGATCACCGAGATCACCGACCGCGTCGTCAAGTCCGACGGGCCGGCACTGCTCTTCGAGAGCGTCAAGGGCTCGAGGCTGCCGCTCCTCATCAACCAGTTCGGCACCGAGCGCCGGATGTGCCTCGCGCTCGGAGTCGAGCGTCTCGACGACGTCGCGACGAAGCTCGAGGAGGTCCTCGAGCTGACCCCGCCGCAGGGGTTGATGGACAAGGTCCGAAAGCTCGGCACGCTCAAGTCGATAGCCGACTCGGCCCCGAAATCGGTGTCGAAGGGCGCCTGCCAGGAGATCGTCCTCCAGGGCGACGACGTCGACCTCGATCTGCTCCCGATCATGCGCTGCTGGCCGCTCGACCCTGCCCCGTTCATCACCCTGCCGGCGGTGATCACGCAGGACCGCGAGACGGGCGTCCGCAACGTCGGCATGTACCGCATGCAGAAGGTCGATCGTCGCTCCACGTTCATGCACTGGCAGATCCACAAGGACGGCCGCGCCGACCTGCTGGCCGCGCCCGACGGGAGGATCCCAGTCGCCGTTGCGATCGGCCTCGATCCGGTAACCGCGTACTCGGCGAGCGCGCCGCTTCCCAAGCACGTCGGGGAGCTGATGGTGGCCGGGTTCCTCAAGGGCTCGGCCGTCCAGCTCGTGCCGTGCAAGACCGTCGACCTCGAAGTCCCCGCCAACGCGGAGATCGTCCTCGAGGGCTGGGTCGACGCGGGCGACAGCGGGCTCGAAGGCCCGTTCGGCGACCACACGGGCTACTACACGCCGCCCGAGGAGTTCCCGATCTTCCGCATCTCGGCCATCACGATGCGTCGTGACGCGATCTATCCCTCGATCGTGGTGGGCAAGCCCCCCGCGGAGGACGAGTGGCTCGCGAAGGCCACGGAGCGGATCTTCCTGCCGGCGATCCGGATGAGCGTTCCCGAGCTCGTGGACTACGACCTGCCGACCGCTGGCGCCTTCCACAACTGCGTGATCGTCTCGATCCGCAAGCGCTTCCCCGGTCACGCGCGGAAGGTGATGCACGCCGTGTGGGGACTCGGCCTCCTCTCGTTGGCCAAGGCCGTCGTGGTCGTGGACGAGGACGTCGACGTGCACGACTACGAAGAGGTCTTCTTCCGGGTCTGCGCGAACGTCGACCCCAAGCGGGATGTCGTGCTCGCCGACGGGCCGATCGACCAGCTCGACCACGCCTCGGTGCTGCCGAGCTTCGGCGGGAAGATCGGCTTCGACGCGACGGCGAAGGGGCCCGACGAGGGAGCGCGCGAGTGGCCGCCGGAGATCGAGATGACGCCCGAGGTGAAGGCGCGGGTCGACGCGCGATGGGCCGAGCTCGGGTTGCCCGTGCACACCGACGCCGGAACCGTGCAGAATGGCCGCGGCGGCAGCGGGCGTCGCACACGCGGCTGGCCGGTCCGCCGTTGACACGCCGCAGGGCGGAACGATTGAATCGGGGACCGAGGCACGTAGCCACCGGATGAACGACGAAGAGCCCGACACCACGCACGTTCCATCGCCGAGCCTCTGGCCGATCGGATTCGCGATCGGAGTCGCGTGCATCCTCGTCGGTCTCGTCGTAAGCGTTCCCGCGCTCATCGTCGGCGCGCTGATCACGCTCGTGTTCGGCTTCCTCTGGGTGCGCGACCTGTTCTCTACGCGGCCGGTCGAGTCTGCGACGCCCGGCGCGCCCGGTACCGAGCAGGCCCAGTTCGGCGCCGTCACCGAGGCGGACCTCGGCAGCTCGGTCGACAGGGCTACGTTCCTCTCGCTCGCGACGATCGGCGTCGGCGGCCTCATCGGGGCCGGAGTCACGCTTCCGGTGCTCGGCTTCGGGGTCCTGCCGTCGTTCATGGGGGAGGGCATCGAGACGTTCGACGTCGACCTCGGGCCGATCTCGAACTTCCCGCAGGGTGAGTACGTGATCGCGACGTACCTCGAGACCCCCGACCAGGGAGAGGTCTCGCGACGCACCGCGTTCATTCGCAACAACGGGCGCACCGACGACGGCGCGCCGAGCTTCACGGCGCTCTTCAGCCGCTGCGTCCACCTCGGCTGCCCCGTGCAGCCGAACGGCCCGATCGACGAGGAGGCGATGCAGGAGGTCAACGGCGTCGAGCTTCGCCCCGTCCTCGCGGCGAGCTTTGGCTGCCCGTGCCACGGCGGCCTCTACGACTCGGAGGGCAACCGGAGCGCCGGCCCGCCCGTCCGCTCGCTCGACCGCTACGAGTTCTCGATCAAGGACGGCAACCTCGTGCTCGGCCGCATCTTCAGCGTCGGCAACGTCGAGGGAGCGGGCGCCAAGGCGCGGATCGCGAAGTATTACAAGGCCTATCCGGGCGTTCATGTGGACGGCCTCGAGAAGTTCCTCTACCCGATCCCGACACCCGGGAGCAAGGGGTAGGCATGGCCGTCAAGTCCACCCGCCGCCAGCAGCTAGAGACCGTCGCGCTCTACCCACTCGACTGGGTCGAGGAGCGGTCGGGCCTCGTCGGCTACACGAAGTGGTTCCTCTTCCGCAAGGTTCCGCGCGACATCAGCTGGGCGCAGACGCTCGGCGCCGCGGCGCTGACAGCTTTCATCGTCCAGGTGCTGACGGGCGTCTTCCTGGCGATGTACTACCACCCGAACCCGGACACCGCCTACAGCTCGGTCGTGAACATCACCGAGGAGGTCACCCTCGGCTGGCTCGTTCGCGGGATGCACAAGTGGGGTGCCAGCGTCTTCATCATCCTGCTGTTCTTCCACATGGCGCGGACGTTCCTGTTCGGCGCCTACAAGTACCCGCGGGAGCTGAACTGGATCGTCGGCGTCCTGCTGCTCGTGCTCGGGATGCTCGAGGGCTTCACCGGCTATCTGCTGCCGTGGGACCAGACGGCGTACTGGGCTACCGTGGTCGGGATCAACCTGAATGCGACCGCGCCCTTTGCGGGACCGTTCATCGCTCAGTTCCTCCAGGGCGGGCTCAACATCGGCCCGGACACGCTCTCGAAGTTCTATGCGCTCCACATGCTGCTGGTCCCGGGCGCGATCTTCGCCCTGATCGGGCTGCACCTCTACCTCGTCGTGCGCCTCGGCGTGACCTCGCCGCCCTGGTCGAAGTCGGCGGCCGGCCGCGTCCGGCCCGAGACGAACGGCGGCGGCCGTGAAGGACTGATTCGAGCGCCGGCCGAGCCCACCGGAGATTCGGAGAGCTGATGGGCACGCCTCTGAAAGACCGGAACCGCGCGGAGTTCAAGCGCTACAAGGAGGACGTCGAGCGCGAGGGGAAGAGCTTCTTCCCGTACGCGGTCCTGCACGACTCGATCATGTCGCTCGTCGTCGTGGCGGTGATCATCGCGCTGGCCTGCGTCTGGTACTTCACGGCGGACGGCACCGAGGCCGGGATCCTCGGCCCCTGGTACACGGACCAGGCGGACCCGGGCACGATCGAGTTCGTCCCGCGGCCGGACTGGTTCTTCTACTTCCTCTTCTACCTGTTGCGGATCTTCAAGTGGCCCGAGACCGTCGTGCTCGGCACGGTCGGGGTCCCGACGCTCCTGCTCATCCTGCTCATCGCGCTGCCGTTCTACGATCGCCGCCCCGAGCGGCGGATCGGCCGCCGGCCGGTGGCGCTCGTCGCGGCGATCCTCACGGTCATCTCGATGGGCGTCTTGACGTGGAAGGGCGCCACGGCGAAGGAGGCGCTCGGCTCGGAGATCATCGCGGCCGGGACGATCGACGAGTGGGCGGAGGCCCAGGGCTTCGCGGGCAACGAGGCGGCGATCGCGGGCGCGACGCTGTTCGCACAGTCGGGCTGCCTGAACTGCCATACGTACTCGGGCGAGGGCAACTCGAATCTCGGCGCACCTGATCTGACGGACGTGGGCGCCTCGGACCGCGGGATCGAGTTCTTCAAGTCATACGTCTCGAACCCGGCGCAGTACGGCAACAACGTGATGATCTCGTACGCCTATCTCGGCGACGAGAACCTCACGAACCTCGCGACGTTCCTGGACGCCTCCAGAGGCGGCGAGGGCGCCGGCGAGGACGGCGGGTAGAGACCAGCTCCGGGCAACCGCGGCGCCCGGATACGCTCACTTCCATGCGGGTCTTCCTCGGGATCACGGGTGCATCCGGCGCGCCGTACGCAAGGGGCATCCTCCAGGGGCTTGTCGGCGCCGGGGCCGACGTGGGGGTCTGCGCTTCGTCGGCCGGGATCGAGGTGCTCGCGACCGAGCTGTACCGCGACGCGTCGCTTCCGCGCGACGAGGTGTTGGCGCGCTTCCTCGGTGACGCCGGCGCGGCGGTGACGCTCTTCGACGCGCAGGACTGGAAGTCGCCGTACGCAAGCGGCTCGGCGAAGGTGGACGCGTACGTCGTCTGCCCATGCTCGATGTCGACCGTCGGCACCCTCGCCTCCGGCGCGATGAGCAACCTGATCCACCGGGCGGCGTCGGTCGCGCTCAAGGAGCGGCGCAAGCTCGTGCTCGTGCCGCGCGAGACGCCGCTCTCGTCGATTCACCTGCGTGGGCTCGCGACGCTGAACGACGCAGGCGCGGTGATCCTGTTCGCGGCGCCGGGCTTCTACCACGGCGCCGACACGGTGCAGGATCTCGTCGACTTCGTCGTCGCGCGCTGCCTCGACCAGCTGGGCGTCGACAACGCATTGATCGCGCGGTGGGGTGAGAGGCACCTTCGGCCACCGGCCGAAAGTGCCGTGCGCGGGGGCGACCGGTGACCCACGACACCGGAACGCTCCGAGCCGACGAGGTCCGCGGCATGTTCGATCGGATCGCGCCGGTCTACGACGTGATGAACCGCGTCATGACCGCGGGACTCGATCGCTCCTGGAGACGACTCACCGTCGAGGCCGTCGTCCAGCCTGGCGACCGTGTGCTCGACGCCTGCTGCGGCACCGGCGACCTCGCCGTGGGGGCGGAGCGCGCGGGCGGGATCGTGACCGGGCTCGACTTCTCTCCCCGGATGCTCGAGCGGGCGCGGCGCAAGTCCGACACGGTGGAGTGGGTGGAGGGCGACCTGCTCGCGCTGCCGTTCGCCGACGACTCGTTCGACGCCGCGACTGTGGGTTTCGGCGTGCGAAACGTCACCGACCTGGAGACCGCCCTCGGTGAGCTGCGACGCGTTCTCCGGCCCGGCGGGCGGCTCGCGATCCTCGAGATCACGCACCCGCGTGGATTCCTCAAGCCGTTCTTCTCGCTCTGGTTCGACCGTGTCGTCCCGCTGCTGGGCAAGGTGCTGCCTGGCGGCAAGGCCTACACGTACCTGCCGGCCAGCGTCCGGCGATTCCCGGGCGCGGAGGATCTTTCCGCCCTCCTCGAGCGCGAAGGGTTCGAGCAGGTTCGCTTCCGCCTGCTCGGCGCCACCATCGTCGCGCTCCACCAGGGAGTGCGACGCTGAGCGCGCTCGCGACCGTTCGGGCGGCGGACGGGCTCGCCGAGTACCTCGACGCCGTCGAGGCGCGGCTCGTCGAGGTCGTCGAAGCTCACCCCGGGACGGTTGCCGCGGTCGGCCGGGACGCGCTCGCAGCGGGCGGCAAGCGCCTGAGACCGACGTTGACCTACCTGTCGTCACCGCCCGGCTCGGGCGCTCCCGTCGTCGAGGGAACGGCGGTCGAGCTCGTCCACATGGCGACGCTCGTGCACGACGACATCGTGGACGGAGCGCACCTGCGGCGCGGCCGCGCGGCGGCGTGGACGGCGCACGGCGCGTCCGCGGCGAAGGCGACAGGCGACCATCTGTTCGCCGCGGCGTTCGCGGCGCTTGCCGCGACGGGCTCGCGCGAGCGCGTCGCAGTGCTTGCCGACGCCTCCCTCGCCCTGGCCCGGGGCGAGGCGCTGCAGCGGCTGCAACGCAACGACCCGGACACGAGCGTCGACGCCTACCTCGAACGATGTTCGCTGAAGACGGGCTCGCTGTTCGCCGCGGCATGCGCGCTGGGCGGTGGGAACGCCGAGTTCGGTCGTCTCCTGGGGATCGCGTTCCAGATCGTCGACGACGTCCTCGACTGCACGGGGGAGACGTTCGAGACCGGGAAAGTGGCAGGCACAGACCTTCGCGACGGCACACCGACGCTCCCGCTTCTGCTGGCAGCGCGGGAGGACGACGTCGTCCGCCGGGCCCTTGCCGGAGGCTCACTGGAGGGAGCGCTCGTCCGCGTCGCGGCGAGCGGAGCGCTGGAGCGGTCCCGCCGGATGGCGCTCGAGTACGCTGGGAGAGCGAGGGGGAGCCTGAACGGTGCAGCCCGCCCGCGCGAGCTCGAGGCACTCGCCGACGCCGTCGTCGACCGAGACCGCTGACCATGGTGAAGCTGACGCAGACAATTCCCGCGCTCCCGGTCGCCGACATGACGGCGGCCGTCGCGTTCTACCGCGACCGCCTCGGGTTCGTGGTGCTCCATCACGACGGCGGTTTCGCGGTCGTCTACCGCGACGAGGCCGTTCTCAACCTCTGGGAGTCGAGCGACGAGACGTGGCGCGAGCGCGCCGACACAGCCGAGACGCCGGTGTCCACCGGCGCCGAGTCGTTCATCGCCGGCACGGCGAGCTGCCGGATCATGACGGAGGGAGTCGACGAGCTCTACGACGAGCTGCGGGCTGCGGACGTGCTGCACCCTGTCTCGAAGGACGGCGTCGAGGACACGGACTTCGGCACGCGGGAGTTCGCGACGCTCGACCTCGACGGCAACCTCGTCACGTTCTTCCGGTGGGTTGGCTCGTGATCCGGCTCGGCCGCATCTCGTACGTCAACATGGCCCCGGTCTTCCACCGGCTGACCCACGAGGTGGAAGAGGTCGTGGGCGTCCCGACCGAGCTCAACCGGCTGCTTCTCGCGGGTGAGATCGACATCGCGCCGATCTCGTCGATCGAGTACGCGCGGAACGCGCCAAGGCTCAGGCTGATGCCGCGCCTGTGCGTCTCGTCGGAAGGGGCAGTCGACTCGATCCAGCTCGTGTCGCGCACACCGCTTGGCCAGGTCCGCTCCGTCGCCGTGACACCCGAGAGCGCGACGTCCGTCGTCCTCACCAAGGTGCTGCTCCCGCAGGCGGAGCTCCTCCCGCTCGAGGCCGACGCCGACGCGAAGCTCCTGATCGGCGACGCGGCGCTGAAGAGCGCCTTCGAGGACCCGACGCCGCACTACGACCTCGGCCGATTGTGGCTCGAGCGGACGGGACTGCCGATGGTGTTTGCGGTGTGGGCAGCGCCCGAGCCGGTCGCCGAAGGGCTGCTCGAGCTCCAGGAGGCGCTCGTCGCCTCGGTCCGCCTTGCCCGCTCGGAGCCAGAACGGCTGGCGCACGAGGCGAGCGCGCGCTATGGCTATCCGGCCGGCTTCCTCGCGCGCTACTTCGAGAAGCTCCGCTACAGCTTCGGCCCGCGTGAGCGGGCGGGGCTTTACACCTTCCTGGAGATGGCGCGTGATGTCGGCGAGCTCGCGCACGTGCCCGAGCTCCGCTTCCTCACCGCCCAGGCAGCTCCCGTCTAGAGGCCGGCAAGCGCCGTCGGGCGCTCGGCTCGGCGGTACTCGACCCGGTACCCGAGCTGACGCGGGATCGCGAGGAGGCCGTCGAGGTCGAGGTCGATGCGTGCGCCCGCCTTCTGCGTGACCTCGTCCTCGATCGGAAGGTCGAAGTCGTCGGCGCCGTAGTCGAGCGCGCGGAAGGCGTCCTCGTTCTGTGTCAGGACCGAGGTACGGACGTGCCGGATGTTGTCGAGGAAGATCCGGGAGAGCGCGATGTGGCGCCAGTACTCGCGCGGCACGATCTCGCGGCCGCCGAAGGCGGTCCCGTACGGCTTGTACGTCCAGCAGAGGAACGAGAACAGCCCGTCGAGCCCGTCGCGCACGCAGGCGTCCTGGAAGTCGCGCGTCCGCTGGAGGTGCTCGAGTCGCTCCTCGAGCGTCTCGTCGAAGCCGATCACCATCGTCGCCGTCGTCCGCATCCCGCTCTCGACGATCGCGCGTTGCGCGTCGAGGTACTCGGCAACCGTGTACTTCCACTTCGCGTGCCGCTTGCGGAAGTCCTCGGTGAGGATCTCGCTCCCGCCGCCCGTCACCCAGTGCACGCCGGCGTCGCGCAGCCTCGCGGCAGCCTCCGCGTGCGAGAGCCCGGCGCGGTCGGCGAGGAAGACGAACTCGGCGACCGTGAGGGCGTAGAACTCGACGCGCTCGCCGTATCGCTCGCGGACGGACGCGAACAGGTCGCAGTAGAAGTCGAGCGGGAGCTTCGGGTTGAAGCCGCCGTTGAACGCGACCAGGTCGCCGCCGAACGTGAGGAGCTCGTCGATCTTCGCGAATACCTCGTCTCGGCCGAGCACGTAGCCGCCGTCCTGGTTCGGAAGCACGTAGAACGCGCAGTAGTCGCACTGGGCGACGCAGACGTTCGTGTAGTTGACGATGCGCATCACCATGTACGTGGCCTTGTCGGGCTCGTGCCAGCGCGCCCGCACGGCGCCGGCGAGCTCCCGGAGCTCGCCGTCCGACGCCTCGTTCCAGAGGCGCGCCGCCTCGTCCACGGTGAGTCGGCTCATGCCGGCGCAGCCTCCTCGACCGTGACCTCGTCCGGGTCGAGGGTGTCCATGAACGAGCTGACGGAGAAGACCGCGTTCCCGGCGCCGGCGATGCCGTAGCCGGGCGGCGGCTTGAGGCCGTGCCTCCCGAGCGCTTCCCGGTACGACTCGAGCAGCCGGATGTGGTACTCGAGGGGCGCCCCGTCAGGGTTGTCGCGGCCGAGCGGCGTGGTCGGCTCGGGGCACCACGTCGTGAAGCGGGGCGTGATGCCCTCGCGCATGAAGTAGTCGAGACCCTCCGTCGTCGAGGCGATCGCCGCGTCGACCGTCTCGAAGCCGAACGGCTTTGCCATCTCGACGCCGGCGACGAAGTTCGGGATGACGAACCGGGCGCCGAAGACCTCGGCGGCGTCGAAGATCCGGCGGTGCCACTCCTCGCGACCGACGTAGCGCTGCTTGCCGGGGGAGATCAGCTCGAAGAGCCGCTTGTCCCAGACCTCGTAGTTCGGGTGGTAGATGGTGATCCCGTAGTCCTTGTAGCGCTGCACGTCTGCGCGCGGTAGCGCCTGCGCGACGACCTTGCCGATCCAGCGTCCGGGGAACCGCTCCTCGATCGCCTCGGCATACCGGCCGTAGAAGTCGGCCTCCGCGAGCCCGTCGACCGTGCTCGTGATCGAGCCTCCGGTGAGGGTGTACGCCCTGCTCGCCTTCGACGTGTCGTAGCGATCGATGAGCGTGAGCGCCTCGAGCACGTCTGCAACCGGCTTCACCCCCGTGTACGGCCGGCCTTCCTGCTTGTGCTGGCGCCAGTTGTGGTTGATGTCGCAGAAGCCGCACTCCTCCTTGGCCCCGAAGTACTGGCAGAGCCGCAGCACGGTGAGGTAGATCAGGTAGCCCCACTGGATCGTCGGCGCGGTCTCCATCACCGTCTTGCCGTTCGCGAGCGTGTGCCGGTAGTACTCGGGCATCGGCGGGAGCAGCACGTCTGCGATCGCGCGCCCCTCGAGCTCGAGGCCGAGTGCGCCGCCCTCACCGCCCGCGACGCGGTAGGGGGACGCCGGGTTCACGCGCACCGACACGATCGTGCGCCTGAGGTCATACGGCCCGCCGGTCAACGCGAGCTCCTCCGGCGGCCTGCGCCTCGCGGCTTCGCCGAGCTCAGCGAGCGGCCGCTGGTCGAAGGAGAAGATGAAGTACGACTTCGGCTTGACATCGCCGTCGAGGTTGTCGCTGAGCGCGGACTCGTCGAACGCGATGCCGGTCCGCAGCAGGTCCTCCTTGAGCACTGCCTCGGGCGGCACGTGCGGGAACCGCTCCATCAGCGATTCGACGAGCGCGGTGCGAGAGGTCGAGGCGACGGTTCCCACATCCGCACGGTATCGGCGGCCCCCTCGTTGTGCGCACGACAGCTCGTTCGCCGGGCGCTGCCGGGCGTCGCGCACGCCGCCGTAGAGTTGCCGGGATGCCGGCTGAGCCGCCCGAGCCCGCACCGCCCAGGCCGCACGAGACAGAGGCGGTCGTGGGCAAGTCGATCGGCGCGCGAGCGCTGCGGGCCGCCGAGCGAATCCGGATCCTGGGGGAGCAGATCGAGGCGGCCCGGGAGAGGCACGCATCCGTGGACATCGGTCTCAGAGCCGTGGATCGGGACTCGGAGATCGGGGGCAGCCTCCTCGCCGGTGCGCTCGCGTACCGGCTCTTCGTGTTCCTGCTTCCCTTCTCCCTGCTCCTCGTGGCCGGGCTCGGTCTGTTCTCCGAGGCGACCGATCAGGAGGCGGACGAGCTGGCGGAGAGCGCCGGGGTCACCCGCGTCATGGCCGAGGAGCTTGCCGCCGCCGCGAGCGACACCGCTCGCTGGTGGGTGGTCGTGGTCACCCTGCCGGTCCTCGCCTATGCAGTCGGCCAGCTGTTCCGTTCGATCGCGATCGTCCACGGGCTGGCGTACGAACGCACGGGCCGGGGCACGCGAATCGAGCCGCGGTCGGTGGGGCTCTTCGGCGCGGCGATCCTCGCGCAGTTCGTGATCATGAACGTCGTCGGTGTGCTCTACGAGCGCTCGATCCCGGCGATGCTGGTCGGCGTCCTGCTCGCCGTCGGCGCCCTCGCCGGCCTCTGGATCGGCGTCACGCAGCTCGTTCCGCATGGCACGGGACCACCGCTGGACCGATTGCCCGGCGCCACGCTCTACGCGGTCGGGACGCTCGCGCTGTACGTCTTCGATGCGCTCCTGATCGGCTGGCTCGTCGAATCCCGCGAAGACACGTACGGCGCCCTGGGCGCCGCCGCCGCGCTGCTGTTCAGCCTGTACCTCACCGGACGCCTGATCGTCGGGGCGGCTGTCGTGAACGCGGCTGCATCGGAACGGTCTCGTCTGTGACGCGCCCACGTGGGCCGTCGTTGCGGCGGCCGGCCGAGCGCTTCGTACGGAATCCGTGAGGATTCACGGGGGCGGCCGGACGCTGAACTACCCTCGGCCGGGGTCGATGCGCCGCCTGCTCGTCATCGTGGCAGTGCTCCCGCTCGCCGCTGTGCTCGGTGCGCCCGCCGACGCGGCGCCGCGGACGCTCTGGCCTGGTGTCACGTACGAGCAGAGCGTCCAGTTCACGCCTCGTGGGCCGGTTGCGATCAACGTGCTGCGCGGGCCGCGACCCGGTGGCCTGACGACGCTCGAGCCGGTGCTCTCGAACGAGACGATCGTCGGGCGCGAGACGTTGACCGCGATGCAGCGACGGCTCACCTCGCAGGCGACCTCGGCCGGGATCAACGGCGACTTCTTCACGTTCGCGACCGGCCGCCCGTCGGGTGTCCTGCTGCGCGGCGGCAGCCTCGTCACGCCGCCGAACGCCGGCCCGAGCGAGCGCCGGGATCACGACGGACGGACGCCTGGACGTCCGCCGCGCCACGTTTCTCGGCAGCTGGCGCGGTCTCGGCGGCAACCGCATCGTGCGAGGACTGAACGCCCCGCCGACAACCGACGGGTCCGCGCTCTACACCGATGCCTATGGCCCGGCGACGCCGCCGCTCCCCGGGAGCGTCGCCTTGGTGCTCTTTCCGTTTCCGACAGCGACCCCGGACGTCGACCTCGTCGCGCCGGTCGTCGAGACGCGGGTCGATGGTGGCGGCGTGCCGATACCGGCGGGCGGGGCGGTGCTCGTCGCCCGCGGTCAGTCCGCAGCGGCCGTCACGGCCGAGGCCGCGGTCGGTTCGGCGATGACCGTTCGGCTCTCGCTTCGTCCCGCGTGGCCCGGCGTGCTCTCGGCATTCGGCGGCGGCCCGCAGCTCGTCCGAGACGGGGTGCCGCTCTACCGCTCGGGCGAGAAGTTCACGACAGGACAGCTCGGCCCGCGGGCGCCGCGCAGCGCCGTCGGGCAGCTCGCCGACGGGCGGATCGTGCTCGTCGCCGTCGACGGCCGGCAGCCGGGCTACAGCATCGGGCTCACGAGCTTCGAGCTGGCCCAGGCGCTCGTGCGGCTCGGCGCCGTCACGGGGATGGGGCTCGACAGCGGCGGCTCGACGACGATGGCATTCGACGGAACCTTGCTGAACCGTCCGTCCGACGGCCGCGAGCGGTCGATCTCGACGGCGGTGATGCTCCTGTATCGCGGAATCTTCGCGTCCGAGCCGCCTGCGCTCGTCTCGCCGAACGGGGACGGGGTTGCGGAGTCACCGGAGCTGGGCTACCGGATCGTGCGTCCCTCCTCCGTCACCGTGACGTTGCGGGCCCCGGCCGGGGCGGCGCCGCTCACCTCGACGGCCTCGCTCCTGCCGGGCACCTATCCCGTGGCGTTCCCGCCGACGGGCGGCGCGCCTGCCCCCGGAAAGTGGCGCTTCGAGGTGAACGCGGTCGACGACCTCGGCCAGTCGTCGGCGATGGCGAGGTCGTTCGTCGTGGACGACACGCTGGGCTACCTCCGCGTTCCCAGGCTACGGGCGGTTCCGCCGAAGGGTCGCGCGATTCCGCTCACCTGGCGCCTGTCGCGCGCCGCGCGCGCCTCCGTGACGGTGCGCGATCCGTCCGACCGGCTCGTGCGTCGACTGCTCGGCGGTGCGCGGCTCGACGCGGGCGACCAGCGCGTCGTCTGGGACGGCCGCGGCGTGAACGGACGGAGGCTCGCAGGTCGCTATGCGATCCGCGTCGTCGTGGCGAGCGAGATCGGCCGCTCGGAGTTGGCAGCGCCCATCGTTCTCCGCTTGGCCGCCGCTCCAAGCGGCGGCTAGCCTTCCGCGATGCTCGTCGCCAACGTCCTGAGCGACCTCCTTCACGGGATCACGGAGGCGGTCACCGACGCGATCGGCAACCAGGGTCTTTACGCGGTGTTCGGCCTGATGCTCGTCGACGCGGTGCTCCCCGCGGCGAGCGAGGTCGTGATGGTGTACGCCGGCGCGATCGCCTCGGGCGCGCTCGCCGGCCAGTCGGTGACGCTGTTCGGCTACGAGTTCGCTGACGGTTTCCCGGCGTACGTCGCGATGGCGACGGCGGGAACCATCGGCTACCTGATCGGCTCGATCCTCGGCTGGATGCTGGGCGACCACCTCGGTCGACCGTGGCTGGAACATCACGGGAGGTGGTTCCACCTGAGCGCCGAGAAGCTCGACCGCGCGGAGCGGTGGTTCGACCGCTGGGAGGAGTGGGCGGTCTTCATCGGCCGGATCACGCCCGTCGTACGATCGTTCATCTCCGTGCCCGCCGGTGTCTTCAACGCTCATCTGCGGCCGTACGTCTGGCTGACGCTCCTCGGCTCCGCGCTCTGGTGCTTCGCGTTCGCAGGCGCAGGATGGGCGGCCGGGGCGAACTGGGAGAGCTTCCACGAAGCGTTCCGCTACGTGGACTACCTCGTGGTCGCAGCCGTGATCGGCGCCGCGGCGTTCCTCGGCTGGCGGCTCCTGAAACGTCGACGGCGCCCCGTCGACGAGCCCGTGTGACGGCTTTTCCCTGCATGCAGGCCGGTACACTCGGGCGATCGTGATCCCGCTCATCGACGTCAAGGCGCAGTACGCGCCGCTCATTCCCGAGCTCAAGGAGCGGTTTGCGGCGATTCTCGACTCGGGCCGGTTCATCTTCGGCCCCGAGGTAGAGGCCTTCGAGCGCGAGGCGGAGGCGTACCTCGACGTGCCGCATGCGATCGGCGTTGCCAACGGAACGGACGCGCTCGTCCTCGCTCTCGAGGCGATGGGCGTCAAGCGCGGCGACGAGGTGATCTGCCCGTCCTTCACCTTCTATGCCACCGCCGAGGCGATCGCGCGTGTCGGAGCGACCCCGGTGTTCGCGGACATCGATCCCGTGACGCTCAACCTCGACCCGCAGGACGTCGCCGCGCGCGTGACCGAGCGGACGACCGCGATCGTGCCTGTCCACCTCTTCGGCCGGCCCGCGCCGGTCGCCGAGCTCGCCGAGCTCGGAGTGCCGCTCCTCGAGGACGCGGCGCAGGCTTTCGGCGCGCCGGGTGTCGCGACCACCGGCGTCTGCTCGACGTTCAGCTTCTTCCCGACGAAGAACCTCTTCGCGCTCGGCGACGGCGGCCTCGTCGCGTGCACCGACGACGACGTCGCGGCGACGGTGCGCAAGCTCCGCTTCCACGGCTCGGTGGACAAGCAGACCTTCGAGCTGATCGGGACGAACTCGCGCCTCGACGCGATTCAGGCCGCGGCCCTGCGCGTTTTCCTGCCTCGGCTCGCGGGCTGGAACCAGGGCCGCCGCGACGCCGCGGCGCGCTACGCGGACCTGGGCCTCGGCGAGGCGCTCGACCTCCCTGTCGACGAGCCCGGGCACGTGTACCACATGTACGTGGCCCGCTCGCCCGAGCGCGACCGCGTCGCCGACGCTCTACGCGACGCCGGAATCGCCTCGGCCTCGTACTACGTGACGCCGCTCCATCTCCAACCTGCGATGGCCTACCTCGGCTACGAGGCCGGATCGCTGCCCGAGACCGAGCGCGCTGCGGCGGAGAACATCGCACTGCCGATGTGGGGCGGGATCGACGCCGCCCAGCAGGAGCAGGTCGTCGCGACGGTCCGCGCGGCCGTTGGCGTGGCCGTCTAACGGAGACGACGGGTGCGCAGCCCGATCACCCGTCACTCGATCTGGCAGATCGCCGTCGATGCCGCGCTGGTCGCGGCCGCCTGGTGGCTCGCCTGGAACCTCCGTTTCGAGGCGCGCCCGGTCTACTACGACCGGTATCTCGACTGGTCGATCGTGCTCCTCGTCGTCGGCCTGAAGCTGCCCGTCTTCGCGCTGTCGGGCTTCTACAACCGCTGGTGGCGGTACGTCTCGACGAGGGACATGTGGGGCGCGCTGCGGGGGGTCGCCCTCGCGTCGATCGCGGTCTTTCTCGTCTTCGCCCTCTTCGACGTGCACCGCGTGGCGGTGCCGCGCGGAGTCTGGTTCGTCGACCTGCTCCTTTGCCTCGCCTTCGTGGCCGGCGCGCGGCTGCTCGCCCGCACGCTGATCGAGCGTCCGTTCCCGGGCCGGATCGTGACCCGCGGCAAGGACGTGGTCGTGGTCGGCGCGGGGGACGCGGCGCAGCTCGTGGTGAAGGAGATGCAGCGCAGCCCGGCGCTCGGCTACACCCCGATCGGGCTCCTCGACGACGATCCTCGCAAGCGCAACCTTCGCCTGCACGGCGTCCGGGTGCTCGGCACCGTCGCCGATCTCGACCACGTCGTGCGCGACCGGCGGCCGGACGAGATCCTGATCGCGATCCCGACGGCGCCCGGCGAGCTCCGTGCCCGCATCGTCGAGACCGCTCGGTTGCTCGACGTCCCGGTCAAGACCCTCCCCAGCCTCTCCGACCTCGTGTCGGGCGACCGCGACCTCGCGCAGCAGCTACGTCCCGTCGAGGTCGAGGACGTGCTCGGCCGCGAGCCGGTCGACGTCGACATCGCCGCGATCGCGGACTACCTCCAGAACCAGGTCGTCCTCGTCACCGGCGCCGGAGGCTCGATCGGGGCCGAGCTGTGCCGCCAGATCGCGCGCCTCGAGCCCGCCAAGCTCGTACTCATGGACAACGCCGAGCCGGCGCTCTTCGAGATCGAGCGCGAGCTCGTCCGCGACCGTCGGTTCCGCGCGGCGGCAGCCGTAGTGGGTGACGTCAAGGACGTCGTCAAGGTGCGCCAGGTCTTCGACAAGTACCGCCCGGGTGTCGTGTTCCATGCGGCGGCGTACAAGCACGTCGCCCTGATGGAGGCGAATCCGGTCGAGGCGGTGCGCAACAACACGCTCGGCACGCGCGTCGTCGCCGACGTCGCGGTCGAGTTCGGCGACGAAGCGGTTCGTGCTCGTCTCGACCGACAAGGCCGCGAACCCGAAGACCGTGATGGGACAGTCGAAGGCGCTCGCCGAATGGATCGTCGAGACCTGGGGGCACAAGGCGGAGGTCTCGACGCGGTTCGTGGCGGTTCGCTTCGGAAACGTCCTCGGCTCCTCCGGCTCGGTCGTGCCGATCTTCCGGCGCCAGATCGCTCGCGGAGGCCCGGTGACCGTGACGCACCCCGAGATGACGCGCTTCTTCATGACCATCCCCGAGGCCGTGCAGCTGATCGTCCAGGCCGGCGCGATCGGGGGCCGCGGCCAGATCTACGTGCTGGACATGGGCGAGCCCGTGCGGATCGTCGACCTGGCGGACAAGATGATCCGCCTCTCCGGCAAGGAGCCCGGGACGGAGATCGCGATCGAGTTCATCGGCCCGGCGCCCGGTGAGAAGCTGCACGAGGAGCTCGTGAGCGACGGCGAAACCGCCACCCCGAGCCCCCATCCGAAGATCGACCTGATCACCAGGCTGCCGGTCGATGCCGACTGGCTCGAGGCGGAGCTCGCGGAGCTCGAACGGCTCGTCACCGACGGCGAGACGCTCGAGCTCGTCGGCGCCTTGCGACGCATCGTCGAGGCGCCGAAGCGCGCCCTGACGACCGCTCCGGTCTGACCATGTCTCCACCGGTGCTCGTCGTGGGCGACGTCCACGGCCATCGCGACGTCCTGGTCGCGCTCCTGCGCGACGCGGAGGTGCTCGACAGCCGGGAAGCCTGGATCGGCAGGGACACCCGCGTCTGGCTCGTCGGCGACCTCGTCGACCGCGGCCCCGACGGGATCGGTGCGATCGACCTCGTCCGGCGGCTCGAGCTGGAAAGCGAAGGCGCCGTCCAATGCCTGCTCGGAAACCACGAGGCGCTCCTGCTGGCCGTCCATCGCTTCGGCGACGAGGAGACCTCGTTTCCCGGAACGAGCTTCCGCGACGTCTGGCGCGCCAACGGAGGAGTCGAGTCCGACCTGCGAGCCCTCACGGCGGAGCACGTCGATTGGATCACCTCCCGCCCGGCGCTCGCGCTGGAGGGCGACGTCCTCCTCGTCCACGCGGACACCGATGCGTATCTCGGTCTCGGAAACAGCATCGACGACGTCTGTGTGGCGATCTCGACAGCCCTCGAGAGCGGCGGGGTCGATGAGGTGGACGCCGTGCTCGAGGCGCTGAGCGACCGAATGCGCTTGCTCGAGACGGAGCGAGTCGACGCGCTCCTCGACCGCTTCGGCGGTTCGCGGATCGTGCACGGCCACACGCCGATCGCGTCCGTCCGCGGTGTCGACCCACGCGCGGTCACCGGACCGCTCGTCTACGGGAACGGCCGCGTGACGAACGTCGATCACTGCCTCTTCGCGGGCGGTCCCGGGTTCGTCTACCGGCTCGACGAACAGCCGCCTGGCATGTAGCGGACGGTCAGCGGGCGAGCCACCCGCCGTCGACCACGAGTGTCGTGCCGTGGATGTAGTCGGCTGCAGGGGAAGCGAGGAACAGCACGGCGCCGACGACGTCCTCTGGCGTCCCCCAGCGTCCGGCCGGGATCCGCTCGAGGATCTGGCGACTCCGCGTCGGATCCTCCCTGAGAGGCTGCGTGTTGTCGGTCGCGATGTAGCCCGGGACCACCGCGTTCACGTTGACGCCCTGGCTAGCCCACTCGTTCGCGAGCGCCTTCGTCAGCTGAGCGATGCCGCCCTTGCTCGCGGCATAGCCCGGCACCGTGATCCCACCCTGGAACGAGAGCAGCGAGGCGATGAAGACGATCTTCCCGGCCCCGCGCTCCAGCATCCTCTTGCCGACCGCTCGGGTGAGCACGAACTGGGAGGAGAGGTTGGTTGCGATCACCGTGTCCCACGCCTCGTCGGTGTGCTCGATCGCGGGCTGCCGCACGACCGTTCCGGCGTTGTTCACGAGGACGTCGATCCGCTCGACATCGTCGTCGAGCCTTCGCACGAGGTCGAGCACGGCGGCGCGATCGGCGAAGTCGCAGGCGTAGCCGCGAAAGCGTCCGCCGCGCGTTTCGATCTCGCGCGCCACTTCCTCACCGTCGGGCCGGAGCGTCGCGCTGACGCCGACGACATCGGCGCCGGCCTCGGCTGCGCCGATCGAGATCGCGCGGCCGATCCCCCGCCTGCACCCCGTGACGAGCACGGTCGAGCCCTCGAGACCGGTACTCACGCGCGGCAGTCCACCAGGATCTTCATCGCGTCCGAGCCGTTGCGGAGCCGCTCGAAGACACCCGGGAGCGCCTCGAGCGGCTCGACGGCGGTGACGAGGCGGTCGAGCGGCAGCGCGTCCCTAGCGAGGAGGGCGATCGCGGCGTCGTAGTCCTCCGGCTCGTAGACGCGCGCCCCGATCACGGACAGCTCCTTCCAGAAGAGATCGAAGAGCCGCACGGGCTGTGCGTCCGGATAGATCGCGACGACGACGACGCGGCTTCGCAGACCGCCCAGCTGGGTCATCGCCAGCGCCGCGGCGGGGGCACCCGAGACCTCGAAGACGACATCGGCCCCTGCGCCGCCGCTCGCGTCGGCGACTCTCGTGAGAAGATCGTCCGCTATCGGATCCACGACGTCGAGCCCCAGATCCGCCGCGAGGCGGAGTCGAAACGGGTTCGGCTCGCTGAGGAGGACGCGGGCGCCAAGCTGGCGAGCGACGAGGGCGACGAGCAGCCCGATCGGCCCGCCGCCAAGCACGACCGCGACCTCGTCCGCCTCGAGCCGGGCGCGTCGCACGTCGTGGCAGGCGACGGCGAGTGGCTCCGCGAAGGCGCCGTGAAGTAGCCCGACGTTCGCCGGCAGCCGGTGAATCGTGAACGCCGGCACCGTCCACCAACGCTGGAAGGCGCCGGGCGTGTCGATCCCCAGAAACACGAGGTCGCGGCAGATGTGGCTGACGCCCTTGTCTGTCGGTGTCTCGCCGCGGGTGTCGAGCGGCCGCACGACGACCGCGTCTCCCACGGCGAGGTCGTCGACCCCGTCGCCGAGCTCGACGACGACGCCGGACATCTCGTGGCCGATCACCTGGGGCGCCCGAACCCTGTGATCCATGTGGCCCTGGGCGATGTGGAGATCCGTGCCGCAGACACCGCAGTAGGCGACCTCCAGGCGAGCTTCTCCCGCACCTGGGGGCACGGGCACGGAGCCGCCCACGGTGAATTGCCCCGGCGACTCGTAGAAGACGGCGCTCATGCGAGCTCAGGTCCGTTGGCGCCCATCGTTTCCAGGTCCTCCTCGGCCTCGATCATCCGACGGAGCCACTCCTCACCATCAGCGAGATGGAGCAGATCGGCTGCCCCCGCGCGCTCTGCGTCGCCTGCCCGCAGCGCGTCGTAGATGTCTCGGTGCCGTTGCCGCGTGACTTCGATGGCCCCCTGCTCCGTGACCGACCGCCAGAGCCGCGCCCGAAGGGTTCCGCCCGAGAGGTTCTGGATCAGCGAGGCGAGCGTCGAGTTCCCGGACGCCAGCACGATGATCCGATGGAACTCGGTGTCGGCCGCAATGAAGGCCTGCGTGGTCTCGGCGACGTCCATCTCTGCGAGGCAGGCGTCAAGCGCCAGGAAGTCGTCCTCGTCGAGTCGCGAGGTCGCCATCTCGGTCGCGATCGGCTCGAGGATCCGTCGAACCTCGTGAAGCTCGAGCAACGTCGAGCCGGTGAGTAGGTCGCTGATGAACCCCATCCCGGTGAGGAGAAGGTCAGGCTCGAGGCTGGTGACGTACGTCCCATCACCGACCCGTGGCTCGAGCACCCCGACCATGGTCAGCGCCCGCACCGCCTCGCGGAGCGAGTTACGCGAAAGGCCGAGGCGTTGGGCCAGCTCCTGCTCCTTCGGGAGCTTGGCGCCCGCGGCGAACTCGCCGGACATGATGAGTCCCTTGATCTCGGTGATCGCCTGGTCAGTCAGCGCTGCCATCGGGCTCCTGGGGGTCGATGCGATAGAGGGAGCGAGCGGTGCCCCCAAGTATGCGGTCGCGGTGATCGGGCGCGACCCGGTCGATCGCGCTCAGTGTCTCGCGCCAGACGCGTCCATAGTCGCCGTTCAGCAGGCACACCGGCCAGTCGCTGCCGACGAGGAGCCGCTCCGGCCCGAAGCACTCCACCGCGACCTCGACCGCGGGTACGAGATCGCTCGCGCTCCAGTCTTCGAGTGCCGTGGCCGTGTTGAGTCCGGAGATCTTGGCGCAGACGTTCGAAAGGCGTGCCACGTCGCCGAGCTCTGTCGCCCACAGCGCCATCTCGGTGGTTCCCAGCGGCGGCTTTCCGAGGTGGTCGATGACGATCGTCAGGCCTGGGAACGTACGGGCGACCACGGCGACGTCGGCGAGATGTCGTGGCCAGACGACCGGCAGCTCGAGCAGCAGCCCGGCTGCGGCGACGGGCTCGAGGCTCTCGAGCACGGTGTCCCGCAGGATCCAGTGCGGATCGGGCTCCTGGTGGATCAGCGGGCGGACGCCGCGGACAAGAGGTCGCGCGACGAGCTCGTTGAGCCGCGCTCGCGCGGCAGCCGGCGTCTCGAGGTCGAGCCAGGCGACGACCGCCGCAACCCATGCAGTCGCCTCGGCGTGCACGAGGATGTCGTCGGTGTCCACATCGAGAGCAGCGCCCTGGACGACGATCGTGTGCGTCACGGCTTCAGGGCCGAGCAGAGGCTCGAGCTCGGCTGGCCCGAACCTCCTCGCAATGGCGGCGTGCTCCTCGGTCATCCAGGGTTGCGGGAGAAGTTCGGGATCCCAGAAGTGCTGATGACCGTCGACGATCAGGGTGTGACCTGCTTCTTGGAGAGTGAACGTGGGCCCTCGCCGTCGAGACGGCGAGGGCCCGGTCGTCACCAGGAGGGCCAGTGACGATGCGGTTAGCTGAAGTTGCCTGCGTTTGCCTTCGTGACGAACGCGGTCCCCGTGTCGACGTTCTTCGGGACCTTCCTGCCCTTGACGGCGTTGTAGAGCGTCGCGATCCCGAGCGAGCCGATCTTCGCAGGGAACTGGGCGACACTGCCGTCCTGGTTGCCCGCCCTGATCTGCGCCACTTCGTCAGGGAGGGCGTCGAAGCCGACGACGATGATGTCCGCCGGCTTGATGCCCGCGTTCTTGATGGACTGGAGCGCTCCCAGGACCGGCGGGCCGCACGCCGCGTAGAGCGCGGTCAGCTCGGGATTGGCGGTCAGCATCGTCTGCGCAGCCGTCGCGCCTTTCGTCTGGTCGCAGTCGGTGCGGAGCTTCGAGACCACCTTGATCCTGCTCCGGACGGGACCGAGCCCGGCGAGCATCCCCTTGACGCGATCGTCGAGCGCGGGGACACCGGGAACGCCTTCGAGGATGCCGAGCGTGTCGCCGGCCTTGAGCTTCGTCGCGAGCCACTTGCCCGCCAGCAGGCCGCCCTTGTAGTTGTTCGTCGCGACCACGGATGCCTTGTTCTTC
Organism: uncultured Actinomycetes bacterium; assembly: GCA_963839755.1. Classification (GTDB taxonomy): domain Bacteria; phylum Actinomycetota; class Thermoleophilia; order Gaiellales; family Gaiellaceae; genus Gaiella. The sequence goes on from CAWIVU010000016.1 coordinate 416,812, forward strand.
CAGGTCGGGATGTCGTTGTCCATCAGGACGACCTTCACGCCTTGCTTGATCGCCTGGTCGAGCGCACGCGACACCGCGGGGCTCGTCGGCGTGATGGCGATCCCCTTGACGCCCTGGGCGACCATGTTCTGGATCGCCGCAATCTCTCCCGCGTCGTCGGTTCCGTTCTTGCCCTGCGCATAGATGACGGTGGCGCCCGGCTGACTCTTGTCCCACTTCTTCGCCGCGTTCTGCAGCACGAAGAAGAAGTCGACCGGGAACTTCGTGATGAAGCCCAGCTTCACCGGGGTCTGGGCGCCCTGGGAGCTCGGCCGGGCAATCGCTCCGCCCGCGAGCACCGTGGCGCTGACCACGGCAGCCAGGATCACGCCTCCCAGCAGCCTGTTCCGAAACATCGTCTGTCCTTTCCTCGGACACACAGTTGACAATTCGCTCCGCGGCCCTGCAGTAGCCACGGAGCTCCCATTCCGAGCCGAGGCGTCCCGGCCCGGCGCGGTCTACGTCTCGCTCACTCGCCACCTCCCACGATCAGCGAGACGATGCTCGAGTACGTCTCGGTCGAGGGGACGAGCTCTCCGACGTTGCGTCCGCGTCGGAGCACGATCGCGCGATCCGCGACTTCCATGACGTGATCCATCGCATGCGACACGACGAGCACCGCCTTCTGCTCGCTCCGTAGCCGGAGGATGAGATCGAGGACAGCCCGGGACTCGCGCACGCCGAGCGCAGCTGTCGGCTCGTCGAGGACGACGACGCTCGAGGCGAACGCGGCTGCGCGGCTGACTGCGATCGCCTGGCGCTGGCCTCCCGACATGAGCCCGACGACGCCGTTGCCGTCGGGGAGCGCCACCTGGAGGCGCTCCAGCACGTTCCGCGTCGTCTCGTTCATCTGCCGGCGTCGGATGAACTGCAGGGACCTCGGCAGCCACCTCGGTCCCGCGAGCTCGCGACCCGCGTAGAAGTTGTCGGCCGGCCGGAGGTTGTCGAACAGCGCGAGATCCTGGTACACGGTCTCCACCCCGAGGGCGCGGGCGTCGGCCGGGGACTGCACGGCGACGGGGCGCCCGTCCATCTCGATCGTGCCGCTGTCGAGCCGATGAACGCCGCTCAAGCACTTGATCAGGGTCGACTTGCCGGCACCGTTGTCTCCGAGGAGCGCCAGCACCTCACCGGGTCGGACCTCGAGGTCGACGCCGTCGAGGGCAACGACCGCTCCAAAACGCTTCACCGCGTCGCGCACGCGGAGCGCGGGCACTCCCGTCGCGGGCCGGTCGAGAGGCTCGGCATGGGCCGTCATGCGGCCGCCCTCGCAGCCTGGGCGACGCGCAGTCGAGCCTCGATCGCGCCGCGGAGAACGTCGGCCTCGACCGCGAGAAGCACGACCACTCCGATCGCTATCAGCTGGTAGAAGGCATCGACGTTGTGCAGGTTCAACGCGTTCCGAATCACGCCGATCGTGAATGCGCCGACGAGCGCATTGACGACGCTGCCTCGGCCGCCCGCGAACGCCGCGCCGCCGATGATGACGGCGGCGATCGAGTCGAGCTCGGCGAGGTCGCCCGTTGTCGGTGAGCCCGCGTCGATCAGCCCCGCCGTGATCAGGCCGCCCACCCCGGCCGCGAGCCCGCTCAGGACATAAACCGAGACGAGCACGCGGCGCACGGGGATGCCCGAGCGGCGCGCGGCCTCCGGGTTGCCGCCCACGGCGTAGAGCCAGCGCCCGAAGACCTGCCTCGTCGTCAGCACGAGGCACAGGAACGCGAGCGCCGCAACGACGAAGATCGAGTACGGCAGCCAGCCGATCGAGCCGCCCCCGATCTGCTGGACGATCGGCGGCATCCCCGAGATCAACGTGCCGTCCGAGGCCCAGAGAGCGATCCCGCGCACGATGCTCAGCGTCGCGAGGGTGACGATGAAGGGGTGCGGGACGCGGCCGAAGACGTAGACGAGGCCGTTGACGGCGCCGACGGCGACGCCCGTGCCGAGGATCGCGACGATGACGAGCGCGCTCGACGATGTCTGCTCGAAGACGATGGCGCCGACGACGCCCGACAGCGCGACGGTTGCTCCCACCGACAGGTCGATTCCGCGCGTGACGATCACGAGGAGCTGCCCGAGCGCGAGGATCGCGATCACCGAGGTCTGCGAGAAGACGTTCCCGAGGTTGCGTGTGGTCGGGAAGACGGGCGTCGTGAGGCTCACGACGACGATCAGGATCAGGAGGATGAGAAACGGCCCGGCGCGAAGCGCCACGAGCCCCGCCTGCAGGGCCCTGTACCGATCAAAGGAGAGCCGGTGCTTCACGGAAGACCCGGGGGACAGCGGCGTCGGATCCATCGTGGCGGTCATTGTCGTCCCACGCCGAGGGGAGCGCCTGACCAGACCGGCCCGAGCGGGAAGGCGTATCGCTCGAGGGACTCGGGGAGCATCTCGATGCTGTAGCCGGGGTCCGACGGCGCGACGTAGCGCCCCCCGCGCACGACGGCCGGCGACACGAAGTGCTCGTGCAGGTGATCGACCCACTCGATCACGCGGCGGTCGAGCGAGGCGCTCACCGACACGTAGTCGAAGAGGGCGAGGTGTTGGACGTACTCGCAGAGCCCGACGCCGCCCGCGTGCGGGCAGACGGGCACGTCGTACTTCGCGGCCAGGAGCAGCACGGCCAGGGTCTCGTTCACGCCACCTACTCGACAGGCGTCCAACTGGCAGACGTCGATCGCGTCGGCCTGGAAGAGCTGCTTGAAGACGATTCGGTTCTGGACGTGCTCGCCAGTGGCAACCCGGATCGGCGCAATCTCACGGCGGATCCGTGCATGACCGAGGATGTCGTCCGGGCTCGTCGGCTCCTCGATCCACCATGGATCGTGTTTGCCCAGGCGCCCCATGGCCGCGATCGCCTCGTCCACGCCCCACACCTGGTTCGCGTCCATCATCAATCGTCCGGCGGGCCCGAGCTCACGCCGGATCAGCGCCGCACGTCGATCGTCGGCGTCCAGGTCGGCGCCGACTTTCATCTTCACGTGTGTGAACCCGTCGGCGACGGACGCGCGAACGAGGGCCTCGACCTTCGCATCCTCGTACCCGAGCCAGCCGGCCGAGGTGGTGTAGGCCGGATAGCCGGAGGCGAGGATCTCCGCCTCTCGCTCGGCCCGACCACGCTGCCGGTCACGGAGGAGCTCGAGGGCCTCTTCGGGCGCCAGCGCATCGGTGATGTACCGGAAGTCCACGCACGCCACGACCTCCTCGGGGGAAAGGTCGACGAGCAGCTTCCAGAGGGGCTTGTTCTCCTGTTTCGCCCACAGGTCCCAGACGGCGTTGACGACCGCGGCCGTCGCGAGGTGGATCACGCCCTTCTCCGGGCCCAGCCATCGCAGCTGGCTGTCCGAGACGAGGCTCCGCCAGAAGCCCCTCATGTCTCGCTGCAGCTGCTCGAGCGACCGCCCGACGACGAGCGGCGCGAGCGCCTGGATCGCTGCGACGCACACCTCGGTCCCGCGGCCGCTGGTGAACGTCAGCCCATGACCCTCGAGGCCGTCGTCCGCGTCGGTGCTGAGGACGACGTATGCGGCCGAGTAGTCGGGATCGGTGTGCATCGCGTCCGAGCCGTCGAGCAGGAGCGAGGTCGGGAACCGCACGTCATGCGCCTCGAGGGCGACAATTCGTCGGGCCGGCATCTACCGACCGCCCCTCGTGCCTTCGGCGTTCCCGCTACGCCACATGCGCCGAGTCTATGCAGAAAGACCCGATAATTACAAGGAAAACCGGCGCAATTGGCCTACAATGCCCCATAATCCGCGTGATAGACCCGATCTTTGCAGGCATAGCCTGGTTCTTCAGGTGGCTCTGGCAGAGAGCCCGCGACTGGCCGGACGTAGAGCCGACGTGAGACCGATGTGGGGCGGGGGCGGGCGTGGTCGGCGCCCGCCCCCGACTCGGATCGTCTACGCGCCCGGCACGCGGACGAGCACCAGCTGTCCGCCCGAGCGCTTGTACGTGAAGTCCGGCCCCGGCGGAGCGACGTTGTCGTCTCCCGGGGCCTTGTCGATCCAGAGCGTCCCGGCCTGAACCGTCACGAGGAAGGCGCCCGCCCCGAAGGCCGCCGAGGCGTCGACGACGCCGCTCGACTCCCAGGCGCCGAGATTGCCCTTGGCGGTCGTCGCGTCGACGTCCGTGGGGCCTTCGTCGGCAGACTGGTCGACCTTCGCCACGACCTCCGGCGTCCCACCGGTTCCACCCGTCAGCGGGACCCGCCACAGGCGCGCCGTCGTAGCGTTCGGGAGCCCGGCGTCGGCCAGCGTGAACTGCTGGGTCGAGCCGGGGTCCTCCGTGATGAAGAGGCTCCGGGCGGTCGTCTCGAGGTTGTCCGGCTGATGGACCTCCCCGAGCGTCTTGACGGGGCTGTCGTCGCCCTCGATGAAGATCGAGAGCGACGTGACCTCCCGCGGGTCGTCGGGGTCGAGCATCATCTTCCAGATGCGGCCGTTTGTCGACCGCCCCGGCTGTGACACGCCGGCCGTACCGCGGCCGGAGTCCGCGATGTAGACGACATTCGACATGCCCGGCCGCCTGTCGTAGGCGATGTCCTCGACGCGGACGAAGCCGAAAACACCGTTCGTCCTCGACCAGTAGTCCAGCACCCATTGCGGCCCGTCGATGCCGACGCCGTTCGGATCACGCTGCCACGTCCCGTCGTTCGGTGGGAGCGGGAAGCCGACGTCAGCCGCCATCACCTCCGTCCCGTCCGCCTTGCGTCCGGTCGCGATCAGCCTCGGGACCTCGATGAAGTGGCCCGAGACCGACGCTCCGCTGCCCGGCACGAAGGCTTCGTACGTGTTCATCGCCGGGTTGTCCGACGCGAACGCCCAGAGTGACCCCGCGTCGTTCCAGACGGCGTCGGTGTCGTCGGCGATGTACGAGTAGAGCTGTGACTGCGACGGGTTGTTCGTGAACGTGTCGTCGCCCGACAGCAGGACGAGCTCCTCGTACCCCGGGATCGCGACGGTGTTCTCGTGGTTGTGCCGGCCCATGCCGAGGATCGGCCGGGTGGCGCCCGACTTGATGTCGTGCGCGACGACGAGCCCGGCCTGGCGGGCGTTCGGCGAGCCGATCGTCGCGGGCCAAGCCTTGCCGGTGCGGTTGACCCAGTCCACAGCCTCCTCGTTCGTGAACAGGATCCCGCGGTCGAACCCCTCCTCGGTCCACGCGAGGAAGCTCGAGCAGAACCGCTGGAAGCCCTCTTCGCTGGAGATGATCTTCTCGGCCTTGAGCACACCCGCGCTGTGCTGGTTGAGCGCCAGCATCGAGACCTCGGCGTTCAGGAAGTCGTTCTGTGAGTTGAGCTCCGTCGGCGCGGCGGGGGTGTACGGGAACGGGACCGTCGACGTCTCGTGGTTGACGTAGACGTCGACGCGGCCGTTGCCGCGTGTCCGCAGCGCGACGCCGTCCGGGATCGACTCGAAGCGGAGCTTCCCGGGCAGGATGTCGCCGACCGTCGCGATCGGCGTAAAGGTGACATCCGAGCGGTCGCCGACCATCAGCATCGAAGGCTTGTCGGTCTTGAAGCCGCTCGCGTTGTCGCCCCCCAGAGCGACCGCTGTGAGCACTGCCGCGGCGCCGACGGCGCCGCCGAGAACGAGCAATCTCTTCATTGTCTCCCCTCTCTCGCTTCGACGGCCCGAGACTACGCCGTCCGGAGACTCAGCGCTATCCCGCGAGCCCGGCCAGCAAACGATCGAGCAGCTCGGACGGGAGGGCGCGTTGGCGGGACCGTTCCCGGCGGCTTGCGAGCGACGATCAGCTCGCCCGCGGTCGAGAGACGACGGAGCCGGCCCTCGGCGAGCAGCCGCTCGTCCACCGCGCCCGAGTCGCCCGGAGAACGTCGTGTAGACGGGAGTGCCGAGGGCGACCGCCTCGCGGTTCATCGTGCCGCCGGCCGAGACGACGACATCTGCCAGGGCGACGAGGCTCAGCGCGTCCACGGCGCGTTCGGGAACGATCAGGGACGCGAGGCCGGCGGCCCGCAGACCGTCCCGCTGCGCCGGCGTGCGCGGGAGGACGACCGCGTGAACCGCGGGGTCGTTGCCGAGCCGCTCCAGGACGTCGGTGAAGAGCGGGTTCCCGTGCCGGTGGTACAGCGAGACCTCAGGTGGTGTCCGCACGACGGCAAGGATTCTCGAGCGGTCGACCTCGAGCGCGTCGAACACGCCCGGATCGGGCTCGAACCCGTGGAGGTAGTACTCCTCCTTCAGCCCCGGGTAGCGCACGACCTTCCGTTCACGCGCGCCGAGCCGGCTCAGGCGGTGCTGCGGGATCACCTCCGGCACGACCACACGCGTGGCTGCGCGACAGCCGATGGCGTGTTGCGTGGTGGCGAACTCGTAGTCGAACGCGTAGGCAGACGGGATCCCGAGCGAGCGCGCGACGAGCGGCAGCTCATGCGACGCGTGTGACAGAGCGACGTCGAGCTCGCGCCTGCCCGCGAAGCGACGGAGCGCACCCAGTCGCGACGCCATCGTCCGCGCCTTCCCGAGCCGCGACGAGCCGCCGTGCGGCGGCCCGACGACCGTATGCGCGAGGCCCGCGTCGTCGAGCAGCTCGAGCGTCTGCGCGAAGTCCCGCGCGGTGATCTCCACGTCGTGGCCATGCTCGCGGAGCAACGCGACGAGGGGCCGGAAGAAGACGACGTGCGGGGAGTTGGTTACGTCGATCCAGACGCGCATCAGGCCTCGCCTCGCCGTGCATGCTCGACCGCACCGGCCTGCTCCCGGCCGATCCACTCGGGGAGGAACGGCTCTGCGATCCGGTACCTGCCGTCGGCCGCTTTCTCGACGACGTCCTCCCGTACGAGCGACGAGACCGCGCGCTGGACGAAGGTCGCCGCCGGGAGCCCCGCGCTGATGCGTGTCTCTTCGGCGTAGAGGCTTACCGGGCCCGGACGCAGCGCGAGCAGCACGAGCCGCTCGTTCGCCGTCGCCGCGTCCCAGACGCGCGCGAGGTTGTTGTGCTCGGCGCGCAGGACGTCGCCGAGCGCTTCCTCGACATCGGCGGTGTGTGCCGCATGTCCATGGGGCACACGCGCCCACGTGAAGAAGGCGAGCTCCTGTGTCGCGTAGGGGTGCCCGTCCGTGATCGCGAGCAGACGGTGCATTGCCTCGTCGTCGATGGCGCGCTCGGCGCGGTCGAAGCGGTCGGCGAGGTACGCCTCGAGGGCCGCCTGCGGCAAGCGACCGACTGTCATCTGCCGGGCACTTCGCCAGAACGGCTCGTTGCGGTCGTTGAACAGCGACTCGAGCACGTGGCGTTTGCTGCCGAGGTAGGCGTGACAGACCTCGGGCTGGGTCTGAAACACGGCGCGCATCCTGTTCGGCAGGGTCTCGTCGAGCCGTATCACCTCCTGGAACTCGTCGAGCACGAGCACCGTCCGTCGCTTTCGCTCCGCGCCGAGCTGCCCCGGCAGCTCCAGCAGCCGGTCGATCGCGTCGTCGATGTCCTCCCGCCGGCGGCTCGCGGAGAAGGAGAAGCGGACGTCCCCCTCGAGCGGGTCGATCTCGATCGTCGGCTGCACCCGCAGCGACCGGACGAGCGCCGCCGCTCGCTCGATCAGCTGGCCGGTCGCTGAGGTCAGATCGTCGAGGATCGTCTTCGCGAGCGCGGACGCAAAGCGCTCCTTCGTCGGCGTTCGCATCAGGTCGCAGTAGGCGACGAGAATCCCCTCGCGCTGGGCATCCTGGATGGCGCGGAGGGCGAGCGACGACTTCCCGAACCGTCGGGGCGCCAGCACGACGACGTCCTGCCCGCTCCGGAAGTCGGCGACGAGCTCCGTGAGCTCGCGTTCCCGGTCGACGAACGCGTCGTCGAGGGCGAGGGCGCCGAAGGTGAAGGGGTTGGCGGCATACACGCCTGCATTATGCATCCACGTATAACAGTGCGAATACTTTTTTGTATGATACGACCAGGTATAAGAAAGGGAGTCGCCACCTTCTATAACGTCTCGTTATGGACACGCGCCAGCTTGCCGCGTTCTGCGCCGTCGTCGAGCGGCGGTCGTTCTCCCAGGCAGCCGAGCGGCTCGGCGTCACCCAGCCGGCTGTGTCCCTCCAGGTGCGCGCGCTCGAGAAGCGCCTCGGGACGCAGCTCCTCGATCGGTCGGGCCGCCGCGTCGAGCCCACGGAGGCGGGGCGGCGGCTCTACCGCGGCGCGCAGCGGATCCTCGCGCTCGAGCAGCAGGTGCTCGCTGACGTCGTCGCGGAGTCGGAGGGGGAGCTGGCGGGCGTGCTCTCGATCGGTGCGTCGACGGGGCCCGCGGCGGTCGTCGTGCCGCTCCTTCTCTGCGAGTTCCAGCGAGCGCACCCCGCGGTACGGGTCTCGCTCGAGGTGCACGACACGCTCACCGTCGTGGAGCTCGTCGCGGAACGCCAGCTCGAGCTCGGGATCGTGGGGGCTTCGCCTCGTCATCGCGGCGTGACCTTCGAGCCGCTGGCACACGACGAGGTCGTGCTCGTCTGCCCTCCCGGCCATCGGTTCGCCGGGAGGTCCCTCGACGTGCACGAGCTCGCCACCGAGACGCTCGTTGTGATGCAGGAAGGCGCCGGCGTACGGAGGATCGTCGGCGACGAGCTTCGCCGCCTCGGGCTACGCCTGCGGGACCTCGACGTCCGTCTCGAGCTCGGGCTTCAGGAATCCGTTCGGAGCGCCGTCCTCGCCGGATACGGCGTGACGTTCATCTCGCGTGCCGCCGTGGAGGCCGAGCTGGCGGCGGGCACGCTCGCGGAGGCGCGTATCGCCGGGATGGACGGAACGAGGGAGATCGTGCTCGCGCGCGCGACCGCGCGTGTCCCCACGCGGGTAGCGCAGTCGTTCGCCGAGTTCGCCCGCGAGCGGACGGCGGTCCCCGGTCACGGGCTCACGCCCGCGCCCCGCGGGCCGGCGACGGCGCCCGCGTGAGCGACGCGCGCCCCGTTCGAATCACTCGCTTCGGCGCGGGCGCGCTCGAGGAGCTCGAAGAGCTTCTCGCCGAGGTCGGGGTCGAGCGCGCGATGCTCGTGACGACGGGCCGTGGCGCGGCCTCGGTCTCGGGGCTTCCGGTGGTGGGTGTCTACGACGGTGTCCGGCCGCACGCGCCCGTCGAGACGGTGCGCGAGGCTGCCGATCGTGCGCGGGCGCTCGAGGTCGACGGGCTCGTCAGCCTCGGCGGCGGAAGCGCGATCGACACGTGCAAGGCGGTCGTTGCGGAGCTGGCGGCGGGCTCGTACGAGCCGCTGCCGAGAAATGTGGCGATCCCGACGACGTATGCCGGCGCCGAATGGACGCCGGGGTTCGGGATGCTCCTGGCGCCCGGTCGCAAGGGCGGCGGGATGGAAGAGCGTGCGACCCCCGTCGCCGCGCTCTACGACCCGGAGCTCACGCTGGGGCTGCCACTCGAGCCGACCGTCGGCACGGCGATGAACGCGCTCGCGCACTGCGCGGAGGCGTACTACCACCCGTCCGCTGGACCGCGCGGGGTGCGCAACGCCGACACCGGCACGACGGCGATCGGGTATGCGCTGCCGCTCGTCGTCGCAGAGCCAACCGGTCTCTACGGCCGGACGCGGCTCCTCGAGGGCGCAATGCGCGCGGCGATGGCACTCGGCGACACCGGGCTCTGCCTCGGTCACGCGATGGCCCAGGCGCTCGGGGGCCGTTACGGGCTTCCGCAGGGGTCGATGAACGCGTTGTGCCTCCCGCCCGCGCTCCGCTTCAACGCTGAGGTGGTCCCGGAGGCAGTGGCGCGCTTCGCGGACATGCTCGGCGCCGACGACGCTCCTGCGCGCGTCGAGGAGCTGGCCAGCCTCGGCGGATTCGAGCGGCTACGGGACTTCGGCGTGCCCGAGCCCGAGCTGGACGACGTCGCTGTCGCGATCGTCGCGCGCCCTGGCGCGAAAGCGAACCCCAGGCCGGCGACGGCGGAGGAGGTCGCGGGCCTCCTGCGCTCGATCTGGTAGCTATCGGAACCGCTCGCCCTCGTCTCGCCTGAAGCCAAGCCAGGCGAACGCGAAGAACGCGACGCCCCAGCCGACGAGTGCGGCGACGTGGTGGAGGGGAACCGGGCTGTCGCCCGTCGCGACCGAGTCCAGGACCTCGATCCAGCTCCTCGTGGGAAGCGCCTGCGACGCCAGGTCCACACGGCGCGGGACGTCGTCCGTGGGGCGCGTCCACAAGGCGCCTCCGATCGCGAGCGGGAAGAACAGGAGGTTGGCGACGGGCAGCGCCGAGCGGGGTGACAGCCAGTAGCCGAAGCCGATCCCGAGCAGCGCGAACGGGACGCTTCCGAGCAGGAGGCCCGACGACGAGGAGACCGAATCGCCAGGGAGGCAGCGATGCGCCGTACACGCTCATCGCGACGAGGATCACGACGGCGACCGTGCCACCCGCGAAGACGAGAGCCGAGAGCACGCGGCCTGCGAGCCGCGTGGCGACGGAGACCGGAAGCGTGCGCAAGAACGCCTCCCAGGGGGACGCTCGCGTCGCCGCGATGCCCACTCCGAACTGGAAGAACGTGACGGTGAGGAGCGCCGTCGCCGCGAAGCCGGCGAGCAGACGCTCGGGCTCGCCGCGCTCGAGTTGGCGCCCGAAGAAGAGGAGCACCAGCCCCGGGAACGCGAGCGTCGGCAGCACATAGGCCGGGTAGCGCGCGAGCTGGAGCGTCTCCGCCCGCGCGTACACGATGGCGAGCCTCACGTCGCGCCCTCCCCCGTGAGCGCGACGAAGGCGTCCTCGAGGCTCGCGGGCGCAACCTCGAGGTCCTTGAAGGCGACGCCCGACCGAACGAGATCGGCAACGAACCGGTCGGCGTCCTCGACGTAGAGGACGTGGCGGCCGTCGTAGGCGTCGACCAACGTGACGCCAGGCAGCGCGGTGGGCAGTCTCGGCGCGCGAACCGTGACCCTCGTCAAGCCGGCCCGTGCCCTCATCTCGGAGACCGTGCCTTCGAGGGCGACGCGGCCCTCGACGAGGAGCACGACACGCGAGGCGATCTCCTCGGCTTCCGCGAGTTGCTGCGTGGTGAGGAGCACGGCGCCGCCGTTCTCGGCGAAGCTCACGATGTCGGCGAGGAGCGCGCGACGTGCAGTTGCGTCCATGCCCGCCGTCGGCTCGTCGAGGAAGAGCGCGTCCGGACGGCCCGCGAGCGCGAGCGCCACAGCGAGGCGCCGACGCTGCCCGCCGGACAGGCCCCCCGCGTCGCGATCGGCGAGGGCCTCCAGGTCGAGACGAGCGAGTGTCGCCTCCGTCGTGTCCGGGCTGGGGAAATGGGCCCGGACGAGATCGACGACCTCGCGGACGCGGATCGCAGGCGGGAAGAAGATCTCCTGCAGGACCGCGCCGACGTGTCGGCGCGCAGAGGCCGTGCGTGGATCCCGATCGAAGAGCTGTGCGCGGCCCCGGTCGGGACGACGGAGCCCGAGGAGGATCGCCACCGCCGTCGACTTGCCTGCGCCGTTCGGCCCGAGCAGTGCAACGATCTCGCCTCGGCGCAGCTCGAGGTCGACGCCGTCGAGCGCGGTCACCGCGCCGAACGACTTCACGACGCGCTCGAGGCTCGCGACGCTGGGAGGGTGCGGCAGTGAAGCCCGTTCGTGCATCGGCTCGGGGCGTCCGGACAGCGATCCCGATGCTATGGCGTCGTGCGGTTTCGCACCATTGTCCGAAAGGGACACTGTCCGCCGGGCCAGCGCTGACGCGCCGACAAGCACGTTGTAGGAGCCGTGGGCGGCGATCGCGGCGCACAGACGTCCCGTCGCGAGATACACGGCGCCGAACACGGCGCCGGTGAGCATGTGCGCCGAAGCGGCGGGGCCCTGGCGAGGAACATGCGCCGCCGCGAACAGCGCGGTGCTCAGCGCGAGCGCGCTGAGGCGTCCGAGCGGCGCGGCCAGCGCACCGAGCACCAGGCCGCGCCAGATCGCTTCTTCCTGGGCGGACTTCGCGGTGAGAACCACGCTTCGCGCGGCCAGGCGGCGCCTCGGAAGCCCTGTCAGACCGACGGCGGGCAGCCGTCGCCAGGCCAGCACGAGGAACAATGCGCAGCCGCTCGCGCAGCCGGCGACGAGCGCTGCTCCCGGTGCGTGCAGCGTCGGGTTTCCGGGCGCCAGTTGCGGAGCCACGAGCCCCGCGCCCACCGCGATTGCGACCCATCCGGCCGGCCGCCACAGCGTGGTGCTCGTCACGCCGCTCTTCGCCCGACCGGGAGCACATACAGGGTCGACTCCGAGAGGCCGTCGATGCCGACGAACTCGTCGACGAGGTTGTCGAAGAACCCGCCCACCGGGGTCGCGGCGAGCTCGAGCGCCTCGGCCGCCAGCAGGAAGCTCTGCGCCACGTGACCTGCCTCGAGAAGGGCAAAGCGATACGCCCGTGCGCCGTACTTGAAGCGTGAGCGCGAAAGAATCGCCGTGACGACGACGAACGCCGAGCTGTCCGCCAGCAGTTCCGCGTAGGGCGTCAACTCGCCGCCCGCGCCCGGTTCGAGCGGCCGCATGAGCTCGAGCCCGTGGCGCAGGGGGTCGTAGTGGAAGAGGGCTGGATCGAGGCCGGCGACCTGCTGGCAGGCGACGTACAGCTCGAGCGGATAGAGCGCTCCACCCGACGGCGCGGCGCGCAGCGCCTGGGGCGTCCCGGGGATGGCGCCCGTGACGCCGTACGCCGCTTCGAGCAGCGTCGCAAGCTCACGTGTTTCGACCGGCCCGCTCCCGTAGGCGCGACGTGACCGGCGCGTCCGAAGGACGTCTCCGAGCGTCGACGGGCCGAGATCGCCTGGTGGCAGCGCCACGAACCTGCGATGGAAGTGCCTCTTCACGGACCGCGTGGCCGTGACCCTCATCGCGGCGCTCCGCTCGAGCCGCGCGGCGCCGACGAGCAACGGATCGACGACCCGCGGATAGATCCGGGAGGCCTCGTGGTAGTCCTCGGTCGGATCGGGCGTCGGCGCCGGGTCCGCGCCGAGGACCGCCGCCAGCCTGACCGTCGGCACGGGCTCACCGTCGCCGTTCTGGCGTTCCGCAGGCGACGAGGTTCGAACGGGCGCGGCCGGATCCGTCACGGGAAGGGGTGGGGGAGCGGGTTCAGGTCGGCGACGTCGAAGGGCGATCGCGCGAGCCCGATCTCGTGTGCGGCCGTCAGAAGCCGGCTTCCACCCAGAAATCGGGCGCGATGCGACACGTCGAGCGCGCAGAGCTCCGGGGCGATCACGCGCGCGACGCTCAGCCCCAGATCGCGAACGTCCGGCGACGTGACGTCGACGGCGTAGGCCGAGAGCCCACGGCACGCGAGCCTCGACATGATCTCGTCGATCTGCGCGCGCGGTGTCGACCCCTCCAGGCCGGGCACGTCACTCGTCGAACGACGTTCCTCCGAGCCGTCGAGGAAGCCGGCCAGCGTCGCACGCTTCTCGGACGCGTAGAAGAGCATGTGGTCGTCGAACGACTCGATGGCGTCCGGGTCGGTCGGCTGCACAGCTCCGGTGACTGCCTGCTGCCGGAGCCACCGGTAGACCCCGAAGCTCTCTGCGACCGCCTTCAGCCAGGCTTCCTCCATGCGCGCGGCCGAGGCGGCTCCCACCGAGAGCGCCGCCCCGGAGCCCTCCGGACCGTGCAGCACGGAGATCGCGATCGGAACGCCGAGGAAGCAGCTCGCATCGACGACTCGGAAGCGAACGCCGGTGGGCTCGAAGAAGCGCCCGTCGAGCTCCGTCAGCGCAGTGTCCTCCGACCAGTCCAGAAGCGGAAGCGAGAGGCGGCACTTCCACGCGAGCATCACCGCGTCGCGCTCGACCACCTCCAGCAGGGCGCCGAGGATCGCCTCGGCAAGCGAGGGCCCGCACGCCAGGCCGCTGCTCGTCGCGTAGCCGATCGGCGCGAGCGTCGGCGCAGGGCGGCGGAGATACACGAGCTCCGCGGGAAGGAACGCGGTCGAGCCGTCGGCGAGATCGACGCCTTCGACGAACGTCGTCTGAGTCTCGTCGGTGAACGGCACGAGCGGGAACCGCTGGATCCCGAACTGCGACGGATGGAACAGCGCGAAGCGAGACGGGTGCACGGCGGCGTCGCCCAACGCGCGCGCCGTCGTCCGACGAAGCCGCTCGAAGGGGACGAAGACGCCGGAGTAGCGCTCGACCGCCTCCCCGATCGCGGCCGCCCGTGCCCGCCGTGGATCGGGGTGCGCGCCGCTTCCGAACACGACGGTGGGAGCGCCCAAGGTGCGGCGGGAGGACGCCAGCTCGCACGCGCAGTTCGGCAGAGACGACTCGTCCGGGGTGTGGGTGGTCGAGACCGCGCCCGTCGCGATGCCGACGAGTGGCGAAAGCGCTGCCTCGAGGCGCGGCAGCGCCTCTGCCAGCGGCGTGAACGGCCGATCGCCGACGAGCAGCGTCACGACGTCTCCTCGAACCACGGAGACGGCGCCGCGCGCCGCGGCGGGCCGCAGGCGTGACAGCGCGGAACCCGGAGCAGCTGATCGTGGGAGAGCCGGAGGATGGATCCCGAGTCGAGGGCGTAGAAGCGGCCGGGCAGCGTCGGGTCCGCCGATGCGATCCAGCGAAGCGCGATGAGGGCGGCGAGCCCCGCTCCGATCGACGCGAGTGCCGCCGGCGCCGAAACCCGGACCGGCTCGCGCTCGACGAGGTCGAAGTCGTCCTCGTATCCCGAGCATGCGCCGCGCCGCAGCACGAAGCACGTGCGGCATGCCGATTCTCCCGGCAGGAACAGCGGGCCAGCGACGACGGTCCGGCCATCGAAGGGCAGGAGCTGGAGCCAGGGCACGCGGCGCTCGAGCGCACGCTCGTTGAGCCGGCCGAGAAACGTCAGCTCATCGCTCGCCGGGGCCGCCACGACGAATGCCTCCTCGGCCGGCTCGGAATCGACCGGCCCGAGGGTGACCCGTCCGACCCCCATCTGGCGAAGCTGTCTCGAGACCTCGGCTGCGCCGCCGCCGGCGCCGAGGACCGTGACGTGCGATTCCGTGATGCACCGAGCCGCGGATTCCTCCGTCGAGCGACGGGTGACCGCGACGGCGAAGGCCGCCGCCGCGGTCAGCTCCTCCGCGGCGCCATCCACGTCGGCGCCTTCGACGAGGAGACGATTCGAGCCGAGCAGCGACAACGCATGCTCGATCGCCGGGGAGATTCGATCCCCGAGCTCGCAGGACAGGTCGTCCACCGTCCTCGTGCCGTCGAGCAGCGGCAGGAGCCTCGGCAGCAGCGTCTCGACGGCGCGGCCCTCGAACGTGACGACGGTGCCGCCGTGCTCGACGAGGCATCGGCTTCCGTCGCGGACGAGGCGGCACCACGGATGCAGCCTCGGCCGCTCCGGAAGCGTCGCTTGCGAGCTCTCGCTCACCAGCAGAGCGTGGTGCAGGTGCAGCAGAGGATCGTGCACGAGCAAAGACTGCTCGAGCAGCCGGGCACGTCCTCGACGACGGCGTAGACCGCCGCGCCGTATCCCCTGACGTTGGCGGACAGGTCGAGCAGCTCTTCGGTCAGTTCCTGGAACACAATGCTCCCTTCGGGTCGGACAGCACGGGTTGTCAAGATCGCAAACGAAGGCAGAGCGCGCCAGATGTCTTTCGACGCGAGAGTGCGCCGATCTCTCCACAGGACGACACGGGCCATTGACCGCGGCCGCGCGCCCACCGATCATCCGGCCATGGCCGAGTACGCCCTGGTGACCGCCCTCGTCGCGACGCTTGCGATCTCGATCTCGGCGATCCCGGCAGGCCAGCTCTCCGGCCGGCTGCCCACGACCGCTGCGAAGGCGCGGACGCTCGTCGTCCAGACGGCCCGCGCGAATCGCGTGTCGCCGTCGGAAGCGAGGGCGGCGCTTGCGCGGGCCCCGTACCCGAGAGCGCCGCTCCGCTACCTGTTCGTGTCCGGCTGGGTCGACGGCAAGAGGAACGCGGCCTCGTGCGTCTTCGCGCGCGCCGCGCCCGGCTCGACGGAGCAGAGCATCGCGACGTCGATTCGTCGCGACGCCGTCCTGGTGACCCGCCTGAGGCGCATGCGGGTCACGGTCGCGCAGGCCTCCGAAGCCGTCCTCCGGGGGACGGCTTCGGCCTGCTGACGACGGATCAGGCCCGGTCGGACGCGGTCTTCGTCGCCGCGACGACGCGACGGAGGCTCACGATGCCGATCACGGCGCCGGTCTCGTCGACGACAGGCAGGTGCCGGAAGCCCCGTTCGAGCATGATCTGCGCGGCCTCCTCGGCATCGGCGTCTGCCGCGGCCGTGATCGGCTCCTCGGTCATCCATTGCCGGACCCTGGCCTCGCTCGTATGCACACGGGCGGCCATCGCCTTGAGCATGTCGCGCTCCGTGAGGATGCCGATCAGGCGGCCGAAGTCCTTGACGATCACGGCGCCGACGTTCACGGCCGTCATGCGCTCGGCCACCTCGCCCAGGGTGTCCTCCGGAGCGACGACGATCGGCTCCGGGCGCATGATGTCGGCGAGGCGCGGCACGCTCGCGAGTCTATCGCGTCGCCCAGTGGAATAAGAGACACTAATGATGGTCATTAGCTCGATCCACGTCATTGGTACGATCTGCCCGTGGCGAAGGGCGCCCTCATCGACGTGCTCGTGATCGGTAGCGGTGCGAGCGGGCTCGCCGCCGCGGTGTCCGCCGACGGCGCCGGTGCACGCGTCGCCGTCGCAACGAAGACGACGCTCCAGGCGAACAACTCCTCCAAGGCCCAGGGGGGCATCCAGGCGGCCGTCGGGGAGGACGACTCGTCGGAGCTCCACGCCGAGGACGTGATGCGCTCCTCGCACGACACGGCCGACCCGCGCCTCGTGGAGGTGCTGACCACCGAGGCGCCGTCTGCGATCGCCTGGCTGGAAGAGCGCGGCTGCGGCTTTACCCGGGAGAACGGCGGTTACCGGCTCGCCCGCTGCGGCGGCGCCACACGTCGACGGTTGCTCCAGGTTGGTGACCGGACGGGCCACGCGATCACAAAGGCGCTGCGCGAGTCGTTCGAGGCGTCGAGTGGCGAGACGCTTGCGCATCACCGGCTCACGCGACTCGAGCCGACCGCTGGCGGCTGGCGGGCGTCCTTCTCGACTCCAGACGGGAGCGACGAGATCGACGCGGCGACCGTCGTCCTGGCCTCGGGCGGCCGTTGCTTCGCGGAGGCCCAGACGCGCGGCGAGCTCTCCACGAACCATCCGAACGCGACCGGCGAGACGACCCGGATCGCGCTCGACGCGGGCGCCGAGGCGCGCGACCTCGATGCGCTCCAGTACCACCCGAACGGCGGCGCATGGCCTGCCACGATGCAGGGCTACTCGATCCCCGAGACGACGCGCTCCTACGGTGCCGTGCTCCTGAACGCAGCGGGCGAGGAGTTCACCGACTCACTCGGTCCGCGCGACGAGGTCTCGCAGGCGATCTTCGACGAGGTGGAGGCCGGACGCGGCCTCGAGACCGAGGACGGCCGGCCCGCCGTCTGGCTCGACACGACCCGGATTCCCGAGGCAGACGCGGAGATTTCCCTTCCCTACATGCTGCGCCGCTACCGCGGCGGCGGCATCGACCCGCTCACCGAGCCGATCCTCACGTACCCGGTCCTCCACTACCAGAACGGTGGGCTCGTCATCGACACCGGCGCGGAGACGACCCTCGAGGGCGTCTTCGCCTGCGGGGAGATCGCCGGCGGGACGCACGGACGAAACCGCATGATGGGCAATTCCCTCCTCGAGTGCGTCGTGTTCGGCCGTAGGGCCGGCGCGAACGCCGCGACGAAAGCGAAGGCATGACCACGATCACGACCACCGATCTCGCCCAGGCCGTCGAGGACGCCGCCGCGCACCTCTACGTCTGGGCGCTCAAGGACATCCCGCAGGACCTGCGCGACGCGCTCGCCGCGGCGAAAGACCGCGAGACCTCGGTCACGGGCATCCGCATCCTCGAAACGATCCACCGGAATGTCGAGATCGCCGACGAACAGAAGAATCTCGTCTGCCAGGACACCGGGATCGCCGTCTACTACTGCCGCGTCGGCGAGCACTTCCCGCTCCACCCGGCGCGGATCTACGAGTCCCTCAAGTCGGGGACCGCGCGCGCGACCGTCGAGCATCCGCTGCGTTCGAACACGGTTCACCCGCTGACCCGCGAGAACACGGGGCCGAACGTCGGCTACCGGGTTCCGATCCTCCACTGGGACTTCGTGCCGGACTGGGACGGCCTCGACGTGAAGTGCGTGCCGAAGGGCTCGGGCTCCGAGAACATGACCTTTCTCAAGATGCTCGTGCCCGCCGACGGCGTGAAGGGGATCAAGAAGTTCGTGCTCGAGTCGATCGTCGACGCGGGCGGCAAGCCCTGCCCGCCCGGGATCGTCGGGATCGGGATCGGTGGCTCGGCCGACTACGCGATGCATCTCGCGAAGGAGGCGATCGCGCGCCCGGTGGGCACGCGAAACGAGGATCCGCTCGTCGCCCAGCTCGAGGACGAGCTCTACGAGCTCCTCAACCAGACGGGGATCGGCCCGATGGGGCTCGGCGGCGACGTGACCGTCCTCCAGTGCCACATCGAGCACGCCGACACGCACATGACGCTCAACCCGGTCGCGGTGAACTACCAGTGCTGGGCGGCCCGTCGCGCCTCGGCGCACATCGCCGCGGACGGAGCCATCGAGTTCGACAGGGAGTTCTGAGATGGCCGGGAGCTCAGAGATGGCTAGGAGCTCTGGCACGGCTGCAGCTCGTCGCCGCGAGAGCCCACCTGTTGACGAGATGGCGCGGAATCGGCACATTTCCCGCGGCCGTGGCGCCGTAGAATCGGCAGTGAGGGTGGCGGGAAGCTTCCCCACCCAGGGCGGGGGTTTGCCGGTGGCCGGTTCGGCGACTCGCCATGCGACGCGGCGTCGGGGCTTGCCAGTGGCCGCGTCACCAGCCGGCCACGTCGACACAGCCGCAATCACGGGCGCGAAAAGGGGGGCCGTCTGATGGCGCAACACGAGGTGACGTTCCCGATCGCGGACCCGGCCGAGATCGCGAAGCTCCGAGCCGGGGACGAGGTTGTCGTCCAGGGCCACATCATCGGGATCCGCGACCGGACGCAGATCCGGATCTTCGACCAGGGGATCGAGCCGCCGATGGATCTCACGGGCGCGTTCCTGCTGCACACCGCGCCGAACGTCCGCAAGGTCGGCCCCGGACGCTACGAGAAGATCTGCATCGGCACGACGACGAGCGCGCGCATGGTGCGCTTCACCGAGGGTCTCGGCGCGCAGTACGGCGTCCGCGCCATCTGCGGCAAGGGCGGCTTCCCTGACGAGGCGATCGAGCCGATGCAGCGCCTCGGGATGGTCTACTTCGCGATCGTCGGCGGTGCTGCGGCGCTCGAGACCACCCAGATCGAGGAGATCGAGGAGGTGGCCTGGGAAGAGCTGATGCCCGAGTGCCTCTGGAAGTTCCGCGTCAAGGACTTCGGGCCGCTGATCGTCGGGATCGACGCGCACGGCGGCTCGCTGTACCGCGACGTCCAGGATCGCGCGAAGTCGAAGCTGGAGGAGCTCTATGCCCGCCTTTGAGGACGGATTCCTGGGCGTGCCCGCGCGGCCCGGCAAGCCGCGTGAGATCGGGCTCACCCACGTCATCGACAAAGGGCTCAACCTGCGAGACATCGAGGGACTGTTCGATACCGCCGGGCAGTTCGTCGACATCGTCAAGTTCGGCTGGGGGACGAGTTACGTCACGAACAACCTCGAGAAGAAGATCGCGCTCTACCGCTCGTTCGAGACGCCTATCGTCTGCGGCGGGACTCTGTTCGAGGCGGTCTATGCGCGCGACCGGCTGGACGACTTCAAGCGCTGGCTCGTCGAGCACCGTTTCTCGCACGTCGAGATCTCGGACGGCACGATCGAGATCCCGCGCGAGCGAAAGCTCGAGCTGATCGCCGACTTCTGCGGCGACTTCACGGTCCTGTCCGAGGTCGGGTCGAAGGACTCGGACGTCGTCTACGCCCCGTACCAATGGGTGGAGTGGATCAAGGAGGAGTTGGCCGCGGGCGCCTGGAAGGTGATCACCGAGGGCCGCGAGGGAGGCACGTCGGGGATCTTCCGTGCGGACGGTGACATGAGGACCGGGCTGATCGACGAGATCGCGCACGAGATCTCGGTCGACGACGTGCTCTTCGAGGCGCCGACGAAGTCGTCGCAGGCCTGGTTCGTGAAGCAGTTCGGCCCGAACGTCAACCTCGGCAACATCCCGCCCGACGAGGTGATCGCGGTCGAGACGCTGCGCCTCGGCCTGCGCGGGGACACCATGAAAGAGGTGCTCCTGGGGACGACGCCCGAGAAGGGCTGATTCGTCGGATGGAGTGGAAGCTCTCTCTCGCGGGGCTCCTGGTCGGCCTGCTGGTGGGCGTGACCGGGATGGGTGGCGGCTCGTTGATGACGCCGCTGCTCGTGCTCTTCTTCGGCTTCAAGCCGTCGATCGCGATCGGAACGGACATCGTCCACGGGGCGATCTTCAAGTCGTTCGGCGCCGTTCAGCACCGGCACCTCGGACATGTCCACGCGCGGCTCACGGCCTGGATGCTCCTGGGGTCGGCGCCCTTCTCCATTCTCGGCGTCGCGCTGGCGTGGTGGCTCAAGCGCGAGTACGGCGACGGCTACGAGGACACGGCCAAGGCGATCCTCGGCGTCGCGCTCGTGTTCTGCGGCATCGCCTTCCTCGTCAAGGCGTACCTCCATTCGTCGCCCGAGGACAAGCCGTTCCTGCTCACGAATCGCGACCGTGCGATCGCGGTCGCGACGGGTGTCGTGGGCGGCTTCGTCGTCGGCCTCACGTCGGTCGGGAGCGGAACGATCTTCGGCCTCGTGATGCTCATCGCGTTCCCGCTGACCGCGGCGAAGATCGTCGGGACGGACATCTTCCACGCCGCGATCCTGCTGACCGTCGCAGGGGCCGGCCACCTCGTCGCGGGCCACGTCGACCTCGCCGCGACCGGCTGGCTCCTGATCGGGTCTGTGCCCGGCGTGCTGATCGGCGGCCAGTTCACCGTCAAGCTTCCGGACCGCGCCCTGCGGATCGCGCTCGCGGCGACGCTGACGCTCGCAGGCATCAAGCTCGTGGATCCGCCCGGAGCGGACGTGATCGTTCTCGCAGGCGCCATCGCCGCGGGGATCGCGGCCGCTCGCCGTCGCGCTTCGGTGGCTCGTCACGCGCGGCCCGGAGCCGCTCGTCGAGGTCCCGCACCGAGACGGTTGACGCGAACGCGGGACTGGCGGACGTGGGCGGCCTCGTGCACGCTCCGACCGTGCTGCGCGTGCTCGGTCTCGTGTTCTCCGGCGTCGCCCTCACCGCGTTGACGGTTGGGGTCGAGGCCGAGCAGTCGCCGCGCGACGTCCTGGCCGCCGCCACGGCCGAGCTGCTCCCTCACGAGGCCCGGATCCTCGATGCCAGTTACCGGAAGCCGTGCCACGAGCTGCTCGGAGTGCCGGCGCCACCCTGTCTGACCCTGCGGTTCGACCTCGACGGCAGCGCCGAGGCGCGTGCCACAGCTGTCCTCGGTCGGGCGGGAGCGAGCTGGCAGGTAGCGGACGACCGCGTCGGGGACGGCCGCACCCTCAGGCTTCGGCGCGGCGACGTGCGCGCCGAGGTCGTCCTCCGCAGTCCGTCCTACCGGCGGCGCTGCCCTGAGCTCCTAGAGCCGTCCACGTGTGACGACCGCATTCACGTCGAGGTCGGTCCACGAGCCCGTCTTCCCGAGCTCGAGCTCCGCAATTCCCCGGCGTCGCTGCTCGACGCGTTGGCGCCCGAGCGACTGCGCGAGACGCCGGCAGTGCCCATCGAGGACCCCAACAGGCCCTAGCGCTCGTTGACGAGAGGCGGCAATGGGCACGACACGAACGGGCGGCCCGTCAGCCGGTAGCCGACCTTGAACGCCGTGCAGCCGGCGCAGAAGCCCGTCACGGCTGCAAGAAGCGCCAGTGCAGCGACGAGCAGCCCGAGCGCGGCACCCACGTCGTCCAGGCCGGTGAGATACGCGATCGACGCGACGCTCAGGACGCCGAGCCCGACGAGGTTCGCGAACCGCGGCGGGCGCGCGTCCTCGAGCCGTCCCTCGCCGAAGCGCGGCTGGAGCACCTCGAAGTAGAAGACGCACGCCACGCACCAGCGCCTGCCGAGCGTGAGACCGAGCAGTAACTGGAGCGCGAGCAGGGCGAGGAGCCACCACCAGCCCGTCAGGACCGCGACGAGCGAGACGAGACCGACGACGGCCTGGTTCACGCGCGGTGCGCGCTCGTCGATGACGTCCGTGTCCCGATAGGGATCCGCGCGGCGGAGCGGTCGCTTCATTCCGTGAAGTATTACAGCCTTCCTAGACTGCGCCGATGCCTGGCGGCGCCCCACCGCTGATCGTCCTCGGCGTGCGTCGATCCGGGACGACGCTCCTACGCGTGATGCTCGATCGGAACGCGGCGCTCGCGATCCCGGACGAGTCGTACTTCGTCCCGCAGCTCGCGCGCCGCCATCGCGGCACGATCGCCCCGGAGGCGTTCCTCGACGACCTACGCCGTCTCCCGACGCTCGTCGAATGGGGCCTCTCCCCCGACGCGGTCGCCCGACGCCTTCACCCTGGGATGACGACGGGCGACGCCATCGCCGCAGTCTTCGAGACGTACGCCGCCGAGCGCGGGAAGCCGCGCTGGGGCGACAAGACGCCGCTCTACATGCAGCATCTGCCGCTATTCGAGCGGCTGTTCCCGGACGCCCGGTTCGTGCACCTGATCCGCGACGGGCGCGACGCGGCGCTGTCTTTCCTCACGGTCCCCGACGGGATCATGACGGAGGGGTGGGGCCATCCGCACGACGCTTCCGGGTTCGCGTGCCAGTGGGCGACCGAAGTGCGTGCGGCGCAGGCGCTCGGTGAGCACGTCGGGCCGCAGCGGTACCTCGAGCTCCGCTACGAGCAGCTCGTCGCCGAACCGGAGACGGAGCTGCGCCGAGTGTGCGCGTTCGCCGGGCTCGAGTACGACGATGCGATGCTGGAGTACGTCGGACAGACGGAGTCTGCGCGCAAGGAGCAT
The DNA here is from genome assembly GCA_963839755.1 of uncultured Actinomycetes bacterium. Classification (GTDB taxonomy): domain Bacteria; phylum Actinomycetota; class Thermoleophilia; order Gaiellales; family Gaiellaceae; genus Gaiella. Next base: position 439,869 of record CAWIVU010000016.1, read on the forward strand.
CAGCAACGGCTGAAGGAGCCGCCGCGCGTCGGCGTCCGCGACTGGCGTACCGAGATGGGCGGCGAGGCTCGGGCCGCCTTCGAGGCTGTCGCGGGGGACCTGCTCGACGAGCTGGGTTACGAGGTCGAAGCGCGCGGCCGCGACCGCACGCGGCTCGCGCTCTACGGCGCGAAGACGCGCGCGTGGCGAGCCGTCGGCGCGCTCACGCAGCGCTCCCCGCTCTGGCGGCGGCGCCACGCGGTTCTGCAAGAGCCCGGTGCCTGACACCTTCGGCCAGAGCACGGCCGGGGCCTGACGAGATCCCGCCCGTTTTGCTGTCCACAGGCGACGCCAGTCTGCGCATTGGGCAAGGCGCGACGCCTGTTGACGTACCGGCACACAATCGGCACGGGTTGCCCTTGACGGCGAACGGTGCCTGACACCGGTCGCGTCGAGTCGTCCCGACCGGACCGGTCTATGCCGGCCCGTTGCGGCCGCGGAACGCGACGAGCATCCCGTTGAGCGAGAAGTAGTACGCGCGCTCGGTCGCGATGCCCGGCGAGTACTTCCCGAGGCCGTAGCGCCACACCACCTTGCCGTCCGAGGTGCGCGCTGCGTACGTCTCGGTCTCGAGCGTCGAGAAGAACACCAGGTCGCCCACGATCACCGGTGCGCCGAGGATCCGGCCGCCCACGTGCGCGCGCCAGAGGAGCCGCCCGTCGGTCTTCCGGTACGCGCGCATGCCGCCGTTGAAGTCCCCCACGAAGATGCGGTCGCGCCCCACGGCGGGCGTCGAGTAGCCGAGCGAGTTCACCTGGTCGGTCCAGAGCACCCGACCCGTGTGGGCGTCGAGGGTGACGATCCGTCCCGAGCGCGCGATCGTGTAGAGGCGCTCGCCGTCCGTTGACGCGCTCGCGTAGAAGCTCTCGTAGCGGAACGTGTCGCGCTTGACGTAGGTGCTCCACAGCTTCCGTCCGTCGCGCTGACGGAGGCAGAAGATGGAGCCCGCGTACGTCGTGATGCAGACGCGGCCCTCGGCGAGCGACGGGCTCGCGTTGATGCGGCCGCCCGTGTCGAACGCCCAGCGGATCCGGCCGGTGTCGACGTCGACCGCGAAGAGCCGCCCGTCGGTCGCGCCGAAGAAGGTGGTGTCCCCTGCGACCGCGGGGGAGGACTCGACGATCGAGTCGGTGCGGAGCTGCCACACGACCTTGCCGCTCGCGCGCGTGAGCGCGGTCACGGTGCCGTCCTTCGAGCTCACGATCAGCTTGTCGCCCGCGATCGCCGGCGTCGAGGGCTTCGGCGCGTTCGAGACCTTGCGCCAGACGACCTTGCCCGAAGCCGCGTCGATCGCCCACGTGTCGCCGCGGAAGGTGTTGACGTAGAGGACGCCGTCGCAGTAGCTCGGCGGGTACTCGATGTACTCCTTGAGGCCGCGCGCCCAGAGCGGCTTCCGGGCGGGCATACCGAGATCGATCGCAGGGCGCGCCAGGTCGCGGCTCGGGCCGCCGCCGAACATCGTCCAGCAGCGCTTGTCGACGTCCGGCTCGGGCGGCGGCTTCGGCGCGGGCGGAGGTGGCGGCTCGGTGACGGCGGGTGGGGGCGGCGCGACGACCGTCACGTCGGTGACGTCGGTCTCGAGCGTGCCCCCAGGAAGCCGCTGCGTCGCGACGATCGCCACACCTGCGCCGAGGGCGAGGACGAGCGCTCCTGCGAGAATGAGGACGAGCCGGCGCATGAGGGCGGCACACCGCAATGCCAGCTGCCAGTGTGCCTGCGCCATCGGCCCGTTCCGGCCGTCCTTACAATCGCTTTCGAGGTGGCGAGGAGCTCATCTCACAACGAGTTGTCGTGCCCGGTGACCTGAGATCTCGACTCGCCCCTGCCGCGCTCGTCGCGGCACTTCTCGTTGCGACCTCGGCGGCATTCGTCGTCACCGAGAAGCTCAAGCTGACGCGGAACCCGATCGTCGGCCCGCAGGTCGACAAGATCTTCTCGCCCGTCTGCGACTGCGCGAGCGACTCGGCGACGATCAGCTTCCGGCTCCGTCGTCCCGACCGTGTGAGCCTCGAGATCGTGGACTCGGACGGGGACGTCGTCCGCGAGCTCGCGCGGGACCGCCCGCAGGGTCGGACGCCGACCTCCTATGTCTGGGACGGACGCGACGGGACGGGCCAGGTGGTCGACGAGGGGAGCTACCGGCCCCGGGTCCACCTCGACGAGGAGCGCAGGACGATCGTGATGCCGAACCGGATCCGCGTCGATGCCACGCCGCCTCGCGTGGAGACCTTCACCGCTCGACCGATCGTGATCTCGCCGGACGGGGACGGACGCTTCGACCGGGCCAAGATCCGGTATCGCGTCAGCGAACGGTCCGTGGTCGAGCTCTTCGCGGACGGGACCCGGGCGCTGCGACGGCTCGGCACGCGGACGACGGGGACCATGGACTGGTTCGGGGTCGCCGGCGGCGAGCCGCTCCCACAGGGCCGCTACACCCTTCGTCTGGTCGCGCGGGATGTCGCCGGGAACCTCAGCGCGCGGTCCGGCTCACGAACGGTCGCGATCCAGTTCCTGGCGCTCGGCAGGGAGCGCGTGATTACTGCGCCCGGGGCGCGGTTCGCGATCCTCGCGATCTCACAGGCCCGCATGCTCCGGTGGACGCTCGCCGGTCGCACCGGAGTCGCTCGTCCCGGGACGTTGCGCCTTCGCGCGCCGGACGCGCCGGGCCGGTACGTGCTGAGAGTCGAGGCCAACGGACATGTGGAGCGTGCGGCGGTTCTCGTTCGCGAGGCTCCGGCGTGAGCACCGCGGCGCAGATCGGCGGGGTCGTCGGCGCGGTCGGGCTCGCCGTCCTCCTGCTCGCGGCGGGGCGGTGGGCCCGGCTGGCGGGCCTTGTCGCCTGGGGCGCCGGCCTGGGGATCCTCGGGCTCTACCTCCTCCCGGATCTGAGTCGGGCGCGGCTCGGCGCTGCTGCAGGCGCCGGGCTCCTCGTCGCGATCGGGTTCGCGTGGGCGCTTCGTCGCTGGCCCTACCTGATCGCGTTCGCGACGCTCGCCTGCATTCCGCTCCGGCTGCCCGTCGACATCGGGAACGAGGAGGTGAACCTCCTGCTGCCGCTGTACGGGGTCATCGCGGGTCTCGCACTCTCGTTCGGCTGGGCGCTCGTCCGCGGCGACGACCGCGCGCGTGAGCTCGGCCCGGTCGCGCTGCCGCTGGCCGCGTTCGTCGCGTGGGCGGGCCTCTCGATGCTCTGGACGATCGACGTCCGGCGAGGCGCGATCTTCCTCGGTGCGTTCGTGCTGCCGTTCGGGCTCCTCGCGATCGGGTTCGCCCGACTGCCGTGGCGGGGCAGGTGGTTGTCGTGGCTGTGGGGAGGTCTGGTCGCGACCGCGCTGGCCTACGCGGCTGTCGGGGCGTACCAGTGGGTCACACGGGACGTCTTCTGGAACCCGAGCGTCAAGGTGTTCAACGCCTATGCGCCGTTCTTCCGGGTCAACTCCGTGTTCTGGGACCCCTCGGTGTACGGCCGCTACCTCACCGTCGCGGTGCTCGCCTCGCTGGCCGGGATCCTGCTCGGCGGCGTCCGGGGGTGGCGGATGGCGGGGCTCTACGCGGTCGTTGTCGCGACCTGGTTCGGCCTCCTGCATCTCGTTCTCGCAGTCGAGCTTCGTCGCGCTCGCGGCCGGGATCGTCGTCGCAGCCGCGGTCGCCTGGGGCCGGCGGGCGACGCTCGCGCTCGTCGCGCTCGGCCTCGTCACGTGCGCTGTCCTGGTCGCGGTGCCGCAGGTCCGCAGCGAGATCGTCGGAAAGTCACGCTCGGGCGTCAACAGGGTCACCTCCGGCCGCGCCAACCTCGTCGGCCAGGGCGTCCGGATCACGCTCGACCATCCGGTGCTGGGCGTCGGCGCAGGTGGCTTCTCGCGCGAGTATGCGCGTCGTCTCGGGATCCCCGGCCGGGACCCGAAGCGGGTCGCATCGCACACGACGCCGGTGACGGTCGCGGCTGAGGAGGGGATCGTCGGGCTCGGGTTTCTCGCCTGGCTCGCTGCGGCGGCGTTCCTCGCGACGCTCCGCGGGCTCGGCCGCGGTTTCACGTCGCGGGTGTCACTTGCGACGGGCGTCGTGCTCGTCGCGATCGCCGTCCACAGCCTGTTCTATGCCGCGTTCTTCGAGGACCCGATGACCTGGGCGCTCCTGGGGCTCGTCGGGCTTGTCTCGCGGGTGCCGAAGAAGTCGCCTCAGCGCCCGGTCGCCGCCGCCCCTCTGCCCCCGCCGTCCCCGGTGCCCGAGCCGACCCCCACTGCGTAGACTCGCGCCGTGCTGGACGGCTGGCAACGGGCGCTCGTTCTCGCGCCCCACACGGACGACGGGGAGTTCGGCTGCGGCGGGACGACGGCGCGACTCGTCGAGGCCGGCTGCGAGGTGCGCTACGTCGCGTTCTCGATCGCCACGCGCTCGCTCCCACCCGGGTTCGCTCCCGACACGCTCGCCCGGGAGGTGCGCGAGGCGACGGCCGAGCTCGGAATCCCCGAGTCGAACCTGACGGTGCACGACTTCGACGTGCGAACGTTCCCGGAGCGCCGTCAGGACCTCCTCGAGCTCCTCGTCGCGCTCTGGGAGGAGTGGCGGCCCGACGTCGTGTTCCAGCCGTCACACCACGACGTCCACCAGGACCACCAGACGATCGCCCAGGAGGGCCTGCGGGCGTTCAAGCGGACGACGGTGCTCGGCTACGAGATCCCCTGGAACAACTTCGACTTCTCGTACGGCGCTTTCCTCGCGCTCGAGCGCCGCCACGTCGAGCGCAAGGTCGCCGCAGTCCAGCGCTACGCCTCGCAGCAGCACCGGCGCTACGCCGACGAGGAGTACATCTGGAACCTCGCCCGCGTCCACGGCGCGAACGTGAACCGCGACTTCGCCGAGGTGTTCCAGGTCTACCGGCTCGTCGCCTGACCGACCGATCAGCGCTCAGTCAGCGAGCTCGAGGAAGCCGACCGCGAGCATCCGGCGTACCACCGAGAGACCCGTGGCGCGTGTCTCGTCGTCACCGCCCACGGCCGCCGCCAGCGCCTCGCCGAGCGTCCTCGAGCCGTCGAGCTCGCGGATCAACCGCCCGGTGGGCCGGTCGAGCTCTGCGGAGAAGGGCAACCCGCTCTCGAGCCGGAGCGTCAGCGCCTCTGCCTGCCAGTGGCCCGCTGCGAATCGCGTCTCCTGGGTGACGACCGCGTCCTCGACGACGCGCAGTCGGCGGTCGAGGAGCCCTTTGTCCGCGTCGATCTCGGACAGCCTGTCGTGCGTCTCGAAGAGCTTCCTCACGTGCCGCCCCGCCGGGCGGAGGGCCGCCTGCGGCAGCTGCTGCGCCTCCAGCCACCCGTCGCCGCCGTCCGCGCGCTTGCGGAGGACGAGGCACGCATAGCCGAGCTGCTCGATCCCGTGCTGACGGTAGTACGCGAGCCAACGGTCGAGCGCCTCGGCGTAGGCTTCCGGCCGGTCGAGGAGGTCGCGGTTCCACACCGTCGCGGTCTCGATCGGGTCGTCCGTCGAGGTGTGGAGCAGGAACGCGTCGCAGGCCGAGCCTTCGAGCCAGCTTCGCGGGCGCTCGGCAGGGTCGTCCGGGTCGAGTGCCCAGGCGATCAGGACGGAGGCGAACCCCCCGGGCGCCAACGCCGCGGGTGCTCCCCGCACGACGTGCTCCGAGACGGCGTCGCCCGGCAGGCCGCCGTCCCGGAACAGATACGCGGTCTCCGGCGAGACGACGTACGGGGGATTGGCGACGACGAGGTCGAACTCCTCGCCCTCGACCGGCTCGAAGAAGCTGCCTGCTCTCGTCTCGATGTTGCCGACCCCGTTGAGCGCGGCGTTGAACGCCGTGTAGGAGAGCGCCCTCGCATTGACGTCCGTCGCGACGACGCGGTCGGCGTGCGCGGCGAGCAGGATCGCCTGGATCCCGTTCCCGGTGCAGAGGTCGAGGGCGCGCTCGCCCTTGCCGCGAACGGTCAGGTGGGCAAGGGCCACGGACGGACGGTGCACGCCCGGGACGTGGTCGGCGTATGCCTCGGCCGCGCCTGCGTGATCCGATGCGATCAGCAGCTCGTCGTGCGGGACGAGGCGAGCCGAGCCGTGGACGACCTCCGCGTCACGGACGAGGAGCCCGGCGCCGGAGAGGCGCGCCTGAAGCTGCGTGCTCACGACCTCGTCGAGCCGTGTGCGTGTGACGGGAACGCCGAGCAGGAACAGTCGGAGCAGTACGGCCAGCTCGTCCGCGTCGCCCAGCCGCCGCAGATACGAGGGCAACTCGGGCGAGCGCGCGAGGAGCTGGTCGCCCGTCGAGAGCCGCTGCTGGATCCGGTCGGACGCATACCCCGCATCGCGGAGCAGCCGGGCGAGCTCGGCCGTTGCCTGCGGGCTCTCCACGCGAGGAGGGTCGGGGCGTCCGGGCGGGGGGACGGCGCGAACGGGCTCCACGCTGCGCGCCGATCCCGAGGAGCTAGAACGTCTTGTTCGTCTTGAGGTCGTACCGGAACTCGACGGCCGATCCCAGGGAGCCGTCGGCCTTCTGCGGCTTGTACGAGACCTCGATCTTGGCGAAGTTGAACGAGACCGAATCGGCCGGCACCGCGACATCCTCCGACCCGCCGGTCTGGAACGAGCTGATGAGGACGTCGTGAAACTTGAACGTGAGGTACTCCTGCTGGCCCTTGCCCGCCTTGCGGGCCGCGAGTGTGGCGGTCTTGATGTGCTGCCCGGTGGCGCACGCCTTCATGAGAGACACGCTCGCCCTGTTCAGGCTCATCACGAACTGGAAGTCCTGCATCGACACCTTGCCGGCTGCCCCGCCGCCACCACCCGCTGCGGCTGCACCGGCGTGGGTCTCGCCCCAGCTCCAGGACTCGACGTCGATCTCGTCCTTGTGCTTGGCATCGGCGCTCTCGCCCTTGATGCCGTCGAACTTGATGAAGTAGTCGACCGCGGCCATCGCGTCTCCTCCCGGACAGCTCCGTGGCGATCGTACCCTTCTTGGGATTGTGCGGCTTCTCTCGGGCTCAAGCGCGCATCGAGCGAAAGCTGCGGAGCCGGAGCGAGTTCGAGACGACGAACAGGCTCGAGAGCGCCATCGCGGCCCCCGCGATGAGCGGGTTGAGCAGCCCCGCCGCCGCGAGCGGGATCGCGGCGACGTTGTAGGCGAACGCCCAGAAGAGATTGCCCTTGATCGTCGAGAGTGTTCGTCGCGAGAGTCGAATCGCGTCCGCGGCGGCCCGGAGATCGCCCGAGACGAGCGTGAGGTCACTCGCCTCGATCGCCACGTCCGTGCCCGTTCCGATTGCGAGACCGAGGTCGGCCTGCGCGAGGGCCGGTGCGTCGTTGACGCCGTCGCCGACCATCGCCACCACGTGCCCTTCCTCCTGCAGCCGGCTGACGACTGCGGCTTTCTCCCCCGGGAGCACCTCGGCGATCACGTCCTCGATCCCCACCTCGCCTGCGACGGCCTTGGCCGTCTGGCGGTTGTCGCCCGTGAGCAGGATCGGGCGTAGCCCGAGCTCGCGCAGGCGTTGCACAGCCTCGGCGCTCGTCGGCTTGATCCGGTCGGCAACGACGAACACGGCGCGGGCCTCACCGTTCCACGCGGCCGCGATCGCGGTCTTGCCCTCGCGCTCGGCGAGCGCCTGAGCGTTCGCCAACATTGTCGGGAGGACGAGCCCTCGCTCGGCCAGGAGCGATTCCCGTCCGACGACGACCGCGTGCCCGTCGACCATTCCCTCGACCCCGAGGCCTGCCCGGTTGCGAAAGCTCTCGACCGGGGGGAGCGCTTCGCCGCCCGCCTCCGCGATCGCACGGGCGACGGGATGCTCGGACGCCGACTCGAGCGCAGCGACGAAGCGCAGCGCCTCCTCGGGGATCCACGCCGTCGACCGTGACGATCTCGTCCAGCGCCATCGTGCCCGTCGTGACCGTGCCGGTCTTGTCGAGCACGACCGTGTCCACCTGCCGCGTCGACTCGAGGATCTCCGGGCCCCTGATCACGATCCCGAGCTGCGCGCCGCGACCGGTGCCGACGAGCAGCGCGGTCGGCGTCGCGAGCCCGAGCGCGCACGGGCACGCGATGATGAGGACGGCGACCGCCGCGGCGAAGGCGAACGACATGCCTGCGCCGTCGACGAGCCAGTACGCGAGCGTTCCGAGCGCGAGCGCGATCACGACCGGGACGAAGACTCCGGCAACGCGATCCGCGAGCCGCTGCACGGGCGCCTTGCCGGACTGCGCCTCCGTCACGAGCAGCGCGATCTGCGCAAGCGCAGTGTCGGCTCCGACGCTCGTTGCGCGTATCACGAGCCGGCCACCGACGTTGATCGTCGCCCCGAAGACCTCGTCGCCGGGCTGTACCTCGACCGGCACGCTCTCGCCGGTGAGAACGGCCGTGTCGACTGCGGACGAGCCGACCTCGACGGCGCCGTCGGTCGCGATCTTCTCGCCAGGTCGCACTACGAAGCGGTCGCCGGGGCGAAGCTCGTCGACGGGAACACGCCGCTCGCGACCGTCGTCGTCGAGCACGGTCACGTCCTTCGCCCCGATCTCGAGCAGCGCGCGGAGCGCGGCCCCGGCCCGGCGCTTCGCCCGGGTCTCGACGTAGCGCCCCGCCAGCACGAACGTCACCACCACTGCGGCGACCTCGAGGTAGATCTGGCCGACGCTCTCGCCGCGCTCGGCGAGAAGCTCGAAGGGCATCTGCATGCCGAGCTCACCCGCGCCGAGGAAGACGAGCGCGACGACCGACCAGCCCCACGCCGCGAGCGTCCCGACCGAGATCAGCGTGTCCATCGTGGCAGCGGCGTGCTTCGCGTTCTGCCACGCGGCGCGATGGAACGGCCAGCCGCCCCAGAGGACGACTGGCGTCGCGAGCGCGAGCGAGATCCACTGCCAGCCGTCGAACTGAAGCGCCTCGAACATCGCCAACAGGAGGACAGGCAGCGAGAGCGTCGCGGAGACGACGAGGCGGCGGCGGAGCGACTGGAGGGCGGCGTCGCCGGGCGCCGCTCTCTGCGTCGCGCAGCGCCGGCAGCGCCGCGCGATAGCCCGCTGCTTGCACCGCCTCCAGCAGCTGCTCCGGCACGACGAGCGACGCGTCGTACGTCACGGTCGCGTTCTCGGTCGCGTAGTTGACCGAGGCATCGACGCCGTCGAGCCGGTTGAGTCGACTCTCGACCCGACTCGCGCACGAGGCGCACGTCATGCCCTCGATCGAGAGCTCGACGCGCTGGCGTTCGAGCACGCTCACGCCATCAGTATACCCCGCCGGGGTATGGTAGTGTCGGTCCGTGGACACCGCTCAGAAACCCGGCGGCCCCTACGGGTACAGCGCCGAGAAGGATCAGCTCCAGAAGCGTCTCGCGCGCATCGAGGGACAGGTGCGCGGGGTCTCGCGGATGGTCGACGAGGATCGCTACTGCATCGACATCCTCACCCAGATCAACGCGGTGCAGAAGGCCGTCGAGGCAGTCGCGCTCCAGTTGCTCGACGATCATGTACGTCACTGCGTGATCGGGAGCTCGGGCACGACCCAGGCGGAGCGGACGGACGAGCTGATGGCCGCCGTCGGTCGGCTCGTCAAGTCGTAGTGTCGGGGACGGCGCACGGCAACCACGGGCACGGCACGGTCCACGCGGGTCATGGCGGGCCGTCGCTCAACCGCGTTGCGCTCTCGGCGACCGCGCACTGCCTGACGGGCTGTGCGATCGGCGAGGTGCTGGGCATGATCATCGGCACGGCGCTCGGGTGGGGCGACTGGCAGACCATCGCCCTCGCCGTCGTGCTCGCCTTCTTCTTCGGTTACTCGCTGACGATGACGTCGCTCCTCCGAGCAGGCGTCGCGTTCGCCGCCGCGGTCCCCGTCGCGCTGGCAGCGGACACGATCTCGATCACGATCATGGAGATCGTCGACAACGCGATCATGCTGCTCATCCCGGGAGCAATGGAGGCAGGTCTTACGAACGTCCGCTTCTGGGGGAGCCTCGCCGTAGCGCTCCTGATCGCGGGCGTGGCCGCCTTCCCGGTCAACCGCTGGCTGATCCGGCGCGGACGGGGTCACGCGGTCGTGCACGCGTACCACTGAGCTGCGAACCGGTGCGTCCTGGTGTCGGCGGCGGTCGCCGGCCACGCCTCGAACAACCACCCCCAGGGGCACCCCCGGTGCCCTGATGACACGATATCGACAAAAGGCATACGTCTTTGCGCCGACTCTGTGCCGAGAATGCAACGCTCACGCGCGGCGCCGGGGCGCGACGCCGGGACCACGGGGCGCGCAGACGCCGGGCGCTGAAAAGCCGGGACGTAGGGCCGCCGGGCCGTCGGGCCGCCCCCACACGCCGGCGGCCAAGACGCCGAGAAGCCGGACCGCCCAGACGCCGGGCCGCCCAGAGAGCGGCCGCCGAACGCGGGCCGTCAGGCCGTCAGGCCGGCGGGACGTCGCGCCATCGAGGCGCCGTGACCCGCGGCGAGCGACGTGAGGACGCCGGAACGCCTCATCGTGCGCCCGCGACACTCGCGCGCCCGGCCGCGTCTCCCCGAGAAGCCACCGATAGAGTCGGCGCTCGTGCGTGTCCTCTTCGCCTCCACGCAGGGCGCCGGGCACTTCGGTCCGCTCATCCCGCTCATCGACGCCTGCGACCGCGCCGGGCACGAGACGCTCGTCGTCGGCCCGCCGACGCTCAAGTCTCGCGGCTATCAGTTCACGGCAGGAGCGTCGCCGCCGGACCACATCCTCGGCCCGCTCTGGGGAGGCATGTCGAGCCTGCCTCCGGCACAGGGGGACGTCGTCGTGGTCGGCATCATCTTCGCCCGCCTGAACGTCGACGCGATGCTCCCGACGTTCGACGAGGTGCACGAGAGCTGGCGGCCCGACCTCGTCGTCCGGGAGAGCGCCGAGTTCGCCTCGGCGATCGCGGCCGAACGGCACGGGGTTCGGCACGTCCGCGTCGCGGTCTCGGTCTCGTTCGTCGAGCACGGAGCGCTCGGCATGGCCGCGCCGGCGATCGACGAGCGGCACGCCGGCGTCTCGGAACGCATCGCCGCGTCTCCGTATCTGAGCTACTTCCCGGAATCGGTCGACCCCGCACCGTTCGAGGTGACGCGGGTCCGTCATCCAGCAGTCGAGGCGGAGCGTCACGCGCTTCCCGACTGGTGGCCCGGTGTCGACGGTCCCCTCGTGTACGTCAGCTTCGGCTCCGTCGCCGCGACCGTCCCGCCAGCCGCGCAGGTGTACGGGAAAGCGCTCGAGGCCGTGGCCGATCTCCCGGTCCGCGTGCTGCTCACGACCGGTGGCCACGAGATCGACCTGGGCGACGTGCCGCCGAACGTCCGTGTCGAGCAGTGGGTCGACGAGGCAGCCGTGCTCGGGCACGCCGATGCGGTCGTCGGCCACGGTGGGGCGGGAACGACCTTGAGCGCCCTGGCCGCAGGTTGCCCGCTCGTCGGGGTGCCGCTCTTCGGCGACCAGCCGATGAACGTCGCGAGCGTCGCGGCCGCGTACGCAGGCGTCGCGGCGTCGCTCGACGGCATTCGACACGGCATCGAGCTCGTTCTCGGGGACGAGCGGTACGGCGCGGCTGCGCGGCACGCCGCTGAGGAGATGCGCTCCGCGCCCTCGGTCGACGAGCTCGTCGACCGCCTCGCAACACTCCCCGGCTAGCCTCCGGACGTGGGTGTCGGCGCGATCGGGACCACGCTCTGCGTGCTCGCCGGCCTGTGCATGGTCGCCGGTCTGGCCGTCGACATCGACTCGACCGCGGCGAAGGCGCTGATCCTCGCCTCGGCGATCCTCTTCGTGCCGGGAGTGATCCTGACGTTCGTGTGGATGAGAATCCGCATGGGACCGCCTCCGTGATCCGCGCTCGTTGGCTCGTCCCGGTCCTCGCCGCGCTCGTCCTCGTCGGCGACACCAACGCGGCCGGTCGCCTCGTGGTCGTCGTCGACCCGGGGCACGACGAGCGCGCAAACCCTGCCACCGAGCCGATCGGACCGGGCTCTGCCACGCGCAAGATCAAGGACGGCGGGGGCACGCACGGCGTCGTGACCGGGATTCGCGAGGCCGACCTCGTGCTCGCCGTGTCGCTGCGGTTGCGCACGCTCCTGCGTCGTGCCGGGGTTGGTGTGGTGATGACGAGGACGCGGACGACGGGGCCCAGCATGGGGAACGTCGCGCGCGCCCGGATCGCCAACCGCGCCGGGGCCTCCCTCTTCCTCCGCGTCCACGCGGACGGTCATCCCAGCCACGCCGTCCGCGGCAGCCACACGCTCACCCCGGCCCTCAGGGAGGGCTGGACCGACGACGTCCATCGGTCGAGCCGCCGTGCTGCGGCGCTCGTCCAGACCGAGCTCGTGCGCGCCCTCGGCTTCCCCGACCGCGGTGTCGGCGAGCGCTCCGACTTCACGGGCTTCAACTGGGCCGACGTGCCCGTGATCCTCGTCGAGCTCGGTTTCATGACGAACGCCACGGAAGATCGGGCACTTGCGCGCGGGGCGGTTCGCGACCGAGCCGCGCTCGGCCTCTGCCGCGGCACGCTCCGCTTCGTCGGCCTCGCACCGTCCCGCTGCGGGGTTTAGACGAGCCTAAAGCTTCTCGGGTAGAGTTTAGACATGCCTAAACTCACCCGTCGGCGGCTCCTCTGCGCGACCGCGCCGCTTGCGGCGGCGGCGCCCCTCGGCGTCAAGCTGTCGCTGGACGGGGAGGCGGAGGCCGCCGGGCACGACCACTCGGCGCACCGCACGACGGCGTCTCACACCGATCACGCGCGCATGGGCCATGCGGCGATGATCGGCGACGGCGCGCCGGCGGTCGGCGGTCCGAACGACCTCGACGAGCTCCTCTACCCCCCGCGCCCGCTTCCGTACAAGCCGGGTCGGGTCAGGGACTACACGCTCGTCGCGACCGACGAGGACATCGAGATCGCGCCGGGTGTGTTCTTTCCCGCCTGGACGTACAACGGCACCGTCCCGGGCCCGGTGATCCGCGCGACCGAGGACGACCTCCTGCGTGTCCGCTTCATCAACCGCGGCTCCCACCCGCACACGATCCACTTCCACGGGATCCACCCGACGAACATGGACGGGGTCTTCGAGCCCGTCGCGCAAGGCGACGAGTTTCTCTACGAGTTCCCCGCGCGGCCGGCTGGCCTCCACCTGTACCACTGCCACGCGACGCCCCTCAAGAAGCACATCCACAAGGGCCTCTACGGCGCGTTCATCGTCGATCCGAAGACACCGCGCGAGCCTGCCCGCGAGCTCGTCTTCGTGATGAACGGCTACGACACGGACGGTGACGGCGGCAACAACTTCTACACCGTCAACGGGCGGAGCTTCTACTACGCGCGGTACCCGATCCGCGTGCGCAAGGGCGAGCTCGTCCGCGTCTACCTCGCGAACCTCACTGAGTTCGACCTCATCAACTCGTTCCACCTGCACGCGGACTTCTTCCGCTACCAGCCGACCGGCACGGGAGAGCACTGGGAGTACACCGACACCGTGATGCAGTGCCAGGGCCAGCGCGGCGTGCTCGAGATCCGCTTCTCGAATCCGGGGACGTTCATGTTCCACGCGCACCAGTCGGAGTTCACCGAGCTCGGCTGGATGGGCTACTTCCAGGTCGAGGACTGAGCGCGTGGAAGCTCCGACCGCGGTTGGGGGGAGCGTCGGCTGGCGGCTCTGGGCGCTCGTCCCGGTCGTGCTGCTGGCTCTGGCCGTGGCGCTCGTCGTCTCGCAGGGCGACCGGGTCGTCGACCTGCTCGGCGGCACGCCCCCGCCGGCCGACGAGTTCGACGTCCGTCGCGTGGAGTTCCGCGAGGGCGAGATCCGCATCCAGGTCAGGAACCCGCAGCGCGACGACCTGACCATCGCCTCGGTCACGGTCGACGACGCGATCGTCCCGTTCACCCTCGACGGCCCGGCGACGCTCGGCCGGCTTCGGTCGAGCACGATCGTCGTCCCGTACGCCTGGGTCGATCAGGAGCCGATCTCGGTCGGCGTGACGAGCTCGACGGGCATCGAGACCGTCGAGGAGATCCCCGCCGCCGTCCTCACGCCGCAACCGAGCGCGCGCAGCTTCCTCGGGTACGGGTTGATCGGGCTCCTCGTCGGCGTCGTTCCTGTCGCGCTCGGCCTGCTGTGGCTGCCGTCGCTCCGTCGGGCCGACCCGCGCTGGCTCGCCGCGTTCATGGCGCTCACCGCGGGCCTGTTGACGTTCCTCGGCGTCGAGGCGCTGGCTGAGGCGCTCGAGCTCCAGGCTGCGCTTCCGTCGGCGCTCGGCGGCGCAGGGATCGTGCTGCTCGGCGTCGCCACGAGCGCGCTCGGCATGACGTTCCTCGCCGCCCGCCTCGCCCGCGGCCGCACCGGCATGACCGGGTTGGCGCTCGCGCTCCTCGTGGCGCTCGGGATCGGCGTCCACAACCTCGGCGAGGGCCTTGCGATCGGAACGTCGTTCGCGACCGGCGAGCTCCAGCTCGGAGCATTCCTCGTGATCGGGTTCATGGTGCACAACGTCACCGAGGGGCTCGGGATCGCAGCGCCGGCGAGCGGGGGGCGCGTGACGCTCGCACAGCTCGCAGGGCTCGCGCTGATCGCGGGCGCCCCGGCGATCCTCGGCACATGGCTCGGCGGCTACGCGGCGAACGACGTGCTCGCGGCGCTGTTCTTCGGGATCGCGGCCGGGGCGGCGCTCCAGGTGGTCGTCGAGGTCGGGCGCTACGTCGCCCGGACGGCGCCCGGCGGGCTTCGCTCCGGCTGGGCGATCGGCGGCTTCCTCGCGGGAATCGCCGCCATGTGGCTCACCGGCCTGCTGATCGGCTAGCGCGTCACGAGCCGCGTGAGCCGGCGGCGCTCCTCGCGACTCGTGAAGCCGAGCAGGACGAGGAGGAACGGATACGCGAGGGTCAGGGCGAACGCCGCCACGAGCCCTCCGTCGAGCCAGGCGCCCGCGGCGGCAAGGGCGACGGCGGCGAGGGCGGCTGTCGCGACGCGCCGCCACTGGTACGGCACCGGGTAGATCCGCTGCGACCACCAGGCCATACCGATCGCCATCGTCGCGTACGCCGCGACGGTCGCGGCGGCGGCGCCGATCATCCCGTAGGACGGGATCAGGGCGAGGTTGAGGACGATGTTCACCAGCGCGGCCGCACCGGTCACGACCCAGTTGAACTGGGTGCGACGTGCCCGGCCGACGCCGATCGCGACGACGATGTACGACGCATACGCGACCGTCGAGAAGGCCAGCGGGCCGACCACGTCGGCCGACTCGGCGAACGACTCCGCTGCGAGCACGTCCACGATCCAGGGGGCGAGGAGCGTCAACGTCAGAGCCATCCACGCGGTGATCACGGTCAGGTACGTGAGCACGTATGCGTAGGTCCGGCGCGCCTCCAGCTCGTCCTTGATCGAGTATGCGAACGCCGGCCACGCCATACGGAACGCCGTCAGGAGCAGCACCATCGCAGAGGCGACCCGGACGCCGACCGAGTAGAGGCCTGCTTCGGCGACGTCCGCGAGCTTGACCAGGAAGAACCTGTCGCTGAAGTTCGTCACCCAGAGGAAGAGCGCGGTCGGCACGAGCGGCAGCCCGAAGCGATTCATCTCCCGCAGCAGCCCCCGGTCGAACTCGAGGCCGAGCTGGTCACGGCGGTAGCCGAGGAGCACGAGGTAGACGATCAGCGTGCCGCTGAAGTTCCCGACGATCACCCCCAGCGGCCCCTTCTCGAGGGCGACGACGAGCCAGAGCGTGATGCCGATCGTGAGAAAGACGTTGGCGAGGCTCGCCGAGACGAACGCGACCGAGCGCTCCTCCACGCGGAAGAGCGCGGTCAGCTGCTCGTAGTTCACCGTCGCCCAGAGCGCCACGCCCGACGCGCGAACGAGGTCGGCGGCGTCGCCGCTGCCGAAGAGGAGTGTCGACACGGGCCCGGCGAGCGCGAGGAGGAGCAGCAGGCCGAGCGTCCCGCCGCCCATCGTGAACCAGAACGACGTGCGGAGGACTCGCGTTCGCCCGCGGTCGTCGTCGACGTCGAAGTAGAAGCGGAAGAAGGCGCTCGTGATCCCCGCGCGGAGAATCAACCCCATCACCGTCGTGAGGGCAAGGAGAGTCTCGATCTGGCCGTAGTCCGAGGGTGAGAGGTACCGCGTGTAGACGGGCAGGAGGAGGACGGCGATGACGCGGGACACGAGCCCGCCGATCCCGTAGATGGCGGAGTGACGGCCGAGCCGCCGGAGCTGGGTGCCGAGTCCTCCACCGACCGGCATGACCTCCGGCTCGGGTGGGCCTGGATCCGTCGGGACCGTCGCGTCGATGGCGCCGTCGGCCAGCGGCAGCGCGGTGGGAAGGTCGGCTGCCGGCTCGGCCGGCACGACGACCGTGGCATGGCGCTCCGGCGACGGCTCGAGGACGCTGTCGTAGAGCGCGACCAGCTGGTCGGTGACCCGTTCGATGTCGTGGACCTCCTCGACGTAGCGGCGCGACGCTCGGCCGAGCTCCTGCCGGCCGGACGTTCCCATCGCCAGGAGCTCCTCGAGCCGCGTGCCCAGCGTCTCGGACGTCGCGTTCACGATCGGTACCGGAAGCCCGTAGGCGCTCTCCGTCCGGCGTGCCGCCTCCTCGTGGAGGAACGTCACGACGGGCTTGCCGAGCGCCATGCATTCGATCGCGAACAGGCCGTACCAGCCGGCATTCAGCTGGTCGACGACGATGTCGGCGTCGCGGTAGCGCTCCAGCGCCTCGTCGTGATGGAGGCCCTCGACGATGCGGAGCTCGACGTCGAGCTCCTCGCACGCTCGCAGCACATGGTCGGTCCCCTTCCGGCCGCGCGAGGACGGGGCGTGGACGACCACGGGCCGCCGTCGGCTGGGCGGTGGGACCGGCGCGACCGCGTTCAGGTCGATGCCGGGTGGGATCACGGTTGCCTCGGGCACCCACCGGATCGCGTCGAAGCTGCCGACGATCTCGGCGCCCGCCTTCTTCCCGTACGCGAGCTCCTCGGGTGTCTTGCCGCGGATGTCCGAGCCGAGGTAGTGCATGACCGAGCGCTTGCGAAACGCGCGGAGGATCGGGAACTGAAGCGACTGCGGGACGAGCGTCAGCCCGAACGTGAAATGGAACAGGTCGGTGCCCGGCAGGAGCTCACCGAGCACCTTCCACTGCGCCACTTGTCGGCGGAGCAGGCCCCCGTGGAGCTCGAGCGACCGGTCGGCCTCCGGGTGCAGCGTGTAGCGGTTGAAGACGACGAGCTGCGCGTCGATCCCGCGGCGGCGAAGCGCCTGCACGTTCGTCCACGGCACTCCCGCCGTGTTGACCGGGCAGTGGACGACGCGGAGCGGGCGGCGAGTCATCGAGCGCCGCGGGGGACAGACCCCTCCGGGGTCAGTCCCGTGGTCAGTCGGGATCCCATTCGAGCTGGTCGAAGTAGCGCAGCGCTGTGCGCCCGGGCCGGATCCGCGAGCTCAGGGACGCGAGCTCGTCGTCCGAGATCTCGCCCAGCGCTCGCTTGACGCCGAGGTACGGCAGGTTGAGGTCCTCCTGATAGACGACCGTCGAGATCCGGGGGTTCACCTCGATGACCTGGTCGCCGACGAGCTGGATGTTGAAGAACCACTCGATGCCGAGCTCGGCGACGATCCGGTCGGCGATCGTCATCAGGTCCGCGTCGTCGAGCGTGACGAAGTACATCGCCAGGCCGGCCCGCATCGCCTCGCGGGTCTTCGGGTGACCGAGGATGACCCTCCGACCGTCGGCGATCCCGTCGATCGTCCGCTCGCCGCCCGTCGCCAGCTCCATGACGAGCAGGTCCGGCCCGCCCTCGGCCGGAAGGAGCTCGACAGCCTCCTCGAGTCGCATCGCCACCGACCCGGGGCGCTCGTGGAGGAGCTGGTGGGCGCGATCCACGGTGGGATCGAGGACACGGAAACCGCGAGACCCGGACGAGAAGACCGGCTTGAAGCAGACGGGGCGATCCGGGTAGCCGAGCTCCCGCGCCGCAGCGTCGACCTCGGCGGCGCCGTTGACGCGCCGGAAAGCCGGGGCCGGCACACCGATCCTGTGCAGGAACGCGTACGTCTCGGCCTTGTCGTTCGAGCGGTGGATCGTGTCGGGGCTCGAGACGAGCACCGGGACTGGAAACCGCTCGCGATGCCCGGCGAGGCCCTCGAGGTCGAACGACGACTGGGGCAGCACGACGTCGACCCGCTCGCGCTCGACGACGTCCAGCATCGCGTCCGGAAACCCCGGATCGGCCCCCGCGGGGACGATGTGGAAGGCATCGCAGAGATGGCGGCCGACGGAGCGCTCGGACATGTCCGTGCCGACGAGGCGCATCTCCCGCTCTCCGTTCTCGCGCAGCGCGCGGAGGAGAGCCGCCGTACCCGGCGCGCCGGAGGCGGAGAGGAGCACCGTGACCGGCCGCACGCTCACGTGAGGAATGCAAGCAGGTCGCCCCGCTGCCTCTCGAACCAGGCGTTCCGCGCGAGGATCTCGGCGCCGCTCCCCGCGTCCCACATCTCGGCCCAACCCGGCCGTCGCTCGACGCCGCCCCAGAGGCGGTGCGTCTCGTACGCGATCTCGTTGCGGCGGGAGATCACGTCCGGGAGCGTCGCGCGCTCGTCCGGCCCGAGCCCATAGGCGTCGCACAGACGTCGCAGCCGTGCCCCGCGACGGTCGGTGGGGAGCCCCCATTCACGCGCTTTCTCGTCGGGCCAGAGCGGCGCCCAGAAGTTCGCGGCCGAGGCGACGTCGTACAGCCGCGGGCTAGGCGCTGCGAGGTCCCAGTCGACGAGCGCGACGGGGACGCCCTCGCGGAAGATGACGTTCGGCCAGAACAGGTCGTTGTGGCAGACGATCGAGTCAGGCGTCACGGCGACCGGGCCGACGGGCCAGCTGACACCGGCGGGCAGGGTGAATCCCTGCTGTGCGTCGTGCATCGTCCGGAGGAGGACGCCGAGTCCCTCGACGACGTCGTCGCCGCCGGGCGCGGGTTGGAGAGCAGGCTCGCCGTCGACGTACGAGAGGATCTCGCGGCCGTTCTCGTCGATCCCGAGCATGCGCGGAGCTCCGTCGAAGCCGACCGCCTCGAAGTGGCGCAGCAGCGCGTGGACGGCGGGTGCGCGATCGCTCAGCGGGCGTCGAACCGTCTCGCCCACGCGGACGACGACGTTCTCGCCGACGTTGACGTCGCCGCCGACGAGCGGAATCTCCTTCACGCGAGGTCGATCCGGTCGTCCGCGAGTTGCTCGAGGCGACGCTCGCGCTCGGCGTCGAGCATCGCGCGCATCGTCTGACCCATCGTCGAGCCCGGGTACACCCAGATCTCCGGGTGCGTGAGCAGCTGGAGCCAGGGAAAGGCTCCCGCGCGCAGCTCCTCGTGCGGGCAGCCGGAGCGCCAGCGATGATTGGAGTCGGAGCGGTACATCGGCGGATCGAACCAGCCCTCCTGCATCACGTTGACCACGCCGTCGACCGGCTTCGACATGTAGCCCGGGTCGGGGTTGTGCCACGCGAGCACCGGGTCGAAGCGGTCGTCGCGCGCCGCGTCGGGGTACACGGCGTGGAGGCCGACGCGGTGCCCGAGCTCGCGCAGGCGCCCGATCGCGGCGACTCCCTCCTGCGACGCGAGGTTGTAGAACACCGACTCGGTCATCAGGAAGTACGTCGCGGACGCACCTTCCGCGGCCTCGAGCTCGGCCATCGTGAGCGCGGCGTCGAGCGAGAGGTCGACGTCGTGGCGCAGGAAGACGTCGCCGCGCTTCGGCGCCACCTCGAAGTGCGCGAAGCGGTAGCCGCCGGCACGGGCAGCCTCGAGCAGCTCGCGGTAGTGGTCGAGATCGAACCTGCAGGTCACGAGCGTGCCAACACCCAGGGGAACGTCATTCGACCTCGACCTCGAGCAACGCCGCGGCCTGCTCGGCGCGATCGAGAGCCTCGTACGACGTGCCCGCTGTCGCGATCACGTACCCGCGCCGATCGCCGTCGAGGCGCACAGGGCGAATCGTCTCGCCGACGACGAGGTACGTCTCGGCCTGGACCACTCCGGCGCTCTCGAGCACCGGCGCCAGATCGCCGATCCGTGTCACGCGGCCCGTCGGCAGCGGGCCCGGCGAGGCGGTCAGAAAGCGGATCGCCAGCGGCTGCGAGAACCGCGGCAGCGCGAGCTCGTCGGGCACCGGCTCGCCGAGCGCGAACCGGAGAGCCACCTCGACGAGATCGACCCCGACCGCGTGGCGTACGAGATCGGCCATCTGGCCACCCGGAATCCGCGCTGCGACCTCGACGACGGCGACCCCGCCGTCCGCGCTCGCGATCAGCTGGGGGAACGCGATCCCGTCCGTGAGCCCGAGCGCAGCGACAGACCGCTCCGCGGTCTGCTCGGCGAGCTCCAGCTGGTCGGAGTGGATGGTCGCGGGGTAGCGGTGGATCCAGCCGACGCCGAACCCGACGCCGGGCGGTCGGAGGCGGTCGGAGAGCGTCACCAGATCGACGCGGCCCTCGCGGGCGATCACGATGCCGTTCATCTCCGTGCCTTCGACGAACCCTTCGAGGATCGCCTCGCGTGTAGGCGACTCGGCGAGCACCGTGTGGAGATTGGACTCCAGGTCGCCGGGCTCGTCGATCCGGAACAGTCCCCGCTGTCCGCCGGAGTCGACGGGCTTGAGGACGGCGGGCAGCCCGACGGTCTCGATCGCGTGACGGCCTTCGGCGAGGTTTCGGACGGCTGCGAAGGTCGGCTGAGGGATTCCCTCCTCGGCCAGCGTGCGACGCATGGCGATCTTGTGCGTCATCCGGTGGGCGACTTCCGTGCCGATCGACGGCAGCCCGAGTGACTCGGTCACCGCTGCAACGACGGGCACCGCACGGTCGGCCGACACGGTGAGCGCGCCGTCGACGGCATGGCGCCGCGCGACCTCCTCGACCGCCGCGATGTCCGCGAAGTCCACGACCTCCGCAACATCGGCCAGTGCCAGCCCGGGCGCCTCGCGGTTGCGGTCGACCGCGACGACGCGGAGCCCGCGCTCTCGAGCTTGCGCGATCGCGCGGCGCTGGTGGCGGCCCGCGCCGACGAAGAGGACGCTCGGCACGGCGCGATGCTACCCGGGGCCTGGGAACGATCGGCACGAAGTCGACACGATTCCGTATCCCATGTGTGTGTGTTGTCAAGTTAGGCTATGAGCCGTGGGGAGGAGGTCGGTGGCCCGAGAGCGGGGCGGCGAGACAGGTCCGAAAGGGACGAGACACGTCCAGTACGGACGAGACCCATCCACCAAGGACGTTGACACGTCCACTACGGACCGAGACACGCCCAGTACGGAGAGGAGGGAGCTCGGAGCGCTGCTAGCGGACGCCGCCGGGCGGGAGGAGCGAGGGCACGCGGTCCCAGCGCGCGATCTGGCAGCCGTCGACGCGTGTCAGCTTCGCCCAGACACGTCGTCCCTCAACTCGCCCCGAGACGATCGCCTGCTGCGGGCCGCCGTAGAGCTCGGTGCACGCCATGTCCGGCGGCACGGGCCTGAATGCTCGCCGGCCGAGACGCGCGAGCTCGCGACACGACGCGACTCGTCGCGGGTGCGTGCCGCCGACGGGGTCGCAACGAAGGATCCAGCGGACGCGCTCGGTCGGTCGGGCGGAGTCCTCCAGGTACGTGATCGTGAGCATGGTCGAGGGCGCCGCCTGGGCGACGGGCGCCAGCAGGGCAACGGCGCAGCCGAGGACGAGGAGTGCGCGCATGCTCTACAAGGATCTACGCCGCCGAAGACCGAATCCGTCACTCGACCCGCACGCCGGGGCCGGGGCGACGACCCGACCATCTACGATCCCCGCGTGCCACTGAAGGGGAAGTGCGTGCTGATCACGGGCGGCGCCGGCTTCATCGGCACGACGCTGGCTCGGCGACTCGTCGACGAGAACGAGGTCATCGCGCTCGACAACCTTCACCGCGACGCGCTGTCGGGCACCGAGCTCGAGGAGCACCCGAGCTTTCGCCTCGTCGAGGGTGACGTGCTCGACCTCGCGCGGCTGACGGAGCTCATGGCGGGGTGCACCCACATCGTCCACGCCGCAGGGATCGCCGGGGTCGACACCGTGCTCGCGAGCCCCGTGCGAACCATGCGCGTCAACGTGATCGGAACGTACAACGCGCTCGAGGCCGCGCTCGCGACCCGTGACACGATCGAGCGGATGGTCGAGTTCTCGACGAGCGAGGTGTTCGGCCAGCACGCGTTCAACGTCCAGGAAGCCCACGTGACGAGCATCGGCTCGGTGGGGGAGGCGCGGTGGACGTATGCCGTGTCGAAGCTCGCAGGCGAGCACATGGCGCACGCGTACCACTCTGAGCTCGACCTGCCGACCGTCTCCGTGCGTCCGTTCAACATCTTCGGACCCGGGCAGATCGGCGGCGGCGCCATCCGCGCCTTCATCGAGGCGGCGCTCGCGGGTCGCGATCTCGAGATCCACGGCGACGGCTCGCAGATTCGCGCGTGGTGCTACGTCGACGACATGGTCGAGGCGATCCTGCTTGCGCTCGAGCACCCGGCGGCCGTGGGCGAGAGCTTCAACGTCGGCAACGCACGCTCTGCGGTGACGATCTACGACCTTGCCACGCGCATCAGGCGGATCACCGACTGTCCCGGCGAGATCCGCTTCGTGCCACTCGAATACACCGACGTCGAGCTGCGCATCCCGAACGTCGAGAAGGCACGGGCACTCCTCGGGTTCGAGGCCCGGGTCGAGCTCGACGAGGGGCTGGAGCGCACCATCGCGTGGTACCGCGCCCGGCTCGGCGCGCCCGCATGACGTCCTCGAAGGCGCGCGCAGAGATACGACTGGCGCGACCTGACGTCGGCGAAGCGGAGCTCGCCGCGATCGCAGACGTCCTCGAGAGCGGGCAGCTGACGATGGGCCCCCAGGTCGCCGCGTTCGAGCGTGCGGTCGCCGCGGCGGTCGGCACGGCCGACGCGGTTGCGGTGTCGTCGGGCACCGCGGCGCTCCACCTCGCGATGCTCGCACTCGGGATCGGCCCAGGCGACGAGGTCATCGTCCCCGCGTACACGTTTCCCGCCACCGCGAGCTCGGTCGAGCTGTGCGGCGGCAGGGCCGTCCTGGTCGACGTCGACCCGGAGACCTTCCTCGTCCGGCCCGAGCTCGTCGCGGAGGCGGTTACGCCTCGCACGCGCGCCGTGCTCGCGGTTCATCTCTTCGGCCGGCCCGTTGCCTGGGAGGAGCTCCAGACCGCAGTGCCGCAGGCTGTCGCGCTCGTCGAGGATGCCGCCGGCGCGCTCGGCGCGCGCTACCGCGACACGCCGTGCGGAGCGCTGGGCCTGATGGGGTGCCTGTCGTTCCATCCCCGCAAGATCGTCACGACCGGAGAGGGCGGCGCGGTGACGACGAACGAAGCGGAGCTCGCGGCGGCGGTGCGCCGCTTGCGACACCACGGGATCGTCGCCGGCGACGTCGTGGACATCCCCGCCCCGGGCTTCAACTACCGCCTCCCGGACGTTCTCTGCGCGCTCGGGATCCCGCAGCTCGAACGGCTCGATTCCCTGCTCGAGGCACGCGAGCGCGTGGCCGGCTGGTATACGGAACGGCTCGAGCACCTGGTGGAGACTCCCGGCGTCTCCGAGGGTGACCGGCACGGCTGGCAGGCCTACGTGGTGTCGCTCGAGCGACGGGACGACGCGCTCGCAGGTCTCCGCTCCGAGGGGATCGAAGCCCAGATCGGCACGTATGCCGTCAACCGCCTGAGCGCCTACCGCGACCGCGGTGCCTTCCCGGGCGCCGACGCGGCGTTCGCTCGCGCGCTTGCGCTGCCGTTCGCGTCGACGCTGACCGAGGACGAGGTGGATCGCGTCGCCTCGGCACTCGCGCCCTACGCGTAGCGCCGGCGTTCCCTTACAGGCAGATGTCGTCGGGGCGCACCGGGACGCGCGTGAGCGGTCTTCCGGTTGCGTCCCGCAACGCGGAGACGATCGCGGCGGTCGAGACCACGGTCGGCGGCTCGCCGACCCCCTTCGCACCGTAGGGCGCGTCCGGCTCGGCGACCTCGACGAGGTCGATCTCCACCGGCGGCATGTCGAGCGCGGTCGGGATCAGGTAGTCGGTGAAGCTCGCGTTGAGGATCTCGCCGTCTCGCGTCTGGATCTCCTCCATCAGCGCCAGCCCGAGCCCCTGCGCCGTGCCGCCCTCGATCTGACCCTCGACCGCGAGTGGGTTGACGGCCTTGCCGACGTCCTGGGACGTGCCCACCCAGACGACCCGCGTCAGCCCCAGCTCCACGTCGACCTCCACGACGACGCGCATCGCCGCCACCGCGAGCGCGACGTGCGCTCGCTCGCCGGTGATCTGGCCGGTCTCCGGGTCGAGCGGGGTCGTGCGTGGGTGGCGGTAGACGCGCTCGACGTCCGCCTCGCCACCGGCGCGCTCCCGCTCCTCGAGCGCAGCGCGGCAGGCGTCGCGGACGGCGCCGGCGGCCATCCACGTCATGCGCGAGGCGGACGCCGAGCCCGCGGAGCCGACCGACGACGTCGTCCGCGACGCGAGCGGTGACCTGATCGGTGCCGAGCTCGGTGCGCGCCACCTGGAGGATGACGCCCTCGACACCCTGACCCACCTCGGCAGCCGCGCAGTGCACCTCCGCGCTGCCGTCGGCATGGAGCACGACGCGCGCCGCGCACGAGTCGTCGAAGCCCTCCGAGTAGCAGATGTTCTTGAACCCGACCGCAAATCCCACGCCGCGGCGAACGCCCTCGCCGTGGGTCGTGTTGCCGGCCCCGCCCGGCAACCTGAGCGGGTCGCGCGGAAGGTCCTCCGCTGCGGGCAGGGGAAGCGCGGCGGCCCGGCGGATCACCTCGCGGGTGGGGAGCGAGCCGGCGATCACCTGGCCGGTCGGCAGCGTGTCGCCGGGCTCGAGCGCGTTCAGCAGGCGCAGCTCCACCGGGTCGATGCCGAGCTCGGCGGCGAGCCTGTCCATCTGCGCCTCGGCGGCGAAGCACGTCTGCACGGCGCCGAACCCGCGCATCGCGCCACACGGCGGGTTGTTCGTGTACACGGCGGTCGACTCGACGAGCGCGTTGTCGACGCGGTACGGGCCGATCGCGAACGATGCAGCGTTCGATGCGACTGCGGTCGAGCTCGATGCGTACGCACCGCCGTCGAGCAAGATGCGCATGCGTACACATGTGACACGCCCCTCGCGCGTCGCGCGGTGCTCGCACCAGATCCGGGCGGGATGCCGGTGAACATGGCCGGTGAACGACTCCGCGCGGTCGTAGACCATCTTCACCGGCCGGTTCGTGTGGAGCGCGAGCAGCGCGGCGTGGATCTGCATCGAGAGGTCCTCCCGGCCGCCGAACGCGCCGCCGACTCCCGCCAGGTGGATGCGCACCTGCTCGATCGGGAGCCCGAGGCACGGCGCGACCTGGTCGCGGTCGACGTGGAGCCACTGCGTTGCCACGTGGATGTCGACGCCGCCCTCGCCGTCCGGGACCGCGAGGCCCGACTCGGGGCCGAGGAACGCCTGATCCTGGATACCGAGCTCGTAGACGCCCTCGACGACGACGTCCCCGGGCGTGTCGGGATCGCCGTGGCGGATCACCATGTCCCGGACGACGTTCGGCCGCGGATCGTCGCGGTAGCCGTGGCCCATGGTCGGACGATCGGGGTGGAGTGGTTGCTGCTCGAGCGCGCGCTCCATGTCGACGACGGGCTCGAGCGGCTCGTATTCCACGACGATCGATTCGAGTGCGCGCCGGGCCTGTTCGGGGTGCTCGGCCGCGACGACAGCGACAGGCTCGCCGACGTAGCGCACCCGGTCGATCGCCAGCACGGGCTGGTCGGCGAACTCGAGCCCGTACGTCTTCCGACCGGGGACGTCCGCGTGCGTCAGGACGGCGTGGACGCCGGGCTGGGCAAGCGCTGGCGCGATGTCGAGGGACACGATCCGCGCGTGCGCGTGCGGGCTGCGAAGGGTGTCGCCCCAGAGCATCCCCGGCGCCGAGAGGTCGCTCGAGTACGCGAATTCGCCCCGCACCTTCGGGACGGCGTCGTCGCGTAGCAGCCGCTCGCCGACCTTTCCGACGCGGAGCCGCGTGCGCGGCGCGGTGACGCTCATCGCCGCTCCGCGGCGAGTCGCACCGCGTCGAAGATCTTCACGTAGCCGGTGCAGCGGCAGACGTTGCCGGACAGCGCCTCGCGCACCTCGTCCTCGGTCGGGTCGGGGACCCGTTCCAGCAGGTCGGCCACCGCAACGACCAGGCCGGGTGTGCAGAACCCGCACTGCACGGCGCCCGCCTCCACGAAGGCCTCCTGCACGGGGTGAAGCTCGTGGTCCCGCGCGAGCCCCTCGACGGTGACGACCTCGTGGCCGTCCGCCTGCGCCGCGAGTACGAGGCACGCGCACACCAGCTCACCGTCGAGCACCACGGAGCACGAGCCGCACTCACCCTGCTCGCACGCGTTCTTCGAGCCCGGGAGCTCGAGCGTGTCGCGAAGCATCTCGAGCAGGCTCTCGCCGCCCCACAGGTCGGCCTCGCGCTGCTCGCCGTTGACCGTCAGTGTGATTCTCACGAGCGCAGGCACCTCTCCAGCGCACGAGCAGCGAGGACGCGCAACGCGTGGCGACGGTAGGCCGCGCTGCCACGGACGTCGTCGATGGGGCTCGCCGCCTCGGCGACGAGGTCGGGCAGGGTGGCAGCGTCCGCGAGGGGCGCCGTGACGAGCCTGGCGGTGACGGCAGCCGATCCGAACGCGGCCCGGACCTGTCCGGCGTCGGCGTCGACCACGACCGCGAGCGAGCAGACGGCGATCACCATGGCGTTTCGCGGGCCGACCTTCATGAAGGTCTGAGCGGCGCCGCTCGGGATGAGCCGTACCGACGTGATGAGCTCGTCCGGCTCGAGCGCCGTCCGCTTCACGCCGAGGAGGAACTCGTGGAGCGGAAGCGCGCGGATGCCGCGTACGCTCGCCAGCTCGACCTCGGCGCCCTCGACGAGGAGCGGTGGCAGCGCGTCGCCTGCCGGTGACCCAGTGCCCAGATTGCCGCCGAGCGTCCCCCGGTTCCGGATCTGCGGCGACCCGACGGTGCGCGAAGCCTCGGCGAGCGCGGGCAGCCGCTCCGCGAGGGGTGACGCCATCGCCTCCGTGTACGTCAGCCCCGCGCCGAGCCGGAGACGGTCGCCGTCCTCCGACCAGCCGCGAAGCTCCTCGAGCTCGGCGAGGTTGACGATCGCCGGCGGTCGCGAGTGGCCGAAGTTGAGCTCGACCATCACGTCCGTGCCGCCCTGGATGAACCGCGCCTCGGGACGCTCGGCCTTCAGCTGGAGCGCCTCCTGGAGAGTGCTGGGCGTGAGCACGTCCACGACCCGATAGACAACCACACGCGGTGCCCGAGCTTCAGTCGGCGCCCTCGGCTCAGCGCATTGTGTCGGGCTGGAGGCCTACACCGCGTGAGTACGGGCAACCGCACCCTCTAGACGGTTGGACGCCCTACTGTGGCGGGATGCCGTCGGTGCGAACCTTGTGCAGCCGATGAGACCCGCCGCCGGAATCGGTCTGCGGAGTGAGAACCCTGAGCGCGTGATCGGAGGTCGACGTGGGAACTGACGAGAGGGAGCACGGGAACGGAAGGCTGGCAGCCCACGAAAGACTTGCCACCGGCGCGCTCGCCGGGTGGATGCGCGCGTGCGCCACGCACCCGTGGCGCGTGCTCCTCGGCTGGCTGGGGATCGTCGTCGCGCTGATCGTGCTCGTCGCCACGGTCGGCGGCGGCCTGCGCGACGAGTTCGAGATCCCCGGATCCGACACTCAGAGGGCGACCGACCTGATCGAGTCGGAGTTCGCGACCGAGCAGGGCGGCGTGCTCAACGTCGTCTTCGCCGCGCCCGAGGGTGAACGTCTGGACACGGCCGAGCGCAAGGCCGCGATCGAGGACTCAATCGCGAACCTTCGGTCAGACGAGTTCAAGCCGACGGAGGACACGGCGGGGCTGACGAGCGTCGGCGACCCGTTCAGCGAGCAGACCTTCTCCGAGAGCGGCCGCATCGCGTACGCGGAGGCCCAGTTCGACCGAGTCATCTACGACGAGGACCGCGAGGCGGTCGTCGCCGTCGAGGACGCCGTTCGCGAGGCGGTCGAGCCGGTCGGCGTGACCGTCGAGTACAACGGCGAGGCGGAGTTCCCGCCGATCGAGCAGGGCACGTCCGAGCTGCTCGGCCTGCTGGCCGCGATCATCGTGCTGCTGATCGTGTTCCGCACCTTCGTCGCGGCGTTCATCCCGATCGTGCTGGCGATCGCCGCGCTGGCGACGGCGTTCCTCCTGCTCTTCATTCTCGCGGGCCTGACCGACATCAACACGATCACGCCGATCCTCGTGACGATGATCGGGCTCGGTGTGGGGATCGACTACTCGCTGTTCATCGTGACCCGCTTCAGGCAGCTCCTCCACGAAGGGTTGTCGCCGGTGGACGCCGCATCGGAGGCGGGTGCGTCCGCCGGCCGGGCCGTGCTGTTCGCCGGCCTGACGGTCGCGATCGGCGTGAGCGGGCTCGCCTTCTTCGGGCTCGACTTCGTCACCAAGCTCGGGATCGGGAGCGCGCTCGGCGTGCTGACCACGGTGTTGCTCGCGAACTCGCTGCTGATCGCGGTGCTGCGGCTCCTCGGTCACAAGATCGACCGGCTGAAGATTCCGTTCCTGCCCGCGATCGACGACTCGGAGGAAGCGCGCGAGAAGACGCTCGTCGCACGCTGGGGCCGGTTCGTGACGCGGAACGCGCGGTTCGTGTTCCCGGTCGTCCTGCTCCTCCTGCTCGCCCTCGCCTCGACGTCGGCCCTCGTCCGGCTCGGTGTCGGCGACCAGGGCACGCAGCCGACGGAGCAGACGGCCCGACGCGCGTACGACCTGCTGGCCGAGGGCTTCGGGCCTGGGTTCAACGGCCCGATCCCGATCGTCGTCGACGTGAACGGCGACAGCGAGGCGCCGCAGCGGATCTTCGACGGCGTTCAGGGCCTCGACGGCGTCGCGTCCGTCGGCGAGCCGCAGCTCAACGATGCGGGAACGGTCGGGATCGTGTTCGTGACGCCGACGACCGCGCCGCAGGCCGAGGAGACGGACAACCTGGTCGACCGGCTGCGATCGGACGTGGTGCCGGCCGCCGTCGAGAGCGGTGACGCCGTCGCGTACGTCTCCGGCCAGACCGCGGCCTTCAAGGACATCGGTGACCGGATCATGGAGCGGGCGCCGCTGTTCCTGCTCTACATCATCGGCGTCACGTTCCTCGTGCTCGCGATGGCGTTCCGGTCGATCGTCGTCTCGCTGACGGCGGCCGTGACCACGATCCTCTCGGCGTTCGTCGGGTTCGGCGTGCTGACCCTCGTCGTGCAGGAAGGGCATCTCCTCGGCCTGACGGGTCTCGACCGGACAGGCCCGATCGAGACGTTCATCCCGCCGATCGCCTTCGCGATCCTGTTCGGGCTCTCGATGGACTACATGGTCTTCCTCATGAGCCGGGTCAGGGAGGAGCATGTCCACGGCCTCGCGACCCGCGATGCCCTCGACCACGGCATCGCCGCGATCGGCCGCGTCGTCGTGGCCGCAGCGATCATCATGGGCACCGTCTTCGCGGCGTTCATCTTGAGCGGGGATCGCGTCTCGAAGGAGTTCGGGATCCTGCTCGCGGTCGCGATCCTCGTGGACGCGCTCATCGTGCGGATGACGCTCGTCCCGGCGTTCTTCACGCTCCTGGGCGAGAAGACCTGGTACATCCCGGGCTGGCTCGATCGGCTGCTTCCGGGCATCACGGTCGAGTCGCCGCACGAGGGCGAGACGCGGCCCGTGGTGGAGCCCACGCCGACCGCAGAGCCGCTCGGACGTTCGTAGGACCGCGGTGTCCGGCTTCGGTCGGACACCTGCTCTTGCCATCGAGACGCGCGAGGCACGGAGCAGGTGTCCGACCGGGAGTCGGGCACCGAACCGCTTGCGCCTCAGTCCAGCGCGCGATATGCCGAGAGAGCCGGCGGCTCTGGAATCGGGGCGCTCTCCCACCCGGGCGGGAAGGACGGCGCCCGCCAGGCCGGATCGGGAGCGAACGACGTCCAGACGTCCTCCCACCATCGGTCGCCCCGCTCGAGCATCGCGCCGACCTCACGTCCCAGGCTGTGTATCGCGTCGCGCTGCTCCTCGGTGTAGCGGCCCTCGCGGACACGATCCTCGAGCAGCTCCTCGTCCTTGAAGCGCCAGCTTCCGTCGACCGGGATCCAGACGTCGAGCTCCAGGTCCTGCGTGTCGTAGCCGATCGAGGTCCGCCTGAAGGGCTCTTCGAGGTTCAGGTACCAGCCGGCGAAGCGGCGCTCCGGCCCGTCCCAGAAGTGCCAGACCGAGTACGCCTCGCCCGGACGTCGCAGCGTGAGGACGCCGTGGCCTTCCCAGGCGCGCTTTCCCGCCCACGGGTGCGGACGGCCGTCGGCGCTCGGCGGAAACGCGAACGGCGACTCCTCCGGCAGGTACGTGACGAGCAGGTCCGTCGAGTCCTCGACGACAACGACCGGAGACACGCACCACGGCGCGCCGCGCCACACCTCGCGGTGGAGGATCACGTCGCCTCGCCGCCACGGCATGCCCGCGACGGTACCGGCCGCGCGAGATCGGTACCAGGTACCGATTTCTGTCAAGGGGAAAGCGTGCCGGTTCGGTGCCAATCGCTCCACAGGGCGTCCCCCCGGCACGCTGATGCCTCACGAGACCGTGCGCCCGTTGGGGGACAGGTCCCCGCTGGACGACTTGACCGGAATCGGTACCTGACATCGCTCGCGGGCAACGCGGCGCCTCGACGCGAGTACGCTCCCCTCCAAGATGGCCCGGCCCGAGACTCTGAGCGCGCCGACGAGCGCGGTGGACGCCGGGCCGCTTCCCGAGCTCTCGGTCGTCGTGACGCTCTACGACGAGGTCGGGACGCTGGACGAGCTCCACCGGCGCCTCAGGGCGACGCTCGACGCCTTCGGACGCTCGGCCGAGGTGCTGTACGTCGACGACGGCTCGACGGACGGCACGTTCGCGGCGCTCGAGCGCATCCACGCCGCCGATGCACACGTCCGGGCGGTCCGGTTGAAGCGAAACAGCGGCCAGCATCCCGCGATGCACGCAGGCCTGTCCCGCGCGCGCGGCTCGATCCTCGTGACGATGGACGGCGACCTCCAGAACCAGCCCGAGGACGTCCCTCTCCTCGTCGAGGCGGTGGAGGCGGGCTACGACGTCGCGAGCGGCCGGCGCGCGGCTCGACGCGATTCGTGGGGTCGCACGCTGCCCTCGCGGCTGATCAACGGCATGCTGCGCCGGTTCACGGGCGTCGACATCTCGGACTTCGGCTGCGCCTTCAACGCCTATCGGCGAGAGGCCGTCGAGCCCATGCTCGGAGCGATCGGCCGCCAGAAGTTCACGAAGGCGCTCGTCCTCTCGGGCGGCGCGTCCGTCATCGAGGTCGACGTCGCCCACGCCGAGCGCGAGGGGTCGTCCCGCTACTCGCCGCTACGCCTGACCCGGCTCGCGCTGCACGTGCTCGCGGGCTTCTGGCCCCAGCCGATCCAGACCGCCGGGATCGTCCTCGGGCTCCTCTGCTCGCGTCGCGTCGCTGGCGCTCGGCCTCTACGGGATCGTCTACTGGATCGGCGAGGACGACTTCCCCGGCCCGCTGCTGCTCGGCGCGCTCGTCGTCGCCGTGCTCGGCGTCCAGGGCTTCATCCTCGCGCTCGTCGGCGAGTACCTGGGCAGAATCCAGCGCGTCGTGGAGCACCGGCCCCTCTACCTCGTCGATCGAGAGCTCTGAATGGCGAAACGTGTTCTCGTGACCGGTGGCGCGGGGTTCATTCCCTCGAACCTGATCCGCCACCTTCTGGAGCACACCGATCACGAGGTGATCTCCCTCGACGCCCTGACCTACGCGGGAAACCTCGAGAACCTCGCCGACGTGCTGAGCCATCCTCGCCTCGAGTTCGTGCACGGGGACATCCGCGACGCGGGCCTCGTGCGAGAGGTAGCGGCGGGCGTCGAGGTGATCGTCAACGCGGCCGCCGAGTCGCACGTCGAGAAGTCGATTCGCGAGGGCGCCTCGGAGTTCGTGACCACGAACGTGGAGGGGACGCAGATCCTGCTCGACGCGATCCGGGACACGCCCGTCGAGCGTTTCTTGCTCGTCTCGTCGAGCGAGGTGTACGGGACCGCAGAGCGCGATCCCATGGACGAGGAGCACCCACTGAACCCACGCAGCCCGTACGCGGCCACGAAGGCGGGTGGCGACCGGCTCGCGTACAGCTATCGCGTCACGTACGGCCTCCCGATCGTGATCGTGAGGCCGTTCAACAACTACGGGCCGCGGCAGCATCCCGAGAAGGTCGTCCCGCGCTTCGTCACACAGGCGCTCGCCGGTGAGCCGCTCACGATCCACGGGGACGGCACCGCGAGCCGCGATTGGCTGCACGTCGACGACACGGCGTCGGCCATCGAGGCGCTGATCGAGGCGCCGCTCGACGCCGTGGCCGGCGAAGTCGTCAACGTGGCGACAGGGGTCGACATCTCGGTGCTGGAGATCGCGCGACTGGTGCTCGACGCGGTCGGCAATCCGGAGGCGACGACGATCCACGTCGACGAGCGCCCCGGCCAGGTCGACCGCCACATCGGCTCGATCGACAAGCTCGAGCGCTTGACCGGCTGGCGCGCCTCGATCGGCTTCGAGGACGGGCTCGACCGAACGGTCGCCTGGTACCGCGACAACGAGGCCTGGTGGCGGGGCGTCCTCGGGCGCGTCCGCGTCTCCTCGTCCTAGGCGCCGGCCCCGCCCAACTCGGCCTGCTCGAGGCCGCCCGGGCGCGCGGCGACGTGGACGTGATCGCGGTAGATCGCGATCCACAGGCCGTCGGCCTTCCGCTCGCGCACGAGCGGGCGATCCTCTCCACGGAGGACGAGGAGGGAATCGACCGCCTTGCACGCGCCCGTGACGTCGACGGGCTCATCTCGCCCGGCGCCGACTGGCCGGTCGGGATTGCGGCGCGCGTCGCCGATCGAATCGGCATCGCGCATCCCATCGACCCACGGACTGCGGCGGTCGCGACGTCCAAGGCGCGGCAGCGCGACGCCTTCGCAGCGGGCGGTGTGCCGCACCCGCGTGGGTTGGACCCGCGCGACCCGTCGCTTCCGCTCCCATGCGTCGTCAAGGCGTCGGATCGGCAAGGACAGCGAGGGCTCACGCTCGTCCGTCGGCGCGAGGACCTCGCCGGGGCGCTCGCGGTCGCGGCGGCGGAGTCGAGGGGTGGCGTGCCGCTCGTCGAGGAGCTGGTCGAGGGGCCGGAGGTGACCGTCAACGCTTTCTCGCTCGACGGCCGCTTCACGCCACTGACCGTGACCGACCGGCTGACTGCAGAGCCTCCGGCCTTCGGCGTCGCGCTCGCGCACGTCTGGCCGTCGGAGCACGACATCGCTGCAGTCGCTGAGGTCGCGCGAGCCGCCGTCGAGGCCGTCGGGATTCGCAACGGCCCGTCGTACACGCAGCTCCGCCTCGGCCCGGGCGGGCCGGTGGTGATGGAGGTCGCCGCGCGTCTGGGGGGCGGTCACGACGCTGAGCTGTGCGAGGTCGCGACCGGTGTCGACCTGAACGCGCTCGCGATCGACGCAAGTCTGGGGACTGTCCCCGAATGGGGACTGTCCCCCGTGACGCCCGGGCTTGGCGACGCATCACTGGGGACAGACCCCTCCGGGGTCAGTCCCCTGGTTGGTGGCGCGTGTGTCGCCTTCCTGGTCCCACCGGCCGGCCGCCTCCTGACCGTCGACGGCGTCGACCGACGCCGAGAGCCGTCGAGGGCGTCGAATGGGTGCGCATCTACCGCCGCCCGGGCCACGTCTTCGGCCCGCTGCGCCGCGGCGCCGACCGGGCCGGCGCCGTGCTCGCGACCGGCCCGAGCCGCGAGGAGGCGCTCGCCCGGGCTCGCCGTGCGGCGGACGCCGTACGCTTCCGGGTCGATGCGGACGCGCCGTGACACTCCGCTCGGCTTCCAGCCTCCCGCGATCGGGGAGGAGGAGGTCGAGGCGGTCGCCGAGACCCTGCGCTCGGGCTGGTTGACGACCGGCCCCCGCGCCGCGCTCCTCGAGGAGCGCCTTGCCGCCTACCTCGAGGTCGACCACGTCCTCGCGCTGAGCTCCGGCACCGCGGCGATGCACCTGGCCCTGATGGCGCTCGACATCGGCCCGGGCGACGAGGTGATCACCTCCCCGATCACGTGGCCCGCGACGGCGAACGCGATCGAGCATTGCGGCGCGACGCCTGTCTTCTGCGACGTCCGCGAGGACGACCTCAACCTCGACGCCGCGCTCCTCCCGGAGCTCGTGACCGAGCGGACGAAGGCGATCCTGCCCGTCCACCTCGGCGGGCAGCCGTGCGACCTCGATCCGATCCACGCGCTCGGGCTCCCGGTCGTCGAGGACGCCGCGCATGCCCTCGAGGCCCGCTACCGCGGACGCAAGCTCGGCGGGCTCTCGGACGCGACGTGCTTCTCGCTGTACGCCACGAAGAACCTCGCCGCCGGGGAGGGAGGGCTCGTCGCGACGAACCGCGACGACGTCGCGGAGCGGATCCGGGACATGCGGCTCACGCGACGCGGTGACGGCGCGCGCTACGACCAGGTGACGGCCGGCTTCAAGGCGAACCTCTCGGACGTGCTCGCGGCGATCGCGCTCGTCCAGTACGACAGGCTCGAGGAGCACACGGAGATCCGCGCTCGGCAGTTCGCGTTGTACGACGAGGGCGTCGCCGACCTCGAAGGGATCACACCGCTCGCCCGCGACCCGCGCGACACGCACGCGCTGCACCTGTACGCCGTGCGGATCGACCCCGAGGCTGCGGGCGCCACGCGCGACGAGTACCAGCGCGCCCTGACGGAGGAGCGCATCGCGACGAGCATCCACTTCCTCCCCGTCCACCGGCTGACGTGGTTCCGCGAGCGCTATCCGGAGCAGCCACGGCTTCCCGTCGCAGAGCGGGCGGGCGACGAGGTGCTCTCGTTGCCGCTGTCGCCCGCGCACGCGGACGAGGACATCCTCGACGCGATCGACGCGCTCCGTCGGGTGCATTCCCGCTTCGCCGGATGAGTCGCCGCACGCGGATTGCGGCGACGCTCGTCCTCACGGGACTGGCGGTCGCGTACCTCGTCTGGAAGGTCGACCTCCGCGAGACGATCGACACGCTGCTCGACGCGAATCCGTGGTGGTTCGCCCTTTCGGTGGCGATCATGATCGGCACCGCGTTGCCGATGGCGCTCCGCTGGCAGTGGCTGATGCGAGCGCAGGGCATGGAGGACACGTTCGGCTGGATGACGCGCGCCTACCTCGTCTCCTACACGGCGAGTCAGGTCCTGCCGACGTCGATCGGGGGCGACGCGATGCGCGTCTACGAGACTGCGCGGCGCCACCCGGGCAGAACCGCCGACGTGACGGCGATCATCCTCCTGGAGCGCGGCCTCGGCGGCGCGGGGACCGTCCTGCTCGGCGCGATCGGGTTCCTGCTGGCGCTCGGCACCTACGACGTCGGCGCGTACCTGTGGCTCGAGGGGGCATTCGTCCTCGGGACGATCGTGCTCCTCTTCCTCTTCTTCGCCCGTTCCGCTCGCCCGCTCCTGGCGCGGACGCAGCCGCTTCTGCGCCGGTTCCGAGTCGACCGCCACCTTCGCGCGTTCTACGACGGGGTGCACCACTTCCGGAACCATGTTCCGCTGCTCGTCGGCGTCTTCGTCTTCACGACGGCGATCCAGGCGGTGCGCGTGCTGTCGATCTGGGCGGCCGCCAAGTCTGTTGGCATCGAGCTCGGGCCGCGGATCTACTACGTGATGGGGCCGCTGTTCTTCCTCATCCTCCTCGTCCCGTTCACGCTCAACGGGATCGCGGTCCGCGAGGCGTTCTTCGTGAGCTTCCTCGGAAGCGTCGGTGTCCCGGCCGACCAGGCCTTTGCGGCCGGCTTCGTCTTCTTCCTCGTCACCACCGCCCTGGCGTTGCCGGGTGGGGCGATCCTGCTCTGGGAGGGGTTCCGCGGCGGCGCCGACCGACGGCTCGAGCATGGCTGACGGTGGGGACGCCGCCTGCGTCGTCGTGACCTTCGACGCGTTGCCGTGGATCGAGCGGTGCCTCGCAAGCGTCGTCGGCACGGAGACGGTCGTCGTGGACAACGGCTCGTCCGACGGGACGGTCGACCTCGTCCGCGATCGATTTCCCGAGGTCAGAGTCGTCGAGGCGGAGAATCGTGGGCTGGGGGCCGGCTGGAACCGAGGGATCGCCGAGACGTCCGCCGAGCACGTGCTCGCGCTCAACGCAGACGCGTGGCTCGTGGAGGACTCCCTCGCGCGGCTGCTCGACGCCGCCCGGCGGCACCCCCGAGCCGCGCTGATCGGGCCGCGGCTCCTGAACCCCGACGGGACGCTCCAGCGCTCGGTGCGCGGCTTCCCGACGCTCTGGCGGCTCTCGACCGAGTACCTCTACCTGC
Source organism: uncultured Actinomycetes bacterium (assembly GCA_963839755.1). Classification (GTDB taxonomy): domain Bacteria; phylum Actinomycetota; class Thermoleophilia; order Gaiellales; family Gaiellaceae; genus Gaiella. The sequence continues at coordinate 476,367 of CAWIVU010000016.1, forward strand.
GGAAGCTCGCCCCTCGCTCGCGCGCCTTCAACGCGTTCTACGGGGCGGGGTTCGACCACGCGAGCGAGCGCACGGTCGAGTGGGTGATGGGCGCCTGCATGCTCGTCCGCCGGACAGCGTTCGAGGAGGTCGGCCCGTTCGACGAGGACTACTTCCTCTTCAGCGAGGAGGTCGACTGGATGAAGCGCGCCGCGGATCGCGGCTGGTCGGTCGTCTTCACACCGGACGCGCGGTGCGTCCACGTGGGCGGCGCGGCGCACGGCGGCAGGCTCTTCCGCGAGAACGTCCGCGGCCACCTGCGGTACCTCTCGCTGCACGGACGGCCCGGCGAGGCCGAGCAGGCGCGGCGCATGCTCCGCGCGTCGCTCGTGGTGCGCGGCCGCATCCACGGCGGCGACCGTGGGCAGGTCTATCGGGATGCTGCTGCGTGGCTCGGCTCCGGCGACGTCGAGGCCCTGCTCGCCGCATGACGAGGGCGGCGCCCAGGGGCGGCACGCCCAGGGTCTCCCGGAAGGTGTCCGGCTCCAGCCAGACACCCGCTCGTGCTCCGTGGACTAGGTGATCCGAACCCAGCGTCGAGCCGTCCGGCTCAGGCCGGAGTCGCGATCGGTGAGGACGACCGTCACCTGCCAGCGTCCCCTCGGAAGCGATGCGCTCGAGCCCTTCGCAGTGCCACCCGCCATGCGGAGCCGGGTCGACGCGGAGCGAACCCGCAGAATCGCGGTACAAGGCGCGCAGCGTGCGGCGCGCAGGCTGACGAGGACGCGTCCCCCGCGCACTGTCAGGTTCAACGATCGGATGGCCGGCGCGAGGGGAGATGCCCTCCGAGCGCGTAGCGGATCCCGCCGAGGAGGTGCCGGACGTACAACGGCTCCGCGTACGACTCCGCGGTATGCCCGCCCTGGGTGTACCAGGCGCGTCCACCGTCGAACTCGTGCTTCCACGCGATTGGGTGGTCGGCCCCCATCGCCCAGTCGCGCGGCTGGTACGTCGCTTCGTCGAGCGTGAGCAGGACGCGCACGCCGTTGCGTCGCGGGTTCGAGAGGAAGCCGTACCACTCGTCCGTGCGGGCCCAGCGCGCTGGAAGATGCATGGTGGAGACGTCCCGCGGCGAGACAACGTCGATCGTCGCGGCCTGAATCTCGGGATGTCCCGACGACCAGGCGCCCACGAGGCGCCCGTACCACGGCCAGTCGCGCTCGGTGTCGGCGGCCGAGTGGACGCCCACGAATCCGCCGCCGGAGCGGATATACGCCGTGAACGCAGCCTGCTGAGCGTCGTCGAGCACGTCGCCGGTCGTGAGCAGGAAGACGACCGCCCCGTAGCGTGCGAGACGCGCCTTCGTGAACGCAGCGGCGTCCTCGGTCGCATCGACCGCGAACCCGTTTGTCGCGCCGAGGGTGCGCAGCGCCTCGATGGCCGCAGGGATGGAGTCATGGCGGTACCCCGCCGTCTTGGTGAAGACGAGCACGCGAGGCTTTGCGGCGGCTGCCGTGCTCGCGGTGGACCCGCCGCGAGCAGAACGAAGACGAGAGCTGCCGCGATCTGAACGACGAGGAGAAGGGCAAGCTTGCGCGTGTCGTCAGCTTAGTTCTCCGCGGGCGGCGCCGGACCCAACCATGACGGAAGCCTGGCTGTTCCTGCGGCTCGCGCTTGCGACCGGGGTCGTGCTCGTCCCGGGCTTCGTCGTCGCACGCGCGCTCGGGGTGACGCGTGTATCCGCGGGAGTCGCCTGGGCGCTCCTCCTGATCTTCGGCGCGATGACCGTGACCTTCGTCGCCTCGGCCTCCTTGACCCTCACCCTCGTGCTGGTGCTCGTCGCCGGCCTCGTGGCGCTTCCGTTCGCGATCCGTCGCGGGACAAGGGTGCACGGCGTGCGCGGGTGGGGGCTCGCGTCGCTGGTCGGCGTCGCGCTGGGGATCCTCCTCTGGCGCGTCGCAGGGGAGATCGGCGGCGACGGGTTCTTCCACCTCGCCCGCGTGCAGAAGCTCCTCGCGTTCGACGACCTGTCGCTCGAGAGTGCGAACGAGTTCCCCGACGGCGGCCTTCATCCCGGCTACGCGTTCCCGCTCTGGCACGGCTTCCTTGCCCTCGTGGCGAAAGTGGGCGGAGTCGATCCGTCCGAGGTGGTCCTCCACGAGCCGAGCGTGCTTGCGCCCTTCGCGGTGGTGCTCGGCTTCGAGGCGGGCTGGGCGCTCTTCCGGCGGGTCACGCCCGCGCTCGCGTCCGCTCTGGCCGGGGCCGCGATCGTGGCGATGGCGCCGGCCCACGGCGGCGCGTACACGGCCCTCGCGCTTCCCGCGACCGCGTCGCGCCAGCTGCTCGTGCCGGCCGCGCTCGCGCTCGCGATCGAGGCGACCCGGCGCCCGAAGCCCGCGGTTCTCGCCTCCGCCGCGGCCGCCTCGTTCGTGATCGCGGTGGTGCACCCGACGTACGCGCTCTTCCTGGCCGTGCCGTTCACCGGGTTCCTGGCGGTGCGGCTCCTCTGGGTGCGTCGCGACGCCGTGCCGGACGCTCTCGCGCTCGCAGCGCTGACGGTGCCGATGGCGGCCTTCTTCGCATGGCTCCTGCCCGTGATCGGCGACACCGCCTCGGTGAGCCCCAGCGAGCTCGAGCGCCTCCGCGGCTTCGAGCAGTACGACGGCCAGCTCGAAGGGACGCCGGACCTGTTCTCCGTCGTTCCCGAGCTCTTCGGACGCTCGGGTGCGATCGCGGTCGCGGCGCTGCTGCTGCTCCCCCTCGCGGCGCTCGCCGCCCGCCGGCGCTGGGCGGCCTACGCGGTCGGGGGCGCGCTCGCGGTGTTCGTGATCACCCTCGTGCCGTGGATCTTCACACCGTTCTCCGACGCGGCGTCCCTTTCGCAGTCCCGGCGCCTCGCGGGGTTCCTCCCCTTCGGGATCGCGCTCGCGGGCGGGATCGGCGTGCTCGCTCGGCTGATCGGCCCGCTGGTCGCGCCGGTTGCCCTCGCGGGTGGGATCGCGTTGCAGCTCCTCTATCCCGGCGACTTCGGCTACATCCTGGAGGACGGAGGGCCGGCATGGGCGACGTGGTTCGCGGTCGTGGGATGCGTCGTGGCGCTGTTCGTCGGCCTCCGGGGACGGCCTCCGCTCGAGCGCCGCGCGGCGCTCGCCTCGGTGCTCCTGCTCGCGCCGACGTTCGTCCATGGCCTCACGAACTGGAGCCCGTCCCCCGCGCGGCCGCCCGAGATCCTCTCGGACGGCCTGATCGCGGCCGTCCGTGAGCGCGTGCCGACCGGTGCGATCGTCTACGCAGACCCGCAGGCGAGCTACCGGCTGGGCGCCTACGCACCGGTGCGCGTCTGCCTCAATCCGGTGAGCCACGTGGCGGACACCGTCGACAACCGCCCGCGCGAGCGGGTGCGCGAGTTCCTGCGCTTCGCCCGAGCAGGTGACATCGAGACGCCGGCTCGGCGCTGCGGCGCGACGTGGCTCGTCGTCGACCGCGAGCGCTGGCCCGACCTCGCACCGCCGTCTCCCGCCTACCGCGACGCGCGCTGGGCACTGGTTCGGCTCTGAGCGCCGAGCCGCGGCGATCGGCTGCACGATGCGTGTCAGATCGTGCTACGGTATGAGTATGGATCCGGAGCGGGGCAGCCGGATGAACGTGACCCTGGATCACGCACATGCCGAGAAGCTGCGAAGAATGGCGGAACAGGCCTACACCCAGGAAGGAACTCTCGCGCGTTCGCTTCTCTCGCGCGCGATCGACGAGGCTGACATCGACGCCGAGTCCATGGTCGAGCTCCTGAACGGCATCCCCGGCGCTCTCGAGCGCGCGAAGCTCGGGCGACGGCAAGGTCGGACCGGACGACGATCCCGCTCGACGACCTCTAACGACGGTGGCGCGCGTCAAGGTGAGCGCGGCCGTGCCTCACCGCCCCCGCCGGACAGCGTCAGGCTCCGTCGCTGGGTCGAGCGGCTCGCGTCAACGTTGGCCATCGCCCCGATCTCGACCATGCTGTCGGGCTCGAAGCGCGCCACACACATCCTTGAGCCCGGTTTGCGTCGCAACGCGACCCAAACGGGCGTCCAGCGCCGGTCGGCCACCACACTCACCTTCGGTGGGGACGGACCGCCGGCATGGCGGACGACCGCGGGGCCGACGACCCGCGGATCAGCACGCGCAGGGCGTTCCGCCGGCAGTCGAAGACGTCGATCTCGAAGGGGCCGGACGACGTTCGCCCGAGCGGCGCTCCCCGGATGCGGTAGCGGAGCCGGAGCGGCTGCTCCGCGCTCCAGAGAACGAGGCTGCCGCTCCCGTCCCTTCGCACGAGCCGGGCCTGCGCGGTGCCCGCGACCGTGATCGAGTTCGCCGTCACCAGGCCGGGCGACCAGACCGGTTGGCCCAGCTGGTTCGTGATCGATCCGTCCTCGTGCAGCCGCGCGTCGACTCGTCCGGCAACGGGGCCTGCCACGGAGCGACGGTGAGCACCCCGGCGACGCGACGATTCCAGTACGCCTGATGCCAGTAGTCGTTCCAGTAGAACGAGCCCTCGTCGAAGAGGAGGGTCGGGCTCGCGGTGTGGCGGTCGATCCAGTCCGGAGCTCCGGAGCCGAGGAAGAACTCGCGGTCGCGGTCGGACGCGATACGAACCTCCCGCGCCGCAACGACGGACATCAGCGTCAGAAGCGCCATCGGAATGACGAGCAACCCGGGGAGTCGGGCGCGGCCGACCAATTCGATCGCGGGATCAACCACGACCCGAGCAGGCAGGCGGCGATCGCGGCCACAAGCGCTGCCCGGAAGCCGAGCTCCGAGAGGTGTTCCGATGCGAGGCGAATCCCGACGAACGACGGAGCATCGACTCTCGACGCGGGAAACTCGAGCACCCGCTCGGGCATCACGGCGACCATAAGCCCGACGAAGCACGCGCACCCAACCGTCGCTCCGCGGAACGACCAGAGCCGACGCATGCCCCACGCCGCGAAGCACACGAGGATCGGAGGCACGAGCGTCGAGAGGTTGCGCTCTTTGAGATGGCCGACGTTCTGCGCGACGAAACCACCCGCCGCCACGAGCGCGACGCACGTCCAGGCGACCGTGACGGCCACGAGCGCCTGGACCCTTGTCTCCTCGACCTTGCCCTGAAAGGTGAGCAGGAACAGCGCGGCCGCTCCGGCGAGGGGCACGAGAGCGCTCATGACCGCGAGCCCTCCCAGGTGCCAGATCGACCATTCCAGAGCCGCGCCGGCCGGGACGGGCCTGTCGATTACCGACGAGTAGCCGCCCAGGGACTCGCGTTGAGCGCAGCCGCAATGAGCCCGGCGACGAGCAATGCAGCCAGGCCGGACAGCAGCAGCGCCTGCTCGCGAAGCGCCTGGCGCCCACGTCCCGCGAGACCGAAGAGCGCCACTGCCAGGATCGTGGCCGGCACGAGCAACAGCGCCTGGAGGCGGAGCTGCGACGC
>CAWIVU010000017.1:0-143727 GCA_963839755.1 uncultured Actinomycetes bacterium
CGGCGAGTTCGGCGAGATCTACGAGTGGCTGCGCGAGCACCTGTACCGGCACGGCCGGAAGTTCACGCCCACCGAGACGATCGAAGCGGGTCGCGGGCGGCCCGATCGACCCGAAGCCCTACCTGCGGTACCTGGCGGACAAGAACGCGTCTCTCGTCGACGGCGTAAGTCAGGCAGCCTGACCGAATCGCTTCTCCGCCCGGGCGCGCGCCTTCGCGGCCTCGACCTCGCGGTCGCGCGGGGGCGCGGCGGTGACGAGGTCCCTCGAGAAGGAGGGTCGTGATGTGCGCGACCTCGTCCACGGCGCGCAGGAACACCTCCTCGTTCGCCTTCGACGGCTTCGTCGAGCCGCTGACCTTGCGCACGTACTGGAGCGCCGCGGCGTAGACCTCCTCGTCCGTCGCGGGCGGCTCGAAGTTGTGCAGCGTCTTGATGTTGCGACACATGTCGTCTCCTCTCTCGTCCCGAACGTAGCATCGGTCGCCCGTGGACCAGCTACGAGAGGTGCTCCGGCGCGTGCCGACCGGCGTCGCGGTGATCACGGTCGACGCGAGCGGGCAGCGCATAGGGCTGACCGTCGCCACGCTCGTCTCGCTCTCCTTCGAGCCGCCCCTCGTCGGCGTCGCAATTGCACGCCAGGCGGCGCTCCACGAGCTGTTGCGGGAGGCCGGCGAGTGCGCGTTCTCGCTGCTCGCCGCCGGTCAGGAGCCGCTCGCGGAGCACTTTGCACGCGGCGTGCCGCCGATCGGGATGTGGGAAGGAATCGCTGTTCGCGACACGACAGGCCTTCCGCTGCTCGAGGGAGCGCTCGGGTGGCTCGAGTGCAGCGTGCGAGACGAGCTCGCGACCGGGACACACACGTTCTTCGTCTGCGATGTCCTGCGTGCCTGGCCGGGCCCGGGCGGCACGCCGCTCCTGCGTGTCGAGGGGACGTATCGCTGAGCGCTACGACGAGCAGGCGGTCGCGCGGGCAAGCGCCTCGCACACGGCTGCCATGCGTTCCGGAGTCAGGGTGCAGATCTGCTCGCGGAAGAACGGTTTCGGCATCAAGGTCGTGTTGTCCAGCGTCAGGACGCACTCGTCCGGCATCCCGTCCTCGACACCGAGGCGCACCTCGGTGGCGATCCCGCGGATCGTTCGCGTCGCCGGAACCGCGAGGACGGCGTTGAGAAACGGTATCGCCGCCTGACGGCTGAGAACGAGGTGCGGACGACCCCCGGCCCCCGGGTCATCGGCCCACCACACCTCGCCGCGGCTCACCATGGCTCGTCGGCTATCGATCGCCGGCCGGACTCCTGAGCCCAGGCCATCTCCTCGGCTGTCGGCGGAATGCGCGTGTATCCCTCGACGATCTCCCGGTCGATGCGCTCGGACTCGAGCTGTGCCACAAGGCGGTCGATCGCCTCGATGACGAGGCTTGCGCGCGTGGGATGCGATCCCGACGCGACCAGGGCGTCGATGCGGGCAAGCCTGTCTTCCGCCATACGAACGGTAATCATTTTCGACATACAGTGAGTATATACAAGTCAACGCCGGGCACCCCAAGCGCCGCCGCCGGGGGTCTCGGTTCGCACGACGTCGCCCGGCTCGAGGGCTCTGGTGTCCTTCCCGGGAATCTCCTTCCCGTTGACGAGCGTACGGCCGCGAGCGCCGTCCTCTCCCCCTCTCGCACCCTTCGGCGCATGGCGGCGTCGGTCACCGAGGACGGAGAGACGACAGGCGTCCAGCACGCGAATCTCGCGAATGACACCGTCTCCTCCACGATGCGTGCCGGCGCCGCCGGAGCCGGTGCGGAGCACGTGACGCTCGACCCGCAGCGGGTAGGCGAGCTCGAGAGCCTCGGCGGGGGTCGAGAGCGCGTTCGACATCGCGACGTGGACGCCCGACGGCCCGTCCGCGACCGGCGACGCGCCCTGGCCGCCGCCGATCGTCTCGTAGTACGTCCACTCCTCGGTGCCGAACGTCGTGTTGTTCATCGTGCCCTGCCCCATAGCGGGCACGTCGACCGCGCGTCCAAAGGCGGCCATCAGAACGTCGGTGATCCGGCTCGACGTCTCGGTGTTGCCGGCCACGACCGCCGCGGGCGATCTCGCGTTGACGAGGCAGCCCTCGGGAGCGCGGACCGTGACCGGCTCGAAGGCGCCGCCCGAGGCCGGAACGTCGGGGTCGGTGAGGGCGCGTACGACGAAGAAGCACGCCGAGCGGGTCACGGCCAGGGGACAGTTGAGGTTCCCGCGGTGCTGCGGCGCCGTACCCGCGAAGTCGATCTCGATCTCCTCCCCGTCGACCGTGACGACGCAGCGGATCACGAGGTCGCCGTCGACCGCCTCGATCACGTCCTGGGCCTCGTACCGGCCGTCGGGGAGCGCGGCGATGCTCGCCCGGACGCGTCGCGCGGAGTACGCATAGAGCTCGTCCATGGCCCACTCGACCTTCTCTCGGCCGCGACGCGTGACGAGCTCGAGGCTTCGCTGCTCCGCGAGGTGGTGCGCCGCGAGTTGGGCACGGAGGTCCGCCCGGCGCTCATCCGGGTTGCGTGAGCTCCGTGCGATCAGCTCGACGGTCTCGCCGTCGAGCCGCGTCGGCGGGATGACGATCCCTTCCTGGGAGAGGTCGGTCGAGAAAGCCGGCAGGCTCGCCGGCTCGATCCCGCCGACGTCGGCGTGATGCGCCCGGCTGACGGCGAAGCCGAGCGCGGTTCGCGACACGAGCGTTATGTCCGGGAGATGCGTCCCACCCGTGTACGGGTCGTTGAGCACCCACACCTCGTTCGGCGCCGGATCGTTCCGCATCACCGCCGCGACCGCCTCCGGCATCGCGCCGAGGTGGACCGGAATGTGCTCCGCCTGGGCGATCATCCGACCACGGCCGTCGAAGAGCGCGGTCGAGCAGTCACGCCGCTCCTTGATGTTCGAGGAGAACGCGGCCCGGACGAGCGCCGCTCCCATCTCCTCGGCGATCGCGCGGAGCATGCTGCCGATCACCTGGAGCTCGACCGGGATCATCGTCGCTCCAGGACGAGCGTCCCGTGCGAGTCCGTCGCACCGGCCCAGCCGTCCGGCACCCAGCACGTCGCTCCGTCGAGCGCAACGAGCTCGGGACCCGTCGCAGAGCGCCGGGCCGCCATCACGAGCTCGATGGGCGGGCCGGGCACGACGTCGGCCGTGCGCACGGAGACGAGCTCGACGACGCGAGCTCGGTCGGCGTAGCCGTACCGCTCCTCGTGCAGGCGGTGGAAGCGCTCTTCGAGGTCCTGCCCGAGAGGGACCGAGAGCTCGAACGACTGCCCGCGGTAGCGAAGGCTGGCGTCGCCCGTCTCCGGAAGCTCAGCGGCCTCGGCAAGCGGGCGGACGAAGGACTCGACGTGGTCGCGCCGCTCGTCGCTCGCGACGAGGCCGAGTGCGGACAGCACGCCCGCCGACGCGGGCACCAGCACGCGACGACAGCCCAGGTCGTCGGCGAGGGCGCACGCGTGCAGCGGCCCGGCGCCTCCGAACGCGACGAGCGCGAAGTCGCGCGGATCGTGGCCGCGCTCGACCGAGACGACGCGAAGCGCCCCGAGCATTTCCGCGTTCACGACGTCGATCACATCGCCAGGATCGATGTCGCCGAGCGCCCTGGCGGCTGCCTCCCCGTCGAGCTCCAGCCCACCGGGCAGCTCCGCCGGCAGCCGTCCCAGCAGTAGGTTCGCGTCGGTTACCGTCGGCGCCAGCCCGCCGCGTCCGTAGCACGCCGGCCCCGGCGCCGCCCCGGCGCTCCGCGGGCCGACGCGGAGGGCGCCCCCTGCGTCCCGCCAGACGATCGAACCGCCGCCCGCACCGACGGTATGGACATCGACCATCGGGATGCGGATCGGGAAGCCGGCGACCTCGCGTCCCTCGGCCCGCTCGCTGCTGCCACCGGTGACCAGGCACACGTCCGTGGACGTGCCGCCCATGTCGAAGGAGATCACGTTCTCGACGCCCGCCAGGGACGCGACCCGCTCCGCGCCGATCACGCCCGCCGCCGGCCCGGAGACGAGGATCACCACCGGATGCGCCGCCGCCTCGTCGATCGTTGCGACACCCCCGGAGGACCGCATCACGCGCGGCTCGGGGAGACCGGCTGCGACGACATCGCGGCCGAGTGCCCGAAGGTAGCCCGAGACGACGGGCTCGAGGTAGGCGTCGGCGACTGTCGTCGAGGCGCGTTCGTACTCACGGAACTCGGGCGCGACCTCGTGCGAGGCGACGACGTGCACACCTGGATGACGCCGTCGCAGCTCTTCCGCCACCGCGTACTCGTGCGTCGGGTCGCGGAACGCGAACAGGAGGCAGACCGCGATCGCCTCCGCATCGACGTCGCCGAGCGTCGAGACGTCGAGCGGGGCGACGACGCCGTCCGGCCCCATCCGCTCGCGCACGGAGTGGCACTGCTCGAGCGGGACGAGCGGCTCGGGGTGGTCGACGTCGAGCCGGTAGAGGTGCGCCCGGTTCTGGCGTCGCAGGTGCAAGAGGTGCTCGAAGCCCTCGGTGGCGACGAACGCCGTGCGCGCTCCCTTCCGCTCGAGCAGCGCGTTCGTCGCGACCGTCGTGCCGTGGGAGAACCGCTCGACATCCGGGCTCCCTGCGGCCTCGAGCACGAGTCGGGCTGCCTCGACGACCGACTCCACCTGCCGCGTGCGAGTGACCACCTTCGCCGTGTGGAGCGCTCCGCCGTCGAGCAGCACGGCGTCGGTGAACGTGCCGCCCACGTCGACGCCGAGAATGGCCATCAGTCGAGTTGCACCTCCGCGTCGGCGAATCGCGCCGTGAGGCGGAGCTCGCCGCCGAGCGCCGTCACGTAGGCCCGCATCGTCGAGACGCGGACGTCGGCGCGGCGCTCGAGCTTCGAGACCTCGGGCTGCGTCATCCCCAGCCGTTCCGCGACGTCGCGTTGCGTCCGCCCACGCTGCAGGCGCAGCTCGCGCAACGCCTTGCCGGCATGGAACCGGGGCGAGGCAGCGCGCTGTGCCTCGATCCACGCCCGCCAGAGCGGCGTCGTCCCGTACATCGCATGGCCGTCGACGAGTCCGAGTATGCGGACTGCGACCGCGCCCCACGGATCGCGCCGGATCTCACGGAGAATCGGCTGCCAGTCCTCGAGATCGCCCCGGTCGAGGAGGTCGTCGAGGGCGGCAGCTCCGAGCTCCGTGACGGGCGTCGCCGGCTCGACCGCGAGGTGGCGGTGTCGCATCAGCCCGCTCCCTCGTCCGTCAGCGCGGTCAGCATGCTCGCCGCCAGCGACGCGCACGCCGAGACAACAGCCGTCCAGTCGCGCCACCGTTCCTCGAGCCGGCGATACGTCCGTAGGTCGACATCCGACAGGTCGTACGGGGCGGGCTCGGCGAGCTGGCGGGCCAGCTGCGTCGCGATCCTCCGACCACCGGCGCCCTGCTGATCCTCGTAGTACCGGTCGAGGCCAAGTACGACGCCGGCGGCGGCCTCGGAGCCGAGGCGGTCCGCCAGGGCCACGACGTCGAGGTAGTCGCGGGTCGCGTTTCGCCGCAGGACGAGCCACGCCTTGATGCGCAGCATCTCCTCGAGCGTCGGCACCCGGACCGGGCCGCCGGGCCCGTCGACGTCTTCGACCTCCAGCGGCCGCGTCCGGATCAGCTGGCGGATGCCCGTCTCGATCCCGTCGAGGCTGCCGAGGATGAGCACCGGCCGGTTGAGCCGCGCGGTTACCCATCCCTCCTGCCGCTCGAGATGCTCGAGGACGTCGTCGAAGCGGCTGCGCAGATCGGCGAGCACGTGGTCGTCGTCGAACGAGACCCTGTGTCCGGCATGCACAGCCGCAGCGGACCCGCCGACGAGCACGGTGTCGGGGACGAGCTGCTGGAGACGTGCGGCCGCCGCGAGGACCGCATTCCACGGTTGCTCGATCATACCTTTTAAAGACTATAGCTCAAAAGATATTCTTGATTCGGGACGTCTCTCCGCACGGGGCGTAAACCGCGGCCGCGTCAGTTCGTGCGCCGGCGGCTAAAGACCAGCCTCGACGCAACCGGCCGGTAGCCGAGCTTGTCGTTGACGGCGAGCATGGGCGCATTGGTCTCGTCGTTGTCCGTCAGCGCCATCCTCACGCCTTTGGCCGCGGCGTGCGCTAGCGCGTGTCGCTTGAGCAGCTCGGAGAGGCCACGCCCCCGGAAGCGCCGTGCCACACCGGTCATACCGCTCACCGCGAGGAGCGTCTCGGGAGAGATCAAGAGGGTCGTGAATCCCGCCGGCTGACCGTCGACGAGCGCAAGCAGGCTTCCATCCTGATCCGTGTCGGGGTAGTGCCAGGTCCGTTCGAGCCACTCGTCGAAGCGGATGTCGTCCAAGGGCTGATCGGTCGGAACGTCACGGAGAGCCTCGACGTCGAGCTCGAACACCACGTGCGGGTCGTCGATCTTCGCGAACGGGCGCAGCTCGACGCCTTCAGGCGGTGCTGGGGCGGCGGGCAGCATCCGAGGGTCGAGCCCGGATGTCCGCTCGACGAACGTGACCTCGAACCCGCGCGCAGCCATGAAGCGACATGAGCCATCCGAATCGCTACCGATGCTCGTGACATGACGCACATCGAGCGCGCGGAGATGCGCCTCGACCTCGTTCCAGAGGGAGGTGCCGAGACCCCGCTGCCGGGCCGTCGGGTGCACCATCACGCCGGCGGCGGCGGCGTGCTGCTCGGTCGTCTCCGAATTGAGACCCGCGGTCGCCCACCCTACGAGAGCCCCCGACTCCTCGACGGCCCACCAGCGCCGTTGCGCGCGCTCGGGCATCGTCGCCATCCAGGTTCGCACACCCATCGCCGTGACCCACATCTTCGGGTACGTCGCCGCGATGAGCTCGGCGAGAGCGGGTGCGTCATCGATCGTGCCCGGACGGATCATCTCCCCTCCAGCGTCGGGACACGAGCGTACGACGTCGCGCTCACCCTCGCCAACACGAGGCCAAGCGACGAAGGCCCAGCCTACGTCCGTACCTCGGCGAGCGCGTTCAGCTCGCGCCGGAGCTCCTTGATCTCGTCGCGGAGCTTCGCTGCGTACTCGAACCGGAGCTCCTCGGCGGCGACGTACATCTCCTCTTCGAGCGTCACGACCAGCTTCTCGAGCTCCTCGCGGCTCATGCCCGAGACTTCCTGCTTGCCGCGGCGGCGCCGGCCGGGCACGGTGGGCGACTCGAGCGCCAGGAGCTCCGCGATGTCGGAGACACCCTTCACGATCGACTCCGGCGTGATCCCCTGCTCCTCGTTGTATGCGAGCTGCGCGGCCCGGCGGCGGTTCGTCTCCTCGAGCGCGCCCTGGATCGCCTCGGTCAGCTTGTCCGCGTACATCAGCACGGTGCCGTTCACGTTCCGGGCCGCGCGACCAATCGTCTGCAGGAGCGCCGTCTTGCCGCGCAGGAAGCCCTCCTTGTCCGCATCGAGGATCGCGACGAGCGACACCTCCGGCAGGTCGAGCCCCTCGCGAAGGAGGTTGACGCCGACGAGCACGTCGTACTCGCCGAGTCGCAGCTCGCGGATGATCTGGATCCGCTCGAGCGTGTCGATCTCCGAGTGGAGGTAGCGCGCCTTGACCCCGGACTCGAGCAGGTAGTCGGTCAGGTCCTCCGACATCTTCTTGGTCAGCGTCGTGACGAGCACGCGCTCGTTCGCCTGCTCGCGGCGGCGGATCTCGCCGAGCAGGTCGTCGATCTGGTTCTTCGTCGCGCGGAGCTCGACGTCGGGGTCGACGACGCCGGTCGGGCGGATCAGCTGCTCCGCGACGACCTGCGAGTGGCGTAGCTCGTACGCCCCGGGTGTCGCCGACACGAACACCATCTGGCCGACCTTCCCGAGGAACTCGTCGAATCGGAGCGGCCTGTTGTCGAGCGCGGACGGGAGCCGGAAGCCGTAGTCGACGAGCGTCTGCTTGCGCGAGCGGTCGCCCTCGTACATCCCGCCGATCTGCGGAACGGTCTGGTGCGACTCGTCGATGAAGACGACGAAGTCGTCCGGGAAGTAGTCGATCAGCGTGAACGGGTGCGAGCCCGGCGGACGACCTTCGAGGATCCGCGAGTAGTTCTCGATGCCGCTCGTGAACCCGAGCTCCTTCAGCATCTCCATGTCGTACTCGGTGCGCTGGCGGATCCGGTGCGCCTCCAGCATCCGGCCCTCGGCCTCGAACTTCGCCACCTGCTCCTCGAGCTCGTGGCGGATCTCGTCGACCGCCCGCTCGACCGTCGGCTTCGAGGTCACGTACTCCGTGGCCGGCCAGATCGCGAGGTTGTCGAGCTTCGAGAGCACCTCGCCGGTGAGCGGGTCGAAGTGCGAGATCTGCTCGACCTCGTCGCCGAACATCGAGATGCGGTACGCGGTCTCCGCATTCGCCGGCTGCACCTCGACGACGTCGCCGCGCACCCGGAAGCGCCCGCGCGCGAGCACCGTGTCGTTGCGGACGTACTGCGAGTCGATGAGCGTGCGCAGCAGCTCGTCGCGGTCGTGCTCGGCGCCGACCTCGAGGATGAGGACGCGCTCCCGCCATTCCTCCGGCGAGCCGAGCCCGTAGATGCACGACACGCTCGCGACGACGACGACGTCGCGGCGCGTGAGGAGCGAGCTCGTCGCGCCGAGCCTGAGCCGCGCGATGTCGTCGTTCTGCGACGAGTCCTTCTCGATGTAGAGATCGGCCTGCGGGACGTACGCCTCGGGTTGGTAGTAGTCGTAGTAGGAGACGAAGTACTCGACGGCGTTCTCCGGGAAGAACTCGCGGAACTCGTTGCAGAGCTGCGCGGCGAGCGTCTTGTTGTGGGCGATCACGAGCGCCGGACGCTGGATCTCCTCCATCACCCAGGCCATCGTCGCCGTCTTGCCCGTGCCTGTGGCACCGAGCAGCGTCTGGCCGCGATTCCCCTCGCGCAGCGACTCCGCGAGCTGCGCGATCGCCTTCGGTTGGTCTCCGGTCGGGCGGTACGCGGATGTCACGCGGAGATCGGGCACCTTGCGCCGAGCCTAGCAACGGGCCGAACGCGTGTTCCTCGGCAGGGCTGCTGCGCAAGCCTTGGGCTCGACCGCGAAGAAGCTCGCCATGGGCAATGACTGCCTCCGCTTCAAGCGCCTTTGTTCATCACCTGTGCCCGCCGATGTGTTGACCAGACGTCGGGGGCGCGGCACTCGCCGTGCTCCCGACACTGTTCTCGGCAACGAGGTCCGCGAAGCGCCGTCGGCCGTTCGCACTCAAGAGCAGCGCACCCTTGCGATCGAGTAGAGCAAGTCCCTCGCCGGCGAACTGGACAGCCCGCTTGCGGTACCCCGCGCGCACGTACACCTCCGCCAGGTCGAGCCGTGCCTCCCCCTTCTGAACCAGGTCGTCCGAACCGTCGGCGCACGCGACGGCTTCTCGCGCAAGAGCCAGGCCCCTGCGAGGATGGCCCGTGGCCGCGAGGGCGCGTCCCGCGACCCGCCGCGACCAGATCTCGGTCTGGAGATCGCCGACCACACACAGGGCGCGCGCCTCCTCGGCGAGCGCCACGGCTGCTCCTGGATCGCCACGTCCGATCGCAGCCTCTGCGAGTCGTGCGAGGAAGTACGCCTGCCACATGCGATGCGAGGGTTGGTCACGGGCGTACTCGAACGCCGGCCGGAAGATCTCCTCGGCACGCCGCCAGTCTCCTGCCAGCGTTTCGACCGACCCGAGAAGGCCAGCCGCCGACGTCCTGAGCCCGACGTCCTCTCCGAGATCCACCAGTCCGGAGCGAGCGTCTGCAGCCGCCGTCCGAGCACCTTCGACGTCGCCGAGCAGCGCTCGTAGGACGGCGAGGCGGCAGCCGAGGTACGCATTGGTGCGTGGACGATCCGGGCGCCGTGACATGCAGTCTTCGCACTGTCGGATGGCCTTGGCGACCGGCGTGCTTCCAGCCAAGGCGCACGAGACGGCCAGGACATCGGTGACACCGTCCACGCCTGCGAGGCCGTATGCGCGCTGTGCATTCTCGAGGTGTCGAACGGCGCGCTCGGCCCGGTTCATGAAGTCGAAGACGACGATGGCATACGTGAGCTCGGCCCGGGCAACGCCGTACATGTCCGCAGCCCCTTCGAGGGCGACGACTGCCTCGTCGAGTTGCGCCATGGCGGCATCGCCGTTCAGGGAGCCATCGACCAAACGCGGAAAGATCGCCTCGATGCGCGCGCGTGCCTCGATCCGCGGATCCCCGCTCGACCGAGCCATTTCGCCAACCCTTTCGAGAAGGCGCGCCGCACGGTCGAGCTCCCCCAAGCCCTTCAGCGCGAGACCGAGACCGCACTCCAGCTCGAGCCGCTCGGGGTCGCCGTCATCGAGGAGCGCAGCCGCGCGCTCCAGCAGGTTCGCCGCGGCTGAATGGTCGAACGCCAGAAGCGCGCGCTGGCCGGCGTTGCCGAGCCGAGCCGAAGCCTCGCGTGACCAGATATCGCGATCGTGTCCGGGGCGAGAATCAAGGGCTGCCCGCTCCAGATGCGTCCCGACGAGCTCGTCGCCCTCGTCATGCCGATCGAGCCAGCGGGCGAAGCTCTCGTGCATTCCCGCCCGCACACTCCGCGCGATCGCGTCGTACGCCGCGCCGCGGACGAGCGGGTGGACGAACTCGTGCTCCATCGCGCGCGAGCGGACGAGCCGGCGGCGCTCGAGCGACGCGAGCCTGCCGTCGAGCTCCCGTTCCTCCACATCCGGGGTCAACGCGCTGATCGACTCCCGCGAGAACGAGCGCCCCACGATCGCCGCGCGCGAAAGCACAGCGCGCTCGCCCGGCTCGAGTGCGTCGATGCGGCTCGCGAGCAGCGCGTCGAGCGTCGGCGGAATCCGGTCGCCGCCGATATCGGACTCGGCTGCGTGGGCCGCGAGCTGCTCGAGGAACAGCGGTACGCCTGCCGCGGCCTCGAGGATCGCCTGCGCGACCTTCTCGTCCAGTGTGTCGCGCTCGGGCAACGCGTCGACGAGCGAGCGGGCGTCCTCGGCGGACAGGGACTCCAGCACGATCGCCTCCTCCTCCCAGGAGGGACGCCGCTCGAGGAGCTCGGGGCGCGTCGCGGAGATCACGAGCAGCGAGCCGTTCACGGCGCGTACGACGTACTCGAGGAGGTCGAGGAACGTGGGAACGGCCCAGTGCACGTCGTCGACGACGACCACCACCGGGTAGTCCGCGGTGAAGTGCTCAAGGAGCGCGCGTGCAGCCGCGAGCGCCTCATCCGCGCTCGACAGCTCGCCGAGCTCAGGGGCGCCGTCGTCGAGCGCAGCCGCCCGCTCTGCGAGCTCGCGGAGCGGCATGAAGGAGATTCCCTCGCCGTAGGGGACGCACGCGGCGTGGAGCAGGACGGCGGGCACATCCTCCGTGAACGCCGCCACGAGGCGGCTCTTGCCGAGGCCGGCCTCTCCGACGACCACCGCATGGTGGGCGCGGCCGGTCTCGACGACCCGGTCGAACGCCGCGTGGAGTCGGGCGAGCTCGGCCGAGCGCCCGACCAGCGGGGAAGGCTCCGAGGTCGATCGTGGGCGGCCCGGGCGGACGCCCAGCAGCCGGCCGTCAGCGTCGAGCTCGAACGCCTCGCCACCCAGCCGAGCAGCGACCGCCGTGAGCTGGATCTCGTTCGCGTCCGCGTCGTGGAGGGCGCGCCGCGTGCGGCCGACGACCGCTCCCACGAGCACAGGGCGGGCGTCGTGGACGAGCAGCCGCCCCGTCCCGATGGCCAGTCGCGCCTCCACGTCGCGGCCTCGGAGGATCTCCCTCAGCTCGACCGCCGCGCGTGCGGCTCGAAGGACGTCGTCCTCGTGCGCCCCGTCCGCGCCGAACGCCGCGACCAGCTCCACGCCCGACTCCGGCGAGAGCGTCCCGCCGTGCCGGGCGACGACGTCCGCGACGGCCCGGCGTACCTCGTCGAGCATCGCGCCGGCAGCCTCGAGCTCGAGCTCGTCGTCGAGGAGCGGCTCGACGAGCAGTAGCGACACGGGTCGGCGCACGACCCCGACCGCGTGCGCCACCGGCTCCGCGTGAGCGATCGCCGGGTCCTGCGTGAGGATCATCGTCTGGAGCGCGCGAGTCTCCGGCGACGGCTCGAGGCCCCACTGCTCGTCGAGCGCGCGCCGCGTGATCTCGTAGGCGTCGAGCGCCTCCTGCTGGCGGCCCGCGCGGTGGCGCGCGAGCATCAGAAGGCGACACAGCCGCTCCCGATCGGGGTGCTGCGAGCCGAGCGACGCCGCGTCGGCGATCACGTCGTCGTGGTGGCCGAGCTCGATCTCCGCCTCGATCCGGTCCTCGAGGGCAGTCAGCCGGAGCTCCTCGAGGCGCGCAATCTCGTCCTGCAGAAAGCTCTCGAAGGCGAGGTCGGCGAACGCAGGCCCGCGCCACAACGCGAGCGCGTCGCGCAATGCGGCAGAGCGCTCTGCAGGAGGCAACGGCCGTGCGTCTCCGACGAGCCGCTCGAACCGACGAGCGTCGATCGCGCCGGGGTCGACGCGCAGCACGTATCCGGGCGGGCGCGTCTCGATCAGGTCCGGACCGAGTGACTTCCGTAGCCGCGAGACCGCGTTCTGCACGACTGCCTCCGCGGTCGGCGGAGGCTCGGCGCCCCACAGGTCGTCAATCAGGCCGTCCTTGGAGACGACGCTCCCCGCGTGGAGGAGGAGGTCCGCGAGCACCGTGCGTTGCCTCGGTCCGCCAAGCGGGAGCCGCTCCCGCGCAGAGCGCACCTCCAGTGGACCGAGCAGGAGGAACTCCACCCCCACCTCCGATCGTCGGGTGCGGCGACGCTACACCCAGCACCGTCGGCGCACAAGACGCGGTTAGCGGATCGTTGGCGCTCCTCGCGAGGCTGCTCGCACCGACGACGAATGGGAGGCGCAGATGACCCGGCTGGATGCGAGGACCCTCGGGAGGTTGCAGGAACCGCTGCCGGTCACGACGTTCCCCTACGTCGACTCGATCGAGGTCGAGGATGCGACGTTCGATCCCGACGAGCCCTCGCCGTGCTTGCCGACGGCAGTCTCCGTCTGGTACGCGCTCGCTCCCGCGCGGTCGGGCAGGCTCGTGCTCGATCTCGCCGGCAGCACGCCGCTCGACCCGCTCGTCCGCCTCTACCGCCATGACGGCGCGCGTCCGCTGATCTTCCTCGGGTGCGCAAGCCCGGTGTGGAACGCGCAGCTCTCGCTGGAGGTCTTCGTGAGTGGAGGCGAATCCCTGCTCACGCAAGTCGGCACCTCCGAGTCGCGCGAGGGTCGCCTCATCCTCCGCGCCGAGCTCCGCGAGTAGGCGGTTAGACCGCAGTTAGGGCACGCGTGCACCTTCCGGCACAACGCGGGAGGAGGGCCATCGGGGGAAGGGCCTCCTCCCGACGTCCAAGCGTCGAGCGTCCGCCGCCCGCCGGACTACGATGCCAACGTGCTCGAGGCGCTCTCTCGACGGCGGCTGCTGCGCGCCGCCCTCGGAGGGCTGAGCGCACTTGCCGTCGTCCCGAGCCTCGCCGTCGCGAAGCGCGCGTCGCCGCCAACCGTCGGCGCCCTGTCCGTCCGCGGAGCCGCCAGTCGCTTCGCCGGCGACAGGCCGCTGTTCGTGACGGTCGCACCCGGAGTTCAGGGACGCGATGTCGCACGCGTCGTGTTCGACCTCGATCGACGGGCACGCGTGCGGCTCGACGCGGTCCGGATGGGGATCAACCGAAGCGACGTCCGCTGGACGACGGAGGCCACGCTCCGTCCCGGGCACCACGCCCTGGCGTGGCGTCCGGCGACCGACACTCCGGTCGGGTCGTACGTCATGCGGCTCACGGTGGAGGCAAACGGCGGTCGCCGCATCTACGGGGGCAGGCGTCCTGCCTCGCCCGCACGCGCCAAGGCTCCCGTCGTGCGGGTGCTCGGCGTCGAGGCGGCATTCACGCAACGGTCGTACCTGCCCGAGGAGCGAATGGCGCTGCGTATCCAGGCCGATGCGCCGTCGCTCGAGCTCACGTTCCTGCGCGTCGGCCACGGCCCCGACCCGAGCCTGCGAAGCGACGAGATGACCGGCCTCGAGATGGCCGATCCCGTCACGATCGACTGGACGGGCAAGCGCTCGACGCGCCGCACGATCGTCGTGCAGACCGGCGAGTGGCCGAGCGGGCTCTACGCGGCACGGCTCGAGACCGACGACGGGCGGGTCGGGTTCGCTCCGTTCGTGCTCCGGCCGACCGAGCCCAGCGAGGATCGCGTCGCCGTCGTTCTCCCGACGAACACCTGGCAGGCCTACAACCTCTACGACTCGGACGGGGACGGGTGGGGCGACACGTGGTACGCGGGCGGCGCTCCGCCTGTCGTGCTCGACCGGCCGTATCGCGAGCGAGGCGTGCCGCCGCGTTTCTTCCGGTACGACTTCCCGTTCCTCCGCTGGCTCGAGAAAACGCGTCGCGACCCGGACATCTTCGCGGACGACGACCTCGAGCTTTTTGCGAGCGGCGACGAGCTGCGGCAGCGCTACGACCTCGTCGTCTTACCGGGCCACAGCGAGTACATGACCGAGCACGCCTACAACGTGGTCGAGCGCTTCCGCGACCTCGGCGGGCGGTTGATCTTCCTCTCCGCGAACAACTTCTTCTGGAAGGTCTCCAAGGATGGCAACGTCCTGCGGCGTGACGCGAAGTGGCGGACCATCGGCCGTCCCGAGGCAGGGCTCTGCGGTGTGCAGTACCGCGCCAACGACGACGGCACGCGCCAGGGATCGTTCTACGTCCCGGACGTATCCGCGGCGCCGTGGCTCTTCAAGGGTATGGAGCTCGAGAACGGCGAGACCATCGGCGACGAGGTCGGCGGCTTCGGTATCGAGATCGACACGACGACCCCGCTCTCACCACCGGGGACGAAGGTGCTCGCGATGATCCCGAACCTGTTCGGTCCCGGCCTCCATGCCGAGATGGCGTACTACGAGACCGAGGCGGGGGCGCGGGTCTTCTCGGCGGGGGTGCTCGACTTCCCGGCGGTGCTGCTCCACCCGGCGGGATTCCGGCTGATGGACAACTTGTGGCGGCACATGACCGATTCCGGGCAGGAGTCGGAATCGGCCTAGACAACCCGGCACTGACCCAGAGGAACAGAGCGCGCCGTTAGCCGGCTGTTAGCGCGTTCTCGGATGCTTCCGACACGGCGGGCGCACCGCCCGGCCGGGAAGGAGGTTTCGCGATGAGGTTCTGGACTGCGCGGCGGGCGGGTGTGCTCGTCGCCTTGCTCGTAGTGGCCGCGCTCGTGCCGGGCGCGGGGCAATCGCACATCCCACCGGAGAGCGACTCCGCGACCTACACCTGGTTGGGCGCGGCGACGATGAACGTGGACGTCAAGCCGTGGGGCGGCGGCTACGTCCGGAGCATGCCGTACCTGATCGACTGCCCGATGGCCTGTATCCGGCCCGTCGACCAGGGGCGCGATCTCACGCTCACGGCGTATCCGACCGCGGGCCACAAGTTCGAGTCATGGGAAGGCGCATGCGCGGGTCAAGGCAATCCATGCACGCTCAAGGCCTCGGGTGGCCTGATCGACGTGAGGGCGGTGTTCAGCGGGCAGTACATCCCGCCGGCGCCTCCGCCAACATCGACGCCGACCGCGCCACCCGTCGCGGTCGACCCGCAGCTGACCGTTGACAGCGAGCAGGGTGAATGCCCGCAGTGCTTCTCGTTCACGCTCACGGGGAGCGGTTACAACCCGAATAGCTCGATCGACATCGCCCTGGTCTACTCGAGCCCGGATGCCGGGGCCTTCGAGGCGCAGGATGCCGAGACGAGCGACGCAGCGGGATCGTGGACACAGGGCTTCTTCGAAAACTGCGAGTTCGACGGCGGCCTGCACCACGGGCCCGTGGTGATCGATCTGACCGCGACCGACGACCAGGGGGCTTCTGCCTCGGCGCAGGTCACCGGTACGTGTCCGTAACGGACGCGTGACGAGCAGCGGGGAGGGCGAGCAGCGGGGAGGGCGAGCAGCGGGGAGGGCTCCGGGGGGAGCCCTCCTCCCTCGCCGGGTTGGCAGCCCGCCGTCGGCGCGCTACACGTTCGGCCCGTCCTACGCTGGCTCGGCGACGGGTGCGTCGTTTCGGAACGCGACGATCGCGAACGGGATCGTCGCGAGCAACTGGCCCGTGGCGACGAGCAGGAAGACCTGACGCGGCCCCCAGCTCTCGAGAAGCGGGCCTGCGACGACCAGTCCGACCGGTCCGGCGAGGAGCGCGAGCGTCAGCACGGCCGTCATCACCTTGGCTCGGAGCGCCTCGGGTGTTCGAATCGTGATCACCCCGATCAGCGGCGCGTTGACGAGCGGGCTGAAGAAGGACGAGAGGGCGAGCGCGAGCATCGTGACGGGCACCGGCAACTCGATCGCGAGCGCGAAGATCGGAATGGTCAGCGCGACGAACGCCGTCGCGCCGAGGCGGAGAGGCTCGAAGCGGTTGACCAGACGGACCGCGACGAGGCTGCCGGCGACCGCGCCGATGCCGAACGCCGCGAACAGGAGCCCTGCGACGCGCGAGCTGTCGTACTCCTGGTAGGCGAGCACCGTCAGCCCGGCGCCGATCATCTGGCCGAGCCCGTTCGTGACGAGCGCGGTCGCGCCGAGCACGCGAAGCAGCCGGTCGCGGAGCAGGAAGCGGATGCCGGCGAGCACACCGCCCGACTCCTCGGAGGACGCCACGGGCGGGCGGGAAGGGACGAACAGGGCGAGGATGACGAACGAGACGAAGAACGTCGCGGCGTCGATGTAGAGGACGAACGGCGCTCCGAAGGTTGCGATCAGCAATCCGGCAGTCGCGGGACCGAGCAGCGAGGTGGCCCGCTGAGCGCCCTCGAGGATCGCGTTCGCCTGCGCGACCGTGCGCTCGTCGTCGCCGACGAGCTCGGGCAGGATCAGCCGCTGCGAGGCGTAGTAGGGCGCGAGGAACACGCCGATCAGCGCGACGAGGACGAGAAGCACGGGGAAGGTCAGCCACCCCACGGCGTGCAGGATCGGGACGGCCGCGAGCAAGGGCGTCCGCACGAAGTCGGAGACGACCATCACGCGCCGAGCCCCCCACCGGGAGATCACCGAGCCGGACGGGATCCCGAGGATCGCGACCGGCGCGAGCTCGACCGCGAGGACGATGCCCATGCGCGTCGGCGAGCCCGTCGTCTCGAGGACGAACCAGGGCAGCGCGAGGAACGTCATCTGCGTCCCCAGCGACGAGATGACCACACCCCCGATGAGGGCGGCGATCCCTCGGGCGCGGAAGACGCTCAAGCGGCGACCTCAGACGCTTGCACGACCGCCCGCTCGCGGCGGCGGACGGCGAAGCACGCGACAGCGACGAGGCTCATCGCCACCGTCTGCGTCGCGGCGAACGCGACCAGCACGGGTTGCGGCCCGAAGGCGTCGAGGACCGGCCCCACGCCGAAGACTCCGAGCGGTTGGGCCAGCCCGAACAGCATCACGTTGACGGTCATCACGCTCGGCCGTAGCTGAGGCGGGACACGAAGGGTCATGAGTGAATGGATCGACGGGTTGACGACGCCGTTCGCGAGCCCGGACAGGCAGAGCGCGGTCGCGGCGAGCCAGGCGTCCGGATGTGTCGTCAGGAGCCACAGCGGAAGCGCCTGGGCGATGATGCAGGTGCCGACGAGCGTCAGCCCCTGGACGCGCGCGAGCAGCACCCGATACGCGAGGACGTTGCCGACGACCGCGCCGACCCCGAACGAGGCCAGCAGCCAGCCGGCGACGCGCGGGTCGGCGTCGAAGCGCGTGACGACCAGTACCGGCACGCTGACGAAGAACGCCGTCCATGCGGTGTCACCCAGCAGGAACAACGGAGTCCACAGCCGCAGGAGCGGCTCGCGGACGAGGAAGCGGATACCGCGCCGGGCGCCGACGTCCTCGTCCGTGGACGGTCGCGGCGCGGGCCGCGGCACGAACGCGAGGAGGAGCGCCGCCGAGATGACGTAGGTGCAGGCGTCCACGACGAGCGCCCACGGCGCCGAGACGACCGAGATCAGGATTCCACCGAGGACGGGGCCCAGCAGCATCGTGATCCGCGTCGCACCCTGGAAAAGCGCGTTCGCCCGGCCGACGAGCGTCTCGTCCTCGCCGAGCAGCTCGGGCACGATCACCTTCTGCGCGGCGAAGAACGGGGCAGCCAGCGCCCCGAGGAGGAAGGCGAGCACGAGGATCGGCGCGAAGGCGTCGCTCCCCAGCCAGTGCAGCACCGGGATCGCGAGCATCAGCGGCGCCCGGATGACGTCCGCGAGCAGCATCGTCCGCCACGCGCCGAGCCGCCGCAGCACCGCGCCGCCGGGGATCCCGAGAGCCGCGAGGCCGATCAGCTCTGCCCCGACGACCGCGCTCATCCGGGTCGCCGAGCCTGTGGTGACGAGCACGAACCACGGCAGGGCCAGCCAGGTCATCTGCGCCCCGGTCGTAGAGACGACCTCGGCCCCGAGGAGCCCGACGACCGGCCGCCGCCGGAGCAGTGATTGCTGGTCTAGATCAGCCACGTGCCGTCTTGCTGCACGACCTCACCGTCCAGCTCGATGCGTGTTCCCGGCAGGCGGAGGTCCTTGACGATGTCCCAGTGGATCCGCGACTCGTTCTTGCCGCCGAGGTCGGGCATGCCGTTGCCGAGCGCCAGGTGGACGGTGCCGTCGATCTTCTCGTCGAACAGCGTGTTGCGCATGTAGCGCGTGATCCCGGGGTTGCAGCCGATCCCGAGCTCCCCGATCCGCCGTGAGCCGTCGTCCGAGTCGAGCGTCTCGAGCAGGAACTCCTCGTTCGTCTCGGCGGAAGCCTCCACGACGCGTCCGCCCTCGAACCGCAGTCGGATCCCGTTCAGCTCGCGGCCGGTGTAGACAGCGGGGAACTCGTTGAACGCGATCGTGCCCTCGGCCGATTCCTCGACCGGGCAGCCGAAGAACTCACCGCCCGGGATGTTCGCACCGCCGGCATCGACCTTCATCGAGCGGCCCGCCATCGAGAGCCTGAGATCCGTCTCCGCCCCGACGATCCGTACCTCATCCGCTGCATCGAAGCGATCGGCGTAGCGCTGCATGCGCTCCCGCTCGGCATCCCAGTCGCGCAGGCAGGCCCCGTAGAGGAAGTCCGCGAACTCCTCCGTCGACATTCCCGCCTCCTGGGCAAGGGCAGGCGTCGGGTACTGGCACCCGACCCACGGCAACTCGTGGCGGAAGACCCGCTCCAACGCGGGACGGTACGCGCCCTGGATCGCGCTCATGCGCTCGGAGGGGATGTCCGCCGTGTCGCGGGTGTTCTCGGGCGAAACGACCACGATCAGCGCGTCGCAATTCTCCATCGCGTGTATCTCGATCGAGGCCGGCACGGCCAGCCGCTCGAGCGGGGCTGTCCGGGTCCACAGGCGCGGCGTGATGTTCGCCTCGTCGAAGGTGACGCGCAGGAGCGCGTAGGCGTCCCGCTCGGCGAGGACGCGGACGATTTCCTCGAGCAGCGGCCGTCCCGGCGGGGAGCCGACGACGAGGACTTGCCAGCCGGGCTGCACGCCGACGCAGGTGTCGACGAGGAGCTCGGCGAGTTGACGGTCTCTCGAATCTCTCATCCCAGGAATATAAGACGTACGTACTGTTTTGTAAAATGAGAGCTGTGCCGAAATTGAGCGAGGCGGCGAAGGTCGAGCGTCAGGAGCGCATCCTCGAGGGCGCCCGGCGCTGCTTCGCACGTCACGGCTACGAGGGGGCGACCGTTGTCCGGCTCGAGGAGGAGATCGGCCTCTCCCGGGGCGCGATCTTCAACTGGTTCGACTCGAAGCAAGAGCTGTTCCTCGCGCTCGCCGCACGGGACAACGAGCGCCTGCTCACGGTCTTTGCCGACGAGGGGCTCGAGGCGATCCTCGACGCGCTGCTCCGGGACGACCCCGACTGGCTCGCGGTCTATCTCGAGTTCGGTCGACGGATGAGGACAGACGCCGAGCTTCGCGAGCGCTGGAAGTCGATCGCTCCCGACGACGCCCGCGAGCGGAGCCGCGGCTGGATCGAGGAGGGGCAGGTCGCGCAGCGCCTCCGGTCGGACGTCTCGGCGCGGGAGATCGGCCAGTTTCTCGGCGTCATCCTCGACGGGATCGCCGTGCAGCGCGCCCTCGGCTTCGACGCCCCCGAGCCCGAGTTGCTCCACCGCTTGACGCGGGACGCGATAGGTGCTGCTCGCGGAGCGGAGGAACTGCCTGGCTGAAGCCAGGCACCCGAGGCACCAGGCCTCACCGCAGCTCGTCGGGGTAGGCGTCGGCGTAGACGCGCTGAACGTCGAGGACCTTGTCCACGTAGCTTCGGGTCTCGGGGAACTGGATCCCGACGCCCTTGCTCCGCCACTCGTCGACGTTCCCCGGGCCTGCGTGGTAGGCGGCGAGCGCGGTCGACACATCGTCGTAGCGGTTGAGCAGGTTCCGCAGGTACCACGCGCCGTAGCGCACGTTGACCTCGGGGTCGACGAGGTCGGAGAGGACGAAGCGGTCTCCCCCGGTCCGCACGGCGATCCCCTTCGCGGTCTCGGGCAGGAGCTGCATCAGGCCGACGGCGCCCGCGCCGGAGCGCGCGTCGGCGTCGAACTTGCTCTCCGTGTAGATGACCGCGGCCAGCAGCGTCGGCGGGAGCTCGTAGTTCCGAGCATGGGATCGGACGATCGTCTCGTAGCGAAGCGGGTAGCGGGCGCGCTGGTACCACTCCGGCTCAGCGGTGACCGTCCAGGCGACGACACCTGCGGCGGCCGCGGCGACCAGCACGACGGCGAGCCCGAAGCGCCTCACTCCGCCGGGCCGGCCTCGGCCTCGAGCTCGGTCATGACGTCTTCCACCCATGCAAACAGATCCTCGAACGTTCCCTTGTTGACGTAGTGATAGTCGGCGCGTCGGACCTTCTCGCGGTCCGGCAGCAGGCGGGAGTCGCGGTCGTCACGCGCCACGCGGCGACGCTGCTCGCGGAGCGCAGTAGGGGCGGTGATCACGACGACCTTGTCGAAGCGCTCCTCGGCGCCGACCTCGTAGAGCAGCGGCACCTCGGTCACACAGACGAGCGGCGGCTCGTCCAACAGCGGCGAGCTGGTCGCGCCAGGTGAGGTACTCGCGCGAGACGAGCGGATGCAGGAGCGCTTCGAGCCACGCGAGCCGCTCGCGGTCGGCGAACACCGCCTGCGCGATCTTCGCGCGATCGGGGCGGCCGTCTGTGAGAGTCTCCGCCCCGAGGCGCTCGACGAGCGCGTCGCGGACGTCGTCGTCGGTTGCCAGCAGGTGATGGACGATCTCGTCGCTCGAGACCGTCGCGGCGCCGCGCGCGCGGAACGCATCGAGCGCAGTCGACTTGCCGGCGCCGATCCCACCCGTGATCGCGACCGCGATCGGGCCGCGCCGTGTCGGACGAGGCAAGCCTCGCCCCTACTTCTCGTCGGCCTCGTCCTGCGCGCCGGGCTCGTCGGCTGCCGGCTCGTCGGTCTCGGGCTCATCGGCGGCCGCTTCCGACGTGACCTCCGCGGCCGGCGCCTCCTCCACCTCGGCCTCGGTCAATCTCCGCGACGACCTCGTCAGCCGAATCCGGGGCTTCCTCGACGGTCTCCGCCTCGACCGCTGCGACCGCCTCGTCAGCCGAAACCTCGCTCGTCTCCGCCGCGACCTCTGCAACCACCTCGTCGGCCGAGACCTCGGTCTCGTCGACCACCTCGACCGCCTCGGCTTCGTCCTCGGTGCCTTCGACGACCGCGGCAGCGCTCGTCGGGAACGCTTCCTCGGAGAGCTTCAGGTCGGGCATCGAGTGGACCGACTCGGCGCCGTCGGCGCGCGGAACGGGTACCGCGTCCTCCTCGACGCGCTTCAGCGAGAGCGAGAGGCGTCGGCGCTCGCCGTCGACCTCGAGGATCAGGACGTTCACCGGGTCACCCTGCGAGACGACCTCGCGCGGGTTCTCGACGTGATGGTTCGCGAGCTCGGAGATGTGCACGAGCCCCTCGACCCCGGGAAGGATCTCGACGAACGCGCCGAACGTGACGACCTTCGTGACACGACCCTCGACGACGTCGTTCTCGCCGTACGAGTCGAGCACCTGCTGCCACGGATCGGACTGGGTCTGCTTGAGGCCGAGCGAGATCCGCTGGCGCTCGCGGTCGATGTCGAGCACCTTCACCTCGACGGTCTGCCCGATCTCGAGCACCTCCGAGGGATGGTTGACGTGCGACCAGGAGAGCTCCGAGATGTGGATCAGCCCGTCCATCCCGTCGAGGTCGACGAACGCGCCGAAGTCGACGATGTTGGAGATCGTGCCCTCGACGACGTCGCCCGGGTTGAGCCGGTCGAGGATCGCCTGGCGCATCTCCTTGCGCTCGTCCTCGAGGACGGCGCGGCGGGAGAGGACGACGTTGTTTCGGGAGCGGTTGAGCTCGATGACCTTGCAGCGAAGCTCCTTGCCGAGAAACTCGTCCAGGTCCTGTACGCGGCGGATGTCCACGAGCGACGCCGGGAGGAAGCCGCGGACGCCGAGGTCGAGGATCAGGCCGCCCTTGACGACCTCGATCACCCTGCCGTTGACCGGCTCGCCGCTCTCGGCCGCGCCCTCGATCGCCTTCCAGGCGAGCTCGAAGCGCGCGCGCTTCTTCGAGAGGAGCAGGCGCCCTTCCGCGTCCTCCTTCGTCATCACGAGCGCGTCGATCTCGTCGCCGACCGACACCTCGTCGGCCGGGTTGACGTTCCGGCGAATCGAGAGCTCGGCGACGGGGATGACTCCCTCGGACTTGTAGCCGATGTCGACCAGCACCTCGTCCTTGTCGACGCGAACGACCGTTCCGTGCACGACCTCGCCTTCGTTGATCGTCGGGAACGTGCCGTCGTAGTCGGGGATCAGCTCCCCGTCCGGGCCTGTCGTCCAGACTCCGGCCTCGGGTTGGGTGGGCGTCTCGAGCATGTGGTTGGTCATCGGAGCGCGGAGTATAGCGGGGCATTCGCCTTGCGAATGCCCTAGAAATCCCCGCATGCGCATGACTCTCGTCCGGAGCGCAACGCTGATTCTCGAGGTTGGAGGAAGGCTGATTCTCGTCGATCCGATGCTCGATCCGGCCGGGGGCTCGGCCGCCGATCGAGGGCACCGCAAACCCCGTGCGCAACCCGACGGTCGAGCTGCCGTTCCCTCCCGAGGAGGTCGTCCAGGGCCTCGACGCGGTGCTCGTGACACATTGTCACAAGGACCACCTCGACGAGACCGCCGAGCGGCTGCTGCCGCGCGACGTGCCCGTCTTCTGCCAGCCGGAGGACGCTCGCGGCTGCCGTCCCCGGGGGTGGTGATCCCCCGGGACGGCGAGACCGTCGAGGTATAGCGCGGTGTCGGGGGACGGACCGAGGCCCGTCCCCCACGCTCCGCGGCCTACGGTCCGACGATCCGACCCTCGACCACGCGGGTCGACGGGCGAGTTCGCCGTGACGTAGTCGATCGCGACGTCGAGCAGGGCGTCCCCGGCTGCTGGACGTTGGTGCCCTGGCCGAAGACGGTGTAGCCGTCGCCGCCGCCGTACATGAAGTCGTTCGTGACGAGCCGGACGCTGTCGGTCGGCCCGATCGGGGTCGAGCGTCCCGCCGACGCCGTTCGGCGCCTTCCACATGCCGGTCACGACGGGTGTCGTTCCGCGTGCAGCTGGAACGGTCACCTTCAGGCCCGAGACCTGCGGGAACCGTCCGGTGCCACCCGCGAACGCCGGGTCGCAGAACGGCGTGAACCCGTTCAGGAACGCCTGCTGGAGCTGGGCGCCGGTCAGGGTGAGGATCGTCGTCCGGTTGCCGAACGGCAGCACGGCGAACATCTCGCCCCAGGTGATCTCGCCCGGCTGCTCGCCGGCGGTCGGCGGCGTGAAGCGGAGGTCGGCGCGAAGACCGCCGGAGTTCGTGAACGCCGCGTCGACGCCCGGGTACTTCGCCCGCATCGCGTCGGTCGACCATGTTGCCCATCTCGGACTCGAAGAGCCGCGTCGGCGCCCGGAGGATGTCGTTCAGCTGCGTGCCGATCACCTGGTTGCGGAGCACCGCCGTCTGCGGCGTTCGCCTGGTCGACGATCGCCTTGACGTCCGCCCGCTCGGCGACGCCGAGGTTCTTCGCGACCCGCGTCGCGCCGCCGGCCCACGCGACGTCGCCGCCGTGGACCATCAGCTGGAGGACGGAGTAGCTCGTCCCGGCGTTGATGCCCTCGGTGATGAGGATGTCGCCGCGCATCAGGTTCGAGATGCGGTGCGTGTGGCCGACGATCATCGCGTCGACGGTCGTGTCCGCGAGCGCGTCGGCGATGCCGAGGATCGGGCCCGACCCACGGGGCTGCCGGCGGTGTTGCCGATCGGGTTCTGCCCGTCGTTCGTGCCCTGGTGGATGACGACGATCTGGACGCTGGACGCCCGTGCCTGTCGGAGGCGCTCCGACTCGGCCTTGATCCGTGGACGCCTCGGCCAGGAACGTCAGGCCCGCGGTCGCGCCGGCCGACACGAGCTCGGGCGTGTTCTGGAGCTCGGCGCCGATCACGCCGACCTTGACGCCGTCGACCGTGAACACGATCGACGGCGTGACCCACGGCGGGAAGCTTGCCCGGTCGAGGTCTCGACGATGTTCGTCGCGAGGAACGGGAAGTTCGCCCGCTCCTGGTGCTGGAGCAGCCGCTCGACGCCGTAGTCGAACTCGTGGTTGCCGTAGGAGGTCGCGTCGAGGCCCCACGCGTTCTCGACGTCGATCGCGGGCATGTCCTCGAGCAGGCCGGAGTTCGGCGGCGAGGCGCCGACGTTGTCGCCCGCCGCGAGGATCAGGCCCGGCGCGCCGAGGCGCGACGAACTCCTCGTCGAACAGCGTCGCGAGGTACGCGGCGCCGCCGACCGTCTGGGCGATCCCGTCGAACGGCGCAGCGTCGTCGGGTCGAGCTGCCCGTGGAAGTCGTTCAGCCCGACGAGCGAGATCGGCTTGTACGCGTTGCCGCCCTTGAGGACGTCGAGCAGCACCTTGCCCTGGCTGTGCTGCGGCTCGGCGATCCCGAGCAGGAAGGCGAGCGTCGGTGCG
The DNA here is from genome assembly GCA_963839755.1 of uncultured Actinomycetes bacterium. GTDB lineage: Bacteria > Actinomycetota > Thermoleophilia > Gaiellales > Gaiellaceae > Gaiella. Next base: position 25,018 of record CAWIVU010000017.1, read on the forward strand.
AGGTCGATCGACCGTGCCGTCCACCTCGCCCTTGGCGATCGGCCCGCCGCCGGCGAGGAAGGTCGCCCGCATGTTGATGTTCGCCGCGAGGTCCTGGACGTCCGGGACATAGCCGTGCTGCCCGAAGAACTGGGACGGCGCGACCAGCGTGCCGGGCGTCTCCGCGTCGAACTGGTACGGCGGGAACGAGAACGCGACCACGTCGCCGGTCCGCGTCGGATGCGCCATGTCCGTCGTCGAGCTCGGCCCGTTCGGGATGTAGCCGGGCCTCGGCCTTCGTGAAGACGCGGTCGATCACCTTCCAGCCCTCGGGCTGGCCGTCGTGGGTCCAGTCGTTCGGGTCGGCGAGGCCCTGGTACTTCGCCTTGATCGCTGCGACGGTCGCCGCGACGTCCGCGGCGGCGACCTGCGTGAACCCGCCGCCGGCCGGGTCGCGGCCCGCGACGTTCAGGTAGATCTGGACGGCGCCGCCGGCCCAGCACGCCTTCGCCTTGCCGATCGTCTCGCCGGTGGCCGGCCGGCAGTTCGACGTCTGCGGCCGCGAGAGCAGCCCGAGCTCGACGAGCGGCTGGCTGGCGTCGACGCCGAGGAACTGCGGCGCGAAGCCGTGGTCGGAGCCGACGAACGTGTCGGGTCCTTGCCCATCAGCTCGCGGGCGAGCGTCGAGGACCTCGTCTGCCTCCTCGTAGGCCGTCCGGATGAAGCCTCTCGCGCGCGGCGACGCGGCCGTCCGGGACGCCGTTCAGGTCGACGTCGTCGTAGGCCGGGTTCGGCGCGCCGCCGGGCAGCTTCGGCGAGACGAGGCCGAGGAACTGGTGCTGGAACTCGTCCGTTGTCGGCATGCCCAGCGAGGAGCAGGTCGGGCTGGTACGTCTCGGCGACGTACTCGAGCATCGGGAGGTGCGCCTGTCTTCCAGTACAGCCCCTGCTCGACGTACGTCTCCTCGGTCACGATGCCCGCCTCGAGGACAGCGAAGTCCGCGGCGGTCGACGTCTTGAACTTCTGCGCGAGGAACTCGGCGAAGTCGCCGGTGAACCCGGGCTCGCCGGGCCAGCTCGGCCAGCTTGCGATCGCGCGGCTGACGGACGTGTGGAAGAGCCGGACGCGGGAGAGGTTCGCCGTCAGCTCCTCGACCCGGACGAGCATGCCTGCGGTCAGCCCCGCCGACGGGCCGTCGGCGATCTGCACCTTGACGTCGGCCCACTGCCCCTTGGCGAGGATGCCGACCGAGTCCGCGGCGCTCTTCGTCCTGCGAGAAGAGCACCTTGTCGTAGTTCGTCCGGTTGTCGTTCGTCGAGTCGAAGATCCATGCGTTCAGGCCGTACTTGTCGGTGCCGAAGTCGAGCACCCGCATCCGCATCTCGCGCGCGGGGCTGAATGTCTGCGGCAGCGTCCCGGACCAGCCGGCCGCGGGGACCGGTGCGGCGCCGGGGAACGGCGCCTGCCCCGCGTACCCGGCGGGATGGTCGAACTGCAGCCCGAACGCCGTGATGAACGACGCGCTGTCGAACAGCGGCTCGCCCGGCGACCCGATGAAGTTCGTCGCCACGCCGCGGCCCGAGAAGAAGGACCTGGAAGTCGATCGTCGGCCCGTTGATCGTCGCGTTGCGTCCGCCGGCCCACTCGACCTGGGCGACCTTCAGCCCGCTCCGCTCGGCCGACTGCGCGATCGACTCCGCCTGGAGGACGTTAGCGTCGAACGCTGTCGTGCGGTTGGCGAAGGGCTGGCCGTTTCTGTGGAACGTGTTGTTCGTCGAGCCGTGCACCCCTGGCCAGGCGCCGGTCGCCAGCGTGTACCAGCCGGCCCCGGTGTTCGGCGGCGCCTGCGTCAGCATGCCGTTGCCGGATGCCTTGGTGCCGTTCTTGAGGAAGTTCGCCATGGTCGGCATGACACCCTGCGCGGCGTAACGCGCCACGATGTCCTGCCTCAGACCGTCGGCGGCGAAGAAGACTGCTTTGTCCGTCGGCGCCTTCTCCTTCGTGGAGGCCGAGGCCTTCGTCCCGGCGGAGTTGGCTGCGCCGGTTGCGAGGCCCAAAAGCACCACGAGCGCAAGGGCCGCGACGAGCGTCATCCGTCTCATCGTGTGCTGTGTCCCTTCCTGTCGAATGGATTGTCGTGCGCGGGCGAGGGCTCGGTCGCCTCGAGGGTCCCGCTCGACGGTCGGTCAGCCAGCCGGCGCAGTGTAAGGGCGCCGGCTCGCGCGGTGTACCGCAACGTCATCAAGCTATCGCTCCCCATCTCCCCTGATACGAACGCGTCGAAGCTGAACGCTGCGGGAGTCTAGACCACTCGGCCCTCGGATTGGAAGCGCGTACGACAGGGCGTGGCCCGCCGCTCTACTCCTTCGCGTCGGCCCAGGTGTCGCCCACGCCTGCCTCGACCGCCAGGGCGGGATCGAGCGGGTAGGCGCCCACCATCTCCTCGCGCACGAGCTCGCGGACGGCGCTCGTCTCGACCTCGGGAACCTCGAGCAGGAGCTCGTCGTGCACCTGGAGCACGAGCCTGGCGGCACGTCCTTCGGCTCGAAGCCGCTCGTGGATCCGCACCATCGCCACCTTGATGATGTCCGCGGCCGTGCCCTGCATCACGGAGTTGACCGCGAGACGCTCTCCGAGCGAGCGGGTCTGGCGGTTCGACGCGCGAAGCTCGGGGATCGGGCGCCGCCTGCCGAGCAGCGTCGTCACGTAGCCGTCCGCCGCGGCCTGGGCGATCGTCCGCTTGATCAGCTCCTGGACGCGCGGGAGGCGCGCGAGGTACGTGTCGATCAGCTCCTGCGCCTCGTCGCGCGGAATCCCGAGGTTCTCGGAGAGCCCGAACGACGAGATGCCGTAGATGATCCCGAAGTTGACCATCTTCGCGGTGTCCCGCTGGCCGCGCGAAAGCTCCGCCTGCGGGACCGAGAACACCTGTGACGCCGTCGCCGCGTGGATGTCCTCGCCTTGCGCAAACGCCTCGCGCAGCACGGGCTCGCCCGAGACGTGGGCGAGAATGCGCAGCTCGACCTGGCTGTAGTCGGCGGAGAGAAGGCGGGTCCCGTCGGCGGCCACGAATGCGGAGCGGATCCGGCGGCCGAGCTCCGTGCGGATCGGGATCGACTGGAGGTTCGGATTCGTCGTGGAGAGGCGTCCTGTCGCGGCGACCGCCTGGTTGATGGTCGTGTGGAGCCGTCCGTCACCGTCGATCAGCTCGGGAAGCGGCAGAAGGTACGTGTTGAGGAGCTTCGTCAGCTCGCGCCACTCCTCAACGACCGGGACGATCGGATGGTCGTCGCGGATCGCGCGCAGCACGCGGGTGTCGGTCGAGTAGCCGGTCTTCCCCTTCCGGCCGGCGGTCAGCCCGAGCTTCTCGAACAGGATCCGGGCGAGCTGCTGCGTCGAGCCGAGCTGGAACTCCTCCCCGGCGAGCTCGAGCGCCGACGCCTCGAGCTCCTCGACCCGCTCGGCGAGCCGAGCGGTGATCTCCCCCATCCTGTACGTGTCGATGCGAATCCCCGCGTCCTCCATGTCCGCGAGCACCGCCGTCAGCGGCAGCTCGATCTCGTCATAGAGCCGCTCCATTCCCCATTCGCGCAGACGGCCGCGAAGCTGCGGCGCGAGACGGCGCGCCGCCTCGGCACGCCCGACCAGCGCAGCCGTTTCCTCCTCGGTAACCGGATCGGGCACGAGCTCGAGCCCGTGCTCGCGCGCGAGGTCGTCGAGCTCGTAGCCGGCGCGTCCCGGGTCGACGAGGTAGGCGCCGATGAGCGTGTCGTCGGCCGGTGGTCGGCCGAGCCGAAGCGCTTTCGCGTCATGCGCGGCCACGGCCGTGCTCTGCAGGAGTCGCGCCGCGTCGCGGATGCCCGCTTCGACCACGACCACGCCGTCCTGGCCTGCGACGGCGAGCCTACCGTCGGTCAGCGCCACACCGACCTCGTCCCTGTATTGACCCAGCACGAGCTCCTCGGGGGCCCCCTCGCGCCAGGCGACCGTCTCGCGCTCGACCTCCACGTCGGCCGCGGGCAGCGCCTCGTCCAACGTGTCGACGCGGCTGAGCAAGCCGCGGAACTCGAAGCGCCGGAAGATCTCCTTGAGCGTCGAACGGTCGGGCGGCGCGGCGACGAGCTCGGTCGGGTCGACGTGGAGCGGCAGGTCACGGCGCATCGTCGCCAGCTCCTTCGAGGCGCGCGCCTGGTCGGCGTGCTCGGTGATCGACTTCGAGCGGGCCGGCGAGAGCTCGCCCGCGTGCGCGATCACCTCCTCGAGCGAGCCGTACTGGGCGACCAGCTGGCCGGCGGTCTTGTCGCCGATCCCGGGGATCCCCGGGATGTTGTCCGAGGTGTCGCCCTTGAGGCCGATGAAGTCGGGGACCTGGTCGGGCCGCACGCCGTACCGGAGCTCGACCCGGTCGGGGGTGTAGACATGGACGTCCGCGACGCCCCGGGGCGTCATCATCAGCGAGACGTTCTCGCTGCACAGCTGGAAGGCGTCGCGGTCGGTCGACACGACGCACGTGCGGATCGACGCCTCGTCAGCCCGCGTGGCCAGCGTGGCGATCACGTCGTCGGCCTCCCACCCCTCGAACTCGAGGTTCGAGTACCCGAACGCCTCCACGATCGGCCGGAAATGCGGGAACTGCTCGCGCAGCAGATCGGGCATCGGGCGGCGCCCCTCCTTGTACGTCTCCGCGATCTCGGTGCGGTGGGTCGGCCGCGTGTCCCACGCGACTGCGACCCCGCGCGGGCTGTAGTCCGAGAGAAGCTTGAACAGCATGTTGGTAAAGCCGAGCAGCGCGTTCGTGGGCTGCCCGTCGGTCGTCTGCAGCTCCTCGGGGAGCGCGAAGAAGGCCCGATACGCGAGGTTGTTGCCGTCGACGAGGAAGAGCTCGGCCCCCTTGATCGGCCCGTCGTCGAGCTGGAGCTCCTCTCCGGTCAGCGTCTTCGGCACGGATCGAGCGTAACCGACCCCCGCGTCCGAGCTCGTGGTCGGAGAGCGCCATGCACGAGCCTCTGGTCTAGCCTGACCCCATGGTCACCAGCTCGACGTCGATCCATCCGACCGTCGTCGCATTCGGCGACGAGCACCTCGAGGGAGCGGCGGCGCTCCTTGCGGAGCGCCACCGTTTACATCGGCTCGTCGAGGCCGGGCTGGATCCGGCCTATGAGGATCCAGCTGCGGCGCATCGGGAGATCGAGGAGCTATGCGCCGTCGACGGCGCCTCGGGCGCTGCCGCCGTCGCCGACGGCGACGTCGTCGGCTTCGTGGTCGGCCGGCCGCGCGAGGACACCTGGGGCCCGAACATCTGGATCGATTCGCCCGGGCACGCGGCCACGCAGGCGGAGCTCGTCCGGGACCTCTACGCCGCGGCGGCCGAGCGCTGGGTCGAGGAAGGCCGAACGTCCCACTACGCGATGGTCCCGGCCACGGATCCATCGCTGGTCGACGCCTGGTTCCGGCTCGGCTTTGGACACCAGCACGTCCATGCGATCCGCGACGCGCCGCAGGCGGGGGAGGCCTCCTTGGCGCCGCCGCACGGGATCGTGATCCGCCGAGCCGCGCGCGAGGATATCGACGCCCTGGCCCGCCTCGATCTCGCATTGCCCGAGCACCAGGCGCTCTCTCCTGTGTTCTCGCGGCTGCCGCTCCCGAAGCTCGAGGAGTCGCGCGAGGAGTGGGAATCGGACTTCGACGACGAGCGGTTCACGACGTTCGTTGCGGAACGCGAAGGCGATGTGATCGGCTCCGCGATCGGCTGCGCAATCGAAGTGTCGTCGACGCACGCGAGCCTCGCACTGCCACGCGGAGCCGGGTTCCTCGGGTTTGCCGCGGTCCGCCCGGACGCGCGCGGCATGGGCGCAGGTCGCCTGCTGGGTGAGCGCATCCTCGAGTGGGCGCGCGACCAGGAGTACCCGACGGTCGTCACGGACTGGCGAATGACGAATCTCCTGTCGTCACGGACCTGGCCGCGGCTCGGGTTCCGGCCGACGTTCTACCGCCTGTTTCGCGCGATCGCCTGACACCTGCGTGCCCGCGCAGGTGTGAGTGAAGATGACCGGCGTGCCTCGCATCCCATTGCACTCGGGCTCGCGCGTCCCGCTCGTGTCCCTGCCCGACGACACGCTCCTGCTCGCCGCGCCACCACCGCTCGACCCTCTCAGGGACGTGGGGGCGGCGGTCGCCGAGGCGCTCCGCTACCCGCTCGCCGGCGAGTCGCTCGAGGCACTTGCGCCCCGCGGAGGCCGGGCGACGATCGTCGTCCAGCCGCCGTCGCTGCCGCTTCCCTCGGCCGAGGACGACCCGCGGCGCGATGCGCTGGCCGCGGTTCTCGACGAGCTGGAGCGGCACGGTGTCCCCCGCGAGCGCGTCACCGTGCTCGTGGCCGGAGGGCTCGGCCGCCGCGCGGGCCGTCGCGAGCTCGAGCAGCTCCTCCGACCGGATCGGGCACGCAGCTTCCGTGGCCACATCGTGGTGCACGACTGCGAGGCGGAGGATCTCCGCGCGCTGGAGGTCGACGGGCGCATCCACCGCATCCACCCGGCGCTCATCGACACCGACCTCGTGGTCACCGTCGGCGCGGGCGAGACCGTCCTCCACGGCGGCGCGACGGCGCTCCTCGACGCGTGCGGCGCGGGAACGATCCGCTCCTCGAGGGCCGTCTCGCTGCTCGAGCCGGGATCCGCGACGGGCTGGCGCCTCGCGGGCGCGCTCGAATCGGAGCTCGAGCGCTCCGCTCCTCTGATCGGGCTCTCGCTCGAGCTCGACGGTCCGCGCGCAACGGGGCTGCACCGCGGTTACCCGTGGAGCGCGGAGGGGCGGCGAGCCCTGGCGCGATCCCCTTTCCGCCGGTTGTTGAACCTCTCGCCCGCTGCCGTTCGCCGGCGGGTGCTCAGCGGCATCTCGCGCGAGGTGAACGCCGTCGCCGCTCTCGCCGGACCCCCGACGGTTGCTCACGCCGAGGCCCTCGTCCGCGGGGCCTCCGTGCGCAGCGTCACCGTGCCGCGGCAGCTCGACACGATCGTCGTACCTCTTCACTGGGAAGGACTGCACCTGCCCCGAGAGCCGCTCAACCCGATCACCGCCGCCGCCTTGGGCCTCGGACACGTGCTCCGCCTCTGGCGCGACCGTCCGCCGCTGGCGGTGGGAGGCGCCGTCGTCCTCCTTCACCCGTTCTCGCGTGTGATGGGCCACGGTCCGCAGGCGCCGTACCGCGCGCTCTTCGCCGCGCTGCGCGATGAAAGCGGCCGCCGCCTGCGAGGCGCGGAGGCGCTCGCGGCGCGGGACCGTCGGGCGCTTGCGGCGTACCGAAAGGGAGCCGCCCCGCATCCGCGCCTGCCCTTCGCCGACTGGGCGACCTGCGCGGAGATCCTCGGGCTTGCGGGACGCGTGATCGTCGCGGGTTGTCGAGATGCGGGCGCTGCCCGCACGCTCGGGCTCGTCCCGTCGCACAACGCAGCGACGGCGCTCGAGATGGCGATGGGGCTCTCGGGCGGCGCCGGTCTCACCGGAGTCGTGCTGGGGCCGCCCTATCCGGCGCTCGTGGTGGATTCGGCTGACACCGAATCCACTGGAGGATCACTCCAGGCCTAGATACGCCTTCTGTACGGCCTCGTTGGTCTTGAGCTCCGCGGCCGGGCCTTCCAGGGTGATCCGTCCGGTCTCCATGACGTAGCCACGGCTCGCGGCGTCGAGCGCCATCAGCGCGTTCTGCTCGACGAGGAGGACCGGTGTGCCCTGCGCGTTGATCTCGCGGACGATCTCGAAGATCTTCTCGACGAAGATCGGCGCGAGCCCCATCGACGGCTCGTCGAGGAGCAGCAGCCTGGGACGCGCCATGAGCGCGCGGCCGATCGCGCACATCTGCTGCTCGCCGCCCGACATCGTCCCCGCCTTCTGCGCCCGCCGCTCGTAGAGGCGCGGGAAGAGCTCGAAGACGCGGTCCATGTCCTCCTGGAAGTTCTCCTTGTCCGTGCGCTGGAACGCTCCCATCTCGAGGTTCTCGATCACGGTCATCCGCGGGAAGAGGCGGCGGCCCTCGGGGCTCTGCGCGATCCCGCTCTTGACGATCGTGTGCGGCGTCGCCGTCGTGATGTCGGTGCCCTGGAAGCGGATCGCTCCTTGCCGCGCGCGATTGAGCCCGTTGATCGCACGGAGCGTGGTCGACTTGCCGGCGCCGTTCGCGCCGATCAGCGTCACGATCTCGCCCTCGCGGACGGTCAGCGACACGCCCTTCAGCGCGTGGATCGCGCCGTAGTAGACGTGGATGTCTGCGAGCTCGAGGATGTTCCCGGACGGGCGGCGGTACTCACGCGACTGCTCCCTTGCCGAGGTAGGCCTCGATCACGCGCGGATCCGACTGCACCTCGGCGGGCGGTTCCCTCGGCGATCTTCTCGCCGTACTCGAGCACCGTGATCCGCTCGGAGACGCCCATCACGACCTTCATGTCGTGCTCGATGAGCAGCACGGTGAGGCCCTCTCGTCGCGCACCCGGCGGACGAACGCGGTGAAGTCGGCGCTCTCCTGCGGGTTCATGCCTGCGGTCGGCTCGTCGAGGAGGAGCAGCTTCGGCTCGGTCGCGAGAGCGCGCGCGACCTCGAGTCGTCGCTGGTCGCCGTACGGGAGCGCGCCAGCGCGCTCGTGGTGCCGCCGCGGGAGGCCGCAGTAGCGCAGGAGCTCCCGCGCCCGCTCCTCCGCCTCCGCCTCCTCGCGCCGGACGCTGGGGGTGCGGATGATCGAGCCGAAGATCCCGCCCTTGAGGCGCGCAGTGCATGCCCACGAGCACGTTCTCGACAGCGGTCATCTGCTGGAAGAGGCGGATGTTCTGGAAGGTCCGTCCCACGCCGAGCTCGACCACGCGGTGCGGCGGGAGGCCCGACGACCTCGGTCCCGTCGAAGACGATCGAGCCCGAATTCGGATGGTAGACGCCGGTGATCTGGTTGAAGAAGGTCGTCTTGCCGGCGCCGTTGGGGCCGATCAGGGCGACGATCGAGCCGCGCGGGATCGTGAAGTCGATGTCGTTCGACGCCACGAGGCCGCCGAACTCCTTGCGGACCTTCGTCGCGACGAGCAGGTTGTCGACGGCCGCCATCAGTCGTCGCTCGGGTTCCGGTCGGTGAGCGCACCCTCGTGGGTGACGTCGTACATCGGCGTGTCGTGGACGCCCTCGGCCATCTCGATCTTGTGGCGTCGCTCGGGGATCAGACCCGGTGGGCCGGAACAGCATCATCAGCACGATGATCACGCCGTAGATCCCGAACTGGTACTTCGTCGGGTCGAAGTCGAGGCCGCCCTCCTGCATCTTCGAGCCGATCGTGGCCAGCCCCTCGATGTTGAGGTAGCCGAGGATCATGCCGCCGAGGATCACCCCCGCGAGGCTCCCCATGCCTCCGAGGATCACCATGCACAGCAGGAACACCGAGATGTTGAAGTAGAAGTCCGCCGGGAACGCGCCGGACTTGAAGCTCGCGTAGAACGCGCCGGCGACACCGCCGAAGAACGCGCCGATCGCGTACGACCAGGTCTTCGTGCGCATCAGCGGGACGCCCATCGCAGCGGCGGCGGTCTCGTCCTCGCGGATCGCGATCCAGGCGCGACCCAGCCGCGAGCTCTGGAGCCGCCAACAGCAGAACACCGTGAAGAGCAGGAGGGCAACGGCCGTCCAGTAGAACAGCTCCGCCCGGTTCGACTCCGTCCGGAAGACGAAGGCGCCGAACCCGAGCGAGTCGATCGGGCTGATCCCGAACGTGCCGTTGGTGAGGTCGAAGCCGCCGATCGAGTCTCCGTTGCGCACGAACTGCGGCACGATCTCGCCGAATCCCAGCGTCACGATCGCGAGATAGTCGCCACGCAGCCGCAGGGTCGGAAGGCCGATCAGGATGCCGACGATCGTCGTGAAGACGCCGGCGATGATCAGGACGAGCCACATCGAGATGTGGATCCCGACCGCGTCGTCGGGTGCGGTCGAGAAGAGGTGGAAGGTCACCTGGTCGAAGTGGCCCGATGCGAGCCAGCCGGCGGTGTACGCGCCGGCTGCGTAGAACGCGACGTACCCGAGGTCGAGCAGGCCGGCGTAGCCGACGACGACGTTCAGGCCCGACCGCCATCATCGTGAAGACGATCATCACGACCATCGAGTCCGTGCGCGGGATGAAGTCCCCGATCAGCGGGCAGGTCCTGGAGCGACTCGACGATGCTCGGGTAGATGATCGCGAGGAGGACGAGCAGGAGAATGATCGCCCAGGTGCGCCCGGCCCCTCCGGACCGCACCTCTCCCGCACGATCGGAGAGCCGGCTCATGCTCCCTCGGGTGTCCGCTCCCCGAGCAGCCCCTCGGGGCGGAAGACGAGGATCAGGATCAGGATTCCGAACACGATCGTGCGGGTCCAGTCGCTTCCGGGCGCGAGCCACGTGAGGCCCTCGTTGAAGGCCTGGACGAACCCGATGATGAGCGCGCCGAGCACCGCCCCCGTGAGGTTCCCGATGCCGCCGAGCACCGCCGCGGTGAACGCGATCAGGCCGAGCTCGAAGCCGGTGTCGTAACGCATGTTGAACTGGAGCAGGTACACGATCCCGGCCGCGCCGGCGAGCGCACCGGCGATCAGGAACGTGACGGAGATCGTCCGGTTGACGTCGATCCCCATCATGGCCGAGGCCTCGCGGTCCTGGGCGACCGCCCGCATTGCCTTCCCTTGCTTCGTCTGCCGCACGAACCAGGTGAGGAGCAGGAGCAGCGGCACGACGATCATGATCGCCGTCAGCTTCTTCCAGGTGATCGTGATCCCGCCGATGTCGACGACGTCCGTGGTCGGGATGAAGTTCGGCACCGAGCGGTAGTCGACGCCGTAGAACGCGAGCGCGATGTTCTGGACGATGAACGACATGCCGATCGCAGTGATCAGCGGCGCGAGTCGAGGGGCGTGGCGGAGCGGCTTGTACGCGACGCGTTCGATCGTCGCGTTGAAGATCGCGAAGGCGACCATCACGACGACGAACGTCAGGAGCAGGCCGCCGACGATGACCGGCACGCTCGAGTCGGTGTCGAGGCCGAGCACCGAGATGATGACCGTGCTGGCGAAGAGCCCGGACAGCGCGAACACGTCGCCGTGGGCGAAGTTGATCAGCTGCAGGATCCCGTAGACGAGCGTGTAGCCGAGCGCGACGACGCCGTAGATCGCACCGTTCGTCAGGCCGATGATCCCGACGTTGATGAACTCGACCGGCCCCTTGACGAAGTTGACCAGGAGCCAGAGGACGACGAGCCCGACGAGCGCGAGCCCGATCCTGTCGACCCACGACGACGCTCGAAGCCGGGCGAGGGCGGACGCCATCCGCGCGACTCTAAACGGTACGGCGGTGGAAGGGCAATGCCCTCCCACCGCCTTCACCGCAGTGAAGCTGGTGTCCGCTAGGCGGCACCGGCAGCCGCGACGACCTCACGAGCCGGCGAGATCGCCTCGACGGTCTCGAGCTTGTCGGTCGCGACGTAGATCGTGAAGCCGACGACCGCCCCGGACGCGTCCTCGGGGTCGCCGTTCTCGTTGAACTTGAACGAGCCCAGCAGGCCGTCCGTGACCTCGGTCGCGAACATCTTCGCGATCACGTCCGAACGGGTGCCGTCCGACTCCGCGATCGCGTCGAGCATGATCTGCGCCGCCTGCGCGCCGTAGATCGCGTACGGGTCGATCCGAGCACCGTTCAGATAGTCCGCCTCGAACGCGGTCGCGAACGTCTCGGCCTCGCCGGAGAACTCGTCGATCGGCACGCCGGCGACGGACATGAACATGCCCTCCGAGGCCGGACCCGCATCGGTGATCGTCTGCTGCGTCGTGAACCCGTCGGGTGCATACAGCCCCACGTCACCGTCGTTCGGCCCGAGCACGGCGACCTTGTCCTTGATCACCTGGGCGCCGTTCTCGTCGATCAGCCCGCCGAGGAAGACCGCGTCCGCCCCGCTCCCCTGGATCTTCTTGAACAGCGACTCGTAGCTCGCCGCCTTCGGGTCCCACGCCTCGAACCCGACCACCTCGATGCCGAGATGCTCGGCAGCCTTCCGTGTCGTGGTCGCGACGCCGAGGCCGTACGCCTCCTTGTCGTTCAGGACGTAGAGCTTCGTGACTCCCTTGCTCTTCATGAACTCGGCCACCGCCGCGCCCTGGTAGTCGTCCGCCGGAGCGACGCGTGCGTAGTTCCGCGTGCCGGCCGGGTAGTACTTGTCGGGCTCGGTCGCGTCACAGCCGCCCGGCAGGTTGACCGTGAGGCACGGGTACGTGTTGGCCGGTGACATCATCGGGATGCCGCCCTCCGGCGCCTGGTTCAGCACCGGGATGATGATCGCCGCGCAGCCCGAGTTGAAGGTGCCGATGACCCCGATCACCTTGTCGTTCGCTGCATAGGCGTTCGCGTTCTGCGAGCACTTGCCGGAGTCCCACTTGCCCGCCTGTGCGGTCGCGTCATCGCATGCCTGGAAGCCGATCCCGTAGTCGCCGGCCTTGTACTCGCGGTCCGCGAGCTGCTTGCGGATCGCGTCGTTGATCTGCAGCGTCTGCGTGCGCGACGCGCCCTGCAGCGGCAGATCGGATGCGATGATGTAGTCCGGATCCCCGTCGCCCTCGTACTCGATCGCCGTGCACGACGACGAAGGCAATGCCTCGGGTGCCTCGCCGCCGTCGTCTCCACCGCAGCCCGCCGCGACAAGCGCGAGAGCGACGACGAGCAGACCGGCGAGGAACACCCCATTCCGCTTGAGCTTCAAGCTCCTCCTCCTCCTTGATGGACCGACCGGCGCCCAGCGTTCCTGCCGGGCTGTCCCGTTGCGTGGGCGCGAAGTCTAGGACATGACGGTGGGCCGTGGGATACGTGCGCGCACACACGTCGCTACGAGTTCGGACGCGGCGACGGCGCGGGGGGTTAGCAGCCAACCTCCCCCTTCACACGGACGCAACAAGAAAGGCCGGCATCCAGGCGCGCTGCCGATCTTCGGCTCGGCGGCTCCAAGCCGTGCGGCGTCGTTCTCGGAGCCGACCCCGCCGGTGATCGCACATCGATCATGCGGGGGGAGGGACTCGAACCCTCACGCCCTCTCGGGCAGTGGCTTTTGAGACCACCGTGTCTACCGTTCCACCACCCCCGCGGGCCGGTTCGGCGACCGGACAACGTCGTCAGTCTACGGTCAGACGCCGGCGTGAACCGACACGCGGTCGGGCGACTCCTGTCGACTGCGCCTGATAAGAACGTCTCGATGCGCATCGGGATCCTCACCGGCGGCGGCGACGTGCCCGGGCTCAACCCGTGCATCAAGGCCGTCGTCAACCGCGTCGCGCACGACGGGCACGAGGTCGTGGGGCTTCGCCGCGGCTGGGCGGCGCTGCTGCAGCACGACCTCGACGACCCCGCGTCGGCCTCGCAGTGGTTCCAGCAGCTGACTCCGTCCGTCGTCCGCACCATCGACCGCACGGGCGGCACGTTCCTGCACACGTCTCGCACGAACCCGAGCCGCGTGCGGCCCGGCGAGGTTCCCGCCCACCTCGCAGGGCGCGCCGAGGGCGACGGGCCGTTCGACTTCACCGATCACGCGTTACGTGTCGTCGAGTCGCTGGGCATCGACGTCCTGATTCCGATCGGCGGCGACGACACCCTCTCGTACGCGCTGCGCATGCACGAGGAGGGCGTGCCGGTGATCGCGATCCCGAAGACGATGGACAACGACGTCCACGGGACGGACTACTGCATCGGCTTCTCGACCGCCGTCACGCGCGGGGTGCAGTTCATCCACAACCTCCGCACGTCGACTGGGTCGCACGAGCGGATCGCCGTCGTCGAGCTCTTCGGCCGCTACAGCGGTGAGACGTCTCTCGTCACGGCCTATCTCGCGGGCGTCGATCGCGCGGTCATCTCGGAGGTTCCGTTCGAGGTGGACCGGCTCGGTGAGCTCCTCGTCTCCGACAAGCGCGCGAACCCGTCCAACTACGCGATGGTCACCCTGTCGGAGGGCGCGACGCTGGCCGGGGGCGAGATGGTGCTCTCCGGCGAGGAGGACGCGTACGGCCACCGCAAGCTCGGGGGCATCGGCGAGCTGACGGCGGCGCTCCTCAAGGAGCGGACCGGCGAGGAGATGATCGTCCAGGAGGTCGGGTACCTGATGCGCTCCGGCGCGCCCGACTCGCTCGACCTGATGGTCGCGACGAACTATGCCGTGATGGCCGCCGACCTCGCACTCGAGGGCGCGTCGGGGCGGATGGTCGCGCTCCGAAGCGGCACGTACACCGCTGTTCCGATCTCGGCGACCCGCGAGGGCGTCAAGCGCGTCGACGTGGACGAGCTCTACGACATCGAGGGCTACAGGCCGAAGGTGCGCCACGTCGTCGGCAAGCCGATGTTCCTGTACTGACGTGAAGCGGCTCGGGATCCTCACCGCGGGCGGCGACTGCCCGGGCCTGAACGCCGTCATCCGCGGCGTCGTCGCGCGTGCGGTCGGTGACCACGGGCTCGAGGTGCTGGGGATCCTCGACGGCTGGGACGGGTTGATGGAGGGCAACGTCCGACGCCTCGATCGGGACGCCGTGCGCGGGATCCTGCAGCGGGGCGGGACGATCCTCGGGACGTCGCGGCGCGACCCGTACGTCCACGGGGACGGCGTCGCGTCGATCGCCGCGACGCTCACCCGCGAGGAGAATCGACGCGCTCGTGGTCGTCGGCGGGGACGGAACGCTCCGTTCCGCCCGGAACCTCGCTGCCGACGGGGTGCCGATCGTCGGCGTGCCCAAGACGATCGACAACGACATCGCCGCAACCGACGTCACCTTCGGCTTCGACACCGCAGTGCAGATCGCCACCGAGGCGATCGACCGCATCACCACCACGGCCGAGTCACACGACCGGATCATGCTCGTCGAGGTGATGGGACGAACACGCGGCTGGATCGCGACGTACGCAGGGATTGCGGCGGGAGCAGACGCGATTCTCGTCCCAGAGGCGCCGTACGACCTCGACGCCGTCGCCGACGTCGTTCGCGCCCGAGCGGAGCGCGGGCGGCGCTACTCCGTGGTCGTCGTCGCCGAAGGCGTCGAGCCGCCGCCCGGGACGAACCTCGACCCCTCGCTCGACACGTTCGGGTTCGAGCGGCTCGGCGGCGTCTCGGTGCTCGTTGCTGCCCGTCTCGAGGAGCTGACCGGGTTCGAATCACGCGTCACCGTGCTCGGCCATCTTCAGCGCGGCGGGACGCCCACTGCCTCGGACCGCGTCCTCGGCTCCCGCCTCGGCGTCGCCGCGGCCGACCTGGCCGCGGCCGGCACGTTCGGGCGCATGGTGTCGCTCCGCGGCACAGCGATCGTCGACGTGACGCTCGACGAAGCGTGCGCGGGTATCCGTCCCGTGCCGGCCCAGTTGCTCGACGTCGCGCGAACGCTGACGGCGCCGTAACCCGGCTCTGCGCGATCGCCGGCGCTCAGCCGAGCAGCAGGGCGTCCGTCGGCGCGTAGCCGTCGGTCAGGAGCGGCACGTCGCCCGTCCGCACCTCGCGCTCCCAGCGATCGCGGATCGCCTTCGTGAGCGCCGGAGCGCGCGGCGCGCGCGACGCTCGGACATCTCGCCACGTCTCGGCGAGCCGCTGTCGAGAGGGGGAGGCGCGCTCGGTGGCCACGAGGATGATGTTGCGAATGTCGTCGGGACGGCGATCGAACGCCCCCTCGAAGACAGGGTGCAGCTCGACCGTCGGGAACACGGCGCCGTACGTTTTCACGAGGGCGCGCGTGATCTGGGAGCTTCCGCCGGTGATCGCCCCGATCACGTTCGTGGCGACGACGCCGCCCGGGTTGAGTCGCTCGCGCATCAACTCGACGAACTCCAGTGTCGTCAGGTGGAACGGCACGCCGTCGGAGTAGAAGGCGTCGACCATGATCACGTCGTAGCGCTCGTCGTTGCGCTGCAGGAAGCGTCGGCCGTCGTCGACCTCGATCGCGAGGCGCGGGTCGCGCGGCAGCTCGAACCACCGGTACGCGGTCGTCACGACCTCGGGATCGAGCTCGACGGTCGTGATCTGCAGGTCGTCGAAGTCGCGCCACATGCGCTTTGGCGCGGATGCGCCCCCGAGCCCGACGACGAGGATCTTCTTCGCGTCGGGCTTGTACGCCAGCCCCAGGTGGAGGTAGTCGCTGTAGAGGAACCGCGTGCGGAAGGGATCCTCGAGGTACATGCCGCTCTGGAACGAGCTGTCGAAGCGCAGATAGCGCGACGTCTCGTCTTCGACGACGAAGAGACGGTGATAGCGGGTGTCACGCGCTTCCCGGACGGTGAACCCGCCGGCGACGAGCGAGACCTCCGCGGGGTCGAGCTTGCGCGGCGTCCGCACGTCGCGCTCGCGGTAGAGCGGCGACCAGTTCTGCGCGGCGAGCCCGGTGAGGCGGCCGCCGCTCGTCTCGGGTGCGAGGGCCCCGACTGCGAGGACCGCCGCTCCGGCGCCGACGGCCAGCACTCCGGCCGGCGCCCAGAGCCCCTCGACCAGAGCCACGACCGCGGCGGCGGCAAGAAGGACGACGGCGCCGACGGCGAGCACCTGGTCCGTGCCGTACTCCGGCACGAGCCAGAACGCGGTCGCGAACGTCCCGGCGATGCTGCCGGCGGTCGAGATCGAGAACAGCCGACCCGCCGTCCTGCCGAGCCGGTCGATCGACCGTGCAGCGAGCCGCACGGCGATCGGCGAGACGGACGCGAGCACCACGCTCATCGGGCCGAAGAGGGCTATTGCGGCGACCAGCGGGTCGAGCCGTGGCCCGGGATCCCACGAAACGACCTGTTCGAGCACCCATTCGTCGACGACGGGGATCGCGAGCACGAGCAGGGCGCCGAGAGCGATCGCGCTGACCAACAGGTACGGCGACGGCCAACGGTCGGCGAGCGCCCCGCCGGCGGCGTAGCCGATCGCGAGCCCGGTGAGGACGACGCCGATCAGCGCGCCCCAGACGTAGAGCGAGCTGCCGAAGGTCGGCGCGAGCACGCGGCTCGCGGCGATCTCGACTCCGAGCAGCACGGCCCCCGAGAGGAACACGGCGGTGCTCAGCGCGAGGCCGTCGATCGTCTGGCCCCGGGGCTCCATCACGCTCAAGGGTAGATGCGATAGACGCGGACCCAGCGGCCGTCTTGCGCGGCCGCCTCGAAGGCCGGTTGGCGCCGCGCGAGGGAACGGTAGAACCTGGCCTCGCGCGGATAGTCGCCGGCCGCCGCGAGGACCCGGTCGGTGACGGCGTCTCCCACCACGAGCCACTCGAACCCGTCACGCCGCAGGACCCCGATGTCCCGCCGGGAATCGAACGAGCGCTCGGGACCGGGCAGCTCGAGCCGGACGACACGGTCGTCGAGAGGAAGCGTCGACGGGTCGACCGCGAGCCGGTCTCCAGCGGGCACCTGACGTTCGACCCAGGCTGCCGCGTCGAGGCGCGGATCCCGAGCCGTGAGCGCTCGCGCGTCGCCGACCGACCACCAGAGCGGCGCCACCGCTGCGACGAGCGCTGCGGCAGCGAGCCACCGCCCGCGTCCGGCCAAGACCGCGAGCACCGGCACGACCGGCAGGACGTACCGGTCGAAGTGTGCCTCGATGGGCAGCAGCGACACGCTGTACACGACGAGGAACGAGAGCAACACCAGGTCGCGGCGGGTGTGTCGCCACGCGGCGACGGCGACACCGGCGAGCGCCACGAGCGCAAGCGGGCCGACGGTCTCCCACAGCCGGCCCGAGAAGGCGACCGGCGTCGAAGGGTCGTCCTCGAACCCGAGCCAGCCGGCCTGAGCGAGCCGCTGGACGCGGGAGAGATCGTCCCAGGCCGCCCCTGCATGCAGGACGACGAAAGGGCTCGTGAGGAGGAATGCGAGACCCGCGAATGCGAGCGCGGTCGCGAGACGACGCCAGGCGCCGAACGCGCCTACGACGAGCGGCACGACGAGCAACGCGCCGGGGTACTTCGCCGACGCGGCGAGCCCGGCTGCGACCCCCGCCCACTCGAGACGTCCGGAGACGAGCAACGCGAGCGTCGCGGCGACCCCGAGCGTGAGGAGGACGTCCGTAACGGCCATCCGCGAGTACGCGACGTGGGTCGTCGCGACGGCGACACCCACGGCCCCAACGATGCCCGCGAGCCGACCATACGCCACCCGGCCGAGCCACCAGGTAGCGGCGACGCCGACGAGACCGACGACGATCGCAACGACGCGGGCCGCGCCGTACGACGGCTCGTCGAAGCCGATCTGCGATGGGCCTAGGACGAGGAAGAGGAGGCTTGGATAGTCGTACCACCCCGGGTCGAGGCCGCCGCCGTGGACGAGCTGCCAGGCGCGCGGGACGAGGTTCTCCTCGTCCGGGTTGAGGAGCGGAAGCGGCAGCCCCGACCGTGCGCCCACCACGCGCAGCGCCGCCGCAAGCGCGAGGATCGCGACGAGGATCCCCAGCTGGACGACCGACGGCGCGCGGCCGCCGCTGCGCCCGACGCCGGAGTCAGCTGCTGTGCTCAGACGTCCGGGACGGCGTCGCCGACGAGCGTCTCGACGTCGCCGGTGACAAGGACGGCGTCGACACCTGCCCGCTCGAGCTCCTCGACGTCCCCGCGCGAGGCGCCTGCGAGCTCGGCGATCGCAAGCTTGCCCGCTGGCACGTCCGGGAGCAGCTCCAGGAGGCGGTCGAGCGGCGCCTGCGCCGCTTCCGCGCGTTCGGCGGTCAGCAACACGATCTCGGGGTCGACCTGGTCGAACGCACGCACCAGCTCCTCGTCGTCGCTGACCCTGAGCACGTATTCGATTCCGAGCTCCTGACAGCGCTCGACCTGCCCGGCCAGCGCCTCGTCTCCGTCGCTCGTGGTGAGCACGACCGCATCCGCCTCGCCGGCCGCAGCGGCGTCTGGGGCGGGCCCGTAGGCGAGTAAGGGAAGCGCAGTCTCCGAGCGAAGAACCGCCTCGGCCACGCGGACCACCAGGCCCTCGGCGCCGCTCTCCTCGGCCGCGCGCGCCGCCACTCCGTCGCGAACCTCGACGAGGACCGAGATTCCGTCCCCCTCTGCGATCGCCTGGCTCAACCGTCGACCGGTCACGAGGGCGGATGGTAGAGGATCGATTCCCCGCGCCCGCGCACGGTCCCGCGTTGCTCGGAGGTCGGATCGGTGGCGTAGGCTCGCGCGGTGGCGTCCGACGTGAAGCGCGTCTGCCTGCTCGGCGCTGAGTCCACGGGCAAGACGACGCTCGCTCGCAGCCTGGCGCAGCGCTACGAGACCGTCTGGAATCCCGAGTACGGCCGGCCGTACACGCTGATCGGTCGGCCCGAGGGCGCTGCCTGGACGAGCTGGGAGTTCACGCACATCGCGCGGATCCACTGCTGGTATGAGGACTTCCTCGCCACGTCCGCCAACCACGTGCTCTTCAGCGACACCGACGCGTTCACGACCGCGCTCTTCCACGAGGTCTACCTCGGCGCTCCCGCGACGGGGTTCGGGGAGCTCGTCGCGCGCCCGTACGACATGTTCGTCGTCTGCGGCCTGGACGTGCCGTGGCGGCACGACGGGATCCGCGAGTTCGAGGCGCAACGTCGGTGGATGCACGAGCGGTACCTCGAGCGAGCGACGTCGAGCGGGAGGCCGTGGCTGCTCGCGGAGGGCGCTCTCGACGTGCGGCTCCGCGCGGCCGCCTCGGCGGTCGACGCGGTGCTTGCGGCGACCTGAGGCGACGAGTGGGTCGCGGTGTGAGCGCGCTTGGGAGTCGTGGGCCTTCGAGTTCGGCGGCGCGCGCGCCGCGCTGCCGTCACAAAGGAGTCACGAAGTTGGCACTCTTTCGTCGCCAAGTTCGGCAACGAGAGCGATAGAATCGGCAGTGGGTGGTGGGTTGGGGTGCCCCGGAAGGAGCGCCCTCGCGAGCGCCGCTTCAGCGGCCGATCGGGTGCCAGACCGTCTTCAGCTCCATGAACGCCGCGATCTCCCAGGGGCTGCGGTCCTCCCGGGCCCGGACGACCCGCTTCACGTTCTCCGCGGCGAGCACCTCGAGCGCTGCGGCGTCGCCGTCCGCTCCCGTCACGTCGATGGCGTTGACGTCCATGTGCGCGGCGAGGACAGGCGCGAGCTCGTCCCGAAGACCGGTGAGCACGTTGACGACCCCGGCCGGCACGTCGGATGTGGCGACCGCCTCGGCCAACTCGATCGCGGCGAGCGGATGGGACTCGGACGCGACCGCTACCACCGCATTCCCACCCACGAGCGCCGGGAGCATGCGGGACACCAGCCCGTCGAGCGCCGGCTCGCGAGGTGCGACGATCGCGACGACACCCGTCGGCTCGGGAAGCGTGAAGTTGAAGTACGGGCCTGCGACAGGGTTGGAGGAGCCGAGCACCTGCGCGAGCTTGTCGGCCCAGCCGGCGTACCACACGACACGGTCGATCGCCCGCGCCACCTCGCGGCGACCGCTGCAGGCGGCGGCGAGGGCGCCGGTCCTCGTCTCCATCGTCTCGGCGAGGCGGTACAGGACCTGGCCGCGGTTGTATGCCGTCGCCGCGCTCCACCCGGCGAAGCCCTTGCGCGCGGCGACGACTGCGTCGCGCGCATCCTTTCGCGAGGCCCTCGCGACGTTGTAGCCCTCGAGCTCGAGCGTGCGCCCGGACTCGGAGCGCGGAAACGCCCCGTTGACGTAGAGCTTGTAGGTCTTCCTGACGACCAGCCGCCCACTCATTCGCCGACCTCCATGCGGAGGACCCTCCAGACGCCCCAAGCCAGCGCGCCAACGAGCACGATTTTCGCGCCGATCACGGCAGCGGGCTGTCGACGCTCGTGCCTCACTCGAACCTCAGGTACGCCTCGAGCCCGTGGCGCCCGCCCTCGCGACCGAAGCCCGACTCCTTGTAGCCGCCGAACGGCGACGCCGGGTCGAAGCGGTTGAACGTGTTGCCCCAGACAACACCGGACCGCAGCCGGTCGGCCATCCACAGGATCCGCGACCCCTTCTCGGTCCACACGCCGGCCGAGAGCCCGTACATCGTGTTGTTCGCCTTCTCCACCGCTTCATCAGGCGTCCGGAACGTCAGCACGCTGAGAACGGGACCGAAGATCTCCTCCTGGGCGATGCGATGGCTCTGGGCGACGTTCGTGAAGACCGTCGGCGCGAACCACCACCCCTTCTCCGGCAGCCGGCAGGGCGGCTGATACAGCTCGGCGCCTTCCTCCGTGCCGCTCTCGACCAGCTCCGTGATCCTGTCGAGCTGCGCTTTCGAGTTGATGGCGCCGATGTCGGTGTTCTTGTCGAGTGGATCGCCGACGCGGAGCGTCGCCATCCGGCGCTTGAGCTTGCGGACCAGCTGATCGTGGATCGACTCCTGGACGAGCAGCCGCGAGCCCGCGCAGCACACATGCCCCTGGTTGAAGTAGATCCCGTTCACGATCCCTTCGACTGCCTGGTCGAGAGCGCAATCCTCGAAAACGATGTTCGCCGCCTTGCCACCCAGTTCGAGCGTGAGGGCGATGTCCCGGCCGGCCAGCTCGCGCTGGATCGCCTTGCCGACCTCGGTCGAGCCGGTGAATGCGACCTTGTCGATGCCGTCGTTCCGAACGAGGTGCGCACCCGTCGCCCCGTCCCCGGTCACGATGTTGACGACGCCGGGAGGAACCTCCGCCTGGCGGCAGACGTCCGCGAACAGGAGCGCCGTGAGCGGCGTCGTCTCGGCGGGCTTGAGGACGACGGTGTTGCCGCACGCGAGGGCCGGCGCGATCTTCCAGGCGAGCATCAGGAGCGGGAAGTTCCATGGCACGATCTGCGCGGCAACGCCGAGCGGTCGCGGCCGCCGGCCGGGGAACGCGTACTCGAGCTTGTCGGCCCAGCCCGCGTAGTAGAAGAAGTGCGCCGCGGCGAGAGGCAGGTCGACGTCCCGCGACTCCTTGATCGGCTTCCCACCGTCGAGCGACTCGGCCACTGCCAGCTCGCGGGCGCGCTCCTGGAGGACGCGGGCGATTCGGAAGAGCACCTTTGCCCGCTCCGAGGGCCGCCACGCACTCCACGGCGTGAACGCCTCGCGCGCGGCGTCCACCGCCAGTGAGACGTCCTTCGCGCCCGCCTGGGCGACCTCGGCGAGTGGCTCCTCGGTCGATGGCGACACGGTCGTGAACCACGAGCGCGATCGGGGCGCAACCTGCTTGCCCCCGATGAACAGGCCGTAGCGCTCCTCGAAGGAGACGATCTCGCGCCCCTCGAGCGAGGGCGCATACTCCCACCCCGCGTCGGAGAGGCCTGTCCGCTGTTTCTCGACAGCGCCCATCAGTCGATCGTGAACTCGTCGGGGGACCGGTAGATCCCGGTGCGCTGCTTGCGCAGCTGAAGCAGCACGTCGTTCAGGAGCGACGATGCGCCGAAGCGGAACAGGTCGGGCGTCAGCCATTCCCGGCCGAGCGTCTCGTGCAGGACGCAGAGGTACTGGATCGCCTGCTTCGCCGTTCGGATACCCCCGGCCGGCTTCATGCCGATCACGAGCCCGGTTTCCTCGTGGACGTCGCGGATCACCTCGAGCATGCAGAGCGTCACCGGGAGCGTCGCGGCGGGAGCGATCTTTCCCGTCGAGGTCTTGATGAAGTCGGCGCCACCTGCGATCGCGACGAGCGAGGCCTTGCGCACCGCGTCATAGGTGCCGAGCTCGCCCGTCTCCAGGATCACCTTCAGGTGCGCGTCGCCGCACGCTTCCTTGACCGCGATGACCTCCTCGTACACGTGCCCGAGCCGGCCCGACAGGAAGGCCCCGCGGTCGATCACCATGTCGATCTCGTGCGCTCCGGCGGCGACAGCCGCACGTACGTCCGCGAGCTTCACCTCGAGGGACGCCTGTCCGGACGGGAATGCGGTCGCAACCGACGCGACTTTCACCGAGCTGCCTCGCAGGGCGCGCCGCGCGACACCGACGAGGCTCGGGTAGACGCACACCGCGGCCACGGCGGGGACGGACGGGTCATCGGGCGCGGGTCGCATCGCCTTGGCGCTCAACGCGCGCACCTTGCCGGGCGTGTCGGCGCCCTCCAGCGTCGTGAGATCCATCATCCGGATCGCCAGCTCGAGCGCAAAGACCTTCGACTCACGCTTGATCGAGCGCTTGGCGAGCTCCGCCGCGCGCGCCTCGAGCGCGACGGCGTCAACGGCGCCGAGGCGCGGCAGCCTGCCGCCGCCAGGAAGCTCGAATGCACGCGGAAGTGCCAGCGTCTGGCTCATGAGCACAAGTCTAGAGCCCGCGAGTAGAGTGCCCGCCGTGCTGCTCCGGGCGGATGCCAAGGTCGACCTGATCCGACGCCTGCCGCTCTTCGAGCTCTGCTCGAAACGCGACCTGCGCAGGATCGCCGCGCTCGCCGTCGAGCGCAGCGTCGACGACGGGACCGAGCTGATCACCGAGGGCGAGCCCGGCACGGAGTTCTACGTCGTCGTGGAGGGCGAGGTCGACGTACGCCGCGGACGACGCCGCATCGCGCGGCTCGGGGCGGGGAGCTACGTCGGCGAGATCGCGCTGCTCTCGCGCTCGCCACGGACGGCGACCGTGGTCGCGGCGACACCGCTTCGTGTCCTCGCCATCTCGGGTCAGGACTTCGTCGAGCTCGTCGACGCGATCCCGGAGCTCTGGCTGAAGGTCGCCCGCACACTCGCCGACCGCGTCGACGCGGACGAGGCGATGGACACCGCCTCGGCCTGATGGCAGCTGTGGAGGCGAAGGTGCGCGAGCTCGCGCGGGCTGCGAACTTCGCGGCGCTCAGCGTGATCCTCTCCTCGGGCCGACCGATGACTCACGTGATGTGGATCGACGCGGACGACGATCACCTGCTGATCAACACGGAGGTGCACCGCGCCAAGTTCAAGGCCGTGGAGCGCGACCCGCGGGTGACCGTGACGATCTGGGACCGCGCCGATCCCTACACCTACGCCGAGGTGCGCGGCCGAGTCTCCGAGATCGTCCGCGGCGCCGCGGCCAGGGACCACATCGACGCACTGTCCCGGAAGTACCGCGGCCGGGACTACGACGAGACGAAGATCACGTCAGAGCGGGTGATCCTCCGGATCGTGCCCGAGGTCCAGCGGGTGCACTGAGCGGCGAGCGCGGACTCGATCAAGGGCCAAGCTGCTCGAGCGTCTTTCGGTCACGCCGCCACTTCGGCCGCACCTTGACCACCAGCTCGAGGAACACGGGGTGACCGACGAGCGCCTCGACCTCTGGGCGTGCACGGGTGCCGATCTCGCGGATCATTGCCCCGCGCTTCCCGACGAGGATCCCCTTCTGCGATTCCGTCTCGACGAGCACCCGTGCCCGAGCCACCTTCTCGCCGAGCTCGTCGACCTCGACCATCAAGGCGTGCGGCACCTCGTCCCGGGTCAGGTGGAGCGCCTTCTCCCGGATCACCTCGGCGACGCGCTCCTCGACCGTCAGATCGGTGCGCTGCTCATGCGGAAACAGCGCCGGCCCCTCCGGAAGGAGGTGAACGAGATCGTCGCGGAGCTCGTCGATCCCGTCGCGAACCTTCGCGCTGACCGGATGCAGCGCGTGGAAGTCGCCGAGCTTCGCCGCCTCTTTCATCTGCGACGCGACGTGCCCGTGCTTGAGGCGGTCGATCTTGTTCAGCGCGATCACGACGGGAACGCCCAGCGAGAACACACGGCGGGCGACGAAGCGGTCGCCGGCGCCGATGCGGTCGCGCGCGGACAGGACGAGCAGGACAATGTCGACGTCCGTGAAGGAGTTGTCGACCGTCTCCTGCATCCGCTCGGTGAGCGGATCCATGGGGCGCTGGAAGCCCGGGAGGTCGACGAGCACGAGCTGCCAGTCGGGGCCGTTCGCGACACCGAAGATCCGTCGTCTGGTGGTGTTCGGGACGGTGGAGGTGATCGCGACCTTCTCCCCGGTCAGCGCGTTCACAAGCGTCGACTTGCCGACGTTCGGCCGGCCGGCGACGGCGGCGAGCCCTGTCCTCATCGGTCCGCCCCGACGCTGATGTCGTCGCGTGGTCCGGATCGCCGGATCGCCCGGCGCCGGGTGCACCGGATCCGGGCGAGCTCCTCGCCTGGACGGCTCGGACGCGGGCGCCGCGCGACGCCAGCTCTGGCGCGAGACGTGCCAACCGGATCCCTCGAGCATTGTCCGATTCGGACACCCACCCCTGGGACGAGACATGCCGACCGGAGCCCTCGGCCGTGTCCGTTTCGGACACCCACCCCCTGGGCCACCGACCTCCTCCCCGCAACGTGAGCCTATCGCGGAGATCGACACGAGTCAGCGCCCGATGAGTGCCAAGAGCGCACCAATCCCCCCACAGGGCGCCGGCCGCTCGAGGCGCCGACCTCACAGCTCGAACTGCTCCGGGAGGAGCTCGTTCGGCGTCATCTCCACGACCCGCCCTCCGTTCCGGAAGACAACGCGCTCGACGCCCATCTCCGCGAGCCACTGGCGGCACCCGCCGCACGGCGACGCAGTGATTGCGGCCAGGACGAAGTCGCCGGGCCGGTAGCCCTCGACGATCGCGCGTGAGAACGCGGTGCGCTCCGCGCAGACACCGAGGGGGTAGGCGGCGTTCTCGACGTTGACGCCCTCCACGACCCGCCCGTCCCTGCACAGGACAGCGCACCCCACGTCGAAGTTCGAGTATGGCGCGTACGCGCGCGCGGCGACCGCGTCGGCGGCGGCGAGCAGCTCTGCGTCGGTCACGCGGAGAACCCCTGGAACACGACGAGCGTGACGAGAGCGCCGAGCAGGCCGCCCGAGGCGACCTCGAGCGTCGAGTGGACTCCTGCCTCGATTCGCGTCTGGGCCACGAGCAACGCCATGATCAACGACAGAGAAGAGACGAGGAAGCGATGTTCGCTGTCGTCGAGCACGAGCGTCACCGCCATCCATGCGGCGAACGCGACGGCGGCGTGCCCCGAAGGCCAGCCACCGCGAAGCGGCGAGCCTCGGCCGGAGAGCGCCTTCATCGCGATCACGAGCGCGATCGTAAGCACGAGCGCGACGAGCGTGAGCTCGGCCGGCGCCTCGGAGAGCTTGTCGAGGAGCCGCGAGCTCTCGCCGGCGACCTGACCGGAGAACACGAGGTAGCCGACGGCGATGGCGTTGATCGCAGCGATCAGAACGGCGCCGGCGCCGATGTCCTTCGCGAGCTTCGCCATCGGATCGAACGACGTCGAGGCGACATCGACGGCCGCCTCGATCGCCGTGTTGACCATCTCCGCGATCAGGACGAACGCGATCGCGATAAGCAGTGCGATCAGCTCCAGGCGCGAGACGTCGAAGGCGAGCGCTGCCACGAGCACGACGACCGCAACCGCGAAGTGGATCCGCATGTTCCGTTGCGTGCGGAGCACGTGGATGATCCCCTCGAACGCGAAGTTGAAGCTCTCGAGGATCGACGGCGGGCGCCGCGGCGCGATCACGGCAGATACGCGCGCTCGCGCGACTCCATCGCCACACCGTGCTCGTGCCCGAGCAGGTGCAGCACCCCGTGCACGAGTGACCACCGCCAGTCGTCGCCGACGACGTCGGGGCACAGGACGACGTCACCGAGCGCCCGAGGCTCACCGGGCGGCAGCGCTTCCAGCCCGTCGATCGGGAACGAGAGGACGTCTGTCGGCTCGTCGATCCCGAGATGCTCGCGCTTCAACGTGCGCATCTCGTCAGGGTCGACGAAGGCGATCCCGAGCTCGCCGGTCGTGACGCCTTCACCGCGCAGGACTTCCCGCGCCAGAGCGACCGCGCCGCGCTTGTCGACGACGGCCCCGCTTCGGTTGGCGACCTCGACCTCGACCATCACCGACGTCGGGCGGAGCCGGTCTCCTCGACGTGCAGCTTGTACGCCTCGACGATCCGCTGGACGAGCTTGTGCCGCACGACGTCCTCGTGCCCGAACTCGACAAAGCCGACCCCGTCGAGCGAACGGAGGATGTCGCGGACCTGGATGAGCCCTGATGCCTGCTCGCGTGGGAGGTCGATCTGCGTCACGTCACCGGTGACCACCATTCGCGAGCCGAAGCCGAGTCGGGTGAGGAACATCTGCATCTGCTCGGGCGTCGTGTTCTGCGCTTCGTCGAGGATCACGAAAGAGTCGTTCAGCGTCCGACCCCGCATGAAGGCCAGCGGCGCGACCTCGATCGTCCCCCGGTCGATGTAGGCGTTCAGCCGGTCGGCGTCCATCGTGTCGTACAGCGCGTCGAACAGCGGCCGCATGTACGGATCGACCTTCGCGAGGAGGTCGCCGGGGAGGAAGCCGAGGCGCTCGCCTGCCTCGACCGCGGGCCGCGTCAGGATGATCCGACCGACCTCCTTCTCGGAGAGCGCTTTCACGGCGAGGGCGATCGCCAGGTAGGTCTTGCCGGTCCCGGCCGGCCCGATCGCGAAGGTGACAGTCGACGAGCGGATCGTGTCGACGTAGCGCTTCTGCGTCACGGTCTTGGGCGCGATCTTCTTGCCGCGATGTCGCCAGACGACGTCGTCGAACACATCGCGGATATCGGCGGCCTGGTCGAGCGCCGCGACGACGGCCCCGACGGTGTCGGGCCCGATCGCATGCCCTCCCTCGACGAGCTCGACGAGCTCGTCGACCACCGCTCGCGCCTCGACGACACGCGCATCGTCGCCCTCGAGCGTGAGCCGGTTGCCGCGCAGCGAGATCGTGCATCCGAGCCGCTCGCGCAGCGCGTCGAGCACGCCGTCGCCCACGCCGGCCAGCTCGGCAGCGACCTCGTTGGGAACCGTGAGTACGTCCTGCACGACGAACCAGTGTAGGTACCGACCGGTACGGCAGCCCCCCGGGCCACTGCGCGATCCGACGCATGAGGGCCGCCCGGGCGCCCCACGGGCGAGCGCGGGTACCGTCCCTCGCATGCCGGCGAGTCTCGTGCTGTACGACGAGGCGTGCGGGGTCTGTGCCGCGTTCGCCCGCCGGCTCGCGCGACGTGGCGTGAAGACCGCGCCAATCGGGTCGACAACGGGGAGCAGGTGGCTCCGCGACCTCGAGCACCGCGAGCGCTATGCGGTCTTTCATGCGATCGACGGGCAGGGTCGCCGCCGCTCCGGCGGCGAAGCGATTCCGCTCGTGCTCGAGTCGGTTCGCGGGCTCGGTCCCCTTGCGAGGGTCGCACGGGCCTTTCCGCAGGCGACCGACGCGGGCTACAGGCTGGTTGCCCGCCATCGCTCGTTGCTCGCGCGCCTCCGCGCCGTCTCGAGTGGCTGCCGCAGGAGCGACGGCTCGGTCAGGCGAGCTTCTCGCGGACGAGCTGGCTGACCGTCGATCCGTCGGCGCGACCCGAGACCTGCGGCATCACGTCGGCCATCACGCGCCCGAGGTCCCTGAGCGAGGTCGCTCCCACTTCCGCGATCACGTCGTCGACGATCTCCTCGAGCTCGTCCTCCGAGAGGGGCTCTGGCATGAACTCCTCGATCACGTCGAGCTCGAACTCCTCGCGATCCGCCTGCTCCTCGCGCCCCGCGGCGTCATACGCCTCCATGGCCTCGACGCGCTTCTTCCGCTCGCGCTGGAGGACCTGCAGCGACTCGTCGTCGCTCAACGGACGCTGAAGCTCTTTCTCCGCCGAGCGAAGGGCGCTCAGGAGCAGCGACAGCGCATCACGGCGCGTGTCGTCGCGCCCGAGGCGCGCCGTCTTCAACTCGCTCTCGATGTCGGCGATCAGCGTCATTCGAACCCGGGCAGGCTATCGCCCCCGAGGACGTGCCAGTGGAGATGGAACACCGTCTGGCCGCCGCGAGGGCCGACGTTGACGATCACGCGGTAGTCCTCGAGGCCCACCTGCTTCGCGGATTCGGCCACGAAGCGCAGCATGCGCGCCGCCTCCTCGTCCGGGAACGACGCGATGTCGCGGAACGTGTCGACGTGCCGCTCGGGGAGCACGAGGAGGTGCGTGGGCGCCTTGGGGACGATGTCACGGATCGCGACGAAACCATCCGCGGCGTGCACGTGATCGCCCTCGCGGACAAGCCGGCAGAACAGGCAGTCCCCGGGATCAGGCGGCAACGGCGAGCACCCCCTCGGGGGTGACGCCGACCGCCTTTGCGTGCACGAGCTCGCCGACCTCGCCGGCGTCGCGCACGAGCCACGGCGTGTAGTCCCCGGCGTACCCTCGCCCCGGCCGATCGACCAGCACCCGATCGATCGTTCCCACGCGCGCCCGCCAGTGGCGGCGGCCGAGCTCGTCGGAGAGGGCGCGGAGCCGCGCGCCCCGCTCGCGCTTCACGTCGGCGGGGACGCTGTCGTCCGCTGCCGTCTGGGTTCCCGGTCGCGGCGAGTAGGGGAAGACGTGTGCCTTCGTCATCCCGAGCCGCTCGACGAGCTCGAGCGTCCGCCCGAACGCCTCGTCGTCCTCCGTCGGAAAGCCGACGATCACGTCGGTGGTCAGGTTGAGGCCGGTGAGCGGCTCCAGCCGGCGGGCGAACTGCGCGGAGTCGTAGCGGCGACCCATCGACCGCAGCACCGCGTCGTCGCCGGACTGGAGCGGCACATGCAGGTGCGGCGCCACGGTCGGGGTCTCCGTCAGAGCTGCGACGAGCTCGTCGGTCACGTGGTTCACCTCGATCGACGAGAGGCGCAGGCGCTCCAGACCGGGCGTGCTGCCGGCGTCGCGTACGAGCCGCGCCAGCGTGTATCCGGCGGCGCGATCGCGAAAGCAGCCGAGGTTGACGCCGGTCAGCACCACCTCGCGATGCCCCTGATCGACGCGACGACGAACCTCCGCGAGCACCGCCGCGGCCGTGCGGCTGCGCGTTGCGCCGCGGACGCGCGGGATCACGCAGAAGGCGCACGAGAACGAGCAGCCGTCCTGGATCCTCACGAACGCTCGGACGCGGTCGAGGCGGTGCTCTGCGTCGACGCAGCCGATTGCACCCACGTCGCCGGCGACGAATGCCGCGGCTTCGACGCCGATTCGCCGTGTGACGACCACGTTCGGCGCCGCCCGGTCGAAGGCGTCTTCGAGGTTCGAGGCGCATCCCGTCACGTAGACCGTGCGTGCCGTTCGCGAAGCGCGCGCGGCAGCTTGCCGCGACTTCGAGACCGCTTCGTGCGTGACGCAGCACGTGTTGACGACCTGGATCTCACCGCCTTCTGCGACCTCGAGGTGACCGTCGGCGAGCAGCCGCTCGCGGATCGCCTGGGCGTCCGCGAACGAGACTTTGCAGCCGAGGAACCGCGTCGAGAACGTCGCCATCGAGCCTCTGAGACTAAACGGTCGGCGGCCTCGTCTCGGATTGCGGGAAGCGCTCGAACCGGTCGGCTGCCCACCCGTCCAGCGCGGCGGACTCGAGGTGGGCCCACCCCTCGTGCTGCGGTCGCTCGCCGACGAGATAGCCCGAGGTGATCGCCTCACGGGACTCGAGCTTCGCGAGGATCGCCTCGACCGGCCGCAGGAGCACGTTCGCGACGGCCACTTCCGCGTGCGGCAACGAATCCGTTTCCGCATCGACGAGGCTCGCGTGGACCGCGACGCTATTCGCCTCGGCGTTCGCGAGCGTCGTCTCGACGGCGACCGGGTCGACGTCGACCGCGCTCACCGGCGCGAAGCCGAGTCGTGCGGCGGCGATCGCGAGCACGCCCGAGCCGCACCCGACGTCGAGCACGGAGCCGCGGTGCTTCTCGGCGGCGAGCAGCTCGACGCAGAGCCGCGTCGTGGGATGGGCGCCCGTCCCGAAGGCGCGGCCGGGGTCGATCACGACCGAGCGCGCTGCGTCGGGCGGCGTCTCCCACGGCGGTCCGATCCAGAGCCCGCCCGCCTCCACCGGGTGGTGGAACGCGCGCCAGGCGTCCTCCCAGCCGTCGGGGACGTCCTCGACCGCGGCGTCCGGGAGCTCGGCGAGCAGCCGCTCGACCGCGTCGGTTGGGACGTACGCCGAGAACTCGACGCCGCCGCCGTCGAGCGGCCGCTCCTCGAGCCCGGCAGGGACGAGGTCGAGGAGCCGCGCGCGCAGCGGCTCGGCGTCGTCGCCACGCGCCCGCACGGAGACGCGTCGGAAGTGGCTCACGCCCGGTCGCCCTCGAACGGGAACGCCGTTCCCCTGGCCCAGGTGCCGTCCGCCTGCTCGACGAGCAGCGTCGCGGCCTCGGCGCGGCACGCGAGCGGCAGGGACGGGCCGAGGCCGTCGCCGAGCTCCGCGAGCATCGCCGCGAGCACGCGGTCGTCGTTCTCGTCGCCCGTGTCCCCGCCGACCGTGCAATGCGGCACCGCCTCGAGGGTTGGGTCGCCGTACGGTGGGTGGTCGGGAAACGCGGCCCGTGTGGCGGCGATGAGCTCGCGGAACGGGGCCGCCGGCTCCGGTGCGAGCCAGGCCACACCAGGGAACGACTCGACGCGCGCGAGCTCGTACGCGAACGGCGCGACCGGCGCACAGAGCGCCCGCAGGCTCGCCAGCAGATCGGCGTCGACCTGCGCGGCGGCGACGAACGGGAACAGGATCGTCAGGTGGGCGGGGATCCCGCGCTCGACCGACCAGGCATGGAAGCGGCGACGCCACGGCGCGAGCGTCCCGTCGGCGGCGTCGGCGACCACGACGAGCGCCGTCCGCGACGGCTCGCTGCTCACCGGAAGGCGCTCTTCAGCTTTCCGAGGAACCCGTCGTCTTCGTCGCGGTAGGCCCCGGTGCCGAGCGTCTCCTCGACGCGGAGCAGCTCGACTCGCTGCTCGGCGCTCAGCTGCGTGGGGACACGGACGTCGACCTCGACCAGGAGGTCACCTCGGCGGCCGCTTTCGAGCGAAGGCATCCCGCGCCCGCGCACGACATGGATCGCGCCGGGCTGCATGCCGGGCGCCAGCTCGATCTCGAGCGGGCCCGATGGCGTCGGTACGGACGCGGTCGTCCCGAGCGCGGCCTCGATCATCGTCACGGTCGCCCGCACCAGCAGGTCGTCGCCCTCGCGCCGGATGCCTTCGTGTGCCTGTACGCGCACGGTGACGTAGACGTCGCCGGGAGGGCCGCCCAACGTGCCTGCATGACCGTCGCCCCGGACCCGGATCCGCTGACCGTCGTGGATGCCCGCCGGGATCTCGAGGTCGAGCGTGACGTCCTCGAGGATCCGGCCGTCTCCCTCGCATCGCGGGCACGGCGTCTCGACGATCCTGCCGGCGCCGTCGCAGCGCGGGCACGTCCCGGAACGGACCATCTGTCCGAGAATTGTCCGCGTCACCTGCTGGACGCGACCTGCGCCGGCGCACGCCGGGCATGTGACCGGCGAGGTGCCAGGCGCTGCCCCGGTCCCGCCGCAGGGCTCACATGCGCGAGCCGCCCGGATGTGGACGTCCAGGGTCGCGCCGGTCGCCGCGTCAGCGAGATCGATCTCGACGTGCGCAGCCACATCGGGGCCGCGGGTCGGCCGAGGGCCGGCGCTGGCCCCGCCGCCGAACAGCGTCTCGCCGAAGAACGCGGCGAAGACGTCCGAAAGGCTCCCGAAGTCAGCGTCCGTCGGAGCGAACCCGCCGCTCCGAAGGCCCGCGTGCCCGAAGCGGTCGTACGTCCGCCGCCGCTCGGGATCGGACAGAACCTCGTAGGCCTCCGCGACCACGCGGAAACGCACGTCGGCGTCCGGCGCCTCGCTCACGTCGGGGTGCAGGTCGCGGGCGAGCCGACGGAAAGCCCGCTTGATCTCTGCGTGGCTCGCGTCGCGGGCGACGCCGAGGAGCTCGTAGTAGTCCTGCTCGGTCGTCGCCATCACGCCGGCCCGTACACGTCGTCGACGAGACGCGACAGCTCGAACGCAGCGGCGCGGACGGCGCGGATCGCCTTGTCGTAGTCCATCCGCAGCGGGCCGAGAAGGCCAACGGCGCCGAGCGATCGGTTCGGAAGCCCGTACGTCGTGCCGACGTAGGAGGCGCCGCGCAGCTCCTCGCCTTCGAGCTCCGGGCCGACCCGCACGACGGTGCGGTTCGGATCGAGCGCCTCCTGGAGAAGCCCGAGCACGGCTGCCCTCCGCTCCAGCACCTCGAGCAGGCGTTGACACGCCTCGAGCTCCGCGCCCCTCGCGTCGCCGAGCAGGCTTGCGGCCCCGCCGACGTAGAGCTCCGTAGCCTGCGCGGTGACCACCGCGAATGCGGGCCGCAGGCTCTCCAGGAAGAACCGCTCCCGGGTGGTCAGGCTCGGATCCTCGAATGCGCGCCGCAGGACGTTGCCGCTCGCGCGGCGGCCCACAACCGTCTCGTCGAGGTATGCCCGCGCCCACTCCACGAGTCCCGGATCGACAGCGTCCTCGAACTCGATCATGCGCTTCGACACGCTGCCGGAGGACGTGATGGCAACGACGATCACGACGCGCGGCTGCAGCTGCACGACGTCGACGTGGCGCACCGCTGCGGACTCGAGCGACGGCGCCGAGACGAGCGCGAGCAGGTGCGTGGCCTCGGAGAGAGCCTCGGTAGTGCGCTGCAGCGCCTCCTCGAGCTCGTTCCGCATCGCAGTCAGGTCGATGGAGAACGGACCCGGGCGGCCCTCGATCGCGCCGACGAGATCCTCGGTGTACAGGCGGTAGCCGCTCTCCGTCGGCACACGCCCGGCGGACGTGTGGGGATGGGTCAGAAGGCCGATCGCCTCGAGCTCCGACAGCTCGTGCCGGACCGTGGACGAGGACACGTCGAGGTCCGAGCGCTCGACGAGCACCCTCGAGCCGACGGGTTGACCAGTCGCCACGTATTCCTCGACGACCCGCCGCAGAATCTCGCGCTTGCGCGGAGTGAGCTCCACTGAGGCGATGGTAGCCGTGGGTACGGGCGGTTCAGCGGCCCCGACCCCTGGCTCGAAGCCCTCTTGGGCGGCGCGTCGGCGCACGGCCCTCAGGGCGCGAACGCCGACAGCCGCCGGCCGCGCGGAAGCGCACGGCGCCCCGCGGCGACGGCCCTGGCCATCGGAGCGCACGGACCGCCCGGACCGGCGTCGCGCGGGCGGCACCGGAGCGGCGCGACACAGCCGCAGGACGTACGCGCCAGCCGCACGGGCAGCAGCCGGAGCGCAAGGACCCGCCGCAGCACGTTCGCGCCAGCCGCGGGCACGGGCACGCATGGGCGCCGCGCATGGGCGCGCAAGCGCCGCCCCGCAGCCAGGGCACGCTTGCTCGTGCCCCGCTACGAGAGCAGCTCGGCCGTCACCGCGCCACCCAACCGGCGCCCACGCGGTGTGAGGCGAATCCCACCGTCGACCCGCTCGACGAGCTGTCCGTCGACAAGCCTCTCCAGGGCATCCGCGTCCACCACCTCGTCCTGCCGGTCGAACGCGTCGAGCGCAAGAGGCTCGTCGAGCCGTAGCCCGAGC
Source organism: uncultured Actinomycetes bacterium (assembly GCA_963839755.1). GTDB lineage: Bacteria > Actinomycetota > Thermoleophilia > Gaiellales > Gaiellaceae > Gaiella. The sequence goes on from CAWIVU010000017.1 coordinate 59,258, forward strand.
ATCACCCGTTCGATCGCGCGCGTCCGAGCATCGAGCGTCTCGATCTCGCGCCGCGGGACACCGCCGTCGGCGAAGGACTCGATGTACCGCCCGACCGACGGCTGGTTCCGGCGCCGCTCCGTGCCGAGCGTCGAGACCGCTCCGACGCCGACACCGAGGTAGTCGGCGCCACGCCAGATCCCTAGGTTGTGTCGTGCGCGGAGCTCGCGGCCCGCCTCCTCGCGGCAGAAGTTCGCCGTCTCGTACCAGCGGTACCCGGCGCCGGTCAGCGTCTCGACGACACGCTCGAAGTAGCCCTCCATCGCCTCCGCCTGACGCTGGAGCTCCTCCCCGTGCTTGTGGGTGAAACGCGTGCCCGGCTTCGCCTCGAGCTCGTAGCACGAGAGGTGCTCGGGCTCGAGAGCGAGGGCGTCCGCGAGATCCGCCTCCAGGTCGGCGGGGCCCTGGCCCGGGATCCCGTAGAGCAGATCGAGCGAGATGTTGTCGAAACTGGCATCACGAAGAGTGTGCACCGCGCGTCGGACGACATCCGGTGTTGCCCGCCGCTCGAGCACCCGAAGGAGCTCGGGCCGGAATGACTGCGCGCCGACCGAGACGCGATTCACGCCGTGGCCGCGCAGCAGCTGCGCGAGCTCGGGAGTCACCGTCTCCGGATTCGCCTCGACGGTCAGCTCCTCGACATCGGGAAGCGCGGAGAGCAGCCGCTCGAGGGCGCGAGGCTCGGTGAACGTCGGCGTGCCTCCGCCGAGGAACACCGTCCCGACGTCGTCCGCCAGCCATCCACGCTCCCGTTCGAGCTCCGCGAGCAGCGCATCGACGTACGCGCCGTGCTCATCCGTCCGACCGACGGCTGTGACGAAGTCGCAGTAACCGCAGCGATGGACGCAGAAGGGAAGGTGGACGTACAGGTGGCGGGCAGCGCCGGGAACGAGGTTCCCGGTCCCGCTCACCGCTTCTTGTCGCCGTCCAGGTTGAGGACGGCGAGGAACGCCTCCTGCGGCACCTCGACGCCCCCCACCTGCTTCATCCGCTTCTTCCCCTTCTTCTGCTTCTCGAGAAGCTTCCGCTTGCGCGAGATGTCGCCGCCGTAGCATTTCGCCAGCACGTCCTTGCGCTTCGCCTTGACGGTTTCGCGCGCGATCACACGCGAGCCGATCGCGGCCTGGATCGGGACGTCGAACATCTGTCGCGGGATCTCCTCGCGGAGTCGTTCGACGAGCAGCTTGCCGCGCTCGTAAGCAGCATCCCGGTGGGCGATCATCGACAGCGCGTCGACCTGCTCGCCGCCGACGAGCACGTCGACCCGGGCGAGATTGCCGTCGCGGAAGCCGGCCATGTCGTAGTCGAAGCTCGCGTAGCCGCGCGTGCGCGACTTCAGCTGGTCGTAGTAGTCGAGCACGATCTCCCCCAGGGGCAGCTCGTACGTGAGCAGCACACGTGTCTCGGAGAGGTACTCCATGTGGTCGAACCGGCCCCGCCGGTCGGTGCAGAGCTCCATCACCGAGCCCACGTAGTCCTTCGGGACAATCACCTGGGCGCGGACGTACGGCTCCTGGACCTCTTCGACGTCGGCCGGCATGTCGGCAGGGTTGTGCACCTCGGTCCAGGCGCCGTTCTTCTCCTTCACCTGGTACGCGACGTTCGGCGCCGTCACGAGCAGGTCGAGGTCGAACTCCCGCTCCAGCCGCTCGCGGACGATCTCCATGTGGAGGAGCCCGAGAAAGCCGCAGCGGAACCCGAACCCGAGCGCCTGTGACGTCTCGGGCTCGTAGAAGAGGGCGGCGTCGTTGAGCTTGAGCTTCTCGAGCGCGTCGCGGAGCTCCGGATAGTCGTCGGACTCGGTCGGGAAGAGGCCGGCGAAGACCATCGGCTTGACGTCCTTGTATCCCGGGAGCGGGCTTGCCGCCCCGGACCTGCGCGTCGTCAGGGTGTCGCCCACCCGGAGGCGCGAGACGTCCTTGAGGCCGGTCACGACATAACCGACCTCTCCCGCCTCGAGCGCCTCGACGGGTACGCGCTGCGGCGACATGTAGCCGAGCTCCTCCGCGTCGAAGTCCGTGCCCATCGCCATCGCATGGAGGCCGACCCCGGTCGGCAGACGCCCGTCGACGACGCGGACGAAGGCAATCACGCCGCGGTACTGGTCGTACGACGAGTCGAACACGAGTGCCCGCGCCGGCGCGTCCGCGTCGCCTTCGGGCGCGGGGATCCGCTCGACGATCGCGTCGAGCACATGCTCGACGTTGACGCCGGTCTTGGCCGATATCCGGACGAACGTCCTCGCGCGAGCCGCCGAGCAGCTCCACGACCTCGGCCGCCGCCCCGTCCGGGTTTGCGGACGGAAGATCGATCTTGTTCACGACGGAGACGATCTCCAGCTCGTTCTCGACTGCGAGGTAGGCGTTCGCGAGGGTCTGCGCCTCGATCCCCTGCGCCGCGTCGACGACGAGCACGGCGCCCTCACAGGCCTGGAGCGAACGCGAGACCTCGTAGGTGAAGTCGACGTGCCCGGGCGTGTCGATCAGGTTCAGCTCGTGGCCCTTCCAGTGGACCCGCACCGCCTGCGCCTTGATCGTGATCCCGCGCTCGCGCTCGAGCTCCATCGAGTCGAGCAGCTGGTCGCGCATGTCACGATCGGCGACCGTGTCTGTCAGCTGGAGGATCCGGTCCGCGAGCGTCGACTTCCCGTGGTCGATATGGGCGATGATCGAGAAGTTGCGGATTCGGTCCTGATCCATGGCTGATCGGCGTCGATCGTAGCCGTGAGGCTGGTTCGTCCCGGCCTCGCGTGCCGTGCCGGCGCCTTCGACCACGCGGGGACTGGCGTGTAGCGTTGTCGTATGCCACAGCTCAACGCCATCGGCATCGCGGTGGCGGATCTTCGGCGCTCGATGCAGTTCTACCGGCTGCTCGGGCTCGACCTTCCCGAGGATCCCGCGGACGGTCATGTCGAAGCGACCATGGCGAACGGCACACGACTGATGTTCGACACGGAGGAGGTCATCGACAGCTTCCTGCCGGAGTGGAGGCGCGCGAACGGAAACCAGGTGTCCCTCGCATTCGAGTGCTCGAGCCCCGCCGAAGTCGACGACGTGTACGCGCGCGTCGTCGCAGCGGGCTTCGAAGGCGAGAAGGCGCCGTGGGACGCAGTCTGGGGCCAGCGCTACGCGCTGCTCGGTGACCCGGACGGTGTGCGCGTCAACCTGTACGCGGCACTCGCGTAGACCCGGTCAGTTCACGTCGATCTCGGTCGCGCCGGTCAGGTCGCGGAGCTCGTCGTACGTCGTGTCGAAGACGGCGTGCGAGTGGCCCGCGGCCGCCCAGATTCGCTCGTATGACGCGAGGACGCGGTCGAGGTACGTCCGCAGAGGCTCCGGATGGCCGACGGGTGCAACGCCGCCGATCGCCTGGCCGGTGTGGAGACGGACGAAGTCGGCGCTCGCGCGGTCGAGGGCCGGCAGACCCAGGTCGGCTGCGACTTTGCCGGTGTCGACACGATGCGCGCCGGACGTGAGGATCAGCACGGGCTCGCCGGCGGCATCGAAGACGAGCGAGTTCGCGATCGCGCCGACGTCGCAGCCGAGTCCGTCGGCGGCCGCCTGCGCGGTGCGCACGCCGTCGGCGAAGACGTGGACGGTGCCGTCCCAGCCACCGGCGCGAAGGACCGCCGTGACGTGATCGATGCTGGGATGACGGAAGTCCGTCACTCCGTGACCTCTTCGAGCAGGTTGGGGCCGTGCTTCTCCTCGAAGCGAGCGAGGATGCCCGACTCGACGACCCGGCGGTGCGCCTCCTCGGCGTCCGCGACCGACGCGAGCTCGAGGAAGACGAACACATGGTTCGCGTCGTCGACCCTGCGGAAGACGCGCGTGGCGGTCGCTTTCTCTCGGGCGTGTGGGCGATCCTGGTCGAACATCGACCGCCAAGCGTCGTGCGTCGCCCGTCTGGATGCGCGTGATGATGAATCCGGACATCGCTGCTCCTCCTTTCGCTCGCGATGATCGGCGTGAGCCTGCCGGGCGCGACGCCGCGGTCAGAGCGTCGGCGGCCTCCTGCCGCAGCACCGGCTTGACGTCGACGACCGGCGTGCCGTCGATCGCCTCGAGATCGCCCACACGAGCCCGCAAGCCATCCACCTCGAGGATCCGGACGCGATGCAGGCCGATCGGGTTGGGCCGATCCGACGAGCGTGTGCTGAACACGCCGTGCAACGGGACCGTCGGATCGTCCCGCGGGTGCACCAGTTGCACGTCTCGCTCCGCCTCGTGCAGCCACGTCAGGACGAGCACGTCGTCGCCCGCACGCAGGTCGCGTAACGCGTCGGCGACGTTGCGCTCGAACACGATCCAGGCCTCAGGCGCGCCCTCGAAGCCCTGCTTCGGGGCCTCGTCGCGATGCTTCAGCGGCGTTTCGACGTAGCCGATGGGCCGGAGAACGTACTCGCCGGTCGCTCCACTCTCCATCACCCGCATCGTATGGACGTCGTGCCGCCGTCAGCCACCGCGACGGAGCCCGAGAAGCGACCCGAGCTCGCGGACGCCGAGAATGCGAGAGGCGAGCAGGTACGAGCCCGCCCCGAGGGCGAGCGCGCTGCCGAGCGATACGACCTGCGCGAGCGTGGACCGGCCGAGTGCGGCATCGAGGCCCCACCAGACGACGACGGCGACAACGGTGGCGAGGCAGGAGGCGAGGAGAATGCGCCCCAGCGCCGTGAGCGTCGCCGCGAGCTCGACGCCCCCACGGACCCGCCGACGCATCAGCACCACCAGCACGACCGCGGCGGCGAGGTTCGAGAGCGAGGTTGCGAGCGGCAGGCCCCACACGCCGAACGAGTAGAACGCCGCGAACAGCGCCACGTTGAGCGCGAGGTTGCCGAGCGCGACGAACGTCGGGATCCAGTTCGACTGGAGCCCGTAGAAGGCGCGGTTGAGGATCAGCATCCAGCCGTTGAAGACGAGCCCCACGGAGAATGCCGCGAGCGCGCCGGCGACGACCGGTGTCTGGTCGGGCGTGAACTCGCCACGCTCGTACACGAGGCGCGTGATCGGCTCGGCCAGTACGGCGGACACGAGCCCGGCCGGGATCAGCAGGAACCCGATCTGACGGATCCCGGTGTCGAGCGTGCGACCGAACGCGGCCATGTCGGCTCGCGCGGCGAGGCGCGCGAGCGTCGGGAAGAGGACCGTCGCAACGGCAACGGAGAAGATTCCCTGCGGGAGCATGTAGAGCCGGAACGCGAGGTCGATTGCGCGTGGCGCCAGGTCCGGGTCGATGAGCCGGGACGCGAAGAGCGTCCCGATCAGGGTCGAGACGTTGATCAGCCCGAGTGTCAACGTCACGGGCAGCATCAGCACGAAGAACCGGCGCACCGCCGGATCACGCCAGTCGAGCGCGAAGCGCAGCCGCCCGTCGAGCCCGCGCAGCCAGGGAACCGGAATCAGAAGCTGGACGAGGGTCGCGAGGACGATCGAGCCTGCGTAGACATACAGCTCGGCGTCCTCGCCGTCCGCCCCCGGGACGCCGAGCACGAGCCCGAGAATGATCACGAGGTTCCAGGCCACCGGTGTCAGCGCGGGGACGGTGAACTGGTCGTACGCGTTGAGGATCCCGACGACGATCCCCGAGAGCCCGAGCAGGATCACGATCGGGAACAGCAGGCGCGAGAGCCCGACGGCGAGGTCGAAATCGCCGCCCGGGGTCCCGAAGAGCTCGACGATCAGCGGGGCGGCAAGCACGAACACGGCGGTCAGCCCGGTCGTGAAGAGCAGGACGAGCCAGAAGATCGTCGACGCCACGCGCCACGCGCGCGCCCGTTCGCCTTTCTCGAGAAGCTCGCTGAAGACCGGCACGAAAGCGCCGGAGAGTGCCGTGTCTGCGACGAGAGCCCGAACGAGGTTCGGGATCTGAAACGCGACGGTGAACGCGTTGATCTTCCCCGCCGCACCGAAGGCGTACGCCGCGATCATCTCGCGGACGAGGCCGAGCACGCGCGACAGCGCCGTCGCAGCCCCGAACACGGCCGTCGAGCGCGCCAGCCGGCGGCGGTGCGCGCGCTCCTCGGCGAGTCCCGGATCGGGCTCGATGTGCTCGGTCATCCACGGGAGTTTCGTGGAACCGTCGGCGGCCCCTCTGCTACCATCCGCGCGCCCGCAGTTCGCGGGCGCTCTCACGTATGGCGAACATCAAGCAGCAGAAGAAGCGCGTGCAAATCGCGAGCCGGCAGCGGCTCGAGAACCTGCGCTATCGCTCGACGATCAAGACGCTGTTCAAGCGGCTCGAGACGGCGGTCGCGGACGGGGACGAGGCTGCGGTCACGGCCGAGCATCGTGAGCTCGTGCGCACGATCGACCGCGCGACAGCCCGGGGCGCGCTCCACAGGAACACCGCGGCACGCAAGAAGTCGCAGGCCGCGCGCGCCGTCTCCAGCGCCTCGTAACGCGGCGCGACGACCGACGGGCTACCGCGGCTCGCGTGCGAGGTCGGCGATCGCGAGCTGGAGCTCGAGCTCGGGCGCGAGGCGGCTGCCGCCCTTGAGCGCGTGGTCGAGGCGCGCGAGTCGGATCGACGCGTCGCGCAGCTCCTCGACCGAGAAGCCTTCGGCCTGCTTGGCTAGCTTTTGCGCGGGGTACGGCTTCATCCCCATTTTCCCGCCGGCGTCCTTCGGCTTGACGCCGTCCTCCAGCAGCCGCTTCATCGCCGCGAGCTTGGCGAGGTGCCCCGCGAGCTGCCCCGAGAGCCGGGGCGCCTCCTCCCGGGCGGCGCGGGGTCGATGGTCGAGGTCGTTCTCCATCACCGTCAGCGCGGCTGCGAGGTCGCGCCGACCCCAGGCGTCGGTCAGCGCCCACGGCGCTTCCTCGCGTGACGGCGTTGCGAGGCGCCGCACCTCGTCGAGGCCGAGGGGCTCACCGTCCGCCCACGTCGCCAGCTTGTCGATCTCGAGGCCGAGGGCGAGCTTGTCGTCGCCGACGATCTCCGTCAGCGCATGACATGCGTCCCGCTCGATCTCGATCCCGCGGTCACGGAAGCGCGTTGCGATCCACGCCTCGACGTTCCTGCCGACGTCGTACAGAAGCACGTCGCCGATCTTCGCCACCGCCTTGCCGAGCGCCGAGTCCGCCTTCAGCTCCTCGCCGACCAGGCAAAGCACCGTTCCGGGCGCGGGGGCACGGAGGTAGTCGGCGACCGCCTCGACATCCGCCGCCTTCCAGCCGCCCGCCAGGCGGCCCCAGTCGCCTCGCCGGCCGTCGACTTCCGTGACGAGCACGAGTCGGGCGTCGCCGAGCAGCGAACCGGCATTGCACGCAGCGACGACGTCGACACCGGACGCGCCGTCACTGCCCACGACGACGAGCCGCTCCACCGCCGCCGGGTCGAAGCGGCCGCGAAGGCGCTCGAGCGCAAGCTCGACCTTCGGCCGATCGTCGCCCGACACGATGTATGCGGGCTTCAGCTCGTGGACGGCGGCCACGCCGCCACGTTACCGCTCCGACCTCACAGTGATTCGCCGCCCGTCGGACTCCACGACCACCCGGCCGTCCACGTCGGTCCGCAAGGTGAGGAGCCCCGGCGTGGCGTCGAGTGTGGCGATCGTCTCCGGCCGCGGGTGGTCGTAGTCGTTGCCCTCGCCGACCGAGATGACCGCGATCCGAGGCCGCACAGCCCGAAGGAGGTCGGGCAGGCCGGGATCCTCCGAGCCGTGGTGCGCGACCTTGAGGATCTCCACGGGACGGAGCGGCAGCTGCCTCGTCACGTCGGTCTCCGCGTCCGCAGTGAGCAGCGCGTCGGTGGCGCCGAAGCTGGCGAGGATCACGGTGGCGTTCGCATTCGGATCCTCGCTCGGGAGGCCGGCGTCGTCAGGCCACAGAACGCGGAGGCGCAGGCGTCCGACCCGAAAGACGTCGCCGGCTCGCAGGGTCTCGACACGGACGCCACGGCGGCGTGCCTCGGCGATCGCGGCGCGGTACTCCGGCCCGCGGACGGCGAGCGCGGGATCGAGCACGGTTCCGACCTGCAGCGTGCCGAGCACATCAGCCGCGCCTCCGATGTGGTCGCGCTGGGGATGCGTCAACACGACGGCCGTCAGCGCCCGGATCCCGAGCCGCTGCAGCTGACCGGCGACGTCCGCTTCCGGCGGCCCCTGGTCGACGAGCACCGCGACGCCCGGCGCCTCGACGAGCACGCCGTCTCCCTGCCCGACGTCGAGGAACGTGATCCGGAGCCCCGAGGGAGGCGCCCAGGTCGGAGTCGGCTGCAGCGCACAGGCAGCCGCTCCGAGCGCGAGCGCCACGGAGACCGTGCCCGCGAGGGCCGACCGCCGCCGATATCGCGGTAGGCGTCGCAGCGCGATCGCGAAGACGGCGACGGTCAGGATCATTCCGAGGGCGACCGGCGAGCGCACCTCTGCCGCCGGCCAGCCGGAGACCATGCGGGCGACGAACGCGATCCACGCCGCACACCAGCCAGCGAGCCACGCCAACGCGGCTGCGGCGCCGGGAAGGACCGGCTCGATCGCGGCCGCGGCGAGTGCGAGCCCGATGAGCGGCGGCATCGCCGGCTCAGCCGCGACGTTGGCGGGCACCGTCCAGAGCGCCAGCGCGCCGAAGTGGAGCCAGACGATCGGCGCCGTCACGACACCGCAGGCAACTGCGACGACGGTCACCTCCCAGAGCCGACGGGGCACCGGATAGCGCGTCCGGCACGCCGGAGACGCGTGGCAGGGCGACGAAGATCGCCGCGACCGCAGCGAACGAGAGCTGGAAACCGGGCTCGAGGACCGACGACGGCATCCACGCGAGCAAGACGAGCGCCCCGAGCGAAAGCGCGTGCCACCGGTCGCGCGGACGGGCGACGATCCAGGCGAGCGATGCCAGCACGCCGGCGACCGCAGCCCTGACGACGGACGGTTGCCAGCCCACGGCGAGGGCGTACGCGAGCACGATGAGAATCGCGAAACCCTCGCCGACGAGCCGCCCGATCCCCACGACCCGCGCAACCGCGACGACCCCGATCGCCGTGATCGCCATGTTCTGTCCCGAGACCGCCAACAGGTGCGTGAGGCCGCTTGCCTCGAAGGCACTTCGAAGCGACTCGTCGAGGCCCTCGTCCTCGCCGAGCACGATCCCGGCCAGGAGCGCGCGGCGTTCTCCCGTCGTCCCGCGGGCGATCGTCGACTCCATGTGCGCGCGCAGCCGGTCGGCGACGCCACCGATCCCACCCCGCCGGCCGACGATGCGCGCTCCCTCGCCGCGCAGGACAACGTGCACGCCCCGCCGCGCGAGCCAGCCACGCTCGTCGAAGCCGGTCTCGGGCCCACGCGGCGCGACGGGCTGCGCGCGCAGCTCGAGCACGGCGCCCTGAGGCGGCGCACGCTCGGGCGGCAGCTCCAGGAGCACGCGCTCGCGGAAGCGCGTCGTGCCGAACCGCACCACCTCGGCCGGGACCCGGAGCGCGAACGGTGTCCTCCGGCCGGGGCCGGTGACGACGACCCGGGCGGACTCGGACTCGCCGAGCCGCGTGGCGAGAACGCTGCGGTCCAGTGCGTCGCTTCGAAGTGATCCCCACCAGAGCCCGGCCAGCGCAAACAGAAGGCCTGCCAGCGCGAGTCGCCTCGGGCCGGTCGTCAGCAGCGCTGCGCCGACGACGAAGAAGGCGATGGACAGCGACAACGTGACGTCCGGTCGCACCCAGACCGAGGCAGACAGGCCGAGGCAGGCCGCTGCGACGAGCAGCGCCGGCCAGTCTCGCACGGCCAAACGCCTCCCCCAGGCCGCGACTCCGCCGATTCGTCCGCCGGCAGCAGGCTCGCGATCGCTCATGGCGTCACGAGGTCCCGGAGTTGCTCGACGCGCGCAGGCCCGATTCCGGGAATCGCGTCGAGATCCTCGACCGACCGGAACGGCCCGTGCGTCGCGCGCCAATCCACGATCTTCTGGGCGGTGACGGGCCCGATCCCCGGTAGCTCGTCGAGCTGCTCGACCGTCGCGATCCCCAGGCTCACCTTCGAGCCTGCGATCGGCGCTCCGGAGGCCGCTGACCCGGCCGGCCCGCGCCGGGGCACCACGACCTGCTGTCCGTCGGCGAGGGGCGCGGCGAGGTTGACCGCCGACAGGTCGGCTTGCCGCGTGGGGCCACCGGCGCGCGTCAGCGCATCGGCAATCCGAGCTCCCTCTCGGAGCTGGAACAGCCCCGCCCGGCGAACGGCGCCGACGACATGCACGACGAGGCGCGGCGCTGCCTCGGCGCCGTCACCACCCTCGACTCGCGTCAGCGGCGCGACCGACGACGGCGACTGGCTCGTCCCCACGCCCGCGAGCCGCGAGCCGGCAACGCTCAGCAGCGCAACGAGCGGGATGACGACGAGGGCGAGCTGGGTTCGCGTGAGAGTGAGCACGTTCCCAGCGTCGCGCGCGAACCGTCACGGATGTGTGCCGTCTCTGCGCCGAATGTGTGACGACGTGCCCCCGCGGCCACCGGCCGCAGGCCGCGGGCATGACGCGCCGCGGATTACACGACGACGTTGACGAGCCGGTCGGGCACGACGACCGTCTTGCGGGGCTCCCCGTTCACGTGGGCCCGAACCCGCTCGGAGGCGAGGGCGAGCGCGATCAGCTCGTCCTCGGGCGTGCCCGCCGGGACCTGGAGGCGATCGCGGAGCTTGCCGTTCACCTGGACGACGACCTCGACCGTCTCGGCCGCGACGAGCCCGGGGTCCGCCTCGGGCCACGGCGCGTCCCAGATCCGCTCGTGCCCCAAACGGACCCAGAGCTCCGCGGCGACGTGCGGGGCGTACGGCTGGACCAGCGAGACGACCGTCTCGGTCGCGAAGCGGACCTCGCCCGCGCGCGCCGGGTCGTCCTTCACCCGGTAGATCTCGTTCACGAGCTCGAACAGCGCGGCGATTGGCGTGTGGAACTGGAAGCGGCGCAGGACGTCGTCGGTGACGCGGTCGACCGTCCGGTGCGCGGCACGCACGAGCTCGCCGTCCTCCGGCGCCTCGACCGGACCGCGCTCCGCGGTCTCGAGCACCAGGCGCCAGATCCGATCGAGCAGGCGCGCGGTGCCTTCGATCCCTGCGTCGCTCCATTCCTTGTCGTGCTCGGCAGGCCCCATGTAGAGGATGTAGAGCCGCAACGCGTCCGCCCCGTGCTCCGCGATCGCCTCGTCCGGGGAGACGACGTTGCCCTTCGACTTCGACATCTTCTTGCCGTGGCGGTAGATCATCCCCTGCGTGAAGAGCCGCGAGAACGGCTCGCGGAAGCCCAGCAGCTCCATGTCGTTCAGCGCCTTCGTGAAGAACCGCGCGTAGAGCAGGTGGAGCACGGCGTGCTCGACGCCGCCGATGTACTGCTTCACGGGCAGCCAGTAGTCGACGATCTGCTGATCCCACGCCGCGTCGTCGTTCCTGGCGTCGGCGTAGCGCAGGAAGTACCAGGAGGAGTCGACGAACGTGTCCATGGTGTCCGTCTCGCGGCGCGCCGGGCCGCCGCACGAGGGGCACGACGTCGCGACCCAGTCCTCGGCCGCGGCGAGTGGCGAGCGGCCCTTCGGCAGGTAGTCGTCGATCTCCGGCAGGAGCACCGGCAGCTCGCTCTCGGGCACCGGCACGACCCCGCATGCCTCGCAATGGACGATCGGGATCGGACAGCCCCAGTACCGCTGGCGGGAGAGCAGCCAGTCGCGCAGTCGATAGCCGATCGTCGCCTCGCCCACCCCGCGCTCGGCGAGCCACGCGGTGATCGCGCGCCTCCCCTCGGGCGCCGTCAGTCCCGTGAACTCGCCCGAGTCGACGAGCACCTCGTCGTCGGTGTGGGCGACGTACGCGCCGGCGTCGGCGGCACCGCCGCCGTCCGCCGGCGCGACGACCTGACGGATCTCGAGGCCGTACTTCTCGGCGAACGCATGGTCGCGCTCGTCGTGTGCGGGAACGGCCATGATCGCACCCGTCCCGTACTCCATGAGGACGTAGTCGGCGACCCAGATCGGTATCGCCTGGCCGTTCACTGGGTTGACGGCGTAGCGGCCGGTGAAGACACCGTCCTTCTCCTTCGTCTCTCGCTCGACCGTCGAGCGCGCGGCGGCGTGCCGCACGTAGTCGGCGACCGCCTGCTCGTGCTCCGTGCCGTCGGTCAGCTGCGAGATCAACGAGTGCTCGGGCGCCAGAGCGAAGAACGTGGCACCGAACAGCGTGTCCGGCCGTGTCGTGAAGACGGGCAGCTCCTCCCCGCTCCCGTCGACGGTAAACGTGACCCGGGCGCCCTCCGAGCGGCCGATCCAGTTGCGCTGCATCGTCAGCACGCGCTCGGGCCACGACTCGAGCGTGTCCATCTCGTCGAGCAGCGCGTCGGCGTACTCGGTGATCTTGAAGAACCACTGGGTCAGGCTCCGCGACTCGACCTCGGCGCCGCAGCGCTCGCAGCGGCCGTCGATCACCTGCTCGTTCGCGAGCACCGTCTGGTCGTTCGGGCACCACTTGACGGGCGCCTCGCGGCGGTAGGCGAGCCCACGCTCGAAGAACTTCAGGAAGAGCCACTGCGTCCAGCGGTAGTACTCGGGCTCGGCGGTCGAGACCTCGCGCGACCAGTCGATCGCCCACCCCATCCGCTTCATCTGGCGGCGGATCGCCTCGATGTTGCGGTTCGTGATCTCGCGTGGGTGGCCGCCCTCCTTGATCGCCGCGTTCTCGGAGTTCAGACCGAACGAGTCGTAGCCCATCGGGCGCAGCACGGTGAATCCCTGCCGACGCCGGATGTGCGTGAAGACGTCGCCCAGCGTGTAGTTGAAGACGTGCCCCATGTGGAGATCGCCGGACGGGTACGGAAGCATCTCGAGCGCGTATGTCGAGGGCGTCTCGCCGACCGCCGTCGGGTCCGGGTTCGGGACCGAGAACGACCCCTCGGCAGCCCAGATCGCCTGCCACTTGGCCTCGATCGCCTCCGGTTCGTAACGCTCGGCCTCGTCCATCCGTCCTCGAATTCCCCTCATAGAAACGAAAAAGCCTCTCGGATCGAGAGGCTCGTGGGGAGTCGGCGCGGCGTCGCCGCGTTTCCTCCCTGGGCTACGTGAGAAGCTGCTGCACGGTTTCCACTGTAACAGGCACGATCGGCGGGTGCCAGAGCCTTTCCTCGACCTCCTGCCCGACTCCGCCGCCTTCGCCGGTAGCGACCTCCAGCTCGGAGGCATCGGCGCCGAATCGCTCGCGAACGAGCTCGGTACGCCGCTCGTCGTCGTCTGCGAGGAGACCGTCCGCGCCCGTGCCCGCGTCTTGCGGGCGGCAGCCGGCGAGGGGCGCGTCTTCTTCGGCTCGAAGGCGTTTCCGAACGTTGCGTTGCTACGGCTCCTGCGTGAGGAAGGAATCGGCGCGGACGTCGCCGCCACGGGCGAGCTGGCGTATGCGCGCGCGGCGGGGTTGACCGGCGCAGAGCTCGTCGTCCACGGGAACAACAAGGATGCAGCGTTCCTCGCCGAAGCCGCACGCGAGGGCGCCCCCGTCGTGCTCGACGCGCCCGACGAAGCCGAGCTCGCGGCAGATGTCGGCGTGCAACGTGTTCTCGTCCGCGTCACCCTCGGTGTCGATGCCGACACCCACGAGGCCGTCCGCACCGGGCACCACGGCTCGAAGTTCGGCCTTCCACCCGAGCAGGCACGCGTGCTCGTTTCCGATGCGCTCGCGCGCGGGCTCGACGTGCTCGGCGTCCACGTCCACGTCGGCTCCCAGCTCGAGGACTTCGACGCCCAGGCCGAGACAATCGCGCGGCTCGCCTCGTTCGCGGCCGAGTGCCAGAAGGAGCTGGGGTGGGTGGCGCGCGTGGCGGATCTGGGTGGTGGGTTCGGGATCCGACACCACCCCGACGACGAGGTGGTGGATGCCGCGACCCTGGTGAGCGCCGCCGCTGCGACGGCCCGCACGGCGTTCAGTGAGGCCGGCCTCCCCGAGCCGGAGGTGTGGCTCGAGCCGGGGCGCTGTCTCGTGGGGCGAGCCGGAGTCACGCTCTACCGCGTCGGGAGCGTGAAGCGACTCACCGGGCGAACCTGGGCGGCTGTCGACGGTGGCATGTCCGACAATCCCCGTCCGCAGCTCTACGGCGCCCGCTACACGGCGCTGTCGGCGACGCGCGCCGACGAGCCCGTGGACGAGGTCGTCAGCGTGGCCGGGATGCACTGCGAGTCGGGTGACGTCCTGATCGACGACGTCGCGCTCCCGGCGCCCCGCCGGGGCGACCTCCTCGCGGTCCCGGCGACCGGCGCCTACACGCTCGCGATGGCGTCCAACTACAACGGCGTCACGCGACCGGCCGCCGTTCTGGTCGGGAACGGATCCGCTCGCGTCATCCGGCGGCGCGAGTCGGTCGAGGACCTGCTTCGTCACGAGCTGCGATGAGCGCCACGCTTCGCACGGCCGCCGTCCTCGTCCCGGTCTACCGCGACGGTGACGGCGAGCTGCGCGTCGTGCTCGTGGCTCGCGCCGACGACGGCGGGCTCCACGGCGGCCAGCTCGGGCTGCCCGGCGGCAAGCCGGAGCCGGGCGACGCCGACCTGCTCGCGACGGCGCTGCGTGAGGCCGAGGAGGAAGTGGGCCTCAGACCCACGTCGGTCGAGGTCGTCGCCGAGCTCGCGGCGCTCGACACCCAGGCGACCGGTTGGCGCGTGTATCCCTTCCTGGGCCGGATTCCGGCCGACACGTCCTGGCGGCTCCAGCAGGACGAGATCGTCGGCGTGCTCACTCCCGCCGCGCGAGCCCTCGCCGATCCGGCCGCACGCGCAATGCTGCCGTTCACGTCGCAACGGTTTCCCGAGCCGCTGCTCGTCGACGGCATCGACGTCGAGGGACACGTGCTGTGGGGCATGACGCTGCGGCTGCTCGACGACGTCCTCCCGCGGCTCCTCACGGGCGAGTGGGAGGTCTGAGTAGGGTCCGGCCCATGGGGGTCAACCTCCTCGACGACGAGGGCTGGCTCGATCGGACGTGGCCGCCCGAGCATCCTGGGTACGCCTGGCGCAGGAAGCGCATCGCCGGAGAGCGCCTCGGCGCGAGCCTCTACGAGCTTCCACCCGGCCAGAGCACGTTCCCGTACCACTACGAGCTGGGCAACGACGAGCTCCTCGTGGTCGTCACGGGTCGACCGACGCTGCGCACGCCTGAGGGCGAGCGCGTGCTCGAGCCCGGCGAGGCCGTCCTCTTTCCCGAGCGGCCCTGACGGCGCACATCAGCTCACGAACCGGGCGACCGAACCTGTCCGCGTGCTCATCGTGTCGAGCTTCGCGCTGCCACGCGCGGCCGTGCAGGTCGACAGCAACAAGCTCATGATCCGCTGGGGCACCGGTGAGGGCGAGCGCCGCTGGTTCTTCCTCGACGACGCTGCGGGCTACTGGGACGGCGAGACGGCACCGGAGGGTGGCTAGACCGCCCCGACGATCCGCGGGCCGTCGAGCGGGCGGGGCCGAGCCGGAGCGGGTGCGCGTCGGTCGGCCGGCCCGTGTCGGCCGGCCGCCCATCACGTCGCGGAAACCGACACGCTCTCGGCACAGAGCCGGCTCACACCCGTCACACAATCCTCGATAGCGTGACGTCAGGGACACCGGGGTGCCCCTGGGGGACGTTGGGGGCATGGTTCGGACGCTGCGCGGCCCCGTGGCGCTCCACGGATCGGACCGCGTACGGGCCTGCGACTCTGTGTTCCCGGAGGCCGCGGCCTACCTCGTCACCACCTCGACCACGTCTCCGTCCGCGACGACGTGACCGCGCCCGACGCGCTGACCCTCGAACCGCGCAGACCGGCCCCAGACGAGCGCGCCCGTGCACGCCGCACCGAGCTCGTGGTGGACACAGTCGGCGACGTCGGCGACGGTCGCTCCGGCCCGCAGCGCGAACGGCGCCTCGTCGGTCTCGCCGTCCCGACGCGGATATACGCGGATCAGGCCGGTCAGCGCCCAGATCGCGTCGCGCAGCCGGTCGAGGCTCTCGTCGTCGAGCACCGAGACGGGCACGACCGCTCGTGCATCACCACAAGCGTCGTCACTCATGCGCTCGAGCTCCTGGTCCGTCAGCTCATCGGATTTCGTCAACGCGACGATCGCGGGCTTGTCGATGCCGGCCGCGGCTACCTCCGCGCGCACCGTGACGAGACCCGACGACGGCTCGTTCGCCGCGCGGCAGTAGACGATCGCGTCGGCGTTCCGGAGCACGCCGAGCAGCGCACGGCCTCCTCCCCGATCCTCGTGAGCGCCCGCGATGAGGCCGGGGATCTCGACGAGCTGCACCAGGACACCGCCGATCCGTGTCAGCGCGGGGACGGGCCGGAGCGTGGTGAAGGCGTAGTCGCCCGTCTTGATCTGGATGTCGGACAGGGCTTGAAGGAGCGACGACTTGCCTGCGTTCGGCGGGCCGACCAGCGCAACCTGCGCAGCGCCTTCGCGACGAACCTGCAACGAGTCACGATGGAGCACCTTCCCGCGCACCCGCGTGCGCGCGAGCTCGCCTTCCAGCCACTTGCGGAGATCGGCGTACGGGCCGTTCCGGTACCCGGGCAGCTCGTCGAGCAGCGCCCGGATCGTCGCGACCCGCTCACTGCCCTCCGTCCCGACGAGGCGGCGTTTCGCCACCTCTGCAAACGTGCGATGCGGCATCGGCATCGCGTCCTCCTTCCGATCATGCGGGAAGGAGCGCGCGTCGCCGCCTGACGGAGTACCTCAGGCAGAGATGCGCGTCACCGTCCCACCGCTTCCCTCGACGCTCGAAGTGGGAAGCGGCGGCTCAGCCGTTCTGACGGAGAACGGTCGCGCGCCAATGATCGAAACGGTGCATCGGCGGACAGGGTACCCCGTCAGCGTCCGCCGGTGACATCGAGCAGCGCGCCTGTCGTGTACGAGGCGGCGTCGCTCAAGAGCCAGACGATCGCCTCGGCGACCTCCTCCGGCCGGCCGGCCCGTCCGAGAGGGACCTGACTGCCGAGCCGCGCCGCGCGATCCGGCTGGCCGCCGGCGCCGTGGATGTCGGTCTCGATGATGCCCGGGCGGACCGCATTGACGCGCACGCCGTCGGCAGCCATCTCGCGGGCGAGCCCGATGCAGAGGGTGTCGACGGCGCCTTTCGAGGCGGCGTAGTCGACGTACTCGTTGGGCGAGCCGAGCCGGGCGGCGGCGGACGAGACGAGGACGATCGAGCCGCCGTTGCCGCCGCGACTCGTTGCCAGCCGTCGTCCCGCCTCCCGTGCGCAGAGCAGCGTCCCTACCAGGTTCACGTCGAGGACGCGCTGGATTCGCTCCGCCGCCATCTCGACGAGCGGCAGCGGCGGCGCGGAGACACCGGCGTTGACCACGACGCCGTCGAGCGGCCCGAGCGCCTGCTCCGTCCCGTCGAACAGCGCCAGCACGTCGGATTCGGACGCGACGTCGCCTCGCACCGCGACGGCATCACCGCCGGCCGCCCGGACTGCGGCGACCACCTCATCTGCCGCGTCGCTGTTCTCCAGGTATCCCACGCCGACGGACCACCCGTTCGCTCCCGCCCGGATTGCGGTGGCACGACCGATCCCACGACTCCCGCCCGTGACGAGGATCGTCTTCGGCACGCGCCTACCCGGTCTCCGTGCGCGTCGCGTGCCTGCGCCGTAGCTCGTCCTCGACGACGGACGGCTGGAGCCCGCGAGCCGCGAGCAGGACATAGCTGTGGAACCAGAGGTCGGCCAGCTCCTCGACGAGCCGCTCGTCCGATTCACCTGCCCCCGCGAGAGCGGCCTCGAGCCCCTCCTCGCCCACCTTGCGAGCGGCCGCGGCGGGGCCGGCATCGAGCAGAGAGGTGACGTACGACCCGGGCGGTCGCTCGAGCGCACGTTCGGCGACGACGCGCCACAGCCAGGGCGCGAAGCACGACTCGGCGCCGGTGTGGCACGCGGGACCGTTCGGCCGCACGCGGTAGAGGAGCGCGTCGCCGTCGCAGTCGTCCCGGATCTCCTCGACGGTCATGGTGTTCCCCGAGGTGGCGCCCTTGTGCCACAGCTCGGAGCGGGAGCGGCTCCAGAACCACGCCTCTCCGGACTCGCGCGTGAGGCGCAACGCCTCCTCGTTCGCGTAGGCCAGCATCAGCACGCGGTTCGTCGCGGCGTCCTGGACGACGACGGGCGTCAGCGTCATGTCCGGATCGGCCATCCTGCCTCCCGTAACTCGGCCTTCAGCTCGGGCAGGCGCTCGGGTCGCTCGTGGACGATCGACGCGATGAGCGCGGCCTCGGCGCCGACCTCGTACGCCTCCGCAAGGTGGAGCGCCTCGCCCGCGCCGCCGGACGCGATCACGGGGACCTCGACGGCCTCGACGACGGCGCGTGTCAGCGGAAGGTCGTAGCCCGCTCGGGTGCCGTCCGCGTCGATCGAGGTGAGCAGGATCTCTCCCGCCCCGCGCTCGACCGCCTCGCGAGCCCAGTCGACGGCGTCCCGCCCGCGCGCCTCGCGACCCGCGTGGGTCACGACCTCACCCGCGCGTGCGTCGATCGCGCAGACGACAGCCTGCGCGCCGAACTCGGCGGCGAGCTCGGTCAGCACCGTCGGGTCGTCGAACGCCGCGCGGTTGACGGCGACCTTGTCGGCGCCGGCCAGCAGAAGCGCCCGTGCATCCTCGACGCCGGCGACGCCGCCACCTGCGGTGAACGGAATCTCGAGCTTGTCGGCCGAACGAGCGATCACCTCGAGCATCGGGCCGCGACCCTCGAGCGTGGCGGCAATGTCGAGGAAGACGAGCTCGTCGGCTCCGAGCTCCGAGTACCGGGTGGCCAGCTCGACAGGATCGCCGATCTCGCGCAGGTTCTCGAACCTGACGCCCTTGACGACGCGACCGCCTGCGACGTCGAGGCAGGGGATCACGCGCTTCTTGACCATCGCAGCAGGTTTTCGAGGACGCGCGCGCCCGCCGTGGCGCTTCGCTCGGGATGGAACTGGACGCCGACCACCGGGCCGGACTCGACAGCCGCGACGAGCGGGCCGTCGTGGTCGACCGTCGCGACCGTGACGGCGCTCTCCTCCGGCTCGACGGCGAAGCTGTGCGCGAAGTAGACGTCCGCGCCTTCCAGGCCGGCGAGGATCGGGCTCGGACGGGCGAGGGTGAGCGCGTTCCAGCCCATGTGCGGGACGCGGCGTGCCCGGAGACGCCGAACCGGCCCGGCGAGCAGGCCGAGCCCTACCCCACCCTCTTCGCTCTGTTCGAAGAGGAGTTGGAGGCCCACACAGATCCCGGCGACCGGACGCCCGGCCTCTACCCGCTCACGCAGAGCGTCGTCGAGGCCGTGGGCTGCGAGCCCCGCCGCGGCGCTCTCGACGTGGCCGACGCCGGCGATCAGCGCCAATCGCGCCTCCCGCGCCGTCGCGGGGTCGGTCGTGACGACCGGCTCGGCGCCCGCGCGGACGAGGGCCGCCGAAAGCGAGCGGAGGTTCCCGGCCCCGTAGTCCGCGATGGCGACCTTCACGGGCACCCACGTTCGGTCGGGAGGGCCGCTGTCAGGTACGGGTTCGCGTCAAGGCGTCCGGCGGGGACATGGCCAAACGCGACAGCACCGGCCGCCGGCACGGCGAGCCGTCCGCGCAAACGCGCCACAAGCTGTCCTGTGGACACATCGGCACGCAATCGGCACCGCTTCCCCTTGACAGAGATCGGTACCTGGTACCGAACGCGCCTCACACCACGCCCTTCGTCGAGGGGATGCCCGCCGCGCCGGGCGCGATCGCCTGCCGCAGCGCCTGCCCGAGCGCCTTGTACGCCGCCTCGGCCACGTGGTGGTCGTCCGCGCCCGAGGATTCGACGTGCACGGTGCATCCCGCTTCCATAGCGAAGCGCTCGAGCGCATGCCCGATGAGCGAGACGGCCAGGGCGCCGACGCGGTCACCCGAGAAGGAAAGGGCGATCTCGGCGTGCGGTCGCCGCACGAGATCCACTGCTGCCGTTCCGCGCGCCTCGTCCATCGGCACGATCGCGGCGCCGTAGCGCGCAACACCGTCGCGCGTCCCCAGCGCCTCCGCAAGCGCGTACGCCGAACGCAGCGTGGACGTCCTCGACCGTGTGGTGGTCGTCGACATCGAGGTCACCCCCGGCGACGAGGTCGAGGTCGAGGCCGCCGTGAAAGGCGAGAAGCGTCAGCAGATGATCGAGAAAACCAATCCCCGTCTCCACGCGAGTCCTGCCCGTTCCGTCGAGGGCGAGCGTCAGCCGGATGGCCGTCTCGGTCGTCGTTCTCAACACCGTCGCCTGTCGTCCGGCGGGCGGCCCCGGCTCCGCGCCGAGGGCACGGAGCAGCACGTCGTTCTCGGAGGGCCGGCGCACCGTGATGCGGATCCCCTCTGCGAACGTGCGCACCACCAGCCCTTGCGCCTCGAGCCGCCCGGCGAGCGCCGGATCCGTCCGGACGAACACGAAGTTCGTGGCCGTCGGCGCACACTCGAGCCCTGCCGCGACGAGCGCCGTCCGGAGCCGCTCGCGCTCGGCGATGGTCGATTCGACGTCGCCAAGGCGCGGCGAGCGAAGCGCGGCTGCGCCGATCGCGGCGGCTGGGCCCGCGATTGGGGCCGGCGCCCGGCGCTCGGTGAGGAGCGCCGCCGTGTCCGGATGCGCGAGGGCGAAGCCGACCCGAAGTCCCGCGAGCCCGAACGCCTTGGAGAGCGTTCGCAGAACCACGAGGTTGGGCAGCTCGTCGACCCACGGCGCACATGACCGGGCTCCGTACTCGACGTACGCCTCGTCCACGACGACGATCGTCTCGGGCTCCGCTCGAGCAAGGGAGACGATCTGCTCGGGCTCGACCCACCCGCCGGTCGGGTTGTTGGGGTTGCAGACCCAGCGCAGATCCGCTGCGTCACGGACCCCGACGACGTCGGCGCCGTGGAGCGTCGTCGCGATGCGGTAGAGGGCGTACGTCGGCGGTTCGATCGCGGCTCGCCTCCCCGGGCCGAGGAACGTCAGTGCCAGCAGGAGGATCAGATCGTCGGCGCCTGCCCCGACGACGACGTTCTCGGGCACCAGATCGACGTAGTCGGCTGCTGCCTCGCGGAGCTCGCGATACGTGCCGTCCGGGTACTCGTTCAGCCGTGCCATGCTCTCGGCGAGCGGAACCTGAGGCACGCCCGGAAGCGGCGGCGTGTTCTGGTCGAACTTCAGGACGGCCGCACGCGGCACGCCGTGACGTTCGGCGACCTCGGCGACGCCGGCGGACCAGACGTAGGGCGCAAAGCCGTCTCCGACCGGCTGGGCCCTCTCGCGCGCGACGCTCATGCCGTCACCGCTGCCGCGTGGAGCGGTAGCCCCTCGACCCGCGCCAACGGGCCGACCACCTCCGCCGCGCGCCGCACACCTTCGCTCGTCGCCGTGACGATCTGGAGAGGCTTGAGAAACGCCTCGATCCCGAGCCCGCCCGTCGATCGGGCAAGCCCACCGGTCGGAAGCACATGCGTTGCGCCGGCCGCGTAGTCGCCGACGACGGACGAGCACCCGACGAACACCGAACCTGCGTTCTTGACCCGCGCGAGTGCCGCAGCGGGATCGGCGACGTGGAGCTCCAGGTGCTCCGGCGCGTACGACTCCGACCACTCGATCGCTTCGTCGAGCGTCTCGACCCACTGGACGCTGATGTTCTCCTGCCCCCCGACGAGCGACTCGACCGAGCTCGCGAGCCCGCGGTCGTTGGTCACCAGCAGCGCCTCGCTATCGGGGCCGTGCTCGGCCTGGGCGAGAAGGTCGCCGGCGACGCGGCCCGGCTCCGCAGTTCCGTCCGCGACCACGACGACCTCGCTCGGTCCTGCCGGCAAGTCGATGCGCACACGGCTCGAGACGAGAAGCTTCGCGGCCGTGACGTACGCGCTGCCGGGGCCGACGATGGCGTCGACGGGAGCGATCGTCTCCGTGCCGTACGCGAGCGCCGCCACGGCCTGCGCTCCACCGACCGCATAGAGCTCTTCGATCCCGAGCTCACGCGCGGCGACGAGGATCGCATCGGACGGCTTCGGCGTCACGACCGCGATGCGACGCACACCGGCGACGAGCGCCGGGACGGCGGTCATGACGAGCGACGACGGCAGCGGCGCCCGACCGCTCGGGACGCAGAGCCCCACTGCGTCGAGCGGGAGCCATCGGCGCTCGGACACGACCCCGGGCGCAGCCTCGACCGAGGTGTCGCGCGGGCGCTGGGCCTCGCTGAAGGCTCGAACCGCCTGGATCATCCGTCGGAGCGCCTCCAACTCGTCGAGCGCGATCGACGCACAGCCAATCCGCTCGGCATCGACGCGAATCCCGTCCGGTCGTGGTCCGTCGAAGCGTTCCGTCCACTGCATGAGCGCGACGTCCCCGCGCTCGCGGACGTCCGCGACGATCGGCGCGACGGTAGCCAGCGTCTCGTCGAGAGCGGCAGCTCTCACGGCACCAGCCTCTCGACCGGGACGACGAGGATCGACGACGCCCCCGCCTCCTTGAGCGCCGGCAACAGCGTCCAGATGTCGTCCGCGTCGACGGCGGCGTGGACCGCGATCTCGCCTTCCTCGGCAAGCTGGAGGACGGTCGGCGCGCCCATGCTGGGGAGGACCGCGCGAATCGCGGGGAGGTCCTCGACGCTCGCGTTCATCATCACGTACCGCCGACGTCGTGCGGCCACGACCCCGACGAGCATCAGCCGTAACCGCGCGACCTCGTCGGGATGCGCGTCCGCGGCACGGCCGCCCACGAGCACTGCTTGCGAGGGCAGGAGGTCCACCACCCGCCGAAGCCCGTTCGCACTCAGGGTGGAGCCGGTCGAGACGAGATCGACGATCGCGTCTGCGAGCCCGAGCCGCGGCGCGGCTTCGACCGAGCCCGAGACGGGAACGAGCTCGCATGCGACCCCGCGCTCCGCGAGCAGCCGCTTCGTCGAGACGGGGTACGAGGTGGCGACTCGGAGCCCCTCGAGGTCGGAAGCGGACGAGACATCGACGTCCGCCGGCGCCGCGACGGAGAGCGTGCATCGCCCGAACCCGAGCTCGGCGAGCACCGTGACGGCTGCTTCTGTCTCGGCGACGAGATTCGCGCCGGTGATCCCGAGATCGACAACGCCGTCCTGGACGTACTCGGGGATGTCGTCGGTGCGCACGAGCAGCAGGTCGACAGGCGCGTTCGCGCAAGGGACGACGAGTGATCGCTCGGTCGCTTCGAACGACAGCCCGGCGTCGGCGAGCAGCCGAAGCGACGGCTCCGCCAGGCGGCCCTTCGACGGGACGGCGACGGTGAGACGTCCGTCCCGGCCTACCCCTCCGAGCGTCGAGCTCACGTCCGGCCCCGTGTCTTCCGTCGCGTTCGGTCGAGGACGAGGCGGTAGCCGCCCGCCCCGTGCCGCAGCCACTGGGCGACGCGCGTGACGGTCGCCGTCGACGTCGGCACGCGCTCGGCGATCTCGAGGTACGGCATCCCCTGCTCGAGGAGCAGCGCCGTCTGCCACCGGTGCGCCAGCGCCTCCAGCTCCGGCAGCGTGCAGAGGTCGCGCAGGAACCGCCGCGCCTCGTCCCGCGTGCGCAGAAGCAGGACCGCGTCGGCCAGCGCGTCCAGCCCCGGGACGGGCTCGACAGGCTGCCGAGCCGGCCCCGGCGTGATGGATCTCGGTGCCATAGCTCTATGTTAGCATGATAGCGTGTTAGCACGAGCCTTCGAGATCCTGCCTGCGATCGACGTGCTCGACGGACGGGTCGTGCGCCTTTCGGAGGGGCGGCGCGACGCCGTCACGCTCGAGGGCGGCGACCCGGAGGCGCTCGCCCGGCGGTACCGGGACGAAGGCGCGAGGCGGCTGCATGTCGTCGACCTCGACGGCGCCTTCGGCGGCTCCCCCACGCCGGCGCTCCTCGAGCGGCTCGCGGCCGCCACCGGCCTCCCGATCCAGGTCGGCGGCGGGTACCGCACGCTCGACGCGATCGACGCCGCGCTCTCAACCGGCGCCGACCGCGTGATGGTCGGCACCGCGGCGCTCGACCGCCTCTTCCTCGACCGCGCGCTCGGTCGGTTCGGCGGCGCGATCGTCGTAGCCGTCGACGTGCGCGACGGGCTGGTCGCGGCGAGCGGCTGGACGGAGACCTCGGCGACGCCCGCCGCGGAGCACGCCGAGCGCTGCGCCGAGGCGGGCGTCGCCCGCCTCCTCGTCACGAGCACGCATCGGGACGGCTCTCTCGCAGGACCGGACCTGGAGCTCCTCGGCTCGATCGTGGCCGTGGGGCTCCCGGTGATCGCGGCCGGCGGCGTCACGTCGCTCGACGATCTCGTCGCCGTCCGCGACCTCGGCTGCGAGGGCGCGATCGCCGGCAGCGCCCTGCTCGCGGGACGGTTCACGCTGCCCGAGGCGCTCGCGGCCGTCGCCGGCTGAGCGCGGGAGCGGTCAGCGGGCCGGAGGGTCGAACACCGCGAGGAGGCGGCCGCCCGGTGCGAGCCAGCGCGCCACGAGCTCACGCGCACGCTCAGGCTCGGACCGGAAGAGCCCGACGCGTACGGCGAAGGCCACGTCGAAGCGACGCTCGCCGAGGTCGACGTCCTCGAGCGCCGCGACGAGGAACTCCGCACGCCCCGCGGCCACGAACTCCGCGTTCCGGCGGGCCGCCGCCGCGATCATCGCCGGCGACCGGTCGATCGCCGTCAGACGCCCCGTCTCGAGGCGCTCGCAGACGAGCGTCGCCGCGACGCCGTGCCCGCAACCGATCTCGAGCACGCGGTCGCCGGGACGAAGGTCGAGCCGGTCGACGATTGCCTCGAGCCGGGCGGTCACCGGCCGGAGGCTACGCGACCTCGTCCCCGCGGCGCATACCCTCGCTTGGTGACGATCCGCTTCTGCGACGACCGCGGCGCGCACGGCTTCTCCTGGCTCGTCGAGGAGCCGATGACGCGCACGTCGCACGTGCTCGCCGCCGACGGCCGCGTCTGGCTCGTCGACCCCGTCCGGCACGAGCCGGCGCTCTCCCGCGCGCGGGAGCTCGGCGAGCCGGTCGCCGTCCTCCAGCTCCTCGACCGCCACAACCGCGACTGCGCCGCCCTCGCCGACGAACTGGGAGTCCCGCACGTCGTGACGCCGGACGCGCTCCCCGGTACGCCGTTCGAGACCGTCACGGTCAGGGAATCACGCCGCTGGCGCGAGCGGGCGCTCTGGTGGGCCGCGGAGCGGACGCTCGTCGTCGCGGAGGCGGTGGGCGCGAACCGGTTCTTCCGGGCGGGAGACGAGCGTGTGGGCGTCCACCTCCTGTTGCGGCTCACGCCGCCGCGCGACGTGCTCTCGCGCTTCGAGCCCGAGCACCTGCTCCTGGGCCACGGCGAGGGGCTCCACGGCCACGACGCCGCCGCCGGGCTCCGCGAGGCCCTCGCGCACTCACGCACGGGGCTCCCCCGCCTCGCGCTGCGGCTCCCGGCGCTCGCGCTCGACGCGCGTCGGCGACGGCGCTGAGGCTCAGCGGACGAAGGTGAAGAGCGGATCGGGGATCGCCGCCGCACTCGGCGCGACGTCCCCGGCGCGGGCGACGCCGACGCCGTACCCCTCGGCCTCCTCGTCGTAGGCGATCTCCGTCAGGCCCGCCTCCCGAAACCAGGCGCGCACCGCTGGGCGGAGGTCGGGGCCGTCGAACCGGCCGCGCGTCCAGATCACGATGCCGTCGGGAGCCAGCAGGAGCGGGACGGCGGCCACCGTGCGCCGGATGTCCTCGTCCGGCCACGTTGCCGAAGATCCCGCAGAGGAGCAGCAGGTCGACGGGCAGGACGTCGGCGAACGAACGCAGGCCGGGCGGCATCCGCGGCGCGGACGTCGACGCGGCCGACGCCGAGGGCGGCCGCGGCCGACCGCGCCTGCCCGGCGAGCGTCTCGTCCCGCTCGACGAGGAGCACGTCGGGCGCGAGCCGGGGCCGGGCCGCGAGCTCGGGCAGAAGGTCGCGCCCGTCGCCCGCGCAGAGGCTGAGCACGCGAGAGACGGAGCCCAGGGCGTCGAGCGCCTCGCCCACTCGCCGGCGGACGACGACGAGCCGGCGGGACTGGGTGGAGTCCGGGTCGTCGTAGCGCGCGTGCCAGCCGACCCAGTCGGCCATCAGCGCGCCGGCGAGAGCGCGGCGGGGCGCAGAAGCTTCGCCGGCCGCTTCAGCCCTGCCTCGCGCACGGCGGGGTTCAGCGTCTCGGCGAGCGGCTCCGCACCGAACGAGCGCCGCACCTGCGCCTCGGGCGGGGTGCCGTACGTCGTCGTCCGCTGGCGCGGGGTCCGGCCGGCGCTGCGGATCAGCGCCTCCATCTCCTCGGGTGGCAGCTCCTGCCCCCACTCCGACCCGGCGGAGCGCGAGATCGACTCGTTCATCAGGGTGCCGCCGAGGTCGTTGACGCCGGCCGCGAGCGCCTGACGGACGCCGTCCGGCCCGAGCTTGACCCAGCTCGCCTGGATGTTCGTGACGACAGGGTGCAGCGCGAGGCGCGCGACCGCGTGGATCAGGAGCGCCTCCCCGAACGTCGGCCCCCGCCGCGCGCGGCCCGCGAGGTAGATGGGCGCCTCCATCGGGACGAACGGGAGCGGGACGAACTCCGTGAAGCCACCCGAGCGCAGCTGCTGCTCCCGCGCGCGCAGGAGGTGCCGGGCCCAGTGCACCGGCCGCTCGACGTGGCCGAACATGAGCGTCACGTTCGAGCGGAGGCCGACACGGTGCGCGGCGTCGTGCACCGCGAGCCACTGCTCGGTGGTCACCTTGTCGGGGCAGATGATCGCCCGCACCTCGTCGTCGAGCACCTCGGCGGCGGTGCCGGGGAGCGAGCCCAGCCCGAGGTCGCGCAGCCGCTCGAGGTACGTGCCGAGGTCGAGCCCGAGCGTCGCGGCGCCCTGCCAGACCTCGAGCGCCGAGAACGCGTGGACGTGGATCTCCGGCGCCGCCCGCTTCACGGTCTCGATCACGCCGGCGTAGTAGTCGCCCGTGAAGGACGGGTGGATGCCGCCCTGCAGGCAGACCTCGGTGGCGCCTCGCTCCCACGCCTCCTGCACGCGGCGAGCGATCTCGTCGTCCGGCACGAGGTACGCAGGCCCGCGCAGGTTCTTCGCCAGCTTCCCTTTCGAGAACGCGCAGAACCCGCAGCGGAAATAGCAGACGTTCGTGTACTGGATGTTCCGCGTGACGACGTAGGAGACCTCGTCGCCGCACACCTCCCGCCGGAGCGCGTCGGCCGCGGCGAACACACGCTCGCGCTCGCGTCCCCGGGCCGCGAAGAGCCGGACGAGCTCCGCCTCGCCGAGCTCCTCGCCGGTGAGGGAGAGCGGCGCGGGGTCGCGGCCGACGACGAACGGCACGGTGCTCGGCTCGCCCGGCGCCCACCGGTCCTCCCGCGCGAGGCCGTGCGCGTCGGCAGCGCGCCGGATCGCCGGGGCGACGGCCGGATCGGCCCAGCGGTCGAGGTCGGCGACGTGCTCGGGATACAGCGGCAGGCGCGGCGCCAGCTCGAGCCCGCGGCTCGCGCACGCGGCGCGCAGCCGCTCGACGTCGGGCCACGGCGCCTCGGGGTTGACATGGTCGACGGTGACCGGCGAGACGCCGCCCCAGTCGTCGATGCCCGCGTCGAGCAACAGGGGAAAATCGTCGTAGGCGAGGTTGGGCGGCGCCTGGACGTGCACGTCGGCGCCGAGCACGATCCGCGCGACCGCAACCGACCAGAGGTGCTCCTCCAGCGAGGCGTCGGGATGGTCCGCCATCCGCGTGTCCGGCTTGGCACGGAAGTTCTGGACGATCACCTCGCGCAGGTGCCCGTGCTCGGCCAGCCGTCCGAGCTCGAGCAGCGCCTCGATCCGCTCCTCACGCGTCTCGCCGATCCCGACGAGGATGCCGCTCGTGAATGGGATCCCGAGCTCGCCGGCGAGCCGCATCGTCTCGAGCCGCCGGGCCGGGTCCTTGTCCGGGGAGGCCCAGTGCGGCCCTCCACGTGCGGCGAGCCGCTCCGCTGTCGTCTCGAGCATGATCCCCATCGACGCGGCGACGGGCCGCAGCGCCGCGAGCTCGTCGCGGGACATGACGCCCGGGTTGAGGTGCGGCAGGAGACCCGTCTCCTCGAGCACACGGCCGGCGCAGCGGGCGAGGTAGTCGAGCGTCGTCGCGCAGCCGAGCGCCTCGAGCTCCGTGCGCGCGACGCGATAGCGGGCCTCGGGCCGGTCGCCCAGCGTGAAGAGCGCCTCGGTGCACCCGGCGTCCGCGCCTGCCCGCGCGATCTCGAGCACCTCGTCCTCCGTCAGGTACGCCCGCTCGCCGCGACGTGGAGGACGGGCGAACGTGCAGTAGCCGCAGACGTCGCGGCAGAGGGTCGTCAGCGGGACGAAGACCTTCGGCGAGTAGGTGACGAGCGTGCCCGCGCGCAGCCGCCGAGCTTCGGCCATCAGCTCGTCGAGGGGCGTGCTCAGAAGCTCGGGGAGGAGATCGGCCATCGGCGGGTGCGGGTTGTCGCCGGGCGGTCTCCTCGCGCCGGTGGGACGAGCATACGGAAAGTCCCATCGGTCGATGGGCGCCCGAGCCGTCGATGCCTTCTCGGGGCTAGCCGGCGCTAGCCGGAAAAGCGCCCGAGTCTCACGCGCCCCGGTACCCCCAGAGCCCGCCGAAGCTCTTCCAGGAGCCCTTCTGCCAGCGCTGGAGGACCATCTGCTCGATCGGGAAATGGTCGCTCGCGCCCGTCTTGAGCGCGATCCCGGGCAGGAGGAACGGGTTGGAGGAGAGGTTCATCCTGGCGACTGCCGCGACGAGCCCGTCGCGCGTCAGGTTCTTGCCGGCCTTGCGGATCGACTCCACGGCCGTCCATGCCGCGGCCATGCCGTAGACGTGGTACACGTCGTCCGCGTTCGCGCCCGACGCGTAGCGCTTCATGATCGTCCGGTAGAGCTTCATCGCGGCATCCTTCTGCCACTTCGGATCGGTCGGATCCTTGAGGAACACGATGGAGACCGAGCCGTTGACGACCTTGTTCGTGCCGCCCTCGGAGGCGAGCTGCATGATGTTCGAGGCCGAGGAGACGGCGTTGTTGAGGGTCATCTTCGGCTTCCAGCCGAGCTTGTTCGCATAGACATACGCCTGGATCGCGAACTTCGGCGTCGCGAAGATCGCGAACACGTTGGCGCCCGAGGAGCGGAGCTTCGCCGTCTGCGCCTGCACGTCCGTCGCGGTCACCTCGTACGGCTCGGCGGCGACGACCTTCACCTTCGAGCGCTCGATCCCGCGCTTCAGGCCGCTCAGCAGGTCCTTGCCGTAGTCGTCGTTCTGGAAGAGCACGGCGACCTTCGCCGCGCCCTGCGTGCGGGCGAGGTACTTGCCGAGCACCCACCCCTCGCTCTGATAGCTCGGCTGGAACCCGATCGTGTAGGGGTACTGCTTCGCGTCCGTGCCGAACGCCGTCGCGCCGGAGGCAGCGAAGAGCTGCGGCACCTTCTTCGAGTTCAGGTAGTCGCGAACCGCGAGGTTGTGCTCCGTGCCGAGCGCGTTGAAGATCGCGAAGACGTTGTCCTGCTCGACGAGCTTGCGCGTCGCCTGGACCGTCTGCGCCGGGTTGTAGGCGTCGTCGACGATCGAGTAGGTGATCCTCCGGCCGTTGACCCCGCCGCGGCCGTTGACGTACTTGAAGTACGCGTCGGCGCCGCGTGCGACCGAGGCGTAGGCGGAGGCGCTGCCCGAGAGCGGCGAGGTCGCGCCGAGGTGGATCGACGTCGGTGTGATTCCAGGGTCCGCCCCCGATCGAATCTGCGCCGCCAGCGCGGCCGTCGCGCCGAGCGCGAGTGATGCTCCGAGCGCAAGCAGCGCGAGCGCGAGCTTCTTCGTCATCGGGTCCTGCTCCTTCGGGGGTTCGGGTCGGGCGGCGTCAGGCCCTACGAGTCGGGGCGATCGTAGCCACGACGTGTTAGGAGTCTGAGACGTCCGACGAGGCCTGCCACGCCCATCGGGAGCAGGAACATCAGCGCGATCAGGACCGCCCCCGAGACGACCGCCGGGGCTCCCGGGGACTGCGAGACCTCCTGCGACCAGATCGGCAGGAACTGGATGAAGATCGCGCCGACGATCAGGCCGACGAGCGAGCCCAGGCCGCCCACGACGACGCCGACGAGGAGCAGGATCGACAGCGCGATCGGGAACGTGTCCGGGTTGACGAAGGTCGTCGCGATGGCGAACAACGCGCCGGCGGCGCCGGCGTACGCGGCGCTGACACCGAACGCGAAGGTCTTGTACTGCGCCAGGCTCACGCCGGACGACTGCGCGGCGGTCTCGCTGTCACGCACAGCGCGGAGGCTGCGGCCGGTGCGCCCGCGCAGCAACAGCCATGCGATGACGTACGCGATGAGCGCAACCGTCCACGAGAGGTAGTAGAGCCAGTCGTTGAACTCGAGCTCCTGCCCGAGGATCGTCACCGGCGTCAGCGACGCGGTCAGCTCCGGCGTCCCGAACAGGTTGATCCCGCTCCCGCCGCCGGTGAAGCCCTCGAACCGCTTGATGACCGCCGGGGTCGAGACGGCGATCGCGAACGTCGCGAGCGCGAGGTAGAGGCCCGACAGCCGGAGCGCGGGGATCCCGAACAGGAACCCGACGACGCCGGCGACGAGCGCGGCGATCGGGATCGTCCAGACGTCCTTCACGCCGTGGTCGGACATCAGAATCGCGGTGGTGTAGCCGCCGACGGCCATGAACGCGCCGTGCCCGAGCGAGATCTGACCCGTGTAGCCGGTGAGGATGTTCAGGCCGATCAGCGCGATGAGATAGATGGCGACGTAGGACATTTGCTGCGCGCGAAACGCGGACACGAACGACGGCAGGACGACCACCACGATCGCCAGGACGGCGAACGAGACGAGTGGCAGCACGGCGCGGCCGAGCCTCATACGCGCCGCACCTCGCTCTTGCCGAAGATCCCGGAGGGCTTCACGAGAAGGACGATGAGGATCACGAGCAGCGCGACCGGGAGCCTGAGGTCCGCTCCGACGAAGTCGACGTACGTCCCGATCAGGTTCAGGCCGACGCCCAGGATGAGCCCGCCGACGATGGCGCCGACCGGCGAGTCGATACCGCCCAGGACCGCCGCGGCGAACGCGTAGATCAGGAGCGCCGCCATGAGCGACGGGTCGAGGAACAGGCTCGGCGCGGCGAGCAGCCCGGCGATCGCGCCGAGCACGGCGGCGAGGCCCCAACCGAGCGTCAGCATCCACGTCACGCGAACACCGACGAGCCGCGCCTCCGCCGGGTTGACCGCCGCGGCGCGCATCGCGAGCCCGACCTTGGTGTACTGGAACATGAGCCAGAGCGCGACGACCGTCGCGAGGACGACGGCGATCGTGCCGATGTCCTGGATCGAGATCGCCACCCCGGCGATCTCGATCGTCCGCGTCGGGAACGGGCTCTGCATCGCCCTTACCTCGCCCGACCAGATGAGGGTGATGAGCCCGTTGATGAGCAGGAGCAGGCCGATCGTGACGATCACGACGCGTAGCACCGAGCCCTTCTCGTTCGGGCGGATGACCCCCTGGTGGATCGCGGCCCCACCGATGAACGAGACGGCGAGCGTGAACACGAACGCGGGCCAGTACGCCCAGCCGTGATTCGTCGTCAGCGTCCAGGCGATGTAGGTCGAAAAGGTCGCCATCTCGCCCTGCGCGAAGTTGATCACGCCGGTCGCGCGATGGATGAGGACGAGCGCGAGGGCGAGCGAGGCGTAGATCGAGCCGGAGGCGAGCCCGGCGACCACCTGTTGCATGAAGTCGGCCATCAGTAGCCCAGGTAGCTCCGCCGAACCGACTCGTTGCGCTCCAGGTCCGCGCTCGGCCCGGCGACCGCGACCCGGCCCACCTCGAGCACGTAGGCGTGCGAGGCGGTCTCCAGCGCGATCCGCGCATCCTGCTCGACCACGAGCACGGTGAGCCCTTCCCGCTCGTTCAGCTCGCGCACGATGCGGAAGATCTCGCGCACGATCATCGGCGCGAGCCCGAGCGACGGCTCGTCCAGCATCAGGAGGCGCGGGCGTGCCATCAACGCGCGCGCGAGCGCGAGCATCTGCTGCTCGCCCCCCGACAGCGTTCCGGCCGTCTGGTGGCGACGCTCCGGAATCCACGGGAACCACCGCGAGACACGGTCGACGTCGCTTCGCAGATCGCGCTCCTTCCGGGTGTACGCGCCGAGCCGGAGGTTCTCGAGCACCGTGAGCTCGGTAAAGGTGCCCCGACCCTCGGGCACGTGTGCGATCCCGGCACGGGCCACGGCTTCGGGCCCGCCCCGGAGCGCCTTGCCGTCGAACGTGATCCCGCCCGAGCGTCGCACCGTGCCGGACACGGCCCGCAGCGTCGTCGTCTTGCCGGCGCCGTTCGCCCCGAGCACGGCGACGACCGCGCCCTCTTGCACCTCCAGCGTGATCCCGCGCAACGCCTGGACCTGGCCGTAGCGCGCCTCGACGCCCTCCAGCTCCAGGAGCGCGCTCACTCCGGCCTGGGCCCCGGCTGGGTCTCGACGCCCAGGTACGCCTCGATCACTGCGGGGTCGTTCTGCACCTGCGCGGGCGGGCCCTGCGCGATCTTGCGCCCGAAGCTCAGGACGTTGACGTGGTCGGACACGCGCATCACGAGGCTCATGTGGTGCTCGACGAGCAGGATCGTGAGCTCCCGCTCGTCGCGGAGGCGCAGCACGAAGTCGCCGAGCTCCTCGACCTCCTCGTGGTTGAGGCCACCCGCGGGCTCGTCGAGCAGGAGCAGGGACGGCTCGGCCATCAATGCGCGCGCGATCTCGACGCGCTTCTGCGTCCCGTAGGAGAGCGCGGCCGCCGGGTGGTACGCGCGATCCGCGAGCCCGACGACGTCGAGTGCCTCGAAGGCTTCCCGCTCGCCCACCCGCCGACCGCGAGCGTGCCCGCCGACGAGCACGTTCTCGAGGACGCTCATCGTCCGAAAGAGGTTGATGTTCTGGAACGTCCGCGCGATGCCGCGTCGGACGATCCCGTGCGGGGGCGTCTTGAGCAGCGTCTCGCCGTTCAGCTCCACGTCGCCGTCGTCCGGTCTGTAGAGCCGCGTGATGACGTTGAAGGCCGTCGTCTTGCCGGCGCCGTTCGGGCCGATCAGCCCGGAGATGATGCCCTTGGCGACGTCGAACGAGACGCCGTCGAGAGCGACGATGCCGCCGAACCGCAGCGTCACGTCGCGGACCGAGAGGAGCATGGCGCAGGATCCTAGAGCCTGCTCGCGCCCCGCGGGGAGGCCTACGGAAGCCGCGGCGCGCCTGCGAGCGCAGCCCCCGCGGCCCCGGCGAGAAGCAGGGCGCCTGCAGTCACGAACGCGGAGGTCACCTCCCGCGGGCGCTCCTGCCGACCGACCCGCGAGCCGAGCCCGCGGTAGACCTTCTCGACCGCGTCCGCGCTCTCGGCGTCGAACGCCTCGGCGCCCGTGTACTCCGCGATCGCGCCGAGCGTCTCCCGGTCGGGCGGCACGGGGATGAGCTGCTCCTGGCCCGGCGGGCCGGCGAGGATCGTTCCCTCGTCCGTCCCGAGCGCGATCGTGAAGACCGGGATCCCCGCGGTCTGGGCACGCTGGGCGCCCTGACCCGGGCTCAGCAGCCCACGCGTCTGGGCGCCGTCGGACAGGAGCAGGATCGACGCGAGCGCCCGGCCCTGCTCGTCCTTCACCGGCGCCGAGGAGGTCGTCCCCGTCTCGCCGGTCGCGGTTCGCGCGAGGTCGACGGCGCGCGCGACCGCGTCGCCGATAGCGGTCCCGAAGCCCGGCCCGAGGAGGTCGATCCCCTGAACCAGCTGCTCCCGGTCGACCGTGGGCGAGACCACGACCTGCGGCTCGTCCGAGAATGCGACGACGCCGACCTTGAGCGAGTCCGGTGCCCGGTCGAGGAACGAGCGCATCGCGCGCTTGGCGGCGGCGAGCCGTGTGGGCTTGACGTCGGTGGCGCGCATCGATCCCGAGACGTCGACGACGAGGACGACGCTCGCGCGCTCGTCCGGCGTCTTCACGTTGACGGTCGGCCTCGCGAAGGCGACGCAGAGCGCCGCGAGCGCCGCGAGCATCAACCCCGCCGGAAGGTGGCGCTTCCACGAGTGCCGGCCGCGCGCGACCCCCGCGAGCACGGGGAGGTTCGTGTACCGGACGGCAAACGGCGCCGGGCGGCGCTGCATCAGCCAGTAGCCGAGCGCGGCCAACGGCACGAGCAACAGCCCGAGCAGCAGTGCGGGCGCCTCGAAGCTCATCGCCCCGCCTTCGTGCAGAGGAGGTGCAGCTGGAGCTGGACGCGGAGCGACTGCGGCACGCTCGGCGCCACCGTGCCGATCGCCGTGACTCTCCCCCCGGTCGTCGTCCGCCGCACCGTCACGGCGCCGAGCAGCGTCGAGCCCGGCTCGTCCGGGATCTGGAAGGCGTACGCGTGCTGCGAGCCCAGGAGGCGGGCGCCCGCAGGACAGCGGGCGGCGACTCTGGTCGACTCACCCGAGATGAGCCGCCGCTCCAGCACGCGCCGGTCGAGCGGCTTGCCAGGCGCGAAGGCGGTCGGCCGCCGGACGGAGGTCTGCCCTCGACCACCGCCACCGGAGGTCGGGACGCAGCCGATGAAGGGCCGGAAGGACGTCTCTCGCCGCCCTCCGCCGGTGTACACCGCCGTGAAGAGCACCTCCCGGCCGGTGGTCACCCCCGGGGAGACCGGCGCGCCGTTCTCGCCGCGGATCGAGACGTCGATCGAGCGGTCGCTGACCCGCGCGTCGATCCCGGCGACGATGTAGCCGCGCAGGGGACATCGCATCTGCCACGTGACGCTCGGCACTCCGCCGCCGGTCGGAGCGGGGATCGCGACCCACGGCCCCGGGACCGGGAGACAGACCTGCAGGCCGCGGCACTCGTCGGCCGCGCGCGCTTCGCCCGCGCCGCCGAGGACGACGGCGACCAGCGCTCCGACAATCGCGACCATGCGCCGAGTGCTCACAGGGCTCTCCGGAACCAGTGTGACGACAGGGCGCCCCCGAGCAGGAGCAGCACTGCCCCGCCCGCGGCGAACGCCGAGGTGACCTCGACGCGCTTTCGGTCGCTCGCCAGCCTCGTGCTGAGCTCGCCGTAGACGTCCTCGAGCGACCCGGCCCCCGGGGCGGGCGAGAACGTCCCTCCCGTGGTGCGCGCGATGAGCCGCAGCGTCTGCGGCTCGGGCGTCACGACGACGCGCTGGCGAAGCCCGCCCGGCAGCGGCACCTCGACGACCGCCTCGCCGGAGCCGACCGCGACCGCGGAGACCGGCACACCGAGACGTCGCGCGCGCTGTGCCGCCGGAAGCGGCCGCACGTCGCCGGATGTCTGCGCGCCGTCCGAGAACATCAGCACGGCCGCCGGCGAGCGCTCGCCGCGCTGCGGCGCTTCCTCCTCCTCGCGGCGACCGAGAGCGACGTCCACAGCCCGCGTCACCGCGGTCCCGATCGCAGTCCCGGATCCGAGACGCAGCTCGCGCAGCGCAACCCGCGCCGCCTCCCGGTCCGTCGTCGGCGGCAAGACGGGGTCGGCCGAGGTCGCGAACGAGACGATCCCGACGCTGTACTCCTCCGGCACCTCCTCGAGGAACGCGGCGGCCGCATCACGCGCCGCGTCGAACCGATTGGGCTGGACGTCGGTCGCGGCCATCGACCGCGAGGTGTCGACGGCAAGCACGATCGTCGCTTCGTTGCGCGTCACGTCGCGGACGATGTGCGGGCGCGCGATCCCGATCGCCAGCACGGCCAGCGCGGCGAGCACGAGTGCGGGCGGCACGTGACGCCGCCAGCGCGGAGAGTCCGGGACGAGGTTCGGAACGAGCGCCGGATTCGCGAACCGCGCTGCTGCCCGCCGGCGGCGACGGCCGGCCAGGATGTACGCGCCGACGAGCAGCGGTAGGGCAATGAGGAGCGCCAGCGCAATGGGGGCGGCGAAGCTCATCGCCGCTTCCGCCGGACGAAGATCGCGAGGTCGCGCAGCCAGTCGCGGTCGGTCGAGAGCGTGACGTGAGCGACGCCGGCCCCGGCCAGCTCACGCGCGACCTCAGCGCGCTCGGCCGACGCCGCGTCGGCGAAACGGGAGCGCAGCTTCCCGTCGTTCGTGTCCACCTGGAGATGTTGCCCGGTCTCGGGGTCGACGAGCCAGAGCGTCCCGGCAGGCTCGAGCTGCTGCTCGCGCGGATCCCGGATCTCGACGGCGACCACCTCGTGGCGCCCGGCGAGCTGAAGCAACGGCTTGCGCCAGTCGCGCGGTCCTCGAAAGTCGGAGACCAGCACGACGAGCGACCGTTGTCGGGCCGCGCCGGCGAGCCGTCGCATCGCCTCGGCGAGCGTCACACCCGCGCCCTGGCTCCGGTCGGGCTCATGGCCCTCTCGGAGACCGAGCAGCAGTCCGACCAGGCCGGCCCGCCCCTGCTTGGGTGGCAGGACGTGCTCCTTGGCCCCGCCGAACCCGACCAGCCCGACGCGGTTGCCGCGAACGGTCGCAGCGTGGCCGATGGCAAGCGTGACCCCGAGTGCGACGTCCGTCTTGCGGCGATCCGCCGTGCCGAACGCCATCGACGGCGAGGTGTCGAGGACGATCCAGGTCACCAGGACCCGCTCGGCGAGGTGCACGCGGACGTGCGGCTGCGTCGTCCGCGCGGTCACGTTCCAGTCGATCAGCCGAACATCGTCGCCGGCGACGTATGGACGCACCTGTGCGAGCTCGGTCCCGCGACCAAGCAGGGCGGAGCGATGGTCACCGGCCAACATCCCGTCGACGCGGCGCGCGATCGTGAGCTCGAGCGCCTTGAGCAGCGCCTCGGGGACGGCCCCGGGACCGGGTCGCGCCGGCGTCGGCTCGGCGCCGAGCGCCCGGAGGACCCGTGTCACAGCGCAGCCTTGCGTCGAAGCGTCATCGCGAACCGTGCTCCCGCACGCGGATCACGCGGCTGCGGGCCTGCCGAGCTCGAGCCGCGGCTGCGGCACGGCCGCGAGCACCGCGTCGAGCACGTCGTCGGCCGACCGCTCCTCGGCGAGCGCCTGGTACGTCAGCACGAGCCGATGACGGAATGCGTCCTTCACGAGCGCGCGGATGTCGGCCGGGATGACGTAGTCGCGCCCGTGGACGAGCGCGAGTGCCCTGGCGCTCTGGACGAGCGCGATCGGCCCGCGGGGGCTCGCCCCGTACGCCACGAGCTCGGAGATCTCTCCCAGGTCGAACGTCGCGGGCTCCCGCGTCGCCGTGGCCAGGCTGACCGCGTAGCTCACCAGGCCGGGATCGACGTAGACGCCCTTGACTGCGCGCTGGAGCTGCGCGAGCTCGGACAGCGGCAGGATCTGACGCACCTCGATCGGATCCTCCAGCGACCGGTTGACGACGGTGAGCTCCTCGTCCCGCTCGGGATAGCCGACGAGCACCTTGAGCATGAAGCGGTCGACCTGCGCCTCGGGGAGCGGGTACGTGCCCTCGGACTCGATCGGGTTCTGCGTCGCCATCACGAGGAACGGCTCCGGGACGACGTGCGTGTCGTGGCCGATCGTGACCTGATGCTCCTGCATCACCTCGAGCAGGGCGGACTGCACCTTCGCCGGCGCGCGGTTGATCTCGTCCGCGAGCAGGAAGTTGCAGAACACCGGCCCGAGGTCCGTCTCGAAGTTGCCCTGGTCCGGGCGGTACACACGGGTCCCGACGAGGTCCGACGGGACGAGGTCGGGCGTGAACTGGATCCGCTTGAACGACCCGCCGAGAACCGCTGCGGTCGTCTTGATCGTGAGCGTCTTCGCGAGCCCCGGAACGCCCTCGATGAGGAGGTGGCCGCCGGCGACGAGGCAGACGAGCACGCGCTCGAGCATCTCGTCCTGGCCGGCGATCACACGCTTGATCTCGACGAGCGCCTCCTCGAGCCGGAGCCGCGACTGATCGCGCTCGGACTCGCCGGTGGCGCTTTCGAGAGGAACGGCCTGCGGCTCGCTCTCCGGTGTGGTCATGTGCGCTCCTCGCGTCGACGACGGTCGGCGAGCGGCCGCGCGCGGCGCGCCCTCGCCCGATCGTAGACACCTGCCCAGACCGCCATGTTCAGCAGTGGTTACGGCAGCCCCACGAACGCTCTACGATCGCGCCGTGGACTTTCGCGACACGCCCGAGCAGGCGGAGTTCCGCACGGAGGTGCGAACGTGGTTCGACGAGCATCTCCCGGAGGAGCTCCGCGGCCACCAGGGAGGCGCGGCGCGATACGACGGCGACAGGATCCGGGAGTGGAGCAAGACGCTCTACGGCGGTGGCTGGGTGGGGCTTTCATGGCCCGCGGAGTACGGCGGGCGCGGCCTCTCCCCTGCCTTCCAGGCGATCTACCTCGAGGAGGAGGCGCGCGCCGAGGCGCCGCCGCATCTCGGGGTGATCGGGATGGGCATGGCGGGGCCGACGATCATCAGCCTCGGCACCGACGCGCAGAAGAGCCGGTACCTGAAGCCGTTGCTCTCGTGCGACGAGATCTGGTGTCAGGGGTTCTCCGAGCCCGGCGCCGGCTCGGATCTCGCGGGCGTCCGGACGTCGGCGCGGCTCGAGGGCGACCACTTCGTGCTCGACGGCCAGAAGGTCTGGTCCTCGTACGCGCACATCGCCGACTTCTGCATCCTCCTCGCCCGCTCGGACCCCGACTCGGAGCGTCACGCGGGCCTGACGTACCTGATCGTGGACATGCACGCTCCGGGCGTCGAGGTGCGGCCCCTCACGCAGATCACCGGCGAGGCCGAGTTCAACGAGATCTTCCTGAACGGCGTCGAGGTGCCGGTCGAGAACGTGATCGGCGAGGTCGGGGGCGGCTGGGCCGTCGCCATGACAACGCTCCTGCACGAACGCGGGACCCTCGGGTTCGCGCTCGTCGCACGGCTCGAGTTGCAGCTCGCCAAGCTCGTGGCGGTCGCGGTCGACCGAGGCGCGTCACCGACCCAGCGCGAAGCGATCGCGCGCGAGTGGATCCGCCTCCAGGGTCTCCGCTGGACCGCCTATCGGTCGCTGAGCGCGCTCGAGCGCACGGGCCTGCCCGGCCCCGAGGGCTCGGTCCTCAAGCTGGAGTGGTCGGAGGCGAACCAGCGGGTCACCAAGCTCGCGCTCGAGCTGCTCGGGCCGGACGCCCAGCTCCTACCGGGCAACGCCCCGTACGGCGGCTACTGGACGATCCAGCAGCTCCGTAGCCGCGGGAACACGATCGAGGCGGGCTCGTCGGAGATCCTGCGCAACATCCTGGCCGAGCGCGTGCTCGGGCTCCCGAGGTCCCGCTAGTGGATCTCTCCTTCACCCCGCTGCAGGACGAGCTCCGCGGACAGGCCCGCGCGTTTCTCTCGGGAACGCCCGAGCCGACCTGGGCGCAGCTCGCCGAGCTCGGCTGGACAGGCGCCGCCGTCCCGGAGGAGCACGGAGGCGCAGGCCTCTCGTTCGTCGAAGAGGGCGTGCTTCACGAGGAGTCAGGTCGCGCTCTGCTGCATGCGCCGTTCTGGTCGACCTCGTGCCTCGTTCCGTTCCTCGAAGGCTCGGACCAGGCGGCGGTGGCCGCCGGCGAGACGAGCTGGACGCTCGCGCTCGGCCCGCTCGTTCCCGACCTCGACAGCGCGACGCACGTCGCCGTCGTCGGCGGCGACACGATCTACGAGCTCGAGGGCTTCGAGCGAGAGACGCTGGCGACCAACGATGCGTCGCGGCCGCTCGGCGTCGTGTCGGGCGGCGAGCCGGGCCGCGCTCTCTGCTCTTCGGACATCCTGCCGGCCCTCCGTTCGCGCTCGCTCGCGATCCTCGCGCTCGAGGCCGTGGGTGTCGGGGCGCGCGCGCTCGAGCTGGCGATCGAGTACACGAAGACGCGCGAGCAGTTCGGTCGGACAATCGGGACCTACCAGGCGGTCTCCCACCCGCTCGCGACGTCGTACGTCGACCTCGAGCTGGCGCGCTCGCTCGCCTGGTGGGCGGCATGGTGCGTCGCCAACGACACGCCCGAGGCGTCGCAGGCCGCTGCCGCGGCGAAATCCGAGGCAGCGGACGCCGCCGTCGCCGCCTGCGAGCGGGCGATCCAGGCACACGGCGGGATCGGCTTCACCTGGGAGCACGTGCTGCACCGGCTCTACAAGCGCGCGCTCGGCATCCAATCCTGGGAGGCGTCCTCGGGGCAGCTCCGCGCGGAGGTCGCCGGTCATCTGCTCGATGGTTGACGGAGGAGGCGCGTGATGCAGGGCTTGATGATGGACTACCAGCTCAACGTCCCCGCGATCCTGCGACGGGGCGACGAGCTCTACGGCGACCGCGAGATCGTGTCCCGGCTGCCCGACAAGAGCTGGCACCGTTACGGCTACGCGGAGTTCGCGACGCGCGCCAAGCGCCTCGCCGTCGCGTTGCGGGGGCTCG
Organism: uncultured Actinomycetes bacterium; assembly: GCA_963839755.1. Taxonomy (GTDB): domain Bacteria; phylum Actinomycetota; class Thermoleophilia; order Gaiellales; family Gaiellaceae; genus Gaiella. Next base: position 99,571 of record CAWIVU010000017.1, read on the forward strand.
GACTGGACGACGGCGACCGCGTCGGGACGCTCATGTGGAACCACCACGAGCACCTCGAGACCTACGTCGGCGCACCGGTGGGTGGATTCGTCACCCACACGCTGAACCTCCGCCTCCATCCGGACGACAACACGTACATCGCCACACACGCGGGCGACCGCGTGCTCGTGGTCGACAAGGTGCTCTGGCCCCTCGCCTCACAGTTCGTCGACCGGGTGGGGTTCGAGCACGTGATCGCGGTCGGTGCGGGCGAGACGCCGGACGGCGCGATCGACTACGAGGAGCTGGTCGCGTCGGCCGACGAGAGCGAGTTCGTCTACCGCGACATCGACGAGCGCGCTGCCGCGGCGATGTGCTTCACGAGCGGGACCACCGGGTTGCCGAAGGGCGTCGTCTACTCGCACCGCGCGATCGCGATCCACGCGCTGACCGCCGCCTGGCTCCTCGGCGCCAACGAGGGCGACACCGTGCTGCCGGTCGTCCCGATGTTCCACGCGAACGCATGGTGCTTCCCGTTCACGTGCACGCTCGTCGGCGCCAAGCAGGTGTTCCCGGGGCCGCATCTCGACCCGCAGAGCCTGCTCGACGCGTTCGTCGAGGAGGGGGTGACCATCAGCGCCGGCGTGCCGACGATCTGGATGGGGATCCTCCAGGCCCTCGACGCGAACCCGAAGGGCTGGGACCTCTCGCGGATGCGGACGATGACCGTGGGCGGCGCAGCGCCACCCCGGGCGATGATCGAGGCGTTCTCCGAGCGACACGGCCTCCACATCACGCACGGCTGGGGCATGACGGAGATGTGCCCGATCGGGACGATGTCGGGCGCGGTCGGCCAGGAGATGGGCCTCGAGGGAGCCGCCGCGTACGACAAGCGCGCCCAGCAGGGCCCGCCGATCCCCTTCGTCGAGATCCGTGCGCGCGGCGAGCAGGGCCTCGTTCCGTGGGACGGCGAGGCGATGGGCGAGCTCGAGGTGCGCGGCCCGTCGATCTCGTCCGCCTACTACGAGTCGCCCGACTCCGCCGACCGCTGGACGGACGACGGCTGGTTCAGGACGGGCGACATCGTCACGATCGGGCCTGACGGGTACGTCGAGGTCCAGGACCGCGCGAAGGACCTCGTCAAGTCGGGCGGCGAGTGGATCTCGACGGTCGCCCTCGAGAACGCGCTGATGGGCCATCCCGCGATCGCCGAGGCGGCCGTGATCGCGATCCCGGACGAGAAGTGGTCCGAGCGCCCGCTCGCCGTGTGCGTTCTTCGCGAAGGTGCATCGGCGACCGACGACGAGCTCCGCGCGCACCTCCAGCCCGGATTCGCGAAGTTCTGGCTCCCCGACAGGTACGAGTTCGTGGACGAGATCCCGAAGACGGCCGTAGGGAAGTTCCGCAAGACCGCACTCCGAGAGCAGTTCGCCAAGCCCGTCGCGGCGGAGCACTAGGGTCGCTCGATGGGCGCCTACATCTCCACCGCGCGACGCGAGGCGATCGCGCTCGTCACGATCGACAACCCGCCGATGAACGCGCTCTCGGGGGCGCTGCTCGAGGAGCTCGAGGCCGAGATCGAGGTGCTCGACGCCGACGACGGCATTCGCGCGATCGTGCTGCGCGGCGCAGGCGAGCGGGCCTTCGTCGCCGGGGCGGACATCAAGGAGTTTCCGTCGCTCCGGGAGTCGGCAACCGAGGGCGGTTCCGCCCGCGGGATCCAGCGGGTCGGACACCGCATGGATGCCGCTCGGACGCCGTTCGTGGCCGCGATCCGCGGCTTCTGCCTCGGTGGCGGGCTCGAGCTCGCGATGTGCTGCGACGTGCGTGTGTGCGCGGACGACGCGCGGCTCGGCCAGCCGGAGATCAAGCTCGGGCTGATCCCGGGCGGCGGCGGCACGCAGCGGCTTCCGCGTCTCGTGGGGCAGGGGCGCGCGATGTTCCTCAACCTGACAGGTGAGTTCGTCGACGCCGGGACCGCGTACGCCTGGGGGCTCGTCGAGAAGGTCGTTCCGGCCGACGAGCTCGAAGACGCGGCGCTCGAGATCGCCGGGCAGATCGCGGCGCAATCCCCCCACGCCGTCGCCGTGCTGCGCGAGCTTGCGCGGACGACGCGCGACCTTCCGCTGGAGGAAGGGCTGCGTCACGAGGCGGACGGCTTCGTCCGCTGCCTGGGCTCCGAGGACGGCGCCGAGGGTGTCGCCGCCTTCATCGAGAAGCGAGCACCGACGTTCACGGGGCGCTGAGATGAAAGCGGTCGTCCTCGACGAGGGGCGCCGGCTCGAGCTTCGTGACCTGCCCGACCCCGAGGCGGGTGAGGGTCAGGTCGTCGTCGACGTGCGCGCCGCAGGCGTCAACTACGCCGACGTCCTGATTCGCGAAGGGCGCTATCCGCAGCCTCCGCCCCTGCCGTACGTGCCGGGCAGCGAGGTCGCGGGTGAGACGGCCGACGGCCGCCGCGTGATCGGCTTCGTCCGTGCGGAAGGCGGCGGGTACGCCGAGCGCGCGGTCGTGGACGGCGAAATGCTGTTCGACCTGCCGAGCGAGGCGACGTACGAGGAGGGTGCAGCGTTCCTGCTGGCGTTCCTCACCGCGTGGATGCCGCTGAGGCGACAGGCGCCGGTGCGGGAAGGGTCACGCGTCCTCGTGACCGCGGCGGCCGGAGGTGTCGGCAGCGCGGGCGTGCAGGTCGCACGAGCGCTGGGCGGCCATGTGACCGGCGCCGTCGGGTCGGCGGAGAAGCTCGAGCGGGTCCGCTCGCTCGGCGCCGACGCCGTGACCTACGAGGAGATCGAGGGCCTCGACCGGTTCGACGTGATCCTCGACCAGGTCGGCGGCGACGTCTTTGCCGCCTGCATCGGCCGCCTCCAGGCTCTCGGCACCCTCGTCGGGATCGGTTTCGCAGGGGGCGCCTGGCAGCCGGTCGACCCTGCGCTCCTCGTCGGGCGGAACATCTCCGTGGCGGGTTTCTACCTCGGCCGGCTGATGAAGCTCCGTCCCGACCTCGTCCGCGAGGCGGCCGACGAGATCCTCGGCCGCTGGTCGGACGGCGACTTCGCGCCCGTCGTCGGTGCGACATACCCGCTCGCCGAGGCGGACGCAGCGCTCCGCCTCGTCGCTGATCGGCGCTCGACGGGCAAGGTGGTGTTGGTGCCGTGACACGTCCCATGGGGACCGGCGCCGTCCGCCAAGAGCCCGCGGCTCGATGAGAACGGCGCTCGTCACGGGCGGCGCGTCCGGGATCGGCGCTGCGCTCGTCGCGCGCCTGCGGCACGAGGGGTTCGACGTCGAGTCGCTCGACCTGGCGACCAGCTTCGACGTCTCCGACCCGAGCCACTGGGAGCGCGTCGGCGCGGTCGATGTCGCCTGCCTCAACGCGGGCGTGCTCGGCGGCCCTCGCGATCCGACCGACCTGACGCTCGAGGGGTACCGGCGGGCCTTTGGCGTCAACGTCGACGGGGTCGTGCTGGGCGTCCGTCGGCTCGCAGCCGTCATGCCGCTCGGCGGCCGGATCGTGTGCACCGCGTCGCTGGCAGGGCTGACGGGTGTCCCGGACGATCCGATCTATGCCGCCACGAAGCACGCCGTCGTGGGCTTCGTGCGCAGCGTGGCGCCTGCGCTCGAGGAGCGCGGTATCTCGATCAACGCGATCTGCCCCGGCTTCGCCGACACGCCGATGGTGGCCGGCACGGCGCGGGAGCGCCTCGAGTCCGCCGGCTTCCCGCTCCTCGGCGCGGACGACGTGGCGGAGGCTGCGTGGGTCGCTCTGACGTCCGGGGAGACGGGGCACGCGTGGGTCGTCCAGCCCGGCCGGCCGCCGCTCGACTTCCGCTTCCCGACGCTGCCGGGCCCACGGCAGGAGGCGGAGTCGGTCGGGATGCCGCCTCCACTGTCGGCCTAGGTTTCCCTCCGCAAGGCGCCGGCCGACTGCCCACAGGCCATGCCAGGCGACGCGACGAGCCGTGACGTCGAGCTACGAGAATGCCCAGCCGTCGCCGTCGCGGAACGACCGCAGGATCCGACGTGCCGCGGTCATGCGGTGCACCTCGTCCGGCCCGTCGTAGATCCGCGCGGCACGCGCGTGGAGCGCCATCCGGGCGAGCGGGGTCTCGTCCGTCAGCCCGCGCGCGCCATGCACCTGCACGGCGCGGTCGATCACCTGGACGAGCGCGTTCGCCGCGAACACCTTCAGGAGCGAGACCTCCACGCGCGCCTCTGAGCCCTCGTCGATCTTGCGCGCCGTGTCCATGGTCAGCAGGCGGCAGGCCTGGATCTCGGTCGCGGAGTCGGACACCCAGTTCTGGACGGTCTGCTTGTCCGCGAGCGGCCCGCCGAAGGCCTCGCGCTCGTTCGCGTAACGGCACATCAGCTCGAACGCCCGCTGCATCTGCCCCAGCCAGCGCATGACGTGGTGGATGCGCCCCGGGCCGAGACGCTTCTGGGCGAGCCGGAATGCCTCCCCCTCCCCGCCGAGCGCGTTCGCCAGCGGCACGCGGACGTCCGTGAACCGCACCTCGCAATGCGTGTTCCATCCCCGCCCGGCATGCCCGAGCACCGGGACCGCGCGGACGATCTCGACCCCCGACGTATCGGCCGGAACGAGGATCATCGTTCCCCGACGGTGCGGCTCCGCCTCTGGGTCGGAGATCGCGAACACGACCGCGAACCCGGCGCCGTCGGCCCCGCTCGAGAACCACTTGTGCCCGTCGAGCACCCACTCGTCGCCGTCGCGCACGGCACGCGTGCGGAGGAGCGTCGGGTCCGAGCCCGCGACCTCCGGCTCGGTCATCGCGAAGAACGAGCGCACCTCGCCCGCAACGAGCGGGCGCAGGAACCGCTCCTTCTGCTCGTCGGTCCCGAACATGTGCAGGATCTCGGCGTTGCCCGCGTCGGGCGCCTGGCAGCCGAACACGAGCTGGGCGTACGACGAACGGCCGATCTCCTCGTTGAGGCACGCGTAGTAGAGGAAGCCCAGACCCGTGCCGCCCGCCTCGGGAGGCACATGCGGCGCCCAGAGACCGGCCTCGCGAGCGCGGCCACGCAACTCGGCAACCAGCGCGAACGCATCGTCGTCCTCGCGCTCGATGCGCGCCTCGTTCGGGTAGACGTGCTCCTCCATGAACCCGCGGTAGCGGCCCCGAGCCTCGAGGTACTCCGGTGGGAACGGCCCGCTCACGCGCACTAGGATCCTCCAGATGCGCCTGGGCTTGCAACTGGGATACGACGATCCGCCGTTCTGGGTGGGTCTCGCAGAGGAAGCGGAGCGCTGCGGCTTCCACTCGGTGTGGACGTCCGAGGCCTATGGATCGGACGCCGTCTCGCCGCTTGCCTGGGTCGGCGCGCGCACCTCGACGATCCAGCTCGGGACGGCGATCATGCAGATGCCGGCCCGGTCGCCTGCGACGACCGCAGCGACCGTCGCGACACTGGATCTGCTGTCCGGCGGCCGGATGCTGCTCGGGCTCGGGACGTCCGGGCCGCAGGTGGCGGAAGGCTGGCACGGACAGGCCTGGGGAAAGCCGCTGACCCGCACGCGCGAGTACGTCGAGATCGTGCGCACGATCCTCCGTCGCGAGGCGCCGCTCGAGCACCACGGCGAGCACTACGACATTCCCTACTCGGGCGACGACGCGACGGGCCTCGGGAAGCCCCTCAAGATCATCCTCCACCCGCCGCGCGCGGAGGTGCCGATCTACCTCGCAGCGATCGGGCCGAAGAACGTCGCGCTCGCCGCCGAGATCGCCGACGGCTGGCTGCCGATCTTCTTCTCACCCGAGCGCTTCGCGGAGACGCACCAGCCGATGCTCGAGGAGGGCTTCGCTCGCCGGGGCGGCCGACCCGAGGGATGGGACCTCGCCGCGCACGTGGCGATCGTCGTCTCCGACGACGTCGCCGCGGCACGCGACTTCTTGAAGCCGCTCCTCGCGCTCTACGTCGGCGGGATGGGCGCCAAGGGACAGAACTTCTACACGCGGCTGGCGGAGCGTTACGGCTACGAGGAAGCAGCAGCGACGATCCAGGATCACTATCTCGCCGGCCGGAAGAACGAGGCGATCGCCGCTGTTCCCGACGCACTGGTCGACGAGGTCTCCCTGGTCGGAGACCGCGCCCGGATCGCCGAGCGCCTCGCAGCCTTCCGCGAGTCGGGCGTCACGACACTCGTGCTCCAGGCCAGGCAGCCCGAGGCGCTCCGCCTGGTCGCCGACCTCGTGTAGACGCACGCGACGCGCACCTGCGATCGACGGCGTCGTACCCGGCGCCGCCACGCCCCCACGACAGCACGGCCTGAGCCGGGGACACGCGCCACTATCCTCGGCGCATGCGCCGCCGGCTCTACCTGATGCGCCACGGCGCCGTCGCGTACTTCGACGACGACGGCCGGCCCGTCGCGCCCGACGACGTGCCGCTCACCCCGGAGGGCCGCGAGCAGGCAGAGGCGGCCCGCGAGTTGCTCGCCGACGTCGAGCTCGACCGCGTCATCGCGAGCGGGCTGCCGCGCACCACCGAGACCGCGTCGCTCGTGGCGCCGGACCGCGAGGTCGAGCTCTGGCCCGACCTCAGGGAGATCACAGGTGCGAAGCTCTCCTCCATCCCCGCCGCCGAGCTCGAGGAGGCATTCGTCCACGCGTTCCGCGGCGTCGTCCCGAACGACAAGCGGTTTCTCGGCGGCGAGACGATCGGCGAGCTCTTCGACCGCGTCGTCCCGGCGCTCCAGCGCCTCGTCGCGGACGACGAGTGGGATACGGCGCTCGTCGTGGCGCACGGCGCGGTGAACCGCGCGGTCCTCTCCTACGTGCTCACCGGCGAGCGGATGTTCCTCGGCCGCTTCGAGCAAGCACCGGGCTGCCTGAACGTGCTCGACGTCGGCGGGGAGGCGTCGGAGTGGATCGTCCGCGCCGTCAACGTAGCGCCGGTCGACCTCGTCCACCGCTCGACGCGACTGACGACGATGGAGCAGTACTGGGCGCAGTATCGGGCGTCCCCGTTGGGGACGCCCGATACCGACTAGAGCGCAGCGACCTCTACGTCGCGGCTCCTCCGCACTTGAGCCCCGACACCGGCTGGAAGGTGCCGGCGGTGTACTTCACGACCCGCTCGCACTGGATCGGGAGCTGGTCGCCGCCTCCGGTCTTCTGCCGAACGCCCGGCAGGAGGAACGGGTTGGGCTCGTTCCAGGCTCGGAACGCCCTCATCAGCCCTGCCCGCGTCGGGTTCTTCCCCGCCTTGTACATGAGCTGAGTGAACGCGTGCGCGAGGGCCATCCCGTAGTAGTTCAGGGTGTCGGTCGCACGACCGCCCGGGTAGTACTTCGCCATGATCGACTTGTAGGTCTTCATGATGTTGTCGTTGTTCCACGACGGGTTGTTCGGGATCCTTCGCGTACTGGACGGTGAACGTCTTGTCCGGAAGGTCCCCCGCGCCCGAGCTCTTCGCGAGCGTCAGGAACGTGTCGGTCGCGGAGACGGAGTTCGTGTAGATCACCGCCGGCGACCAGCGGAGCGCGTTCGCGATGACGTACGCCTGCACCGTGAACCGCGGCGTCGCGAGGATCACGAGCACGGTCGAACCGGTTCCCCGCAGGCGCGCCATCTGGGCGCGAACGTCCGTCGCAGTCACCTCGTACTGCTCGACCGCGGCGATGTTCGACGCCTTCGCGCCGAGACCCTCGCGGAGCCCGCGCAGGTAGTCCTGCCCGTAGCTGTCGTTCTGCTGGAGGACTGCGATCTTCGCGTTCGGGCTGTTGCGGGCGATCGCCTGGCCGTAGATCCGCCCCTCGTACGCGTAGTCCGGCTGCCAGCCGCCCGTCCACGGGTACTTCCCGGCGTCACGGCCCCACGTCGAGGCGCCCGTCGCATTGAGGATCTGTGGCACCTTCCGCGCGTTGAGGTACGGCCGGATCGCCTCGTTGTGCTCGGTCCCGAGCGCGCCGATGATCCCGAACACCTTGTCCTCTTCGACGAGCCGTCGCGTCGCCTGCACCGTCTGGGCGGGGTTGTAGCCGTCGTCGTAGTACTTGAACACGATCTGGCGGCCGTAGATCCCGCGCCTGCCGTCAGGTCCCTTGCGCGAGTTGATGTACGAGAAGTACGCCTTCATCGCGGCCGGGATCGTCGCGTAGAGGGACGCCGCGCCGGTCAGGGGGAAGGTGCCCCCGATCGTGATGTTCCGGGCGGTGATCCCCGTCTCGGACGACGCTGACGTCGCACTCGACGCAGTGACCCCGAGCACCACCACGAGCGCCGCGGCCAAGAGCACGACTTTCCTCATTCGGACTCCTTTTGGAGATGGTGCGGTGTGGAGCGCGAGCCTACCGCCCCCTCACCGATTTGCCAATCCTCAGACGGCCGCAGAGGCGTTTCGGTTAGGGAAACTCTTTTACCCGAGGCCGATCTCGGCCGCGAGGCGCTCGGCCTCGTCGAGCTCCTCGGCGAGCGCGTCGATGCCGCTCGCCCAGATCGCGGGGTCGGTCAGATCGAGCCCGACGAGCTGCGCGAGCTCCTCGGGGGATTGCGATCCGCCCGCACGGAGCAGGTCGAGGTACGGCTCGACCATGGACTCGCCGTCCGTGACGTAGCGTCGGTAGATGGCGAGCGAGAAGAGGTAGCCGTAGGCGTAGGCATAGACGTAGCCCGGCGACCCTGTGAAGTGCGGGATGTAGCTCCACCAGGGGCCGTAGCCCTCGATCGACACGGAATCGCCGAAGAGCGCAGTCTGGGCCTCGAGCCACAGCTCGCCGACACGCTCGGGCGCGAGCTCACCCTTCTCGCGACGCTCGGTGTGTGCGGCGTGCTCGAACTGGTTCATCGCGATCTGTCGGAACGTCGTCGCGATCGCGTCCTCGATACGGCCGGTGAGCAGGTCGAGCCTGCGGCGCGGGTCGTCCTCGTCGGCGAGGAGCCGCTCGAACGTGAGCGCCTCGCCGAACACCGATGCCGTCTCCGCCGTCGTGAGCGGTGTGGACGAGTTGAAATACCCGAGCGGCTGCGCCAGGACGCCGTGCAGGCCGTGCCCGAGCTCGTGGGCGAGCGTGAGGATCGAGCGCCGGTCACCGGTGTAGTTCATGAGGATGTACGGGTGGACGCCGGGCACGGTCGTCGCGCAGAACGCGCCCGTCCGCTTGTCGGGGCGTACGGGCCCGTCGATCCACTGCTCGTCGAAGAACCGGCCGATGATCTCGCCCGTCTCCTCGGTGAAGTCCGTGTAAGCGTCGACGACGATGCGACGAGCCTCGTCCCAGGACGTCTTCTCCGAATCCGCGCCGACCGGCGCGAACCGGTCGTAGTGCTCGAGGCGGTCGAGCCCGATGAGGCGAGCCTTGAGCTTGTAGTAGCGCTGCGGGAGGTCGTAGCGCGACGTCGCCGCCTCGACGAGCGCTGCCACCGCCTCGTCCGTCGTCTCGTTGGCGAGGTTGCGCGACGAGAGCCAGGTCGGGTATCCACGCAGGCGATCGTCGATCGACTTGTCGAGCAGGATGGTGTTGAAGACGAAGGTGCGCGTCCTGAGCCCGGGCCCGAGCGCCTCGGCGATCGCGTCCGAGGCTTTGCGACGAACGTCGCGGTCGGCTTCGTACAGTCGCGACATGGCGGTCTCGAGGGAGAGGTCCTCGCCGTCGAGCGACACCCGAAGGGCGCCGAGCTGTTCCTCGTAGAGCCGTGACCAGGCCGAAACGCCGGACACGGTCTTCTCCGTGAGAACCTTCTCCTCCGGCTCCGTGAGGAGGTACGGGCGGAACTTCCGAAGTGACTGGAGGTGATGCCGCCAGTGGTCGAGCGCCTCGTCTGCGAGCAACTGCTCGGCGACGTCGTCCGGCACGGTGGCCCACTCGAGCGCGAAGAACAGCAGCTGGGTGTCGAGGGCGGCGGCCTTCTCGCCGAGCCGCGCGACGAGCGCGCCGCGCGCCGGGTCGGCCATGTTGGTGGCGAAGAGAAGGTGTGCGTAGGTCAGCGGCCGGACGACCGCAGACTCGATGCGCTCGTGCTCCGTGACGGCCTCCGCGAGCGCCGCCGCGTCCAGCTCGCCCACCTTTCCGTGGTAGCGCTCACGGAACGCGGCCGCGTCGGCCTCGCCCTGCGCGACGTCCGACTCGATGCGGGGGTCGTCGGTTCCGTCGTAGAGGTCACCGAGGTCCCACGCGACCTCCTCGGCGCCCGTCAGCTCGGTCGTAGCCACTCGCGGAATCTAGCTACTGAGCTCCTGCGCGCGCGTCACGGGCGCGCGGCACGCGAAGCGCTCGCACACGTAGACCGTCGGCCTTCCGTCGACGAGGCCCTTTCCCCTGAGGAGCGGGACTTCCTCGGACGGGCCGACGGCGACGACGCTCTCCGGCGCGAACCCCGAGAGGGCGGCTCGTGCCACCTCGGATCGCACGTCGCCGACGATCGCGATCTCCCGAGGTGGAGCGAGGTGCAGGTGGAGCGTGCAGAGCGACCACGAGAACGCCCGCGGGACCCGCTCCATCGCGGGGGCGAGAAGCCGCAGCACGCTCTCACCCTGCTCGACGAGGGAGTCGTCGCCCCAGATCCGGCCCAGGCGGACGAGCACCGAGGCGAGCATCGAGTTTCCCGAGGGGGTCGGGTCGTCGTCGAGGTCCTTGGCCCGCGTGGCCAGCGCCTCGCCGTCGTGCGGCGCGAGGAAGAACCCGCCGTTCTCGTGGTCCGCATGGAGCTCGACGGCGAGGTCGGCGATGCGACGTGCCTCGAGAAGCCAGCGGGGATCGCCGCTCGCGACATGGAGCTCGAGCAGGCCGTGTGCGACGTTCGCGTGATCGTCGAGGAACCCGGGCCCGCTCACGCGACCGTTCCGGATGCTGCGCAGGACGCGACCGTCGTCGCCGCGGAGCGGCCCGAGCAGGAAGGCGCCGAGCTCCTCGGCTGCCGACAGCCAGTCGGCTCGCTCGCATCGACGGGCGGCCTCGGCGAGCGCGGCCAGCGCAAGGCCGTTCCAGGCGGCGATCGCCTTGTCGTCGCGGAACGGCTGAGGACGCCGGTCGCGGATCGCGAGCAGGCGCGCCTTCGTCTCGGCGTCGAGCTCGCCGCGCACGATCTCGCGACCGTGCTCGAACGGCTCGAGCAGCGCCGGGTCGAGCCCGAGCTCACCCCACTCCTCCGGCGTCCACGTGTACGTGAGCCCCTCGACCCCGTCGGTGTCGGCGTCTTGCGCCGACGCGAAGCCGCCGCCTTCCAGGCGCATCTCGCGCAGGAGGTAGTCGATCGTCTCCTCGACGACGGCGCGGTAGCGCTCCTCGCCGGTCACCACCCATGCGTGCAGGTACGTCGAGGCGAGCAGCGCGTTGTCGTAGAGCATCTTCTCGAAGTGCGGCACGAGCCAGCGGGCGTCGACCGAGTACCGGTGGAAGCCGCCGCCCACCACGTCGTACAGTCCGCCCGCCGCCATGCCGTCGAGGGTTCGGCGAACCATGCCGGTCGCCTCGGGGCCGCCGCGCCGCAGCAGCAGCTCGAGCGCCGACGACGGCGGGAACTTGGGCGCCGTGCCGAAGCCGCCGAAGGCCGGCTCGTAGTCCCGCGCGAGGGCACGCTCGGCCGCGTCGAGCAGGGCCGGCGAGAGCTCGGCGTCCCCCGCCGTGAGCCGTGACGCGCCGCCGAGCGCGTCGACGAGCTTGACGGCCTGGCCCTCCAGCTCGCCACGGCGGTCCCGCCACGCGTCCGCGATCGCCTGGAGCAGCTGCCTGAAGCTCGGGATCCCGTGACGCGGCTCGGGCGGGAAGTACGTCCCGGCGTAGAACGGCTTGCCGTCGGGGGTCAGGAACACGGTGGTCGGCCAGCCGCCCTGACCGGTCATCGTCACGCACGCGTCCATCGTCAGCGCGTCGACGTCGGGGCGCTCCTCGCGGTCGACCTTGACGTTCACGAACAGGTCGTTCATCAACGACGCTGTTGTCCGATCGGAGAACGACTCGTGCTCCATCACGTGGCACCAGTGGCACGAGCTGTAGCCGACAGAGACGAGCAGCGGCCGCTCCTCGTCGCGCGCGCGAGCGAAGGCCTCGTCACCCCACGGGTACCAGTCCACCGGGTTGTCGGCGTGCTGGAGGAGGTACGGGCTCGAGGACTCCGAGAGTCGGTTCATGCCCTGTTCATACCCCACGGCGCTTTTCTCCGACCGCTCGGTGTCGTATGGTCGCGCGCATGAGACGAACACCGATGTGGCTCGTGCTCGCCGGCGGCGTGATCGTGGTCATCGGCGTGCTGATTCAGGCGTTCACGATCGCGGCCTATGTTCGCGGTGCCGGCGATGGCGCGCTCGACGCGCACGGCGGCTTCTCGATGGTCGTGCACATCGGGCAGCTCCTGATCGTGATCGGCGCGATCTGGGCGTTCTGGGGCAACTGGTCCGCGGTGGGGCTCGCCGTCGCGTTCCTCGTGCTCTCGGTCGCGCAGCTCGCGTTCCTCGGGGACACGGAGGAGCAGGGCGGCTGGATCAACGGCCTGCACGGCTTCCTTGCGCTGATCGTGCTCCTCGCAGGGGCGTGGTACTTCACCATCGCTCGGCGCGCGCTCGGGCTCGGCAGCCACGAGCACCGCGACCTAGCTAGGACGTATCGGCGTCGGCGGGGGCCGCTTCGGCGGTCTCCGTCCCGCGTCGCCGGTGGAGATACCAGCGAACGACCTCGATGCCCGCAGCGACGCCGATCGCAATCGCGAACCCGAGCAGCAGCCCCTTCCACGGCGCGTCCTCGAACGTCTTGCCGCCCAGGTACCCGAGCATCGCCGCGTACGTCCCCCAGAGGAGCCCGGCGACAGACGTCGGCGACGATGAACCGACGCCAGGGCATCCCGTGCGTGTATCCGGAGGCGAATGTCACAGCAGTCCGCCCGCCGGGAATGAACCGCGCGATGACGATGATGTAGAAGCCGCGGACCTCGAGCTGGTGCTCCGCCCACGCGAAGGCCTTGCTCGACTTCTCGCCCTTGAACACGCGCTTGACGGTCCTCTCCCCCGCCCAGCTGCCGATGAAGTACGAGATGTTGTCTCCGAGGACGGCGCCCGCGCTCGCCGACAGGATGACGCCCGGGAGCCAGAGGTCGCCGCTCGAGGCAAGGGTGCCGGCGGTGATGACGAGGCTCTCGCTCGGGACGACGGGGAAGAACGCGTCGATCGCGGAGACCGCGAAGAGCACCGCGTAGCTCCACCACTCCCCGGAAACCCATTCCCTGAACTCGTCGAACACGATGCCCATCGTCGCAGACGCGATGATGCGCCCCATGCACCGACCGCTCCGGGGAACGCGCGTGCTCGACGTCACGACGTCGATCGCAGGCCCGTACTGCGCCCAGATCCTCGCGGCGCTCGGCGCCGACGTCGTCAAGGTCGAGCGTCCGGACACCGGCGACGACGCGCGTGCCTGGGGACCGCCCTTCTGGGCGGGCGAAGGGACGATGTTCCTGTCCGCGAACGCGGGCAAGAGGTCGCTCGGGCTCTCGCTCCGGGACCCGCGGGGGCGCGAGGCGCTGCTGCGCCTTGCAGGGCAGTCGGATGTGTTCCTCCAGAGCCTCCGTCCCGGGCTTGCCGAGGAGCTCGGTCTCGGGCCGGATGCCCTGACGGCCGCGAACCCGCGGCTCGTCTACTGCTCCGTCGGCGCGTACGGCCACGTCGGTCCTCTAGCCCGCGAAGCGGGGTACGACGCGCTCATGCAGGCGGCGGGCGGGCTCATCTCGATCACGGGTGAGCCGGGCCGCTCGGGTGTCCGTGTCGGATCGTCCCTCATCGACCAGGGGACAGGGACCTGGGCGGCGCTGGGGGTGCTGGCGGCGCTGGTCGAGCGCGAGCACACGGGCGAAGGCTGCGTGGTCGACGTGTCGCTGTACGAGACGGCGATCGGCTACGTCGGCTACCACCTTGCCGGTTACCTCGCGGACGGGACGATCCCGACCCGCGACGGGACCCGCTTTCCGATGGTCGCTCCCTATCAGGTGTTCGGGACGCGGGACGGCGAGGTGATGATCGCGGGCGGCAACGACAGGCTGTTCCGAGCCATCTGCACGGTGGTCGGGCTTCCCGAGCTCGTCGACGATCCTCGATTCCGGACGAACCCGGACCGTGTGGGCAACCGCGACGAGCTTGCGGAGCTGCTCGAGGAACGGCTGCGCACGCAGGACACGGCGGTCTGGCACGCCCGACTGAGCGCAGCGGGCGTCCCGGCCGCGCCGGTCGCGGATGTGCGGGACGTCGCGGAGTCACCGCAGACCGAGGCGCTCGGGATCCTCCAGCAGCTCGACCACCCAAGCATCGAGAACCTGACGCTGCCTGCGCTCCCCGTGTCGTTCGACCGTGAGCGCGCGCTGCACCCGAGCGCGCCGCCCGACCTCGGCCAGCACTCGGCCGAGGTGCTGCGCGAGGCGGGCTACACGGATGAGGAGATCGCCGCGCTGGCGGCAGCCGGAGTGACACGCGTCGTCACCGAGTGACGCGCGCGCCAGAGCGCGTCACTCGTAGTGCAGCGCTTCGAGTGGATTCAGCTTTGCGGCACGCCGCGCCGGGAAGATCGCGGCGAGGATCCCGACGAGGATCGCCGCGATCGCGAACACGATCACCTGCGACGTCGGGAACGTGAACTCGATGAAGTCGACGCGCGCGATGAGCAGCGCGGCGAGGACGATGCCGAGCACGATCCCGATCGCAGCCCCGATCAGCGACGTGATCACGCTCTCGTGCCGGATCATCCGCCTGACCTGCCGTCGCGTCATCCCGATCGCGCGCAGCATCCCGATCTCGCGCGTCCGCTCGAAGACCGTCAGGACGAGCGTGTTCACGATCCCGAACAGGCTCACGATGATCGAGAGCGCGAGCAGCACGTAGAGGATGTTGAGGATCGAGCTGAGCGCGGAGATCTGGTTGTCGATGAACGTCTCGCGGTCCTGTGCCTTCGCGTTCGGGAAGTCCGCGAGCGCGTCGTCGAGCGCCGCCTGGTTGGCGTCGGTAGCGCCGCCGGTCATCTTCACGAACGAGTAGAGGTTCTTCGGCCGCGGAACCTCCGCGTCCCAGGCGGCCGCCGAGATCGTGACCGGGCCGAACGGCGACCCGCCGGCCGGCGGGTCGAAGATGCCGCGGATCCGGAAGGTCCGCGTCTGGCCGTTGGGGAACGTCACGCGCACGGGCGAGCCGAGACTGAGGTCGTGGTCGTCCGCGTAGCCGTCGTCGGTGAACGCGCCGTCGTCGCCGAGCATCGTGAACACGGCCTGCGACCCCTCGACCCAGTCCATCGCGATCACCTGCTGCATGCCCGGATCGACCGCTGTGGCGAACTCGGTCTCGTCGAAGATGCGCGCCTCGCCGGTCCGCACGTTGCCGACCGCCGTCACCCCCGACACCCCTGCGGCAGCCTCGGCCGCCGCGGTCGGGATCGGCGAGAAGTTGTTCTGCGCGGTGATCGCGTAGTCCCCCGTGAAAAGGTCGTTGACCGCGCCGCGGAACGAGTTGACGATCCCGGCCGCGAGCGTCGCCACCAGCGTCACGAGGGCGAGCCCGATCATCAGCGCCGCCGCGGTCGACGCGGTCCGCTGGGGGTTGCGCCGCGAGTTGTCGCGCGCGAGGGTCCCGGCCGCGCCGCCCATGCGCGTCGCCGGCCAGCCGAGGACGTTCGCAAGCGGGCGTACCAGTCGCGAGGAGAAGAGCGCGACGCCGAGGAAGATGAGGAGCGCGCCGAGACCCATCCAGATGAGGACCTGCGTCGTGCCGAGGCCGCTACCGAAGAGGCCGTAGAGCAGCGCCGCGAACCCGGCGAGGGCGGTCAGCGCAGCGCCGACCCCGCGGAAACGGGCGAACCGGCCCGGCGGCAGCGTCGCACCTTCGCGCACGGCTGCGATCGGCGGCACGCGCGTGGCGCGGAGCGCAGGACGCAGGCTGGCGAACAGGGTCACGAGAACGCCGACGAGCAATGCGACAACCGCGGTGCGCGGCTCGAAGAGGAGACCCGTGTTCGGAAGCGTGAAGCCCACCGCGTCGAAGAGCCAGAAGAGCCCCTTGGCGAGCAGCAGCCCGAGGAGGAGGCCGATCGCCGACGCCACGATCCCGACGATCAGCGCCTCGACGATGATCGAGGTCAGCACCTGCCGCCGCGAAGCGCCGAGCGTCCGGAGCGTCGCGAACTCGCGGGTGCGCTGGGCGATCGTGATCGACAACGAGTTCGCGATCACGAACGAGCCCACGAACAGCGCGATGCCCGCGAACGCGAGCAGGAACCCGCGCAGGAACGAGATGAACTCGTTCGTCTCCGCAGCGTCCTCCGACGCCTGCTGCTGGCCGGAGAGCGCCTGCGCCCCGGGCGGCAGGATCTCCCGCACCTCCGACAGGAGCTGCTGGTCGGTGACGCCCGGCTTCGACGCGACAGCGATCTCGTCGAGACGACCCTCTTTCTCGAACAGCCGCTGGGCCGTCGGGAGGTCGAAGCCCGCGAGGGTCGCTCCTCCGATCGAAAGGTTGGAGCCGAACTCGACGATCCCGGAGATCCGCAGCCGCTCTACCGGCCCCTCGACCTGCACGCCGATCTCGTCCCCGATGGCGAAGTCTTCCTTGTCCGCGACTCCGGAGTCGATCACGACCTCGTTCGGCCCGGGCCACGCGCCCCCGACCAGCCGCAGCGGGTTGAACGGAGAGTCGCCTTCCGCGATCGCGAAGCCGAGGTTCGGCGCGCCGCCGTACACGATCGCCTTGTTGTCCTTGCCGATGAGCGACGTCGAGTCGCTGTCGACGCTGCCTTCGGCCTGGGCGACCCCCGGGAGCTCGCGCACCTCGTCCAGGAGCGACTCGTCGAGCGTCGGCTCCGTGACCCCGCTGCCGTCGGAGAGGTCGAACGCCGACTTGCCGGAGATGACGACGTTCGAGCCCTGGCGGACGTCCGTGAAGATCTGGTCGAACGCGCTGTCGATCGAGTCGGTGAGCACGTAGGTGCCGCTGATCATCGCGACGCCGAGCACGATCGCGAGGGCTGTCAGCGCGGTGCGGAGCTTCCGCGTGAACAGCCCTTTGATCGCGAACTTCGTCATTCCTTCGGTCCTCGCGGACGTGCCTGGGAGCCCGGGACGGGGGCCGTGCCCGGGACGGGGGCTGTGCCCGCGTCCGGAGCCCGCCGCCGTTCGAGCGGTGCCTTACTCGTAGTGCAACGCCTCCAGTGGGTTGAGCTTCGCTGCGCGGCGTGCCGGCGTGATCGCCGCGAGGAGCCCGACGATCACGGCGAGGACCACGAGCACGATGATCTGCCCGGTCGGCACCGAGAACCGCACGTCGAACTCGCTGAGGGCCCGCGTCACGAGCACGGCGAGGAAGATCCCGAGCGGCAGCCCGAGAGCGGCGCCGATCAGAGCCGTGATGACGCTCTCGTGACGGATCATCCGCCGCGTCTGGCGGCGCGTCATTCCGACCGCACGCAGCATCCCGAGCTCACGCGTGCGCTCGAAGACCGAGAGCACGAGCGTGTTGACCATCCCGAACAGGCTGATGATCACCGACAGCGCGAGAAGGACGTAGAGCATCGCGAGGAAGTCGTCGAACTCGGCGTCTTCCTTGTCGATCCACTCCTGGCGCGTCTGCACCCGGGCGTCGGGGAACCCGGCGGTCGCCTCCTCGAGCTCCGCGCGGCTCGCCTCGTTCGGGCCGCCGGCCACGTTCACGAACGTGTACTGGTTCCGCGGCCGTTCCACGAGCTCGTCGAACGCCGCGATCGAGATGCTGGCGTCCCCGAGCAGCGGATAGAACGGCGGCGGCTTGTAGACGCCCTTGACCTCCGCCTGCAGCGAGGTGCTCTCGCCGGTGCGGATCATCACGGCCTGTCCGACCGACAGGTTCTGGTCCTCGGCGACGCTCTCGCTGAGGATCAGCCCGTTCCGCCCGAGCTCGGCGAGCGTCGCGTCCGAGCCCTCGACCCAGTCGAACGCGTAGCCCTTGGTGATCAGCTCGGGGTCGATCCCGGTCAGGTAGCCGCCGTCCCCTGCGATCTCCGCGACCTCGGAGCGGACGTGCGTGATGGACTCGACGGACGGCGCGTCGGCGGCCGCATCTCCCGCGGCTGCGACGAACGGCGTGTAGCCGTCCTGCGAGGTGATGATGAAGTTCGCGGTGATCTGGTCCTCGATCGCCTCACGGTTCGACGCCTTCATCCCGTTCGCGAGCGTGGCGACGAAGGCGACGAGCGCGACGCCGATCATCAGCGCCGCGGCCGTGGCGGCGGTGCGCCCCGGGTTGCGGACCGAGTTGCGCCGCGCGAGCGCGCCCGCCGACCCACCGATCCATCGTGCCGGTAGGCCGACGACGGCGGCGAGCGGTCGAACCAGCTTGGACGAGATCATCGCCACCCCGACGAACAGGAGCAGCACCCCGCCCGCGATCGACAGCAGCCGATCGGCGGTGCCGAGCTCGTCTGCGAACATCGCGCGGCCGAGCAGGACGAGTGCGAGCGCGATCACCACGATCGCGATGTACGGCGTGAAACGCGAGAACCGCCCCTTCGGGAGCTCGGCGCCTTCGCGCACTGCCGCGATCGGCGGCACCCGGGTCGCGCGGATCGCGGGGAAGAGCCCTGCGATCACCGTGATCAAGGTGCCGACGAGCAGCGAGACGACGATCGTCCGCGTTGCGAAGACTGTGTCGGAGACGGGTAGCCCGAGGCCGAGCGCCCGGAAGAGAGCCTCGAGCCCCTTCGCGAGCGCGAGCCCGAGGAACAGACCGACGACGGACGCGATGAAGCCGATGACGAACGCCTCCAGCAGCACCGACCGGAGCACCTGGCGTCGAGAGGCGCCGAGCGTCCGGAGCGTCGCGAACTCCCGCGTGCGCTGGGCGACCGTGATCGAAAGGGTGTTGAAGATCACGAACGACCCGACGAAGAGCGCGATCCCCGCGAAGGCGAGAAGGAAGTAGCGGATGAACGTGGTGAACTCGCCGATCTCGTCCTGTTGGTCCTGCGCCTCCTCGGCCCCGCTCTTCACCTGGGCGTCCGCCGGCAGGAGCGGCTGGATGTCCGCGATGAGATCCGTCGGCGTCGATCCCTCCGTGCCGGCGACCGAGATCGCGTCGAACTGCCCCTCGCGGTCGAAGAGCGCCTGGGCTGTCGGGACGTCGAAGATCGCGAACGTCGCGGTGCCGAGCGACTTGACGTCGCCGTACTGGGCGATGCCGACCACCTCGAAGTCCTGCTTGGGCTGCAGGGTCGAGATCGCAACGGTCTCGCCGAGCGCGAAGTCCTCGCGGTCAGCCGTCCCGGCGTCGAGCACGACCTCCCCGTCGCCTTCGGGCCAGCGGCCCTCGAGCAGGTTGAGCGGGTTGAAGACCGAGAGCTCCGGCGACGTGTCGATCCCGAACCCGAAGCTCGGAGCGCCGTTGGTGTTGACCGCCTTGCCGTCGTCGCCGACGATCTTCGTGTTGAACTCGTCGTAGATCCCGCCCATCGCGAGGTCGACGGACTCGAGCCCGCGGATCTCGTCGAGCAGCGACGCCTCGACGGGCGGCACGGGCGGACTCTCGAAGTCGGCCGAGAACTCGGCCTCCTCGCCGCTGACGACGACGTCCGTGCCGGCGTACGAGTCGGAGAAAATGCTCGAGAACGCCTTGTCGATCGTGTCCGTGAGGACGTACGTGCCGCTGATCATTGCGACGCCGAGCACGATCGCGAGC
This sequence comes from uncultured Actinomycetes bacterium, assembly GCA_963839755.1. Lineage (GTDB taxonomy): Bacteria > Actinomycetota > Thermoleophilia > Gaiellales > Gaiellaceae > Gaiella. Next base: position 119,176 of record CAWIVU010000017.1, read on the forward strand.
GCGGTCAGGATCGTGCGGAACTTCCTCCCGGCGAGGCTCTTCAAGCGCGAAGCGGGTCAAGACTGCGCGACCTCGTCCATCGCCTCCGAGATCTCGTGCTGGGTGGCGCCTGCGAGCTCTCGCACGATGCGGCCGTCGGCGAGGTAGAGCACGCGGTCCGCGATCGCGGCCGCGCGCGACTCGTGTGTGACCATCACGATCGTCTGGCCGAGCTCCTCGACCGAGTGACGCAAGAGCTCGAGGATCTCGGCGCCGGTCGATGAGTCGAGGTTGCCGGTCGGCTCGTCCGCGAACACCACATCGGGCTGTGACACGAGTGCGCGAGCGATGGCTACACGCTGCTGCTGGCCACCGGAGAGCTCGGATGGACGGTGAGAGAGTCGATCACCCAGTCCGACCGACTCGATCAGCGTGGAGAAATACTCTTCTTCGGGCTTCTCGCCCGCGATCGCGAGGGGCAGCGTGATGTTCTCCTCGGCGGTGAGCATCGGCAGCAGGTTGAAGAACTGGAAGACGAAGCCGATATGTCGGCGGCGCAGCTTCGTCAGGTCGGAGTCCTTGAGGGTCGTGATCTCCGTCCCGGCGATCTCGACCGACCCCGACGTCGGCTTGTCGAGACCCGCCAGGATGTGCATCAGCGTCGACTTCCCGGAGCCCGACGGCCCCATGACAGCCGTCAGCCGACCGCGCGGGACCTCGACCGACACGCCGCGGAGCGCGTCCACCGCAGTCTCGCCCTCGCCGTAACGGCGCGTCACCTCCCGCCCGACCACGACGGTTCCGTTCTCGTTCATGCCAACTCCCTCGCTCTCGATTCGCGAATCGACCCCAGCGTGCCGCCCCTGCGCGATCCACAGGGTGCGGCAAACCCTACCCCGTGCGTTCGGCTCCGTCGGTCTCGGACTTCAGTCCGACACGTGCTCTTTCCTGAGCGGCGCGGGAGAGCAGGTGCCCGACCGAAGTCGGACACCGGCAGCTAGCCCATTCGCCGCGCGGCCTCGCCCAGCACATCGCCGAGGATCCCGACGAGCTCGTCGATCTCCCGCTCGGTCGCGACGAGCGGCGGGGAGATCTGCACGACCGGGTCGCCTCGATCGTCGGCGCGGCAGATCAGCCCCGCCTCGAAGAGGGCGCCGGACAGGTACCCGCGCAGGAGTGTCTCGCACTCGTCCGCGTCGAACGTCTGTCTCGTTTCCCGATCCTTGACGAGCTCGACGGCGTAGAAGAACCCGGTCCCCCGGACGTCACCCACGATCGGCAGGTCGAGCAGTGTCTCGAGCTTCTCGCGGAACATCCCCTCGTTCTCGCGGACGTGCTCGACGATGCCTTCGCGCTTCATGATCTCGATGTTCTTGAGCGCGATCGCGCACATCGTGGGGTGCCCGCCGAAGGTGATCCCGTGGCTGTACATCGAGGTCGACTCGAGGAACGGCGCCATCACCCGGTCGGTCGCGATCACCGCGCCGATCGCCGCGTACGACGAGGAGAGCCCCTTGGCGCACGTGACGATGTCTGGCCGGATGTCGTAGCGCTCCGAGCCGAACCAGTGCCCCAGGCGCCCGAACCCGGTGATCACCTCGTCCGCGGACAGGAGCACGTCGTACTCGTCGCAAAGCGCCCGCACCCCCTGCCAGTAGCCCGCCGGCGGCGTGAAGGCGCCGCCTGCATTCTGGACGGGCTCCATGTGGACGAGGCACACGGTCTCGGGACCCATGGCGAGGAGCGTCTGCTCGAGCTCCTCGAGCAGACCCTGGGTGAACTCCTCCTCGCTCTCCTCGAGGGGCCGGTGGTAGCGGTTCGTGTTCCGCACGTGCCGCACCTCGGGCAGGAGCGGCTCGAAAGGCGTCCGCAGCGCGGGAATGCCGTTGATGGAGAGGGCGCCCAGCGTCGTCCCGTGGTAGGCGAGGTGGCGCGCAATCGCCTTGTAGCGGCGGGTTCCGCGCGTCGCGGCGACGATCGCGTCGTGGTGGGTCTCCGGCTCGTGCGTCGCGCCGCGCAGGCGCTTCTCGCCCCGCGCCGCGTAGTACTGGCGCGCGAGCTTCCAGGCCGACTCCACCGCCTCGGACCCACCGGAGACGAAGAAGACGCGGTTCAGGTCGCCCGGCGCGAGCGAGGCGACCTCACCGGCCAGCTCGATCGCCCGCGGGTGCGCGTACGACCAGTTCGTGTAGAACGGCAGCTCGCGCATCTGCTCGAGCGCCGCCTGGCCGATCTCCTCGCCGAACGAATAGCCGATGTTGACCGAGAACAGGCCCGCGAGAGCGTCGAGGTAGCGCTTCCCGTTCGCGTCCTCGAGGTAGCAGCCGTCTCCACGCACGATGATCGGCACGTCGGCGTCGGCGTAACCGCCCATCCGCGTGAAGTGCATCCAGAGGTGGTCCTTGGCGAGGTTCGAGTACGAGTGAGCATCCATGATCGGGGGAGGAGCATACGGTGACCGATGTGACGAAGGCGGTGGGCTACGTCAGGGTGTCGCGGGGTCAAGGGTCGCGCGGGATTGCTGATGGCTACGTGCTTCTCGCTCGCGCGTCAGACACATGTCAGATCGCAAGTGCTCGATGCTCGGGCGCCCAGGGTCGATCCCGCGCGTGCGGGCGCGTGCGCGCGAGGTGAATGGAAGGTGTTCGGGACGCCCGCCGCTCACCTGCTCTGATCTTTGAGGCCTCGACGCCGGGGCAGGGGGCGCGTGTCGGGCGCGTAGGCGCAATATGCTCCGGTGCGGGTCGCAGAATCGAGATGGGCGCCGAGCTCGTGATCGTTCCGCGCGATGTGGGCGATGGCGTGCCGGATTGCCCGGGTGACAGCGACTCGAGCACGCTCGGAGGCTGACGCGGCTCGCCGATCGCGACCGCTGAGGCCTACGGCGCGTGACAGCTCTTGGACGAGGAAGTCGCGTTCGAATGTGGCCTGCGTCGCCCGATCGGTGTCGCGGAGCGCGCGTGCTTGCTCGATGTCGGCTTCGATCTCGGTGAGGCGTCTGCGGTATGCACTCTTGGCCCGGTCGTCGAGCATCTCGCCGGCATCGCCGAGAGCGGCGCGTGAGACGACGCCCGCCGGGCTGTCTGCGGCTGGGTGGGCCGGGTTTTCGGCGGCGACGAGATCGAGAACATGGAACTCTCGGCCGGGGTGCGCGAGGAGCCGCGCGAGGTAGCGCATGCCCTTGAGGTCCCGCAGGTGCAAGGTACGACCCTCGTACACCAGAGACCAGTAGTCGCCCTCGCGTTGAGGGACGCTGACACGTGCGGTCCGCTGCTCGGATGTTGGCGTGACTTCGTTCCGTTCGAGGACGGCACGCGCCGCCTGCACCTCCAGGGCGGCCTGCCGCGCGCTACCACCGGCTGTGAGGGCCTCGGCAAGACTCAGGCGTGCGACCGCGCCCTCATAGGGGGCGCCGATTTCGTCCCACAGTCGCACCGCTTGGGACAAGAGTCGTTGCGCGGCGGTCGCATCGCCCTCGGCCAGAAGCACACGTCCTCGAGCGAGTGTGGCGGCTGCGACGAGTGCCCTGCTATGGAACTGGTCGGCCACGAGCTGCAGCTGGTCGGCGGCTACGCGGGCTCGAGCGATGTCGCCTGTCGCGATCTCAATCTCGACTTGCGCCTCGAGCAGCGGCGCTCGCTGCAACGCGGTGTCCGGCGGGAGTTCCTTTGAAGGAACTCGTGGAGGACGCTCGAGCGCGTCTCGTATCAGCGCCGACGCGCTGGCGGCGTCTCCCTGCGCCAGCCTGACGAGCGCGAGACCTGGCTGCGGATCCCATCCCGCACGATGCGCCGCCAACAACGCCTGCTCGGCGCCGTCGAGGTCTCCCTTCCGTAGGCGGATCCGGCCGAGCTCGGTCAGGGGCCATCCGAGCTCACGTCGCAGGTACGGGCGGAGCTCCTCGTACGCCGCAAGCGCTTCGCTTTCCGCCTCGTCCCACGATCCACGCAGCCTCAGGATCTCGGCGCGATGGACCCTGCAACGCCCATGCAGGCTGCCGATCGCGTTCGTCTTGCACCACCGCTCCATCGCCTCCGTCCATTCCTCCGCGGCGTCGTACTGCGCGAGTCCCTGGAGGGCGCAGACGAGCTCGCAGTACACGAGCCCGGTCGAGAGCGAATCGAGGTTGTCGGAGACCACCGACACGCCCACCTCGTCGAGCAGCGCGAGACCTTCGTGCACGTCGCCGCCGAGGATAAGGAGCCGCGCTTCTGCCACCCGTCCGACAGCGCAGGCCGCCGGATCGCATCTTTCACCGGTCTCGACGGCGCGTCGCGCCCAGTCTCGGGCGCTCCCGAGGTCGCCCGTCAGTAGGCGCTCGTACGCACGGACGGCCGCGAACCACGCGTGCGCCGACGTCTCTTCCCGACCGTCGAGCAGGCGCTCTGCTCGTGCCAACCAGCCGCGCACCGGAGCCATGAGCGCGGTGTCGAGAAGCAGGTGCATAGCCACGCGAACCGCAGCAGCGGCTGCGGCGACCTCGTCTCCCTCCTGTACGCACGCCGCATACGCGCGTTCCCATGCTTCCACCGTCATGTCGAGGTGGCCCGCGGCGTAGGCAACCTCGCCGAGAAGCGGTAGGTCGGCACGGCTCAGGAGGCCGGCCGCGTCCGCCTCCATCAAGAGCTTGAACGCGCTGTCCCACTCTCCACGCGACGCCGCTTCCCGGGCGCTCTGAGTGTCGACGCCGTAACCGGGGTTGTTACCGCCGTGACGGTCGTGCTCACGCATCTCGTTTGAGAACCCCGATTCCGACGAGCAAGGAGGACGCGTGGAGAGAGTAGAGGTCAACGGCGCGGAACTGGAATTCGCGGTACACGGAACGGGCGAACCCGTTCTCTTGATCGACATGCTCATCGCAGATTGCTTCGTGCCGCTCCTTACGGAACCGTCACTGGCGACCGAGTATCAGCTGATCCGGTACCACAAGCGCGGCTGGCGAGGCAGCACGCACACGCCGCCGCCGGTGAGCATTCGAGACCACGCCGACGATGCCGCGGCCTTGCTGGACCATCTCGGCGTACAGCGCGCTCACATCGCCGGGCACTCGAGCGGCGCGTCGATCGCAGCCCAAATGGCCCTGGACTACTCAGAGAAGGTGCAAACGGTAACTCTCCTGGAGCCGACGCTGTTATCGCTTCCTCTCGGCCAGGCGTTCCTGAAAGCGGCGAGCCCGGTGTTCGACTCGTACCGAAGAGGCGACCACTCGGGAGCGTTTGCCATGTTCGCTAGTGCCGCAAGCGGACTCGAATGGGGAGAGTGTCGTGCCCTACTGGAGCAGCGGATCCCAGGCGTGGTCGCACAGACGGTCGGTGACGCGGACACCTTCTTCGGCGTGGAGCTGCCCTCGCTACAGCTGTGGGCCTTTGGACCCGAACAGGCGGCCGCCATCGACCGGCCAGTCCTCTCCGTTCTGGGTGCCGAAACCCAGTCTCTGTGGGTCGAAATCGCCAACTTCCTCCGCTCTTCCCTCCCAAACATCGAGGAGTGCACGATCGACGGCGTAGGCCATCTCCTGCAGATGCAGCGTCCCGAGCCAGTGGCTCGAGCGATGGCGGGGTTCATGCGGCGGAACCCTGTCGAAGCGACCGGCACCGAGGACAGCGCGGCACGGGCAGGGTTCGTCGCCGAGTGACCCCGAATCCAGGTGCCGGGTGCATCCGGGCCCACCGCCATCATCACGCCGAGGCGGTGGGTGCCCCGTTCCTGCCGGCACCGGGCCATCGTCGTGAGCAGCGCGAGGGGGTGGTTACCCTGCCTCCCGCGCCGGTGCCTCGCGCATGCGCGCCGATGCTGCCTAGGGTGACGGCGTGCCCGCCCCCGATTGGACAGATTTCAATCGCTCTGACCCGGGGGTGACGCTGCTTCAGCTGTTCGCATTTCTTGCGTTCGCCTTTCTGTTCGGGCTAGCGCTGAAGCGGTGGCGCACGTCCCGACAAGGACGCAGCGCAGCGAGGAAAACGCGTGCATGAGGGGATGGTGACACGTACGCTGGGTACCCGTCCGCCGCAAGGGACAGCCGAACCGCGGCTCTACGGCAGACCGAACTGCAATGCGTAGGCGGGTCGCGTTCTCTTTGTGGCGTCCGACATGACCACCTTGGAGAACCCAATGAATTCTCGGCCCTTCCCGTTTGGCAGGAAATTCGTCCAGTTCGAACGAGCACTCAGGCGCAGAGAGATGAATGCGCTGAGGGCCCGCCGCCGTGGTCGCCTGCTCGAGCTCGATGAGGTCGAGCGGCGGCTTCACCCGTTCGGGCGTCGGTACCTGGGCGTCCGCGCGATCCCGCTCGATGCGCTTGTCGGCACTGATGGCCGCGCGAGTGCGTTCACGCGCGACTTCCGCCCGCTTCACGCCTTCAGCCGCGACCGGCTGCGCTCGCTGGAGGGCGCGTTTGCCGACGGCGGTTTCCCGCCGATTGTTGTGGTCAAGCTCGGTGAGGCGTACTTCGTGATCGACGGCCACCATCGCGCCGCCCTCGCGCGGCGCCGAGGCGGAGAGATGATCGACGCCGATGTGACCGAGCTCATTGCGCGCGTGCCGCTCGCGGCGGGTGCAGACATGCTCGAGGTCGTCCTCCGAGAGCTCGAGCGGATCTTCCTCGAGGACAGCGGGCTTGCCGAGGCGCGGCCCGGCGTGCGCGTCTCGGTAAGCCGGCCCGCGCACTACCTCGAGCTGCTGGAGAACATCCAGGTGCACGGCTACCACATGATGCGAGACCGCGGACGCGTGCTCGAGAACGCGAAGATAGCGGCGAACTGGTACGACGCGATCTACACGCCGACGCTTGCCGCGATCGACGGCCTGCGCGTCGGCCCCCATCACCGGGACGCGCCGCCCGGGGACCTGTTCCTGGTTCTCCACCGGCACCGGCGGGATGCGTTCCCCTCGACCGGCTGCCCGCACCTCGCCCAGACGGTCGTGTCGGTGATCGGCGACGGCGGGCGGACCCGCCGGCTGCGGTTGCCGGGCCGCCGGCGCCGTTCGCTCGCCCTGCGGTAGGCAATCCCCTCGGAGCGTCTCTGCCGCGCTCGGCCCCTAGGCCCGAGTGTCGCCGCCGTCCTCGACGGTGGGATCACACGCAGTTGACCGTCGCGGTACAGGCGCATCCGAACGTCGAGGAGGACTCGTTGGCTGCGGTCCGGCAGGCGATCGCCGAATGGGACTAGCGCTACGCCAGACCCGAGCAACGGGATGCGTGGGGGCCGGGCTACTCGCTCGGCCCCCACGACCCTTCAATGCTCGAGGGGAGTGCTACTTCGACTTCGTGGGCGCCTTGGTGATCTGCCCACGGATCTCGCCGGCGGGGTTCTTTGCGGTGTGAACGTTCGCGTAGTCCTTCCGGGCCAATAGATCCTTGACCTGGGCGGCCGTCAACACCGTCGTCCCGCTCACGGGTGACGTGCACGGGCTACACAGCGGGACGGTAACCGGCCCGGCCACGCCTCTCGGCGCCGTATGGATATGCGCGGCCGTTACCGAGCCGGAGAGGTTCTTGAACGTGAGCGTCCACTTCAATGTGGTGCCGTTCAGCGTCGCTGTGAAGCGTCCTGCCGCACCTGCCTTCGCGCTCTTGACGCGAGTCGTCTCTTGGCCGATGTTCATCGCCGCGTTGAGCTTGAACGTCGTCTGCGCGGTGGCAAACGACGCTGCGACGAGCGAGACAGCCACGGTGATCAGCCCGAACAGCATGAGCTTTGTGCGCATCTCGTCCCCCTTCCACTCCGTCTTGAGGCGTGGTAGATCGCCTCGTAGAAAGGATTCCCGGTGCGACGGGATTTCACACCCAGCCTGGTAAGGGTTCCGTAAGGCTGAGCAGGTCCCAAGAAACGGCGTGATGAGCAGCAGCTGAGCCGCATCCAGAGAGGCCGTTCGAGCTCACCGGCGTCACGCTCGGCGACTATCAGTTCTAGCGGGCATCGGCATGGGAGGAGAAAGGGCAGCTCGCGCTCGTCGGGATCGGCATCGAGCCGGGCGCCGCCGACGTGTTCGCCCCGACACGCGGCGGACGAGCTCTTCCCGGCGGTCGACGAGGTCGGGATTCGCGACGGCGCCAACCTCGTCGCGGAGGGCTACGACTTTGCGCCGACGTTCTCCATCTGGACAACGATCGAGAGATCCCGGTGACGGCGTCGAGGTCGCGCCGTAGCGAAACGACGTGGCCAACCGCGACGTGCCCCCGAGGGACGCGGCTTCATGCCTGGCAGGCGATGTCGATTCTCGTGCCAACCGTACGTCTACGAGTCGAGATGCGTCCTAGGATCGCGCCATGGCACAGGTGATGCTTCGGGCGCCCCTGTCCGAGCTCTGCGGCGGGCGCGCGCACGTCGTCGACGGCGGGACCGTCCGCGACGTCCTCATCGCACTCGAGCGCGAGCACCCGCCGATCGCAGGCTGGATCCTGGACGAGCAGCGACGGATCCGCGAGCACGTCAACGTCTTCGTCAACGGCAATCAGGGGGAGGAGCAGACGCCGGTCGCGCCGCGCGACTGCGTTCAGGTCCTACCCGCCATCACGGGAGGCTGAGAGAACCCCATGACAGAGCTCCTCGTCGGTACCAAGAAGGGCCTCTTCAAGCTCGAGGGCGACGCGCCCGGCGAGTTCGAGGTCACCGCCCGCGCGTTTGCGGGGCAGAGCGTCGAGTACGCGATGCGCGACCCGCGCACGGGCCGCTACCTCGCCTCGGTCACCTCGTGGTTCTACGGGCCGAAGATCTGGGTCACCGACGATCCCGCGGGCGAGTGGGAGCAGGCTGCCGGGATCGAGCTCCCCGAGGACGGCGACGCCGCGCTCGCGCGGCTGTGGGTCATCGCACCGGGCGAGGCCGACGGGGTGCTCTATGCGGGCGGCGACCCAGGCCCGCTGTTCGAGAGCCGTGACGGAGGGCTGAGCTGGGAGCTGAACCGCCCTCTCTGGGAGCACCCGAGCCGGCCGGAGTGGCAGCCGGGGAACGGCGGCCTGTGCCTCCACACGATCGTGCCGTGGCCCGGCGACCCGAACCGCTTGCTCGTCGCCATCTCGGCCGTCGGCGTGTGGCGCACGGAGGACGGCGGCCAGACATGGGAGCTCGGCAACGACGGGATCGTGCCGCGCTACCTGCCGGAGGAGGCCCGCGCGACCGCGACGATGAACCACTGCGTCCACGACGTGCGCCGCGCCCCCTCGCGCCCCGAGCGTCTCTTCATGCAGTTCCACGACGGGGTCTACCGCTCCGACGACGGCGGCTCGGCGTGGATCGACGTCGGCACGGACACCTCGTTGCCGTCCGACTTCGGATTCCCGATCGTCGTCGACCCGGGCGACCCGGACAGCGCCTACGTGATCCCGCTGATCGGCGCCGAGGATCGCACGACCCCGGGCGGATCGGTGAAGGTTTGGGAGACGCGTGACGCCGGCGCGTCGTGGACCGCCCGCGGCGACGGGCTCCCCGAGCAGCACGCATACCTCACCGTCCTACGGGAGGCGTTCGACTCTGCCGGGGAAGGGAAGGGGCTCGAGCTCTACTTCGGCGCGACGTCGGGCGACGTGTTCGGGTCGGGCGACGCCGGCGCCAGCTGGGGCACGGTCGCCGAGCACCTGCCGCCGGTGTACTCGGTGCGCACGGCCTAGGGGTCTGTATGGGGTCCGCCTCCCGGAGGAGACGGACCCCTGCGGCGCTCTGCCTCAGCTGACGGTCGTCGGGATCCCGGAGATCTCGCCGTCGGCCAGCTCCTGCTCGACCGCCTCGACGTCGCTGACGGCGTCAGCGTCGGCGTCCGGGCTGAGCGTGCCGAGCCCTACCCCTTCCTGGTCGATCCCGAAGACGACGTTCTTGCCGCCCTCGAACGCTCCGTCCTGGACGGACTGGATCGTGAGGAAGACCGCGCTGTCGACGCCCTTGAGAGCGCTCGTCAAAACGTGCGGGCCGAGGAACGACTGGTCGGCGTCGACGCCGATCCCCCAGACGCCCCGGTCCTTGGCGGCCGACAGCGCGCCGAGGCCGCACCCACCGGCGACCTGGAAGACCACCTTCGAGCCCGCTGCGATCTGGTTCAGCGCGAGCTCCTTGCACTTCGCCTGGTCCTCCCAGTCCTGTGAGTACGACCACGTCACCTTCGTCCCCGGGACAGCGGCCTCGGCGCCGGCCCGGTACCCGGCGATGAACCGATCTACGGGCGGCTCCTTGTAGCCGCCAACTGCGCTGATGGCCTTTGCGCCCGCCTTCTCTGCCTCGAGCGCGCCGAGGTAGCCGACGAGGTACCCCACCTGCTCCTCGCGGAAGAGAAGCCCCTGGAGGTTCGCGGGCTTCCCCTTGAGGAAGGACTGGTCGACGTCGACGATCGCGAAGCTCGTGTCGGGATAGCGCTTCGCGACGGCGGCGATTGCGTCGCCCTGCGCGAAGCCGACGCCGATGATCAGGTCGAACCCCTGACGGGCGAGCGTCGACATGTTCGGGATGTAGTCGGCCGCGGACTTCGCCTCGACCACACGACCGGTGATCCCGAGCTCGCGCTCCGCGCGCTTGAGGCCTTTGTAGGCCAGCTCGTTGAAGCCGTTGTCGTTCAGCTGTCCCGCGTCGGCGACGAGCCCGACCTTCAGCGCAGAGGAGGCCGTCGTTTCTGTCGTGTCGCCGCCGGCCTCGTCGTTGCCGCCGCATCCGGCGGCGAGCAGTGCGGCAAAGAGGGTGACGGCCGCCAGGACGAGGAGTCGGGAAAGGCTTCGGGTCATCGGAGTGCTCCTGTTGCTAGTTTTCGACTATGAGTCGCAAACCTCGCGACGAGTCTACCAGACCCCGTCACGTGTCCCTGGCGGTGCTGTTCCAGGTCCGTGACGGAATGCTTCACGTGCTGCTCTGGCAGCGGGCCCGCGCGCCCCACAGCGGAGCCTGGGCGCTTCCCGGCGGGATTCTCGAGGCGGGCGAGACGCTCGAGGAGTCGATCCGACGTCACCTCGCGGCGAAGGTCGACGTGCGTGAGATCTCCCACCTCGAGCAGCTCGCGACGTACGGTGAGCCCGACCGGGTTCCGTCGGCGTGGGAGCTCGCCACCGCGTACGTGGGCCTCGTCCAGCTCGGCCTGGATCCGGACGTGCCGGACGACACCCGCTGGCATCCCGTGGACGACCTGCCCCCGATCGCGTTCGACCACGGCGCGATCGTGCTGGCCGGACGCGAGCGCCTGCGCGGGAAGCTGTCGTACTCGAACGCGGGCTTCGGGCTGGCGCCTCCGACCTTCACGCTCGCCGAGCTTCGCGAGGTGTACGCCGCTGCGCTCGGACACGAGGTCTCGGCGACGAACCTCAAGCGTGTCCTCGAGCGCCGGGCCGTGATCGAGCCCACCGGCGAGCGGCGTCCGTCGGGAAGGACGGGCGGCCGGCCGGCCGAGGTCTACCGCTTCCGCGACCGACGGCTCGCGATCACCGACCCGTTCGCTGCGTTACGTCCCCGCGACTGATCGCAACCTCGCACCTACACGGACAGTGGCTCGACCCGTGCCACCGCACGAACCGAGCTCGCCACACAGGTGCCGAGCGTGAGCGTCGGCCCGTCCCACCACTCCGCCAACGCTACGTCGTCGCCGAGGTCAACGGGATCGCGGAAGTCGAGCCATGCGCGGAACGGTTCGCGCAACGCGAACCCGCTCTCGGCCGCGACGTGCTCCACCGCCTGCCAGTAAACCGCGTTGTTGACGTGCCCGTGGAGGTCGACATCGGTCACGCGCAGCGGCCACGGTCGTCTCATCGCCCGGGTAGGAGGATCCGGCAGCCCGAGCCTGGTCGACACCGGTCGACCGTCGGTCGCATCGGCGTAGACGCCGAAGCCCTCGATTCGAACGGGGCGCTGATCGGGACCGAGGTGGATCCAGACGCTGTCGACCTCGATTCTTCCACCCTCGTCGCCGGCCACGGACCAGCGACGACCGGCGGCGATCGCGCCGAGCGCACTGCACCAGGTCACGACCTCGACGTTGCGATCGACAAGGAGCGGCTTGACGACGTCGACCTGAATGCGCCGGATGAACCACACGTGCCACGGCAGCCCCCATCCGGTCTCCTGCACATCGTCGATTGCGACGTCCTGCAGGAACCGCGCCACGGCGTCGAGGCGAACGCGCCCGTGCCCGTCCCGGTCGGAGAGCCGCACCTGCCGACGCGCCGTGAACGTCCGCCCCGATGCAGGAAGTGGCAGGGACGGATCCATCCGCGCACTCTACGGTGGCGGTGGGCAAGCCCCGCCGCCTCCCGGAGATCGTCTCGGGCCTAGCCCACGAGCCGATCGAGGAGCTCGGCGAGACATTTCCCCGGGTCGTCGCAGACGCCCGTGTGCACCGAGGACGGCTGGATGATCGTGCTCGACGGCGCGACGAGCCAGTGGAACCGCGCCGTGGTGTCGAGCCTGGCGATCGGTCCGCTGTCGGAGTCGCCGGCTGCCACACGCTCGATCGCCGCGAGCTGCCGTCGGACCCCGTCGAGATCGATGTCCTGCGCGAGCGCGCGGGCGCGCTCCGCGTCCAGCCGTGTCGCTGCGGCCAGAAAGTCGAGCGGGCGGCTGAAGACGACGACCCCGACGTTGATCCGCTCGCCACGCTCGATGTCGGGGACGAGCCGGTAGATCGCATACGAGAAAGGCTCAGCCACGCACGCCCTCCGCGGCGTCGACAAATGCACGAGGCGCCTCGAGCCGGCCGGCGAGGTAGTCGACATAGACCTGCGGACCGCTGTCCATCCACTCCCCGGGGACGGAAGCGACGACCTCTTCGAGGAGCCCGCGCGTCACCCGGTCAGCGAGGCGGGCGTCCGCGGCCTCGATCGACGACGCATACGGCAGCAGGACGTGCTCGCGGATCTGGTCGAACGGCCGCCGTTCGTGACCTGCCGGCGGCGCCCCGTCGTGGTGGAAGTAGAGGGCGGCGCCGTGGTCGATGAGCCATAGAGCACCGTGCCACCAGAGGAGATTCGGGTTCTGCGCGCTGCGATCCACGTTCGTCACGAGCGCGTCGAGCCACACGATGTCCGCCGCCAGATCGGACCCCGGGTCAGGCCCCGCGGCCGGGTTGAACGGCAGTGCACCTGGCAGGAAGTCCACGCCGAGGTTGAGCCCGCCGCTCGCGAGCAGCAGGTCCTGGATCTCGGGGTCGGGCTCCGCCCGCCCGATGACCGGGTCGAGCTCGAGCAGCACGAGCTCGGGAACCCGGAAGCCGAGCGCACGAGCGAGCTCGCCCACGACGAGCTCCGCGACGAGCGCCTTCGGCCCCTGGCCCGCACCGCGGAACTTGAGCACGTAGAGACCGTCGTCGTCCGCCTCGACGAGCGCGGGGAGCGAGCCGCCCTCCCGCAGGGGCGTCACGTACCGCGTCGCGGCGACCCTGCGCACGCGCTCGAGCCTAACGAGCCAGCTCGACGAAGCGGCAGACTGCGCTGACGAGGCGCATCTGAGCGACCGTCTTGCAGTCCGCGTCGAGAAGCCTCGGCGAGCAGACGAGGACGGCCCGGCACTGGGCGCGCGACGTCGCGACGTTGAAGCGGTGCCGGTCGAACGCGAACCCGACCCCACGCGGAGCGTCGTCCGGCGTGGAGCTCGCCATCGAGACGAGCACCACCGGCGCCTGCTGTCCCTGGAACTTGTCGACCGTCCCGACCGGCACACCGGTCGGCAGACGGCTGCGCAACGTCCGCACCTGCGCGTTGTAGGGCGCCACGACGAGGACGTCTGCCTCGGCGAGCGGCCGGGTCGTGCCGTCGACGTCCGCGAACGGCGATCCGACGAGCTCGGCGACGGCGGCTGCGATCGCGTCAGCCTCCTCGACCGACGACTGGCCGCGACCGACGTGTGCGACCGGCAACCACACCAGCCCGTTTCCGAGCGCGAGCGAGCGGCGCGCCGTCTCCGCTGCGTGCCCGAGCCGGCCGTCGTAATACGCGTCCGAGGTGAACGCGCACAACTCGGGTCGGAGCCGCCAGGTCTGGGCGAGGAAGAGCCCGCGATCGGCCGCCACGGTGAGCTCCTCGCCGAGCAGATGCTGGAGCACCGAGCGCTCGGCCCCTTCCGGATGCGACCCCTGCGAGACCTGCGGCAGCTGGTTCGGGTCGCCGAGGAGGACGAGCGACCGCGCGGATGTTCCCGCTGCGAGGACGTCCGCGAGGGAGAGCTGCCCCGCCTCGTCGACGAACAGCGCGTCGAGCGGCTGCTCCGCCGTGTGGACGTCGACGGCGGGCCGTGTCAGCGCCCAGCCCGTGCCCGCGACGAGCTGGAACGACGAGTCGGCGCACACGTCCACGTCCTCCGACGTGACGACGCAGCGGCTCTCGAACCACGAGTCGGCGGTCTCGTCGGCGCTGCCCCGCTTCGCGCCGCGGAACGTGAAGCCCTGCGTGTCCGCCTCGTGCTGGATCGCGCGGAGCAGGTTGTGCATCGCCTTGTGGCTGAGCGAGGTGATCCCGACGCGCTTGCCGGCGCGCATCAACGCGATCGCCATCCGGGCGCCCTGCCACGTCTTCCCGGACCCGGCGGCCCCTGCACGAAGAGGTAGCTCTCGCCGAGCGTGAGCGCGGCCTCGACCGGATCGACGCCGAGCCGGACATCGGGACGGCGGTGTTCGAGGAGCGCGGTCAACGCCGGGTAGCGCGCGAGGTCGCCGGCCTCGTAGGCGCGTGCGAAGCGGAGCAACGCCTCCCGCTTGACCGCGTCCCGCAACGGCCCGCCGGGTGTCAGCCCGCGCGGCAGGGGCTCGTCCTCGCGCGCCGTTCCCCGCAGCAGCGTGACGGTTCCCGTGTCCTCGTCGACCCGGAGGCGGAATCGTGCGCGGGTGTCTGGGTCGAACCCCTCGGTCGTGAGCTTGTGCTCCTGCTCCGGGAAGGCCATCCGGTACGCGTGGCTCTGCCCTTCGAGCTCGGCGGGCCTCCCGTCCCACTCGAGGCCGCCGATCGCCGTTCGGTCGGCGATCAGCTCGTCGTCGTCGAGCTGCGGCCACCGGAACCACGCCCACCACTGGGGTCGTGCCTCGCGCTGGTGGTAGTCGACGAGATGCCCGAGCAGGCGCCGGGGCGAGCCCTCCTCCGCCCCCTCGAGTAGCGACGCCTCGAGCGCCGCGCGCTCGGCGTCGCGCTCCTCCGCCTCCTCGGTCCGCGGCCGCTGGTCGGGCGGCGCCCGCCACGGCACGTCGCGCGGGCGGAGCGACAGCAGCCACTCGTGGAGCGCCACTGTCGAGCGGCAGTCCTCCTCGTTGTATCGCTCGACGTCCACGAGAACGGAGTCGTCACCGGTCTCGAGCCACTCCTCGAAACGGACGATGGACTCGTCGCCGCCCGCGACCTCGGCGGTGCGCTCGAACCCGTAGAGCTTCTCGATCGCCTTGATCGAGTAGCTGTCGACGGACGCGCGCAGCGACTGCTTGACGATCCGGTAGAGGTCGACGAGCAGCTCGTCCCGCAGGAACCCGTCGACCTCCTCTTCGCGCGTGCCGTGCTCGCCCATCAGACGCGTGAGCGCCGTCCGCTCGTAGGCGGCGTAGTGGTAGACGTGCATGCGCGGGTGACGTCGCTTGCGCTCGACGAGCCAGTCGACGAACCGCTCGAACACCGCCCGCTCGCCGTCGCGGTCCGTCCCCCACAGGGCTTCGTAGACGACCTCGCCGGACTCGTCGCGGAAGCAGTAGCCGAACAGGTACTCGAGCCCGCGGGCGGTCTCGTAGAACGGATGCCCTTCCAGGTCGAGCCAGACGTCACCCTCGTCGGGCTCGGGCAGGAGCCGAAAGCCACGCTCGGGCTCGTCCGGGAGGAGCTCGCAGACGTGCTCCCCCGACCTGCGCCCCCGGAGCTGGAGCTCCGCCTGGTGGCGGATGGTCTCGAAGCTCTCCGCTCTCATCGTGCCCGGCTGGATCCAGCCACCCGGCGTTGGGCTCTCCTCCGTCCCGGCGCCTTGCTCGAGCGAGCCACCTGGCAGTGAGCCGAGCGCCTCGAGCGTTGTCACACCGGACTCGATCAACGACTCCGCCCATCCGCGGCGCATCCCCGCGACGAGCGTCAGGTGGTCGTCGTCGCACGCGCTGCTGCCAGCAGAGGGCCCGGAAGTCGCAGATCCCGCAGTGGTCGCACGGCCAGCCGTAGGTCTCCGGCTCGCGCTCGAGCGCCGTGAGGAAACGGTCGCGCACCCGACGGTAGTAGGCCTCGAACTCCGCCACGCGGAACGTCTCACGCTCGCCGCGCCCGTTCTCGACGTGGACGTGCTCGACGGGCGCGCCCTGGATCCGCGCAACCTGTTCCGCGTAGAAGCAGAGCTGGAGGACGTGCGCCGGCTTCGCGCTCCGGGCGAGCTTCGTGTCGACAGGCTCGTACGTCCCGTCCGGCAGCCGCTCGAGGAAGTCCGCGAACCCGCGCCATTTGCGGTCCGCGTCGGTCAGGTACGGCTGGTAGATGATGTCGGCAGTCGCCTCGCGGATCGCCTCCTCCGTCAGCCGCCGCGCCTCGCCCGGATCGAAGCTCTCGTCGTCGTAGGTCGGAATCGTGGTGATCGACCGGCCCGCAGTCTCGAGCCGCGCGAGGTACGCGGCCTCGTGCTCGTTCCCCTTCCGAAAGATGAGGTCGCGATGGGGCGAGTCGAGGTGGGGTCGCTCGAGCTCGCCGCGGACGACACGAAGCGAGAGCGTCGTCAGGTGCGGGCACGCAAGGTGCGCCGAGAGATCGGACGGCGAGAGCGCGAGCGTGCTGTCGTCGAGGATCCGCACACAAGGAGTATCGGGCCAGGAGCGGTCGCGGCTTACGCAACTCCTCGGGTCCGTCCCCTGCGGTCAGAGCCCGTACGCCTCGAGCAGGCGCAACCAGAGCTCCGAGCGCGTCGGAAAGGCCGGCACGGCGTGCCAGAGGTCGTCGAGCGAGACCTCGCCGACCACGGCGATCGTCGCCGCATGCAGCGCCTCTGCGATCTCGGCTCCGGTGATCGTGACGCCGACGACCACGCGCCGATCCTCGTCGACGACGAGCCGCGCCGTCCCAGCGGCTCCGCGGCCGACGAACGAGCCGCCGGCGTTGCCGCTCGTCTCGACGTCGACCGACCTGACGTTCAGTCCCGCCTCCTCCGCGCCGGCCAGTGTCAAACCGACGGCGCCCACCTGCGGCTCGGTGAAGATCACGCGCGGCGACGCCGCGCCGTCCGAGCGCAGGCGGACCTCCTTGCCGAGAATCGCGTCGGCGGCGAGCCGCGCCTGGTACTTCCCCATGTGCGTGAGCAGCGCCCGCCCGTTGACGTCCCCGATCGCGTAGAGCCACTCTCGGTCGCCGACGCGGAGCGACTCGTCGACGTCGACGTGCCTGCCCGGTTCGAGCCCGACCGTCTCCAGCCCCAGGTCTCGTGTGCGCGGCGTCCGGCCGATCGCGACGAGGAGATCGTCCGCCTCAACCGAGCTGCCGTCGTCCAGCTCCGCGCGGACGATGCCGTTCCGCGACACCGCGGTCACCGAGGTCTCGAGCCGCACGTCCACCCCGCGTTCGCGCAGCGCCGCCTCTACCTGCGCGCCGGCGAACGGCTCCTCGCGCTCGATGAGGCGATCACCGCGGTGCACGAGCGTCACGTGCGACCCGAGCGACGACCAGGCCTGCGCCATCTCGACGCCGACGACGCCGCCACCGAGCACGAAGAGCCGTCCGGGCACATGCTTTGCCGTCGTCGCCTCCACGTTCGTCCACGGTGCGGCGTCCTCGAGACCGGCTACCGGCGGGATCGTCGCCGAGCTGCCCGTCGCGATCACCACCGCGCGACGCGCGGTGAGCACGTCGCCGCCGACCGTGACGCGCCGCTCTCCGTCGAGACGCCCGTGGCCACGTACCAGCTCGACCCCTCTCTCCTCGAGCCACGGCACCATCGAGCTGTCGTCCAGGTCGTGCACGACCTCGTCTCGGCGAGCCAGCACCGCGGCGACGTCGAGCTCTCCCACTCCGACGCCGGGCACGCGACGCGCTTCGGCTGCCAGCTCGGCCGGCCGGAGGAGCGCCTTCGACGGCATGCACGCATAGAAGGAGCACTCGCCGCCGACGAGCCGCTCCTCCACCACGGCGACCGCCACCCCGGCCTCCCCGAGCCGTCCTGCGGCGACCTCGCCGGGCGCCCCGGCGCCGATCACGATCACGTCGAACTCGCGCTCGCCCATGTTCCACCTCCGCGTCGGTCGCGACAGTCTGCACAGACAGCCTGGCGACCGAGACGCTGTCCCCACGTAGGCTGGGCGCGTGCCCAAGCGCTCGGTCCGCCTCGCGACGGACAGCCCGGAGATCGAAGCTGCGTTCGCCGAGCTGCGGCGCCAGTTTCGCGTCTCGCTCCAGTTCCCGGCGGAAGCGCTCGCGGAGGCGGAGCAAGCCGCCCGCCAGCCGCGGCTCCCGGACGCCGACGAGACGTCGATCCCGTTCGTCACGCTCGACCCGCTCGGGTCGATGGATCTCGACCAGGCGTTCCACATCGAGCGCCGCGGGGATGGGTATCGCGTTCGCTACGCGATCGCCGACGTCGCGGCGTTCGTCACGCCGGGCGGCCCGATGGACGTCGAGGCACACGAGAGGGGCGAGACGCTCTACGCGCCCGACGAGAATGCTCGGCTCTACCCGCCCGCCCTTTCGGAGGGCGCGGCCAGCCTGCTGCCCGACCAGACGCGTCCCGCGCTCGTGTGGACGATGGACGTCGACGAGACCGGCGAAGGCGTCGACGTGCACGTTGTGCACGCGCTCGTGCGCAGCCGAGCGAAGCTCGACTACGTCGGCGCGCAGCAACAACTCGACGGCGGGACTGCCGACGAGCAGCTGCGACTCCTGCGCGAGGTGGGCATCCTCCGGCAGCAGCGCGAAGCCCGCCGGGGCGGCGTCAGCCTCGCCCTGCCGGAGCAGGTCATCACCGAGGGCGATGGCGCCTACGGGCTCGAGTTCCGCGCGCCGCTGCCCGTCGAGGGCTGGAACGCCCAGATCTCGCTGATGACGGGAATGGCGGCGGCCGAGTTGATGCTGAGCGGGAACGTCGGCCTTCTGCGCACGGTCCCCGTCGCGGACCCGGACCGCGTCGAGCGTCTTCGCCTCACGGCGAAGGCGCTCCGCGTCGAATGGCCCGACGACGTTCCGTACCCGGAGTTCGTCCGCGGGCTCAGCCCTTTCATCGCTCGACAGGCGGCGCTCCTCGTCGAGGCGGGAGGCCTGCTCCGCGGCTCCGGATACACCTGGTTCGAGCACGATCCGCCAGACAACGCGGTCCACTCCGCGCTCGCGTCGACGTACGCCCACACGACGGCCCCGCTCCGCAGGCTCGTCGACCGGTACGTCGGCGAGGCGTGCATCGCGCTCTCGGCGGGCGCCGAGGTCCCGGAGTGGGTCCGCGCCGAGCTCCCGACGCTGCCGGAGGTGATGGCCAAGTCGGCTGGCCGGGCGGGCCAGTACGAGGCGGGGATCGTGTCGATCGTCGAGGCGGCGCTGCTCGCACCGAGCATCGGCGACACATTCGAGGCGATCGTCGTCGAGCTCCACGAGCGTCGCGGCGGAGCGACCGTCGCGATCCGAGAGCCCGCAATAACCGCCCGTTGCACGGGCGACGACCTCCCCCTCGGTGGCCGGGTCGTCGTACGCCTCACCGACGCCGACGTGATGCGCCGCCTCCTTCGCTTCGCCCCCGCATGAGCGCGCGCTCCCCCGGCGCTTCCGCGCGCCCGGTGTCCGACGTCAGTCGTACACCTGCTCTTCGGCGATCCGCCGGGCCGCCTCGTAGGTTGCCGCCCCGAACAGCACAAGCCGCGTCTCCTCGATCCGCGTGTCCGCGCCGCGGAGCGTGCCGAGCGCCTGCCCGATCGCGTCCTCGAGCGGCCACCCGTACGCCCCGGCGGAGATGAGCGGAAAGGCCACGGTCTTCGCCCCGAGCTCGTCGGCCACCGCCAGCGAGTGCGTGTAGCACGAGCGCAGCGTCGCAGTCTGGTCCTGCCCGGGCTCGTAGACGGGCCCGACCGTGTGGATCACCCACCGGGCCGCGAGGCCGCCTGCCGTCGTCGCGACCGCCTCGCCTGCGGGCAGCCCGTCCGGAAACCGCGAGGCACGGATCGCCCGACACTCCTCGAGGATCGAAGGCCCACCCTTGCGATGGATCGCACCGTCCACGCCGCCGCCGCCGAGGAGCGACGAGTTGGCGGCGTTCACGATCGCGTCGACGGCCTGCTCGGTGATGTCCCCTTCGACGAGCTCGATCCGCACAGGCGCATCCTGCCGGGGACTGACCTTCGAAGGCGCTCATCGCTGGTAACGCCCTCAACCGGATTGCGACCTCCCAGGAATGCGACGCAGCAGTTTGAACCGCGTGCACGAGTGGGGTAGCGTCCCGCTCGGTGGATCTGAACGACTGGATCCTGGCGCTCCACCTGCTGTCCGCCGTCGCGGTCGTGAGCGCGGAGGTTCTGTTCACGATCCTGATCGTCGCGTCCTGGCGCTCCGACAGCCCCTCGCGCATTGCCTCGACGATGAGCGTCGCGCGACTCGGGACCGTTCTCGTGATGGTCGGCCTGGCAGGGACGATCGTGTTCGGGGTGTGGCTCGCGATCTCGCTCGACGCGTACCAGCTCTGGGACGGCTGGGTGATCGCCGCGCTCGTGCTCTGGGCCGTGGCCGGGGCGCTCGGACAGAAGGCGGGCGAGAGCTACGCCGAAGCGGGCAAGCTTGCCGCGCAGCGCGCAGCGGAAGGCGATGCGCCGAGCGCGGAGCTGGCCGCCACATTCGGTCCCTCGAGGACGTTCTGGCTCCACCTCGCCTCGTTCGCCGTGATCCTCCTGATCGTCGTCGACATGATCTGGAAGCCCGGCGCATGATCAGCGTCCTCGCGGCGATCCGACCGGACAGCTGGAACTTCCCGCTGCTTCTCCATATCGCCGGAGCGGCGGTCTTCTTCGGTGCGGTGCTCACGGCGGCCGCCTCGAGCCTCACGGCGGACCGCACCGCGCATCCGGACCTCCTGCGCCGCATCGCCTTTCGGTCGCTCCTCTTCGTCGCGCTGCCCGCGTACATCCTCATGCGGGTGGGCGCGGAGTGGATCTACTCGAAGGAGTTCGGGGACGCGGAGGAAGACCCGGCCTGGATCGACATCGGCTACATCATCGCCGACATCGGGGTGCTCGTCTTCCTCGCCACGCTCGCACTCGCCGGAGTCGGATCTTGGAAGAACAACAGCGGGCTCAGCCGGGCCTCCGGCGTCGTCGGCGCCCTGCTCCTCGTCGGCCTCGTGGTGGCCGTCTGGGCAATGGGGGCCAAACCCACGTAGCGCAATCGTACGGTGTCCGAGTTCAGTCGGACACGTTGCTCCTACTGCCCGGCGGCGCGCTTCTCGGCGTTGAGCTTGCGGTAGCGCTCGATCATCTCGAGCAACCGACGGTCGAGGTCTTCACGGCGGGCCTTTTCCGCTCGCCACTCCTCAGGTGTCATCTTCCGGCGCTCTTCATCGCCCTCCTCCGGCGGCTCGATGAGCACGTCGTGGATCTCGTACACCGCGGCCTTGATGTCGAACAGGACTTCGAGCATCAGCTGCGTCCCTTCCTCATCGGCCACGTGTCCATCGTGCCCGCGGCATGCGCCGACCGCAAGATGTCCTTTCGGGCCAAGCGAATGCGCCCACGCCGGGCACTCACCGGCGCAGGCGCGTCGTTCAGGCCCTACAGCGCGATCCGCACCGCGGTCGAGCTCGGGCACCCCCTACGCACGAGGCTCGCCGCCCAGTGCAAGTCGATCTCGGTGCGGAGCGCGAGCTCCACGGCATCCGCGATGTTGTAGCCGGCGCGCATGAGCTCGTCGAAGCGCCAGTGCCGGACCAGGTCGGCCTCGGGAGGCTCGACCTCCTCGCATGGAGCTGCCATCGGTTCCCCCTTCCGCCGCAATACCGATAGTCCCGTTCTGATCCACCCTCTCCCGGAGGTATATCCCTCGTTCGAGGGAAACGCGCGCTGCAGATCCTATTCTGCGCGGGAGAGCCGGTCGCGGAAGACCTGCCGCAGCTCGTCCACGGATCCCTCGGGAAGCGTGCGGTACGCAAGCTCTTCCTGCTCGGCGCGGTCGAACAGCTCGAGGAAGGCGGTGACCATCGGATCGGGCCGCATCGGCCGTCGTCCGGGACGCCACCCGCCCGATTGCTCCAGCTGGAGGAGCTCGGCGCGCTCGCCGTCGCTGAGCGTCGGCTCGTGCTGCGCCAAAAGGTTTGCCAGCTCCAGGCGGAGCTGTTCGGCCCGATCTGCCATGGGTTCGCGCTAGCGGAGGCGGTAGATGATGCGACCTCGATCGAGGTCGTACGCGGAGACCTCGACGAGCACACGATCGCCCGGGCCCATCCGGATCCGGTACCGCTTCATCCGTCCCGCGGTGTAGCCGATCATCTCGTGACCGTTGTCGAGCTTGAGGCGGAACATGCCGCTGCGGAGGCTCTCGACGATCTCCCCCTCCATCTCGATCTTCTCTTCCTTGACTGCGATGACCCCCTCCTCTCGTTGCGCCCTCGATTGGACGGTGCGGCGCCCGCGGCCGCCGGAGCGACCACGGGCAGCCGGCACACGCTACGCCACGAGCGTGACGTTCGTCGCCTCGGGGCCCTTCTGCCCCTCGCGTGCCTCGAACGAGACCTTCGCCCCCTCGGGGAGCGACTTGAACCCGTCACCGGCGATGTTGCTGTGATGCACGAAGAGATCCTTCGACCCCTCGGCAGGGGTGATGAACCCGTAGCCCTTCGCATCGTTGAACCACTTCACGGTTCCTTCTGCCATTGAAATACACCTCCCTTGCTCAAACTCACGAACGCGTAGGGAAGGCGCAAATTGCGCAGACCGGACCCGCTCTAACTCACGCAAACGGTAGCAGGCGCCGTGCGAGATAGCGACGCGTCGTGACCCATGGGAACTGGCCCAAAGGGGGCCAAGAAAGTCATCCCCGCACGACGACCAGCTTGTCGGTGCCGGACTCGGCGCCCCAGACCTCGCCGGGACGCCCCAGCAGCTGGCGCACGCTCGCGTTCGCGCGCAGCGGCACCCGTATGAACATCCCCGTCTTGGGCGCGAAGCGCCACAGGCCGCTGCGCCCGAAGTCGGTCAGCCAAACCATGTCCTTCGAGTCGACGTAGACGGCGTAGACCTGCGCCGGGCCGGGCACATCCCACTCGCGCCACTTCTTCTCGCCGGGTCGTAGCGCCCCACCTTGCCGGCCTCCCACTCGCTGACCCAGATCATCCCCCTGGAATCCGACCACACCCGCCGCGCCCCCTGGTTGGCCGTCGGCGGCCGGATCACCGTCGCCTTGCCGGTCTTTACGTTGATCTCCGCGATGTGGTTGCCCGCCAGCGAGGCGTAGAAGACACGGCCCTTCGGGGTCGTCGTGATCCCGTACGGCCCCGCACCGAGCGGTGCACGGAAGACACGCATCGCACCCGTCTTCGGATTCAGACGCCCATAGATCCCGCTCTGCCCGGTGAACCACAGGATCCCGCGGTTGTCGAACGTCGCCGTGTTGAGGTTCGCGTAGCCCGTCGAGGCGGGCAGCCGTAGCCGCGAAACGAGGACGTACCGGGGTCGACGCGGACGATCGCGTTCAGCCCGCCGTCGGTCACCCATGCCGCACCGTCGGGCCCGACGATCACACCATGCGGCGCTGAGCCCTGGCCGAGCGGGATCTCGGTCGTCGACCCGTCTTCGGGTCGAGGCGGCCGAGCTTGCCGGTGTGCTGGGCCGTGTACCAGACCGTCCCGTCGGGTGCGACCGCCACATCATGCGGATGCGTCCCCGCAGGCACCGCATACTCCTGCACGCGCAGGCCGGTAGCCGCGGTCGAGGCGGGCTTGCGGAGCGTCCCCCACTCGCGTGGCAGCACGCGGCCGACTACGCAAAGCGGCTCGACCCGAGCGGCTGGAAGACGATCGCCTCGCCCTCCTCGAGCGTCTGCCCCGTCGTCTCCTGGACGACGATGTTGTGCGTGACGAGCACGGTCAGCTTCCCGGGCGCGGGCTTCGTGCCGAGAAGTCGGCGAGCGTTCCTGATCTGCGTCCGCCAGGCGGTGTCGTGCTCGGCCGCGATGGTGTTGAGGAGCGCCGGGTGAACGGTCGCCGGCCCGAAGGCGAGCCGGGCGGTCTCCAGAGTGCGGCAGTAGACGCTCGAGAACACCTGACCGACGGGAAGACCGAGGCGTCGGACGCCGCGGCCGACTGTGCGCGCGTCGGCCCGTCCCTGCGCGGAGAGGTTCCGCTGCGTCGCGCAGTCGGCGACGACGACCGGGTTCTGGTCGGGCTTCGAAAAGTCCGTGGCCGCGTGCCGAAGCACCACGACGAGCCCCCCGGCCCGCAGGTTCCGCGTGAGATCGGGGCCGGGCGCGGCCGAAGCTCCCGTGACCAGAGACACGGCCAGGGCGGAGACGAGTGCACCGACAAGCGTGCGCGAGGACGGCATGTGCTCCTCCTTCGCAGACGACCCGGCCACGGTAGCCGAGCAGGCATCGCGACGAGGCGGGTCGCCTCGATTGGCCCGGGTTCGTGCGAGGCGGGCTCGAGGCCTGGAGCCTCGGCCCGCTCGGCATCGGATCTCGGCTAGCGCAGGCGGTAGACGATACGACCCCGTCGAGGT
>CAWIVU010000018.1:0-43193 GCA_963839755.1 uncultured Actinomycetes bacterium
CACTCCGGGTCGTGCCTCCCGCGTGCGTTTCGCCGTGTCGCGGTGCCCCCCACGTGTGTGACGATCGATCCGCAGAGCTGTGTCGCGTGCGGCCACGACGGCGGAGCGGCCGCCTCCTAGGCTCGCCAATGGTCGGACGGTAGAGAAGGAGGCGCGGCATGTACGGCATCAGCCAAGACACGGATGCTGCTGACGACGGGGGTATGCGCCGCGGTCGCGGCGCTGTTCGCGGCTGGGGCGAGCGCGAGGATTCCGGCAGACCCCAGTTATGACTTCGCAGCGCAGGAGTCGCTGGGGATCGGCCGCTACGCGGTCCTGCCCTCGTGACGAACGTGGCCCGGCTTTCCGGGACGAACGCAGACGTGGCGTTCTCCGTCGAGGAGATCTGCGCGGCCCTCGGCCTCGAACAACTCCGCGGCGTACTCATCAATGAGGAAGCGATCAAGGCCGCAACCCCGGCGCGATCCAGGAATGCTTCGACGCCGTGCCGCGAAGTCGATAGCGCCGGCCTCCTCGAATGCTACTCAGGGCGTCTCTGAGTCGGCTGTCCTCAGCCGCTCGGATGTGGTTTCGCGCTACCTCGACAACAACCGGACGAGTACGAGCCAGAAGCGGATCGCGCGGCCCCGAACCAACAGTACCCCGACGGCCGTCGCAGCAGTCCTTAGAAGGAACTAGATCGATTGAAGAGACGGGGCCGCCAGCGCCCCGTCTTTTTGCGCCGGTGAGGCAGCGCGTGTCAAGCGCCATGACACAGGAGCCTCAGAGAGGCGGCCATCTCCAGCACCGACCGCTCAGGGCGCTGCTGGCGAAGGAACGTCGCCGCGCCGATTAGTGGCTCTCGGGTTCCCGGAAGCGGGCAGGTCCGCGACCGTGGTGCGGCCGTCGGTTTCCGCCGGGGGTCGTTGGAGCCGCCTCGACGTGTTTGCGTCGTGCGGCGGCGGGCAAACGCGCTAGACGCGGGCTCGGAGACCATGAACGGGGGAGGGTTGCCACGGTGCCACACCTTCGAGCCCGCTACGAGTCAGAGTAGCGCGATCGCTTCGTCCTCGAGACAGGCCTTTCGCAGTGGCGCGTCACCAGGATATCTGCGAGCCACATGGCACTGACCGTACACATGCTCGTGTCTTTGGTGAAGTGCCGATTCGAAATGTTCGAGGAACGGACGACGCCATAGCGTGGCTGACGAAGAGGCCCAGTCGGCATTGACATCAGCGTGTGATGAATGGCACGATGGCCGCGCCGGGCTGTTGACTTCGGACACAGAACCAAGGGGGGTAAGACATGCGGCGAATCTTGGGTGACGGATCACCGTTGCTGCGCTGGCCGTTCCGACGGTGGCGAGGCGGCAAACGAAGTGACGAAATGGAACGAGATCACCGTGAGCACTGTGAACGCACAGCCCGGGATCGCTTCCGCGCCGCCGGCCGGTGCCTGATCAAGCGAGGGTGCAGGGATCCTGTACGGTGCTGTCAACGGGCCGACCGGCATGGAAAGCGGTATCTGACCAACTGGAGCTTCCCGAAGGCGTTGCGGACGCTGGGGCTGCCACGCGGCTACGGCGTGCTGGGGGAGTTGTTCCCTGCTCAGCGCGGGACCTGACATTGCGGAGGCGGCCTCGCTCGCGGCTCCCGGACCAGGGCGAGGGTCAGCTGGCATCGTGGTCGGCGAGATGGCGGTCGCAGCGAGCTCGCGGAAGGTCACGACGGTCGCAGGAAATCGGGTCCGCGACGGCCCGTCGAGCCCGGGTGTAGAGCCCTGCCCGGCCCCCCCGCCGCGCCGGCATGCGATCCGAGTCCGTGGGTGAAGGACGCGAAGCCGTTCGTCGTTCAGAGTGCTTCGCAGTTTCGTACCGCAGGCCCGCACCCGCTCGGTAGCGCCGCGTACGCCGCGGAGTACGACGAGGTCAAGGAGATCGGCTCACTGACCAGTACAACTCGGACGCCGGGTCAGACCCACGCGCGGCGTTCTGGAACACGAATCCGGCCGCAACCACAACGCCATCGCTCGCAGGTTCGTGGAACAGTTCTCACTCGATGTGAGCGACAGTGCGCGTCCGTTCGCGATGCTCGATCTGACCGCGGCGGACGCCATGATCAACACCTGGAACGACAAGTACCACTGGAACTTCTGGCGGCCGATCTTCGCCATCAGGCAGATCGGAGCCGACGACGGCAACCCGGCAACGGTCGCGGACCCGACCTGGACCCCGCTGTTCAGCGCGGGGTTCCCGACCTCGCCGCCGCTGGGGGCCAACCCGGTCCCCATCGGCGGGATCGGCGGACCGCTGGGCACGCCGCCATATCCGGACCACCCGTCGGGCGCCACCACCTACGCCAGCGCCAGCATGCACGCTCTGGCGTCGTTCTTCGGAACCGACGAGATGACGTTCTTCGCCACGAGCAGTCGGTTCCCGGGCGATCAACGCACGTTCGATCGCTTCTCCGACCAGACGAACAGGTCCTCGAAGCCCGCATCTGGGCGGGGATCCACTTCCGGAACCCTGACGTGCAGGCGGCAGACCTCGGCCGCGACGTCGAGCGCTACGTCCACAAGCACCTCTTCGCAGCCGCACACTGAGGAGAAAGTCGCGGGGCGGCCCCCTCGGGGCCGCTCCACCCGATCTACATCGTCCCGGACGCGAACGTGCAGGAACATGGGGTGACCCATGTGTCCACGAGGTTTGTGTTGCTTTTGCACTAGCGCATGTGGGATGGTCGCCAGAGGCACCCGATGGGAATCCAGGCGTTGACGCCTCACGTCATCGAGATACGAGGGGGACGTGATGCGGATTCGACTTCATGACCTTCCCTATCGCTGCGCTTTGCCTTCTGCTCGGAGTGAGCGCCTGCGGCGTCGACGACTCCGATTCGAGCGACGCGTCGACTGCGGTCGCCGCGCAGATCGACTCAATCTGCGATGACTGGCGGGAGGCCCTAGACGCTCGGGAGGAGTTCCCCGTCGAGGGGTTCGATACCGAGAATCCGGCGGCGGAAGACCTTCCTCCCGTCGGCGACTACCTGGCCTCGGGGCAGTCGGCCGCAGAAGACGCCCTGGAGTCGATCCGCAATCTCTCGCCTTCTGCGGATGTCCAAGCGGAGATCGATGCCCTGGTCTCGGCGCTCGAGCGGGAGCTCGAGAGCTTGAAGGCTCAGACGGGCTTTGCGCAGGCGGGAGACGTTGAACAGTTCGTCGCATCGCTGGACGAGGCCGTTGCGTCGCAGGGCGCGGTAGAAGAGGCGTCGGAGGAACTCGGCGCGACACGTTGCGCCTTCTAAGTCGTTGCGCCAGGACGACGTTGACTAGCGTGGGCGGGCATCGAAAGTCGGCTCCCTTCGGCGTACACTGGAAGCCAGCAAACGGCTCGCCCTCCGCCTTGACCGCCCCCGGCCACCGCGCCGGTCGGGCGGGAGGAGCAGCTCCGTGACCCGCTTCCAGCTCGTCTTCCGGGAAGACGGAGAGAACGACCGCTCCGAGTACCGGTACAACAACGATTCCGGCGAACCTCACATCGACGGCAAGCTCATCGTCGACGGCGAGACGTACATGGTCCGCGACGTCGAATGGCTCGTACGGGCCGACCACGCAGGCGACTGCATGGCGCGCTTTGTCTGCACCATCGTCGTGGACCCGATGCCTGGTGAGCAGTCGTCGTCTTGACCACTGGTTAACCGTTTTCCGAGGGCAACCGGGAGGAATAGGAGGCGCGGAGACTCGAGGCGGTCGACGCAAGATCCCCGGGATGGTGGCGTGCCAAGGACCGCCGCCTCCCATTCGAGTTCCGCACCTCCTGCCCGGCTGGCTACCGCCTGAGGCGCCGGCTCAAACGCTCGTCGTTGCACCGAGGGTTTGTGCGAGCGTCGGGACGGGCACATTGCTGACATGCGCTACGAGACCCCGCTCCCGCCGTCCCCGGAGCCACCGATACCGACTCCCGACCCGCTTCCTCCGCCAGACCCGATCCCGCCCGATGAGCCCGATCCCATCCCGCCAGTCATCTAGCGGCCGCACACGAGGAACGGAGCCCAGGATGTCGACCCCGGAACGCCAGCAGGACCCCGGCGAGCATGGATACGCCGGTGCGAACCAGGAGCCCGCGACCGACACGAGCCCGGACGATTCACGAAACCACCCGCTCGATGACCCGGACAACGACTCCGAGCAGGCGCCGGCTGATCACGAGGGCGGTTCAACCGAGTCGAAGGCGCGGACGCCTGAGAGCGGCCGAGGATAGGAAAGCGAGGCAGGGAGCCGTTCCCCGCCCGCGCCCGGCGGGCCGAGTAGGATTCGCGCGATTTCGTGCGGTGGGCGGCCTGTATAGCAGCGCTTGTCACCGCCCTCGCGGGGGCGGGCGCGAGCGGCGCCGCGCGCGATCGGGCGCCGACCCCTCCGCAGGTCGGGATCTTCTACTACACGTGGTACGGCACTCCGCGCCTCGACGGCGAGTGGCTGCACTGGGGTCAGGGCAAGCACCAACCGCCGCTCGAGATCGGCTCGTCCTACTATCCCGTCCGCGGTCCGTACTCGTCGGCGGATCGTGCACTCGTTCGGGCGCAGATGCGCGAGATCGCCGCGACAGGGATCGACACGGTGATCGTCTCCTGGTGGGGGCCTGGCTCCGTCGAGGACAGGCGCCTGCGGCCGGTCGCCGCCGAGGCTCGCAAGGCGGGGTTGCGAGTCGCGCTGCACGTCGAGCCGTATCCGGGGAGGACGCCTGCGGCGGTCGTCGTGGCACTGGGGAAGCTGCGCGGCCTCGGGATCCGCGACGTGTACGTGTACGACTCGTTCCTCGCCGAGGACACGAGCTGGCGGGCGGCGCTCGCGAGCTTGCGCGGCGTTCGGGTCTTCGCGCACACCACGCTGCCCGGCAAGGCGCGGAAGGGCGGCTTTCAGGGGCTCTACACGTATGACGTGCTCGTCTACGACGGGCGATCGTTCCGACGCATGTGCAACGGGGCAAGGAAGCTCGGCCTCGCCTGTGCGCCATCCGTCGGCCCGGGCTTCGACGCATTCCGGGCGACCGGGGAGGTTCGCGTCCGCATGCGAAACGACGGCCGCTGGTACGACCACATGTGGCACGCGGCCCTGCGATCCGCGCCGGACGTCGTCACGATCACGAGCTACAACGAGTGGCACGAGGGAACGCAGATCGAGCCTGCGCGGGTGACGCCCGGCCCCTACGCGACGTACGAGGGCGCCTGGGGTCTCTCTGGGACTCGGGCGGAAACCGCCTACCTCGATCGGACGGCGTACTGGGTCGAGCGGTCGCGGGGCGTGGCGGCGCGCTGAGGCGCGCCAAGAGCACGTCTCAGTAGAGGGCCGTCGCCAGGCGGCGGCGGAAGCCCGAGACGACCGGGTCGTCCTGGCCGAATCGCTCGAAGAGGGCGACCGCGACCTCGCGGAGCCGCTCGCGCTCATCATCTTCCGAGCCGGGAACAGCGTCGAGGATGAGCTCGAGCGCACGCTCGACGTCGCCGGCGTCCAGCGCATCCACCACATCGGGGAGCTCGCCCGACTCCCGCAGCTCCTCGACGAGCGTGTCCGCACGGGGCGGGGCGAGCACGGCATCGAGGAAAGCCGAGACGGAGGTCGGAGACTGCGCGCCGACGAACTCGTTCACGACGCGACCGTCCTTGAACGCCTTCACAGCGGGGATGCCGCTGACGCCGAACTGCTGCGACAGGCTCGGGTTTGCATCGACGTCCACCTTGACGAGCTCGATGGCGCCTCCACGCGCCTCGATCTCCTTCTCGAGCACCGGCGCAAGCGAATGGCACGGCCCGCACCACTCCGCCCAGAAGTCGACGACGATCGGCACCTCGTGCGACCGTGCGAGCACCGCCTCGTCGAAGGTCTGTTCGGTGACGTCCATCGGCGTCAGGCTACCTTCGCCTCGTCAAGACACGCCCCGAGCGGACGTGGCTACGTGACTGGCACGGGCGCGCCGGGCGCGACAACGACGTCGGCGGAGCAGCCCGCGACGAGCGCGGCCCGGAGATGCTCCTCGGCGACACCGTCGAGCGACCGATGCTCCACGTCCACTTCCAGGTCCGCCCAGGCGTCGAGGCCGAGAGCAAGCGCGCCGCCTGCGCCACCGATCTCCCACAACTCGTCGGTCGCAAAGATGCCTCGCCGGCCATCCTGGCGGCGTGCGATCCCCTCGAGCTCGCGGAGCTCCTCGAACGGGTCGATTCGCACGTTCGAGTCCGAGCCGACGCAGAGCGGGATGCCCCGGTGTCGTACCCGGACTGCGGGGACGAATCCATCGCCCAGATCTGCCTCGGTCGTCGGGCAGACGCAGATCCGCGCACCGCTGTCGCGAAGCAGGTCGAGCTCCGCCCCGTTCGCGTGCGTCGCGTGGACGACTGTCGTCCGGGAGCTCAGGCACCCCGCGGCCGCGAGCAGCTCGATCGGGCGCACGCCGTGCTCGACGAGGCACTCCTCGATCTCGCGCGGCTGTTCGTCGGCATGGACGTGGACGACGAGCGCGTTCTCTTCCGCGTAGCGACCGAGCTCCTCGAGCCACTCGCGTGGGCACGCGCGGACGGAGTGGGGGGCGACACCGACCGCGATTCCCCGCTCACGAATGGCTTCGACCTCGGCCAGGTACGCGCTTACCGACTTCTGGCGCATGCGCTCGAGGCCGCCGCGTGCGTACGCGACGTGGAGGCACGTGAAGCCGATCCCCGCCTCGGCAGCCGCGTCTGCTGCGGCGAAGGCGGTCTCGAGCCCGAGGTAGTGGAACTCTCCGACGGCCGTGTAGCCGGCGGCGCGCATCTCGCGATACGTGCCGGCGTAAAGCTCGCGGACGGTATCGGGCGTCTGCCGTTCAGCCTCCGCGAGCATCCCGTCGCGCCACGCCCAGAAGTCGCCCCCGGCGGCGCGCCCGCGGAGCGCTCGCTGGAACGCGTGGCTGTGCGCGTTGACGAATCCGGGAAGCGTGACCGTTCGCGCCACGGGCGACGACACTAACCTACGGAGGGATGAGCTCCGAAACGGTCTCTGCGCCGCTCCGTCAGCTCCCCAACGCCCTCACGATCGTTCGGTTCGCGGCGATCCCCCTGTTCGTCGTACTGCTCGTCCGCGACCAGGATGGGCCGAGCTGGCCGGCCGGAATCGTCTTCGGCCTCGCCGCAATCACGGACCAGCTCGACGGCTGGCTCGCCCGCCGCTGGCGCGTGGAATCGGCCTTCGGGAAGGTGGCAGACCCGCTCGCCGACCGGCTGATGATCGACGTCTGCGTCGTGCTCCTCGTCGTCTACGACCGGCTGCCGTGGGTCGCGCTCGTGATCCTGCTGCGAGACGTGCTGCTCGTCGGTGGGTACAAGCTCGTCGTGCCGCGCGGTTACGAGTTCGAGGTGTCGTCCCTCGGGAAGGCCGCGACCTGGGGTCTCTACTTTTCGCTCGGGCTCGTGCTCGTGACCGAGCGCGACACGTGGTGGCCGCTCGCGCTGTTCTGGGTGAGCCTTGTGCTCGCAGTCGTGGCCGCTGTCCAGTACGTCGCCAAGGCGCGTCGCGAGGTTCGCCGATGAAGGCGGTCGTGATGGCGGGTGGGGAGGGGACCCGGCTGCGTCCGCTGACCTCGAACCAGCCGAAGCCGATGGTGCCGATCGTCGGCAAGCCGTGCATGGAGCACATCCTCGACCTCCTGCGCCGTCACGGCCTCACCGAGGTCGTCGTCACGCTGGCGTTCATGCCCCAGGCCATTCGCGCGTACTTCGGCGATGGGGGGTCGCTCGAGATGGACGTCGATTACTCGGTCGAGGAGCAGCCGCTCGGGACCGCGGGATCCGTGCGGCTCGCGCACGCACGACTCGCCGAGACGTTCCTCGTCATCTCCGGCGACGCGCTCTGCGACGTCGACCTGGGCGGGCTCGTCGCTGCGCATCGCGCAAAAGGGGCTGCGGTCACGATCGGCCTCAAGTCCGTCGACAACCCACTCGAGTTCGGGATCGTCGTCACCGACGACGACGGGCGAGTCGAGCGGTTCCTCGAGAAGCCGTCCTGGGGACAGGTCTTCTCCGACACGATCAACACCGGGATCTACGTGCTGGAGCCGGAGGTCCTCCGCCACGTACCGGACGATCGCCCGTACGACTTCTCGAAGGAGCTCTTCCCGCTGCTGCTCGAGATGGGGCGGCCCATCTACGGCCACGTGCTCGACGGCTACTGGCAGGACATCGGCAACCTCGACCAGTTTCGGCAGGCGAACTTCGACGCGCTCGAGGGCAACGTGCAGCTCGAAGTCCCCGGGCTCAGGCTGCGGGGGAACCTCTGGGTCAGCGAGGGAGTCGACATCGACGAGCTCGAGCCCGTCGAGGGCCCGGCGTTCATCGGACCCGACTGCCGCATCGCGAACGGCGCATCGATCGGGACGCACACGGTGCTCTCGCAGGGCGTGATCGTGCGCGAGGGGGCGCGCGTGAGCCGCAGCGTCGTCGACGTCGGCACGTATGTGGGTCGAAGCGCGGTCATCGAGGGCGCGATCGTCGGCCGTCGCTGCGACATTCGCGACCACGTCCGCCTCCACGAGGGTGTCGCGATCGGCGACCAGGTGACGGTCGGCCCCGAGGCGATCATCTATCCAGGCGTACGCGTGTACCCCTTCAAGGAGATCGAGACCGGCGCGCAGGTACACGAGAGCGTCGTCTGGGAGACCCCGGGATCGAGCAACGTCTTCGGGCGTGACGGCGCCACCGGGCTCGTCAACGTCGACCTGACTCCCGAGACGGCCGTGCGGCTCGCAGCCGCGCTCGGCACCGCGCTCCGACGCGGCACGCGTGTCGTCGCCAGCCGCGCCTCTCCGGATGCCTGCCGGATGATCCAACGCGCGATCATTGCCGGTCTCACGTCGACGGGGGTGGACGTCGCCGACCTCCGGATCTCACCGGCGGCGGTCACGCGTCACGTGCTCCGGACGCAGGGCCTCGCGGCGGGAGTCCATGTCGGGGTCGCGAGCGTCGACCCGGAGCTCGTCCAGATCCGTGTCTTCGAGTGGCCCGGGAACCAGATGACCGAGACCCTGCAGAAGGAGGTCGAGAAGCATTTCAGCCGGCAGGAGCTCCGCCGGGCGACCTTCGGCGAAGTGGGGGACACCACGTATCCCGCCCGCGTGCGCGAGAGCTACGCGCAGGACATCCTCGACGCGGTGGACCTCGAGGCAGTGCGGCAGCGTCGTTACCGGGTGGCGATCGACTACGGCCATTCCGCGGCCACATTCACCTTCCCGCTCGTGCTCGGCCCGCTCGGCGTCGAGGCGATCGGCGTTCGCGGGTTCGTCGACGACGAGCCCACGGCGCCCGAGCTCGAGCCGCTCAACGCTCGACGGATCGTGACCGGCGTTGGGGCGGAGCTCGGTGTGGTGCTCGACCGCGCCGCCGAACGGCTGCTGCTCGTCGACGAGCACGGCGCCGCCGTGTCGCCCGATCTCGGGCTCCTCCTCGTCGTCCGCCTGCTTGCGAGCTCGGGGCGTTCGGGACAGGTGGCGGTGCCCGTCACCACGACGCATCTCGTAGACGAGATCGTCGCCGGCTCGGCGCTCAGCGTCGTCCGCACGCCGCATTCGGTCAGCGAGCTGACCCGTGCCGCGACGAACGAGGGAGTCGTCCTCGCCGCGGCGCCGACGGGCGGCTTCGTCTTCCCCGACGTGGTGTCCGGCTACGACGCGGTGACAGCCTTTTGCAAGCTGCTCGAGCTGCTCGCCCCGGAGGAACAGCCCCTTTCGGCGCTTGTCGCCGCGCTGCCGGTGCCGACGCTCGTGCGACGCGCGATTCCGTGCCCGTGGGGTCGGAAAGGGCTGGTCATGCGGCTGCTCAACGAGCAGCTGGCGACGCGTCGGCTCGACCTGATGGACGGCGTCAAGGCCTTCGACGACCGCGGCTGGGTGCAGGTGCTCCCCGATCAGGACGAGCCGGTTGTCCACGTCTACGCGGAGGGCGAGACGGCGTTGCTCTCGGAGGAACTCGTCGACGAAGTGTCCGTCGCCGTGGAGGCGATCGTGCAGGGGAACGACGTCGAACGACGAACCCTGGAGCAAGCCTCAAGCTGAGGTTGACCCCTTGGCCCGTCGGCTGCTTGAATCGATCCTTCTCCGACGAAAGGTGCCCCAGCAGACGTGGACGCGCTTCCCGATTTCGCCAGCCTGAGCGACGACGATCTCGAGGGCCTTATTCGTGCCGACGAGAACGAGGAGGAGACGATCTCGAAGCGACGCCGCTTCCTCCACGATCGCATCGACCTGCTCCGCGGCGCGCGCGTCGAGCGCCTGCGCGGCATGGTCGAGTCCGGCACCCTCGATCTGCCGGCGCCTTCCACGCTCGAGCGTTCGATCTTCGAGGGAACGGGCGATACGCCCGCGGAGCACGACGAGCCCGTGCCCGACCCGTCGAAGCTGTCCGACGACGAGTTGCGCTCGCTGATCATCGAGCTCGAGCGCGAGGAGGACGACATCTCGCTCCGCCGTCGCATGCTGCACGGCAGAATCGACATTTTGCGGGCCGAGCGAGAGCGGCGCCGACGCGGGCTCCACGTCGAGCCGACGGATCTCGGCCCGATTCTCGGCGGCTCGCCGAAATGAGTCACGTCTACTGCCCGGAATGCGGCTTCCAGAATCCCGAGGCGGCGAACTACTGCGCCCGTTGCGGTGCGTATCTCCGTCGTGACGAGCAAGGAGAGACGACCTTGAGCCTTGGGCCTGAAGAGGTGGGGGAGGACGGCCTGCAGGTCGGTGAGCTCCGCGGCCCGGCGCTCGTCGTGCGAGCCGGGGGCGGACGTGCGGGGGAGAGCTTCGAGATGGCGGGCTTGAGGACGCTGATCGGTCGCTCGCCCGACTGTCATGTGTTTCTCGACGACGTCACCGTCTCGCGGCGGCACGCCGAGATCGTCCGCGAGGGCGAGCGGTACGAGATTCGAGATCTCGGCAGCCTCAACGGCACCTTCGTCAACCGCCACCGGATCGAGAGCGCCGCGCTCTCCGCCGACGACGAGGTTCAGATCGGCAAGTACCGGATGACCTTCCTCCTGCCATGAGCGCGACGGCCGAACCGTCGACGGAACCTCGGCTCCTCACAATCGGCGCGGTCTGCGAGCGGCTGCGGTCGGAGTTCCCGGACGTGTCGATCTCGAAGATCCGCTACCTCGAGGACCAGGGCCTGCTGCAGCCGCGCCGCACCCGTGCCGGGTACCGCCTCTTCTCGGAGTCGGATGTCGAGCGACTCGCGACGATCCTGCGACTCCAACGTGACGAGTTCCTGCCGTTGAAGGTGATCCGCGACGCGCTGGAGACGCGCACGACCGCCCAGGCGAAGCGACGCCGACCGACACTCAGGGACCCCGGCGGCGAGATCGGCCAGGCGGCGTTCTGCGACCGGGCGGGGATCACGGCGGACTTCGCGCGACGACTCGAGGAGTACGACCTGGTCACGCCGAGGATCGAGGCAGGCGAGCGGATCTACCGGGAGAGCGACGTCGAGATCGCCGCAGCCTGCGGGCGCCTCTCGCACCACGGCCTCGACGCGCGCCATCTGCGCGCGTTCCGGACTGCCGCAGGGCGGCAGTCGGCGCTGCTCGAGCAGCTCGTCGCGCCGGGGCTTCGCTCCCGCGACCCCGCGCGTCGCAGAGCAGCGCTCGACGACCTCCAGACGCTCGCCGGCGTCGCCATCGAGCTCGCCCAGCACCTGCTGGTGCGCGACCTCCGCGAGGCCTCCGAGCGTTAGGGCTCCGCGGCGCGACCTCGGTCGGACACACCCGCTCAGTCGGGGAAGAGAGGAAGGTGACCGAGGGCCACGATGCCCTCGACCTGGTTGGAATCTCCCTCGGTGAAGACCGCGGCCTCCGCCACGACACGGCCGCCGGCCATCCGCACGACGGTGCGCATGCCGTCGAGCGTGCTGCCCGTGCTGATCACGTCGTCCACGAGAACGACGCCCTTTCCCTCGACGAGCGGTCGGTCCTTCTCGTCCAGGTGAAGTGTTTGCGGGTGGCCGGTCGTTATCGACACGGTCTCGGCCGTCACGGTCTCGCCCATGTAGGGCTTGTGTTGCTTGCGAAGCACGACCCAGGGCTTGCGCATCTGCCGTGCGAGCTCGTAGACGAGTGGAACGCTCTTCGTCTCTGCGGTCACCAGCACGTCTGCGTCGGCGTCGGCGAGCCGCCGTGCAAGGCCCGTGGCGGCGGCCTCGACGACCTCTGTGTCGCCGAGGAGGTTGAACACTGCGATCCGGAGCTTTGGCGCCACCTCGAAGAGCGGCAGGTCGCGTTCGACCCCCTCGATCTCTACCCGGTGTGTGGCGCGTCGCCTTTCGCCCATAGGGGCGGAGCGTATCGCGACGCGTGCACGGACGTCCGGACGTGGACACCGTCCGATCCGTCGACTACATCTTGTCCATGGGCGAGGTCGACGCGCTCACCGGGCGATATCGGCTTCCGTGCCCGGCCACGGGAAGCTCGAGCGTGCGCCTCTCGTCGTTTCGGGAGATCGAGCGCCTTCCCGGCGCGTCGCATCCTGCGGTGTATCGCGTCGCGTTCGCGTGCGCCTGCGGGGGCGAGCACGTGGCCCTCGTGGGTCACGACGTCCTCGACTGGGCGCCGCTCGGGCTCACCGAGGACCGCTCGTTCGTCAATCTCATGACCTCGAGGTCGGACGATCTTTCGGACGAGCTTCGAGCGATCGCATCCGCGCAGATCGGTCGCGGCGCCTGGCCGTGGAGCTTCTACTGCTACCTCGAGGACACGCCGCGGCCCGTGACGCCGTCGGCGTTCAGGTTTCTCGTCCCGGTCTCCGATTTCCTGGGGATGGCGGCATGTTGCCCGGCCTG
This sequence comes from uncultured Actinomycetes bacterium, assembly GCA_963839755.1. Taxonomy (GTDB): domain Bacteria; phylum Actinomycetota; class Thermoleophilia; order Gaiellales; family Gaiellaceae; genus Gaiella. The sequence goes on from CAWIVU010000018.1 coordinate 12,816, forward strand.
TGGGACGACGTCCGTCAACCTCGTCACGCCGTCGCACGTCGATGTGCCATTCCACTCGGACATGCACGTGGGTGTGGTCGCCCACGTGTTCTCGGACGATGCGCTCCGGACGATCGCCGACTTCACCGCCGAGCTCGGTTCGACGAGCTTCGACGAGAAGCGGCTCCAGCTCGATGGCTGACGCGGAGCGCCCGTTCACTCCCCGGAGGGATCATCACCACGCACCGGGGTGGCCGATCCATTGGAATGTGGACTCAGCCGTCGACACCGAAGTAACGGACACCAGCGCCAACGACCTCCACCTGTTGCGCGACTGCCTCGCACTCGGCAAGCCGGAGGACCGCCGGCCGCCCGCGAAGGTGCGCCTCGAGGAGGCCCTCGGCCCGGAGCTCGCGCGCAAGCTGCTCTGCAGCCTCTCCGAAACGAAACGCCCGTAACGCCCGGAGAGCCGAGCGCGTCCCTAGCCCCGGTCGCGGGGCTCGTCCTCGCCGCGCGTTCGCACGAACAGGAAGATGAGGAACGAGATCACGAGCGAGAGAACGAACGCGGTCCCCTTCGACACCGCGATGAGGACCATGCCGAAGTAGAGAAACAGGAAGAAGACGACCGCCCACCAGAAGCTCTGAACGCCACGATCGATGCTCGGCACGCGCAGGTGCATCGTTCGCGATCCTAGACGAGCCTGGTCTGACGAAGAGCAGCTGTCCTACTTCCGCAATCCTGCTCCCGGACCAAAAAATTCACCGAGCCGGTGGCGCTTTCGTCCACCTGCCACGTCGACCTTCCGCTTGCGCGTAGAGCCTGCGTGACGGGCTTCGACCTAGTCGCGCTCCGTGCTCGGTGCATGGCAAACCTAAGCGTGGGGGAGGCCCGGGTCAAGCGCGCTCAGAGACGAAATGGTGCAAATTGCGCCGTTTCCGTGAACGCCCTTCGCGACGGCTCGTCGCGACTACGATGCCGCGGTGCGCCGCCCCGTCGTCTATGGCCTCGCAGGCGCGGCGCTCACGCTTGCCGTGCTGCTCACCGTACTCGGGGTGGGGGACGATCCCGACAAGCTCCCGAACTGGCAGGCGCTGATTCTCGGCCTCGTCCAGGGGGCGACCGAGCTCCTGCCAATCTCCTCGTCGGGGCACCTGATCCTCGTGCCGTGGCTCTTCGACTGGGAATACCTCGCGGCCGACGACGCGTTCAACCAGACGTTCGACGTCTCGCTCCACCTCGGGACGCTCGTGGCGGTGGGGGCGTACTTCTGGGGCGACCTGAAGGCTCTCGTGGCCGCGTGGCTGGGGACACTGCGCCGCCGCTCGATCGTCACGAGGGACGAGCGCATCGCCTGGGTCGTCGTCGCGGCGACCATTCCGGCGGGGCTCATCGGCTTCGCCCTCGAGGACGTGATCGCGGAGAACCTCGGGGAGCCCTGGCAGATTGCGATCTTCCTCGCGGCGTTCGGGCTGCTGCTCGGCTGGGCGGATCGGCGACCGGCGACACGGCAGATGGGCGACCTGACGCTCAAGCAGGGCGTGGGAGTCGGCCTGGCACAGAGCCTGGCGCTCATGCCCGGGGTCTCCCGATCGGGCATCACGATCACGGCCGGCCGGTTTCTCGGCCTCGATCGCGACTCCGCCGCCCGCTTCTCGTTCCTCCTGCTGCTTCCGATCACCTTCGCGGCGGTCGTGTTCAAGGGCCTCACCGACGTCCTGCTCGCCGATCTCCCGGGCGGGATGGTGGGCCCGTTCACGGTCGGCGTGCTTGCGTCGCTCGGCAGCGGCCTGCTCGCGATCGTCGGCCTGCTCGACTACGTGCGCCGCCACAACTACGACGTCTTCGTCATCTACCGCCTGATCGCCGCGGCCGTGATCCTGTTGCTGATCGCGACCGGCGTCCGCAGCGCCGGGTTCTGAGGTAGCGCTCCGGTGGGGTGGCCGGCACCACGTCCCAGCGCCGACTTCCCGCTACTTGACATAACGTCCACTATCGTGCGTTCGGTTCCGCAATCGCACTGGTAAGCCAAGACAGGTTTTCGGGAGGCAGACCCGCCCTCTCGAGACAGCGCTTCAGCCAGCGGTGAATGGCGGGATTGCTCATTGGCCTCGAGGTAGCCCTCTTCGGATACAGCAGGTACTCGCTGGGGTCGCGGCCGACCAGGTGCAGCTCGAGGTCGGCCCTGAGCTCGGCGAACGCGATCGGCATCACGGCGACCTTGCCGCCCTTGCCGTGCACCAGGAATGTGCCCTGGCCGAGATCGAAGTCGCTCACGCGGAGCAGCCGCAGTTCGTTCTTGCGTAGCGCGAGGAGTCCGAGCATCTGCACACAAATCTGATCACGCAGCGTCGGCTGCGACCGGCGCAGCGTCTCGATCACGCCAGGCGGGTACGCCTGCCGCTCGACACTGGCGTTCCTCGGCGGCTTGATCCGCTCGGCTGGGTTACTGGCGAGGGTCCCGCTCCTCCGCAGCCCAGCGGAAAAAGCTCTTGAGGACCAATGACCCTCCGCGAGGTCATTGCGAATTGCAATGACCTTCACGGAGGGTCATGCTGTGGGTGCTGGCGTCGGGCCGGGCCTGTGGCTGCCCTTCCCCCCGTGAGCCGCAGGATTCCACCGGCCCGGCGTTGGCGACACCAACCAACCGGATAGGTCCGCCCTGCACCAATGGCTACTTCGTTCGAGGGAGTTCTAGAGCCCTTCCGCGCTGCCGCCAGCAGTGTCCGTTTCGGACATCCCCCCGCGCCGATGTTGACCCAATCGTGTCATGTACGGCGGCGCCGCCCACACCTACCGTCACAGGAGTGCGCTGGGCGGCTCATTCCGAATTCGACGGCTTAGGGCTGTGCCGCCTGGCGCCGAATGTGTTGGCGGCCCAACGTCAACCTGCCTGGCGCAGTCTTAGAACTCGTTTCAGAATGAAACGACCGGCCGACGAGGTCGGCTCTTGACGCCCGCCCTTCACGCATTAGTGTCGTTCGCCACTCTGCGAAACGGAGGAGCGATGACGACCGTGCTCTGCGGGTGTCGGGTTGCTGATTGGGACGTCTGGCGGCCTAGATACGACCACGCCGTTCAGGTAACCCCTGGGATACGCAGCTTCCGGCTTTGGCGCGGACAGGACGATCCGAACCTCGTCATGGTCGAGGAAACGTTCGACACACGGGAGGAGGCCCAGACGGTCTGGACAGACGCCGACATGTTCGCGGCGATGGAGGCCGATGGCGTCGACATGTCGTCAGTGTCGATCGAGTACTTCGACGAGATCGCCTCTGGAACGCCTGCTAACGCATAGGCGACTCCCGCCAGACGCTCATTCTGAAACCTGTTCTTATGCGAGCCCGTCGCGCTTGCGCCAGACGTGCTCCTGCAGCAGCGTCGCCAGCAACTCCAGCATGTCGTCGGGACACTTCTCGAGCACGCGAAGGATCGCCTCCCGCGCGGGAGCGAGACTTAGCGATGTGCTCGCTCGCGTCTCTGCGTACCTGTCGCTCTTGCTCGGCATCTGGGGCGTTCTCGCCGTTCTGTCGGTTTGGGGCGCTGCCGTCGGGCTCGGCTCCGGCGTCCTTGCTCTGATCTGCGGATCGGCGGCACTCTCGGAGCGCCCGGAAGGTCGAGTGAGGCGCGTGGCACGCGCCGGCGTCGCGTCAGGTGCGATCGCCGTGGCCAGCTTCGTGGTCTTGATCCTGATAGACGTCCTGGCGTCCTGACCAACTGATCCACGCTAACGGAGTGCTAGAGGCCCTCGCGTTTTCGCCAGACGTGCTCCTGCAACAGTGTCGCCCGCAGCTCGAGCAGCTCCTTAGGGCATTCTTCGAGCACACGAAGGATCGCCTCCCGGTCGCTGACTTCGAGCGCCACGATCCGGGCTTCGCGGTCGTAGGTGCGTTCGAGTATTTCGGCGGTGTCGACGAGCTCGGCTTCGCGAAGGCTGGCGGCGAGACGGAGGGACGGCTTTGTCGGCGACCGGGATTCCTGCGAGCCACATGCAGACGACCGTACACATGTTCGCGTCCTCGGGAAAGGTCTGCGTTAGCCGCCCTTTAGCCGTAGCCGTTCCCGCCGCCGCCATGGCGACTCTCGACGTCCCGGCGGTGATCCTCGGCTTTCTTTGTGCCCTGGGATGTGCTTGGCCCGGATCCAGTGCGGTTCACCCAGTTAAGGAATCGGGCGATCTGCCGGTACACCGCGCGAAACATCTGGCGTTGAGGTTACTGCGCTGGATTGAAAATCGACAAGGTCACCTATGGCCGCCAGAGCAGATCGACGGTTGCCAATTACTTCCCGTGCTCCTGCATGTAGTCGAAATGGCTCCGAACCTACTGGAGCCTTTCACCGCCGACGCCAAAAGAAGACAATCCCCACGGTCTTCCGACGGTGTGGCGTCACCGAGACTCGGAGCCGGTCTCAGCTTAAACCGACGCGCGGCAACGGGCTACTCCCCGAAGAACGGCCATTCCCCGCTCACTTGCTCATGCATTCGTTAGAACGGCGACGGGCCCCACGAGGAGGCCCGTCGCAGAAGCCCAGGCCAGGGGAGCTCAGAGATCGATGATCGGCTTCTCGCCGAGCGCCAACGCGACCACCATGTAGGTGGCGGGTTCGGCCCACTCGGAGACCTCTTCGAGCGTGACCTCCTCGACCGTCCCGTGCTCGTTATGGAGGAGCAGCCGCGCGTCGTCGGTCAGGTAAATGTCGAGGGTCCCGCGCGGGCTCTCACCCTGGGAGATCAGCTTGCCGGTGATCCGGCCGGTGTACGTGTAGCCGTCGCGGTGCATTACCGCGACCAGGTGCTCCGTGGGTTCCGCGAGTGTCTCGCTCACGATTCGCCTCCTCTCGAGCTCGTCTATCACGGCGTCGCGGAGCAACTGCGAGAACGGGAGGTTGGCCTCCTTCGCGCGCTTGCCGAGTTCGTCGGGCAGGTACGTCTTGATATCCACGGTCGTACTTCTAGCAGTACGACCGTATCTTGTCAAGTACGGTCGTATAGCGGCCCTTTACGTCGGCGCGAGGCCAGCGGGCTATGGTGCGGTCATGCTCGGCGGTCGCTTCATTGACGCCACCGGCTGTGCTCTGCTGGTTGCCTCGGTGCGCGTTGACCGGGCTGGCGCGGCGCCGGAGCTTCGTTGGCGCCCCGTGCTGCACGTGCCGACAATTGTGGACGTGGTCGGCCCGCGAGCGGACGGTCAACTCGTGCTCGGGACGCGCGGCGGCCTCTTGCTCGTCCGGCCGGGCAGGCCCCCCACCGAATTCGCGCGTGGCGCGGGAGGGTATGTTGCTGCGGGTGGCGAGCCGTATATCGCGCTCGCGCCTGCCCGGCGATTGCGAGACGCTCGGTGCTCCTTCAAGCGAGACGATGTCTTCGCGCTCGATGCCGACTCGACGCCGGGCGTCGTTCGGATCCGCCGGACCGGGCAGGCAGTCCGGCTCGTCGACCTCCCCGCTGATGCGTTCCCTTCCGGTATCGCCTTCGACCTGGTGGGCCGGTTCGGCTTTCGCCTCCTGGTCACGGCGGTTGTCGCCGGTAAGACGACTCTCTACGGGATCGACTGCCTCGGCGGCCGTAGAGGGGTGGCACGGTCGCACCCCGCGTTGAAGGGGGCATGGCCGTCGCCCCCTCCTCGTTCGGTCGGTTTGGTGGGACCTCATGGCCACGGCTCGGCGGGCGCATTTTCGCTCAGTCCGACGGAGCCGATCGGCTGGTGCCGAGTCGGGCTGCCGCGGGCGGCGACATCGGCTTCAAGGAGTCGGGTTCGTCCCCGTGGGTTCAGCCGAAATGGCTCTGCAACTTCTCCGACCTCGGAGCCCCCGGATCACCGACAGAGGGAACCGACAGCCTGCTGGCGCTGCGCGGAACCGATCTTGTGCGGGCGGGCGTCCGAGCTGGCGACCTCGTTGCCGCGACCGAGGCCGGGGCAATAACGATCTCGGTTCGCTGTGCACGCCGCTGCACCGTGCGGCGCATTGGAGAAGGCCCTGTGGCAACGCACGGCGAGGGGCACATCACTTTCGTTCGAGGGCGGCTCCGCTAGCCGCGAGCACGTCGTGGCTGCGACCGGAACGGTTCTTCATGGCACGGTCTACGCGTCTACGAGATCCGCAGACCCTTGTCCCACGATCGTCCCGCTTGCAACGAGCGTGCTCCGCTGTTTCAGGAACGCGTCGCCGAGGTGCACGCAGCGCAGTGCGGCTGAAGCTGCCCGAGGGGATCCGGGAAGAAGCGCCAGCCCATGGTCTCCGCAGCCGATTCGCTCTCGACCGACGCGCCGCAGTCGACGCAGCGTACGAACCAGTCGAGCATGCGCAATGCGGACGCACATCGCAGGCAGAAGCGGCCCGGCAGCGCAGCGCTGAGCGGGCTCACGACCCAGCCGTGCTCGTCCATGCCGGCCGCGCGCGTATCGCGCCCGCATCCGTCGCAGCGCGCCGGAGCGCGCATCTCCACGTTGCCACCGTTCCCCAATGTCCGCTCCCCTGCCTCAGCCTATGGATGACGGCCACGATTGCAAAGAGGACGCATTTCCCCGTGTAGGGGTTGTCAAGCGCCCCCGGACTGTGAAACCCTCTCGGGTAGACGCCGTAGTCTCCCCCCGCCCCCCTCTGTGACGACGGTCGACATCGAAGGCCTCCTGGCCCAGGACGATCTCCGGGCGCTGCTGGACCTGTGTGAGAACGCAGGATCAATTCGCGCGCCCGAGGTGCACGACATCGTGGAGACGCACGATCTGAGCGGTCTCGAGCAGGAGGCACTCGTGCGTGAGCTCGACAAGCGCGGCATCGAGATCATCGAGGCGCCGGTCGAGGCGCCTCCCCCACCTGTCGTCGCCGCACCGCTGGAATCGACCACCGACGCGCTGCAGCTCTTCCTCCGCGAGGCGGGACGTCACCGCCTCCTGACCGCAGCCCAGGAGGTGACGCTCGCGAAGCGGATCGAGCGCGGAGATGCCGAGGCGAAGGCGGAGATGATCCAGTCGAACCTGCGACTCGTCGTCTCGATCGCGAAGAACTATCGAAACCAGGGCCTGCCGTTCCTCGACCTCATCCAGGAAGGCACGCTCGGGCTGATCCGCGCCGTGGAGAAGTTCGACTGGCGACGCGGCTTCAAGTTCTCGACCTACGCGACGTGGTGGATCCGCCAGGCTGTCGCCCGCGCGCTGGCCGACAAGGGACGCACGATCCGCATGCCCGTCCACATCGTCGAGCGGATGCAGAAGATCAACCGGGCGGAGCGGTCGCTGTGGACGCAGCTCGGGCGGGAGCCGACGCTCGACGAGATCGCGGACGAGGCGTCGCTCACGCCGCAGCAGGTGCTCGAGGTTCGCGCGGCCGCGCGCGCGTCGACGAGCCTGGACGCCCCGATCGGCGACCAGGACGACGCGGTCTTCGGCGACTTCGTCGCCGGGAGCGAGCCGCTGCCCGAGGAAGCGGTGGAGGTGCGCATGCGGCGCCAGGCGCTCCGCAGCGCGCTCGATTCGCTCCCGGAGCGGGAGCGCGAGGTCGTCACCCTGCGGTACGGCATCGACGGCCTCGAGCCGCGCACGCTGGAGGAGATCGGGCGCCGCCTCGGGTTGACCCGCGAGCGCGTCCGCCAGATCGAGCTGGAGTCGCTACGCCGGCTCGCGCTCGCGCGCGAGATGCAATCCGTGCAGGGTTAGGTGCGGAGGTACAGCTCGAGCGCCGGCGCCACGGTGCGCAGCTCGCGGAGCGCTCGCGTCTCGAGCTGACGGACACGCTCGCGGGTGATGCCGAGCTCGACGCCGACCTGCTCGAGCGTGCGGCCACCCTCACCGTCGAGCCCGTAACGCAACACGAGCACCCGCTGGAGCCGAGGCCTGAGCTTGGCAAGCGCCCGCGCGAGCTCGGTCGAACGGAGCCGGAGCGCCGTCTCGGCCTCCGGCTGGACCGCGAAGGTGTCCTCGATCAGGTCGCTCATGACGCTTTCGCCGTCTCCGACCGGTGTCTCGAGGCTGACGTGATCCTGCACGAGGTCGAGCAGCTCCTGAACGCGAAGCGCCGTCAGCTCCGTCTCGATCGCGATCTCGTCGAGCGACGGGTCGCGATTCAACTCCTGGCCGAGGGTCCGTCGCGCACGCTGCACGCGCCGCACCTGATCGGCGATGTGGACCGGAAGGCGGATCGTGCGGCTCTGCTCCGCGAGGGCGCGCTGAACCGCCTGCCGGATCCACCAGGTCGCGTACGTGGAGAGCTTGTAGCCCATCGTCCAGTCGAACTTCTCGACCGCGCGCATCAGACCGAGGTTGCCTTCCTGGATGAGATCGAGCAGCGGCACGTCGGCCCGCGTGTAGTTGCGGGTGATGGACATCACGAGCCGCAGGTTCGACTCGATCAGCTTCCGCTTCGCGAGCTCGTCGCCCTCGTCCTTGCGGCGCGCGAGCTCCCGCTCCTCAACAGGTGTCAGCAGCCGTCCGTCCCCGATCGCCCGCACGTACAGCTTCAGCGGATCGTGGACCGCCCCGCCCGTGTCGAACTCATCCGGACCATCGGGCGCATCGAAGAGTGGTTCCGCCGCATTCGTCTCCACGGGAGACCTATCGGCCGGGCGCGTCCCCCGCTTGAGGCATTTCGCTACGAGGAGTCATCTCGAGCGATCCGAACAGTTCCCTCACGGGTGCCCACTACGCTCAGATGCAGGAGAGGATCTCAGATGTGCGGCATCGCAGGCTACAGCCTCGGCAGTGAATCGCGAGTCGACCGGACACTCGCAGCTCAAGCGCTGCTCGCCGGAATCGCAGAGCGCGGAGCGGATGCGGTCGGATACGCATTCCGCGAAGACGGGCCGCTGACCGTCCACAAGCAGCAGACGGGCGCCTCCGAGCTGCTCGAAGCTGTCGTCGTGCCGCAGAGGGCTCGGCAGGCGCTCGTGCACGTCCGTGACTACACGAAGGGCCATCCGACGATCGCCACGAACAACCATCCCATCCGACATCGGTGCGTCGTCGGGATCCACAACGGGATCATCGTCAACGACGAGGAGCTCTTTCACCGCCACGGCCTAGTGCGCCACGCGGCCGAGATGACGGTCGACTCCGAGGCGATCTTCGCTCTCGTCAACGCGCGCGGCTCCACCCCAGCCGCGCTGGAGGAGCTCGTCGGTGCGATGGCTACGGCCTGGATCGACGAGCGCGACGCCACCGTCCTCCACCTCGCGCGTGGATTCGGCCGGCCGCTCTGGCTCGCCCGCGGACGCAACGAGGCGTTCTTCGCGTCGACCCGAGAGGCGCTCGAAGTCGTTGAGCGGGCCGTCGGCACGACTCTCCGCAAGACGCAGGTCGACGAGGGCCGGCTCTTGTCGGTTGTAGACGGAGCGCTCGTGGACGAGCGCCGCTTCACGCCGGATCGAAGCTACCGCGAGGAGCGCGAGCTGCCCGCCGTCCGTGCGCCGCACGAGGGCCGGTCGTGCCTCGACCGCCTCTGGGCGATCGCCGCGCCCGCAAGCATCTAGTCGAGCGTCCCGTCCGGGGCGACCTGGACGCCCTCCTCGCGCAGCCGTTCCCGGACGAGAAACTGGAACGCGGACCAGGTCCCGGGCTGGATGTCGACCATGCGGTAGACCTGCCACTCCGACAGGAGCGTCGCGTTGCGTGCGCGCGCAGCTTTCCAGTCGGCCATCTTCGGCAGGCGGCCAAGCTCGCGTGCGAGAACGGCGCCGTCCGCGACGGCGCGCTCGAGCCGCTCCTCACCTACCGGAACGTCGAATCCAGCCTCCTGGAGTGCCGCCGCGAGCGAGCCGAAGGTCTGCCAGATGAGTGACTTCGACGCCATCCGGCCGCGTCGCTCCTCGATGTCCCGTGCCGTGGGGATCCGGCCCAGCTCCTCCCCCAGCTCGCGCAGCTGCTCCAGGAGCTCCTCGCGGCTGATGAACCGCCGAGGCGTGAGCCCGGCAGCACGCTTCGCGGCGTTCCACGTCCCGAAATGCTCGATCACCGTCTGCGGATGCACGCTCGCGCCGGGATCGGCGGCGAACTCCCGCATCGTCGGCGACCGCCCCAGTCTCTCCGCTGACGCGCGAAGCTCGGCGAGGATCTCGTCGTCGGTGTAGCGCCGACGCAGGCCGGCACGGAACTCGGCGAGCGCCCGTTCGTCGATTCCCTCCAGCACCGGATGCCGTCGCCGCGAACGAGCCATGCAATCATCGTAGAGCACCCTCGATATTTTGCAAAGAGGCCAGAACGGACGTGGGAGCGTCGGTAGGCTCGCCCGGATGGGTGCCAGGCTCGCTCTCGAGACGTCGGCCGCCCGCCTCGTCGGCAGCCTGTCCCGCGCCGCCGGCCGCGGCGGGGGCACGACGCTCCCCGGCAAGCTCGTCTGGAAGCTCGATCCGGGGGCTCTCGACACCCTCGCGGCTCAGCTCGACCACGGCGTAGCCCTCGTCTCGGCGACGAACGGGAAGACGACGACCACGGCGATGGCCGCCTCGATCCTCTCCCCCGCGCATCGGCTCGCGTGGAACAACTCGGGCGCGAACCTCGCTTCGGGCGTCGCCTCGACGCTGCTCGCAGCGCGTGAAGCCCAGCTCGGCCTGCTCGAGGTCGATGAGTTCGCGCTTCCGGAGATCATGCGAAGGACCGACCCACGGGTCGTGAGCCTCGGCAACCTGTTTCGCGACCAGCTCGATCGCTACGGGGAGCTCGAGCACATCGCCGAGCGCTGGCGCGGAGCGGTCGCGGCGCTTCGTCCCGACGCCACACTCGTCGTGAACGCGGACGATCCGCTCGTCGGATCGCTCGCGGATCAGCACGAACGTGCGCTCCGATTCGGCATCGACGACCCGTCCTGCGCGCGGCCCGCGCTCCAGCACGCATCCGACTCGAAGTACTGCGTGCGCTGCGGCGCGCCGTATCGCTACGACGCGGCGTACGTCGGCCACCTGGGCGCATACCACTGCGATGCGTGCGGCCACGCGCGGCCGAGCCTCGACGTCGCCGCGCGCGACGTGCAGCCGGACGGGCTCGACGGCGTCTCGTTCGCCCTGCACACTGCGACCGCAAGCGTGCGCGTGCGGCTCTCGGTTCCCGGCCTCTACAACGTCTACAACGCGCTCGCAGCGGCGTCCCTGGCGATCGCCCTGGACGTCGAGCTCGACGAGATCGCGGCCGGGATCGGGCGATTTCGGGCCGCCTTCGGTCGGTTCGAGCGAGTCGCGGCCGGGGACAAGCAGCTCCTTCTGCTGCTGATCAAGAATCCGGCGGGCGCGAACGAGGCGATCCGCACGCTCGAGGACGGCGGCGTCCCGGAGACGCTCGTGGTCGCCCTCAACGACAGGATCGCGGACGGGCGGGACGTCTCGTGGATCTGGGACGTCGACTTCGAGCCACTGCTCGAACGCGCCGGGCGAATCGTCGTGAGCGGCGAGCGCGCCGCGGAGCTCGCGCTGCGGTTCACGTATGCCGGTTTCCCACGTGAGCGGCTCGAGCTCCTCACCGACCTCGAATCGGCGCTCGAGCGCGGCCTGGAGCTCACCACGGTGGGCGGGGAGCTCGCCGTGCTCCCGACGTACACCGCGATGCTCGAGCTCCGGGCGATCGCGACCCGCCGCGGCTACACGCGTCCGTACTGGGAGTCGTGATGGAGATCCGCGTCGCGCACCTCTACCCCGAGTACCTGAACATCTACGCCGACCGCGGGAACATCGCGGTGCTCGAGCGTCGCGCCGCGGCACGCGGGCACCGACTCGTCGTCGAGCCGATCACGCTCGGCTCGAGCCTCGCTGCGGACGACCACGACCTGTTCTACGTCGGGGGCGGACAGGATCGGGAGCAGGCGATGATCGCGCCAGACCTCGCGATGCGAGGCGACGCGATACGGGATGCGGTGGACGGGGGCGCGGCGCTCCTTGCGGTCTGCGGCGGATACCAGCTGCTCGGACGCGGCTATCGCGGGCGCGACGGATCGTGGATGGAGGGCGCAGCCCTGTTCCCGCACGAGACCGTGGCGGGCGAGCGCCGCATGATCGGCGACGTGTTGCTCGAAAGCACGCTCGACGAGGCGCCGCGCGCCACCATCGCCGGCTTCGAGAACCATGCCGGCCGGACGTTGCTCGACGACGGCGCCCAAGCACTCGGGCGTGTCGTCGCTGGCTACGGCAACGACGGCGCCTCGGGCCGGGAGGGGTGCCGGGTCGGACGCTCGATCGGGACGTACCTCCACGGCCCCCTCCTCCCCCGCAACCCGTGGCTCGCGGATCTGCTCCTCTCCTGGGCGATCGCGCACGCCGAAGGCGCGGAGCCGGCGCCGCTCGAGCCGCTCTCCGACGAGCTCGAGCACCAGGCGCACGCGGTCGCTGCCGGACGCGCCCGCGCCCGCGGCGGACGACCCGCCTAGCGCCTACTCCGCCCAGCGCGCCCCGAGGTACACGCAGGGATCGCCCGGCTGCCAGCGCTGCAGGAACCGTGTGATCGGAGGGTGCAGGGTGATGCCGTCGAGCTCGTCGAGCGCGAACAGCCGGTGCCCGCGCACGGCCTCGTCGGTCGAGACGACACCCTCCAGCGAGCCGTCGAGCTCGCCTGCGAACACCACGTGAACCACGTGCTTCGACCACAGGCTGCGCTCGGGCGAGATCGACTCCACGATCGCGACCGGTCCCTCGACGGGCAGCTCGGCGTACTCGCCGACGAGCCCGGTCTCCTCGCCGAGCTCCCGCTGGAGCGCCTCGACGAGCGTCTCACCGCTGCGGACGCCGCCCCCGGGGAGCAGCCAGTTCTCCCGACCGCGCTTCTCGTGGCGAATGAGAAGGATCGACTCGTGCCAGCGCAGAAGCGCTGAGACGCGGATTCTCGGCTCCGGCCGCACTCCCTCTCACGTCCCGGACGAGCCGAGGCCGCCTTCGCCTCGGTCGCTCGCTGGAAGCTCCTCGACCTCGACGAGCTCGACCGGCGGAAGCTCGACGATCACGAGCTGTGCGATCCGCATCCCGGGCTCGACGACGAACGGCTCGTCGCGGTCGGTGTTGAGGAGAATGACCTTCACCTCGCCGCGGTAGCCGGGGTCGATCAGCCCCGGCGCGTTCACCTTTCCGAGCCCGTGGCGGGCGGCAAGACCCGAGCGCGGCACGACGAGCCCCGCGTGGCCGGGCGGGATCGCGACGGCGAGCCCGGTCCCGACGACAGCACGACGTCCGGGGCCGATCTCGACCCGATCGCAGGCGGCGAGATCGAGACCTGCGTCGGCGTCATAGGCCTGATCGGGAAGCCGCGCGTCCGGGCGGAGTCGCTTGATCGAGACGGTCGTCACGCGGACGAGGCGCTCTCCATGCCCGCGACCAGGTAGCGCGCGAAGCGCCGCACGTCGCGGTGGGGCAGCCGTGCGCGGACGAGCACCCCGTCGTCCGTGTCTGTGCGCTCCTCGATCGGCGCTCCGAGCGCGTACAGATCCGCCAGCACGCGCCCGTCCTCGTACGGCACGAGCAGCCGCACGTCCTCGAACCGGTCCGCGAAGCGGTTCGCGATGCGTTCCTTGAGCTCGTCGAGCCCTTCCCCGGTCGCGGCCGAGATCGCAACCGCAGTCGGGAATCGGTTGCCCACGCGACGTCGCGCCACGGTGTCGAGGCGGTCGACCTTGTTCAGGACGAGCTCGACCGGTACGTCGCCCGCGCCGATCTCTCGCAGAACGGATTCGACCGAGCGGACTTGGTCGGCCATCACATCGTCCGGCAGAGAAGCGTCGATCACGTGCAGCACGAGGTCCGCGACGAGCGTCTCCTCCAGCGTCGACGCGAATCCCTCGACCAGCTGGGTCGGAAGCCGACGGATGAACCCGACGGTGTCCGTCACGAGGTAGCGCTTCCCGTCGTGCTCGAACCCGCGCGTGGTCGGATCGAGCGTCTCGAAGAGCCTGTCCTCGACCGTCACCTCGGCGCCGGTGAGCGAGTTCAGGAGCGTCGACTTGCCGACGTTCGTGTACCCGGCGAGCGCAACGGTTGGCGTTCCGGCGCGGGTTCGCGCCTTGCGGCGTGTCGCACGGTGCGCTCCGAGCTCGACGAGACGGCGACGCAGCTGCGTGATCCTGCGGTTCGCGAGCCTGCGGTCTGTCTCGAGCTGCGACTCGCCGGGGCCACGCGTGCCGACACCTCCTCCCACCTGCGCGGTCCCGCCGCCGCCGGCGAGACGCTCGAGGTGCTTCCACATGCCGCGCATGCGCGGGAGGTTGTACTCGAGCTGCGCGAGCTCCACCTGGAGCTTTCCTTCGGCCGAGCGAGCGTGCTGCGCGAAGATGTCGAGGATCAGCTGCGTCCGGTCGACCACGCGTGCGGAAAGCGCGTCCTCGAGGACTCTCTGCTGGGTCGGCTGGAGCTCCTCGTCGACGAGCAGGACCTCGGCGCCCGCCTCGCCGTACGCCGCCTTCAGCTCCTCGAGCTTGCCCTTCCCGACATAGCTGCGCCGGTCGGGCTGCGCGCGGTGCTGGACGAGCTGCCCCACCGGGTTGACCCCGGCCGCCCGCGCCAGCTCACGGAGCTCGGCGAGCTCCTGCTCGTCGTCCGCTCCTTTCGCCAGTACGGCAACCAGGAGCCCGCGCTCGGGCTCGGGCCCGACGAGGCGTTCCGATTCGACCTGCGCCATGTGCCGAAGTATGCCCCTCTCTTTCTGCCGATACGCTCGCCGTCATGAGCGCGCTCGGGGATCGGCTGGCCAGTCGTACGCTCGAGCTCGTGGACATTCCGTCCGAGAGCCTCCACGAGGAGGCTGTGCGGGAGCACCTCCGCGCGTTGGTTCCGGAGCCGTTCGCTCCGCTGTTCGAGGGCGACGAGGCGTACCTGTGGGGCCGTGAACGTCGCGCCGGCGTCCCGCTCCTCGTGCTCGCGGGCCACTACGACACCGTTCCCGCGCACGACAACCTCCCGGGCCGGATCTCCGAGGGCGCCGTGCACGGGTGTGGCGCGAGCGACATGAAGGGAGGAGTGGCGGTCGCTGTTGAGCTCGTCCGTGAGCTCGCCGGGCGCGAGCCGGGTCCGGTCGACGTCGCCCTGGCGCTGTTCGGCCGCGAGGAGCTTCCCCCGCGGTTCAATCCCCTCCCGGCCCTGTTCGAGGGCTCGTCGCTCGTCGGCGACGCCGATCTTGCGATCCTGCTCGAGCCCACGGATCTGACGATTCAGGCCGGCTGTGTCGGAAGCCTCTCCGCGCGGGTGACGTTCGACGGCGTCGCAGGGCACTCGGCCCGACCCTGGCTGGCGGAGAATGCGCTCCATCGAGCGATCGAAGGGCTCTCCCGCGTCGCTGCCCACGAACGACGGGAGGCCGTGATCGAGGGCCTTCCGTTCTACGAGGTCGTGTCGGTGACGCGGCTCGAAGGCGGTGTGGCCGACAACGTCGTCCCCGATCGGGCCGTCGCGACGCTCAACCTCCGGTACCCGCCGGACCGGACGCCGTTCGAGGCGGAGGAGCTCCTTCGGACGCTCGTTCCCACCGACGCCACGATCGAGATCGTCGGGAACGCGCCGCCTGCGGAGGTCGCAGTGGACGCGCCGCTCGTCCAGGCGCTCCGAGCGACGAGCAACCTCGCGATCGAGCCGAAGCAGGCCTGGACGAACGTGGCGGATTTCACGTCGCGCGGCATTCCCGCGGTCAACTTCGGCCCAGGTGCGACCCGGTACGCGCATCGTCGGGACGAGCTCGTCGAGATCGCGGCCCTCGAGGGGGCGTACCTCGCTCTGCGCGCGATCGCGCTGGGATAGCGTCACGGGGGTGCCGCTCTCCCCCACGCTGCAGGCCCAGGCGACGTATCCGTTCGTCCGTCTCAACCATGCGGTCGCCGAGCGGCTGGAGCGGGGCCTCGAGGTGATCGACTTCGGGATGGGCGACCCGAGCGAGCCGACGGATCCGTCGATTCTGCAGGCGCTTCGCGACGGGGTGCGCGAGCGGATGGGATACCCGGCCGCAGTTGGTCTTCCGGAGCTTCGGGAGGCGATCGTCGGCTGGGTCGGCCGTCGCTTCGGTGTCGAGCTCGACACCGACCGGCATGTGATCCCGACGCTCGGTTCGAAGGAAGCGATCTTCTCGTTCGCGCAGGTCGTGCTCGACGTGCCCGGCGGCCGCGACACCGTCGTCGTGACCGAGCCGGGCTATCCGGTCCCCGGACGCGGCGCCGCGTTCGTCGGCGCACGCGTCGTCGAGCTGCCGCTGCTAGAGGAGAACGGGTTCCTGCCGGCGCTCGACGACGTCAGCGAGGCGCTGTGGCGCCGAGCCGCGCTGGTCTGGCTCAACTCGCCAAACAACCCCACCGGGGCCGTTGCGCCGCTCGCATTTCTCGAACGCCTCGCTGCGCTCGCGCGCGAGCACGGGTTCGTGCTCGCCGCCGACGAGGCCTACAGCGAGCTCTGGTTCGACGAGCCGCCGCCGTCGGTCCTCCAGCTCGACGACTGGACGAATGTGGTCGCGTTCAACACGCTCTCGAAGCGCTCCTCGATGACGGGCTTTCGCAGTGGCTTCGTCGCAGGGGACCCGGAGCTCATCGCCGCGCTGCGTCAGTTCCGCCCGAACGTCGGCACCGCGCCACAGGAGTTCGTGCAGCGGGCCTCCGTTGTCGCATGGGGCGACGAAGCGCACGTCATGCGCGCACGCGAGTCCTATGCGCGCAAACGTGCGATTCTCCTCGAATCACTTCGGGGAGCAGGCCTGCGCGATGCCGGCGGCCCGGCGACGATGTACATGTGGGTCGCGGTGCCCGAGGGTGAAACGTCGGAGGAGCACGCAGCGAGGCTGCTCGCGAGCGGCATCGTCGTCGCGCCCGGCTCGTACCTCGGCCCCTCCGGCGAGGGATATGTGAGATACGCGCTCGTTCCCACGGAGAGCGAATGCGCGCGTGCAGCGACGATCCTTGAGGATGTGTTACGGGCATGACGGCGGAGCTGCAAGAGCGCATCGAGGAGTTGTGGGAGCGCGGCGAGGTCGATGCCGAGCCGATCGAAGAGGCCGTCGACTTGCTCGATCGCGGTGCGCTTCGCGTCGCGGAGCCGACAGCTGACGGCTGGGTCGTCCACGAGTGGGTCAAGAAGGCGATCCTCCTCTACTTCCGGCTGCGGAAGGTCGAGCTGATGGACGTCGGCGGGCTCCGCTACCTCGACAAGATCCCCGTGAAGCGGGTCGACCCCGCGATGGGTGTACGGGTCGTGCCGCCCGGGGTGGCGCGCCACGGGGCCTACCTGGCCGAGGGCGTCGTGCTGATGCCCGGATACGTGAACATCGGCGCCTGGGTCGGTCCGCGGACGATGGTCGACACGTGGGCGACTGTCGGGTCGTGCGCGCAGATCGGCGCCGATGTCCACCTCGCCGGGGGTGTCGGTATCGGCGGGGTGCTCGAGCCCCCGCAGGCGGCGCCGGTGATCGTCGAGGACGGCGCCTTTCTCGGATCACGGTGCATCGTCACCGAGGGTGTCCGCGTCGGCGCCGGAGCGGTCCTTGCCGCGAACGTCTCGCTCACGGCGAGCGTCCCGATCGTCGACGTCACGGGGCCTGAGCCTGTCGAGCATCGAGGCCTTGTGCCCGCCCGAGCCGTGGTCGTTCCCGGAACTCGGCCGAAGCAGTTCCCGGCCGGCATCTACCAGCTCGACTGCGCGCTGATCATCGGCTGGCGGCGCGAGTCGCACGACGAGCGGCTGAGTCTCAACGAGGTGCTGCGCGAGTTCGAGCTCGCGGTCTGAGCCGCGGCCGTTGGCTCACTCCAGCCTTGTCTCGGACAGCTGTTCGTACGGGTGGGTTCGGTACAGCTGCAGGCGGACACCCGGGTCGCCGGACAGCGCCAGAGCGAGCCTCTCCGCGGCCGGGGACCGGGCGACCAGCCGTCTGGCCTCGTCGGGTGTGAACCAGCCCACCTCCGGAACGTCCAGCTCACGCGCTCGAGGGGCGCCGCTCACGTGACGGCACGCGAAGAGCAGGAGCAGCATTTCAGGCGGCGACAGACGCGACTCCACCGCCAACAGCTGTTCAGCTCTGACGACGCACCCTGCTTCCTCCGCGACCTCACGTTGCAGGGCGTCGATGACACCCTCGCCCTGCTCGACCTGGCCTCCCGGCATCTCCCAGCCCCGCGCCGCGACCCGCACGAGAAGGACACGGCCGCGGTCGTCGCGGACGAAGCCGGTGACCGCCACGACATGCGTGGGGGCGTCGCGGTCGCCGCTCAGAGCGCCGTAGTCCCTTCGCAGATCATCTCCGCCGGCCCCTCCAGCGTCACGGAACCGCGCTCGATCGCGACCACGAGCTCGCCTCCCGGCATAGAGACCCGCACTGGGCTGTCCGACCAGCCGCGGGCAACGGCAGCCGCGGCCACAGCCGCCGCCGACGAACCCGAGGCCGACGTGTCGCCCGCTCCCCGCTCCCAGACGAGCACCCGGACGACGTCTCGCGGCTCCGGACGGGCCAGCTGGACGTTGGTCCGAGCCGGGAACCGGGGATGCGTCTCGATCGCAGGGCCGAGCCGGAGCAGATCCTCGCGCGAGAGCTCGCTCCGGAGCACGACGGCGTGCGGGTTGCCGACGTCGACGGGCACGATCGACACCCGCTCGCCGGCCACCTCGAGCTCCTCGTCCGGTGAGACGAGCGCCTCGCCGAGCTCCTGTCGCACGATCCCGTCGACTGCTGTACGGGTCCCTCGCACCAACCGGCCACCCGTGTCGATCTCCACCTCGGGCGCGCCCGTTTCGCGGAGGAGCCAGGCGGCGGCGATCCTCGTCCCGTTCCCCGAAACCTCGGCGGTCGAGCCGTCGGGGTTCCAGATCTGCACCGATGCACGTGCGTCCTGCCTCTCGACGATCTCGAGCAAACCGTCCGACCCGATTCCGGTGCGGCCATCGCAGAGTCGACGTACTCGCTCCGCCGTGAGGGCTTCGGCGCCGGGCTCGACGAGGAGATACGCGTTCCCGAGGGCGTGCCACTTCTCGAACCGCATCTCGTCGGGAGGCTACAGACGTGCGAGCGTGACGATCTCGTCCGCGACGGTCCCCGGCTCGCGTTGTCCTTCGACGAGCACGATCCCTGGAATGCGCCGCATCCACTTGCGCTGGTACGCCGCGTACCGCCGCGTGCGCACGACGAGTCGTTCCAGTGCCTCCGCCGCGTCGAGCTCGGCGATCTCGCGGAGACCGAGCGTCTTCGCGGCGGTTCTCGACAACGGTCTCGCTAGGGCGGCCCTGACCTCGTCGAGCACTCCGCGCTCGAACATCTCCTCGGTACGGGCGCGGACACGTTGCTCGATGACCGGCGGAGGTACGTCGAGCCCGACGACGAGCGTCGGCAGGCGCATGGCTCGACTCCAGAGGCGGTCCTGGCCGACCAACGAGTGGCCCGTTTCGGCGAGTTCCAGCGCCCGCACGAGTCTCTGCCTGTCGTTGGTGTGCACGACGGCGGCCGCTCGCGGGTCGAGCGCTTCCAGCCGACGGTGTGCGACGCCCTTGTCCTGATCGACCTCGCGTTCGATTCGTTGTCGCAGCGCCGGCTCGGCTGCCGGCGGCACGGAGAGGTCTGCGAGCGCGGCCCGCAGATAGAGGCCCGTCCCACCGGCGACAACCGCCGAGCCGCATCGCACGACGAGCTCGTCGATCTCCGTGTGCGCAAGCGTGGCGAACGCGCCGAGGCTCATCTCCTCGTCCAGCGACCGGATGGCGACGAGCCGCGTCGCTCGCGCGGGCTGGTTCGTGAGGATCGGCAGGCCGCGGTACACCTGCATGGCGTCGGCGGACACGACCTCTGTGCCGAGCCGGTCGGCGACGGCCTCTGCGACGGCGGTCTTGCCCGACGCCGTCGGGCCGAAGAGAGCGACGACCCGGACGCTTTCCGGCGCGCTGCCGATCCGACTGGGCTCGGGACGAGCGAGGTCTGTGCCGTCGTCGGGCTGCGCCGTGATGCCGTTGGCGGATGGTTCCGGCGGTGCGCCCTGCGCAGGCCCAGCGCCCTCAGTGTCCTTTTCGGACATGTCCCCTCGGGTCGGCTGTTGGGCCACCGACCTCCTCCCCACAGCTTGAGCCTAACGTCGAGATCGCGACGTGTGTGTCACGACTTCGCACCGCGTGTGTGCCGATTGATCCACAGCTACGTCCGGCGCCGTGTCACGCCGCCACGAGCGTGCGCTCCCGGCCACTCAGCGTCGTCGATGTCGCACCCTCGATCGCGACGGCGACGAGCGCTCCCGGCTCGGCCGCGCCGACGAAGTTCACCATCGTGTTCCGTCTCGTCCGCCCGCGAAGCAGTGTCGGGTCGGTTCGGCTCGGGCCCTCGACGAGCACTTCCTCGACGCGTCCCACGCGCGCGCGGTTTCGTGCCCTCGCGCCGCGTTGCACGACGTCGACGAGACGCTCCATGCGCTCTCGCTTCACGTCGTCGCCGACCTGCTCGGGCATGACCGCAGCCTCGGTCCCGGCGCGAGGCGAGTAGACGAACGTGAACGCGCTGTCGAAGCCCACCTCGTCGACGACCTCGAGCGTCTCGCGGAAGTCCGCTTCGGTCTCCCCTGGAAAACCCACGATGATGTCCGTGCCGAGCGCGAGGTCGGGAATTGCATCCCGCAACCGCTCGACGAGCGTGAGGTAGCGGTCGCGCGCGTACGTCCGCCGCATCGCCTTCAGAACACGTGACGAGCCCGACTGCAGCGGCAGGTGAACCTGCTCGCAGACGGCTGAGCACTCTGCCATCGCCGCGATCACCGGGTCGCGAAAGTCCTTCGGGTGAGGGCTGGTGAAGCGGATCCGCTCGATGCCAGGGACGCTGTCGCAGGCGCGCAGGAGCTCGCCGAACTCCGTTCGCAGAGCGGGCGCGAGGTCGCGCCCCCACGAGTTCACGTTCTGGCCGAGGAGCGTGATCTCCCTGACGCCGTCCCGCGCAAGCGCCTCGACCTCTGCGACGATCTCGCCCGGCCGGCGGCTCTGCTCCCTCCCCCGCACCGCCGGGACGATGCAGTAAGCGCACTTCGAGTTGCAGCCCATCGACACCTGAACCCACGCGCTGAAGCGTCGCTCGCGATGCATCGGAAGCGTTGCCGCGAACGTGTCGTGGGATCCGAATCGTCCCCGAGGAATCGCGTAGCCGCCTGCCTCGATCCATTCGCCGAGGTGCGGGATCGAGCCGGGGCCGAACGCGACGTCGACGAACGGGTACAGCTCGAAGATCCGTTCGCGCTGCGCCTCGGCATAGCACCCGCCGACGGCGACGACGAGATCGGGATGCCGCCGCTTTCGCGCAGCCGCGTCGCCGAGGTAGGCCGCGAGCTTCGTGTCGGGCTTCTCCCGGATCGTGCACGTGTTGAAGACGAGGACGTCCGCCTCCTCCGGCTCCGTGACCTCGCCGAGGCCGAGCGACTCGAGCATGCCCTTTATCCGCTCCGAGTCGTGAGCGTTCATCTGGCAGCCGAACGTGGTGACGTGGTACCGGCGCACCGTCGCAGCGTACCCGGGAAATGCGGCTCTTCAGACGCCCGGACTGCGTGGCGTCGGCGAGTTCAGGGTCGTCGATCTGGACGGTTACGTCCTGCTCGACGGCCAGCCCGACCGATCGGCGGGCCGAGGGGCGCCGCCGTCGGCGCAGCGCGCGTCAACCCTGGGCGCGACGGCCGTCGCCACCGCTCACTTCGCGACCTCGACCGCCCGCGACTCGCGGATCACGATCACCTTCACCTGACCGGGATACTCGAGCTGATCCTCGATCTGCCGGGCGATCTCGTACGAGAGCAGCGCCGTGCCCTCGTCGTTGACCTCGTTCGGCTCGACGATCACGCGGATCTCGCGGCCCGCCTGGAGCGCATACGCCTTTGCGACGCCGGGCTTCGACATCGCGATCTCCTCGAGAGCCGAAAGCCGCTTGATGTAGTGCTCGAGGCTCTCGCCGCGCGCCCCGGGACGTGAAGCAGAGATCGCATCGGCGGTGATGAGCAACACGGCCTCCACGGTCTGAGGCTGCACGTCGTGGTGGTGCGCCTCGACCGCGTGAACGACCCCGTCCGACTCCCCGTGTCGCCTCGCGAGCTGCGCGGAGACAAGCGCGTGGGACCCGTCCACCTCGTGTGTCATCGCCTTCCCGATGTCGTGGAGAAGCGCCGCGCGTTTCGCGGTCTTGACCCCGGCGCCGAGCTCGGCGGCCATGATCCCGGCGAGATGCACGACCTCGAGCGTGTGCTTGAGCACGTTCTGTCCGTAGCTCGTCCGGAAGCGCAGCCGCCCGAGGATCGAGACGAGCTCCTCGCTGAACTCGCCGCAGTTCGCCTCGAAGACGGCCTGGGCGCCCGCCTGGTGGATCTGCTCGTCGAGCTCGGACTTCGAGAGGTAGTACATCTCCTCGATGCGTGCCGGGTGAATCCGGCCGTCCTCCATCAGCTTCTCGAGCGTGAGCTTCGCGACCTCTCTCCGGATGCCGTCGAACGACGAGAGAACGACTGCGTGCGGTGTGTCGTCGACGATGAAGTCGACGCCGGTCAGGTGCTCCAGGGCCCGGATGTTGCGACCCTCCCGTCCGATGATGCGCCCCTTCATATCGTCACTGGCGAGCTCCACGACCGTCACGGTGGTCTCGGCGGTGTGGCTCGCGGCGACCCGCTGCAACGCGTCTGCGACGAGGGCTCGTGCCCGGCGGCGTGCCTCTGCGCGAGCCTCCTCCTCCATCTGCCGGACAGACCGCTCGAGCTCGTGACGAACGAGGTCCAGTGAGCGCTCCAGCATCGCAGCCTTCGCCTCACCGAGCGTCATGCTCGAGATCTTCTCGAGCTCCTTGACCGAGTCGTCGCGGGCGAGCTTCAGGTCGTCCTGGAGTTGCTTGAGATGGACCTCGCGGTCACCGATGCCCTGCTCGCGCCGGGTCAGCTCGACGAGCTTCTGCTCCAGCTCAGCCTCGCGCTGCGCGATCCGCTCTTCGACCTTCGCGATCTCGACCCGGCGGTCCTGCACCTCGCTCTCCGACTCCGCGCGCAGCCTGACGGCCAGCTCGCGAGCGTCGACCTGGGCTTCCCGCCGGATCGTCTCGGCCTCTCGCTCCGCGTCGGCCACGAGGCGCCGCCGCGTCTCCTCGCTGCGATGCACCGCCGACGCGCTCGACGAGCGCAGCCAGACCGCAGCGCCGACTGCCCCGATCCCGAGTCCGATGAGCGCCGCGACGATCGTGAGCATGTCCACTCCTCCCGGAGGGCTGACGTTGCCCGCGGCATCCCCGCGGCTGCTCACATCCGGCGTTCCCCCGACGATTCGGGCGGATTCCGGCTCCGCTGGTGCGTGGCTCTAGGCCGGCGCGGCCTCCTGCGTGCACGCAGAGCGCGCCCGCTGGCTCGAGAGGTCGGTGGTCGACACGAAAGTCACAGGTCTCAACGGTTCGGAACTACGCGAGTGCAGGGAAATGTCGGATGAAGCATCGTCATCCTACCCCTCCGCTCTCCAGATCCGCAACGAGTGACTCGAGCGACTCCTCGGAGAATCCGCGCGAGGCGAGATATCGCAGGGTGCGTAGGCTCGACCCGCGGGCCGACACGATCCGTGTCGCGCGAACAGCCTCGCGCTCGACACCCGACAGCGCGGCTCGTGCCGTCTGCTCGTCGACCCCGTGGCGGGAGAGGTCGTCGAGCACGAGAAGATCGCCGGCGCCCCGGTCGACGAGCGCGCGGACACGCGACTCGGCAAAGCGGGTGTCGTCGAGGAGCCCCGCTCGTGTCGCGCTCTCCAGCACCTCCCCTCGGTCGGCAGGGCGGACGCCCGCTCGCTCGAGACGGAGCTCGAGCGAGGAGCGGGAATGCTCGCGCCGGGCGAGCGCCCGGACGGCGGTGTCCCGCGCCCGGTGGCGGCGAAGCGCGCGCGAGAGCTCGCGTGCGCGTGCCCGGTCGAGCTCGAGCCCGACGGTGAGACCGGCTGCGAGCGCCGCCTCCGCGGGCACCGTGCGCCACGGCGCTCCGTCCAGCTCGACGGCAACGCGCTCGCGGCGCGACCGTAGCGCCGTGACGACCGGCATCGGGAAGCCCGCTCGGGTCAGACCTCCGTCGGCACCTCGTCCGCGACGGCTTCGTCCGCGACGGGTGTCACCTCCGCGTCCTCGTCCGCGACGGGCGTCACCTCTGCGACCGTCTCACCGCCGGGCAGGAGCCGGGCCGACACCACCTGGTCGGGACCGGCTTCGGCCTGGATCCGCGCGAGGATCGCCTGGACGAGGTCAGGGTTCTCCTGGAGGAACGCCGTCGCGTTCTGGCGCCCCTGCCCGAGGCGCTCGTCGCCGAACGAGAAGTACGAGCCGGACTTCGAGACGATCTTCCGCTCGAGGCCGACCTCGAGGACGGTGCCCTCCCACGAGATGCCGTGCCCGTAGATGATGTCGAACTCGGCCTGCTTGAACGGTGGCGCGACCTTGTTCTTCACGACCTTCACGCGCACGCGATTGCCGATCGCCTCCGTCCCCTCCTTGAGCGTCTCGATGCGCCGGATGTCGAGCCGGACGGAGGAGTAGAACTTGAGCGCGCGCCCTCCCGGGGTCGTCTCCGGCGAGCCGAACATGACGCCGATCTTCTCGCGCAGCTGGTTCGTGAACAGGCAGATCGTGTCGGTGCGGTTGAGCGTTCCCGCCAGCTTGCGGAGCGCCTGGCTCATCAGGCGGGCCTGGAGCCCGACGTGGCTGTCGCCCATCTCCCCCTCGATCTCCGCCTTGGGTGTCAACGCGGCGACCGAGTCGATCGCGACGATGTCGACGGCGCCTGACCGCACGAGCAGCTCGGCGATCTCGAGCGCCTGCTCACCCGTGTCCGGTTGCGAGACGAGCAACTCGTCGACGTTGACACCGATCCGGCGAGCGTACGTCGGGTCCATTGCGTGCTCGGCGTCGATGAACGCGCAGATCCCGCCGCGGCGCTGTGCCTCGGCGATCACGTGGTAGACGAGAGTCGTCTTGCCCGACGACTCGGGACCGAAGACCTCGACGACGCGCCCGCGCGGGAGGCCGCCTATGCCGAGCGCGAGGTCGAGCGAGAGCGAGCCTGTCGACACCGCTCCGATCGCGACCTGCGCGGCGTCGCTCATCCGCATCACCGAGCCCTTCCCGAACTGTCGCTCGATGTGGCCGAGCGCGACGTCGAGTGCTTCCTCCCGGTTCATGCGATTCATCCTCCCTCGATCAACGAGACGCGTTCCAGCACCTCGTACCGAGCGCCGGTCGGGTGCAGTCGAGATAGGTAAGCAGCCGCGCCGGACGGAACGAATGTTCCCGTCTCGGGCAGCGGCGGATCGAGTCGCGGACGCTCCCGGAAGCGCAGAGCCGTGAGATGCGCGAGCCAGGGACGCTGCTCCGGGCGGTAGACGCCGAGCTCCTCGAGAAGACGATGGAGCCGCCCGGCCAGCCGCGCCGCCTCCCCTTCGGCGTCGCGAAGCACGAGCATCCCGACGGTGCGCGTCTCGCGCCAGCGGTCGGGCGCGAACGCGAGTGGGCCGGTCGCCTCCGCCGCAGCTCGCAGCGCCCCGACGATCGCAGGGAGCTCCGATCTGGGCCGGCTGCCGAGGAACGCGAGGGTGACGTGCAGATGCTCGCGCGGCACCACGCGACCCCCGCCGCCGAGATGCGCCGCCTGCCAGCGTTCGAGGACGTCGATCGTCTCGCGCGGCAGCTGGAGACCGAGGAAGAGCCGGAGGCGGTCATCGCCCCCGACGCTACCCGCCGGGGTCATACGTCTTCGTGCCGGGTTTGTGTCAGAACTCGTCGGGCCAGGTGCAGAGCGGCGACCGTGGCGCGCGCCCTGATCGTCGGACGGTCGGCCGGGAGCGAGAACGTGGCCCCCTTCTCCGCATCGGGCGACGAGACATGATGGTGGACGAGCCCGACGGGCTTGTCGTCGCTCCCTCCACCTGGGCCTGCGACGCCGGTGACCGCGATCCCCACATCTGCGCCGAGCCTGGCGCGCACGCCGTTCGCCATCGCCGCGGCCACCTCGGCCGAGACCGCCCCATGCTCGCGAAGGAGCGCCTCGGGCACGCCGAGCTCGGCCGTCTTCACCTCGTTCGCGTACGCGACCACGCCTCCGAGAACGACGTCGCTCGAGCCCGGCACGTCCGTCAGCCGCGCAGCGACCATCCCGCCGGTGCACGACTCCGCCGTCGCCAGCCGCAGCCCCCGTGCGCGGGCGAGCTCGAGCACGAGCTCCGCGATCGTCCGCTCGTCCTCCGTGAACAGGTAGCGCTCGAGCGGTGCGCGAAGCGCGGCCGCGAGCTCTTCGCCGCGGGCCTCGGCGCCGGGCTCGATGACGAGGTCGACGTGAATCTCGAAGTCGCGGGCGCAGATCGTCGCCTCCACCCCGTCGCCGTCCCCGCCCGCCTCGACCAGCGCCTGCGCCACGGCCGATTCGCTGGCGCCGAAGAAGCGCAACACCCGACGCCCGGGCGCCCGGGTTCGCTCGAGCACGTCACGCATCGGCGCGCTCGCAACGGCGCGAGGCCAGAGCCGGCGGAGCTCGCCCGGGGGGCCCGGCAGGACGACATAGACGCACCCGTTGGCGGCGAGGACGAGCCCTGGAGCCGTCCCGGCGATGCCGATCACCTCGGCGCCGTCAGGGATCGTGGCCTGCTTGGTGACGCCCGCGGCGAAGTCCGTGTACGGCCGTCCCAGTCGCTCGGCGACGGAGCGCGAGACTGCCTCGATCTGGCTTTCGAGCCCGTCGTCGACCCGCAGCGGCGCGCCCGCGACCCGCGCGACGAGCTCGACCGTGCGGTCGTCGTGGGTCGGCCCGAGGCCGCCCGAGACGAGGCAGACGTCGGCGTCGCTCGCGGCACGCAGCGCCGACTCGAGATCGACCGGGTCGTCGCCAACGATCACGATCCGCTCGGGCGTGAGACCGAGCGACAGCGCCTCGCGCGCGTAGTACGGGCCGTTCCGGTCGTCTCGCTCGCCGCGCACGAGCTCGCTGCCCGTAACGACGATCGCCGCGCGGGGGCGGCGGCTCACTCGGACGAGACGGCCGTGGCCCCGGAGAGCGTGACGCCCCGGCTGCGCGGCAGCGTGAACGGCTTGCCGTCCACCTTCACGAGCACGTTTCCGGGTCGAGCGACCGCGAGGTACAGCGACTTCTTCGTGAAGCGCTGCAACTGACCCTTTTCGAGCGTCCCCGTATAGAGGGCCTTCCCGGTCTGGGAGCCGGCGCGAACCTCCATGAACGACGGTCCGCGCACCGCGCGCACGGAGACGCTCACGCGCTGCTGCGTCGGCTGAAGAGTTGCCGTCGTCCGCGGCGCCGTCGAGTTGACCCCCTCGACCTTCGGCGTGTCGGGCCCTCCGAACCGCCACGCGGCGATCACGAGCGCCGTGACGAGCAGGATCGCCGCCAGGGCGATCCCCAATGTCCCCGACTCCCGTCGCTCGCGCCGTCGGCTGTGACGCGACGGTGAGCGGGGCAGGCGCGGGGCCGCCGCCTCGTCGTCACCGGCGACGTAGCGAGAGTTGTACTCCTCGACGTACAGGCGACCGTCGAGCCCGAGCGCGTCTGCGTACACCTGGAGAAACCCCTTGGTGTACGTATGGCCGGGCAGCTGGTCGAAGTTCTCGTCCTCGAGGTGGCGCAGGTACTTCTTGCGCACCTTCGTGCGCTCCTCCATCTCCTCGAAGTCGAGGCCCTGGCGCATGCGTGCCTCGCGTAGGCTCGAGCCGATCTCGAACATCGAGGCGCCAGTGTAGTCGCGATCGTCGGTACCGGGCCACGGACTCCACGCACGATGCGAGATTCTTTTCGCGTGGCCACAGTGCGGATCCCGCGCCGCGGCGACGCAGCCTCGAGGATAGGACCGAGAGCTACCTCTCGCCGAGGTACGTCAACAGGCCGTAGACCGCGAGCGCGACGACCGCGGTCGAGGCGAGCGCGAGGCCGAGGACGCCGAGCCATCTGCCGACGCGAGCCGTCCGCCGCCCACCCGCGCGGCCGAGGCGCATGTCGTCGTGGCGGAGCGCTCCACCACCGAGGCGGATCGCGACGATGCCGAGCAGGAGCGCAAGAGGGATCGCGAAGCCGGCGTGGAGCAGCTCGTACGACTCCGAGTACCGGGTCGCGACGATCGCGGCGGGCATCGTCGCGACGGCCAGGAGGCCGACGAGCAGGGCCGCTACGGCGCGGGCGTTCCCGCCCCGGGGGTTATTGCTTGCGGTAGGGACGACCAACGGCTGCAGGCGGGATCGAGCGGCCGATGACGCCGGCTACGGCGATCAGGGTGAGAACGTACGGAAGCGCCTGGAAGAGAGCCGACGCGGACTGGGAGTACTCCGGGAGCCGCTGCGCGAGCGCGCTCGAGAAGCCGAACAGCAGACAGGCCGCCGCAGCCCCGTACGGCCGCCAGTTCCCGAAGATCAATGCGGCGAGGGCGATGAACCCGCGCCCGGCGGTCATGTTCTCGTTGAACGAGTTGACGAAACCGATCGAGAGGTAGGCGCCCCCGGCCGCGGCCAGCATCCCGGACACGACCACCGCGCCGTAGCGGACGGCGTAGACGTTGATCCCGACCGTGTCGGCCGCTCGCGGATGCTCGCCACAGGCACGGATCCGCAGCCCGATCGGCGTCTTGAACATGATCGCCCAGGTGAGGGGCACGAGGACGATCGCGATCCAGATCATGAGGTTCAGCCGGCCGAAGACGTCTCCGATGAAGCCGTCGCCCAGGAAACCGAGGTGGACGTTCGGAATGCTCTGAATGTCGGTCGGCGTGCCCTCGGTGCCGTAGATGTCGATGAACAGGTAGCCGGTCAGGCCGACCGCGAGGAGGTTGATCGCTGTGCCGCCGACGATCTGGTCGGCGCGCAGGTGAATCGAGAAGACGGCGTGCACGAGCGCGGCCGCTCCGCCCGAGGCGATGCCGACGAGGAGCCCGAGCCACCACGAGTCGAGCTTGTCGGCGGCCATGATCGCGAAGAAGGCGCCCATCAGCATCATCCCCTCGAGGCCGATGTTCACGACACCGGAGCGCTCGGAGAACATCCCGCCGAGCGCGGCGAAGGTGAGCGGCGCGGCGAAGCGCAGCATCGCAGCGAACAGCGCCGACCACACAACGACGCTCTCGAGCTTGCCGAGGCCCGAGAGCGTGGCGCCGTAAGCGATCGCGAAGCCGAGGACGCCCGAGGCGATCGCGAAGCCGCCGAAGCGGCGCTCGCCGCGGATCGCCACTCCCGTGCCGAGCATCACGGCGATCAGCGCGAGCACGAGGCTCGGGACCCAGGAGCGGACGGTCAGGGGCGGTAGGGCGAGCCACGCTGCGACAAGGCCCGCGACGATGCCGATCCAGGCCACGGTGCGGAAGCCGGACGGCAGGCGCGCGGTCACGGGCAGCGCGACGCTCGTCATGCCGTCACCCGCGATCTCACCCTGGCGAGCAGCCAGAGGATGATGAGGTCGGCTCCGACGAACAGGACGACGAGGCCCTGGATCAGCAGCGTGAGGTTGGAGGCGAGCTCGGGCTGGAAGACCTCCGGGTCGAGGTTCCTCGTCGACGTCCCGGTGACGAGCGAGCCGAACAGGAGAGCGGCGAGGGCTACGCCGACCGCGGTGTTCCGGCCGAGGAGGGCGACGGCGATGCCGGTGAAGCCGAGGGCACCCGTCTCGGATGTCGCCCGTCGCCAGGCGGAACTGCCAGCCGAGGATGTCGGTCGCGCCGGCGAGGCCAGCGAAAGCCCCGGAGATCGCCATCGCGAGGAAGTAGTTCCGCCGCACGCCGATGCCGCCGTAGCGGGCCGCCTCCGGGTTGAAGCCGACCGCCCGGACGCCGTACCCGAGGGTCGTCCGGTTGAGCACCGCCCAGTACACGACCAGCGCAACGATCGCGAAGAAGATGCCCACGTGCAGCGCCTGAAGCAATGGATCGCCCCAGAGCGTGGGCAGCTTCGCGCCCTCGACGATGTCGCTCGAGATCGGCATCGACGCCTGCTCGTCGTTCTGCAAGGGCCCGCCAACCCCGAACAGGAACGAGCCCACCCAGATCGCGATCCAGTTGAGCATGATCGTGGTGATCACCTCGTGGGCGCCGACGGT
Organism: uncultured Actinomycetes bacterium; assembly: GCA_963839755.1. Classification (GTDB taxonomy): domain Bacteria; phylum Actinomycetota; class Thermoleophilia; order Gaiellales; family Gaiellaceae; genus Gaiella. Next base: position 42,753 of record CAWIVU010000018.1, read on the forward strand.
CGCCTTGAGGAACCCGGCGATCCCCGCCCAGGCCGCTCCGGCGAGCGTCGCGACGACGATCGCGAGGGTGATGTGGAGGAACGGGTTGAGCCCGTCGAACGACGAGCCGATCCAGACGGCCCAGATTCCGCCGACGATGTACTGGCCCTGGCCGCCGATGTTGAACATGCCGCAGCGGAACGCGAACGCGACGGCGAGTCCTGTGAGGACGAGCGTCGTCGACACGATCAGCGTCTGCTGGAGGTTGACCGCCGCGACCGACTCGAAGTCGTTGACATTCCACGGGAACCACACCGTTGCGTCGCTGAACGGCAGGCCGATGCGGTAGCTGCCGACCTCGAAGAACCACGACAGCCCGGCGCCCTCGAAGATCGCGCGGTACGTCGTCAGGGGGTTCTTCCCGGTCGTGACGAGCACGACGAGCCCGCCGATGAAGAATGC